>NZ_VOLR01000002.1 GCF_007954355.1 Colwellia hornerae
TGGTTCGAACGTCTTGTTAGAAACATTGGATGTTTACCATTCAATATTCGTAACCAACAGGAGCATGTTCCACCTAATCTAATAGTAAGTTACTTTATGAGATTAAGTGGCTTGGTCGAACTATAAGCCATTCAAGCAGGACTTTTAACAGTTGGTTAGGTTCCGCTTCGCTTCACATTTTAACCAACAATTAAAAGCCTCTTAATGGGGCGTTGAGGCTGTAGAATAACTAATTTAGTCAAAATCGCTGATTTTTCATGTTCCTGTATCGCACTGTGGACGATTAACTCGATATAGGTAATGCATTTGTGCCCTCTATTTTTTGGGGGTATTCATAATAAGCGAGTTATTCTACAAGCTCGTTATGTGTTTAGGGAAGGTTAGGTGAATAATCAACGTGATTTCAGCAATAGGCTTACATTCGATTTTGAGAAAATATCCTCATCTGATTACGCTAAAATAACCAAATCTGTTGTCGCCGAGTTTAAATTAAGTCCACACACTGAGTTAATTAAAGGTCTCGATGAAGCATTCCAAGACTTTACATTTAATCAATCAATTATTGGTTTAGAGTGGGATATTTGGTCTGGCTATACTGTTAATGCTAAAAATAGTGAAGCCAATAGTTTAGTAGAAAAAATAGCAACTTACATTAGAGTTAACAACACATAACAAGCTGTTCAAGTGGGACAAATTACAGTTGGCTAGTTCCGCTCCGCTTCACATTTTAGCCAACTACAATTTGCCCCTTAACAGGGCGTTGGTAAACAAGGAGAGTTTTGTGATTGGTGTTATTTTAGTTTCAATTGTACTATTTTTTGTAATAAATAAATTTGCTGTAGAAAAAACTACATTTAAAGATGTTTTGTTTTTCCTAGCTATTCCTTTTTTAGCTCTGTTTACTACTCGTTTGTTACTTTGGATAACGGAGGCGGATGCAATAGTCAATTTAGCTATATTATTATCACTTATTCTAGTTACAATTTTTTATGTCTTTATGCGCTCTAAATCTAAATTTGAGCTTTCAAATAAGCATGCTGTAATTGTTTCATTTGTTTATTTTTTTAGCTTATGGGCTTCAGAGTTTTTATCTGGTTTAGCTCAGGTGCTAATGTTTACCTAACAAGAACTTAAAGAGGGACAAAATAAAGTTGGCTGTTTTGTTCACTCCGTTCACCTATTTTAGCCAACTCTATTTTGCCCCTTAAGTGGGCGTTATCATTTCCCTACCTATATATTATTCCAGTACAGTTATTTACAGAACTCCAAGTAAAACCTTCTTTGCCAATATTGGTAAGTGCTTTACTAAAGCTAAAAGGAGTGTGATTTTGTTTTTATTGATAAGAGCTAAGGCCTATTTAATAGCTAAAGCCTATTTTGATGTTTCTTTACGTAGTTATTTTACTTTGTCTACCAGCTAAAGCCTAATGGGTAGCTTTAGTCCATAGCGATTAGGCTAGTCGCTCAATACGCCATTGTAGTTTTCGTGTTATTAAGGCTTTACCATCGAACCATAACCCTTTTATTTTTGTGACAAGCTCACCATCATAATAGCTTTGTGAACATTCCCCCGTTTTTGTATTAATATCTACATCGTAATGTAATTTTATTGGGTGTGATTTCGGTTTTGATTCAATTCCCCCCATCGCAACAATATAGCCCTGCCAGTCACTTGTATCTGCCGCAATGCGCGCTTTTTCAATGGTAGATTCAGGGAAGAACTTCTCTTTTAATCGCCTTAGCTCACGCCAAACAGAAACACTGGCTCCACCAATTTGTTGAAACTGACGAATACGCCAACATGAAGCCCAAGCTTTAATACGTTTAGCCGTTGTAATGGCATCATTACCAAACTTATCTTCACCTAACCCTTTACCATCAATATTCTTAACGATGTACTTTAAGATATAACCTGTTGCTGAGCCTTTTTCAGGGTCAATGCGTTTAAAGTCACAACGGTTTTCCATCGCGCCTTTTTCATCACCATCTACTTGGAGTGAATAAAAACGAATAATATCCTCTAAAGGTTGGACTTGCTCAGGTTTTACAAAAAACAAACAATGCCAATGTGGTGTTCCATCATGTTGAGGCTCTACAACACGAAAGCCATAAGGTTGAATATCCTTACGCTTAAGTTCAGCTCTAATTTTTTGCCACTGTTTATTTAAATATCGTTGTGAATCATCAGGCATGTATCCTGCCCACTTAGGATTTCTTGCACCTGACTTTGAAAATGATGAATGATATTTTGATGGACACGTAATAGTAATAAATAAGGCTTCATGCCCTAATGATTCAGCTAAGTCTTCAAAACCTCTAGCTCTGTTGATGAGCTCTGCTTTTCTAACTTCTGGATTTGAGACATTTACGTCTGAAATTTCCTGTAATGAAAACCGCTGACCCGCATCATTGATTATAAAATGAGAGCTTAGTAATTCTCTATTCATCGCTACACGTTCAAGATAATTTCTTGTGGTGATATTACTCGCATATATCTGTTTTGTTCTACTCACAACATTGGCAGTAATTGCGGCACTTTCGTTTGCTTGAGTAACAAGTTTTTGAATGCTTCGTTTCCACCAACGATTATCAACCAATCTTTTCAAACAGCCTGATATCTGTATTTTATTTGTGGGTACGGGAGGAGTTACGCCAAACTTTATTACGTAACGACAAAGAAATTCGTATACGCGTTGTTGGTCATACATGCTTTTCGGGAATTTATTTACTTTTCTGTTAACGATATAATTTTTTGATGTTTTTTCGTTAACGGAACTCAACACTGAATTATTTTCGTTAACGGAATTTTCCGTAACGGGATTTGTATTATTCGTTGGTTCAAAAAATTTAAGTAACGCTTCATTTTTTGGGTCAATCACAATAACGCGACAATACTCAGCACATGACTTTGCATACTGCTGAATTTCATATTGTTTAGCAAAATATAAATGAGCCAGTTTTTGGGGCAACAACCTAACAGCATTAATATCTGTGATTTTACATTCAATATTATTAGGTAAGTTACGTGAGTCAGCCAATTCAAAAATATGATTTGGCTTTCTCAATAACGGCGAATTGATATCATGCTTATTCATGAAATTCTTTCGCTATCGAAAGTAATGAGGCTGTTACATCACCTTTTTCCGTTAATGTGTATTTCTCCCATGGAATGCCAATATAATAAACAATCTCACCTTTGACTAATCCTTCCCCTTCAAGTGCATATAAGGTAAGAATATCAAACTTATAGAATCCACCCTGTTTTTTCGCATAACCTTGTAAACCATTATATTCATCATCCATAAAACCAACCTTCCTTGATACTTCTAAAAAAGAGCCGGGTAATGACAACCAAAATAAGAAACGTAACTGTTGATGAGTTAATTTAGACATGTGACGCCCCTAAAGGGTTATATTCACATGAGATACTTTTAAATGAAGGGTTAAGTACAGTCATTACGCTACCCCACCTTCACTGGTTGAATAACATAGATTATCTTCAATGTACTTTTCGATATCTTGTAAGCGATAACGTATGGCTCTTGCGCCTACTTTGATAAAAGGGATGCGTGCACCCGCCCATCTATCACGTTCAAGGAAGGCTTCGCTGACACTTAATATTTCAGCAGTTTCTTTGGTGTTTAGTAATTTGACTAACATGGCTCTTTACTCGTTGTTTTAAAAGACGAGTCATTTTTGAGCATGTGCTAATTTATATGAATGGCTGTACTTAGCAGAGAAATCATTATGCTTAGCAGGAGAATTCTTCTACTAAGCAAATGAATTTTTTGATTACTTATTGAACGGAAATTTATAGCTACCATTTAAAAATGAGCCAATCCATTTAGAAAACTGTAAATCTTTATCTTCAGAATATGATAATAATAAAAGTGGATGATCCTCTATCGTTAATTCTTGCTCAATTGCTCGCCCTGCTTTTTTCTTATTAAAGTGAGCGTAGCTTTTAAGATACCTTTCAATGACTTCAATTTTTAATGGTTCGATATTTTTAGCTTTACCTTCTCCCCCTGCTTTAGCAATCAATGATGAGGCTGACTTTTTATCAAACAAACACTCAGCACGAGCAATACTATCAATAATTTCTTCAAGTAAATCTCTAATAGCTCTATCTAAACTGGCTTGTTGCATAATCGAGAACTGTTCATCACCGACCTGTTCTTTTAACAATAAAGATAATGCGTCTTCTTTAAGGCGATTGTCGTAGGTAAATTTTATTTCAGCCGAATGCATTAACGTTAATGTGGCAAATATTTCGCACCACTGGAGGTTTTTAATATCAATAGTGTTTAAGTCAAAATAATCACACAACAAATACAAGGCTCTACCCTTAGATAAAGTAACACTCTGTCTTGTGCTTTTTTCGTTAAGTAGTGTTAACGATAATTCATTTAATAATCCGTTTCCTAACTTCAACATTGAATCAATTGCTTTAGAAAGAATGACAACATCTTCATTTGTTCGCTTTGACAAAATATCACGCGCTAAATGTGTTGCATCACAAGCAAATTCATAAGCTGTAAACGTTAATGGCTCTAATAAAGTGTATTCAAATACATTGAATCGATTTTCTGTATACACATTAGAAGCGATTGCTGTTTTTACTTTTTGTTCTATTTTATCTTGATACATAATCATCCATGTTTATTTTGCAGTTTTCTTTAAAAAAATCGGTTATGCGTTGCATAGGCGCTCTTAAACGGTCGTGATTGTTAATAATATAACCTTCTGTCACGTCTGAGCCGTTTTTGTGGTTAACGAGCCGTTTAATTGCATACGATGATATATCTAATGACTCAGCCACCGTAATAAAGGTTCTACGTAAGTCATGAAACGTAAATTTAATGTCTGATGTCTCACATAAGTGTTTTAGTGCTTGCTCTGGGTGCGCTAGATACTTTGCTTTTCTCGATGAAAAGACGTACTCATTGGTTTTGAATCGTAACCTGTAATTGAGTATACCAACAAGAACATCTGATAAAGGTAATGTTAACGGCTCTTTGTTTTTAGTATCAGGTATATAAATTGTTCCCTCCTCTAAATCTACGTTACTCCACGTTAATGTAGCCCCTTCATTTTTTCGTAGCCCTGTCAGTAATAAAAAAAGTAAATAATCTGCAACAACATGATGTGACTCTGCCCCCGTATTAAACTTCATTTCTTGCAGTTCTTTATACCAACGCTCAAATTGTTTGGGTTTAATCACCGTTTGGCGTCTTGGCTCTTTCGCCCATGCTTTTATTTGCCCTAAACGGTCAACGGGATTATGCGGAAATAGGCTTAAACCATTGTTATCTTCATATTGGTCTTTTGCAAACTTATAAATCGCACTCAATATACGCATAGCGGTATTGGCATAAGAAGGACTATGGCTTTTTAGTAACCTACCGTGACGAGTTGAAATCATATCTTTGGTAATATCAACAAGGCGCTTATTCTTCCAATCTTCTAATTCACCGTTCAGATACATTTCATATTGAACATAGGTTTTATCTTTTAGGTAGGACTTTATACGTCGGTAATCTTGCCAGACTTGCCAAAGCGTCATTTGTTCGGCTTGGGCTTGTTGGCGCTTTGCTATTGGGTCAATACCCGTTGCAATTTCACCTAGGTATTTAAGGGCTTCTTTACGTGCCATTTCGACCGTAATTTCAGGGTAACGCCCAAGCGTAATTCGTTTGAGTTTTCGGTTGATGCGTTTTTCTAAAACAAACGCTTTACTACCGCCCGTAGTGACACGAACAGCAAAGCCTTTAAGCTCTGAATCTCGATAGAAAACCTGCCCTTTTTCAGGAAGTACAAGTTTGTCTACAAAAGACTTGGTTATTTTGCATGTAGACATAGTGTAGTCATGCTATATAAAAAACAGGTGGGCTATTTAAAACAAGAAATAGGTAAGAAGTCAATTGAAATAAGGGGTTAATGGTTTATTGGTATTACTTCAAACTAGTTAAAACAACTATAAATAAAACAGTTTATTAGAAGGAAAAAGTTAGTAAATAGCACTACTCACCGTTCCTTCATTATTTACAGTTATAATTATCACATTTTACAACTTAATAACAACACTATCATTTTATTATTCTTAAATATTTCAAAAGATGTAACACCGAAATTGTCGTTATATTGGCAAAAGAACTGAAAACAACCTAAGCTGTATGTAATCACAGTGCTTGGGTTTTATATTATGGACGCTAAATCACCTTTTTTAATGAGTATCGTAGAACATATGCGTAATTTAAGATACGCAAAGAGAACGATAGAAACCTATATCCACTGGATAAAATATTTTATCAACTACTCAAATAAAACTCATCCCGCTCTCATGGGAAACACCGAAGTTGAAAGGTTTCTCAGTTATTTAGTTAATCAACAAAACGTTTCAACAGCAACCCAATCACTTGCACTCAATGCATTAGCTTTTTTATACAAAGAAATTTTAAAAAACGAATTAAGTCTAAACCTAAACTTTAACTTAAGTCGCCGACCTAGAAAATTACCCGATGTGCTTACGCCTACAGAAGTCATGAAACTTCTCACAAGAATACCAGCACAACATCATTTATTAGTAAGCCTTTTATATGGTAGTGGTTTGAGGCTTATGGAAGCTATTCGTTTAAGAGTTCAAGATATAGACTTTGACTATCACTGTATTGCAGTTTGGAATGGTAAAGGAAACAAACATCGTCGAGTTACGCTAGCCACTGAGCTCATACCCGAACTTTACCTTCAAATCCAAGGAGCTAAAAAATATCATACTCTCGATTTAGAGAATACTGAATATAAAGGTGTATGGATACCGAATGCACTCAATCGAAAATATCCTAATGCCGCAAAAGAATTCAAGTGGCAATATTTATTTCCTTCTGCTCGATTAAGTATCGAACCAGAATTCAAACACCTAAGTCGTCATCACCTCAATGAAAGTAGTATTCAAAAATCAGTCAAAAAAGCAGCGAATCAATTGAAGTTAAATAAGGTAATAACTTGTCATACTTTAAGGCATTCATTTGCTACTCATTTGTTGCAACGAGGGGCTGATATAAGAACAGTGCAAGAACAATTAGGGCACAGCGATCTACGTACAACCCAAATTTATACCCATGTACTTGAGCATGGTGCTAATGGTGTTAGAAGTCCTTTATCAGACTTACTTTAGCGGTTATAGATGTTTCTAAAGGTTTTTTTTAATACGCAATATTTCTACCCATGAATTTAATAACTTTATCGCTTCTTTTTTATCTGAAAATTCACGTTTACTATTAACAACTTCTACCAAGGTATTGAAGGCTTCTTTTTCACGATTAAGCGCTTTTAAAGTCAATACTAAGTGATATTTAATTTCAATCTTAGAAAAATCTAGCGCCAGTGCTTGTCGAAATAACGGTAGTGCCTTATCAAATTCTTGAGTTTGATAATAAACCCACCCTAGTGTATCAAGAGAGTCAGGCTGACTACTGGTAATATCTAAAGACGCTAAACTGTACTTTTTTGCATCATCAAAAAGCGATAACTTTGAAGCAATAAACGCTGTATTATTTAGTAGCATTGCTTGCTGAGGAAACTCAGCCAATAAATGAAGATAAATGTCATAAGCGCTCTGCCATTGATCTTTATTGATATGTATTTCAGCGAGTGAACTGTTAATTAAGAAGCTTTCGGGCTTATCTTCTAAAGCATTCATTAGCAGTTTAATTGCCTTATTATCTTGATTCTTCGCTTGATAAACCAAGCTTAAGCCTGCAATAACATTGTCACGATTATTTGCTTTCGCAGGAACTAATATCAATAATTTTTTATAACTGTCTTCAGCTTCATCATATTGTCCAGATAAGTAATAAGCGTGTGCTAAAACCATATTAAGCTGTATAGAATAATCTTCTTTTGTTAAAAACTGTTCAACAATTTTAATAGCTTCAAGGGGGTTTTGTTGTTGATTTAATAACTGGCTTAGCGAAATCAATGGTGCTTGTTTATTGTTAGACCAAGCAGCAGACTTTTTGTACATTTCAATAGCATCGCTGTACTTGTTCTGTTTTTGATAAAGTTGGGCAATCAAAAAATATATATCACCTTTATTACCCTCTGCGCGTATTGCGCTATTAAAGTTTTGTAGCGCTTTTTCAATATTATTTTGCTGTTGATAATACTGTGCTAATAAAACATACAGATCAGCTGTCTTTTGATGATTTGTTAAATAGCTTTCAATATTTTCTATGGCTTCTAATGGTTGACCTGCGGCTATGTAACTGAAAGACAACTGTTTGAGTAACTCTTTGTTATTATTATCTAACTGATAAGCTTTTTTAAACCAAACAACAGATTGCTCATACTGCTGTGTTCGTGCATAAATTTTAGCTAAAGCGTTAATAAGGGAACTATCATTTTCTTGTACCAACAATGCTTGTTCTAAAAGTGTGAAAGACTCTTTAACCTGCCCCATTACTTGCAGAGTTTCAGCTAGGCTAATAATAGATTTAGTGTGTGCAGTATCAATCTTTAAAGCTCTTTCAAACGACAATTTTGCCTTTGGAAAATCGGCAATTATTTGGTAAATAAAACCTAAATGATGAATAAACTCTTTATTACCCGGTTCAACTTGAACTAATTTTTCTGCAATGGCTAAAGCTTTACTTTTTTGTCCTGATTTGACATAAGCTTGAACGAGTAAAAAACTAATTGTTGATTGATATTGTGATGAGGAATTAATTGCCAGTAATGTGTCTATAGCTTGTTGATACTCGCCCATATCTATGTTGTTTTTGGCTAATTGTTGAGATGCAATTGAAGATTCAGGAAGCAAGTTAACAACTTGTTGAAAATAAAATTTTGCTTTTTCGTGCTGGTTAAGTTCTGTACTTACTAGCCCTAACAAAGAAAGTACCTTAGGGTTATTTTCCTCTTGTAAATTAGCCGTATTTAAAATGGATTGTGCGGCAGAATAATTTTTCATTGCTATATGAATAGTAGCCGAAAATGTCATTGCTTTAATGTTTAAACTGTCTATTTCAAGATAGTTTTTAATGTATTGCTCGGCTGCTGAATAACTTCCTTGCTGAAATGCAACAACACTGGCTAGGTAATAGTAATTAGGATTATTAACTAACGTATCGTTATCTAACCTCGAAATAGTCTCACTCAGCAGAGCAAATTGTTGCTTAGTGCTTATATCATCATTGGCTTTAGATTCTATTAAAGCGGCCAAAAATTGAGCTTTAGGCTCATTGGGGACCAGTTTAAAGATACTGTCTACGTCAGTTTGAGCGTTTAAATAATCACCTAGCTCTATTAACAAACTAGCGCGGATAACTAAAGCTTGAACATGTCTTGGGTTTTCTAACAATGCTTTGTTAATTGCTTTTAAAGCGGGCTTCAATTCAGCCAAGCTTTGATGAATACTCGCTTTTAATATCCAAGCGTTAACCGGAGGGAAATATCCTTTGAGCACATCATTTACATAAGTTTGAGCTTCATCAAAACGATAATAATTTAAGGCAACTTGAGCTAACCCTAATTTTGCATCGATATTATTAACATTAAGTGACAACGCATTTTTATAGCTTTTCGTTGAGGATTTTAATTGCCGTAACCCTAGCTGAGCATGCCCTCTTAACACATTAACTTTAGCTGCCAAAATCACTTCTTGAACGGGGTTATCTAAATGTGTCATCACCTCATTATATTTGCCTTGAAGCAAATAAGCTTCGGCAAACAATAATAACGTGAGGTTTTTATCTGCACCTAAACGTTCGGCGTTAACAAGCTCTACTTCCGCCGCAGCACCTTTAGCTGAGGCAATAAGGACTTCGGCCATTAATAGTCTTGCGGCTAAATTATCGGGGTCTGTTTGAGTTAAATTTTTAAGATGAATTAACGCTTCATTATAATTATTATCTTTAAAAGCAATATTAGCTTGTTCGAGTACATTTTTGTCACTTGCTTGCGCACTACAAGTTAACGCAATCAGTATTAAAAAAAAATATATTCTTGAGGTTGGTAATTTCTGGCTCATTAACGTCTCGGTAAATTTAAAAGCTATAGATATAGTGCTTTTTATCTGTTTATATTTCAACAATAACCCCTACTTTATATTCGTAATTTTAACTTTTGATATAATCTGCTAACAAAGTCAATGCTATTACCTTTATTTAACGTATTGTTTACATTGTACTTTTGTGTCGAAATATTTTACAGTTTTTAAAATAACATTCAATACGCTAGCCGAGGATTCTTTTTACCTATTGAATTAAAAGCAATTAATTTTTACGGCGTGATTTTTGCTTAGATTAAGTTTAATGTTATAATGATCTTCTAATTATATGGAAGTTTAGAATGAAAATTTTAAGTTCTCTCAAAAAACACACTAAAACGCTGGTAGTTTTATCATCAATAGTGATGATTTCATTTCAAAGCCAAGCTGGACAAACCACCGTCACTGACATAGTAACGAATTCAAAGATTGTAGTGAATACTTCTGGATACACCTCAGTATCAGTAGATATTCATGTAAATAACGATTGCGGTGGAAATGGCTATTATGACGATATAGGCAATGGTTTTAATACTTGCCGTATTACAGTATTAGATATCGGTGGAAACCCCCAGTATCTTGCCAATGTTATTGCAAAGTTTGACGCCGATGAAAATCGTGATCTGTCTGCAGTTAATACTACAACTACTGGACATCAAAAATATGAAGAAAGCTCTAAATATATGGATTACGTTGAAAAAGAAATGTGGGATTTTAGTGGTTTAAGTGAAGAAAACAAAACAGGCACTTGGTCTTATGACAATGACTTTCCTGATATTCGATTTTGGATATCAAAAGCAGGTTCCGGTAATAATAATGATGGTCTTCGTTTATTTTGGAACATTAAAACTTCTGACAACACCAACAACGTTTGTGCTAATGAAAGCAATACTGTCGATGGGGATTTTAACCTCCGTCTAGAATGTATGAATTTAGCACAATCAGTAACCATCGGTGATTGGACTACACCGAACAATAAAGGCTTATCACATATCACCTTTTTTGGTGGACTATGCACTTATGATTGCCCTGGCCCCGTGACAACCCCAGTTTCAGAGCCAGCGACTATTGCGATTTTGGCGTTAGGTCTATTAGGCTTAGGTGTACGTCGTAAAAAAACAATTAAAACTGAAAAATAAACGTTTAATCCGTTAACTAAACCGTTAAAACTAATTTGCCGATATTGCTATTTTCTAACATACGTTGATGAGCTTTATCGGCATTTTGCCATGGGTAGCAAGTATCAATTACCGGTAGTAATTGTCCTTCACCGAGTAACTTTCCAAAATCTTCTTTAAAATCAGCCACTAATTCAGCTTTATAGTTATTGCTTCTGTTTCGTAACGTTGAAGCTGTAATACTGATTCGCTTTGCAAGCATTTTGCCCATGTCTACTTTTTCGCAGTAGCGACCTTGCAAAATAGACAAAATAACAAGATGGCCATCCACTGCTGCAACATTTATATTTTTTTGTAAGTAATCTCCTCCTACCACATCAATAATGACATTAAAGCCTTCGGGAGCGTGTGCTTTTTGCCATTGTTCAAAAGAGTTTTGATGATAGTTAATCGCAACATCTGCACCTAAAGTTAAACACGCTTGGCATTTTTCTTCACTGCCAGCAGTTACAACAACAAAACAGTCTTTTGCTTTGGCAAGTGCTATTGCGGCACAGCCAACACCACTCGCGCCAGCATGTATCAATACTGATTGTTTTGCTTTTAACCTAGCTATTGAAAATAGGCTTTGATAAGCCGTTAAAAAAGTTTCAGCAAAACCCGCACCTTGTTGATCAGTGAATATGGCTGGTAGACAAAATAACTGACTAGATTTTATAACAACATATTCCGCATAACCGCCACCAGCAACCAAACCAAAAACCTTATCATTAATTTTCCAGTCAATGACCCCACTGCCGCAAGCAACAATATCACCACAAACCTCTAGCCCTAAAATAGTAGACTCACCTTTAGGCGCCGGATACTTGCCTTGTCGCTGTAAAATATCGGCGCGATTTACACCAATAGCTTTTACGCGAATTAAACATTCATCGGCTGAAAGCTCAGGCACTGGTGTTTCAGCGAAGACTAACTGTTGATCGGTCGTAATCGTAATATACTTCAAGTAAACCTCTAAATTGTTAAACACTTATTCATTTTACTAACGATTAAATAACCATTAGCTGATTGCAAAAAAGTTATGTTGCTGCCATTTAATCTGTTTTTTCTCCATACTCACTACGTCAGCTTCTGGCGGTCCGTGTGCCAACCATGCTAACATTTTATCGACGTCTTTTTCTTCACCGCACATTAAAACTTCTACATCTCCATCATCCAAATTTTTTGCATAACCACTTAAGCCATAATCAATAGCGACTTGTTGGCTAGACGCACGAAAATAAACCCCTTGTACTTTTCCGCTAACATGGGCGATATAACTAACATTCATACTTATTGTTCCTTAACGTAAACTGAAATAACTTAACGTGAAGATTGCACCCGAGCTTGGCATTGACTACACTCTGCGCAATTTCATTTACCAATTCATTAAGTATAGTCACATGTCAGCAAGAATTTATTTAAAAGTAAGCCGAGAGAAGTCTTTATTACGAAAACATCCTTGGATATTTTCTCAAGCGATCAATAAAATTAAGGGAAACCCGATGTTGGGCGATACCGTTGATGTATTTGATCACAAGGAAAAATGGCTTGCTCGCGGTGCTTACTCGCCAGAATCTCAAATTCGAGTCAGGGTTTGGAGCTTTAATGAAAATGAAGAAATCGACAGCGAATTTTTTCGTAAAAAATTAATAAGTGCTCAATCTAGACGTGAATGGTTTATTGAACAAGGCGGTTTGACCGGTTATCGTTTAATTGCTGGTGAATCTGACGGTTTACCGGGTATAACGATTGATAAATACGATAACTTAATTGTTTGCCAACTATTAAGTGCCGGTGCCGACTTTCAACGTTATACCTTAGTTGAAGTGATTAAAGAGCTCTATCCACAATGTAGCATCTACGAGCGCTCTGATGTTGACGTACGTAAAAAAGAAGGCTTAGAGCCTATTACTGGCTGGCTAACAGAACCGCTTGAGTCAACCGCATGTGTTATTAAAGAGCATGGATTATCCATTAACGTTGATATCGCAAAAGGCCATAAAACCGGTTTTTATTTAGATCAACGCGACTCTCGTGTTACTGCTGGTCGTTATGCTAAAAATAAGTCGGTACTTAATTGTTTTTCTTATACGGGGACATTCGCCTTACATTGTGCGGCAAATGACGCTAAAGAAGTGATCAATGTTGATGTTTCTCAATCGGCACTCGACTTGGCCGAAGAAAACATTGCGCTTAATAATCTTCAAGACAAGAATGTTTCTTTTGTTAAAGCCGATGTGTTCAAGTTACTCAGACAATACCGCGAAGAAAAACGTCAATTTGATATGATAATTTTAGACCCACCTAAATTTGTTGAATCAAAAGCGCAATTAACTGGTGCCTGTCGTGGTTATAAAGACATTAATATGCTCGCCATGCAATTACTCAAACCAAACGGTATATTGCTGACCTTTTCTTGCTCTGGTTTGATGGAAGCTAGCCTATTTCAAAAAGTGGTTGCAGATGCTGCTCTTGATGCTCGTCGCGAAGTGCACTTTGTTGAGCGCTTGCAACAAGCTGGCGATCATCCAATATCGAGTAACTACCCTGAAGGTTATTATTTGAAAGGTTTGGTTTGCCAAGTAAGCTAGCTCACTATTTTTGACTGACATCAAAATAAAAACGAGCACTTAGTGCTCGTTTTTTGTTAGGTTATCTATGGCTTGTTTAGTGCTTGAACTTTAGTCTATTTCAGCAATATTAATGCCAATTAAAAAGCACTCTTCACCCTCTTCGGTGACTCGTACTATTTTTCCTGAAACTTCCAATGGTTGTACATTACTGCTTGCAGAGCGCACACTAACTTTAACATGGGTATTAAGCTCTAATGGGTGTGTCATTTCAATCGCCATACCCGTCGCACTTAAATCTCGACAAGTCGCTAAGATTTGACTGTTCGCTTCATCGTCGATAATGGTCACGGTTACATCACTATTTAACATCATCCGATAGAAGTCTCGTTTATCATCAAAGTTAACCATTATTACTCCATATTATTATTTAATTTTTTATTGTATCTTTTATACCCATTGCAACGTTTACTGTCAAATTTTCAACGTTGAAATTGTTGATATAATCCGCTTAATTAGCTGAAATTTCTTTCAGATGATTTAAAATTCGCTTGGCCGATACCGGATAAGCTGTTTTTAAATTTTGCGCAAATACCGAAACACGAAATTCTTCCATCATCCATCGCACCGCTAAGACTTCATCAATTATAGGCTTGCCTTTAGTTTGCTTGGCAAGTAACGCTATATAAGCATTATTAACTTTCGCAACCTCTAACATTTTCAATCGGTCTTGGTTAGGGTCAACCGGTAGCTTTTCCATACGTCTTAACATCGCTTGTAAATAACGGGCGATATCTTCTAATCGTTGATGACCAGAGGCGGTCACGAAACCTTTAAACACCAATAAACTAAGTTGTTCTTTAATGTCGGCTTGTGCTTGAATGACTTCTAACGACATTCGACCTTTTAATTTTTTCCCTATTTCATGGGTTAAGGTTAAGACTTTCTCGACTTTTAACGCTGACGCGAGTACACAGTCGGCAAGTTCAGCACGAACATGGTCTTTGGCTTTTTCAAAGTCGTTTTGATTACGTGGTATGTCACCGTGCTCTTTCACTAAGTGTTGGCAAGCAGCAACTATACAATCGTCTAATAAGTCAGGTATTGAACCAAAAGGGTTAAAATATAAGCTTAACTTAGCTTTATTAGGCAATTTTTGTTGGAGATATTTAACCGGTGAAGGTATGTTTAACAAAATTAAACGACTCACACCATTGATCATCGCTTGCTCAGCAAGACTTTCTTGTTCAAATAATTCTATAGCAACCGTTTTATTTTTATCAACTAAGGCTGGAAAAGCTTTTATGGTGATATTAGCAATATTTTTCTCATAGCCTTTGGGAATATCATTAAAATCCCATCTGGTAATTTGTTCACGTTCTATGCCTTTATCAGCCACTTTCTTAATTGATGCTTTTACTTTGCCTTGCAAAGACGCTTTTAACTGCTCAAGCTTACGGCTTTGATTAATAAGCACGCCTTTTTCGTCAATCACCTTAAAATTCATTGTTAGATGAATGGGCAATTCAACATCTTGCCAAATATCTTCGGGTAAACGCACCCCCGTCATTCTTAATAAATGTTTTTCAACGGCGGCAACTAACTTACCGTCGTGCTCACTAATTGCTGATAAACAAGCTTCTGCGTAGTTAGGCGCTGGCACAAAGTTTCGTCGCAATGATTTAGGCAAACCTTTGATCAGGGCTATAATAAGTTCTAAACGCAGCGCCGGAATTAACCAATCAAAATCACGGTTTTCAATTTGATTCAAAATACCAACCGGAAGATGTAAGCTGATCCCGTCATCTATATCACCTGGGGTAAAATGATAACTTAACGGTAGCGTTAAATTGCCCTGATGCCATACATCTGGATAATCGCTGGCCGATAAGACTTTAGCCGTTTCATTCAATAAAAAGGCTTCAGTAAAATTAAGTAACTGAGCATTTTTTTGTTTCGACTTTTTCCACCACGACAAGAAACTACGTTGGCAAATAATGGTTGCTGGCAGCTTTTCATCGTAGAACTCAACTAAACGTTCCTCATCGACTAGGAAGTCTTTGCGACGAGCTTTTTGCTCTAACTTCTCAATACTGGTCACGAGTTGGTGATTGTGTTGATAGAATTTTTCATTAAGGGTGCTATCACCATTGACTAATGCTTCGCGAATGAATATCTCACGGCAGGTATGTGGCTCAATGTGATTAAAGTTAATCTTTCTTTTGGCAACTATGGTCAGGCCATATAGCATCACTTGTTCAAAAGCCATTACCGCGCCTTGCTTCTTCTCCCAGTGCGGTTCACTATAGTTACGCTTAATGAGATGTTCGGCTAAAGGTTCTATCCACTGTGGGTCTATCTTTGCCACCATGCGCGCAAACAAACGGCTGGTTTCAACCAATTCAGTTGCCATGATCCACTTAGGTGATTTCTTTGCGACACCCGAACCCGGAAAAATAAAGAATCGACTATTTCGAGCACCTTTATATTCTCTATTTTCATCAAGTTGTCCTAAATGACTGAGTAAGCCCGACAAGATCGCTTGATGAATAATATCGTTATTATTAGTTTCTGCTGATTCAGTTTTTTTAACCACTTCGCTATTGCTAGCATCGAATGATGGCGGAGTATATTCAACTCGGCTCATCGGAATGTTTAAATCGCGCAATGAATATTTAAGCTGGCTGAAAATGTCTTGCCATTCACGAATGCGCATATAAGCTAAAAACTCTTTTTTACACATATTTCGAAATTGGTTATTGGTCAGGGCTTTTTGTTGCTGTTGAATGTAGTGCCATAAATTAAGCAAACTAATAAAGTCAGACTCTTTGTCTTTAAAGCGATTATGTTTTTCATCTGCCGCTTGCTGTTTCTCATGGGGACGTTCACGCGGGTCTTGAATACTTACCGCACTGACAATAATAAAAATTTGCTCAATACAGCCCAAATCAATAGCAGACAGAATCATTTTTGATAAACGTGGATCGGTGGGAAATTTTGCTAACATCCGCCCCGCTTTGGTTAATACCACTTTATTTTGCTGTTTTTCTATCGCCGCTAATTCTTCAAGTAATGAAACGCCGTCATTAATATTACGACTGTCAGGTGGTTGTACAAATGGAAAGTCACTAATTTCACCTAAATCAAGCGCCAGCATTTGTAAAATAACTGTCGCTAAGTTGGTGCGCAGTATTTCAGGGTCGGTAAATTCAGGGCGACCAAGAAAGTCGTCTTCACTGTATAAACGTAAACAAACACCGGCTGAAACACGACCACAACGCCCTGCTCTTTGATTAGCGCTGGCTTGAGAAATAGCTTCTATAGGTAAACGCTGTACTTTAGTGCGGTAACTGTAACGAGAAATACGCGCTGTGCCTGGGTCAATAACATACTTGATACCTGGTACGGTTAAACTGGTTTCTGCAACGTTAGTGGCAAGCACGATATTACGGCCACTGTGTGGTTTAAAAATTCTATTTTGCTCTTGCACTGTCAACCGTGAATATAAAGGCAACACTTGAGTGTGTCGTAAGTTTGCTCTTTCTAAGGCTAATGCGGCGTCTCGTATTTCTCGCTCGCCGTTAAGAAAAATAAGAATATCGCCTTGGCTAATATGGCCAAGTTCGTCAACGGCTTGCAAAATACCACTGATGATATCGTTGCTACTCACTTCTTCTGTTTCATCGCTATTGTCAGCATTAAGCGGGCGATAGAGGATTTCAACCGGGAACGTTCGCCCCGATACTTCAATAATAGGGGCGGGTTTACCGTCTGCTGAAGCAAAATGCTGTGAAAATCTTTCAGGGTCGATGGTTGCCGAAGTAATAATGATTTTTAAATCAGGACGTTTCGGTAATATTTCGCGTAAATAACCCAGTAAAAAGTCTATATTTAAACTACGTTCATGCGCTTCATCAATAATAAGGGTATCGTATTTTCGCAGTAAACGGTCATGCTGCATTTCTGCTAATAAAATACCGTCGGTCATTAATTTTATATAGCTATTGTCACTCACTAAGTCATTAAAACGGACTTTATAACCAACCGCGTCGCCTAAGGTTGTCGATAATTCATCGGCAATACGTGTCGCAACCGTTCGCGCCGCAATACGACGGGGCTGAGTATGGCCAATCATGCCATCAATACCACGTCCTAAGGCAAGACATATTTTTGGAATTTGCGTGGTTTTCCCCGAGCCCGTTTCACCGGCAATAATAATCACTTGGTTTTCAGTTATCGCTTTGGCAATAACGTCAGCATTTTGTGATACCGGTAAGTCTTCTGGATAAGTTATTTTTGGAACACTTTGAATTTTATGCTTTTTCTTCTGAACTGACTCATCAATATGGGCAGAAATTTGACTGAGTGATTTTTGCTTTTTATCACTATCAGTTATTGTTTTACTCGACATTAAGCGTTTTTTCAAACGAAATTGATCAGCCTTTAGGCACAGTTTCAGGCGACTAAAAAGCTTATCAATATTAATAGCTTGGCTGCGTAAAGGCTCAGAAGAAGGAGTAGTAATAGATTTTTCAGAAGACAAGGTTGACTCAAACAAAATAGCAAAAAATAATTTTACCAGCTTTATTAAGTCTGTACCACTTCAATCAAGTGGTACAAATAAACAGCTTTAATATTAAGAGGCTTAAGACTTAAAGCTACTACGCATATGTTTATCAATAGCATGCAGCACATCGTTCCGACATATTGTACCCAGTAAATTACCGTCATCATCAACAACTGGGTAAACTTTTGGTTTGTTTTGTAACATGGTTTGCGCTAACTCAATAACACTATCGTAAGGTTTAACCGACAGTACTTCTTTACGCATTAAAGCCGCGACATCTGTTACGTGTTCATTATGATAAATAGACTGCAACATTTTTGCTAAAACGTCACTTTCTGATAAAAAGCCAATTAAATGATAATTAGCGTCAACAACAGGCCCACCAATTTGTTTGGTTTTTAAAAATCGTAACGCCGCCTCTTCAACCACCATTTCTGAAGTAAAAGTAACCGGATAGTGGTTCATATAGTCTTTTACTTGGATGCTCACCATAGTTATTTCCTCAATAAAGTCAAAAAACAAAATGCCCTACTAATAAAAATAACTGTAGACGCTTTTATTTAATAAATCATGGATTTAGTAAAAATAGATCATTTTATTTTCAATAAGCATATCTTGATCAAAGTAAAGACAGTAAAACGGGATCCGTAGAGTTTTTGATTGTGTTCGATAAGGCATGATAGGAAAGCGAAAATTGTTTTCGTAAATGTGATTTTAAATGAGGTTTTACCGCGTTAGGTTTTATCGCTTTCAATAAGCAAAATAGCGCTAAAGCATGTAATGTTTCATTCTCGGGGAGTGCCGACTGACGGTTTGCATTAGGATTATTACACGAACCACAACCGCCTTTAAACTGATAAGCGGTGTTACTAAATATAACACCAAAGCCCATAAAACAAGCTATAACATCAACGGCTTGTGGAATAAATTCTTTCCCGCCTGGTGGTAAACTTGTTTGTTGAACAATCAGTATATTAGCAAGGTTTTGAACAATGGATGAAATAAGGTCTTGTGGCTGATTAACTTGACTTTCGCCGTAAGAAAGCATGATTGGCTGTTGCTGGAGCTTTGCTGTGTCTTCTTCATTTAGTTTAGCAAAAGGGGTGTTTTCACCACGGCAATGGTCGACCATATTAAACGGTGGTATGGCTATTTGTTGACTACCCGCAAAAAATTGCTCTGGTGTGATCAGTATAATTGGCCACTGCTGCATACCGGCATAGGCGGTGGTTTGCTTAAAAATACTCAGCGCCATTTCATGGACACTATTCACGCTCCCTTGATAAAATTGATTATTAGGTAGCACAAGCTGACTATTACTTTTAAATTCTAAAACATCAAAATGTGTGATCGCCCACGAAAAAGTATCGAGGATCCATTGATGACTATCTTCATCAATCACATCACTCACCTCAATTTGACTAGCTGGTTTTATGATATTTAATAGTTTAGCTAACATAACTAATAATTACTCAGTAAGGTGCGGTTCATCAGTTGTCTGAACAGTCGCTGCTGTTTCTTCTAAAAGTACTCGATCAGCTTTTGAGACATAGCGTGGCTTATTGCTGGTATGCAATTTAGCATTGGCTTTTTTTAACTTACTTTTTAACGCGGCATTTATTTTTTTCTTACGATTCATTGTATTTTTCTATAGTCAAATTTATAAAGCGTTATGTAAACGCACATTACCTACCATCAAGATAGGCGTTTATTACTTAAGTAACGGATGATCTTCAGGTAATTGCTTTGCTATCCACATCGCTAATCTGTGCTTCATACTGAGCAAGTCTTCACCGTCAGCGGGTGATGCTTGAATAAGCTTGTCGTTAACTAATAAGCGATATAAGCTTTCAACCTTATCTTTTGAAGCATTCGTGGCAGAAAAACCGTTATAACCTCGGTTCATCGCATATTTTTCACCAACTTCAATCGCTTTTTTTAATAAAGCAGTTTCATTTTTTAATTTTTTAGGTTTTTTCATTTTGCTTCTTTTATTGTGGCTTCATATCAAAGTAACAGGCATGTAATTTATTGCCATCAAGGTCGAATCATTATTTATAGTTCGAAAGTAACACTTTGGTAAACTGCTCGGTAGTAATTTCTTTGCCATTTTCAGCGATTAATTGCTCAAGAGCGACAATATTAGCCTCTAATGACGACATAGTCAGCGTATTGTCATCTAATAAATAAAGCTGTTTTAGGCTAGCATAATAAAATTTCAAAATGATTAAGGCCTTTTCATCGCCATCAACACTCGCCTTTTTAATTTTTTTCAAACGACGATAGATAATATTTTGGATTTGCTTTAATTGCCAAACATAATAAATTTCATTAAAAAAATGGCTGTTTTTTAATTGTTGTAGTATCCCAGCACACGCTAATAATGACAGAATAACGCCTAAAAAGTTATAACGAAAGTTACTGGTTTGCTGTCCCGACTCCATCGCAGTATTAAGACTCGCTTGGCTAATACTATCAAGCGCTAAGGGCTCTGCAAATAACGCAATCAATATAGTACCAAAGGCAATGGCAAGTATTGCTAAGGTGATAATAAAACCAATAATCACTTGATTAAGCTTACTGCGATAAGTCTTTTTATCGATGTCTTTTAACGTCATGCTACAACTTATTTATAGGGTTACTAAAATTAAAGCGTTATTCTAACGCAATTTCTTTAAGGAAACCCTATTCTATGGCTTTATTTTTTATAAAGATCGACACCTGAATAGCGCGTTGTTTTAGTCATGACACCCTGGCGCCAAACATTGGCTAAAGTCGCGATACTCAGTTTTTGTTTAGCACGGGTAATAGCGGTGTACATTAATTCCCTAGAGAGTAATTTATTATCGGTTTGCTCAGGTAATACCATCACGACATGTTCGAATTCACTGCCTTGGGTTTTATGAATAGTCATCGCATAAACAGTTTCATGTTGCGGTAAACGCGCAGGATTCACCCATTTATATTCATTATTTGCTTGCTCAAAAACAGCCATTAAATGGCCCGCTTCATTTTTCCACAATAAACCGATATCCCCGTTGTATAAACCTAATGAATAATTATTAACATTGATCATGATAGGTTGCCCGCAATAGCGAGTCTCAAAAGCATTAATGTCGCCGCGTTTAATGAGTATATTTTGCACGTGTTCATTTAACGACTCAACCCCTTGCTCGCCAACTCGGGTTGCGCATAAGATACGAAACTTTTGTAATTGTTTAAAAGCAGCAGACACTGTTTTTTGCGCGAAAATAGGCGCGTAATACTCACTGACAAATGCAGGTAACCAAGAACTGGCTTTGCCTTCGAGTAAGCATAAGGTGTTATCAGACTTAGTCACGTTTTGGTGGTTATTGTCTATGACTGGTTTTTCCGTTAATAATTGCCAACTTTCGCTAAAGTGGCCATTAATAACATGGCTCGCTATTTTCCCAATCCCGCCTTCACCATCAAAACGTCTACTTTTATCAAGAAAAACCACGTGATCTGCCGCGAGCGTCAAAGCCGATGATTTCGATGGCTTTTGCCATTGAGGCAGATTTGAACACTCGCTGACTTGGCTTAGATATTGCTGATTTTCAGGGCTGTAGCCACGATGTGGTTTTGGCGCTAAATCGTTAAGTACGCTACCAGCAGCAACAGATGGCAATTGGTCCGCATCGCCTAATAGTATGATTTGGCAACGGCTGGGCAAGGCTCGAAAAACCCTGACCATTAACGCGAGATCGACCATTGACACTTCATCAATTAACAGTACGTCAATATTAAGTAAATTGTCCTGGTGGTGGCGAAAATTAACACTATTAGGAATAACACCTAATAGTCGATGCAGCGTTTGTGCCTCCTGCGGTATTTTTGATAAAACTGCTGCGCTTATTTGTCCTGTAAACCCTAGTAAAGCATTGGTGACTGATTCAGATAAACGCTGAGCCGCCTTACCCGTTGGCGCGACCAAAGCTATTTTTAAGTCTCCATTGAGCTTTTTATTCGAGCTTGAACTTGAGTTCAACATCACCAAAGCAGCTAACAGCTTAGTCACCGTATAGGTTTTACCGGTACCTGGCCCACCGGCAATAATACTAAATTTCTTATTAATGGCATTCGCTACCGCAACTTTTTGCCAATCAATTTCATCTTTATCATCTGCTGACAGTTGTGCTGGAAAGAGTGCTGCTAAGCAGTTTTTAATATCAAGAGCTTCAAATATTTGAACATTTGCATCCTTGGCTTGAGCACTTTTTGCTGAAATGAAAGTCAGTAACTCTTGCTCAAAATGGTAATAACGACGCAAGTACACGTTATTTTCATAAAAAACAATAGCGTGATTATCATCCGGTTTAATAAACAGCTGTTCACATAAGCTGACTAACTGTGGTTGCTCGGCAAAGGTAAAACCGTTATGAGTAACAATACCTTGTTTATCGCAACTGTAACCAAAGCGCGTACTCGCGATAGTGGCTAAAGGTAAACAACTATGGCCTGCCCTAAGGCTTTCACTGAGGGCGATAAGTAAATGAAAAAACTGTTGGTCACTATTATTATGCTTGTCTAAGCTTTGTTGAATTTCTTTTGCAAAAAAGTAATCAACTGCTTCAATATTATTAAGCTGCTGTTGAGCATGATTGAACTGCTTATATAACGCTGGCATATGATTATTCGTCCCCTAAAAACAATTGGTCAAGTGCGGCAAGTTCTTGCGCCTCGATTTTTCGATAGTAGACGCCACAGTTTTTATGTTGTTCATCATCAGTCATACCGCGTAAATATAAATAGTAAGTGCCGCCAAAATGCTGTTCTACATCATAATTATCTAAGCTGTAACTTAAGTAACGGTGCAAGGCTAATGCATAAATCAGGTATTGTAAGTCATAGTGATTTTTTTCGATATTCTCTTTCATTGCTTGCTGGTTATAATCACTGAAATCATTGCCTAAATGGCTCGACTTATAATCACAAATATAATATTTATTATTATGCTCAAAAATCAAATCAATAAAGCCGTGCATCATACCTTTTAATTGCTGGTATGCCGGTAAGCGAACAATTGATTGCTGTGTTGACTGACTGTGCATATTACGATGTTTTGATAATATCTGAGTTAATTTATCGGTACTCGCTGAGCGCATTGGATAATAAAACTCACTTTCTCGCAGTGTTTTTCCCTGCTGTAAATCAGCTAAGCTAAAGGGCTCGCTATTATCAATCGCTAATGCGCTATCACCCAAGGGTGAATTAATTATTTGCGCTAGCCAGCACTGCAAATCTTCAGCTTGGTAACCCGCGGTTAATGCTCCATATTTTTGCAAGGGCCAATGCATAGCTTGTTGCCAGTCGGGCGCATTAAAATCG
The DNA here is from genome assembly GCF_007954355.1 of Colwellia hornerae. Taxonomy (GTDB): domain Bacteria; phylum Pseudomonadota; class Gammaproteobacteria; order Enterobacterales; family Alteromonadaceae; genus Colwellia_A; species Colwellia_A hornerae. The sequence continues at coordinate 23,695 of NZ_VOLR01000002.1, forward strand.
GTATGTTCTAAGATATCATGCAATAAATTACCGGTATGAGCGCCTTTTGCTAAATTAAAACGTAATAAACTACTCGCTTGCATCGCGCTAGACTGAAGGTCAGTCATACTATTTTTTTCGAGTGGGTTATCACGATCAGGCGAAGATACTCCGCCGTGACGTAAATTTCGACTTAAGGCTGAAAATGAACTTAGCCACCAATCGCGTTCTATTTTTCCGTTAAAATGGGCAACTTGACCGGTTTTGTCGCTAGCTTCAGTTAATGGTGCTTGTTGAGCAATAAGCTCACTGGCGTTTGCTAATGTTGATAGGGTCACTAAACTGATATTGTTAGGTTCATCATTGACCAGTTGGCGTAAGTTTTCTTCAATATTTTGCTGACTTTGCCATTTTAGCGCCCTGCCCAGTGGCGAATGCTCGGTTTTATCAAAAGCGGTTGTTAAGATATAACAACGTTTTTCTGCTCGAGTTACCGCAACATATAATAACCGAATAGCTTCGGCATAAGCTTCATTGGCCATTGAGGCTTTAGCATGTTCAGAGCCATCTAAACTTAATTTTAGCTGGTGGTTTTTATCATGATACTCAATAAAGGTCACCGAGCTTGCACCGAATTTAAGCGGGTCTTTATGACGGGTAGCAAAAGGCACAAACACCACCGGATATTCTAAACCTTTTGAGCCATGCTGGGTGATTATACGTATTAAATTATCATCACTTTCTAAACGCAACTCGGCTTCAATTTCAGGGTCGTCCACCCGACTTTGTTGCTCAAGCCAATAGAGTAATTCTTGTGGTTGACGGTGGCGTTGACTGGCCGTTTGCAATATTTCAAATAAATGCAATAAATTGGTTAAAATACGATCTTGGTTTTCATCGGCGATACAAAAATGATCATGCATTAATTTTAATGCCATCGAAATAAAACCTTTATACAACCATTCGTTACGCAGTTGCTCAAAATCAAATTTCAATGCTTGCCAAGCAAGTTCGTTTTCTTGTAATTTACGGTATTTTTCAGGATGATAGTCGAGTAAGTCACAGGCAATGGCAGCACTGAAGTAGCGTTCATTTTCAACGAACAAGATCCCTCTTAGCAGCTGTATCAACTGCTCTGTTTGCTCACTTTTCATTAAGTTAGCGCGATTACTCATAAAGACTGAGGCTAAATTAGCCTGTTCTAATGCTTGTTTTATATCGCGTGCTTCAGCGCCATCACGCACTAAAATAGCAATATCTTTTGAGCTTAATTTATCGTTATTTTCGTCAGCTGGTGCATTGAGTAAATTGATAATTTCATTGGCACACCAAGTAGCCATTACCGGGCGGAAACTTTGGGCAACCGATTTTTTAGCTTCTTCATCAACAAAGTGCACAAATTGTAAGGCGTTATCGGTAATTGCTTTATATTTAGCAAGCGCTGGCGGTGAAGCTCTTACCGGAATATAAGGAATATCGTAACCAAACACCCGACTATTTCCTTGGCTAGCATCAGTTTTATCGGTGATCGCTTCGCCGTAAAATAAGCGGTTATAGCCGGCGATCATTGCTGGTGTTGAGCGCCAATTGGTATCCATTAACCACTGTTGATCACAATCTTTTCGGGCAGATAAATATGCAAAAACATCGCCACCTCGAAAACCATAGATGGCTTGTTTAGGGTCGCCTATCATGTACAAAGCCGCCGTACTTTGATGATAATATATGGCTTCTAATATCGAGAATTGTAAGGGATCGGTATCTTGAAATTCATCAACTAACGCCACCGGATATTGTTCGAATAGTGTTTGAGCTAGGGCTTGTGCGTTACTGTTTTTCGCTTGTAAGCAAGTGGCCAAGGTTGAAATAAGATCGTCAAAGCTTAAAATGTTGGCGATGCTCTTTTGTTCAGTAATGTTGGCGCGTATTTGATAAATACCTTCGCGGACAATAACCAGTGCTTTGGCTTTTTCAATCTTTTTAGCCAGTGACTTCAATTCTTCTTTAACCATTTTTACCGGTTCAAATACCGCTAACAGTTCTATTTTACCCACCGAGCGCGCGTAACGCTTACCATCAATAAAACCATCTGGCATTTTTTCATTAGCAACACTCAGTTTTTCTGCAAGGCGATGTAACCATTGTATTAAGGCATCAAGCTCTTGCTGGCGTTTTTCACGCTCACTGCCTTTTTTAACATCGATAAGATATTGCGTAAGCAGTGGTACGTTGTTTTCGAGGTTATAAACCGCTTGCTGTACTAATTCGGTAAATAACTGTTCTATTTCATCAACATTGACGACATCAAGCGCATTATGTTTACCAATGGCTTTGGAGAATTGACTGAGAAAGTTTAATGGGTTTGGCCAAAACTGCATCACTTGCTTAAAGTGTTCTGGACTATTTTTTGCCAACACTCGATACCAATCTTGGCAAGCTTGTAGTACTAGATCTTGACAATTGGTTTCCATTTGCGCATTAAAAGCCACACCACTCGCAAAGGCATGTTGGCTTAAGACCCGCTTACAAAAACCATGTATGGTTAATATCGCCGCTTCATCTAAATATAACAGTGCTTGGCGCAAGCGTATTTTTGCTGATTTTTCATCAATGTGCTGACTTATCGCGTTAAAAAATTCATCGCTGACAATTAACTCGTCCCAGTGGTTAAGCGCTTGGCGAATAAAACTGTCGATACGGCCACGTAGCTCCTCGGTCGCATCTTTGGTAAAAGTCATCACCAGTATTTGTTCAACGGGCAATTGCTTTTCGAGTAATAACCGTAAGTATAAACGAGTGATATTAAAAGTTTTACCGGTACCGGCACTGGCTTCAATTAAGTGTTTACCCTGCAATGGGATCTGGTGAGCAATCAGATTATTGATCTTCATTTTATTTGCTCCTGAGCTTGCCACATCGGTTGATAAAGTTTGGTGAATGTTGATTGGTGCTCTGAAAATTCAGGACATTGCTGCCAAAAATAATGCATGTAAGGGTCTTGTCCTAAGGGTTTTACCACACTAAGCATACCGCCACTGTCAGACCATAGTTTTTCAAAACTATTTTGCGAAAAGGCTTTAGCTTTAAAGAATTTCTCAATTAATTCAGTATTAAGCAGTAAAGCTTGCTGTTGCCCTTTAAGATAAGTCTCAACAATAAAAGCTAATTGTGCTTGGGCATTGTCTATTTTACTAAAACGATATTGTGTCGGTTTTTGATTCTTAGTATCAAAATAAAAACCTTTAGTGACCTTCACTTGCGCAAGCATGTTCTGCTCTTCGGTTAAGTGAGTCGCATTTAAGCTCGCCGTATTTTCTTGCCAGCACTGCATAATAATTTGATGGAGATAAAGGCCAAACAAGTCTTTGCCTTTTGCCGACGAGCTGCGATAGAACATTAAGCAATCCGCTTGCACCGGAAAATTAGCACTGAGGGTAAAGTGGCTGTTATCGCTAAGCGCCACATCAAGCTCGGTATTAATAAACGTGATAGCTAAGCTGTCGGTGGTTAATTGACTTTGAATAAATTCACTAAAGGTTTCACTGTCTTCACGCCAGCGCTCTAGACTGTCATGGGTACTGGGTAAATCAGGAAAAACGCCACTCACCCCAGCCGCACTTACCGCAGAGCAAATTTCATCTTCGCTGCTACCAACAAGATAAAGTGCTAACAGTTGCTGACGTAATAAATAACTTTGTAAGAAATTTTCACTAAATGGTTCTGTATCATCAAGTTGCGTTTCGCGGTTTTCAAAAAACAACTGTAAATGTTGTTGAGCAAAGGCTTTTGCTGGGTGCTGAAAAAAGCGGATCAGTTGATTGATATCGACGACTTGCGGCTCGTCATCCGTAGTGGTGGCAAGTGGTAATAGTAAAGCATTGCTTTGTTGCGCCTTTTTAGCCGCTTTAAGTTTCAGCCAATTAGGGTCAAAACTTTTCAGTTGCCCGAAGTAGTTATGCTCGCTAAATGCTTGCATCGGTAATTGTTTAATATCTGAAGATCGATCACCATTACCGTTTTCTTCATTGCCAATCTCACTATTATGTAACTGCCAGCCATAACCTGCTTCCAAATACTCCATCAATTCTTTCAGGACAACCGACGGCTGCTTTTCATTATTATTACGAATATTACGGCCTTGATAGCTTAAATATAATGACTGTCGCGCCGATATAATAGCTTCTAAAAACAAGTATCTGTCGTCACCACGGCGCGATCTGTCACCCAATTCGCTTTTACTACTCGCCATAAGATCAAAGCCCAGCGGTTGACGCTGTCGTGGAAATTCGCCATCGTTCAGGCCTAAAATAGCAATCACTTTAAAGGGAATACTGCGCATCGGTAACATCGAGCAAAAGGTTATTTGCCCAACCATAAATTGCCGACCGGGATCGGGCTGACTAAAATGATTTGTCAGAAAGTCACGCACCACACTCAAACTTATATTGGGCTGGTAATTGGCATGTTGACAGTATTCGGCTAAAGCACCAATCGCTTGGTCAATAACGTTAAAGGCCGTTTCATCAGTCACTTCAAAGAGACTATTTAACATCGTTAATAAAAATTGTTGCCACTGACTCGCTGATTTTTCTTGGCCGAGATGTTGGGAAAAATGTTGTAATTGCTCAATAATCAACATTAACTTACCCAGTAAAATGGCATCGTTACCCTCGACATCGGGTAAATACAATTGTTCATCGACATACATTGGGCTGTCAGAAAAAGCAAAGCCGCGCATTAACCGCGACAAACCTTGTTGCCAAGTAAAAGCATTATTAACGTCGATGCTATGCAAAACTTGTTGTTTATGTTGCTGGTCAACCCCCCAATGCACACAAGCTTGTTCAAGCCAAGCTGACATTTTGTCTAGCTCTTCAAGACTGATTGAAAATTTATTTTGCATGGCCGGTAAACGTAACATGCCAATTATTTGAGAAACTTGAAAACGACTATCAGGTAAACTCAGTAATTGGGTAAAAGCGGCAACCACTGGTTCTGCATCTTTGCTGACTCGGTCAGCAATAGAGCAAGGTAGTGGTGGAATTTTATCCGCGATGTCTTGCCAACCTCGGGCAAATACAGCGCTAACGTAAGGGGCGTATTGCTCAACTTGTGGGCACATCACTAACACATCTTTGGGAGTTAAGGTTTTATCATCATTAAACTGATGCAATAACCAATCGTGCAAGCCTTGTACTTCACGTAATGCACTGTGTGCGCTGGCAAAGACAATCGAGTTGTCTTGCTGATTTTTAGCGGTGCTTCTTTGGTCGGTTAAGGTTAAAATATCTTGTTGAACTTGATGTAAAACCGATATATTTTCAGCTTCATCACTTTGCTCAACTGCATCAAAAACGTCAATATTGACCGTTGAATAATCGTTAAGCAAAGCCATAAACTCACGGCCCTGCTGACCTAAATTAGCCAACAAGGGGTTACCAACATTGACAGTAATATCATTGTGCCCAACGACCCATTTTGAGAGTAAATTAATGGCTTGTTTTTCTGATTGTATGTCGCCCCAATAATCGAAACAGGGATTAAGGTGGAAAAAATGTACGTCAAGATGTGCACTTATCGCTTCAATAAACGACAACCACATTGGTGCCATCGCATTAATACCAAAAAAGGATAAGCGTGGTGGCAATAAATGTTTTTTGCTGACAATATTTTCAATGGCTTTATTAACTAACTCAAGTGGATTATAACTTTGCTCTTGGGTTAACAATTGCCATAGCTTTGCTTGCCATTGTTCAACGGCTAACACTTGCTCTTTGCCTGCAAAACTTGGACTGGTTTTTCCTTGATGCCAATCATTAATCCACTGCGGCCTAAAAATCAAATATTGCTCATATAAATCGGCTAATTGACAGGCGAGTTGATAACGTTTTAAGGTTTGCTGTTCGGTAAATATTGATGGGTTGTCTTGCTTTATGGTCACTGAATCGGCATCAGTGTTATCTGCGGGATGATCTTCGTCAATAGTTGCCCCTAACCAGTATTGGCTGGCACTGGAAAAATCGGGGTCTTGTATAACCACAGCACTACCGAGTAGCTCATCTATTCGCCATGAAAGTACTTCACGAGAAAACGGCGATTGCTCGGGGACATCTTCATCACTGGCCATACTTCTGACCAGTTTCCATAAAAACTGCGATGGTAAGGCGTAACTGATATTCATACTAATGCCGCGTTGTTGGGCTAACGACATATTAAGCCAATGCTGCATACCGGCATTTTGCACAACGATCATTTCTTGGCTGAAGATAGGAAGTGGTGAAACCTGTTGGATTTTATCGAGCAGTGCTAATAAATTTTCCATTTTATTAGCGGGATAAAGATAGAACAATATGAAGCCCTTAGATACAATATTTTCTGGCTAAATTTAAGCATAACAATACTGATAAAGCTATAGAAATCAGTATTGTTATTGTCCTGAAATAGCTTTTTTTATTTAATAAAGTCTAATTGTCTTTGAAAATATTCACCTAAAAAAGGCACTAAATATTTTTTGCCTAACACGGCATAATAAATAGCCACCAGCCAAATAATAAAGACAAGAATACTGACTGCCCAACCAATAAGTGGAATAAAAGACAATAGCGTAAATGTTAAGGCCAGCCCTAAAGATTGTTTTAAATGAAAGGTCGAGAAACTTGAACGATTACCGCTATAAAGCACTATCGCGATACACCAACCAATGACCGTAAAATAACTAATCACCGCAACAAATTTTACCATGTCGAAATTCGATTTACTCGGTATATGAAATTGTCCCATAGCCAAATACTCAAATGAAGTCATAAGTTAAGGTTAGTTGAAAAAGACTCTTTCAACAAACGCATTACCGAGTCACTTTTTAGTGCTTGCCTTAAATAAGTACCTTTAGTAAAAAATAATTCAAGCTTTTTTCATCATTATTGACCCTAATCAACAAAGACTTACCCCAAGTTGTGGCATGCTAATTTATCGAACCGCTTTCGATAGATATTTTACTGATAAAGTATCTATTTATTCATGACTACCACTTTAACAAACAGGATATTGGGCATAGCTAATGGATATAGATTTTGACGAAATCACTTATTTAAAAAATCCAGATTCTCTTGTACTGAAAGCCGATTACATACAGTTTTTAATGACGCTAACCGGCCCTACAGTCATTGATATTACCGGCAGTGATCAGGGTAAATGTCGTGTATTTACCACTTTATTACATGGTAATGAACCTTCAGGGTTAATTGCCATGCATCGTTGGTTAACGGCTAATGAGCAATTACCTGTGCCAACCACCAATGTCCGCTTTATTATTTGCTCGGTGGAGGCAGCTAATATTTCGCCATTGTTCAGTCGGCGTTATCTAGATGGTGGCAAAGATATTAATCGCTGTTTTTCTGGCGATAAAATTGCTGATTGTGGTTTTTGCCAGCGAGCCTTATTGATAGAGCAAGCGATAAAAGAGGTTAATCCCGAATTTCTCGTTGACTTGCATAATTGTGCAGGGTCTGGGCCGGCCTTTGCTGTAACACCGATGATAACCCCTGAGGTATTATCAATAACGTCTTATTTTTGCCAGACCCTTATATTATCGGGTTTGCAATTGGGGGCGTTAATGGAAAGAAGGTTTGATTGTCCGATGATCACGGTAAAATGTGGCGGCAGTAACGACGAACAGTCACATCATGTTGCTTACCAAGGTTTAAAACAATTAACTTTAAATAAACAAGCTAAAAACTTTCAGCAAAATAGAGCGGTTGATATTATTTATCGGCCATTACGTTTGGAGTTAAAACCGCACACCTGTTTAACTTATGGCGACCACGACGAGGGGGTTACCGGTGTTTGTATAAAATCAAATATTGAGCAGTTAAACTTTGGTATTTCTAGAAAAGATCAGATGCTAGGTTGGCTCGATGACAAAGGACTTGATAATTTTGTCCTTATTGATGAGCATGGCAATGATGTCATCCGTGATCATTTTAGCTGTCGTAAAAACATTTTAACCTGTGCCGTTGATTTACGTATCTTTATGGCAACCAACAATGAAAGTATCGCCTTAAACGATTGCTTATTTTATGTGGTAAAAGTTTAGTGGACTGTCAAGTGGCTAAAGGTCAATGGTTTCGGCGTTGAGCGATAAATACAAACACTCTATTAAATCTTTGAGGTTAGCTCAAGAATCACTAGAATCGTGTTTGACTAGCGTTAACTCAGCGCTAACCACACACCTACCGCGGCCATAAGTGTTCCTGCTATGCGATTCATCAGTTTGACGTTATCGCCCTTAGAAAGAAATATTCTCAGCGTTTTACCACCACTTGCATATAACATCATGCAAGTGAATTCTGAAACCATGATCACGCAAACTAACACGATTAACTGTGGTGTTATCGCTAATTCAGTATTAATAAACGGTGGTAAAAGTGAAACCATAAATGCCCATCCCTTAGGGTTTGAAATAGCGGTAAACAGACCTTGATTAAATAAAGTAAGTCGACCTATATTAACCGGCTCTTGAGAACTGCTCAGCGACATTCGTCCCTTTGACAACCACATTTGTATACCTACATAAGCCAAATAGGCTCCACCCACATACTTGACTACAGCGAAGACACCGGGATATTTAAGCATAATTGAAGCAACACCAACAACGGCTGCAATAGCGACCGCAGCAACGCCAATGAGTTCTCCTAGCATCATCCACAACGTTCTTTTTACACCAATACTCATACCAAGCGTCAGCGCCAACGTCATACACATTCCAGGGGTAATACTGACAAAGAAAAATGTTGGTATAAAAATAACTAAGGTGGTGTAATCAATCATCATGGTAACTATATGGGTAAAAGGAGGCGTAGCTTAGCAGAAGATATAATTAAACTAAAAGCGACTCGACTGAAAATCTATAAAAAAACTAGTTTGTTGTTTATCATCATTAGCTGATGTTTTTTCTACAGTTAACCATAACCGCCACGTCATATTATCTGCAGAGCAACTGCCTAACATTGTTTGTGCAACAAAACCATTGTGCTTACTGTTAACTGTTTCATTAAAAAATAACGGTATCTTGCCCATAAACATCGTTTTTCCTTCCATATAACCAGCCACGCTATATGAATTTTCAGGGCGAGAGTTATTGCGGGATAAATGATCTTTTTTAAATTCAACCCGTACATTAAAGGGCAACTCAGTTAGCACTTTGTCGACATTAAACTTAACGAACATTGTGCCAAATGTGGTGTTAACCTCACAAGTGCTTTGTGAAGTTAAGCACTTAAATGGCTGACTCGCTTGTTGAGATTTTTTGTCAGCGTCACAACCGGCAATACTGGCTAAAAAAAAAGCGACAAATAGTGTTTTATAAAGCAAATTTTTAATGGAAAATACTCTCTTTGATGCATTATGTACATTATTCGTACTAAGCAATAAAATATTATTGATCTACAACAATATTCACATATATTTTAATGACTTTTCGTTGCAAAATTATTATTATATACAGGAGATTTTTTATCGCTAGGTGAAATTTATATTTTCAACTACAACTTAGCACCAGCACTTAATTTTTTAAGTGATAAAAAATCGTTTTACGTTAATAAATATAACAGCGGAAACCATAACATGTCTCAGAGTAATGCGTCATCAGTAGACTACAACTTTGATGTTGTACGTCAATTTACTGTCATGACAGTAATATGGGGAATCTTCGGTACACTTGTTGGTGTTCTAATTGCGGCTCAATTAATTTGGCCTGCGTTGAATTTCGAAACACCTTGGTTGACTTACTCCCGTCTTCGTCCACTTCACACTAATGCTGTTATCTTTGCATTTGGTACAAGTGCCTTATTTGCTAGTTCTTATTATGTTGTACAGCGCACCTGTAAAACAACATTATTTGGTGGCAAACTTGCTTCATTTACCTTTTGGGGCTGGCAAGCCGTTATTGTCCTTGCCGCAATCACGCTGCCAATGGGTTATACCTCAAGTAAAGAATATGCCGAACTAGAATGGCCAATTGATATTTTAATTGCTGTTGTATGGATAAGTTACGCTATTGTTTTCTTTGGCACGCTCGTTAAACGTAAAACATCGCATATTTATGTTGCTAACTGGTTTTTCGGTGGTTTTATTCTTACAGTTGCGGTATTACACATTGGTAATTCAATGGTAATTCCTGTTTCTATGATGAAGTCTTATTCGATATACTCAGGTGCTATCGATGCGATGATGCAGTGGTGGTATGGACATAACGCCGTTGGTTTCCTACTAACCGCAGGTTTCTTAGGGATGATGTATTACTTCGTACCTAAACAAGCTGAACGTCCGGTTTATTCTTATCGTTTATCTATAGTGCATTTTTGGGCGTTAGTTTCATTGTACATTTGGGCTGGTCCACATCACTTACATTATACTGCGTTGCCTGATTGGGCTCAGTCTGTAGGTATGGTAATGTCTATCGTGTTATTTCTGCCTTCTTGGGGTGGTATGATTAACGGTATTATGACCCTTTCTGGCGCATGGCATAAACTTCGCCATGACCCTATTCTTCGCTTTCTTATTGTTTCATTGTCGTTCTACGGTATGTCTACCTTTGAAGGTCCAATGATGGCAATTAAATCTGTAAATGCACTTTCTCATTATACAGATTGGACTATCGGACATGTTCATTCAGGTGCTTTAGGCTGGGTTGCTATGGTTTCAATTGGTGCTATGTATCACTTAATTCCAGTGTTATTTAATCAAGGCCGTATGTATAGCATTAGGTTAATCAATGTACATTTTTGGTTACACACCTCAGGTATCGTTTTATACATAGTTGCTATGTGGATTTCAGGTGTTATGCAAGGGTTAATGTGGAGAGCTGTTAACACTGATGGCACCTTAACTTACAGCTTTGTTGAAAGTTTAACCGCATCATACCCATTTTACTTTATCCGTTTCGTTGGTGGTGTATTGGTTGTTGCTGGTTTCTTATTGATGGCTTACAACATGTTCAAAACTATCTATGCTAAAGACAACAGTCTTAAGCCCGTTGCCATAGATTAGGAGACTGACGATGAAAAATAAACATGAAAAATTTGAAACAAATGTTGGTTTGTTTGCTATTTTTACTATTCTCGCGATAAGTATTGGCGGCTTAGTTGAAATAACACCGTTGTTTTTTCAAAAAGCAACGACAACGCCTGTTGACAACCTCAGACCTTATACCGCTTTAGAGATGGAAGGTCGTGATATTTATATCCGTGAAGGTTGTAATGTTTGTCATAGTCAAATGATACGTCCTTTTCGCGCTGAAACAGAGCGATACGGTCACTATTCTGTAGCTGGCGAAGGCGTATGGGAACATCCTTTTTTATGGGGTTCTAAACGTACAGGGCCTGATTTAGCCCGTGTTGGTGGTCGTTATAGTGACGATTGGCATCGTGCGCATTTACTTGACCCTCGTTCAGTGGTTCCAGAGTCAAACATGCCTTCATTTAGCTGGTTGGATGAAAACAAGCTAGACGGCGAATTAACCGAGAAGAAATTAGCTACTTTTAATTTCTTAACGCGTAATCGCAGCCATAAAGATGAACAAGGTAATCGTATCCCGTTATATTCAGCAGCAGACTTAGCCGGTGCTAAAGATGCTGTTAAAGATAAAACGGAAATGGAAGCTCTTATTGCTTATTTGCAATCTCTCGGTCATGCGTTGAAATAATGATGATGGATTATGGCACCCTCAGAGGGTTAATAGCTTTATTAATATTGGCACTATTTATTATTATTGTGGTTTGGTCTTATTCTAAAAAGCGTAAAAGCGCTTTTGATGAAGCTGCAAACTCTATCTTCGAAGAAGATAAAGAACAGACTGAACTTAATGACGTGAATGGCAAACAGGAGACTAATAAAAATGTCTAGCTTCTGGAATATATGGGTTTGGGTTCTGACCCTTGGAACTTTAGTCGGTTGTTTTTTACTACTACGCTATTGTTTAAAGAACTTTGCGGGTGTTCCTGAAGGTGAGTCAATGGGACACACTTTTGATGGCATCGAAGAGTTAAATAATCCTCTACCCCAATGGTGGAGTACATTTTTCTTACTCACTATCATCTGGGCTTTTGGGTATTTAGCCCTCTATGGTTTAGGCAATTGGACTGGTTTTATTGGTTGGAAAAGCTCTAACCAAGGAATTTTGAATCTTGCTGAGTCAAAAGCACAAATAATTGCTGCCAAAGAAAATGGCTATTTAGTGCAATACGATCGAGAAATTGAAGCCGCTGATATAAAATACGGTCCAATTTTTGATGCCTATGCTGCACGTACCATTGAAGACTTAGCCACTGATGAAGAAGCGTTAAAAGTAGGTCAACGCCTATATTTACAAAATTGTTCTCAGTGTCATGGCTCAAATGCAAGTGGTACCACAGGCTTCCCTAACCTAACCGATAAAGACTGGTTATATGGCGGAGACCCAGAATCAATTAAACATACCCTTTTATATGGTCGTAATGCTAATGGTATGATCGCTTGGGGCGCTGCATTAGGTGGTGATCAAGGCGTTAAAGATGTTACCGCTTATGTATTGAGTTTGAGTGGTCGTGAAGTTGATGTTGCAAGTGCTGCTGCTGGTAAAGAAAAGTTCGCTCTGTGCGCAAGTTGCCATGGTGCTGACGGCAAAGGTAGTTTAGCAATGGGTATTCCTTTAGGAGCACCTAACTTAACCGACAACATTTGGTTGTATGGCGCTTCTCCACGTGCTGTTGAGTCATCGATTAAAAATGGTCGAGCAGGTGTTATGCCCGCATGGAAAGATATTTTAGGTGAACAAAAAATACATGTAGTTAGTGCATATGTTTACAGTTTATCGCAAAAATAGTTCAGGTAATTTGTCCTGAAATAAAAGCCTTGCCGTTTAATTACCGCAAGGCTTTTTTATATCTTTGATACCACAAAAGTTGCTAGATTAGTGGTTTTTTAATAGTTCCTGTTCGAAAAAAGTCGTATAATATGCGCACTTTTATCGACTGAACTTTTAACATGAAAACATCTTGGTATAAAGAGCCTTGGGCTTGGTTCGTTTTTATTCTCCCCGCTACAGCAGTTGTTGCTGGTATTGCGACTTATTTTATTGCCAACCATAATCCTGACCCGTTAGTCGTTGGTGATTATTATAAAAAAGGTAAAGCGATTAACTTAGAAGTTTCTAAAGTAAAACTTGCCCAAAAATTAGGGATGCGCTTTGCATTAAAACTGGTTAATAACGAATTAGTTATCAAACCGACCGGTATTGATAAAGTATTTCCTGTGTTAAACCTTAATTTTTATCACCCGACTCTTGCTGAAAGAGATTTCTATTTAGCACTCACGGCTGATGGTAATGGTTATTTTAGGCATACCTTTGATGAACCGGTAAAAGGGAAGTGGCGCTTAACCATAACTCCTTTTGAAAATCACTGGAAAATTCAGAATACCATCACCTTACCCCAAAGTGAGTTTATCGATATTATTCCTAATGTTAGAGAAGCTAACTAAGCGCCAATAGTCACTATTGCTTAGGTGTTGGTTACATCACCTAAGCAATAATCCTACAAAACATCCGTTATTTGCTTGGCCTCAATATATGAAAACACCTTGTTATCACTGCGGTGAAACTATCCCTAATGGGCTAAACTTATCGCTAAAAATTGAGCAAACTCTGCAGCCAATGTGCTGTATTGGGTGTCAAAGTGTTGCTCAAGCCATTATTGATAACGGCTTGGGTGAATATTATCGCTTTAGAACCGCCCCCGCACAAAAAGGCGAACAACTCATCCCTGAGCAATTGCAACGTAATAAATTGCTTGACGATGAAGGCTTACAAAGTGAATTTGCCTATAAAACGGATGATTATAACGAAACCATTCTAACCGTTGACGGTATAAGTTGTGCGGCTTGTGCTTGGCTTATCGAAATGCAACTTATTAAGATAAACGGTTTAATTAAAATTAATGTTAATGCTACTACCCAACGTGCAACCATTCGATGGGATAATACTCAGGTGCAACTTAGCCAACTTATTAATCATATTGCCAATATTGGTTACCAAGCGCTTCCCTTCAAAGCGAGTACCGCAGAACAACTTAATAAAACTCAAAGTAATAATTATATAAAACGCTTAGGTATCTCTGGCATTTTAATGATGCAAGTCATGATGATAGCATTTGGTCTGTACTTTGGCGCTTTTTCAGGTATGGATGAGTACAACTTAATCTACTTACGTTATGCGAGCTTGTTTTTAACGCTACCCATAGTTACTTATGGCGCCTTACCTTTTTATAAAGGTGCCATTAATGCTTTAAAAGCTAAGCGTTTATCAATGGATGTTCCGGTTGCTATTGCCATTTCACTGGCTTTTTCAGCCAGTGCTTGGGCAACGATTACTCAGCAAGGTGAGGTCTATTTCGAATCAGTGTCAATGTTTACCTTTTTACTACTCATTGGTAAGTTTTTAGAATTTAGAGCACGCAGCCGCGCTGCCGAAGTTTCCGCTAATTTACTCAAATTAATGCCAATGACAGCAACAAAACTCATTGATGAAAACGGCATAAAAAAAGAGCTACTGCTACCTGCTAAAAAACTTTGTCCTCTTGATATCGTCTTAATAAAACCAGGTGAAGTTGTTCCAGCAGATGGCACCATTATTTCGGGCAATAGCCAACTCAACGAAGCGATGCTATCGGGTGAGCAGTTACCATTAAATAAATCTGTCGGCGATACGGTCTTTGCTGGCACTATAAATGGTGACGGTAATATCAACGTTGAGGTTAAACAAGCCACTGAACATTCTTTTTTAAGTCAGCTGATCAGATTAAGTGAATCGTCTCAGGCGCACAAACCCAAATTAGCGAAATTATCAGATAAAATAGCCCAATATTTTGTCGCGGTTATTTTGTTAACCGCCATAGGTACAGCTTTCTATTGGCAACAACATTTACCTGAAGAAGCTTTTTGGATCACCTTATCGGTGTTAGTTGCGACCTGCCCCTGCGCTTTGTCACTGGCAACCCCAACCGCGTTAACCTGTGCAACAACCCGCTTAAATCGTGAAGGTATCATGATAAAATCGGCACATGTTATGGAAACCTTACCGAAATTAACCACCATTGCCTTTGATAAAACAGGTACCTTAACTTCAGGTGATTTTTCTATTAATGAAATAAAACACTTTAATAATGAAAAGATTAATTATAGTAAGCAGCAGGTTTTATCTATAGCAGCAGCGCTCGAATCATATTCAGAACACCCCTTAGCAAAACCGTTTAAAGCATTTCGGGATTATTCCTATCTTACTGAAGCCGTTGAAATTAAATCAGGTGCGGGCATTCAAGGTAAAATAAACGGTAAGATTTTTCAAATAGGTAAGCCTAATTGGTTACTTAGCGAATCAGAAATGTTGCCAGAATTTGCGACGGCTTCATGTCTATTACTAGCCGATAACATCTTAGTGGCGGCTTTCTACTTAAGCGATGAAATTCGTGATGATGCTAAAATACTGCTAAATGATTTAAAGAAAAGTAATATTTATACCATCATGCTATCGGGCGATAACCCAGCTGGCTGTGAAAAGGTCCAAGCGTCATTAAATTTAAATGAAGTACATAGCGCTTTAACCGCGACAAATAAAATGGCGGTAATAAAAAACCAACCTAAAATATCAACGGTTGCTATGGTAGGCGATGGCGTAAATGATACCCCCGTATTCGGCGCAGCTCATGTGTCCATTGCCATGGGCAGTGGCACCGATATAGCTAAAAGTGGTGCTGATGTTATTTTACTTAATAATCGTTTAAAGTCGATAACAACACTAAGGCGGGTCGCCAATAAAACCCGTCGCATTATTTGGCAAAATTATTTTTGGGCATTTGGTTATAATGCCATCGTATTGCCTCTTGCTGTTTCAGGCTTCATAACCCCCTATATGGCGGTTATAGGCATGTCAGCGAGCTCGATATTGGTTATCACTAATTCATTACGTTTATTAAAAAAGTAAACGGCAACCTAAATAGAGCATAAAGACCATGAGCATTATTTATATTTTGATCCCTATTGCGATAATACTTACCTCTATCGCTATATATCTATTTTTCTGGGCAGTAAAAACTGAACAGTTTGATGATTTAGAAAAACAAGGCATGAGTATCTTGTTCGATGATAATGAAAAAATTGTCACTAAAGATGCCACTGAAACTAACAGCCCAAAAACAGCTAAAAATAATACGGGTAGTAAATAACGGCTATGTTAAGTATTGATTATTTATCGGCATTCATTATTGGTTTGTTAGGCTCTGGGCACTGTATCGGTATGTGTGGTGGTATAACCACGATGTTAACATCAGCTATTTCACCACAACAAAAAGGCAGTGACAAATTTAAACTGGTCAGTGCTTATCATGTTGGTCGAATTTTTACTTATAGTTTAATTGGTGCAATCGTTGGATTTAGTAGTTCTATTGCAATAAAAAGTATTGGCGTTCCGTTAGGTTTTTTACGCTTGTTCGCCGCAGTATTTTTAATTTTATTGGGCTTATATCTAGGCCAATGGTTAATGTGGCTATCAAAAGTTGAAAAAATAGGTAAATTCCTTTGGCGCTATCTATCCCCGTTGAGCAAAAGATTTATTCCCATTAATAACGCTAAACAAGCTTTAGCATTAGGTGCGATCTGGGGATGGTTACCTTGCGGTTTAGTCTACTCAACCTTAACCTGGTCATTAGCCAGTGGAAATGCCCTAAGTGGCGCCCTTATAATGACCAGCTTTGGTTTAGGTACCTTACCGGCATTATTAAGTATTTCATTAGGTTCTTTCGGTATAAAGTCTTTGTTAACAAACATTAAATTTAAAAAAATAATGGCTTTAATGATAATTTTATACGGAATATACAGTTTAATGTTTGCATATCAGCAATTGTTTTAATATGATCTATATCATCGAAGATAACTCACTTAGGTTAATATGTATAAAAAGCCATGTTCTACATCTCAACATATCCATTGTCAAAATTGTAGTATCAGCGAGCTGTGTTTACCGTTTTCTTTAAATGATAAAGAACTGGATACACTAGACAGTATTATTGACCGAAAACGCCCTATCCATAAAGGTGAACAAATTTTCCAAGATGGCGATAAAATGCAAGCTTTGTACGCAATACGCTCTGGAACATTCAAAACATTTACGGTAAATGAACAAGGTGAAGAACAAATTACTGGTTTTCATTTAGCGGGAGATTTATTAGGTTTTGATGCTATTGCTGAGTCAGAGCACCCTAGTTTCGCCAAAGCTTTAGAAACATCTATGGTCTGTGAGATACCTTACAATACCCTAGATTCATTATCGAATACCATGCCTAAGTTAAAGAAACAAATTCTTCGCATGATGAGCTCAGAAATACGTTCAGACCAAGAAATGTTAACACTACTTAATCGCAAAAATGCCGAACAACGCTTAGCGACTTTTATTTCAACATTGGCGAGTCGTTACCATGCCCGTGGCATGTCATTGACAGACTTTCGCCTAACAATGACTCGCAGTGACATTGGTAATTATATTGGTTTAACGGTTGAAACTATCAGTAGATTATTAAATCGTTTCCAAAAAAATGAATTAATTACGGTAGACGGAAAACTGATCACTATTATTAATATGGATAAACTTAACGAGTGTGCTTCATTGTAGTTTATCGCTTTTATAAAAAAATTATGAAAAAATGCTTAACATTAATAATGTTAAGCATTTTTTTTATTGAAATATTATGATTTAAAGCAAATAATATTTGCTAGTTATGGTCTATTATTAATATTATTTAATAAGTTAGGGAGTAAATGTTATGGATAAGTATAAAAAAATATTAGCGGTTATTGATCCAACCACTGAAAATCAAAAAGCATTAAAACGTGCGATTGAGTTAGCACGTCATAGTGGCGGACAGATCACGGCATTTTTAACCATTTATGATTTATCTTATGAAATGACCACCATGCTTTCAGGCTCAGAACGAGAAGCAATGCGTCAATCGGTCATTAATGATCGCCAACAATGGTTAGAAGAAAAAATTGCCGAAACCGATCACGGTAATATGACCATAGACATTTGTATTATTTGGCATAACCGTCCGTTTGAAAAAATCATCAAAAAAGTAATGGCTGAAAACTTTGATATTGTCATCAAAGGTACCCATCAACATGATAAACTCAAATCGGTTATTTTTACCCCAACAGATTGGCATATTTTAAGAAAATGCCCGTGCCCAGTATTACTGGTTAAAGACCATAGCTGGCCAAACAATGGTAATTTACTTACCGCGCTCAATATCGGTAGTGATGATGAGGATCACAAAGCATTAAATAATAAATTAACCCAAGAATCAATGCTGCTTTCTTCACTCATTAAAGCCAATGTTCATTTAGTCAATTCTTACCCAGGTACACCGGTGAATATTGCCATTGAAATCCCAGAGTTCAATGCCTGTGAATATAACGATACTATGTTTAATCATCACAAAAGTGCTATGCATGATCATGCGAATAGCTTTAATATCCCCCTTGAAAACACCCATGTTAAAGAAGGTTTACCTGAAGATGTCATTCAAAGTATATCTAAGTACATTGATGCTGAATTAGTTGTTTTAGGTACTATTGGTCGTACTGGGATTTCAGCGGCACTTATTGGCAACACCGCAGAGCATGTCATTGATCGTCTTAACTGTGATGTATTAGCGATTAAACCCGATGGTTACGTATCTCCATTGGCCTAATGACCAAGGCATTAGTGCCACTTGCTTAATATTTAAATATCTATTAAAAAGCCAAGGATTTTCTTGGCTTTTTGCTATACTACGCGCCGTAAAATTGATCTTTTTTATTTTAAACATCTCTAGGAAACACTATGAGCGCTCAATCAGCGACACCAATAACATCTTTAACACCCAGCCAAAAAATACAGCTGAGTAAACTTGAGAAGCGCTTAAGACGACATGTTGGCCAAGCTATCGCACAATACAATATGATAGAAGATGGCGATAAAATAATGGTGTGCTTATCGGGTGGCAAAGACAGCTATGCCCTACTGGCTATTTTAATGTTGTTGAAAGAATCTGCGCCTATTCATTTTGATATAGTTGCTGTAAATCTCGATCAAAAACAACCAGGCTTTCCTGAACATATCCTTCCCGAATACTTAGACGCTTTGGGAATTGAATATAAAATTGCACAAGAAGATACCTACTCCATTGTTAAAGACAAAATACCTGAGGGGAAAACGACCTGTAGTTTGTGTTCTCGTTTACGACGAGCTATTTTGTACAAGGTCGCTGCAGAAATTGGTGCAACTAAGATTGCCTTAGGCCATCATCGTGATGATATGGTTGAAACGCTGATGCTAAATATGTTCTATGGCGGTAAATTAAAATCAATGCCAGCAAAATTGGTTTCCGATAATGGTGAGCATGTCGTTATTCGACCGTTAGCTTTTTGTAAAGAAGCAGAACTTATCCAATACGCACAACTAAAAGCGTTCCCTATTATTCCTTGTAACTTATGTGGCTCTCAACCTAATTTACAACGTCAAAACATCAAAAAAATGCTACAAGACTGGAATGTTAATCATCCAGGACGTATTGAATCGATGTTTACTGCAATTCGCAACGTGGTACCATCACATTTGTGCGATAGTGAGCTCTTTGATTTTAAAGGGATTAATGCTGATTCAGGTATTATCAATGGTGGCGATACCGCTTTTGATGATGAACCTATTATTGCCACGCAATTAACAAACAATGGCAATTTTGAAGATAATTCAAAAGCAACATTCTCATTAAGTAACAGTTTAAATGTTATAGAAATAAAGTAAAATCTATCTTAATTGCTATTAAGTAACTAAGCGCGATAACAACACCGGTAAAGAGGAGTTGATGTTATCGCTCTTTATCATTATCTGTTGACCATAAATGAGCCGCGCCTAAATAACTTTAGGTTTTGGCTTCGCCAATATCTTGTCAAAATAGACTTTATTATGACGGATCATTTCAGTTATTTCTAAGACATAATCAGTGCCTCTAATAGAATAACGTAACAAGCCTGTTGCTAATATTTGTGGAGATAGTGGCTGTTTTTGCGCGCGTAACTGCCCTCTAATTGAACGGAAAACACCATAAGCGTGATTGGTATTAATATTGTGTAAATAACGCTGTACCGCATGTTCTACACTATTAAATGCTGCTACTTCATGCTTAGCACCGTCATCTCTTCCTCTTGGCACCATGCCACAGCCTTTTTTATAACACCACATGCCAAAAAAATTCAAACCAACTCGAGCAAAACGAGAGGTGCCCCATGCGGATTCATTGGCTGCTTGCACTAACACTAATTCAACAGGCACTATATCAATACGCAACAATAGTTCATTAAGCTGCTGCAGCGGCGAATGCTTTTTATTAACTTTATATTTGTTAATTAAACGGTCAAGTAAGGCTTGTTGATCGGCTAAAAGATTTTCCTCGAGAAAAAGTGTTTCTATCATCAAGGACACTTCGACTCTTAACGCAAGTATATTGCTATTTTCTTGCGCTATTGCTGGGTAAATATAATGGAAAAATTGACGCTTCTTCGCTTTAATATCCCGTATTGAAGCAAAGTTGGGGATCTTCACATTATGAAGTGGTTGCTCAACCACTTTGACTTTCGCCTTTGCCACGGGAGCAATAACAACCTTTATCACTTCCGGTAAAGGAAGGTCAAACGTTGGTGTTAAAAATGTAAAAGGAGCAATAAGCGCAATAAAAAAAACACTTATTAGCAGGGTTCTCATCAAATATTGAATGATCATAATAGCCTTTTTGTTAACAATAAGGTTTGCATAGCGCTTTACGCTGAAAATGTATCACTCGTTTGCTGAGGGGCTACATCAACGGCTTGCAGCTGCATACCAAAAATTTCTCGGTATAAAATACCTTTAACATTATAAAATAGTGGTGCTATAAAAGTTAATGCCAATAAGAAAAGCATAACACCGATAACTGAAAACGAAGTTTTAGCGAGAATGGCTAAGGGAACTAACGATAGAAATAAGGTTAACAGCAGTAAGCTATAAATAGAGAGTAATTTAAACCACTGAAAACGTGTAACTTGTAAACTCAAGGTGATAGCTTTTATTGGTGATAGCTTTTTTTCTACCACTAAAGGTAAAGCTAATGATAAAGCAACCGCTAAATAAATACCTGGAAAGAAAAATAAACTCATGCCTAAGGTGATTAATACTGACGTTAACAGCGCACAAACAGCAACCCAACTGCCTCGTTTTAAGAAAGCAAAAATCAATTTACTGTTGGTTTTTAAACCAACCGCATGAAAAACGCCCATCATTTCTACCCCCACTAAAAAAGGATAGATGACCATAGTAACAACAATATTCAATAATGTTGTTGATTGTGGGTCTTTAATGACTTGATCAATGCCGCCCATAGTATTACTGATCAAAAATGAGACAACAATGCCCAAAATAAGCGTAAAAAGTAAGCCTAAGTTAATAGCGATTCGCGAGCGAAGTGTTAATTGCCATGCCTCTTTTAAGACCGAAGGAACGTCAATGGTATATTCACCTTGCAGAGATTTCTCTATGCT
Organism: Colwellia hornerae; assembly: GCF_007954355.1. Taxonomy (GTDB): domain Bacteria; phylum Pseudomonadota; class Gammaproteobacteria; order Enterobacterales; family Alteromonadaceae; genus Colwellia_A; species Colwellia_A hornerae. Next base: position 45,310 of record NZ_VOLR01000002.1, read on the forward strand.
ACCACCGATTTGTACTACTTTTTTTTCATCCACGAAAATGACTACCTTTGTCTAAGTTTTTCAACATTATAGCAAGTTGATTTGATATTGGAAAATAGCATAAACTTTCACCTGACTTATTGGTGTAATTTAGCAATGCGCTTTAAGATATTTTGAAAATAATGAGCACCTTTTTCTTGGGCTAAGGCAATATTATTATCAGGTATTTTCTGTGGGTCTTTATAAACAGATAATACTTTTTCCATACTTGCTTCACGTATTAAATGCAGCGTGGGTAATGGCGATCGGTTGGTATAATTAGAGGCGGCGTTAAACGGCTCGCCTTCAAAATAATAGTCGGGGTGAAAACTAGCCAGTTGAAAAACGCCTTCATAACCTAAAGTGAACAATAGTTCATTAGCCTCATCAAGTAAATCAAGATAGCTTTCAAAGCCTTTAAATCCTTCATTAAAGATCAATAAAGTCGTTTCTATATTCGGTTCAGCCACTAGCTTTTCAAATTGCTTGGTTAATACGGCTAACGCCGAAGCTATTTTTGTTTCCGAGCATAGTTGATAATGTATAGTGTTATTAACGAACTCTTTTTTAGCAAAAGGACAAAAGTTCAAACCAATAATAATTTCTTCTAGCCACTGTTTAGTTTGTAAAATTTCTACCGGGTATATTTTTTGACTAATCATCTTCAACTCAAAATTTTGTTTATCAGGCATTTTGTTGTAATTGCCACATAGTCGCATAATGACCATTTTTACTGAGTAAGGTTTGATGATTACCCTGCTCTATTATTTCTCCTTTGTGCAAGACAATAATATTATCGGCATCAATGATGGTTGATAATCGATGAGCGATCACTAAGCTGGTGTGATCTTTAGCTACCTCTTTGATTGCTTTTAAAATAGCTTGCTCTGAATGACTATCAAGTGACGACGTAGCTTCATCAAAGACCAGAATAGCAGGATTTTTTAAAATAGTGCGGGCAATGGCAACCCGTTGCTTTTCGCCCCCCGAAAGTTTTAAGCCTCGCTCGCCAACAACGGTTTCAAAACCTTTGGGTAATGAGGTAATAAAGTGACTTAAATGCGATAATCTCGCGGCTTCCTCAACTTGTGCATTACTCGCGTTTACATTGCCATATTTAACATTTTCAAATAAGCTTTCATTAAATAGCACCGTATCTTGTGGCACTATGCCGATATTCTTTCTTAATGAATGTTGCGTGATGTCAGTAACCGCTTCACCATCTATTTTAATCGAGCCTTGTTGACAGTCATAAAAACGAAAAAGTAGTTTCACTAAGGTAGATTTTCCAGAGCCACTCTCACCAACAACGGCCACTTTTTGCCCGGCTTTAACCTCGAAAGAGACATTTTTTAAAATCGGTCTTTGCGCATCATAAAAGAAGCTAACCTTATCAAACTTGATAGCTCCATGGCTTATAACTAGTTCTTTTGCATCTTTTGCATCAACAACCTTAGGTACTTTTTGTAATAAGGTAAACATTTGCTCAATATTGGCTAAAGAGCCTTTTATTTCTCGATAAACAAAACCTAAAAAATTTAAAGGGATAAACAATTGCATCATAAATGCGTTGACCAACACAAAGTCCCCTAAGGTCATTTGTTGATGGGTAACTTGGTAAGCGGCTAACGCTAACATTGCCGTCATGGCTAACGACACAATAATGGCTTGACCACCGTTTAAAGCAAACAGCGACAAGCGGTTTTGCATTTTGGCTTTTTCCCAATCTGCTAATTGACTATCGTAAGCTTTCGATTCATATGACTCATTAGTGAAATATTTAACCGTTTCATAATTTAACAGGCTGTCTATTGCGCGAGTATTACTTGATGAGTCAGCTTTATTTGCGGCTCTAATATAGCGCGTCCGCCATTCTGTTGCGTAAATAGAGTAAGCGATATAGCTGGCAATAGAGACTCCGGTGATCAACGCAAACCAAATACCATAATTCACCCATAATATGGTAATAACCATGATTATTTCCAGTAAGGTTGGCACGATATTAAAGACCATAAAACGCATTAAAAAGTTAACCCCAGAAGTACCACGGTCAATATCTCGTGACAGTCCTCCTGTCTGGCGGTCCAAATGAAAGTCTAAATCAAGTTGGTGTAGGTGTTCGAAAACTTTCAAACCAATACGGCGAATTGCTCGTTCGGTAACACGGCCAAATAAGGTGTCGCGGATTTCTGCCAGTAACACTATGGTTAGCCGCACTAAACCATAAGCGGCAACCAATGCAAAAGGAACAATAAAAATATTGTTTTCTTGTTGAGCGTTAAGTCCATCAACAATATCTTTTAAGATAAAGGGCAGATAAACACTGGCAATTTTAGTCAAAACCAAGCATAACAGGGCAAAACCTATACGTGCTTTAAATTCGAGTAAATAAGGGATAAGTGATGTCAGCACTCGCCAATTAATGGTGGTGTTTTCAGGTGATGGATAAGAAGAGCGACGCATTTAAAAATTTGACTCTGGAAGGAATTAATCAAACTTTAACGGCTTTAATCACTTAAAGCAATCAAGAAAAAACAGCCAATACCGAACAAAGCGTCTGTATTGGCATTTATAACAATTATTGGCTTTCGCAAGCAGCTTTATTAGCCAAAGAGTGACAAAAAAAAACTTGTTAGTTGTTAAAATTCCTAACAATTTACAACCAAATTGCTGATTAATATATTTATAAAACTAAAATAATTGTGTCAGATACCTTTATCAACGTTTCCACTACGCTTTAAATTGTTGGGTTAATTTATTAAGCTCATCTGATGAGTCTTGCATCAGTTGAGAGTTTTTTGTCATTTCATTAAGTTGCTCTAAGCTACTATGGCCGGCACTAACGATCCTATTTACGTTACTACTAAGTTCTTCTGCAACTGTGCTCTGCTCTTCAACGGCGGTAGCGATTTGCGTTGCCATTTCGGTGATTTGTTCGGTCGAGCTTAAAATACTGTTAATGGACTGGCCCGAACTTAGGGCATTTTCTACCGAAGCTTTACTTTTAACTTGGCTATCTTCCATGACATGTACGGCTGATTTTGCTCCTGTTTGTAGGCGCTCAATGGTCTGTTGAATTTGCGCCGTACTTTCTTGCGTTCTACTGGCTAGCGCTCTGACTTCGTCAGCGACCACAGCGAAACCACGCCCCTGCTCTCCAGCCCGGGCCGCTTCAATAGCAGCATTTAACGCTAATAAATTTGTTTGTTCAGCAATCCCACGAATAACATCTAAGACCGACACGATACCTTTAACATCGTCTTCTAGTGCACCCACAACCTTGGTTGCTTCGTTAAGATGTTCAGATAAACCATTAATTGATTCAATAGATTCTTTGATAATAGTTGATACCGCTCGTGCATCTTGGTTTGCTTGTTCTGCTGAGCCCGCGGTTAACTGAACATTATTAGCAATTTCTTTTGCTGACGCTGACATTTCAGTAATGGCAGTCGCCACCTGATCTGTTTCAGATTGTTGATTTTCTAAATGGCCTCGACTAGCCTCAGATGCTTGACATACGTTATTTGAGACCTCTGAAGTTTGTTGTACCGATTGTTGTATCGCTTTAACAAGTAACTGAATTTTATCAACAAAAACGTTAAATGATTCAGCAACCAAGCCTATTTCATCTTCACGTTTCACCCGTATCCGCTGAGTTAAGTCCCCTTCGCCACGGGCAATATTCTCTAGTGCAGAAGCAACTTCACTTAATGGCTGAGTCACTAATTTAGCAAATAATAAATAAATGGCTGAAATTAAAAAGACATCGAGTAATACCCCTTTAATAATAATACGGGTGGCTAAAGAAGATAGCTCGCTATCTATCGAAGAGCTGTCTATAAACAAGGTAACATTGCCGACATTGGTGCTTTGACCATCTTCGAGATGCTGTAGTTTAAAGGTAATCGTTTCGCTGGTTTTCATGCCTTTTGATTGAGAAATTATTTTCTTATCCTCATTGGTTATTTCTATCAGCGCGATATCCTCTGATTGTTGCTCTGAATTTAAAATACCCTTCATTTGGTCTTCTTCATAATTCCAGACAGCAGAAGGTAAATTAAGCTTTAACCGAGATTCAACTAAAGATAGTTGATTTTTTTGCTTATTTTTTAGTAGATTACTTTGCGCCATATAATCATAGACACCAAAAGAAATAACCAGTGCAGTGACAATAATCAGTGCTGAAAAAATAAGTTTAAATGAAATAGATTTAGTAACGTTCATATTATTTTTATACCTCTTTACTGCCAGTCTTTCAGGCCATATTTATCTAGAATAACTTTAAGTTGTCCCGATTCTCTCAGGGTTACTGTACCTTTTTCGACTAATTCGATATACATTTTACTGGTTGATTTCACAGGGGAACAAGCAATATAAATCGGTGCTTTTTCCGAGTTGGTCCCAGCGATCTTAAGTGTTGAATTAAATCCTAGCGCTTTCAATTTTGCATTAGCTACCGCCACCGATTCAACCACAACATCAATACGGTTGTTGGCGAGTTTTTTAAAGTTTTTTTCCAAAGCATCTTTTCCTGAAACATCTTTAAATACATCAGGTCGACTTTTTATCAGTGCATCAAACTCTTCACCATAGGCATAACCGCTGATAACGCCAACTTTCTGCGATAAAAGCGAATCAAAGCCGGTAAACTGCCACGCAGATTCATTCTTTACGTAATAACCAGTGCCATCCATGCCCCAGCTGACAGTAGGGAAAATAAAGTCGGGTGCATCTTCAGGATATGCACCAACCACACAGTCAAATTGACCTTCGCGTACTGATTTAACTGCTCGCTCCCAAGGCATGACTTTATAATCTACGGTATGACCTGCGGCGGTAAAAATTGCCGTCGCCATATCTATCATATAGCCTTGCTCTTTGCCACTAGGATCACCATTCATCGGGAACCAGTCATCTGCACGAATACTTACCGTTGCTGCATCAGCGGGCAACAACATAGCAGTAAACAGTAAACCAATAGCTAATTTCATGATATTCACCTTATCTTTTAAATAAAAGTCAAAATATTGATTAGTAAAAAATTATAGCTGTTCACATCAATCATCGCCGGTAGTTACATCAATTGACTGAAATAGTGTTCGAATAAATCTTTTCTGTGATTATTGACGTTAATACTATTTATTTAAATATTTTTCCATGACGGCATTAATATCTATTTTATCTAAACCTTGATTATAAATAGTTAACCATTGTTGCCCTTGTTTGCTCTTTTTAAAAGCAACAAACAATTCCTTCTGTGTCAACAATTTGCTATTCATTTGCACTTCTCCTTGTACCTTAGCTAAATCTTCACTGTTCGCTAACAAGTAATTAAAAACATTGCTATCGATGACAGCAGCGTCAATACGCTGCCCCGCAACTTTACGAATATTGGTTTCATCAGAGGTCGCTGTTTTTGCTTTTATCTCGCCACTGGCAATAAGTGCATCAACTTCAGCGGTATTGACATAATCTTGCACCACGCCAATTTTATATTTTGTTAAATCTTTCACTGAAGACCAAGTAATCGGCTTATTTTTATTCTCAATTAAACCCAAAGGGCCTTTTCCCATCGGATTAGAAAAAGAAAACTCATCCGACTGATAGTAATACTCGGGAAAATAACCCACATATTTTGAATCTGATTCCGATGCCAGTTTCACCGCTCTGCTCCAGGGGTAAAAGTCTACTTTTAATTCATGGCCCATGGCTTTAAATGCTGCTTTAGCTACCGCAACTGATGCACCTTGTTCATTTAAAGCCTTACCAGAATAAGGCGGCCAAGTTAGTGATGTCAGGTAAACGGTGTCACTAAAAGCGGGTGTACTAAAAGACAAAATCAAGATAAGTTTTATTACTTTATTAAACATGGCTATCTCCTAAAACTGAAATGTACGAGCAACGGTAAGCAATAGTGTGGTATCGCCATAAGTATCTAAATCAGTGCCGTGCAGCCCTAATGAAAAATCAAAACCTTTGGTACTAAAGTTACTGGTTACTTGCCAGTGGGTGTAACTATCAGTACCGGGCTCCCATTGCCATTTGTTATCATCTAAACTACTCGATCTATCGATGCCAACTAATAGAGTCAAATCATCATTAATGGTGAAGGTATGGTTTAGCATAACAATATAATGACCAGCCCCAGTGCCAAAGTAATCCCACGCGTACCAAATATTTAAATCGGTCGCGCCAAAATTCCACTTAGTATAAATTTCACTATAATTACCATCAGAGCTATAACTTGCGCCGTTGTAAGTATATTGGGCGACACCAGCATCAAGGGTAATTTCTTCATTTATCGCCATTGAGTAGCCGAGGTAAACATCGACTTCAAAGCTGGTATCATCACCAAAGTCGACATTCGACGCCCAAGCACCCGCATACCAACCCGAAGCATCTGACCAATCAAGGCTGCCCTGCAAGGCCGGACTTTCATCTGTCTGGCTTACGCCATTAAAAAGATAATCACTTGCTAGCGTCACTGTCGAAGAAAGATCAGCGAACGCAGATGTAGATATTGTTAATAGAGTTGTCACCAATAATAAACGTTTTTTCATTATGTTAGTCCGATATAATTATTATATAAAATTATAGTCAGTGATTTTTTAATAACAATATTTTACTGATATTATTTAGATAATAAGATGATTCTGCTCATTAATATTGGCAAGTAGAGGTTATTTCTAACCTTAAGTGATTTCCAGTTAATTGCGATGAAATAATAAGGAGGAAGGTAGCCTTTTATCATTGGCGCGTACTGCGATCATCGAATTCAAATCAACTTGACTTTTTAACAAGAGAAAATGGTTGATTCGATAAGTGAACGATTATTAAGAGGCTTATTTATTTAAGGCGCGGTTAGAGAGCCACTTAAAGTAACTTAAAATATAAGGACGACAATCGGTAATATAATAACCACAAACGCCATGAATAATTATACTATGACCGTCGCCAAGAATAGCCAAAATTAGCGACAGAACGATAACCCCGATAAGGTCTTAAATATACCTCGAGTATATAGAAAGTAATATCTGCTAATAAAGATCAAATATAAAGTTAGCTAGATTAAACTGATTGTCGAAAATCAATAATCGCTTTACGACCGCCACACCGCTGATTATTTTGATATGACCAGTGCATTTTATTAACGATTTTATCGACTAATCTTAGGCCCAAGCCATAGCCATAATCGGCACCGCTGTGATCAAGCTCTCCCTCACTGATATTGATATTTTCAACAATGACCATACATTGGCTACATTGAATGATAACTTCACCGGCGGCGGTATATTGAAAAGCGTTACGAATTAAGTTGTTCAGCACCAAGCGGCAAGGTGTTTCAAAGACTTTAATATAAGTAGGTGTCAATTCAAGTGTGACCTTGACCTGCTTGCTTTGCAATAAGTACGCATTGTCTTCGACTAAATTGTCTATCATCAAATTTAAATCTAATTCGGCTAACGCTAATGTTTGTTGACTTCCTTGTGCTGTCGATTGCTCCTGACTTAACCATAATAGCGTTTCAGTAGTATGTTGCATATTCAGTGCAGCTCTACTAATACGAGCTAACGACTGATCTCCCTTGTCTTTATTATTTTCGCTCGATAGTATTCGTGTTAATAATTCACTATTACTTTTAACAACCGCAATAGGCGTGCGTAATTCATGACTTGCATGGCGTAAAAAGTCTTGCTCTTTATCGAGTATCGCGCCGAGCCTCAATAAGGCTTTTTTTTGCTGATTAGCAATGACTGTTAGTTCATAAAATTCAAAATTAGGTGTTTGCTCGTTAACATTTTCAAGCGTTAAACTTTCAACCCAATCACCAATTTGATAAAAGGGTTTTAGCGTTCGCATTAATAATAACTGCACCGAAAAGTGCATAATGATTAAAAAAACCAATGCTATTGGCCAAGTTAACTGAAACATTTTACTGATACCCATTTGGCTTAAGGCATCATATTGCTTAATGTTGATGCTTCTGACTAAGTAGAATGTTTTACCATCAAATAATGGCTGAGCTATAATAAAAATCGCTTGCTCTGGCCATGAAATAAAAGTGTCGTCCGTAAATATACGCATGTTGTCCATGGTCATTTTGTTAACATTTTCGAAGTCAGCAAAATGTTCTTGAACGTTAGTTGGGAGATTTTTCCAGCCTAAAAAACCTTGAAAGTGAATGGTATTGGGCAGCGGATGATGGTTGTTTATTTGATATTGACGTGCAAAGTCATTACTTTCTAAATGCAAGTCCTGAAAATTAGCTTCATCTAGGCCATGAATAAAATAAAAATTAATCACTAAGGTGTAACTAAGTACTATGATTAAAGCAATCATGCTCTGTACTTTTAAGACATAACGTCGAAGCGTTTGTGGTTGTTTTTTATCGTTACTCATATTAATTTTTTACTAAAAAATTGATTTTTATCAGCCGCGAAAAACAAAACCTTGTCCTGGCACCGTGTGAATAAGCTTATTTTCGTTAGGGATATCGACTTGTTGCCGTAACTTAAAAAGATGTACTTTTAAGCTATCACTGTCGGGTAAATCATCCCCCCAAACAGCTTGTAATAGTTGCTTTTTTGACACCACTTCTGGTGATTTACGCATCAACACTTCAAGGATTTTCCAACCGGTTGGCGATAATTGTACACTACGTTGCTGCCGTTTTAAGGTCTTAGCATTAAAGTCAGCATCAAGACCGAACAATGATAATAGTGTTGTTTGACCACTACGGCGATTTGCTAACACCTGAATACGGGCAATCAGCTCTTGCATTTCAAACGGTTTAACCAGGTAATCATCTGATCCTGCTGCAAAGCCGGCCAATTTATCATCTAAAGTATCTCGAGCGGTCAACATTAAAATTGCGGTGCTATTACCTTGCTCGCGCATCTTTTTACAGACGGTTAAACCGTCCATACGCGGCATATTAACATCGAGGATCATCACATCAAAATGGTGATTACTGAGTAATTCTAAGCCAGCAATACCATTGGCCGCGTGATCACAAGTGATGCCTTCTAAGTCGAGATAGTCGATAACTGTAGTCGCTAAATCAAGATCATCTTCAACTAATAAGACATGAATTATCATCGACTTATCTTAAAGAAGCTGGCATATAAAACAGGTACAACCGCCAAAGTTAACACCGTACCGACACCTAAACCAAATGCTAATACCGTTGCCATACCGTAAAACATTGACATCGGGTCTATCAATAACGGTAATAAGCCCATAATGGTGGTAACGGTTGTCATCGTTATTGGTCGTAACCGTGTTAAACAAGAATTAACAATCGCTTGGTAGTCACCAAGTCCTGATGCACGTTCAATTTCAATCCGGTCAATTAAAACAATCGCATTGTTAATAATAATACCCGCCAAACTATAAATACCTAAGGTCACCATAAAACCAAAAGGCGCACTCATCACTAATAAACCAACAACTGTACCTATTAGTGATAAGGGAATAGTTAAGACAATAATGGCCGCTCGGCGAAATGAATTAAATTGCATCACTAATAGTATTAACACCAAACCAATAACCATCGGCATACTGGCACCAAGCGCCTGTTGTGCCTCTTTAGACTGGACAATAACGCCATCGTATTCAATTAAATGGTTAACGGGTAAATCTTTCTTTAATGCTTCAATATCAGCGTCGATAATACCTTTTAGATCTTCAGCCGTCATTTGGGTATTACTGGCTTCAATGGTGATGGTGGTAAACATATTCTCACGTTGAATTTTTGCATACTGATTAACCGGAATAAAATCGGCTACTTGAAATAAGGGCACTGATGCCCCTGTTTGATTAGAGAAGATTGAAACAGTTCGCAGCCTATCTAAATTAAAACGCTCTTCTTCTTCAGCGCGAAACACTACAGGAATAATATCATCGCCATCACGATATTCAGTAACATTAGCGCCGCTAAAATAGCCTTGTAATGCCGTTGCTACGTCAGAAGAGGTAACACCGGCGCGACGGGCACGATGTTGATCAATTTTAACCTGCATTTTAACAATACGATTTTCCCAATCAGTACGGACATTTTTGGTATAAGGGACCGCTTGTAAAACAGCCATAATTTCTTTGGCTTTTTCATACAAAATATCTTTATCTGGACCTTTTACTTGAATACTTATGGTGCTTGAATCAGAAGGACCGGCAAACATCCGCTTAACGCGTCCAGAAACATTAGGGAAATTTTCAATAATACCGTTATGTAATTTATTAACAAACCTATTAATCTTTGTCTCATCTTTAACGTTAATGACGACAAAGCCTTTATTATTCGCGGGATCTTCTGGGTTAAGAGTCAAGACAAAACGCGGACCATTAAAACCAGAGTACCCCGAATAGTTACTAATTTCAGGAAAACTCGCCTCATCATCTAACCAGGTAAACACCTCTTGCATTTGACGGTTAGTTTCTCTCGCCGAAGTTCCATTAGGTAAGTCAATGTACATCATTACCTGAGTGCGGTCAGAGTCGGGAAAGAATTGTTTTTTCAACAAGCCAAAACCACTCAATGATACGATTAATGCGATCACCATCAGCGCCATAAAAATCGCTTTATGCGCTAAAGCCCAATGAAGAAATTTTTCATATACTTGATAAAATTTCGTTGAATTTTCAGTCGCTTTATCTGTGGTAGTACCGTTATTTTCAGCTTTAATAAAGAAATAACAAAGCGTCGGCGTTACACATAAGGCTAAAACCCAACTGGTCATTAACGTTATCAGTATAACCAGAGAAACTGAACGGGTGAACTCTCCCGCAACATGCTCAGCAAGCATTAAGGGTAAGAAAAATAAAATCGTGGTTACCGATGAACTGAGCAATGGCATGGCAAGTTCTTTACCGCCTTGGCACATAGCGTCAAAGCGGTCTATGCCTTGTTCAATTCTTCGTTTGAAGTCTTCTGCGATAACAATGCCGTTATCAACCAATAAACCCAGCGCAATAATAAGTGTTGCTAGGCTCATTTTTTCTAACGTCATGCCAGAGAATTTCATAATTGCTAATGTAGTTAGCATCACAAAAGGCACAATTGAACCAACAATTAAACCGGTACGTAAACCTAAAAAGTAAATAACAACCAGCAATACAATCACCAGTGTTTGTATTACATTGATTGAGACCCCTTCAATAGATTTTTGCACTTGATCTGCTTGATAAGTCGCAATATTTATTTTGTAACCAATCGGCAAAGTGTTTTCAATATTGGTGACCATATTTTTAACTCTTGGCGCATATTCCAATAAATTATATTTTTCCAGCATGGAAACCCCAAACATAATAGCAGGCTCGCCATTAAAATAAGCTGGTTTGTCTGGCGGATCAATAAAGCCTCGGCGCAGGCTAACAATATCTTTTAGCGCTATAGTATCGTCAGTCCCGGTGATCCTAATATGGGTATTACCTATTTCTTCCAGTGAAGAAAAATTACCGGTCGGCTCAACCACAATAGAACGTAAACCGGTATCGATTTGTCCACCTGGACTAATAATATTTTGATTTTGCAGTTCACTGATAATGCTACGCGGAGAAATACCCAGTTGAGCGAGTTTGGCCGTTTTCACTTCAAGGTATATTCGCTCAGCTTGAACGCCAATAATATCGACTTTTTTGGTGCCCGCAACACTGTATAAATTGTCGCGAATATGTTTCGAAATATCATACATTTCACCTAAGTCAAAACCGTCAGCGGTTAAGGCTAAAGTCACCACAGAAACATCACCAAATGAGTCATTAACAAAAGGAGGACTAGTCCCTTCTGGCAAATTCAATTGCGCTTGTTTAACTTTATTACGTAAGTCTTGCCAAATATTATCTAGATTAAAATAGCGATCGTAAATTTCGACGTGTATAACCGATTGTCCAGTCATTGAGGTCGAAGTGAGCTTTTCAACTTCAGGAATTTTTCTAATTTCTTTTTCAATGGCACGGGTAATTAATTGTTCAACACGTTCGGGGGCCATGCCAGGGTAAGAAGTGGTAATAATGGCTTTACGTATAGTTATTGTTGGGTTTTCTTGTGCCGGTAATGTTAAATAAGCAAAAACACCGTTGATCAATAATAAGGCAAGTACCATTAAAATGGACTTTCGGTAGGTAAAAGCAATTTTAGTTAAATTCATAAAAGTCTCTAAATTTCAAGTTATACGGGAACGTGATTAATTAAAACGCTTTACATGTTTATCAAGCAACCGAACCGATTGACCATCACGTAAAAACGAGACTCCGGCAATCGCAATGATTTCTCCTGACGATAAGCCAGCAGAGACCAAGACTTCATTGTTTAAAATACTTTCTGTTTGCACCATACGTTTTTGTAAAATTTGTTGTTCAACGTTATAAACAAATACATACGATTTTTGTCCTTCATCCGCCGCCAGTGCTGCAATAGGGAGACGAAAAGCTTTACCTTGATAACCGGTTCGTCCAATACCTTGAAAGGTAAAATCAACTTCTGCAGTCATGCCAGCGCGTAAATTTTTTGTTTCAGAATTAATAAGAATAGTCACCGGGAATGCATTAGCTGTAGCGGCGCGCGAGCTAATTTCTGCGATTGTGCCTTTACTGTTTAAGCCAGGAAATGCCGGATAATGAATATCAATTTCGCTTCCTTTAGATAAATCTCGGATCATCGTTTCGGGGACCATAACTTGCACTTCTAAACCATCGTCACCTTCAATTTGAAAAATGGCTTGGCCCGGAGAAATTTGCATAGAGGGTTCGCTAAGACGTTTCGTTATTTTACCATTATAAGGGGCAGTTAATATCGAATCACTTAAATCTTTATTGGCGATATCAAGTTGAGTTTTAGCAATATTTACGGCACTGCTTGCTGATTCAAAAGCTGCTTTGGCATTATCGAAGCCAGATTTTGACACTAAACCTTTTGCCGATAACTCGGCGTAACGTTTGTATTCATTTTCAGTTTCAGAGAGTGCAGCATAGCTTTTTTGTAGGTTTGCTTGTGCAGATTGACGGCTCAAATTAAAGTTTCTTTGGTCTAAACGCGCTAGGGCATCGCCTCGCTTAACTTCATCACCGAGTTTTACTTTTATCCATTGTATTTTTCCACCAACCTCAAAACTTAAATTAGCTTCTTCAACCGGATAAATAGTGCCAGACAAACGACGCACTTGGTCAAATGAGGTTTGCTGAACTTCTTGCCACGCAATAGGACGAATAACTTCTTCAAAAGGCTGCTCTTCTTTACCACATCCTGAGAGTACTGTGATAAAAGAAAAAGCTAATAAAAATAAACGCATACAAAAACTCCATGAAAAAAAACTGCAATAATAAAGCTATTATAGCGGCTTTACAGTTAACGACAGGTTAATTATCAATACTGTCAAATAATTGCTCAGCTAACGCTTGTAATGTTTCTTGATCGGGATTTGATTGAGCAAAAGTGCGTAAGCCATAAATCCCCATCATTAAAAACTGCGCTAAGTGTTCACTCTTTTTATTTAATGATAATTCTTTTGCTGCCTGCGCTTGCGTAAACTTATCAGCTAGCGATTGTTGCCATTGCAAAACATTGTCAGCAATAACAGCTTGCACTTCTTGGTCTTCTTCTGTTGACTCGTAAAGGGTTTTAATAAATAAGCAGCCTTTAGCGGGATCACCACTGACACACTCACTGACCATATGGTCCAAATATTTTTTTAATTGTGCCAGAATTGTTTCATCGCTTAAGAAAAACCGTGAAAACTCGACATTACGATCGGCTTTATACTGTGCGATAGCGGCTAGAAGTAACCCACGTTTATTATCAAAAGCACAATAAATTGAACCTGGGTGTAGACCTGTCGCCTTTTTTAAATCAGGCATACTGGTTTTGCTATAGCCTTTTTCCATAAATAAGCTCATCGCAGCTCTCAGTACTTTTTCTCGATCGAACTCAGCATTTCTCATGGTTACCACTTATCAATTATCGACACGATAAGGACATGATACTTAATTTTGAACAATCATTCAAAAATAATACTTGAATGATTGTTCAATAAACGCTATCTTGAACGCATATTCAAGAAAGAAATCGATTAATAGAGATAATTAATGACTGATAATTTATTACAACCTTATGCACTAAATAACACCATCACTTTAAATAACCGTATCCTAATGGCGCCATTAACACGTTGTATGGCTGATGATAACTTAGTGCCTACGTTAGCAATGGCTGAGTATTATGGTCGCAGAGCAGAAGCAGGTTTAATTATTTCTGAAGCAACAATAATCCGCCCTGATGGTCAAGGTAATCCAAATACACCCGGCTTATTTACCAAAGAGCAAGTCAACGCTTGGAAGTTTGTCACCAAGACGGTTCATGATAAAGGTGGTAAAATATTTGCTCAACTTTGGCATACCGGCCGAGTTGCTCATCCTCACTTTTTTGAGCACAATAATAATGGCTCTAGTGATGTTTTAGCACCATCGGCGGTAGGTGTTGAAGGTACAGTGCCGAGAATGCGCGACTTAAACTATCAAGTGCCGAAAGCCGCTACTCATCAAGACATCGAGCAATTAGTTGCAGACTACGTTCAAGCGGCAAAAAATGCTCTTGAGGCAGGTTTTGACGGTGTTGAAATTCATGGTGCTAACGGCTATTTAATTGACCAATTCCTTCATTATGATAGTAACCATCGCACCGATGAATACGGCGCGACACCAGAAAATATGTCACGTTTTCCATTAGCTGTTGTTGACGCTGTTATTGCCAGTATTGGCAAAGATAGAACGGCATTAAGAATAAGCCCAGGTGCCTATTTCAATATGTCTGGCGATGTAAGAGACCGTCAAGTATTTGATTACTTGCTCAACGAACTTGAACAGCGTGATCTTGCTTTTTTACATTTAGGTATTTTTGATGATGCTATGGTCTTTGATTATTTAGATGGCCAAGCATCAAGTTATATGCGCGCTAACTACACTAAAACCTTAGTTGGTGTCGGCAGTTATACTCCTGATACCGCCAGTGTTGCCATTGCCAATAATAAGTTTGACCTAGTCGCTATTGGACGACCTTTTATTGCTAATGCTGATTACGTCGCTAAAGTACGTTCAGGTATCGACTTAGTTGAATACAATGCTGAGATGTTAACAAGCTTAGTTTAATAAATAGCGAAGCGAAGCATAAATGACTTCGCTTTTTTCAGTCGCTTAATCAAGGCTTAAATGGCTAAAAAATATCCATAATAAAGCCGAGCCCCGACCAGTGACTCCAGTTCAGCACTGCTTGGAAAGCTAGGCCATTTCTTAGCATTTTCCTCAACCACTGCTTCATTTAACCACACCAGTTGCCAACAAATTTCTTCATCATTGTCAGTCTTAAGTAATATATTATGTGATATTAATACCGCGTTTTCATTGTTCATTTCTGCAAACAATAATTCACTTAATTCAATCACTCTTTGTTGATTTTCTTTGCTAACAGAAAATACGGCAAACTCATGGCAATAGGGCATGTAAACTCTCGGTTGGTGATCAATCAATCACTTCACTTGGTATATCTATCAATGATGATTATAATCTCAAATAATATTTCAAATATACAACGACCTAAGATTAATTACTATGGATCTATTTTTAGTTAAAAAAATTATTAGCGCGCTGATCATGCCGTTAAGTATTGTTATACTATTACTGCTATTGGCTATTATTTTTTATCAATATAAAAAGAGATTCAGTTATAGCTGCTTAATCTTAGCCACCTTATTATTAACGCTAAGCTCATTTCGTCCGTTTGCTAATTTAGTAATGGCACCACTAGAAAGTCAATATTCCGCGTTTACCCGCTCAAATAAACCTGTTGATTATATTATTATTTTAGGTTGCAGGCACACCACTGATGCTCAATTACCAGCGACTAGCGAATTAGGTGTCTGTTCATTGCAACGACTCGTTGAAGCAATACGAATTTTACGTATTCACCCAGAAGCGCAGCTAATTACTTCCGGTTATGCCGGCAATGACGAAACGAGTAATGCCGAGAAAGTTAAGCAAGCTGCGATGTTATTAGGTGTTGCTGAGAGAAAAATAATTGTTGAAGGATTTCCGCAAGATACCGAAGAAGAAGCACAATTAATGGCGCCGAGGGTCAGTGGGAAAAATGTTGTTTTAGTGACTAATTCTGATCACATGCCGCGTGCGATTAAGTACTTCCAGCTAGAGGGTATTAACCCCATAGCTGCCCCTGCAGGAAAATGGACCAAAGGAATGAATGATAAAAAATACTGGCATGACTATGTTCCTAGACCTAAAAATTTAGAGCAAACAACTTATGCCTGGTACGAAAGCATAGGCCGCTTGGTTCAGTGGTTAAAGAGCTAATAGCGGCTTCTATTACCATCATACTGAACTCGTTTCAGTATCTGATTTTTGCCTTCTTCGCCGTCATGCTGAACTCGTTTCAGTATCTGGTTTTTGCTTTCTTCACCGTCATGCTGAACTCGTTTCAGTATCTGGGTTGGTGTTTTGTTGTGCAGTGCGAGATCCTGAAATAAATTCAGGATGACGGATGGAGGTCAGAATAGCGGGTGGAGTGCTTTCAGTATCTAGGCTTTGTCTTCTTCACCGTCATGCTGAACTCGTTTCAGTATCTGGGTTGGTGTTTTGTTGTGCAGTGCGAGATCCTGAAATAAATTCAGGATGACGGATGGAGGTCAGAATAGCGGGTGGAGTACTTTCAGTATCTAGGCTTTGTCTTCTTCACCGTCATGCTGAACTCGTTTCAGTATCTGGGCTTTGTGTTTTGTTGTGCAGTGCGAGATCCTGAAATAAATTCAGGATGACGGATGGAGGTCAGGACGACGGATGGAGGTCAGAATAGCGGGTGGAGTACTTTCAGTATCTAGGCTTTGTCTTCTTCACCGTCATGCTGAACTCGTTTCAGTATCTGGGCTTTGTGTTTTGTTGTGCAGTGCGAGATCCTGAAATAAATTCAGGATGACGGATGGAGGTCAGATGACGGATGGAGGTCAGATGACGGATGGAGGATCAGATGACAGAGAGATCAGATCACGGATTGGGGCAGCATGACGGCTGAGTATATTTTTTAAGCAGGATTATCAATGTCGATAAAAACTGTCGGTATTGATAATTCTTTTTCAAGGTGTTTGGCCAACGCTTTAGCGCCATAACGCTCGGTTGCATGATGGCCGGCCGCAAAGAAATGAATATCCATTTCAGTGGCAACATGGGTAGTTTGCTCTGAAATTTCTCCGCTGATAAATGCGTCAATGCCCTGCTCCGCGGCAAGTTCAATATAATTTTGTCCACCACCGCTGCACCAAGCGACTGTCTTTATTTTTTTATTAGAAGGCGGCGTAATATGTAAGCAATTTCTTGATAATTGCTGAGAGATACGTGTGCTCAGTTCATCACCTGAAATATGATGAGAGAACTCACCACGCACAGCAACGCTTAACGGGTTGCCAACTTCTAGAGGTTGGACATTATTTATTTCAAATAATTGAGCAAGCTGCGCGTTATTTCCTAATTCAGGATGAATATCAAGCGGCAAATGGTAGGCAAATAAGCTAATATTGTGATCAAGTAGCGCTTTAATTCGTTTATATTTCATGCCACGAATAACATAAGATTCATTTTTCCAAAAAAAACCATGATGGACTACTAAAGCATCCGCTTTTTCATCAATAGCTTGGGCAATTAAAGCTTGTGTCGCCGTTACGCCGGTGACAATTTTATGGATTTCGTCACTGCCTTGAACTTGTAAACCATTAGGACAAAAGTCTTTAATTTGTTCAGGCTTTAGCAAGGCATTTAGGTGGTGCTCTAATTCATTACGATGGATCATTGCTCTGTTCTCTTTGTTAGGGACTTAAAGATTAGTTAATTTTATGTGATGAATTCATACTCGGCACTTCTACTTGATTAAACTTTGGCCTTATCTTCCACTTAGGCTTAATAGGCGTTAATGGATGAACACGTTTTTTGGCCACTAAAACATAGATAGAACCGAAATTAGGTAAAAAGTCACTGGCGAGTTTTTGCCAAACTTGGACAATTTTACCTTGGCTTAAGCGACCAGACAAAGAAGAATAAATAACTTTCTCATCGACTAATATTTCATAGCCCATTAAATGTAGCCAATCTTTGACTCGCATCGCCGAAAAAAAACGCTCGTTCCACGGGGTGTTATGTTTACGATAGGGAATAAATTTATTTAGACCCGCTAAACTAAAAGGGTTAAAACCGGTAATCACTAAATAACCATTAGGGATCAATACCCGGCTAGCTTCTCGCACAACATGGTGAGGGTCGAGTGAAAATTCTAAAGCATGGCTGAGTAAACAGACATCAATGCTATGTTCTAAAAACGGTAAATCGTCTACATCGGCGATAATATCACCGTTTTGTTTTCGTTCAACCAAATTCATTTGATGCTTAATTGTACAGCCTGAACTGTCTATATAACCACTGAGTGCGCCAATTTTTAATAAATGATAGCCAAAAAACTTTGGCCACCACAGCGCTAACACTTGTTCAATTTCTTTAACTATCACCTCACCATTTGGTAAAGCTTGCCAAGATTTTGGGTAATGGGGTTGGCGATAGCCCAAAGCAGGTTTCATCAGTTAGATACGCCTTTTTAGTTCGTTTACGGGTATACTAGTTACTCTAGCTTCATTGAGGACGATTTAACGTGCAAAGTCAAACACTAAAGCCAATTTTGATTACGGCAATTCCCGCTTTTACCGACAATTATTTTTGGGCAATCACCTCTTCTCAAGAAAATGTGGCTAATCAAACAACGCTAAAACCGGTTGCTCTGGTCGATCCAGGAGATGCTAAGCCTTGTATTAAATATTTAGAAGAAAATAATTTACAGCTTTGCGCTATTTTAATCACCCATCATCATGCTGACCATACCGGAGGCGTTGCTGAATTAAAAAGCTACTGTAAAAATAAAAACTGGTCACTTACTGTTTACGCACCTGAAAATGAAAAAATAACCAATGTTGATGTGCGGGTGATGGATAAGCAAATCATCGAAATTGCCGCGCTTGCAACCTCTTTTGAAATAATTGACCTTGCAGGACACACCTTAGATCATATTGGATATTACACCGGTGATGTTGTTTTTTGTGGTGATACTTTATTCTCAGGCGGCTGTGGACGAATATTTGAAGGGTCACCGAAACAGATGTTGAGTGCTTTAACCCGTTTAACCGACTTACCTGATCGAACACATGTTTACTGCGCTCATGAGTACACCTTAGCTAATTTACGGTTTGCACTGGCTGTCGAGCCTAATAATGCTGAACTTGTTCACTATTATAATCAAGTGGTTGAGCGTCGAGCCAAAAACATTTCAACCATCCCTACTTCTATTTTGCTTGAGAAAAAAATCAACCCATTTTTGCGTTGCCAACAACAAGAAATCATCGATAGTGCTGTTGATTATAGTGGCAAAAAGTCAATAAATACCTTAGCAACCTTCACCGTTATTAGGCAGTGGAAGAATGAATTCTAAGCCGGTGACTCTTTGACTAATATACAAGCCACGCTTGAATAAGCAGGCTAAATAAGTGAAACTAACCTTAAGTAAATTAATATAGTGCCTACATGAACTTTCTCTTAAAAACATCAAAAAAATCACCTGCTAAAATATATACTTTTGCAAAAGCTTTACCACTGTCATTTTCTGTTGCTGCTGCTGTTATCCTAATGGGTTGTCAAGCGACGTCAGTGCAAAATAGTAATGGCTCTCAAGCAACAGATATTAACCAACGGATGATCGCTAGTACTGCTGAAATTAATCAGGCGATATTAGCCGATGAAAACATTGATATTATTCATCCGGTTGCGGATGTTGAATTTACCTTAACCGACCCAGAAATTGTTGATGATATTTATGTATCCGACGATATCTGGCAGCGTATTCGCACTAAATTTACCTTTGAAATTCCAGAAGATAAGCGCCTCACACAACAACGCAATTGGTTTGTAAAACATCCTGAATACCTTGACCGCGTAGCAAAACGTGCTGAGCCCTTTATTTATTATATTGTGCAAGAACTTGAAAAAAATAATATGCCGTTAGAAATAGCGCTTTTACCTATAGTTGAAAGTGCTTTTGATCCCTTTGCTTACTCTCATGGTCGCGCTTCAGGTATGTGGCAATTTGTTCCAGCAACCGGCAAGCGTTTCAATATGAAACAGAACTGGTGGTATGACGGACGCCGTGATGTTATTGCATCAACACAGGGTGCAATTCAATATTTAAAGTA
This sequence comes from Colwellia hornerae, assembly GCF_007954355.1. Lineage (GTDB taxonomy): Bacteria > Pseudomonadota > Gammaproteobacteria > Enterobacterales > Alteromonadaceae > Colwellia_A > Colwellia_A hornerae. The sequence continues at coordinate 65,607 of NZ_VOLR01000002.1, forward strand.
TTTAAACAAATTTTTTGATGGTGACTGGCTATTAGCACTCGCTGCGTATAATTCTGGTGAAGGTCGCGTAAAACGTGCGATGAAAAAAAATGCCCGTAAAAATTTACCAACAGATTTTTGGTCTTTAGATTTACCAAGAGAAACTAGAGCTTACGTACCAAAACTACTCGCTTTGGCCGATGTGATAAAACGTCCTGAAGATTTTAATATTAAACTTTACGAAATTGAAAATAAGAGTCAAATCACTAATATTGATATAGGCTCGCAGCTAGATTTAGCAAAAGCGGCTAAGTTAGCCGATTTATCTTTGGCTGAATTACAGCGCTTAAATCCTGGTTTTAATCGTTGGGCAACCGACCCTGATGGTCCACACCGTTTATTAATACCTAACCATAAAGTCGCTAACTTTGTGAAAAAACTCGCTGAACTCCCCACAGAAGATCGTTTAGCCTGGCAGCGTTATAAAATTAAAAATGGAGATAACTTAGGAGAAATCGCCCATAAATTTAATACCGATATCAAATTAATTAAGCAGGTTAATAATATCAAAGGCACGCAAATTCGTGCTGGCAAACACTTATTAATTCCTGTTGCGACGCAGTCGCTTGACAGTTATGTCTTTTCTCAAAAGCAACGCACCGCGACCACCAAAAACCGTCAACGAAATGGCGAGAAAACAACACACCTTGTCGTCGCAGGTGATACCTTATGGGATATAGGTCAAGCATATAAGGTCAGTAGCCGAAGTATCGCAAAATGGAACGGTATGGCGCCACGCGATGTCCTAAAACTTGGGCAAAAATTGGTTATTTGGCAAAAAACGGCAATGGTTCAAGAAAACTTAGCCAACACAACGTCTTATCAACCGCCAGAGCAGGCGATCATGCGAAATATCACCTATAAGGTAAGACGTGGTGACTCCTTCGCACGTATTGCTAATAAGTTTAAGGTCTCTATTAGTGACATTGAACGCTGGAACAGCTTAAATCGCAAAAAGTACTTACAACCGGGTCAAATGATAAAGTTGTCGGTTGACGTGACTAACAATATTTAATCAATAATATTTGATTGTAAAAAAACGCGATTGACTGCAGTCTCTAGCGTTTTTTTTATATAAAAATCTGCCCCTTATAACCATATATTAGTTTTGAGCACAAATAGCACTTGATAATATTTGTATAGCTGTCACAGTGACACCATCGTATAAGTGATTAATTTTATACGTACCCCACAATTTGTTAATAATTTAAAGGAGTAGCGCTTCAATGTGTTCGATCTTTGGTATATTAGATATAAAAACAGGTGCAGACGCACTTCGTCCGAAAGCTTTAGAATATTCTCGTTTATTACGTCACCGCGGTCCTGATTGGTCCGGTATTTACAGCAGCGAACATGCTATTTTAGTGCATGAGCGCTTATCAATTGTTGATACTGAGCACGGTGCTCAACCATTATATAACGAAGAAAAAACAAACATACTCGCCGTAAATGGTGAAATTTATAACCATAAAGCCCTAGCAGCTAACTTAACCGTTGATTACCAATTTCAAACCGGCTCAGATTGTGAAGTTATTCTGCCGTTATATAAAGAATTTGGCGCTGACTTTATTGATAAACTACAAGGCATGTTTGCTTTTTGTTTATACAACGAGAGTGATAACTCTTACCTCATTGCACGCGATCATATGGGTATCATCCCGCTTTACACTGGCTATGATGAAGACGGTAACTTTTATGTTGCCTCTGAAATGAAAGCTTTAATGCCTATTTGTAAAACAGTCAGTGAGTTTCCTCCCGGTCATATTCTTGATAGTCGTGTTGGCGAGTTACAAAAGTACTATAAACGTAACTGGCAACAATATTCTGCAATTAAAGATAATACCACCAGTAAAACAAAAATTCGTGAAGCGTTAGAAGAGTCTGTTAAAAGTCATTTAATGACAGATGTTCCTTACGGTGTTTTATTATCGGGTGGTTTAGATTCATCGCTAATATCGGCTATCACGCAAAAATTTGCTGCACGTCGAATTGAAGATAATGATTTAGCTGAAGCTTGGTGGCCAAAGGTTCATTCTTTCGCTTGTGGTCTTGAAGGCTCGCCAGATTTAATTGCCGCTAAAACAGTAGCAGACAGCATAGGTACTATCCATCACAGCGTGGTGTTTACTGAGCAAGAAGGTATAGATGCCTTACAAGAAGTTATCTATCACTTAGAAACTTATGACGTTACCACTATTCGAGCTTCTACGCCTATGTACTTGATGGCGCGTAAAATAAAAGCCATGGGTATAAAAATGGTACTTTCAGGTGAAGGCGCTGATGAAATTTTTGGTGGTTACTTATATTTCCATAAAGCGCCTAACGCACAAGAGTTTCATGAAGAGCTTAACCGTAAGTTAGACAGGTTACATAAGTTTGATTGCTTACGTGCCAATAAATCTATGTCGGCTTGGGGTATTGAAGCCCGTGTGCCATTTTTAGATAAAAACTTTATGGATGTTGCCATGCGCATCAACCCAGAAGATAAAATGTGTGGCAACGGAAAAATGGAAAAAGCGATTTTACGTGAGTCTTTTGAAGGTTATTTGCCAAAAGAGATCTTGTGGCGTCAAAAAGAGCAGTTTTCTGATGGTGTTGGTTATTCTTGGATTGATGGCTTAAAAGCGCACGTTGAATCTCAAGTAACAGATCAACAACTTACAACGGCTAGCTTTAAGTTTCCCGTGAATACCCCAGACAGTAAAGAGGCATATTTTTATCGTACTGTTTTTGAAGATAAATTTCCACTCGCTTCAGCAGCAGACTGTGTAATTGGTGGTAAATCGGTTGCCTGTAGCACCGAAGAAGCATTAGCATGGGACGAAAGTTTTAGAAATAATGCTGACCCTTCTGGTCGAGCGGTAATGAGTGTTCATAACGATAGTTACTAACATTTCTTATTAAAATATTATAAAACCGATAAGTCTGACTTATTGGTTTTTTTTTCAATTTTTTATCTCATCAAAATAATGATATTAATTTGAATACATAAAATTATAATTGTGTAGAATAACCCATAAGATAAAAATGATATAAATGATATAAATAGTACTAACAGGAAAATATTTTGACCAAGCAAATCGACCACAACATGCCAAGTATTACCCCTGATAAAGATCAGGTTGAGGCATTCAAAAATAATCGAACTTATTCTCCCGCTTCAGCTAATTCGGTTGATACTACATCACCTCAGCCCAAAGTAGTAAAGTCACCAAAAACACCTAGCTCGCCACCAATAAAACTCGCTAAAGCGGCGATTATTTTTATCTATTTATTTATTGCCGGTGCTGGCTATTGGCTTTATCAACAAAATATTAAAACAAATGCCATTATAGCTTCAGCAGAGCAACGCATTGCCGACTTAGAGCAGCAACTTTCCGCTACCGGCGAAGAAATGGGTGAATCTGCAGTCGAGATGAAGGTACGCATAGAAACACTCGGTAAGACCAGTGATAAACTATGGGAAGAAATGGACAAGCTTTGGGCTTCTGCTTGGCGAAGAAACCAAGCTCAAATAAAGACTTTACAAAAAGACAATAAATTATTGACTGACTTATCAGTAACTCAAGGTAAATCAGTTGCGGCAACAAACGCCGCCGTTAACGATGTGAATAATAAGCAAGTCGCTACAGAGTTCTCAATAGACGCACTAAAAGAAAAGTTGAGTGAAAATATTAAAAATTTATCGCTAGAGTTATCCGCAATAGAGTCAAACTCTCAACGTCGTGATAAACAACAAATAGCCCTGGCGAGCCGGGTCACTCAACTCAGTGAGCAGAATAAAAAATTATTATTGAAAGTTGAAAGTTTAGAAGCGCTAAGCAACATACCTGCCAGAACAGCCCCTCCTTTTGCTGAAGGCTCTTAACACTTAAAATAAGCAAGAGTAGGTTAATTAATAGTTAATAACCTACTCTACTGACCGCCCATCGACTAAAATCTAAACTGACTCTCGAGCTCGCTTACACCTAAACCACTACATTTTTTAACTTTTATTTGTACAGGAATACGTTCTTTAAGCGTATCTACATGACTGATAACACCGATCATTTTACCACTAGCATTTAAACTATCTAACGCATCAAGTGCCACTTCAAGGGTATCGTTATCAAGTGTGCCAAAACCTTCATCAAGAAAAAGAGAGTCAATACTGGTTTTAGCGCTGACTAAATCAGACAAGGCTAACGCCAACGCCAAACTCACTAAAAAACTCTCACCACCAGAAAGTGTTTTAGTATCCCGCACACTATCCGCTTGCCATGTATCAAGAACCTCAAGGGTTAATGCCTCAGATTGTTGGCACTTAAGTTGATAGCGAGCATGTAAGCGCTCAAGCTGCTGGTTCGCTAGATAAACTAGATGAGCAAGTGTTAATCCTTGAGCAAACTTTCTAAATTTCGCGCCATCTGCCGAACCAATTAAGCCGTTTAAATGGGCTAAATCATCGACATCTTTTTGTAGGGCAGTTATTTTTTCAAGTAAACCATGTTGTTGTAGGCGCTGAATGTCGTCATGTTTTAATGTTTGCCCTAATTGTCCTAGTTTTATTTGGACTTGTTTCAACTGCTCTTTACACGCGGCCAATTTGTCAGCAATCACTAAGGTACTAAAGTCAGTAACGCCCGCTTGTTCAATCACAGCTTGCTCAACAGTCAATTGTTCAAGTTGTTGCTGATATTGCTCAAGTAAGGTTTGTGAACGCTGTTTTTCAATGGTGATATTGTCTAACACTTGCTGAAACACATCTTGTTTATCAAGGGGTAATAACGCGTTAATAAAATCAATTTCTTGCAAAAAATCACTTTTAGATAAGTCGTTTTGCCATGCTGAAGTCAATAATTCAACTTCTTCATTAAGATGTGTTAATTGCTGTTCAGCGCTTTTTAATAGACCTTGCTGGTGTTGGTACGTTTGCATGCATTGCTGAAAATATTGTTGTAATTTATCAAGTTCATCAGCTACCGCATTTCGCTTAGTGGTGATATCAGCTCTAACTTCGCTAATGGTTTTTTCTTCAAAAAGATTAAAACGTTGCTGTTGAGCTTGTTTTAATTCACTGACAACTTGCCCCTGAGTTTTACTAACATGCGCGTAGTCGTCATTGAGCCCATTATCATGTATTTGTGCGACCGCTAACTGTTGCTTTAAGCCTGTAATGACTTGCAAGAACTGCTCTTGTTGTTGCAACATCTGTTGATAGCGTTTTACTTGTTCGCTTATTTCAGTAAACCAAGTAGAAAAAACTTCATTACTGGCTAGCGTTTCAGTGTTGTCGTTAAACAACGCCATAAATGATACGGGACTTTGATCTGCATTTACCTGCTTGGCTATGGCGCTAATATCGGCTTTAAAAGCAGTAAACCCTTCGGCCTTAATTTGTTGCTTTTGTGCGAGAAGCACCGTTAATTGTTGCAAACTTATTTGAATGTTTTCTTGATTATTTATTAGCAGCAAAGCTTGGTTTTCAAGCGTCGCCTTATCTTTTTCAGTAGCACTTAATTGCTGCTGGCACTGCTGTAAATGTTGTTCAACCTTTTGAAGCCTGACGTTTGTGTTAACAAAATGTTCTAGATTGTTTTCTCGCTCACTAATAAAAGCCTCGATAAAGGCTAAATCTGCTAATGGACAATCTAGATCAAGTGGTAGTGCTTTTGAATGCCACTGACTCAATAAAACTTGTTGCTCTATTAATTTTTCTTCTTGTTGTTTATTGGCAACGCCAAGTTCTGCCTTTAGCTGAGCTTGGATTTCTGCTTGAGCCTTGCCTCGCTGCTCTAATTGTTTTAATTGTTGTGTTAACTGCTCAAACCTTTGTTGGTACTCAGACGATTCACCTTCGGCTAATGATGAATATTCGTCGATAGCCGGATGCTCATTTGAACCACATAATGGACACGCTTGCTCGGGCTGAAGATTTTTACGATGCTCATTTAACGATAAAATAGTTTTTTGTTGATCTACAATAAGCATGACATCATCACGCGTTATCTGCACTTGTCGATATTCGTTTCTTAATTCAAGTACTTGTTCACAAACGCGTTGATATTGCTGTTTCTTTGCCGCGTTATCGGCATTAGCATTAGCGACTTCATTTGTTAAAAAGTTAAAGCGCCGAGCGCTTTCAAGAGCGGTTATTTGCTTGGCAATTTGCCCTTGTCGTTGTTGTATCTCGTTTTGAAGTACTGATCGGTCATTCATCGACACTTGCTCTAAAACGATAGCTATTTCTTGTTGATATTGTTCAAATCGCTCAACAAGACCATTGTGCAGACTTTGCTGTTTGTTGATCAAATTTTGCTGATTTTCTTGTTGAATACTTAATTCTTGACGTTGTAAGTGCAAACCTTGCTGGTCACTTAGAATTTGCTGTACTTCGTTTTCAGTGAGCAATAAATATTGATACTGACTTTGCCATAATGGCAGCTTCTCGGGCAAAAACTTCAATATCTGATTATTGCTAATAAAGCCTTCGTTTTCAGTAAACTGTATTTGATGTTGTTGTTGCTCGTTAATTAACTTGTCGCAATTATTCTTTGATAACTGCTGAGCATTAGCTAACTCAACTAATTTATTGGCTGATTCTTCTTGTTGTTTAAGCAAATGAAAGATTTTGTTATCAAGAGGGAGCACTTCTTCAATGATCAAATTTTCAATACGTTGATCGGCTAAATGTTGAATGCCCTGCTCTTTTGTTAAGGTTTCATAGGCTTGCTGCGCCATAGTTTTTTGCTGTTCGATATTTTTACAGCTAATTAAAAGCTCATTATTACTGGCAACTAATGATTTTTGTAATTGTATTTTTTGCTGATGTTGCTCGAAAACAGGTCGCAATTTTTCAGCCGGCTTCGCTAAGGCTAACAAATTCAAGTCATCTTGGGCGTCGCGCTCTTTTTGTGCTACACGCTCAAGTTGGCTATTAACCACATTAATACTGTTATGGTTTTCAAGCGACTTTTGTTGCCAAAGATGTGCTTTTTGCCACAAATCATGATCAGTGGCGACTCGTTGTTCATCATCACCAAGTTTTTCAAGTTGTTGAGTCAACGAGGTTAAATCTTCTGCCGACAATATAACGGTACCTTGGCTCTGTGCTTGTAATATTTTCAGGTCGTTACTGGCATTTTTATGGTTCTGATAGACTTGCTGAGAAACTTGACCGTAAATTTCAGTACCGGTTAACTCTTCTAAAAGTTCAGCTCTTTCGTTACTGGGTGCATTTAAAAAAGCCGCAAACTGTCCCTGAGAAAGCATCATAGACTTGGTAAAACGAGAAAAATCTAACCCCGTTAAACTGGCTATTTCAGTACGTACTTGTGAGACTTTCGTCGCTATTATTTGATCATTGTGCACTGTCGATGTTGAAATTTCGGCAAGCTCAGCAATCGGCTTCTGCAGATTCCCTTCGACACTATTTTTTGCACGTCGTTGACTCCAAAAGGCTCGGTAAGCTTTACCTTTTACTTCAAATTCAACCTCAGCTAAACAGCTCGCCGTATGGCGGGTCATTAACTGGTTTTGCTTGTCTGAAATATTTAAGCGAGGTGTTTGATGGTAGAGCGCCAAGCAAATCGCATCTAATATGGTGGTTTTTCCAGCGCCTGTTGGCCCTGTTATGGCAAACAAGCCACTATTATCAAAAGGTGCTTGGCTAAAATCAATTTTCCACGCGCCTTTCAGTGAGTTTATATTTTCAAATCGTAAACTTAATATTCTCACTTAATTTCACCTGTATCTTGAGATTTTTCACTGGCATTTTCACCCGTGGTATTTTGTTGCTGTACTTGCTCTAACGTTTGCGCAAACATTTGTTCGAGTCGACCCTTTTGGCTTATTTCTGTGTCTGTTTGCCAATTTTCTTGCAGTAATCGTGTTGAGAATACCTCAGCTAAAGATAATTCATTTAAGGTGATTTTTTTTTGGCTTTCCGGCATTGACTGCCTCGATTTTTTACTGCGTCGCACCAACAAGACTTCTACCGGTAGTTCTTTGACAAGCGCTTCAATACGAGGGGTTAAATCTTGTAAATATTCAGCACTGTTAATCTCAATATCAAGCCAAATTTTTTGCTCTTTCTCTAACGAGGTCTTCGAGCTTTTTAGCTCGGCAACGAGTTTATTGATATCTTCACTGAGCTGTTCTAGTTTACTTTTTACCATCAACAAGGGCTGAAAACAGGGAATGTCTTGTTCAATGACCTGACTCAGTTTTGCTTGTTCAAATTCTGCGATTAATACTTTTTTAGTTTGGTTTGCTTCATCGAAGCTTAAGGCTATTGGCGAGCCGCAATAGCGAATATGCTCAGATTTAGCAACACGTTGACTACGATGAATATGGCCAAGTGCGATATAATCAGCTTGAGGGAAAGCATTGGCAGGGAAAGCTTCCAAGGTGCCAATATAAATATCGCGTACCGACTCACTGCTGGTCACGCCTACCGTGGTCAGGTGTCCAGTGGCAATAACGGGTAATTTATTTTCATCGTTGACTAAAGAAATAACTTCTGCCTGTTCAAATAGTGTTTGATAGTGTTCACTAATCGCTTGCTGCAATGATTGCTGTTTATCTTTAACAGATTGACCCGCACTGCTGCTAATAATATCGCGCGGGCGAATAAAGGGAATAGCACACAATATCGCCCCTGGCTGACCTTGTTTATTGTTGAGCGTAATCACTTGCTGATTTATCTTATCGCTAACACTGGTGATCACCCGACATGATAAATGTGACAATAACTGTTTAGACTCGCCAAGCATGGCGACAGAGTCATGATTACCGGCCAAGATGATTAATGGGCAGTTTTTTTCATGCATATTGACGATAAAATCAAAGTACATTTCTCGGGCATAGCTAGGTGGTGTACCCGTATCAAAAATATCACCCGCAACAATCACCGCATCAATGTCATGTTCACTGACTTGTGTGAGTAACCAATTTAAAAATTTTTGATGCTCTGCAGCACGACTTTTACCGTAAAAGTTTTGGCCTAGATGCCAGTCAGAAGTATGGAGAATGCGAAATTTCATAAAATTATCTTAAGGTCTAAAACCTAGGTGTGAGTTATTAGTCGATGCTTGTGATGATATTTTTCTTTCCAACAAAGCGAGTATAAAGTTGCTGATGAGCTTGCTTTGAAAAAGTATCGCTACGTGTCTCATAAGCCTTTATCCAATCAATAAGCATGGCTAAATTATCATCCTGAGCTTGCTTTGATGGATATTTATGCGCTTCCCATGAGCGATTTTCAGCATGAGTAATGCATCGGTTAATCGCGATATCTAAGAAGATAATTTCGTTAGCAAACGCTTTATTTTTAACATTGTCATGGTCAGCTGCATTATTGCTAGTCAGTAGTTCAAGTAAGTCACTGTAACAGCCTTCTATTACCCAACTTGAATGTTGTTGGGTAAAGTTGTCAATTTCAATGGCTGAATCTGACAGGCGCTTTCTTTGCGGTGGTGATGTTGCTAACCATGCGAGTGTATCGAGATCTAAATGTGCTAAGCCTTGTTTTTTAGCTATTTTTTTAGCTAAAGTCGACTTCCCTGCTGCGGCATTGCCAAAAATAAGGATTTTTTGCAAGTAGCTCACCTTTTTATCATATTATTATCAAAGCTAGTGTACCTGAACTGATGCTAAAAAATTAGAAATTTAATACAAAAAAAGCAACTTAATAACGATTATCATCAAGACTACTTTCAATGGTTTAAACGCTGATAAAGTTAAGTGCTATGCGCTTAAGGCAATAAAAAAGCGATACTTACGTATCGCTCTTAATTGCTTTAATACTCTGAATTAAACGTTAACGCTTGAGTGACTAAAAGCGATAAGAAGCATTTAAGAAAAAGCTACGTCCGTACAAATCATATCCAGATGAAGTCACCATGTTGCCACGGTTCGACCCTGCGGTTAAGTCAACCAATTCTGGTGCTTTATCAAAGACGTTTTTCATCCCTGCTGTCACCAAAAAGTCATCACCGGTATAAGTGACTGATGTATTGACATAAACGGCACTATCAGCAGAACATACAGGCACAGTTTGCGGTTTACCGACTAAGTCTTCATTTTTGATAAAGACATCACATTTAGCCGTATCTCTTACATCATCCGCTGATTGAGTACCCGACATATAATTTGCCATGATCATCCAGTTCCATTCATCCATTGAAAAATTCAAGGTTGACACTAAACGATGCTCTGGTGTACCAAAGTCTTCCAACAAGTCTTCTGACGATTCACCTTTGAATATAGTGACTTCACGTTCAGTTTGTAAGGTATATTGGTTGTCCCACGTCATCCTAACATTATCAAAATTAGTCACGAAACGCGTATTAACATCTACCCCTTTTGAGGTTTCCTCACCAATATTAATAAACGAAGTATCAATTAAATTTGGAAAGTTAATAACGGCCGCATTACCACTGTTTCGTGAAATACGTGGGCAAAATGAGCTTTCCATATTTGGAGAGTCAAAACAACGCTTTAAAATAGTCGCCGCACTAATTGTTCTAATCGTATCTTCAACCACTAAGCTGAAGTAGGTTACGCCAAAGTTAAACTCATAATCACCTTCAAACACTGGTGTCCACTTAAATGTCGCCGTAATATTTTCTGATGTTTCAGGCTTTAAGTCTCTAGCATTACCGCTTGAAGATGTTGGGATACTGGGTACACCACTCAAACCAATTTGAGTAAAGTCAGCGCCTTGAGCACTACAGTTATCTAAAATTGTTTGTGAGCGATTTTCTTTAGCGGGATCATATTGGCTATTCGTCGTTAAAGACTCTGAGACCATACAAGGATCAGCACTACCACTTACACCACCAAATTGGTTAGCAAGAAATTGCTCTCGTAAATTTGGTGCACGAAAAGAGGTGCCATACGAGGTGCTAAATAATAAGGTTTCAGAAGGTTTGTAGGTAACACGTGCGCGATTGGTTAATTCACTACCAAAGTTAGACTCATCGGTATAACGAAGTGCCGCTTCAACTTCAAATAAATTTGCCCAACTTTGATCGACCGCAATCGGTAATGATATTTCTGCAAAAACATCACTAACATTACGAGAGCCGATGGTTGCTCCTTCTGTTAGGGGATTTTCTGCCGCGACTAACCCTGTTGAACCTAGCATATCACCCGCAGAATCTATGCGATCTTTTCTGTACTCAAGTCCCATAGCAACAGTTGCTGCAGCACCTTTTTCAAAGTCAAAGACGTCACCGGTAACAAAACCTGAGAACATTGATTGCTCAACAGTTGTGGTGTTAATACGTGTACCTATTAAAAAGTCTTTTTCTGCTTGTGTGGCAAAGGTACCACCACCGTAGCTACCGCCATTAAAGATAGATTCTGCGAAAAAATCTACTGGGACACATTCATTGGCCGTAATAAAACCAATACCGGCTGGCGCACTAATACCACAAATAGGATTACCCGTATTGTCTAAACGCAATGTCCCTAAACTTAATGCGAGGTTAGTTTCATTCATCACCGGCTGAGTTTGATCACCAACACCACGATCATATGAAACAAACATTTCATAGCTCCAACCTTTATTAGATAGCCAGTCACTGGTGAAATCACCACGTAAGCCGGTAACAAAGCGGAAGTGATTTAATTCAACCTCACGTTTTTGTGGTAGGTCTTCTAAAGTCATAATGTGAGAAACATCATAATCTGGAAATGGATTTAATGGATTATCAACTAAATTCAATGAGCCATCAGAGTTGGTGACCAAATTACCATTGGCATCTTCATGAGGAATATTAGCGGCTATAGTGGGATAAATTTGTTCTGTAGAAGCTAAGCTGGTCAAGTTACGATGGAAATAATAGCCTTCATAAAATATTTCTTCATCGCCACCAAAAAAGTCAGGGGAGTAGCTACCATTTACCGCCAAAGTAAAACGAGTTACCGGTTGAATTAAATCGGCTTCCATACGATCAACAGCGTCAGAATGACCTGGTGAATAAATACGGCGATTAAATTGATCTGAACTGGTTATATCGATATTTGGATCATTTGGCACAGGTAAACCAAAAGCCGAACTAAAACCCGGAATACCAACATCTGAAGAACCTGGTGTGGTAAAGAAACCAATACCCGATGGATGAGGATAAGTCATCACTGGAGCGTTTGGATCATCAGCATTGTAACCGGTAATATCTAAGATGGAATTATCCCAAAAGCGACTCGAACATACCGAAGTTCTTTTGCCGTTATCGTCTTCAAATATTTTACGAATACAGTCGGTACGATCTTTTACGGCGATACGGTCGCGCTCATAATAAGATGCTGAGATAGTGAATTTTGATTTTTTACCTTCAAAACCGGTAATAAATGAAAAATCTTTTGTTGCACCGCCACCATGTTGTGTATCAGAAATATTTGCAGAAACTTCAAAACCATCAAAACTTTCTTTAAGGATAATATTAATAACACCGGCAACAGCATCGGCACCATAGATAGATGAAGCACCTTCGGTAATCACTTCAATGCGCTGTACCATATTAACTGGGATCAAACTTAAATCGGGTTGTGATGGAGCACCACGTACACCTGATGACCCTAATCGTCGGCCATTAATAAGAATAAGGGTTCGCTCTGGGCCTAAACCACGCAAACCAACATTAGATGAACCAACACCACCACTTGGCGGAGCCTCTGAAGCATTAGAGCCACCTGAATTAGAGTTATATGAACCATCAAATTGTTGACCATTTGCCATTGATGTATTTTGCAATAAGTCAGCAACTGTTCTAACACCAGCTTTCATTGCATCTTCAGCAGTAATGACATGAATAGGTGAAGCGTTTGAAAATTCTGCTTTTTTTAAGCGAGAACCAGTAACAGAAATCCGTTCAACTTCTTTTTCTGCGCCAACTTCTTCAGCAAAAACAGGCATTGATAACATTGAGGTAGATACACCAGCAAGCAGTGCATATTTGATAGCTTTCGCTATTGGGGATGCTTTAGTCATTATATTATCCTTTAGTTAATTATATTTATTTTTATAATTATTCAGTTAATTCCTTAAAACTGATCACTCAAGTACAACTTCTTAATATCCTTTACTAAACGTAACTTAAGTTAAACTGAACAAAGTTACATTACGCTAAACCTATAGAATTAATATTAAAAAGATTAAACAAATTTGACATGTTTACTTTATCCGTAAACTTTTCGCAACACTTTGATAGGTAAATTAAACCCGAAAAATAAAAAACAATTCCGCTTGCAGCTTAACTACTGATTTATATTAGCTTTTATTTATTTTTTTGTGATAAATATTTTAAAATAATTTAAAATAAATTAAAAAATAATTTTTATATATAACTGATCTATATCTACTTACTTGAAAATAATAAATTTTAATTATTGCTTCTGATAATGTTTTATTGAAAACAAACTTGACTGATTATTCCTCAAGCGTTATGTATAGTTAAAACAATAAAAGAAAATAATATGATAAAAATTATCCCTTTGCTACTTATGCCGGCATTCTTAATGAATTGTGCTTACGCGACTTCTATTTTTAATAGCGACGTCGAGAACTTAATTGCAACATTAAAGGCACCTACCCCTATTATTTCAGACTTAAAACAACTGACTGATGAAATTGGCGGTCGCTTAACCGGCACACAAGCCAATAAGAAATCGGTCAACTGGGCATTGAAAAAGTTTCATGAAGCAGGTGTTACGGCTAAAAAAGAAAGCTTCACTATGCCAAGGGCTTGGTCAGAGAAAAGTAGTAGCGCTAAAGTATTTAATAGCCAAATAAATTTTTCACCCCGTATTGTTGCTATGCCTTTTACTAAAAAAACCCATTATCGAGGTCTTAGCGCTAAAATCGTCAATTTAAATAAAGGTAGCGCCACCGATTTTCAAAAAATGAATGTTGACGATGATTTAAAAGACAAGTGGCTACTGATTGAAACTGATATCTTGAATGATGAACGCGGTATTGCCGGTCTTTTTCAAGAATATAACAATGCTGTCATCATCGAAGAACAAGCATTAGCCGTTGCAGCCACTGGTATTATTTATATGTCTTCTCGGCCAAAAAACCTCTTATATCGCCACTTACCTAGCTCTGGGGTTGATAATAAATTAGCCATTGTTGTCATGGAAAGAGAAAGTGCCTTACGCACTCAGCGTTTAATCAATTCAGGTCAGTCACTAAAATTTACAGCGAAGATAAATATATTAGGTGAAAAACCTTATCAAGCTAATAATGTTGTTGCTGAAATAAAAGGTGACACCTACCCCGATGAGATTGTCTTAATTGGCGCTCATATTGATTCTTTTGATTTAGGTACTGGTGCACTTGATAATGGCGCTAATGTTAGCTTAGTGATAGATCTTGCTCGTCAAATAACTAAACTTGCTATAACACCTAAGCGTACTATTCGCTTTGTACTTTTTAATGGCGAAGAACAAGGTATGTACGGTTCATGGGGTTACACGCAAACACATATAGACGAGTTAGATAATCATGTTTTAGCCGCAACCATAGATATTGGCACTGGCGCTATTACTGGCTTTTTTATTAATGGTCGTGAAGAAATTAAAGCCACCATCGACAGTGTTTTACATCCCGATGTTGAATTAGGCGCATTTAACCAAATAATCGACCCCGTTGTTGGCACTGACAATTATGATTTTATGATGCAGGGTATCGCCAACCTAGTGGCTAACCAAGCAGATGCTAATTACGCATCAAATTATCATGCCCAATCAGACACCTTTGAGAAAGTAGACCAACAACAGTTAAAGTTAAACGCCGCCATTATGGGAGCCACTATTTTAGGTATTGCCAATCTTGACGAAATCCCATGGCAACGTCAAACCGCAGAGCAAGTGGTAAAAATGGTTGAACAATATAAGCTCGAACAAGCAATGAAAACCTTTGGTTTACAACAAAGCTGGCAAGAAAATAAACGCGGTATTCAACACTAAAAGCTAAGCGACTTATCTTAAATACTTAAAAGCCGCTCGATAGTAAAATCTAGCGGCTTTTTCTTTAATGAAGATCAACTACGTTCGATCATCGTCAACAGAAATCCTTATATTCAGAATATTTACCCTATTTATCGGTGATATCAACGGTGATCTATTTAGTTATTAACGTGATACTAGATCCCACTTTAACCTTGTTTTATGCACTGGCGGATGCTTTAAGCCTTTTATCTAACATAAAAGTCATTTATTTATTGAGATTATCTATACTTCATCAAAATGTTATTGAAGGAGTAATAATATGAAAAGAATGCCGACTGCTCTGGTAAAAACCTGGTTATTTCTGCTTAAAAGTAAAGATCCCAAACTCGCAAGACAAAAATTTATCGCTTATCAAAAAATCAAAAAATTATTTGGCAGTGCTGACCTAGCACAGTTATATCTTGAACAAGATAGGGATAATGACATCGAAGTCGTTATTATTTAAACCAAAAAATGCGTTGGTGTTAACACCAACGCATTTTTTATCAAGTCTGAAGCATTTATTTGAATACTTACCTTTGTTTATCAAGCCGCACTGAGCCATTTTCTAAATAAATGAGGCGGATAGCATCATTAGGTTGAAAGATCATTCTTGAGTCTAAGTATTGAACGACCATAAACGCCTTACCCTGGTCAGTTTTTATCATTAACTCAACTAAATGAAGCGTCTTGCGGTGGTATTGCGGGGATTTATTATTGGCCATAGAGCCACCTAATAAAGCACCAAGGACAGTAGCAACATCTCGGCCACTACCACTACCAAATTGATTGCCAATCGCACCACCAATAAGCGCACCACCAAAAACTTTCCAGCCTTTGTCTTTATCTTCGATAAGTTCTACTTCAGTAATATTTCTAACCGATTCTACTTTTCCAAAGAGGACTTTTTCGACAGGTACTGCTTTGTTTCTGTCATATTGCGCATTCACTATTGGACTTAATAAAATCGTTAATAGGCACAAACAAGAAAATAGCTTTGTTTTCATGATTTCCCCTTAAATATGCAATCTTGGCTCTTACCAACCCACGGATGCTTTAACTTTAGTTTTACGAATTTCAGTTTCGTCAGCCCATTCAACTAAGCCACTTTCTAAATCCATCAAACGTAGTGTAAATTTATAATAAACATCTGATTTGTCTTTATTAGATTTTACAATACTTGATAAGTTCCCATAAAGCATATACTCCGCACCAACTTGCTTACCAAACTGCACAGCTTTATTGGTGTCAACCATACCACTGTCTTGTTGAAACTTGATTTGCTCACGAGCCGCCTCTACTCGCACCATGTCAACAAAGCGAAACTTGCCTGAACGTAATAACTTAGTTGAAATTGAATCAGTAATTGATTCAGTATCGATATGCTCACTGGTTTTATTTTTAAGACGCTCAACAAAGAGGATCGGACGTTTATTTTGCGTTAACGTACCAACAACCGGTGATAATAATAACGAGTCAGTCATTTCTCCAGCTACTTTTTGTAAGTCGGTAGAGCCAAAGTTGATGTCGGTCGTTTCAACAGCGGTTGCATCACCATAGCGAACAACTGAATGTTGTGCACAACCCGTAACTAGGGTTATAGCTAAACCAACAGTAGTAGCAATAATTAATTTTTTCATAAATACTTCCTTAATAAATAACATAATAAATTTTAATCTTTAGTATCTGTATGCTTTTTCAGGGACTTCTCTCACATAAACCGTGAACGTAGCAACTTGTTCGTTTGGTGCGAGTCCGCTTAAGCTTGTTGACTGAAAACCATGTAATTCAACTGGCTGCCAGGGTGTTTTTCGTGATTCAATCACAAATCCTTGTGCATCAAACCAGTTAAAGTGGTATTGCAATTTCAATGACTTTTTATAGCTACTGTTAAGCTGTAAGTTTACTTCTAGTAAACCATTGGTCTTTCTTGATTTAACATCAATAATTTTTAACTGTTGTGCTAATTTAGGGTTGTCTACCTCTAAGTGCTTCGAAAACTCATCGCCTTGTGTCATCGCACTGGTGCCAATTCCTGAGGTTATTGGCGCAGCACAGCCAATAAAAAGTATTGAGCTGATAACCGTAACGACTGAAAGTCTAATAAAATAATACATATTCCCTCCTTAAAAATTTATAGTTTGATAACCGGTATAGTTACCGATTGCGGTAAAATTAATGAGCGTAATTTTACTATCAACCACTTCAATATCAATAACTTGCTTTACACCTGAATATGAAACCGTCAATTTCTTATGACCTACAGCGACATTGTTCAACCGCATTATTTGCACGTTATTGGGTAAA
Organism: Colwellia hornerae; assembly: GCF_007954355.1. GTDB lineage: Bacteria > Pseudomonadota > Gammaproteobacteria > Enterobacterales > Alteromonadaceae > Colwellia_A > Colwellia_A hornerae. Next base: position 82,929 of record NZ_VOLR01000002.1, read on the forward strand.
CTGGACCAACTGCGGGTATCGGCTTTTTCTGAGGCAATATTATACAGGCTGGCTAAAATATTACCGACATCACCTGCCGATTTACTCAAATTCTGACGTATTTGCTCTTTAGCAACTAAACGTATTGCTTGTCTCGTCACCAAGCCCGGTAATTTCTCTTGTAAGTCTTTCGTCGCTAAAGACTGTAATCTTACAATTTCTTGTGAAAGGTAACTCTTTTCATCGAGGCTAATACTCAAAGGCATTAATGTAGATAAACGCCCACGGTAAACAGGTAAAGCAAAAGTGAAAAATTTAAAATCAGCGCGAGTATTAAATATAGGTAAATTTACGCTTGCCTCTTCTTTTGCACTGACAATTCCTTGTTCAAAGATAACCACTATTTGGCCTGAGTTCTTTTGATCTTTCGTTTGGTAGCGCCCAAATCTTTGCTCAAAGCGAGTGTAATCTTCATTCATGTCGAGCTTGTTCGCTAATCGCAAGACATCTTGTTGCAGAAAAGTATTATTGGGATATATTTCTAGCGCCCGCTTATAGTCAATATAGGCATCATTATACTGTTTACCCGTTTCATACAATAAAGCTGAAAGATAAAAGGTATATGCATTTTGAAAACTATTTTTTATATTACCAATTAAGTTATCCATTGCAGGCAAGTTTTCATATAAATTATTACTATTAATACCTTTATCAGCCATTGCTTCTTCAGCGCTATAGAGTTCGGCTTGATTAGTTTTTAATGCTCGTTCTTGCACTAGGTTAGCACGGCGCACTTCAACTAAAGCCCCCTCTAAATTGCCTTGATATAAGTAATTTAGCGCTTGATAAGAATGCAACATACCTTGCTCATATGAAGGTATTTCATAGCCAATAGCATTGTCATTGGTCACCACCGCACTGACTTTTTTAAGGCTACTGCTTATTTGTATTTTCGCTGCTTGCTCTTGCGCTTGCACTTGTTGGTAAGCTAATTCAAAACTTTTTTGACTCGCCAGCCCATCATGAGCAAGAAACTGTAAGCGTGCTTTTTCTAATTGGCTCAAACCATAATTATTATGATGACTATTAACAGATATAACTGATGCTGCCGCGAGCACAAAATCACCTCTCAACTGAGCTGAACGTGATTCTTGCATCTGCTGACTGTAACCAAAAAACAAGTCACTCATACCAATAGATGTACAACCAACAAGCGTAGCTACTGAAAACATAAGACAAAATTTTACTAATAACGGTTTAAACATAAAACTTTCAAGTAACCCTTAATGATGAGGATATCATAACACTTTACTAACTAAGCCTGCGCTTGATTCACTAAGTGGTAAAATTAATACGAAACAGCTAAATAGGCAATACAATAATTGTGAGTAAATTGTAAGAATGTTGTAATTTTATGAGCGTGTTAACCGTCAACAAAGCTTAATTGCCCTGTTATTGACATATTTGGTCAGTACTTTGCCCTAATATCGCCCCCGCTAACACTCAATGCTTTGCTTTAATATCGGCTTCTATTTACATAAAAGAGCAAGTGATGTTTATTTCTAGAAAAAACCGACAATTTATAGATTACCAAGACTCATACTATTACCGACAACAATATAAAAAACGTCGTAATAAATGGTTAAAGTTATCACTACTAGTATTTCTTATCCTATTGTCTTGTTTGGCTTTTGTACGTTTTGCGCAAAGTAGTGAGATGGCTTTGCCTGATAATACCACCAATAACAATACGCTTATTAAGGGTCCACAATTATTATTTGATCACCCAAATCCAGCAAGGCAAGCCAATTTCCCCATTGATATTCAAACCAACGTTGAGATTAATGGTTTAATTGCTTATGTGGAAATAAAACAAACCTTCGTTAATCCTCATGCGATTGCTTTAGAAGGAACCTATCAGTTTCCCTTACCTGAAGATGCTGCAATAAAACGGTTAATGATAAAGGTTGGCGATAATGAGATAGTTGGCGAGATAATGGCAAAAAGCACCGCTAAAGTTTTATATCAACAAGCGAAAAGCCAAGGAAAAAAAGCAAGCTTACTTGTGCAACAACAACCAAATTTGTTTATCAATAAAATTGCTAATATTCCACCACAAGCAAGCGTTATTGTTACTCTAACTTTTATGATGCCAGTCTCTTTTTCACAAGGTAAATTTGATCTACGATTACCACTAGCAATGACTAAAAGGTACCAAGCCAAATTATCTCAGCCATTGTCTGAAAATCCACAAGTAGCAAAGACTGCTGAGCTTACAGAGCAAAGAACAGCTTACTCGGCGAATAAATTACGTGCACAACTGCACACGTCAACCATACAAGCGCCTAGCCACTTAACTTCAATTGCCAACAGTCAATCATCAATTAATATTACTTTAAATTCGGGTATTGCGATTACTGCGATTAGCAGTGCAAGTCATAAAATAGTGATGCGCGCGTTAAACGCCGATCAAAATGCTTACTTTATTACCTTAAACCAAAGCGAAGTAGTCACTAATAAAAGTTTTGTTCTAAGCTGGCAATTATTAGCCAGTGAGCAAGCTAAAATCAGCAGTTTTACTGAACAAGTATCAGATGAATACTATACGCTGCTGACCTTTTTCCCACCAAAGACAGACCTTGCACAAGTGATAGCACGAGACATCATTTTTATCATTGATACCTCAGGCTCTATGCAAGGCTCTGCTATGGAACAAGCAAAAGCGAGTCTCTTGTTAGCAATATTACAACTTAACGATAAAGACAGTTTTAATATTATCGCTTTCAATGACACTACCGAATTACTCTTTGCCGGCACTAAAGTGGCAGCTAGTCATAATATTAAAAAAGCGCAACAATTTATTAATCACTTAACGGCCGATGGTGGCACTGAAATGTATCGCCCCTTGAGTAACGCTTTGATGATGAAAAAAAGTGCTGCACAAATAGCGCAGGCTATTCGCCAAATAGTTTTTATTACCGACGGCGCTGTGGCTAACGAATTTGAACTTATGCAACTGCTCGAGAATGCCCGAGGTGATTTTCGCTTATACACTGTTGGCATAGGCGCTGCGCCCAATGGTTACTTTATGAAGAAAGCCGCTCAATTTGGTAGGGGTCGTTATGTTTTTATTCAAAGCCAAAATGATGTTCAACAAAAGATGAGCGATTTTATGACTAAAATAAGTCAGCCCGCAATCACTAACATCGACTTAATCATCGACAGCCAAGTTCATCAACACCTCGAGGTTTATCCTAAAAGCATCCCTGATTTATATTTCGACGAGCCTTTGCAAATAGCGATAAAATCTCAGTTTCCTATAACGAGTTTACAATTAACAGGTAATACCGTCACTGCGCCTTGGTACCAAGAATTAATTATTGATAGTGAGCAATCATCAACCGGTATTTCATCCCTTTGGGCGCGAAGAAAAATAGAAAGCTTACTCGATAGCTTAGTCAGCGGAGCGGATCAAGCTAAGGTGAAGTTTCAAGTTATGACTACTTCACTCAAGCATCAAATTATATCGCCTTATACCAGTTTTATAGCCTTGGAAAAACAGCAAAAAGACGGATTATTACTCGCTAAGAATAGCGTTTTTCAAGCCCATGAAAGTTTAATGGTCGCTATGCCTAAAACAGCATTAGGGTGGAAGTTACAATTTCTGCTTGGCATGGCACTCTTGTTATTGGTAACTATGAGTGAGGCTATTATATTGCGAGGTTATCAGTGTATTAAATTAAGGTATTACCCTTGAAAAAATTAATTAAACCATCGTTATTGATAATAGGTAGCTTATTGTGTTTACAAGCCAGTTGGTTGCCAGCTAAAGCCTGGTTATCTCAACAATTAATCAGTTATAGCTGGCATCAGACATTAGCTTTACAACAAAAGATAAAACCTTGGCCATGGGCTGATACCTACCCCATTGCCGAGCTTTCATTTAAACGCTTAACAAGGCGTCTGGTGGTACTTAATGGCGGTGACCCAAGCACACTGGCCTTTTCAGCCGGGGCTATTGCTCCTTTTAACAAGGTTAACAGTACCCAACCTTTTGTGGTTGCTGGGCATAGAGATAGCCATTTTTCATTTTTAAACGAGGTAGCTATGAAGGATATTATTTCATTAGCTGACCAATATGGTCAAAGCCAGCTTTATCAAGTTGAAGCGATTAACATTGTTGACGCTTTAACTGGCCAATTGCCGATACTGACTGATGATTCATCGTTAATATTAATTACTTGCTACCCTTTTGACGACCCCAGCAGTAATAGCAATGAAAGGTATGTAATAACAGCAAAGTTGCTCTAAGGATATAAGTCGTTATTTAGGGATTAATCCAATAACGGCATTAATCCTCTGTTAAGCCTGCGATAAGCTCCTTATTACTCAATTAAAAAATCTTTGTTAATATTAATAGCTTAATGATTTTGGTAAAATGGCTATCTAGACTATAGTCTGAAATATGATGGAGCAAACAGCATAGACTTATGAAGGAACTAAAGGAAAAATTAGCTATTGGCTTTGGGCTATTCTTGGTACTTTTCGCTGACCACGTATCGGCAACTAAGCTCAGCATACTTACTGAACATTTGGCTCCTTATCAAATTGTTGCCAGCAATACGGTAACAGGCTTATCGACGGAAATAATTGAGGCTACATTAACACAAGCTCAGTATGCATATGACATCAGCGCTCACCCATGGACGTTGTCTTATAGAAGAGCTCAGCATGGAAAAAACACCTGTATATATTCACTTGCCCGTATCCCACAACGAGAGTCATTGTTTAAGTGGGTAGGACATATTGCCTCAAGTACCATCTCTCTTTATTCACTTAAAAATAGCCAGATAGTTATTTCTACTATAGAAGAAGCTAAAAAATATAACATTGCAGTGATACGTGATGATGTCACCCACCATTTTTTATTGACAAAAAACTTTGTCGAAAACCAAAATCTCTACGTAGTTGAAAATTATGATGCGCTCTTAAAATTATTAGACTTATCTAGTCGCCGTATTGATTTAGTTGTACTTAATGATGATTTACTCAAAAATAGAGTAAAGGATCTGGGGGAGGTATCAAGATATAGGAATGTCTTTCAGTTCAATGAATTAACGCTAAATTTTCATTTCGCTTGCAGTTTGAACACAGAGCAAATAATCGTAGATAACCTGACTAAAGCTATGAAACTACTAGAGCAACGTGGGGTGTTTTTGGCGATCAGGGAGCAGTGGAAAAAAAATATGGTCAGTTTGATCAATTAATGCAATGGACATTTTCAGCAAGATAACTGTTTGCTATTAGCACTATTATTGTCGAGCGTATAATCGCAAGGCGATCAGTTATCTTGTAATAAGGGAGCCGTAATGAAAAAAAAGAGTCAAAGCATGTTGATGAAGTTAATGAGCTTAGTTACGTTATTCATCAGCGTTTTTCCACTTTGGGGGCAAACCCTCAAGATCGAAACAATCAATGTCGCTCCCTTTGGCTATATCGGCAATGATGGCAAATCGACTGGAATGATGTTCGAGATAAGTAATAGCATTGCTGAAGCAGCTGGACTTAAGTATACCAACAAGATAATTCCCTATGCCCGCACCATTATCCATCTGCAACAAGGCAAATCAGATTTTGTCTTACGTTTCACTAATGAGCAGTTGCCGGCTATTGCCGTCCCGTTAGTTTCAGTCATTACCATGCCGATTATTATACTGTCTAAGGCCGGTACTCATTATCGAAGCATAAAGGATCTTCATGGACAAACAGTCGGTGTGGTGCGAGGCGGTGAATTCGATGTCAATTTTGATAATAATACCGCCATTAATAAAGTTGAAGTCAATAATTATACACAAATGCTGAAATTATTAATAAAAGGACGAATTGACGCCTGTATTGGCACCAATGTTGGTTTATATTACAACGCTATGCAGCTCGGCATAAAACCAGAAATATTAAATTCGCCACTACACCTAAGTTCCAAAGACTTTGTGCTTCATTTTTCTAAAAAGAAAATGGATACCAAGACGATGGCGATATTAAAAAAATCGGTGAAAAAACTTAAAAGCAATGGTGAAATCCAGAAAATCGTCAACAAATACATAGGTGATTTTAAATAACCTGTCAAGATTAAGACATCAATTAAGCAAGTTTTTTCAGTCTATTATAATCGATAATGGCGTTAACTATTTAAACATTGAGTTTGTTATATTTTAGAAAAAACCAATAGGCGGTTATTGGCTGGCATTGGGTGATCGTCAATTAACCGGAGGCCCACTGCCGTTGCCAATAATAAAACTGCTTCAATATCTCGAATACCACTATTGTTGTCTCTTTCTTTAAGCCACAGATCAAAGTCTGCGTTGCTTTCACTAGAGAACTCTCCTTGATAGTTAAAAGGTCCGTAGATACAAATACTCGCTGCAGATGATAAGTTTTGCGCGAGCCCCTCAAAAAATTTAATCACTAATGGCCAGCTAATAATATGCAGTGTATTGGCGGTATATATGCCGTCAAGCGGTAATTTTTGATTAAATATTGGCCAGGCTCTATTTAAATCTACAACGACCGGCCGGTGTAAATTTGACCATTTTGTTTCATCGATCCACGCATTGATCCCCTGATGATTTATCAGTAAGTCACTGGTTTGCCATGTTAAGTGGGGTAAGTTGGGAGCAAAGAAGACAGCATGTTGTCCCGTTCCTGAGCCAATTTCTAGCACATGCTTGGCATTTGCAAATACTTTGGTTAACACTCTCAAAATAGGTAATTTATTATTTTCACATGCTTGGGAAAAAGGTTTATTCATTATTCTTCTTAAGTTGCTTTATTGTTAAGTAAAGTTTTGAACGGTAATGCCTGCTGGCATTGCTGTTGGTACGTTAGCATATGCTGTTGCTCTTGATGACAAAAATTTTTAATTGCCGCTTTAAAAGCTGGGTGTTTTATCCAGTGGTAAGAGTAGGTTAAGACTGGTTCGAAGCCCCGTTGAATTTTATGTTCACCTTGAGTGCCGGGATTGAAAACTTGCAAGTTGTGCTCAATACAAAACTCGATACCACGATAATAGCACAGCTCAAAATGTAAATTATTGTAGTGTTTAGTACAGCCCCAATATCGACCATATAAGTGGGTGTCATCGTAGAAAAAGAGTGCACAAGCAATATCTTCTTGCTGATGACTGGCAATGATCAATAAAACATTATCGGTCATGTTAAGTACTATTTGCTTAAAAAAGTCATAGTTTAAGTGAGGTTGATGACCGCGTTTTAAATAAGTTAACTGATAAGTGAGATAGAAAAAATCAAGTTCTTGTTGGCTAATTTCGCTATTTTTTAGCTGGCGAATTTTAATCTCTTGTTGAGTAATCGACAGCCTTTCTTTACGAGTATTTTTTCTTTTCCGCGAAGTAAACGTACCAAGAAAGTCATCAAATGTTTTGTAGTCACGGTTAAGCCATTGAAATTGAACGGTATTACGCTGATAGACATCTGCGGGTAAAACCGTTTTTATTTCATCACAGTACAATATATGCCAACTGTTAATATTTTCTTGCTGACAATGTTCAATTAACGGTGCAAACAACTGATTTACTTCAAGTTGTGCAGAGAGTAACTTATTACTGCTCACTGGTGTAAATGGAATAGTAGCCACTAATTTAGGGTAGTAATTTATTTCATTACGTTGATAAGCTTCGGCCCAATCCCAATCAAAAACATACTCACCCCATGAATGACTTTTCAAATACATTGGCATCACGCCTGTGACGTCACCGCCAGTTGATGTCACTAAATGATGTGCTTGCCAACCTTGTTTAACGCTGACCGAGTCACTTTGTTCAAGCGCGTTAAAAAACTCATAAGCAAGAAAAGGGCAAGGTGAATCATTTAACTTCTGCCAATCAATAGCACTTACTTTGTCAATATGGTTCAAAAAGTTAATTTTCATATCAGCATTCAATAGCGTTTTTCTCACCAGCCAATGGCTGTTTATATCGCAATAGTGACTAAAACCACCGTCACAAAGAGCGTTGTTAAAGGATGTTGTGCCAATGATAGCGCTATTTTTATCAAAATGTATCACTAAGCCGTATTTTAAAATTGCCCGGTTAGCGCGATAAAGAGCAGCCAACAAGAATAATAGTAGTAATACCAAGTAACCCAGTCAGAAATTTCATCCAGATATAGATAGCATCAAGTACTAGAATTTAATGAACAGCGCTTATACAATGCAAGGCAAGGTAATAGTAACTAAAGGTTGGATTGGCTGTGTCTGAGAAAGTGATTAACTTCGAATTTGAAAAGCACAATAAAAACAGTATTCGATATAAAGAAGTACCTGAGAGTGGAATGCCACCCGTTTTAGGGTCTATCTATGTGCAAAAATGGTTTGCCGGTGATAATAAAAATATTGAAGTAACCCTTAAGACAAAAGATTAAAAGATGAAAGTAATAAAGTCTGCCCCCTACTCTATCGCTCAATTAGGCCATGCTGTATTAAGGCTGCGAGCGGCGGAAGTTGAAAACATACAGAGCAACGAGTGCCAGCAATTAATTAATAAAATGTTGCTAGCCGTATCAGAAGCAGGTGGTGTTGGTATCGCTGCGCCGCAAATCCACCATAGTGTGCGCATTTTCATTATATGCTCTAAACCCAACGAACGTTATCCTAACGCGCCTTTAATGCCGGCGACAGCCATGATCAACCCTGAAATCTTGACCTCGTCAGCTGAAACAACAAAAGGCTGGGAAGGCTGCTTAAGTGTACCTAGCATGCGCGGTTTTGTGCCAAGACACAATAACATCACGGTCAGATACTATGACCGACAAGGTGTTGAACAACTAAAAGAATTCACGGGTTTTATTGCCCGTATTTTTCAACATGAATTAGACCATTTAAACGGTTTTACTTTTATTGACCAACTAACATCAACTAAAGACTTGATCAGTGAAGTTGAATGGTTTCAACAATTTGCTTAACCACCAAATGAGTACTAATAAATTATGCTATTGATTGATTATTATCGCTTAAGCTAATCGCTAGATACTTGCTAGATAAATAAAAATAAAGCTTTATACTGCCTATAATGATGAATTTTATAAAAATAATACTTTTCCTTTATCCATTAACGGTACTAGCGCAATCGAGCGCAAAGCCAGAGTTGCCTTTATTGGAAAAAGGGAAGACAGTTCTAACGGTAGCCATGGAAGATATCGGTTACTTTCCATTTTACTATCAAGAAAATGGCGAAATAAAAGGTTTTTCGGTTGATGTGCTTAATTATATCGAAGCGCATTCAAATTATGATTTTGAGTTTATAATTCTCCCTTGGCCGAGGGCAGTTCACTTGGTTGCTGAAGGTCGAGTCGATCTAATACTAACGTTATTTAAAACATCAAAGCGTAAACAGATATATCATTTTATTGAACCTGCTTATGCTAATGAAATTAATCAATTATTCACTTTAAAGGATAATTATTTTGAGTTTGATGGACAATTACAGCAATTAACGCCTTATTCTATCGGCACCATTAGAGAATATTCCTATGGAGAATATTTTGATGGCGCCAGCTATCTAAATAAATTACCGGCATTAACAGAAGAAATACTTTTAAAACTATTGCTCGGCAAACAAGTAGATATGCTGATCAGCAACCCATTAGTTTTTAATCAAATAATTGCAAAAAATAAGATGAACGATCAGGTTAAAGCAATAGAGCCATACATATCACTTACCCCTGTATATATGGCGCTAACCAAGAAGAGAAAAGACTCTTTAGTAATAAAGAAAACCCTTGGGCAACTCACTGTACAATTAAAAGCGTCACCGGTGTACCAAAAACTCCTCACTAAATATCAGTTGAATTTTAAATAATAGCGTTTAATTAAAGACTCGATTAAGCGGTTCACCCTTTTTCTCCATTATTTATAAGCAGATTAAGCTGCTATTGTTGTTTTATAATCTTCTTCTACTTAGTTAAAATATCACTATCGTTCAATGATAGTCTTAGAGTCTTAATCATCATTACGGAGTTTACAATGTCTACAGATATCTACGTACCACCTAAAATATGGGAATGGAATAAAGAATCAGGTGGTAAATTTGCCAGTATTAATCGTCCTATTGCGGGGGAAACACATCAAGTCGACTTACCCGTAGGTAAGCACCCTATTCAGCTATACTCGCTGGCTACGCCTAACGGGGTGAAAGTCACTATTTTATTGGAGGAGCTACTAGCGTTGAACATAGCAGAAGCCGAGTACGATGCGCATTTGATTGATATTATGACAGGAGATCAATTTGGCTCTGGGTTTGTTGATATCAATCCAAATTCTAAAATACCGGCTTTAGTTGATAATAGTGGTGACACTACTCTGCCCATTTTCGAATCTGGCGCGATACTACTACATTTGGCAGAGAAGTTTGCTGTGTTTATACCCAAAGAACCGTTACTTAAAGCACAATGCTTATCATGGCTATTTTGGCAAGTAGGTAGTGGTCCTTATTTGGGAGGTGGTTTTGGACATTTTTTCGCCTACGCACCCGAAAAATTTGAGTATCCAATAGAGCGTTTCACCATGGAAGTAAAACGACAACTCGATGTACTCGACCGTCATTTAGCCAATAATAAATATATGTGTGGTGACCAATACACTATTGCAGATATCGCAATATGGCCATGGTATGGGGCATTAGTACAAAATAAAGTTTATGAAGCTGCAGAGTTTTTACAAGCTCAATCCTATAAAAACTTATTACGATGGACTGAAGAGATTGGCAATCGAGCAGCAGTTAAGCGTGGCTTAATGGTCAATCGTACTTGGGGAGAGTTAGAAAAACAGTTACATGAACGCCATGACGCCAGTGATTTTGAACTTAAGACTCAAGACAAACTAGTCGATGCTCAAGAATAAACTGCCACTAATTAGCCTGATAGCGCTACCTGCTCAATAGTAGCGTCATTATAAAACGTCACTTGGATAAAGAGTAACAATTAACATCATCAATGCGTTATGTTAATCACCCAAGCTAGGAGCGTTAAGAGACGAAAGTTGATAATTTACGCTTCTGGCTTGGTTATCTCGTTAGCTAGACTACTTTTCTTTTTTATTAACCAGTACGTTACCCCCAGAGAAATAGTCACTAAAGCAAGACCTACAATTTGATCTGCAGAAACAAGTTTAAGGTCTAAGACAATAACTTTACGTGCAACCGCCATCAATGCTGTGGCAACAACCAATTCTACCGGGATAACGTTTGAGCCAAGATACAATCGAATATTAATAAAGATTTCAACCGCGATTAACACCACCATAAAAGCGCCAAAAGTTTGCAAAATATCTTCAATATCTAAGAGAAAATAGGGTGGTGTCGACAGCTTCAAATAAAGTACATAAACCACATCAGCAATACTCCAGTAGATCACCAATACCATTAATAAGGCTAGTATTCTTATCGCAAATCGAATCGAGCGATGCAGTAACTTTAACAATGGATCTGAATGATTTTCAGGTAATTCTTCGTGTTTCATGGATTTTCCTAAATGCAAAGCCGGATAAATTTATCAATTTAATCATTTTAGAACTAAAATACATTGATATATCTATGACCATAAAGCACTAGCGCTATGGTCATAGAAAATGTCAATACTGAAAGTGCCGCTCAAACTAGCAAATATTCGCTAGCATAGCCTGCCCTAGGTCAATATAAGCGTTAACATCTTCACTCATGCCTTTTGATTTAAGGTGATCAGCAAAACCAAGTCGCGCCGTCATAGCTAACCAAAATATGGCACTAATTAAACCAACAATACGCCACAAAGTAGTCTTGGCCCACTTAAGCGCCAACGTAATGGACAGTACATAGATAACAAAGCCAGCCAGTTTAGATGATGCCCAACCATTAACGAAAGGATACAAATTAAGCGGGTTAACGGTCACCAAATAAATAAAAGTGACAACAAATAAGGTATATAGGATATGTGGTCCAATTTTTAACAGTTTATTATTGACCTTGTCAGACCCTTTCATCATTAACACAAAGTTGATGATGAAAAGAACAAAAGTAAGTGTGATTATGGTTAGGTGAAGGTGTTTAACTATCATGTACATGTGGTTGTTCCCTAGAAATTCATTATTTTTTTAGTACTTAGGCTGTCAGTATATCGTTAATTTGCGCCAGCAAGTGCTATCTTTTATATTATTTTAACTAGCTCAGCTAACATAAGCTGTACCTGTTTATTAAACCTGTTTGCTTTACTGCTGAATTTTTGTGTCATGCTACCATTTACTCAACCTTACTTGCTTTGTTTTCTAGATAAGTTAACGAAGCTTGTAATGCTTCATAACGCAAGGAATAGATATTGTCATTGGCGACTAAATTCAAAACATTACAATTGTCGAGCTGTTGATGTGTTTGCTCATTTGGACACAATAAAAACACTTCACATTGGCCATCTTGAGCATCTTTTACTGCGTTTTCCAGCGCAAGCCCAACCGTTTCATCAATCATAGGGACATCGGTCAAGTCGAGGATCATCACTTCAAAATCTGCAACGCTGGTATGCTGACGTGCAATAGCTTTCGATACGCTAAAGATCATTGGCCCTGATAAGTAAAAAAACAGCACTTTACCGTGCGCTTTATCGAGTAAGCCTCGTTCAAGAGCCGTCAGTGGTACATCATTACCATCAGCGTCACTAATTGCCTTAACTTTTCGGGCCTGTTCCCGACTTAAACGTTCAATAACAATTATATTCGAAATGAAGACACCAAGGCCAACAGCAACAATTAAATCAACAAAAACAGTTAATAACATAACACCATACATAATGGCCATACCCTGAACACTGACTTTATGAGCACGTTGAATAAAACTCCAGTCAAGAATATTAAAACCTACATAAACGGCAATTCCCGCTAATACAGCCATAGGTATAGGCTCGGTTAGACCTGCAGCGACTAATACCACCAAAGCAAGCACCAAGGCGCGAATAATACCTGACACCGGAGAGCGAGCACCGACCTGAATATTGGTCACTGTGCCCATCGTTGCGCCAGCACCCGGTAAAGCACCAAACAAGCCAGAGATCATATTAGCGATACCTTGGCCACGCAACTCTCGGTCGGGATCATGTTCTTTACGTGTTAATGAATCACCAATCACAGCAGTGAGTAAGGTATCAATACAACCGAGTGTGCCAAGCACCAAAGCATCTATTACCATAGTTGTAAAGATGTCGACGTTAAAATGAGGAATAACTAAGGATGGTAAGCCCGGCGGTATTGCACCAATTCGGCGGATATCATCGCTGTTGAAAAAAATCAAAGAAAGCACGGTCACAACAACTAAAGCGACCAGTTGAGCGGGAACATATTTGCGGTAGTGTTTAGGGAAATAAAATAAAAGGCCTAAAGTCAGTGCTCCCAAAAACAATTCACTGAACTTAATATTTGCCAGTATATTAGGCAGTGCTGATAAGCTGCCCATCACTCCACCGGAAGGAGTCTGATGCCCTAACAACGGAGCTAACTGCAAGATAATTAAAATAACACCTATGCCCGACATAAAACCAGAAATCACGCTATAGGGCATTAACGTAATGTATTTCCCAAGCTTTAGTGTGCCAAGCAACATCTGAAATGCACCAGCCATCATTACAATAGTAAATGAAATTGCCATGCCCGTTTCTGGATACTTTGCCATCATGCTGGTTAATATGGCTGTCATAATAACGGTCATTGGACCGGTAGGCTCTGATATCAGGCTAGATGAACCACCAAACAAGGCGGCAAAGAAACCAACCATGATCGCTCCCCAAAGCCCAGCTTCAGCACCGGCTCCTGATGCGACACCAAAAGCAAGCGCTAAGGGTAAAGAGATGATTGCGGTCGTTACACCACCAAACATATCTCCTTTAAGGTTAAACTCTTTAAAACGATGTCCAAACACAGCTCAACTCCTTACTAAAAATACCATCAGGCCAGTTAACATTTTATCTGACCAGCAAACGCAGAAAAATGTAATCTAGCTAATATTATTCAATTTAATAGCGCACTGAAAATCATCCATTTGTTGAACAAGACTTACCTGGTCTTTATCAAAAAAATTAACATGGCCCAGTTTTCGTTGCGCTTTGACTAATTTATTGTACCAATGCAATGTTGATAAAACTGAAAGCGAGGAAAGTGGCGGTTGTTCATTACCAATTAAATTAATCATACCCGTTGTGCCAAGCGACGCTGTGCTACCCAGTACCAAGCCAGCAACTGCTCTTATATGATTTTCAAATTGGCAGGTTACACTCCCGGCTTGTGTCCAATGTCCACTGTTGTGAACGCGAGGTGCTAATTCATTGATGATTAATTCATCATTCACAACAAAGCACTCCATCGCCATAACACCAACGTAGTCTACGGCATTTAATATAGCTTCCATATAAGTGTGAGCTTTTATTGTCAGGGTATTATTTTGGTCTATAGCTGGCGCTATTGATTGCAGCAATATACCATTTTCATGGATATTATCTGTTAAGGCATAATGTTCGATATCGCCACTTTTTGAACGCACCGAGACTAAAGATACTTCTCGTTCGAACTTTATCCATGCTTCAATAATATAGTCTTGGATATTTAAACGATCAAAGTCTTCAATATCTGCCAAAGTTTTTAACACCCACTGGTTTTTACCATCGTAGCCATCACGACAAGATTTAACAACCATAGGCAATTGTAATACTTTCAATGCTTCATTAGCCGGCAACGAATAAGCGAAAGGTGAAGTCGGTATTGCAAGTTTTTCTAATAATTGCTTTTCGCGATAGCGATGTTGACAGGCAGCTATCGCTTCAATATTAGGCAAAATATCACAATGTGCTTGCAGAGCTTTGAGCAGTTTTATATCAACTTGTTCTTTTTCTACGGTAATTAAATCAGGCTTACCTAAGCGGTTATAGAGATTATGAATATTTTGCTCTTCCTGCCAATCTTTAGTGAGTGGCACCACTCGACCTAAACCATCAACACAATCAGTTGCTTGCTGATAATTGTCATTGATAAAGCTGAACTTTATGCCTAATGGCAGTCCCGCTAGCGCCAGCATGCGAGAAAGTTGTCCACAACCAACAATGGCTATGCGCATTATTCTACCTCCCATAAAACACTTTCACTTTGCTGTGCTCGCCATGCTTTTAGCTTACCTTGCAGTGTAATATCATGAGTGGCAAGGATTTGTGAGGCCATTAACCCGGCATTAAAGGCCCCAGCTTCGCCAATACCTTGTGTTGCAACTGCCACACCTTTTGGCATTTGTACAATAGATAGTAAACTGTCCATTCCTTTTAATGCTTTGCTCATAACTGGCACGCCGATAACAGGTAACCAAGTTAATGCTGCGGTCATACCCGGTAAATGTGCGGCGCCACCAGCACCGGCAATAATTACGCTGTACTCTTTATCGGCATTCTCGGCAAATTCATATAAACGCTTAGGAGTCCGGTGGGCTGAAACCACCATAGTTTTATACTCTATGCCCAGTGTTTCAAGTACCGTAACCGCATTTTTCATCACTGGCCAATCTGACTGTGATCCCATGACAATCGCGACTTTCATTTTTTTCATTGTAAATGGTCCTATTTTTAATGGTATCAAGGCTGGGTTGAGTTAAACATCAATCAGCTAAGTAAATATTTTGATTGACTGATTATGGCAAAAAAGATAAATAGATAAAAATTGATATTACTTATACTATAGATAGATAAATATCTATTTAGGACGCTAAGGTTATGAAATCAAGGCTTCATGCTCATGTTGGCACAATTAGGCAGCTCGAAATATTATTGTCTGTTCATGATAAAGGCAGTATTAAAGAAGCGGCAAAAGCACTTTTTTTAACGCAACCAACCGTATCAATACAAATGAAAAAGCTTGCAGAGGCGATGGGGGCACCACTTTATAACTATACCAATAGGCAGATATTATTTACTGATATCGGCTTAGAGTTAGTTAAAACCGCGGTAGAAGTACTCGATAGTTTTACCCGACTTGATATGGCGATAGGTAACATCAAAGGTTTTAAGTCTGGCACCTTAAGGTTGGCTGTTGTCACCACCTCTAAATATTTTATTCCTCATTTATTAGGGCCTTTTTTAGAGAAATATCCAGACATAGATATACAGTTAAATATTGGTAATCGACAACAAACCATTGAACGCCTAAAGCAAGGTATTGACGATTTTTATGTGTTTAGTCACCCGCCATCTGATATTGAAACGCAGTCGATTGAATTTTTAACTAATCCGTTAGTGGCTATAGCACATGAAGACCATCCCATTGCTAAAAAGCAAAACCTGACCCTAAAAGATTTAAGCAAGGAGCCTTTTATTATGCGAGAAAAAGGATCAGGTACACGTTATGCCATTGAGGAGTTTTTAAAACACCATAACACTAAGCTAAATGTAAAGATGACCATTGAAAGTAATGAAGCGATTAAACATTTGGTGATGTCAAAACTAGGCATCTCAATATTATCAGCGCATACCTTAATGTATGGTGGACAAAGTGGGCTAGTGCGTTTGCCAATAAAAGAATTACCGATAAATGCTCATTGGTTTTTTGTTTGGTCTAAATCAAAACGTCAAACCTTACTGGCTGCTGAATTTCTTGATCATATTGAAACCAATGGTCGTTCATTGTTACAAAAAGAAATGATATCAAACGATATTTTATCTCGCTAAATCACGGCTTACTCAGCATAGGGTTAAACGATGCGCTGATTAACGAGTTTTCCCTTAGGTTTACAAATATCGGAGACTTGCTATTTAACTTATTTATCAGTTAGTTATAGCACAACCGGTCTTCTAACAAACTTAATTAAGCGCTAAGTGTTTGTGCGGTTATATGCATAACGATCGCGACTTTCGCAAGTCGACTCTGGGTTGCTAGCGTATAACATACTGTAAATAATGATAGTTAAGCCTAACCATAATGTCTCTTTAGCCTTTACCTCACCTATGATTTATAGTCGTATCATTATAGTTATCAACTTTACACTGATAATAAAGCAATTTAAATCGACTTTTATTGGTTTTAATAATTAGTTATAAAGGATTTTATCATTTAAGGGAGATAACCATGTTCGCCATATATACACCAAATGGAAGAAGCTTTTCAGGTCCTCTGGAAGAGCTTTATCACGTTCAAAAAACACAACTGTCTGAGCAAACTAGAAGTTTTCAGGAGCTTGATGAATTTTCACCTTTATTAAAAAAAGGTTATTCACCGGCTCCTAAGGCCATTGATGCTTATAATGATGCCATCAGTAAAACCGAGACAAAAGAGTTAATATGTCACGCTTATCAAATTATGACTTATCCTGTTGCTGTCATAGCGGACAGTGACCCATTAACTGCGGTAATTAAAATATTTACACAGCTGGCATATCAAGAATTTCCAATTGTTAATAGCCAACAACAACTCGTGGGTAGCTTATCGAGACAACAACTTTATGAATACCTTTTGAAGCATGGCGCTGATGTTGATAAAAGCAGCAAAGCAAAAAGTGTCGCTGATCTATTTTTAAATGAGCACTCAAAAATTTATACGGCAGAACCCGTTACAGACATCCGCCGCATTGCTGTTCTACAAGTAAGAAATCATTTGCACACTATTCCTATCTTAGAAAATAATGGCAAGGTAGTTGGCATTATTTCACGCACCGATATTATAAAAGCAGTCGCTATCGATCCACCTTTATCATTATGGTGTTAACTAAAAAAGATTAATTGAGCTGTTAAAAAAGACAGGCGTTTCTTTGCGTTTAACACAGACTTATTTTAGTGATTGATGTATTTATAAATCATAGTAAACAATAACTCTTGTTGAATGGGTTTTGTCATATAATCGGTCATTCCCATTTTAATGGCATTTTCATGATCTTGCGTAGTGGCATGTGCTGACATACCAATAATAATGGTTTCACTATCGAATACCCTAATTTGTTTTGTTGCTTGTAATCCGTCTAATTTAGGCATTTGAATATCCATAAAAACCAAAGCATAGTCATTAATTTTCATTTTCTCGACAGCTTGCACACCATCCTCAGCAATATCAATTGAAACATTTAAAGGGCCAAGTGTCTTTGTTGCCACGATTTGGTTAATTCGATTATCTTCAACCAATAAAATAGATTTGTTGTTTAACAAGACAATTAATTTAGCCAGGTCTACCACAACTACTTCTTTTGAGTCGCTGGGCAGTTTTTTCATCGAGTAACTCAAAGCCACGGTAAAGATAAACTCTGTGCCTTCCCCTCCTTCGCTTGTTACGGTTATAGTGCCGCCCATCAATTCAGCTAACTGTTTACATATGGCTAAACCAAGCCCTGTACCACCATACTTTCTCGTTGTACTATCGTCAGCTTGTGAAAAAGCGGTAAAAATATTCTCCTGTTGAGCGGGTGTCATCCCTATACCAGAGTCTTTTACACTTAATGCTATTATGACCTGATCGGCGGTTTTACTCTTTAGCGATACATTAATATTTATGCTACCAACTTCGGTAAATTTTATGGCGTTACTGACCAAATTAATAATTATCTGCTCGACTCGTAGCGGATCTCCGATAATATGGTTAGGAATGTCCTCATCAAGCTGAATATTTAGTGATAGGCCTTTATGCTCAATACCAAAATTAAAAATTTGGCTGATTTTTTCAAAAACAGCAGGGAAATCAAAGGAAATATTTTCTAAGGTCAGATGCTTATAGTCAATTTTAGAAAAGTCGAGCACATCATTAATAATTTTGAGTAAATGGTCGC
Organism: Colwellia hornerae; assembly: GCF_007954355.1. Lineage (GTDB taxonomy): Bacteria > Pseudomonadota > Gammaproteobacteria > Enterobacterales > Alteromonadaceae > Colwellia_A > Colwellia_A hornerae. Next base: position 101,722 of record NZ_VOLR01000002.1, read on the forward strand.
CGGCAAAGTGAATTTTTTCTAGGGCGTCATTTTTCTCGTCCAATGAAGCTGCATTTTTTCCTATATCAGCAAAACCCAAAACCGCATTCATTGGCGTTCTTATTTCGTGGCTCATATTGGCCAAAAAGTTTGATTTGGCTTGGCTCGCTTGGTTCGCTTTTTCTATCGCTTCACTTAGTACGGTATTTTGAGATTCTATTCGGGATAAATTTATTGAAATCTCTTCGCTCATAGTATTGATACCTTGCGCTAATGAGCCAAGTTCATCTAAGCGGTTATCTTCAATTAACTGACTATAGTCACCTGAAGCGATATGGTTAACCGCGCTATCCATAGTTATTATTCGTTTAAAAATCAATTGATTTAATAAATAAATGGTCAGTAAAATAATGACAAACAAGCTTAACAAACTCAGTAACAGCAAAGGTACTATATCAATACGACCTTTCATGTCTTTTTTAGAAAATAAACTCATCGCGAACCAGTCAACTTCTTCGAGGTAAACGATAGCAGCCAGGTAATGGGTATTGTTAATGGTAATATCTATAGTTTTAACAAAAGTACTATCGGTATCATCAAAGAAGTTTTTCTCTGATTCATCACCAATAATCTCATCCCATGATTTGTTTTGTAAAAAAATGGCAATACTTCTATTATCAGCATTGTCATTACTATTGATATTAGTATGGAAAATACCGTGATTATCGATAAGAACTTCTAGAATATCTGGGTTTGAAGATTTGAGTATTTCATCGGCAATCGTCGATGTTTTAGTATAATTACCAACAGTGCCAATGACTTTATCACCTTCCCTAACAAAGTAATCAAAGAATACGTAACGCTTACCATCGATGGCATTGATATCTGCTTCAACATAATACTCTTTGGTTTCTTTTAACTTCTTGGGTAACCATGGATTTTCTTCTAACTTTAATTTTACTTTTTTTATTTCTTGCGACTCTTGATTCCAGTCAAGACTGGTTAATGATGACGTTGAAAGTACGAACCAACCAAAGCAACCGGCAACTTCGCAGTCATTTTTAATGGTGTTGATGGCTCGCTGTTCAAATTCATCATTATTGATGTCTTTCATCCAATTTTGAAAAGAATAATCATTTACCGAACGTTTTATTAAGTTTAAATTTTGGTTAAAATGACTGACCGCTCTTTCTTTATTGAGACTGGCGTGCTTGAGAACCATCTGTTGACCTAAGTCTTGTTCAACATTACTAATAAAGTTTTGTAAAAAAAATGAAAATAGAGAAAGTAATAGCGCAAAAATCAACACGATTAAAAAAATAATTTTAATCCGGATAGAGTTTCTATTGGAATAAGGTGTAACCATAAATGATGAACTCTAAAGTTTAATTACTGGCTATAATCCTAGCACAAATTTGCCGCAGGGGTAGCGTTACATATGACGATTAAAAATCGTTTATTTATCACAAACACATCAAAAAGATAACTTCGTAAGCCATTAAAATATCGGAGATTATAAATGGCTAAAGCATTCACCGGCTTAATTAACTCCCTAATATTTTTAGGGGTAATGACAAAGCACTATTGCCCGTTTGGCCAACAAACCAAATAATGGCACTTAACCCGCCTAATGTAATGATATACCATAACACTGAGACAATTTGGGCATAACGATTTAACGGTAATAGCTCACTCAAATGGCGACGCTTATATTCAAAGAAAATTTCTATACTGCCAATTGCAAGTAAAAAACCCAGCAGTGCTAAGCCAAAGTGATAACTAATATAAACACCTAATGCAGCTCCCAATACACAAGCAACTAAACCAACACGGCTATTAATTGAAAAGGCAATACTCTTTAATATATGTCCGCCATCTAGAGGCAGTACCGGCAACAAATTAAATAGATTTAGTAAAGCGTTAAAGACCGCTAAACCAGCAAATATTTCTAAATCGGTCAGCCAATATCCCACTAAGCAGGCAATAGAGAGTATTAAACCAAAGAAAGGGCCCATTATTGAAATAACAACATCTTGCCAGCGGGTATTAATTTTATCGTCGCTCAGTGCTAAACCACCGACAAAGGGAATAAGGTAAATACCTTTGGTTTTTAAGCCAAAGTATTTCATCGCCTTGATATGTCCATATTCATGAAAAACAAGACAAAGAATAAGTGCTATAGCAAATTCAATAGAAAATAACCAACTGTATGCGGCTAAACTACCAGCAGCAAACAACACTTTGATAACCTTAGCACTTTTTAATAATTTTAAGCCAAGCCCTGCCATGCCAATGAAGCTAAATTTCATCGGTTGCTTGCTATCTTGGGTGACTTGACGTTGTTCTATATCTTTTTCATTAAGGCTATTCTCAAGCAGAAGTTTATTATCGATCAAAAGCTGAAATTGCAATTCAAAAGGCTGCCAATGCAGCGTCCCTTTAAGCTCTAGATGTAACTCGCCTTGTTCGCTTTGCAAAGTAAATTGATGCAAAAAAGCATCATTGCCGTCACTCGCATCAATTTGCGAGACACACTGGTCATCCCAAAACAGTTGTTGCCATCCCGCTATTGAACCTTCTAATCGTAGTGTTTTATTCAAACACGTTACCGCTAATAGTTGCACTTTATAAACTCAGTAAATAAAACCTTGCTCGATTATCACTATATTTACTGATGCGGCAAGGTTTATCGCCGGTATTATTGATTTCTTGATAAGCAGGTCAGATTAAAAATGTCATCACCTGCTTGGTGACAACAAAAAGCCAGCTAAACGCTGGCTTAATAATAGCTAACTAATAAGTATCAAGGATATTGGTGATACTTTGTAATAATAACTACTTAGGCATTAATACCGTATCAATGACATGTATCACACCATTACTTGCTTTGACGTCGGCCATGATGACTTTTGCATTGTTTATCATTACATTACCACCATCTACTTTAACCATTAACATTTGGCCTTGTAAGGTAGCAGCACTGTCTACTTTAACAACATCTGCAGCCATTACTTTTCCAGCTACAACGTGGTAAGTTAAAATTGATACCAGTTTATCTTTGTTTTCTGGTTTTAAGAGCATTTCAACCGTGCCGGCCGGTAACTTTGCAAAAGCCGCATCGGTTGGTGCAAATACAGTAAAAGGTCCTTTGCCTTTAAGCGTATCAACCAGTCCACCGGCTTTAACTGCAGCAACAAGGGTATTGAAAGAACCATTTGCAGCGGCTACATCAACAATGTCTTTTTTCATACCATGGTGTTCTGCATGAGAGCTTGCCATAAAAGCTAAGCTGGCAACCACGAGTAAACCTGTTGTAATAAATTTATTTAACATGTTAATTCCTATTTAATGGATTTTATTTGGTTTCGGCCTATATTTACGTACCAGTAAACAATTAAGATCAGTTTACTTAACATATTTATAATAAAACCGAAGAAAATGTAATCACATTAACCCTATTTACTAAGCAAATATTTCATCCTGTAGACTAAAGTTAAAGGTATATATCGTTAACATTATTATTCGCTCTTTGATAAGCCGTGGCGAAAATACAATAAAAGTTCATTGGCAAAGCCTAAGATTAACGACTAAACCATCAAGATTAAATAATTTTTATAAATTTTCGAAAACGCTTAAATAAAATACTTTATAAATATTTACGTTAATTAAACTTCATAAGTGAGATAAAAATGTCAAAAAAATCAACGAGTGATATTCCTCAAGAAGCATTTGACTGGTACGACGAATACGCTCATGGCGGTATAGATCGCAGAAGCTTTATGGCAAAATTAGCGACTTTAGTGGCGGTGGGATACTCAATGACAGCGCTAACATCAGCACTGCTTCCTAATTATGCCCTAGCCGAACAAGTTTCTTTTAATGATGATGAAATAAAAGCTACCTATAAGACTTTTGATTCGCCAGAGGGTTACGGTAAAGGCGTTGGCTATTTAGTCACACCCACCAATAAAACAGGTACCTTACCCGTGGTTTTGGTAATTCATGAAAATAGAGGATTAAACCCCTACGTAAAAGATGTCGCTCGGCGTTTAGCTAAAGTGGGCTATCTTGCCTTTGCTCCAGATGCTTTGTTCCCCTTAGGAGGATATCCTGGTAATGATGATGAAGGCAGAGCAATGCAAAAGACGATGGATGCTGCAAAAATTCAGCATGACTTTGTCGCAGCAGCAAAATTCATCAAAAAACATCACAGAAGTAACGGAAAACTTGGTGCTATTGGCTTTTGTTTTGGTGGCTATATGGTCAATTACTTAGCAGCAGTGGAGTCTGATTTAATTATTGCCGGCGTACCTTTTTATGGCACACCAGCCAAAAAAGAATTGCGCAAAAATATCAAGGCTTCGTTACTGATTCAATTGGCTGAGCTCGATGAAAGGGTTAATAACACTTGGCCTGAATATGAAAGTGATTTAAAAATGGCTAAAGCCCCCTATCAAATGCAGATCTATAAAAATGCGAAACATGGTTTTCATAATGACTCAACCGGTCGTTATGATAAAGAAAATGCCAAGCTTGCCTGGCATCGTACCCTCGCATTTTTTACTGAGAAATTGGGATGAAAAATCCGCTTAACAACACCTTGTAGGCTTGATCAGATAGATTAATGGCTTAAGCGAGCAAAGTTATCAGTAAACTGAAGCTATGTGCCCGCTTAGCTATATTTTAGCGTTTAAATTCTGATGTTTCACTCCACTTTGGCCAAACATTTTCTTTGGAAAGCTGATAGCCAATGTCAAAAAATGCCTGCATATCTTGTTCAGCGCCAGAGAGATCCCACGTTTGATTATATTCATCACAAGGATTATGGTAACACTTACCTAGACTTTCTTTTAGCTGGGCTCGCAATACTTTAGTCGCTTCATCAACAGCAGTTTCTCCCGTTTTTGCGTATAACGCTGGAATACCAATATTTGCAAAGGCAAAATGATCAGAACGATAATAGATACCAGCAGCAGGACGGGGATCCCCTGCAATGGTTCGATTTTGTTTCTTCGCTGCTACGCTAAGAAAGTTATCTAGCTCAGATTGTCCTAATCCATAGACAGAGACATCGCTACTTCGACCATTAACACCCAAAGCATCCATATTGATATTAGCAACCGTTTTAGCCGCTGGAATAATAGGATTAGCCGCGTAAAACTTAGAGCCTAATAACCCTTGTTCTTCAGCTGTTACCGCCATAATAGTAATTGAACGCGCTGGAGCAACCGGCAATTTAGCAAAAGCTTCCGCGACTTCAATAAGTGCCCCCGTGCCCGAGGCATTGTCGACAGCGCCATTATAAATTTGGTCACCGATTAAGCTGGTGTCTTTGCCTAAGTGATCCCAATGTGCGGTGTAAAGAATGTGCTCATCAGGAGTAGAGCTCCCCGGTAAAGTGGCGATAAAATTATAAGATACTGATTCTTTTACGGTGTTATTTACAGTAACCGAAGCCGTTAAGTCACCCATATCAAGATGATAACTTCCCTTGGCAGCATTAACTTTCGCTTGCTCGAAGTTTAAACCTGCCTGAGTAAATAACTCTTTGGCAACCTCGCTATTTACCCAACCTTCAACAGCAACACGGTCTTTATTCTTGTCTTCACGGACAAAGCCAAATTGAGGCCCAGACCAAGAGTGTTCAACCACCGACCAGTTGTATGATGCTGGCGCAGTTTCATGAATAATAATGGCACCTTCGGCGCCCTGTCGACTAGCCTCTTCATATTTATAGGTCCAGCGCCCGTAATAGGTCATCGCGTTACCATTAAATAGCGCAGCATCTTGAGTCGCAAAACCAGGATCGTTAACCAAGATAACGACAGTTTTACCTTTAACGTCTAAATCTTGGTAATCATTCCAGTTGTACTCAGGTGCGTTAATACCATAGCCAACAAAAACTAACGCTGAATCTTTAAGTTGTTCAAAGTTACTAATACGAGCAGAGCCCATTACCATGTCAGAACCATATTGATAGTCTTTACCACCAATTGACAATGTCATATCTGGCGATGCCTCAATTGATACCATAGGCACGGCTTGCAAGAAGCTGTCACCGTTACCCGGTATAAAACCTACTGCGCTTAATTGTTTTGTTAAGTAGTCAAGTGTAAGCGCTTCACCTTTACTTGATGGTGCACGCCCTTCAAACTCATCTGAGGCAAGTACTTTAATATGCTCAATAAGCTGCTCTTTATTAATGCTTTGGTAGCTCGCTGCAACGTCTGCTACGCTATTATTTTTGACAACATCATTATTGCCACAACCACTTATGAGCGCTAAGGAAAGTAAGGTTAAACCGATAGTATTTTTCATTTTTTATTCTTATATTGAGAATGACACTTTGATTATAAACGAGTATTGACTAGGTTAGATAGATTTAGTTGAAAAGTCATGGTTAGCAACGGCTTATCTAGCTGATAATGTATTTAGTAAATTAACTGATAGAAATAAGTAGGATCATCATTTTCACAATCATAATAATCAAATCAGTAATACAGCAAAGTGTTTTACTATCTTTTGTCGTTAAGCACCGTTACTCTTGCTCGGCAGGTAAGAGGAAACTAAAATCTACACCATAGATTGTTTTGCTTCTTTAAAGTTTAGCTTGGCGTAGGTGAGTAATAAAATTCCACAAGCAACAATAATTGCGGTTAAATATAAAGCGTAGTTATAGGTGGTAAATTGTTTAATAAGTGCCACACAATACAAGGGAGCAATAATTTGCCCAAGGCCATAAGCTGATGTAATTGCCCCCATAATAAAGACCGGATTTTTATTAGACAGCTGGCCAGCAAAATTCATAAACAAAGCAACTAAACCTATAAATGTCGCGCCAAAGAACAAACCACTGATAAGGTTCATCACAATATTACTCGAAAATGTAGGAATTAGAATACCAACAATCTGCAAGAGCATAGCTGCCATCATAATATTAATACTGCCAAAACGGTGTGCTAAACGCATCCATATAATACAAGATGGGATGCCAGCAACACCAACGGCTAACCATACATAACCGCCATATCCCGCTAGTCCGTCTAATGAATTGACGATATCAGGTAGGAATGTTGCTTGAACCACCATACCAACACCTTCGGTAAAGTAAGCCAAAATTAAGATGATAACCATAGGTGAAAAAAGCGACTTATCAAATTTATGTTTCACAACTTCATTGCTAGGTTGTTTATCAAACCGTAAAATATAAGCCGAATAACAAGATAAAAAAGCCCCGAGGATGGCTAATACTAGCCAAGCATCCTTCCAGTCGCCACCAAAGTAAAAGACCGCTCTCATCACTAGATCAGTAATCACAATTGAAAAACCTAAGCCACTAAAGTGTATGCCCATTGCCTTAGTCTTATTCGTGGCTTTTAGCTTTAACATGACTACAGCAGAGCCAACAACAAGCGCCATCGCCGCGCCAAACCCTGCAAATAAGCGAGCAATAATCCATAAGGTATTATTTTCGGTAATGCCTAAAACAAAAGAAGAAACCACACAAAGGCACAAGCCAAATCTAAAATACCTCACCTTGGCGTGTATATCTTTAATAAAAATAGAAAAAACAGAGCCAGTTAAATAGCCAAGATAATTGATTGATGCAAGCACACCAGCAAAAGCGATACTGATTGAATCTTCTAGCATAGTCGGTAACAGCGAAGTAAAAACAAAACGAGCGACACCAACCCCAACCACAAGGGCTAAGATACCGGCTAATAAAATTGAATGATTACTGTCTCGGTGAAACTGTGGCATGTCTGTCCAAAATATTTCTTTGCTATATCTTACACTGTATAACTAACGAGGGTAGATAAGTAAATCACCAATAATGATGAGTGCTATATAACATAGCCATATAGTGCATAATTAACACCGATTTTTTCTTGCTAATTTTATTACATCAAAAAAATGGGTGCTAATACAGTGATAATAATGAGTGGGATGAACGCGTTTTTGCGCAGCTAAATATTACCTTGCTGTGATCGACAATAGCCCAGTCCTATTTCGATAAATATGTTATCGTCTAGCCAATTTCATTCGCACAGGCTTATTATTTTTGATGTCATTTGAATTGGTTTTTTTATTCTTTGCCGGTTTTTTTGGCGGCGTACTTAACTCAATTGCAGGTGGTGGGAGTTTCATTACTTTTCCCGCACTTATTTTTGTTGGCATTCCTCCCATCATGGCAAATGCAAGCAACACTTTTGCCTCATGTGCCGGTTATATGAGTGGTACTTATGCCTTTCGAAAAGAGATTTCTGCCCATAAAGATCAATTGCCTCTGATTATAACAATCAGTTTAATCGGCGGTATTTTGGGGGCATGGTTGTTACTAAAAACACCTGAAGTACTGTTTCGTGAGGCTATTCCCTGGTTACTCTTATTTGCTAGTGTATTATTTATTTTTGGTGGCAAGATTAATGCAACACTTAAAAAAATGGCAGCCAATCACCAACATGCCTCATCAATAGGAGGCTTGCTACTGATAATTATTCTGTTAGGTGTTGCTACTTATGGTGGTTTTTTTAACGCCGGCTTAGGTATAATTACTCTTAGCTATCTAGCCTTAGCTGGTCACACTAATATCAATACTATGAATGGCTTAAAGCTCTTGGTGTCATCAACAGTGTCACTAATTGCTATCGCAGTGTTTATTTTTAATGATTTGATTGCCTGGTATGAAGGGACTATTGTGCTGTGTGGCACGTTAGCTGGAGGCTATATTGCCGCACATGTGTCTCGCCAACTGCCACAAGAAAAGGTCAGGTATTTTGTTATTATCGCGAGTATTATAACCACCCTATATTTCTTTTTTGACAGTTATGCAAACTAACCTTTAAATAAGCTTTTACGGCTAACAAGACAACCTAAGTGCGTCCAAATTAGTACCTTGTAAAATCAATAATGCCAAAGGCAAACCGCTTAAATGCCTTATCAGCGCTCATTTGTAAACGGTTGCCAGAACATCCCCATAAACTTATCGAATCAGTAAATAAACATTCTCTTGAAGGCCTAACTCTCTTTAGCTATTTCACGCAACGCTTGTTCAAAAACATCCGGTGGCTGACCACCACTGATCAAATGTTTATCATTGACTATCACTGCTGGTACTGAGCTTATGCCCATCGCTTGATAGTGACGCTGCAAAGCACGAACCTCTTCTTCATATTCATTTGACGCCAATATATGTTGCGCTTTTTCTCTATCTAAACCGACGTTTTGCGATACAGCAAGTAGCTTTTGATGATCACTGGGATCGCCACTATCTTTAAAATACAAGTCAAACAAGGCGAGTTTAAGTTCGGTTTGTTTATCATATTCTTTTGCCCAATGTAGCAACCGATGTGCATCAAATGTATTATAAATTTGACCGCCACCACGGTTACCAAACTCATAACCAAGCGCTAAGCCGCGTTGCTTGATCATCAGTCTATTTTGCTCACCTTGTTCAATACTAATACCGTATTTTTCAGTAAGGTGTTCGGTAATATCCTGACCTTCTTTTGGCATATCGGGATTGAGTTCAAACGGTTGCCAAGTAATATCCACTGAAATATCAGCCGCAAGTTTTATTAATGCTTGATTTAAAGACTGGTAACCAATAATACACCAGGGGCAGGAAACGTCGGAGACTATGTCTAACTTAAGGTGTTTACTCATATTTTTTCACTTGAAATTCGTTGGTGACATCAGTTTTTTCAGTGTTTAAGTCGAAATAAATCCCCTAAATCTAAAAAATGGTCACAAAAATGGTTAGCTAGAGATTAACATAAAATGATTTACCCTATTAATACATTACAATAACAACCTTTCGCTTCCTTAACGACTATATTAGCTGTATATCCTTTTAGGTAGTTATTTAACATAGTTTGAGCATAGCCTGCTGTTTGCGAGCAAGCTAAACCTTGGCCATAAGGAACAAAATAAACAACATCTCCTGATTCATCTATTAATGCTACAGAGGGTGTTGAGGGGATAATGTTGTGTTCATTAATGACAACATTTTTTATTACAAAATTATTAGCACCCGCCAATTTATTGAGGTTTTCAATATGCTTTTCACTGTACTGTTGGCATTCACAACTAGGTGTAGAGAAGTGCAATAGTGTATTTTGACCAAGCCTATTCACTGGCTTGGCATAGGGTAACAAATAACCTGATAGCTGCTGATACTCTATACCCGCTAATTTATTACTCTCATCGAAATCGACAAGCCTATCTTTTATAAGGTAACCAAATGCAGATAGCGTAAAAGCTATCCACACCGTAAGTACACCTAACTGAAGTTTTGTCATTACCTTATTTGAAACGGGCAATATTAAGTGCCATAGCACTTGAAGTAACACTCACACTATTAGCCTCTAGTGCTAATGCTTCAACTCTCTCTCTGTCTATTAAAGCTGTATCTCTTAACGTTTCGGCACTTTTTGCTATATCAGCAGTGGTTACTGATTGCTGTTCAACCGCTGCGGCAACATTAATCGATATAGCGCTAGCATGCTCAACGAGTGCTGACGCTTGAGATATTTGTTTTTGGGCTTTATCTGCACTTTCAATAACCGATTGTACGATCCCGATACTGTGTGTCATCGAGTCTGTCGTTAACTTAGAGTAATTTTTTAACAAAGAAAGTGTTTGACCGATTTTGTCGGTGCTTTCTTTGGTGCGAGTTGCTAACGCACGCACTTCATCGGCGACAACAGCAAACCCTCGTCCTTGTTCTCCAGCTCTTGCGGCCTCTATTGCCGCATTTAGTGCTAATAAATTTGTTTGCTCAGCAATACCACTGATTTCAGATAATACTTTCGAAATGGCCTCTGTTGAGTTGGCGAGATCGTTAACCTGCTCACTGGTCTTTTCAAGTGCGGATGTTAAATCTTTGTTTTGATTATTGATGCTAATAATTTCTTCATTAGAGGCTTTCGTGTAATTGGTTGCTTCTTTCATCTGGTCGCTTAACTGGGTCGTTTCTTGCGCGATAGATGCTACTGTTACCGCCATTTCTTCGGCCGATGTCGCAATCACCTCGGTTTCTTGTTGACGCTGCGCTGTCGAATTTTCGAGTTCTGTTTTGGTGCTATTTAAGTTTTGTGAATTAGCATTCAATTCTATAACTTGCTCTTTGACACCTTGAATAACCTTTGATAACAAACCCAATAGCTCATTAAAGGACAATAAAGTTCTATTGTTATTGGCTGCTGCCTTGATGTTCAAGTCAATCGCATTGACATCAGCAGTTAATGCGGTCGCAACTAAAGATAACTCTTTACCTGCTTCACTTTCGACCTTCATGGAATGTGCGATATATCCGGCAATAATAGACTCAGCAATAGCGTAAACAGCATGTATTATCACAGTGGTAAAGACGAGTCTCCCTTCATCAAATATATAAACACCGGTATCATTTACCTGCAAGTAGTAAAAAGAAAGGTGGTGAACTGCAACAACAAGAATAGCGGTAATGAATACTCGCCAATCTTGAAAAATGATTAAAAAGGCTAACAGGATAAAAATTTCAAAATGGACTTCAATTAAGCCGTTTGCTTGGTGAATATGCAAGGCTGCAAATATCATCGCCGAAAGCGCTGAAACATGACCGGAGATAGCAGCATCTCCAGCTGTTTTATAAAAGTATATCGGCACTAATAAAGCGGGTAACCCGATTACAAATGCAGATAAGTATGAGTCGTAGATGAAAGCTAAGAGTAAACTTTCAGCAAATAACACACTAAAAAGGTAGGTAAATAATTTATTGTTTTTATTCATTTTTATCCCTTTATACAGACATAATCAACATCAGTTTTATCATGATTAACGTTCAAATCATTAATGCTTCCCTTAGCTTAATCGCAAATAAAAACCTAATACGTTCAGTTTCTATAACAAGCGATTTAAATCAAGATATGATAACTTTAGTTGAATAAAATTGACAAATCAACATGGTCAATAACTAAGTTAGAATAATTTAATGGCGATAAACTTAATGATGCCAATATCAATAATATATGGGTGATAACCAGCACAATATTTACCATTGTGCTCAGAAATTCGCTCAGACTTAATTTTATCAATGCTGTCAGATAAGCCCACCGTTCGAAACAAAACGGCGTCAGGGGATAAATCAATAGACTGACCTTACTGTTAAATATATCTGCGAGTTAACTTGAAAGTTCTTGATTCAAAATAGTGACAATTTTTTTTCTAGAGGAATCACCATAACCGACACTTTGATAGATGAGCGTACCCTTTCTGCCGACAATAAATAAATGAGGTATCCCTTCAACGCCAAATTTACTGCCTAAAAGCCCTCGTTTATCATGTGTTAATGTTAACGCTAATGCAGATAATTTGCGTTTAATATGTCGATACTGTTTACGGCTTTCTTTAAAATTTACCGCAATAACATTTATTTTTTCTTTACCTAGTCTAGCCTGAATATCTTCTAACATAGGTAGTTCCTTTAGGCAGGGAGCACACCAAGATGCCCAAAAAGAAATGATAACAATTTTTCCTTTATGGTCTGTTAAGTTAACGTCCAGACCTTCACTGTCTTCACCCAAGTAATTTGGTGGAATATCCCCTATTGCTAATTTTGACAGTGCACTAGCGTTGGGCACAGCTAACGTAAGTAGCAATATAAGTAAGCATTTTCGACTATTCAAGTTTATTGACTCCGTTCAAATCATCTCCCATTTAAGGAGGGGAATTATTGTTTAAATTAATATAGCAAGGCGAATTAACTCACTGCTATATGCACATCTATTTGATTTGCGTTTGGATAAAACTCAAAATCTGTCGAGTATTCTCTTTTATATTCAGCTTGTTCACTAGAAAAATAATGCCAAACCTCGGTCCAAGCATCGATTGCTATTTGAGGCATTTCTCCTTGATGAGTGAAGACGAGGTATTTACCTTCTGGGATAACAACTTGCTCTAAATTTATCTTTCTTGGCAGTAACTTACCATCAAAACCAGCAAGTACCGTAAATTCGCCGGTTTGATCAGACTGATAATTGGTATAGACACCATAGACCCTTTCACCGTTTCTATAATCGACTGGAACAGTTTTGTCAAAAGTCTGCCATAAAGTACCTATTTTTCCATTGTTAGGGTCCATTTCAGCGGCATTATTCGTTCTGGTAGCTATGCCATTAATCTTTTTCCCTGCAAAATATCTTATTTCCATTGCTTTACTCTCTTATTATAATGCCGAATGCCCGCTATGATGATTATGCTGATTTACCTTGCAAACCTTTGATAAAAGTAGGCGAATTTTATCTGCTACTGACGTTGTTAACAATAATATTACCTGATCACATATCTGAACACTGAAATATTTTTAAAAATAAGGCTTTTTATCTTAGTCGCGCATACCATGTAAAAAATAACCCGGCTTCAAGATAAAAACGCAACCATAATGGTGTATCATCTAGATACTTCTCCATACAACATCAAACCAACACTAGTGACTTCATGAATTATATTCCTTTAGATGACCTTAAGAATGCTTGGATTTTTAGACATAAAAGCTTGCCGATCAACGATAAAGATAAAACAAAAATAAAACCTATGGTTCAAGCACGAGCACAAGTTGTTTGGGATACCTTTATTAGCCGTCAAGTGGACCATCCTGATTTTTTCAAAAAAGGTGATTGGCCCTTTGAAGAAACAACTTGGCAGACAACGCTGGCCTGGGAAAGTATTTGGGATAGCGAGCAGGCAGAGTTGCCCACAGAAGTTATTGCTCATTTAGCATGGGACAATAATACCGTGGTTTATTTTTGTAGTGCTAAGAACAATGTTATTGAGACAACGTGGGCTGTTTTTCAACGTTGTTGGAAGAACTTTCTCTTTATGGATGATGGACCACTTCTTATTGGCAAAAAGCGTAAAGAAGCGGTGCAATTTTTATCTAATGGTCAGTGTAAACTGGGTTTAAAAAAGTAAAAACAGATGCGCTAAATTAAATTTAGGTTTAGCGCTCAACATGTTCAAGCTCGTTGATATCATCTTCACCTGATAATAAAATAGCAAACCAACGACCTTCTTCTGCGTTTTCTAAGCCAATTTTAATGATCATGGTTAATGGCACTGAAAGTAACATCCCCACGGAACCTAACAACCACCCCCAAAAGATTAATGACAGAAAAATAACCAAGGTTGATAGCCCTAAGCCTTTACCTAAATAACGGGGTTCAACAATATTTCCCATCACCATGTTAATGGTGACATACCCCAAGCCGATAAGGCCTGCCTCAGGAAGACTCAATTGCAATACTGCAAGCGACATTGCCGGAACTGCGGCGATAATGGAACCAATATTAGGAATATAGTTAAGCAGAAAAGCAAGTACCCCCCAAAGTAAGAAAAAGTCTAAGCCAAACGCCCAGAGCATTATTGACACGATAATACCGGTTGCAATACTCACTAAGGTTTTTATCGCTAAATAGTTATTTACCGAAGTAAGAAAGCGATCGATTTGCTTTAAGCGCATTTCGGGGTCCGCTAAGGCAAAATGTAATTTTTTAGGTAAAGACGATGCTTCAAAAAGCATAAAGATAACCGTGATGATAATAAGAAATAAATTAGCCATTACGCTGCCTAATCCACTCAGCATGTCTGCCGCTAAGCCCATTGCTGCTGCAGGGTCAAAGTATTCCATTAACAATGCTGATGATATTATAATATTTTTATCGGCTAACTGCTCTGTTACCCAAATAAACTGTACTCTTAATTGCTCGCGATATTCAGGTAGTTTAAGGGATAGTTCAGTGAGTGACTTTCCAACTAAACCCGCAAGAGATAAAGCAACAATAACAAACAAGGCTATCACTAAGAGTACTGCTACTACTTTTGGTATTTTATAACGGCTAGCGCGGGCAATAAGCGGGTTACAAATAATAGCAATGAAAACAGAAAGTAAAAAAGGCACCAAAATATTAGCCGCCGTTTTTATCCCTGCAAAAACAATAAACAGTGCTGCGGTGACTACCAGCATTTTTACTGCGCCGCCTGATTTTTCTATTAATCCCATAGTGCTAACTTTATCTTTTAAAAAACATTACTGTAATAATAACGATACCCGAAACTTAAATCTAGTATTGATAAACTTAAGTTTCGGTAAAGTCGAAGTAAACTGGGCTTACATTGTTCGACGGATCAAGGTCAAACTAGACATATTCAATAATCGCCAACAACTTAGCATGCCCATGATACCGACAAAACCCGCACCGGCAACGATACCCACTAACCAATAGCTGAAATGAAAGCTCGCAGACATTTCAAACACTTGCGTTTGCAAGAAAAACACCGCTATTTCCATCGCAATACTTGCCATTAACCCAGCAACAGCGCCAAGTGCAACAAACTCAAACAAGACACTGTTTCGCAGTAGTGAACCTTTTGCACCTAAGGTACGCAATATCGCTAACTCTCGCTCTCGCTCTTCCATACTTGCTTGCACTTGTGCAACCAACACTAGACTACCCGCTAAAATAACTAACACTAAAATAAGTTCAATCGCGATTGAAACCTGCTCAATCATGCTGGTCAGTTGTTTCATAATCGCACCAAAATCCATAATTGAAATCGTTGGATACTGGCTTAGAAAGCGATAAACTTCATTTTTTTGTTGGTCTGATATCATCCACGCCGAAATAGAAGTGGTTGCTATATCGATAACAGCGGCTTCATTGAAAATCATAATAAAGTTTAACTGTCGACTCTTCCAGTCAACATCGCGAATACTGGTAACCGGCACCGTAAACTCGTCAGTACCAATAGTAAAAGTTAATTCATCGCCAAGTTTAATATCTAAACGTTCAGCCATGCCCTTTTCCATAGAGACTTGCGGTAATGTCTCCTTTATTTGCCACCACTGCCCTTCGACAACTTCATTGGTTAAGGGCAATTGCTCTTGCCATGTTAGGCTTAATTCACGGCCAGCACCTTTACGCTCTTTCGGCTTATCTTGCTCTTCCTCCTTCGCTTCATCCGTTTCTGTAGTTGATGAACCTTTATCATCATCGTCAACACTGACTGTTTTTTCACCATTAATCGCGGATAAACGACCTCGAAAAATAGGATAAAATCCCTGATTATCGAGATTGAGTTCTTCAGCAAAAGCTTGCAGTGGTGCAATTTCTTCATTGGCAATATTAAGTAGATAATGATTAGGGGTGTTTTCAGGAAACTGTGCTTGCCATTCATCAATTATTGAACTTTTCATTACCGTTATCAGCAGTAATAACTGAATAGCAATGGTAAAACTAACTAATTGCACACTATTTTCATTGGCACGCCGTTTTAAGTTTGCTAAAGCCAAATGCCAAGCTTTACCCGCTTTAGCGCCAGCACTTCGACCCGCGCCCATAATTAATCGCCCTAACAGCAATAAAATACCTGAAACTAAAATGCCACCCAATAACAATGACAAGCTCATGATCAGATCGCGACTGAACAACATCAGCAGTGCAAAAAGTGCCAGTAAAGGAATAACTTGATGCCAACCAAAACGCGGTAATTTACTTTGGCTAAAACCGCGAATAACATCGAGCGGTTTAGTTGAAATTAATTCAGTGATCGGATGAATAGCAAAAGCAATCGCGCAAAGCAGGCCTGTTATTACTGCAGTAACAAATGGCTTAAACGTTAACTGACTTTCATCTAATGACAAATAGCTTTCTATAGCACTTACACCCGCAAGCATCAGCATATAACCAACAATAAGACCTACGATGATGCTAATTAAACTCAGTAAGCCCCAATGCAACATATATAATTTTTTTACGTGTGATGTTGAAGCGCCTAACGCTTTAAATACGGCAACCATAGGTTGATGGCGTTGCCCATATCGTCTACTTGCTACGGCAACAGCGACAGCAGCGAGTACAATACCTAACATACTGGCTAATGATAAAAATTTCTCTGAGCTATCTAAGACCTTTGATAAACGATTCTTCGCTGATTTAGCATCGTACCAATTTTGAGTTTCGTTAAGTTGCGGTTTTATCCATGTTTCAAATGTTTCAATATCATCGCGTTCTCCGGCAAATAAATATTGATAATAAACGCGACTACCTGGTTTTATTAACTGGGTTTTATCGATATCTTTAATATTAAAAAATATTGCGGGTCCAGCAACAAACATGCGATATGAACGGTCAGGGATCTCAACGATAACACCGGCAATAGTGAGCGGGAGAACACCCACTTCAATCGTACCACCAATTTTAACATTTAAACGACTGAGTATACTTTCTTCAACATAAGCTGTGCCTTGCTTCGGCGCACTAACAGAGGTCGGCACTTCTTGATCTAACGACATTTTAACCAGAAACTCGCCGCGCAAAGGATACTTTTCAGAAATAATATCAAGTTCAGATAACAGCATGTTATCGCCTGAAAACACCATAGAATCGAGTAATATTTTAGAAGCAACGTTCAGTGATAAACTGTCACTTTTATCAAGATATTCGGTCGGGATTGCTCGGCTCGAGCCCAGCACACGATCGGCCGCGATAGTATTAGCGCTGTTGGTGATAATGGCTTGTTTAATTTGTTCTGAAAAACCGGTTAATGAAAATACCGTGCCGACAGCGAGAACAATCGCTAAAAATATAATGGTTAATTCGCCGCGGCGAAACTCATGATGTAACAGACGTAATGATTGTTTAACCCAAGTCTTTGATGGTTTGATCCTTAATTCACTCATCGTTAACCTACTTTCATATGAGCAGGAAGTTCATCTTGATTGACATTATTGAGCTTAACTTCTTTTAGGACACCACTGTCCATTTCAACTTGACGCTGACAGCGCTGGGCTAATTTGGGATCGTGGGTAACCAAGACTAAGGTAGTGCCATGTTTTTCATTTAATTGAAAGAGTAGATCAGCAATGTGAACGCCTGTTTTGGTATCTAAATTCCCCGTGGGTTCGTCAGCAAATAATACATCGGGCTTAGTAATAAAAGCGCGAGCGATAGCAACCCGTTGTTGTTCACCACCCGATAATTGTGACGGATAGTGCTCAGCTCGTTCGCCCAGCCCTACAGCGTCGAGTAAGGCCAGTCCTTGCTGTTTCGCATCAGGTAGATTAGCCAATTCTGCGGGTAACATGACATTTTCAAGGGCAGTTAAACTACTAATTAATAAAAATTGCTGGAAAATAAATCCAACGTGATCTGCTCGTACTTGGCTACGTTGTTCTTCATTAAACTGGTGCAATGGGTGGTTTTTAAGATAAACTTCACCTGATGTAGGTAAATCTAAGCCAGCTAAGATAGATAACAAGGTTGTTTTACCTGAGCCTGATGAACCAACTATCGCTAAAGTTTCACCTGTATTGACCGTTAGGTTAACAGGTTGAAGTAGCTCAAGAGTTTTCTCTTCTAACTGCACAGATTTAGTTAACGCACTTACTTTTAATATGGCTTCGGAATTTGACTTCATGAATAAACATCCCATTTATATTTTATTTTTAAGCTTGATAGCTTTAATTTCTACATCTTTTTTGACATTGGCTAACCCTTCAGCCAAGCATGCTATTTTACTACTAGGTGATAGTGTTAGTGCAAGCTATGGAATGAAACAAAACCAAGGCTGGGTTCACCTATTAAATCAACAGTTAATTACGCAAAAAAGTACTTATAAGATCACTAATGCTAGCATTAGTGGTGAGACTACAACAGGCGGTTTATCA
The DNA here is from genome assembly GCF_007954355.1 of Colwellia hornerae. GTDB lineage: Bacteria > Pseudomonadota > Gammaproteobacteria > Enterobacterales > Alteromonadaceae > Colwellia_A > Colwellia_A hornerae. The sequence goes on from NZ_VOLR01000002.1 coordinate 120,407, forward strand.
AGGTTACCGGGGATATTAGCCAAAGAAAAAGTGGATCATTTAGTGATAGAACTCGGTGGCAATGATGGCCTTAGAGGCTATGCGCCAACGAAAATTAAAAATAATTTGTTACAAATGATAAAGCTCGCTCAAGACAAAAAAATCCCCGTGACGCTCTATCAAATAAAAATCACGCCAAATTATGGGCCTCGCTATAATAAAATGTTTGAACAAGTTTTTATTGATGTTGCCACTGAAACTAACAGTAACTTGTTACCTTTTTTTGTTGAACCATTAGTCACCGATGCCAGTTTAATGCAAAAAGATGGCATTCACCCAAGCATTAAAGCTCAGCCTATTATTGCTGAATTTGTCGCTAAACAGTTTCAACAAATCATGGAAAATTAACATGGACTTTATTTGGATTTTATTTGCCTTCGGCTGTGGCATGGCGGCAAAATCATTTTCATTACCGCCTTCAATCGGTTATTTGTCTGCAGGGTTTTTATTAAATTTTTTAGGTTTTCAAGCAGACGACAGTATTAATACTTTAGCAAACTTAGGCATAACATTAATGTTATTTACTATTGGTTTAAAACTCAATGTTAAAGACTTATTAAAAAAAGAAGTTTGGTTAGGCAGTTTGTCTCATAGTGTCACTTGGGTATTGTTAGGCGCGCTGTTACTGAAATTATTCGCGCTTGCTGCTATTGGCTATTTTGCTGACTTATCTTTTTACACCTTAGGTTTAATTATTTTTGCCTTAAGCTTTAGTAGTACGGTTTGTGTGGTTAAGCTGATGGAAGATCACGGCGAAATGCGCACTCGTCACGGTAAATTAGCCGTGGGTATTTTAGTGATACAAGATATTGTCGCGGTAATATTTTTAGTGGTGGCGACCGGTAAATCTCCAACATTATGGGCTTTACTGCTGTTGAGCGCCTTTTTGATAAAACCGTTAATCAATAAACTTATCGACCAAGTAGGTCATGGCGAGCTTATTCCGCTAACCGGTTTTTTCTTAGCCTTTGGTGCCTATGAACTTTTTGAGTTAGTGAGTATTAAAGGCGATTTAGGCGCCCTGCTCGTTGGTATGTATTTAGCTTCGCACAGTAAAGCGAGTGAAATTAATAAATCGCTGATGGGCTTTAAAGACCTATTTTTAATTGGTTTTTTCTTATCTATTGGCTTTACCGCATTACCCACAATAGAAATGCTTGCTATGGCAGGTCTACTGACCTTACTTATCCCAGTAAAATTTTGTTTGTTCTTTTTCCTATTTACACAATTTAAATTACGTGGCAGAACCTCTTATTTAACCGCGCTAGCATTAAGTAACTTTAGTGAATTTGGTTTGATCATCGCTTCGCTATCAACAAAAAATGGCTGGTTAACCAATGATTGGTTGGTCATTTTATCTTTGGCTGTTTCTTTATCCTTTATTATTACCAATATCACTTATAACTATGCTCATCAGATTTTTACTCGACATAAATCGTTTATTTGTAAATACGAAAGAAAAAGTAAACTTAGCGAAGATAACTTCATACAACCTTGTGATGCACCTATCGTTGTTATTGGTATGGGACGTGTTGGTATGGGCGCTTATAAAGCTTTAGATAGCCAGGCTGCTGGTCAAGTATGGGGGTTAGATGCAGACCAAGGTAAAATCGCCTGGCTAAATGATAATAACGTGCAAGCATTTTGTGGTGATGCAGAGAACATAGATTTTTGGGAAAATATAGAAATAGAGAAACTAGAGTTAATCTTACTCGCTTTGCCACAAATTCAAGATATAAAAAATATAACCTTGCAATTAAGACATGCAAATTATCAGGGACAAATTGCGGCTATTGCACGATTTGATGATGAGCGCCAAGAAATTGAAACCTTTGGCGTAGATAAAGTATTTAACTTCTATACCGAGGCCGGTGTTGGTTTTGCTGAGGAGAGCTTAGCGATGATGAAACCCAATAAGCAGTAATACTCTGGCTTACTCTACAACTCAGGTCGCTAAATATTGAGAGCTAACAAGTAACAGGTATAAACTGTTACTTTGCTCTTACTATAACCTCTGGGATGATGAGCAAACTAATAACGTCGTCATATAACAAAATATACCTACCATCAACGCAAAAGGTAAAGCGCCTTAACAGACAAAACCTAGATAGGATAACACTTAGGTCACATTGTCTGTTCTAAGCTCAACAAAGTAACATTAGACAGCTTAGAATAGCCTTAAGGCAATGTTGTGATTGAAACATCAAATTTCAGGCATAAAAAAACCGACAATAGGTCGGTTTTTTTATATCACTTATAGCACTGACTCTTTAGTAAACTCGTTACATAAAAAATAAGTGGCATCCCTAAGGGGATTCGAACCCCTGTTACCGCCGTGAAAGGGCGGTGTCCTAGGCCTCTAGACGATAGGGACACTTAAACTCTATAACGGAATAAATTCCGTTGTTTCAGTGTTGAAGAGTCTTGAGCTTGTGAAAGCGAACGACCTACTCCAAATACTAAAACTATTCAGTAAGTGAACATTGAATAAACAAGGTTCAGCTACTTAGAAAAGCATCAAACAAGACTTTTATCTCGCTTTTATGATTGAAACGTTCTTCAATCAAAGGAAACAACAAGACCTAGTTTGTTATACCCTTTTTACTTATTTATTAACGTCCAATAAAGGAAATAAAAAATAAGTGGCATCCCTAAGGGGATTCGAACCCCTGTTACCGCCGTGAAAGGGCGGTGTCCTAGGCCTCTAGACGATAGGGACACTAAAACTATTGAGTAAATGAACATTGAATAAGCAAGGTTCAGCTACTTAGAAAAGCATCAAACAAGACTTTCATCTCGCTTTTATGATTGAAACGTTTTTCAACCAAAGGAAACAACAAGACCTAGTTTGTTATACCCTTTTTACTTATTCATTAACGTCCAATAAAGGAAATAAAAAATAAGTGGCATCCCTAAGGGGATTCGAACCCCTGTTACCGCCGTGAAAGGGCGGTGTCCTAGGCCTCTAGACGATAGGGACACTTAAACTCTATAACGGAATAAATTCCGTTGTTTCAGTGTTGGAGAGTCTTGAGCTTGCGAAAGCGAACGACCTACTCCAAATACTAAAACTATTTAGTAAGTGAACATTGAATAAACAAGGTTCAGCTACTTAGAAAAGCATCGGACAAGATTTACATCTTGTTTTTATCATTGAAAATATATTTCAACCAAAGGAGATAACAAGACCTAGTTTGTTATACCCTGTTTACTTATTTATCCACTTCCAATAAAGAAAACAAAAAATAAGTGGCATCCCTAAGGGGATTCGAACCCCTGTTACCGCCGTGAAAGGGCGGTGTCCTAGGCCTCTAGACGATAGGGACACAAATACTATCGTGAAAAGTAAACTTTTCTATTTTAAGTGATAAAAAAACACTTAAAACCAACATTGCTTAAATAAAGATTAACTTATTAAAACAACTTAAAACTTGGTGGAGCTATGCGGGATCGAACCGCAGACCTCTTCGCTGCCAGCGAAGCGCTCTCCCAGCTGAGCTATAGCCCCACTACAAATCAATAACATGGCCTAATATGCTACAAATTCATTGCCAAACAAATGATTAATCACTCGTTGAAAGCGAGGCGCATTCTAAGCACCCGTCCTAAAACTGTCAACTGTTATTTTAGATAAAAAGGTATTTTTTGCAAAGTTTTTAGTTAAGTGTTTACTTAAGCGTCAAGTTGACTATTTTTTGTTTAATCAGTGATTTATCAATACCAACTTTTTGAAAGCGCTTTCATTTATCTGCAATGAACCGATGTCACTAATGTTAAACGATTATTTATTTACCTGGTTATATTTATCAGCCAACTTTAGATAGTACATCTAGACAAGCTCAATGAATTAAGGGTTTATAGTTTCATTATGACCAGATTGGGGGTAAAGTTGTATTAAGATATAATAATAAGAATTTTTCATGCAGCTAGAAAAGCTAAATGTTGTCGCTATTGGTGGCGGACACGGTTTAGGTCGAGTGTTATCTACTCTTTCTTTTTTAAAGAAGCAGTTAACCGGCATAGTAACCACAACCGATAATGGTGGCTCTACTGGTCGCTTACGTAGACGAAGTAGCTCTATTGCTTGGGGCGATCTACGTAATTGCTTAACCTTACTTGTTGATGAGGATTCTGTTGGCAGTCAGTTGTTTGACTTTAGATTTGATGGCCAAGATGAACTCGGTGGTCACAACTTAGGTAATCTTATTTTATATGCGCTGGGGAAGCTACAATCTCGACCCCTTGATTCTATAAAGCTGGTTAGACGTTTATTAGGCGTTAGAACACCCTTGTATCCGATGTCAGAAACACCGACTGATTTAATGGCGTTTTATCCGAAAGGACGCTGTAAAGTCGGTGAGCTTTCAGTTGATAAAATGCCAATCATGCCAGAAAAATTATTGTTGGCTCCTTTGGTTAAAACTTTACCCTTATGTATTGAGTCAATAAGGTCTGCTGATTTGATTATCTTAGGTCCTGGGAGCTTTCTTACCAGCGTTATTCCACCACTGTTAGTGCGAGACATCACTAAAGCAATTCAAGCAAGCTCTGCTCATTGTGTGTTTATTGAGAATTTAGGCCCAGAAGACAGCCCCGCCGCTGCGCTTTCATTAGATGAGAAGCTCAATTGGATCAAAGAAAATATTGGCTGTTTACCTATTAACAGTGTGATTTGTCACGATGAAACAGTAACATCAACAATTTTACCTATTATTCACTGTGACCTTTCAGATGGTTCAGGCAGTCATTATCATGATAAAGAGAAACTGTTACAGGCATTAAAGCTTTGTATAAGTGGTATCGATAAACAAAACAGTATTTCTGCCTAGTTTTGACGTATCTGGATAAAAAGCCGTAAAATGATCGCTCATTTTACGGCTTTTTAGTTTTTAGTTTTTAGTTTTTAGTTTTTAGTTTTTAGAAGCCTCGTCTTGACTAATCCGGCTAGCAACTGCACCGGTTTGATTTTTATATTTAGCATCTTCACGTTTATTGTATGGGCGTGCCGCGCTTGAAGACATGGTTTCAAAATTTAGTGCCGCTATTTTCATTTTAGGACGAAGCGCTAAAGGAAGCTTGCCACTATTATAAAATTCTAAAACTATCTGTCCAGACCAACCGGGATCGATACGATGCGCCGTGACATGCACCATTAAACCCAAACGTGCTAATGATGAACGACCATCTAACCAACCGACGATATTATCAGGTAAAGTGACCGACTCATAAGTAACCGCTAGCGCTAATTCACCTGGGTGTAAAAAGAAAGCTTCGCCATCAGCGATAACAATCTCATCGCTCATCACTGAGTCCATCGCTTTTTGCATTTCAGCTTTGGGACCACTTAAATCAATGTAAGGTGCGGTGTGATCTTGAAAAACGCGAAATTCATTACCTAAACGAATATCAACACTTACCCCTGAAATCATACTGCTATCGGGTGCAGGTGTAATAATAATCTCACCTCTTTCAAGCGATGTTTCTATGTCTTTGTCGGACAATCTCATGTTAGTTCTTCTTACGTTATTACTTTAAGGTTAGGGAATTAACTATAAAAGCTAATCTTCAATCAATAGTTTTGCGGTATTTGGACTACGTGAATCCAACTGCAGATATAACTGTGCAGCGATAGTTCGCGCTATCTTACGGTATTGCTCACTAATGTTACTAGTGTTATCTGTTAATAATGGCGAAACCCCTTGGTCTGCATCGCGACGAATATTGACATCAAGCGGCAGTTGCCCTAGGAGTTGCGTGTCATATTTATCGGCAACACGTTGACCACCACCTTCACCAAACAAGTGTGAATGATGGCCACAATTTTCGCATTGGTGATAACTCATGTTTTCAATAATACCGAGCACCGGCACTTTGACTTGCTCAAACATCGCAAGACCCTTTATCGCGTCAGCCAGTGCGATATCTTGTGGTGTGGTAATAACAACAGCAGCAGCAACCGGTACTTGTTGCGACAACGTCAATTGAATATCACCAGTGCCTGGCGGCATATCGACAATTAAGTAATCTATGCCTTGCCAATCAGTTTCATTTAGTAATTGGCTAAAAGCTCTGCTAGCCATTGGGCCTCGCCAAACAGTTGCATCATCCTCATCAACTAAAAAACCCAGTGACATTGCGCTTAAACCGTTAGCATTTATCGGCGTGAGTAACTTACCATCATCAGAACTTGGCTTGGCTCCTTTTAAACCAAGTAAAGTTGGAATTGAAGGACCATAAATATCAGCATCTAAAATTCCAACTGAGGCTCCTTCGGCTATTAACGCATAAGCAAGATTTACTGCTGTTGTCGACTTCCCTACCCCCCCTTTTCCAGAAGCAATCGCGATAATGTTCTTTATACCAGCGAGTTCATGACGGCGAACCGGCTGAACATTGTACTTAATCGCAAAACGAACGGTTTGCTTAACTTCTTTAGTAAGTGCTTCACTTACTAAGTGTAATTCGCTGTTACAGGGAAAAGGTAAAGACAATTTAATCACAATATCATTACCTTTTTCTAAGGTAATTTCAGGGTCAATATCAGGATATAAGATTCCTTGTGGGAAAGTTTCACTGCGATAACGATTTAAGCTATCAACAAGTGTTTGTTTAGCGTCACTAGAGAGTGTTTTTGAGGAAAATATCTTTGAGAACATTTTAAAAGGCACTTTATCGCGTTTAGGCAATAATTATTAATGAAAAGTAGTTACAAATTCTGTACCATTCCCCCCATAATTACCACCAATAAATGTAAACTTTATATGTCGTTATCAGAGTCATCATCAACCGCTAAAAATAAACGTAAAATTCTTGTAACTTGTGCGCTGCCTTATGCCAATGGATCTATTCATTTAGGCCATTTACTTGAACATATTCAGACCGATATTTGGGTGCGTTTTCAACGTATGCGCGGCCATGAAACTTATTTTGTTTGTGCTGATGATGCCCATGGCACGCCTATTATGCTTAAAGCGCATGAGTTAGGGGTAACACCAGAAGAAATGATCAATGGTGTTCGTGAAGAGCATATGAAGGATTTTGCAGATTTTCATATTAGTTTCGATAACTATCATTCAACGCACAGCCCAGAAAATGAAGCGTTTGCTCACGAAATTTATAATCGTTTGCATGCTAAAGGTCATATTAAAACCAGAGTTATCTCTCAACTTTACGATCCAGAAAAAGGCATGTTTTTACCTGACCGTTTCGTAAAAGGCACTTGCCCTAAATGCCAAGCAGCCGATCAAAACGGCGATAGCTGTGACGAGTGTGGCGCGACGTATTCGCCAACAGAAGTACTTAACCCACGTTCAGTTGTTTCTGGCGCAACTCCGATATTAAAAGACTCTGAGCACTATTTCTTTGACTTACCTGCTTTTAGTGAGATGTTACAAGACTGGACACGTAGTGGCGCATTACAAGATGAAATGGCTAATAAGTTAGCGGAATGGTTTGAGTCTGGTTTACAACAATGGGATATCAGCCGCGACGCCCCTTATTTTGGCTTTGAAATACCCAACGCTCCGGGTAAATACTTTTATGTCTGGTTAGATGCTCCTATTGGTTACATGGGCAGTTTCAAAAACTTATGTGATAAAACCGGTATCGACTTTGATGCGTTTTGGGCGCTTGACTCGGCAGCTGAGCTTTACCATTTTATTGGCAAAGACATTATATATTTCCATAGTTTATTCTGGCCAGCCATGCTTGAAGGCGCAGGTTTTAGAAAACCAACAGCAGTGCACGCCCATGGTTTTGTTACCGTTAATGGCGCAAAAATGTCTAAGTCTAAAGGCACATTTATCAAAGGTCGCACTTATTTAGAACATTTAAACCCTGAATATTTACGTTATTACTATGCCGCTAAATTAACCCATAAAATTGATGATTTAGACTTAAATCTGGAAGATTTCGCGCAACGAGTCAATTCAGACTTAGTCGGTAAAGTGGTTAATATTGCCTCGCGTTGTGCCAGTTTTATCACTAAACGCTTTGACGGTATGTTGTCAGAAAACATCGATAACCCAGCTCTGGCTGAAGAAGTTATGGCAGCCGGTGACTCTATAGCCGCTCATTATGAAGCGCGTGACTTTGCGCGTGGTATGCGTGAAATAATGGCATTAGCCGACAAAGTTAACGAATATATCGCGGTAAAAGAACCTTGGCAGTTAGTCAAAGATGAAACTAAGCAGCAAGAAGTACAAGACATCTGCTCGCTAGGTATCAATATGTTCCGCACCTTAATGATTTATTTAAAACCAGTATTACCGGTATTAGCCGATAGCACAGCCACCTTTTTAAATGATGAATTAACTTGGGAAGGTCATAAAACGTTATTGACGAGCCATAAGATCAACAAATTTAAAGCCTTACTACAACGTGTCGACATGGATAAAGTTAACGCGATGACAGATGCTTCAAAAGACAATTTACTCGTTAAAGATGACGCTGAAAAACCCGCTAAAAAAGCGAAAAAAGAAAAAGTCGTCGATAATAGCGCGGCCCTCAATGATCCATTAGGGTGTGATCCTATTAGCGAAGAAATTCAATTTGACGATTTTGCTAAAATTGATTTGCGGATAGTAAAAATTATTAATGCCGAACATGTCGAGAAAGCGGATAAACTGATACGTTTAACCCTAGCACTTGATTCAAAAGAAGAAGGTGGTGAAACACGCCAAGTATTTGCCGGTATAAAGTCAGCCTATCAACCAGAAGATTTGATTGGTAAGCATACTGTGATGGTTGCTAATTTAGCACCAAGAAAAATGCGCTTTGGTATGTCTGAAGGCATGGTACTTGCCGCAGGGCCTGGTGGTAAAGATTTATGGATATTAAATCCTGAAGACGGTGCACAGCCTGGTATGCGAGTAAAATAATAACGCCAATCAGCTGTTAATATCGAAGAAAAAAAGCAGTGAACCTTCACTGCTTTTTGGTATTATAATTTTTAAATAGTTCGTTATAATTATTATCATGGTAAAAAACTTATGGGTACAATATTTTAATGTCGTTTGTTAAACCGCCGTTATTAGTACAAATTATCTTAGCGATGATTAGTGGCTTGCTGCTGGGTTATTACTTTTCAACCGCATATTCAGTGATAGATAACACCGCGAATGCTTTTGTTACTGCCCTACAAATGACCGTACTGCCTTATATTGTGCTGTCACTGGTTGTTGGCATTGGCGGGCTAACCCCCAGTAAAGCTAAAAAGGTCTCTCAGCAAAGTTTATTGATCATCTTAATGATGATAGCGATTGTGCTATTTTTTATTTTTAGCACCCCTTTATCCTTTCCTCATTGGCAACATGCCGAATTTTATTCTAATAACACTATACAATCTGTGCCTGAATTTAACTTGGTTGACTTATTTATCTCGGCTAACCCGTTTCATGCTTTAGCGAATACCTTAATTCCGGCGGTCGTTTTTTTTAGCATTTGTATGGGGCTTGGCCTAATGCAAATCAAATCTAAACGGCAAACCTTGTTAATGCTGACGAACTTACAACAAGCTACGGCAAATATTAACGGCTTTATTATGAAATTTGCCCCTTTGGGTATTTTTTGTATCGGTTGGCGTGCCGCTGTTACTTTAGATGCGAGCCAACTCGATGGCTTAGTGGTTTATATGCTTAGCGCGATTGTCTTGGTTATTCTGCTTTGTTTTGTGGTTTTTCCCGCTATTGTCGCCACGATAACGCCTTTTGGTTATCGAGAAATAGTTAGGGTGTCTCGCGAACCTATGATCACCGCTTTTGCTACCGGCAGTTTCTTTTCAGTGTTACCTGTTATTGTTGAAAACACTAAAAAATTACTCAAAAATAAGTATCCTCAAGATAACGATCTTGAAAAAATATCAGAGATTATTGTACCAATATCTTTTAGTTTACCGGTCGGCGGTAAGCTACTTGCGTTACTTTTTGTGCTCTTTGCTGCCTGGTTCTCTGGTGCTCATATTTCTTTTGCTGACCATGTCAATTTAGTTGTTGCTGGCTTGCCACAGTTATTTGGTAGCACCACATTAGCGATGCAAAACTTACTTGAACTGTTTAATGTTTCAGGGGCTATGTTCGACTTTTATTTAGTGGCAGAGAACCTGATTGGTGCTCGGCTAAGTGCTGTTTTTTCGGTGGTTTTTTCTAGCTGCTTACCGTTATTAATTGCCACCGCAATGTTAAAACGCTTTACTATAAAATGGCGTGCTCTGCTGAGAAATCTAGCGATAATTCCACTTGTTTCAGTACTGGCGTTTCTTTCATTACGTTTTAGTTTCGATTCTATAAGTCACCAGTATCAAGGATATACAAAGTTTATTGAACGTGACTTTTTGTTTAATGATGTAAAAAGTAGCCATCTTGAAAACAGTCCTAAAAACGTTGAGACTCGTCCATCATTTTCCCCGGTATTGAAACGAATTCAACAACGCGGTTTTATTAGAGTTGGTTATTTCAGAGATGACTTACCTTACGCCTTCCATAACAATAACGGTAAGTTGGTCGGTTTTGATATTGAAATAATGAACCAACTCGCCATTGACCTAAATGTCAGTGTTGAATTTGTAAGAATATTCCATCATCAAGCTGAAGCATTGTTACAATCAGGCTATTTAGATATCACTACAGGCATTCCGGTTATTCCTGACAATATGACTAAATTTACCCTGACGGTCCCCTACTCTCAGCAGTCTTTAGCTTTTATTGTTAAAGACGAACGCCGTATAGAGTTTAAGAAATGGTCAAAGATCATAGAGAATAAAACACTTATTATCGGCATCCCAGAAACTTTTTTCTACCAAACGGCGGTCGAGCGTAATTTTATTCATAATAAAGCCTGGGAAATTTCAACACCGAGATTATTTTTTAAAGAAAAGTATCAACATATTGATGGCATGCTATTTGGTGCGGCGGCAGCCTCTGCTTGGACATTGTTACATCCTGAATACACGGTTATTGTGCCTAAACCTGTGTTAGCACCGATATCCATGGCATTTCCAATTAATCATAACGATCAAGCTTTTGAACTGTTTATGCGTAATTGGATCAATATGAAACAGCAAAGTAATGTTATTGATAAATTATTTAATTATTGGATCAGTAATAAATCCCCCGTTAAAACAAATAATAAGTAAGTAACCTAGTGATGAAAAAGAATAAACAGACTACCGATAACAACGCCAACAATATATTAATGCGAATACTTACTCTGGTTTTAATTGGATTATCAGCCTGTTCATCTGATTACACGGTTTCGACAAATTTGGATAAAGAGAACTTTCAAACCTACTTTAGCCATGCGCAAGTCAAGGTTTTTCAAGATGACAGTGAGTTTCCTGGTCGTTATAAACTTATTGGCCCGGTTGAGGGGGAAGATTGCCAAGCAAAGAGCCATCATGCCGCACCGGATAAAATAGCGGCAAGAACTGAGGCGCGTAGACAGGCAGCTCAGCAACAGGGCAATGCGATAATTTTTAGCGGTTGTGCGCTGATTGATGACGACCAAGCAAATAAGCAATGTATCGCAACGGTTGTTTGCTATGGTATGGCTTATCAAGTTGAACCGCTGAAAAAGATTAACTAATGACTGTATCACCTGACAACCAAATCACCTTCAACTTTATCGGTCGTGTTAATTCTCCCTACAAAGAAAAATTTGCGATTCCTCGTCAACCCGGCTTGGTGAGTGCTGCAAAAGGCTCAATTTTACTGCTTGAAGATGCCAACAACGAAGAACTACTTCGTGGTATTGAGCAATTTAGTCATTTGTGGGTCTTGTTTATATTTCATGGTACTGAGCAGCAAGGTTGGAAACCGCTTGTTAGACCGCCTCGTTTAGGTGGAAATAAAAAACTGGGGGTATTAGCGACTCGTTCTACATTCAGGCCTAACCCCATTGGCATGTCGGTGGTTAAGCTTGAAGGTGTAGAGCAAAAAAACAAACAATTAATCATTAATATTTCAGGATTAGACTTACTTGATCAAACGCCGGTGGTTGATATTAAACCTTACCTTCCTTATTCTGACAGCATTGATGATGCTCGGGCAGGTTTTGCACAGCAACAACCTTATCAGGCGTTAACGACACGATTTTCTTCGCAAGCACAACAAGATGTGCAACAGTATCAACGAGAATATCTAGGGTTAGCCCTTTTTATTGAACAAGTGTTAGCTCAGGATCCGAGACCAGCTTACAAAAAACGACAAGATGATGATAAGATCTATGGTATGAAACTCTATGATTTAAATATACGTTGGCAAGCAATTTCAGATAATGAGCTCAAGGTACTGTCAATACATAGAGTTAATGATTAGCTTAAAAAATTGCCAAGCTAAATATAAAAAAGGTCAGCAGAGCTGACCTTAAACCTTCAAATAAATTACCGCTTAGATCAAGCGCGTTTAGTGGTGATGGCCGCCTGCACCATGTGCGTGACCATGTTCAACTTCTTCATCTGTGGCAGCGCGGACATCAATGACGTCTAAATCAAAGGTTAAAACCATACCAGCAAGCGGTGGATTAATATCAACTGTCACCATAAACTTGCCTGCTTTAACAATAGTCACTTGACGTTGACCTTGCTCTGTTTCCACGGAAGCTGTCATACCTGCTTGCCACTTAGTTGTCCCTTGCCCATCTTGTAGGTGTTTTGCCGGGACACGCTGGATCATGTCTTCTTTACGCTCACCATAAGTGTCTTCAGGTTGTAACGTTACTGAAAATTTATTACCCACTTCTTTATCAGCTAAAGCATTTTCAACACCGACTAACATATTTTTATAGCCGTGAAGATAGGCTAAAGGATCGCCCGCGTATGATGATTCAATTTCATTACCTACTTCATCTTTTAAGGTGTAGTGAAATTGAACAACGGTTTTATCTGCAATTTTCATTTTAAATCCAATTTAATTAATACAATAATAATTTTCTGCGAGTGTAGCAAAAACAGACGCTAGCCACTATGCCCAAAGCAATAAAATAACCACACTGACAATAATTAATAGCATGCCTAGATATTCAATTCGGCTGATACGTTCCTTAAAAATTCGGTAAGTTAACAATAAAGTAATAAAAAACTCTACTTGTCCCAATGCCTTCACATAGGCTGCATTTTGAAAACTTGCCGCTGTAAACCAACCAATTGAGCCAATGACACTGGTTATGCCAACAAATAAGCACAAACGCCAATGTTTAGCCATTAACGTTAATTGCCTGATATCTTGTATGCAAAGATAAATAATTGAAATCACGGATTGTACACCAATCATAAAAAACAAAGTAAAAGCGGCACTTACCATTAAATCTGTCTCTAGGGCTAAGCTTGATTCGCGAATTAATAAGGTAGTAATGGCAAGGGCTAAGCCTGATGCTAAACCAAAGCCGGCGCCAGGATTTTGGAAAACATCAGCGAAAGTAAACTTTACTCTTGAGACAATTAACACCCCAATCACGCCGATAAAAACAGAGAACCACGCTAACAGTGATAAAGAAACTGAAAAGAATAAGGCGCCAACGACAGCGACTTGAATAGCTTCAGTTTTTGCTAAACTGGTTGCCACCGCGAAATTTCGATATTTAAAGGCCGCCACTAAACAAAATGTACCGATTATCTGCATGACACAAGCAATGAGTGCGTACTGTAAGAACGTGGCATTAAGCCCAGGTAAAGTGACTGACTGTTGTTCGGTCATAACGAGTAAATATAAAAAAGCAAAAGGTAGCGCATAGATATAACGCACCCCTGTCGTTGCCATTGCACTTAAATGGGCCGATAGTTTTTTTTGTCCAGCGGTGCGAATAGCCTGCATAACAGCGGCGAGTATGGTGAAATAAATCCACACGTGTAAAGAAAAAGCAAAAGTGAAGTCCAAAAACAACCCCTAATATTAAAATGTGACCGATTGAAAATGATAGGAAACCACAATAAAAAAATCCATTATGCTTTATGTTATTAATTAATATTGATAATGTCTAAATACTGAAATTCAAAGTAATCTTAAAACTATGACAGAACAACTACCGATTTCTATTATGCCGAGTAACGATTTAATAGAAACATTTAATCAGATAAAGTCAGTGTGTAATAAGCTTGAAGCACAGTTTAATTTTCAAACATTGACAGCAAATTGGTATGGTGATGAAAATAATATTTTATTAATCAATCTCTACCTAGAAACTCAACAATTTGTTGATGAAGAGATAACTAAAGCGCATCAGGGAGAGATTAGCTATTTTGCTGATGATGTTTTTAGTGTTTACCAAAAAGAGCGTCAACAAATAACATGTTTTATCGCGGTAACGCCTACTGAGCTCACGCTATTACAACAAGAGAGAAAATTATTACCTAGCTATATTCAAGCAAAACTTCAAAAGGTACTTAATTTAATCGCCGATAAATTAACGCTATTTCCTATTTAAGCAAGGATAAAAAATAGCGTTAAACGATAAAATTAAAGTGTATTCACTATGTCTTTAACCAGCTCGGGACCTTGATAGATAAAACCGGTATAAACTTGCACTAATTTAGCACCGGCAGCAATTTTCTCTTGAGCATCACGGCCACTCGAAATACCACCAACACCGATAATAGGTAATTTATTATCTAACGCTATCGCCAACAAACGAATAACTTCGGTGCTTTTATCTTTTACTGGCTCGCCGCTCAGCCCGCCCTGCTCTTCACCGTGCTCGAGACCGACCACACCTTCACGTGAAAGTGTGGTATTGGTGGCAATAACGCCATCTATATCATTGCTAATCAAACACTGTGCTATCGACTCAATCTCTTCTTTACTTAAATCAGGTGCTATTTTAACGGCTAACGGCACATATTTACTGTGTTGCTTGGTCAGTACTTTCTGCTCAGCTTTAAGCACGGCTAACAGTTCATTTAATGCATCACCATATTGTAATGAACGTAAGCCTGGGGTATTGGGCGACGATATATTTATGGTGATGTACGTTGCGTAGTTATAAACCTTACGCATACAAATAAGGTAGTCGTCCTTAGCATGCTCATCTGGGGTATCTTTATTTTTACCAATATTAATACCGAGTACGCCTTTAAAGTTTGCTTTGCGCACTTGATCAATTAAGTAATCAACACCTTTGTTATTGAAGCCCATGCGGTTTATGACCGCATTCGCTGAGGGTAAACGAAAAATACGCGGCTTTGGATTACCCGGTTGTGGCTTAGGCGTCACGGTACCTATCTCAACAAAACCAAATCCCATGGCAGCAAAAGCATTAATACATTCGCCATTTTTGTCTAATCCAGCCGCTAAGCCAACAGGATTTGGAAAAGTAATCCCCATGGCTTCAACCGGTTTATCAGTAATGTTTTGCTTATAAAGTAAATTTAATGGTGTTGAACCCGAGGCTTTAAAGCCTTTAATCGTCAGTTCATGAATAGCTTCAGGATCAAACTTGAATAATACTTTACGAATTGCGGAATAAAACATATTGCCTCTGGACGGGTAAGTTAACACGAAAAAATTTTAATCAAAGTCGATAACGACCTAAAAAAAATCCCCACTTAATAGCGGGGATTTTATCAGTTAAATCAATCTCGTTAAAGCTTGATTAGTTGCTTTAAATTATTTTGCTGGATCGCAATTTAAGCTCAACAGCATTAACTCTCTTAGCGCCACAGAGAATTTTGCAAACTCATGCGTACGACCAATTCTAAAGTCAGCTAAAATTTGGTTCCAGCGCTCAAGTGGTTGGGCATTGGTCTCGATCCAGTTATTAAGTAAAGTTTCAATTTCAGGCTGTTCAACACTACAATCACAGCGTAAGACCACTTGTGCTAATGAGCGTTGCTGCCAATCAAGTTCTTCCCTAAATGAAGCTCTAGCAAGCGCTTGCCAATGATTAGATACCGGTTGGCTGGTGATCTGGTCTAAGAACCAATGTAAGTCTAAACGAACACCTAGCTTGAAGTATAAATCAGCAACTAATTCAATCGGACGGTCATCGGCGATTGAAATATCGGCAATATCCATCACTGGAAATAGTGAACTTAACTGTGAAATACGTTTAGCGATTTTAACCGGAACGCCCGTTCTGACTAAGTCTGTTTCAACACGTTGTAATTGCTCTACTTCTTCTGTAACTAATAATTTATCTAAATTATTGGCTAAATTTTCAAACGTTGGACGATACATAGCAATTGTTTCTGCAATACCTAAGGCTTTATTACGATGACGTAAGAACCAACGTGTTGCGCGTCTTACCGTACGGCGCATTTGAAATAACATTTCTGTTTGAATGGAGGTAGAAATTTTATTATCTAATTCGGTAATTTCGTTCCAAACAGTTGATAACTCAAAAACTTCACTGGCCATAACATAACAATTGGCAATTTCAGCAACCGTTGCACCTGTTTCTTCATGCATACGATTAACAAAATTGAAACCCATATCGTTGCCAATATCATTGGCTAGTTTTGTCGCTATAATTTCAGCACGCAATGGATGCAGTTGCATTTGGTCTTGATACTTAACCTGTAATTGTGGAGGAAAAGCCTCAAGTAATAATCGGTCGTGGTAAGGATTATCAGTAATACCAGGACAAACTAAGTCTTCTTTCAAAACCATTTTACCATAGGCAAGTAGCACTGAAAGTTCAGGACGAGTTAAGCCCTGCCCTTTAGATAAACGCTCAGAAATTTCGTCATCCGTTGGAATAAACTCTAAGGCACGATCTAATTTACCCGCTTTTTCTAAACCATGAATAAAGCGTTCTTGTTCTTTTAATTGTTTAACGCCACGCATTGCGGTAATTGACAATGAATGTGTTTGACGATAACAGTCTTCAATAACAATTTTGCCAACATCATCAGTCATATCATAAAGTAACTGGTTACGTTGTTTAACGGTTAAATCACCATTTTGTACTAGGCTATTCAATAATATTTTAATGTTGACTTCGTTATCAGAGCAATCAACACCACCGGCATTATCAACAGCATCGGTATTAATTCTTCCGCCACGTAAACCAAACTCAACACGGCCCAGTTGGGTGAAACCTAAGTTACCGCCTTCCCCAACAACTTTTGCTTGTAATTCTTTGCCATTAATACGCAATGAATCGTTCGCTCTATCACCAACATCAAGATGGCTTTCTTTAGAGCTTTTAACATACGTACCAATACCACCATTCCACAATAAATCCACTTTCATTTTTAAAATGGCTTGCATTAAGTCTATCGGTGACATGGTTTGTTTTTGCGTGCCAAGCATTTTCTTAATTTGTGGTGTTAACTTGATAGATTTAACATGACGACTGAAAATAGCGCCACCTTCAGAAATTAACTCTTTGTTATAATCTTCCCAAGTACAGCCCGGCATATTAAATAAACGTTCACGCTCTATATAAGAACTTGCTGCGTCAGGATTGGGGTCAATAAAAATGTTCATGTGATTAAATGCGGCTTGTAAACGGATATGCTTTGACAATAGCATACCATTACCAAATACATCGCCCGCCATATCACCAATAGCAATACAGGTAAAATCAGTTGTTTGACAATCAACATCCATTTCGCGGAAATGACGTTTAACAGACTCCCAAGCGCCTTTCGCTGTAATACCCATAGCTTTATGATCATAGCCAACACTACCACCAGAAGCGAACGCATCACCCATCCAGAAGTTATATTCGTCTGAGATGGCATTAGCAGTGTCTGAGAAAGTTGCGGTGCCTTTATCGGCTGCAACAACCAAATAAGGGTCATCTTCATCAAGACGGACCACATTGAGTGGTGGCACAATAACACCATCAATAATGTTGTCGGTAATATCTAACAAACCGCGAATGAAAGTGCGGTAACATTCTTTACCTGCTTCAAATATTTCTTGTCTAGTACCGCCTACAGGTAGTTGCTTACAAACAAAACCACCTTTAGCGCCAACAGGAACAATAACCGTATTTTTAACTTGTTGAGCTTTTACTAAGCCTAAAACCTCAGTGCGGAAATCTTCTTGTCTGTCTGACCAACGTAAACCACCACGCGCGACCTTACCGCCACGTAAATGAACACCTTCAAGTTGCGGTGAGTAAACGAAAATTTCAAATTCAGGCAATGGTAGTGGTACGTCACTGATCTGGCGAGGTAAAATCTTAAATGAGATGTAAGATTTTTGACCGGTTAGCGCATGAGGTTGGAAATAGTTAGTACGAATGGTGGCACTTATCATTTCAACAAAGCGGCGGATGATACGGTCATCATCTAAGTTGGCAACATTATCGAGAGACTTCTCAATATCCGCACTGACTTTATTCAAGGCTTTTTCTGAAATTTTCGTGGTTGGATCAAAACGGAAAATAAAGAATTTAATCAGTAATTCGGCAATATTAGGGTAGCGAGCAAAAGTATCTTCAATATAGCTTTGGCTAAAAGTACCACCGATTTGACGCTCGTAACGAGCATAAGCACGTATAATAGAGACTTCGCGACCACCGAGTTCAGCGCCTAAAATTAAACGGTTAAAACCATCGTCTTCTAAATCACCCGCCCAAACTTTTGCAAAGGCGTCTTGGAATAAGTTTTGTACTATTTCTAGGGTGAACTTACCTTGTCCAGTAAGTAACATCGAAAAGTCTAAGATCCAACAAGGTTCGCCGGTTGATGTTTTAACCAAATAAGGGCTTTCACCAATAACACGTAAACCAAAGTTTTCAAGAATAGGTAAAATATCTGATAAGTGGATTGGGTCGCCAGTATGAAACAGTTTTAATTTTACATGACGGCTGTCAGCACTTTCTTCTTGTGGTTGGTAAAACAACATTTCAAGCGGGTTTTCCGCTGATAGTGATTCAAGTTTTTCAATATCAACGATTGCAGTACCTGGTAACACTTCATCTTTGTAAGATTGTGGAAAACTACAATATTTGCGGCTTAACGTTTTACCTTTCGCTTCACCTTTATGAGAGTTCAGAGATGCTGCGAGTTTATCATCCCAGCTTCTTGCTGCTTCATTTAAGTTCTTTTCAATTTGTTTCACGTTGATATCTGCTTTAGTTGATTTAACACGAACAATATAATGCGTACGCGCTTGTGCTGATTCAGAAAAGTAAGTGGTAAACTCGACTTCTTGACCGCTACCAAATGCTTCTTTGAGTAACTTTTGGGTATTAACACGTAATTCGGTGTTGTAACGTTCTCTGGGCACATAAACCATGCAAGAGTAAAAACGATCAAAGGCATCTCGGCGAACAAAGAGTCCAGAGTAATCACGTTCTTGCATTTGAAAAATGCCTAAAACATTTTTTAATAATTCATCGGTACTACTTTGTAATATTTCATCACGTGGGTAGGTTTCTAAAATATTAATCATCGCTTTGTACGCGTGGGTACCACGAGCAAAACCAGAGCTTTCACATACGGTAGTCACTTTAGATTTTATTAACGGTAAATCTAAAGCACTGTTGGTGTAATAAGCAGAGCCAAATAAACCAACAAAGCGTTCTTCACCAATAACATTACCTTTAGCATCAAAACGTTTTACCCCGATGTAATCGAGATGAGCAGGACGGTGAACACGTGAACGAGAATTGGTTTTGGTCAAAATTAACGGATTAACCCCCAAAGCAAGCTCGCGAGCTGAACTAGATAAGGTTGAAATTAAACGTTCTACTGTACCATCAGAGCGCTTCATTAAGCCTAAACTTGATTCTACATTGGCGGATAAAGCCATATCACCGGTTAAGGTTTTAACATTGTATGAACGATAACCTAATAAAGTGAAGTTATCGTTTAACATCCATTTTAAGAACTCTAGTGCGTCATCATGATCATTAATGGAACAAGGTAACTTTGCTTCAGCTGTTTCAGTGATCACTTCGCCAAGGCGTGCGCGCATTGCTTGCCAATCGTCGACAGTTATCGCGATATCATTAACCACGGAATGTAACTCTTTAGTAATTTTATCAAGCACTTTTTGATCGGTTTGACGGTCAACTTCGATAAAAAAAACAGCGACAGCCGTTGCTGATTTTAATGATTTATTAGCGGCAGCGGCTAAACGAGTAATTTGATTTTTGTCATCACGAATAATATTAATCGGACTATTTAACATTAAATGTGGGGATAAACCTAAGCGGTTAAGGGCAATTCGCAATGAATCAACCAGAAATGGCATATCTGCAATAATGACTTCAATAATGGTATGACTTGATTTCCAGCCATGCTTAGAAACTTGTGGGTTAAAAACTTTGATCACCGGTGCATTATCTTGGTGACCGTTTAACGAATTCCACAAACTTAATGTCGCACCATACATATCACTATCGTTACGGTGGTCTAAATCAAGCGTGGAGATATTACTGTAAAGGAGATCTGCAAACTGCTCAACAAGAGGAGCTGTTTTAGCGGGAACTTTTTGCTGAATTAACTGTGCTACATTCGAGAGTATCACTGAGGGTAAACCGTCTACTAACGCCATGCCGTTTTCCTTTTTGGATAAAACGCTGTTGTAGTGAATCATTTCAAAATTGATTATTTAAAACAATTTACTGTCTAATTTGTATAATTTTTTATATAAATATTTATTATTGTCTAAAAGAATAGACTATATATGCGATTTTATTAAGAATTTTAGGCTATTGCGAGGAATATTTTACTATTTGTGGTGATTAATTATTTATTGTCGCTTGTCAAAATTACTGAGAGTAATTGTTTATTCACTTGTTATAAATAGAAAATGACCTTTCGGTCATTTTCTTGTTTATTTATGCAGGATTAACGTATTAACTTTATTTTTTATTAGGCCATAAAAAAGCAGCAATTGCTGGTAGGACCAGTACTGCAGCGATCATATTAACCAAAAACATAAAGGTTAACAGTATTCCCATATCAACTTGAAATTTCAAATCTGACCAAAACCAGGTCGAAACACCAATAGCTAAAGTAACACCGGTAATTAATACTGCACTGCCTCGTTCTTTTAAAGCGAGTAAATAAGCTTCTTGAACTTGATAACCCTCACGCAATTTTATGCTCATGGTTGATAAGATATAAATACCGTAATCAACACCAATACCAACACCTAAAGCGATAACAGGAAGAGTAGAAACCGTTAAGCCAATATCAAGTGCGGTCATTAACCATTGCGCCAACGTCGACACTACGTAAAGCGGTACAATAACAACAATCGTGGCACGAACACTTCTAAAACTAATGAAACACAATAAAGTTACCGCGCCATAAACGTAAAGCATCATCGGCGTTTGCGCTTCAGCAACCGCTTCATTAGTCGCTGCCATAACACCGACGGGTCCAGAAGCGAGTTTAAATTTAACCTCGTCTGTTTCCAATGCCTGAGCAACAACTTTTACTTTATCGACGACTCGGTTAATGGTTTCAGCTTTGTGATCTTCTAAAAACAAGATAACAGGCATAACACTACAATCACTGTTTAATAAGCCACTCGTTGAAGGTACGCGAGCAATTGATTGCACTAAAGTTTGTTGATTGCGTGATAAGACTCGCCATCTAGCGTTACCTTCGTTATAACCGGCATTAACAATTTTAGCGACTGACGCTAAACTGATAGCCGATTGCACACCAGCAGTATTTTCCATCTGCCATTGAAAGGTATCTATTAAGTCCATTGTCTCGTAAAAAGTACATGAATCAGCAGGGCTTTCAACGATCACTGACATATAATCAACGCTGATCGCATAACGGTCAGTAATTAAGAAAGTATCTTGGTTATAACGTGACGTTTCATGTAAAGAAGGAGCACCCGCATGAAGCTCTCCTATTTTCATATCTTGTGAGTAATAATAACCAGCAACATATAAAACAGCGGTTATTACCAGAATGACCGTCGCAATACGTTTGGTGGCAAATGAAGACATTACGTCCCAGACAGTGACCTTGTTTTTATCCGCTATCTTAGGCTCTACTTTAGCGACATGAATAAAGGAAACCAATAAAGGGAGTAAAATTAAATTGGTTAAAATAATCATCGCCACACCCAGAGATGCAGTGATAGCCAATTCACGAATAATACCAATATCAATAGAAAGTAATGTTAAGAAACCAACCGTATCAGAAAGCAAGGCGATACCGCCTGGTATCAATAACAAGCGAAAGCTCATTTGTGCGGCTTCTTTCGATGTTGCTCCCTTACTGACCAGTTTGGAGACCGAGTTAATCATCTGTACGCCATGGCTAACACCAATGGCAAACACTAAAAACGGCACCAAGATCGACATTGGATCGAGTCCAAAACCTAAGGTTGATAACATACCTAGCTGCCAAACAACGGCAACCAGCGAACAAGCTATCGGTAAAAGGGTCAAAGAAATAGAACGGCAAAACCAGAACACCATCAGCGTGGTAATAACAATCGCAATAGCAAAGAAAGCCACAACGCCTTTGGCGCCTTCTGCAACATCGCCAACCATCTTGCTAAAACCAATAATATGAATACTGATGTTATCTTTTTCGAATTTTCCTCTAATTTGCTGCTCAAGTTGCTCAGCAATCACAAGCGTATCTAAACGTGCACCCGTTTGTGGGTCAGTATCCATTAACGACGCTTTTACCATCGCACAACTGTAATCGTCTGCAACAATACTGCCAACGATACCGGCTTTCTCAATATTTGCTTTAACAACAGCTAAACCTTGCGGATCAGGCTGGAAATTGGCCGGGATAACCGGACCACCAGCAAAACCGTCTTCAACAATCTCAACAAAACGGGTACTAGGTGAATACAATGATTTAACTTGAATACGGTCAACACCAGGAATAAAAAACAACTGGTCATGAACCCCTTTTAGCGCGCTAAAGAAGGATTCATTAAAAATATCACCCTCTGTGTCACACACTGAGATGAGCACATTATTGGCGCCACCAAAGTTTTCTCGATATTCGAGATAGGTTTTCATGTAGGCATGATTAAGGGGAATATGCTTTTCAAAAGCCGCATCAAGCTTTATTTGG
Organism: Colwellia hornerae; assembly: GCF_007954355.1. Lineage (GTDB taxonomy): Bacteria > Pseudomonadota > Gammaproteobacteria > Enterobacterales > Alteromonadaceae > Colwellia_A > Colwellia_A hornerae. Next base: position 143,400 of record NZ_VOLR01000002.1, read on the forward strand.
CTGGCTTGAAAAACAAGAAAAATACTCGCTAGTACGAAAGCAACAAGCACCATGATTCTTTTACGGAACATGGTGGCTTCGATAACATTAATAAGGGATTCTATTTTCATTTAGTTTACTTCATCTGCTTCAGTGGAATTGGCGGTAATGGTATCTATCGATTTACGTTTATTTTAACTTAGTCAGTGCAACGACTTTAAGACCAACTTCAGAAACGATGACCAGCTGATTATTAAACCAAACACCGCTAATTAACGCTTTACCGTCAGCTTGAATATTTAAAGAAAAGCTAACGCCGTCATCATCACTTTTTAAAATAACACCATTATTTCCTAAGACAAAAATACTACCGTTATCACCGAGCACTATCGAATTTAATAAGGCTTGGGTTTTGGTGTTAATATGTTGCCAAGGTGCGCCACTTTTTAAACTGCGAAAAATATTACCACGCAAGCCAACAACTAATAAATTTCCTTGCTGAGTACGAGCAATGTCATTAAATGAACCTTGATATATTTTATCAAACGGCAACCATTTTTCGGCAAAATCATTACTCTTGGCGATTAAGCCTACTTCGCCGACCATATAAAGGGTACGACCGTCTTTAAAGATACTGTTAAAGTGGGCAAGAATACTGCCTTGCTCATCGAGGTAAGCCTCTTCATCTTGTTCTTTTAATTCTTCGAGGTAAGCTAAGTCTTCGGGAAATAAAAACTCACCATGAAATTCAAAGGTCCAATTTTCACCACCATCATTGGTGCGGTATTGCTGACCATATGCGCCTATCGCTATGCCTTCATTTTTATCTTTGAAGGTTATATCAAGTAAAGGTTTTTGTTGCGCGGGTAAATATTGTTGTACTTGCCAGTTCTCACCGCCATCTCCAGAAAATAATATCGTCGCGTCATGCCCAACAGCCCAACCATGGGAAGCATCAATAAAATATACTGCAGTTAAGGTCGTCCGAACGGGAACATTAGCTTGACGCCAAGTAATTGCGTCATTTGAAAGTAAAATATGACCACGTTCACCTACAGCAACCAGCTGTTTATCGTTGATTTTAAAAATATCAAGCATAAGTGATTTACTGGCTAAGGGTGCTTGCATAGCAGGAAGTTGCTGTGAAAAAGCATTGAGGAAGAATAAAGCGCTAAAAAGGAAAGCCAACAAACGTTGCATAAAAAAGGTTTCTCATTCGTTAATAATTAAAGTGTTACTTTGCTCACATCATCCATGACATCGTTAAAGTTTCTTATCTCTTAATGTATAACGACTGACCGTTGTCAGCCGTTATAAGTTTTTAAAACCTAGCGGTTATCTACGCCCTTCACGTCTTAATGCTGAAGAAGTAAATGATATATCATCTAATTCAGCTGAGAAGTCATACATTTTAGCTTCATTATCTAAGCCCATAGCTATGTAGCGACGCGACTGTAAATCATGGAACACTTCAAGTGTAGACCATTGTGTAGGAACTTCGTAATAATTCAAACCATGAGCAACACCAACACGGTATAACTCGTCACGGTTATCATATATATCGGTTACCGCAATTTGCCAGCTATCTTCGTCAATAAAGAAAACACGTTTTTTGTAGGTATGACGTGTATCTGATTTCAAGTTAGCTTCGACAACCCATACACGATGTTTTTCATAACGAACATGTTCAGGGTTAATGTGACCTGGCATTAAGATATCAGCATATTTTAATGAATCACTGTGTAAACGGTAATCATTGTAAGGGATCAATAATTCTTGTTTCCCTTTTAATGTCCAGTTATAACGGTTAGGAGCGCCGTTAAACATATCGAAATCATCTGTGGTACGTAAGCCATCAGACGCTGTGCCTGGCGTGTCATAGGCAACATTTGGCGCACGACGAACACGACGTTGTCCGGTGTTATATGTCCAAGCTTGACGTGGTGTCTGTATTTGGTTCATTGTTTCATGAACTAATAATGCGGTACCCGCTAAACGTGCCGGCTCAGTCACTTTTTGCTTAAATTTAAACAAAATATTAGTTTCTTTAAGCTTATCTGCTGAAGCGCCTTTTACCCCATATGGGATCATTAGCTGATCATCAAAACCTAAATAAGTATAATCACCAGAAGCGGTAGGAGCTGCTTGACCACCTTCACGTGTCAAGGCTTCGCCACGATAACGTAAAATATGATTCCAAATAGCTTCCAAACCATCAGATGGGACCGGAAATGGGATACCAACAGCCGCGTTAACAATACCATTACCGCCTTCAACTAATTCTGTACGTCCGGCATTATCAATACTTGCTTGATAAACATGCTCAGGGTAAGAAGCTGAACGTCTTGATTGGTAAACGTGCATTTTATAAGTATCAGGATAAGTTTCAAACAATTTAACCTGACCTGGGGTTAACATCGCTTTATATTCACCGACGTTAGCCGCCGTAATGGTGTATTTAACTTTATCTGTTGAAAATGGATCAATGTGGTGATCACCCACAGTATATCCAGCAGGAACAGAGGTAATACCACCGTTCCACGCAGGAATAGAACCATCTTTATTAGCAGTACGAACTGCGCCAATTGGCGTTAATTCTTTACTTAACTTTGCGACCTCAGTCGGCGAAACTTTAGCTAAAGTTGCTGTTGACACCATAGCCAAACTTACTGCAACTGAGGCTAATGTTAATCTTTTAAGTGAAATTTTCATAATATTGCTCATTAACTTAGCCCTTATATTGAATATTTAATGCTGAATGAAATGTAATCGCGGTCTTCCATTTGATTGGTTGTACCTACGCCATCCCAAAAACCGTTATAGTTTATGTCTGCTGACCAGCGACTTTGATAATTAAAGTTAATACCTAAAGCGACTGACTTACGTTTTTCAACAAATAAGAATAATGGATCAGGTGTCGTACCTTTAACATCATGAGAAAAAACCACACGTGGCGAGATGTTAATACCGGCGATAACATTATTAAAGTCTAACTTAGCAATAGCGCGGTAACCCCAAGCAAATGCATCTGGGAACGGGTTAGTTTCAACACCGTCTTGTACAGCCATTTCTAAACCTTCTTTACCGGCAATGCCACCATTACGTGCAGTACCTGGACCATTTAATCGTAATACATCTTGGTCTGGCATATCTTGAATATTAATACCACCCACTTCAACTAAGGTAGTTAATTGACTGGCGCCAAATGTAGGACCCCAAAGATGGGTTAACGTTGTTTGTGCTTGTAAGGTATCTGATAAAACAAAACCATCGGCACGTTGGCCACCTTGAAATACTGGCATTTGAGAAATACCATCAAGCTCGCTGCGACCTTGGTCATTCGCTAATTGCTGTGGCATAGCGGCAAATAATAACTCAACATCATCAATTTGCAATGGCTCATCTTGACGGAAAGTGACTTCACCAGCAACAGAGGTGGTGCCTAAAACCGTGTTAAAGCTCATCGCGTAAACTTTAATGTCTTCGACATAATCAAGTTCTACACGTGAGAAGGCTTTTAAGTTTGTGTAATTTTCTTCAGTAATAGCACCTGAAAGTAACATACCGATATCATGGCCAATAGCTTCATTACTAAAATCTGCAGTGACACCGGCAAATATTGGACGACGGCTGTGGTAATTCATGTGGTAAAGGCTAACTTCAGTATCATTGAAGTCAGGTAAGAACCAAGATAATTTCAGTCCATATTGGCCACCATCTTCAGGCTCATTCTCTGCATCAGCTTGACGAAGTGTCAGCTTCGTTGGAAAGGCACCTAAATATGCCGAACCGATACTTTCAGGAGGAACAGCACCTGCTTTAATTGCAGCACTGAGTTGATTTAGACCTGAAATAAGATAATCTAAGTCCATATCAGGGTTACCAGCAAAGCCTAATTGAACATTGTTAAATTGACCGCCATCACCAGCAAAGTCATTAGTTGAGAAATAACTACCTGGCGCTGGTAATACTGTCTTTTCCCAGTTGTACTGATAGAAAGCTTCTATATTGAAGTTCTCAGAAACACCGAGTGATCCCCAAATAGCACCGAAAGGGATAAAGGCTTCTTTTAATTCTGAGCCTGGAGCGCGAAGGCGTGCGATGTCAACTGGATTTAGTTCACTGATACCGTGAGAAATTAGCGTACTTTCTCCCCAGCTGATCACTTGTTGACCGACGCGAATTGAAAGCGGCATGTCGCCCACTTGAAAATCACCATAAACGAAAGCATCAAGTAATCTTACATCATTACATAATTGGTCACTTGCTTCGCCGTCACGGCAAGGATCGTTATTCACCCCAGATAAAGGATTAGTCCACGCTCGGTCGCCGTCACTCATTTCTAAATCATAGAAATACATGCCACGGGCGAAAAAACCAAAATTTTCATAACGAACTTCTAGTTCGTGTGAACCTTTGATTATCTGCGAAAAACTATCACCTGAATCATAGTTAAGGTTAGCGTTATCACCATTAGTTGAATAGCCACCTTTTCCGTTCCATACAGTTGCCTGATCAGGCGTTGGATTTAATGATGGATGATAACTACTAAAATCAAAACCATTATTAAAGTTATTTGCTTTACCAACATTATCATTCCAGTTGCGATCTTCTACACGCCAACTTTGACCGTAACTAAACGTTGAATCAAAAGTAACGTCGAAGTTGCCTAATGTAAAATTCTCTGCTTGTACTTGGCTTACTGTCGCTAAACAAACAAGTGCAGCGGTTATACTGGCAGCTAAAGGTTTTTTGTAAAACCGATTGCGAGGGCTATATTTCATTTATTCTCTCCCCAGAGCGTGTAGATTATATTTTATTTTTATCATCGCTACTTACTATTTGAAATAAGTGGTCTAAAACAATAATTGCATCATTTTATCAATGGTGCAAGAGGTAAAAACAATTGATAATACCCTGTGTTTTAATGACTTCTAATCAATAAAAAGCGAATCAGACACTCCTGTTTTAAACAAGCGTTTAAAACAAAAAATTCTTTATATAGATTTTAACAAGTAGTTACTTGTATTAAGTGTTACAGCGAAACAGGTCAATAGCCTTCAAACGCATCAAATGGTCCGACCACTGTTTAAAGCTAATACTCTAATCATGCCATTTTTGTCACAGATAAAAATTTATTATTTTTAGTTTCCAGACAAAATCCTCCCTTAATACCAGTAGATAATAGATATTTTCGCATATGCATTGCTGGAAATTGCACCCGCACTCCTTGAGTTGTCGTGACAACCATCTGCTGAGCTTTACCTTCGTAATAGGGATAAAACTCAGCAGCGGTCATATTTATTGAAAAGAAATATTTCATAAAAAATTAGCCCGCTAAGGCTGCATCAAGCTTTTCTTTTAAGTCTTTTGATAAGTTTTTAAGTGTAGTCAACTTCTCTAATTCTGCCCGCATCAATTTCTGTCTAGGTAGATCAAATGATCTAAATTGAATAAGGGGAGTAATCAGCCTTGAAGCAACCTGCGGGTTTATCTCATTCAACAAGGCAATTTGCTCAGCAAGAAACTGATACCCCTGCCCTGACTGACAATGAAAATAACGCGGGTTATTGACGCTGAAATTGCCGACTAATGAACGAGCCCGGTTTGGATTCTTCAAACTAAATAACGGGTGAGCTAATAAGCGATCGAGTGAACTGAAAATATTCGTGCTACATTGCTGGGCTGCAAGACTAAACCACTTATCCATAACTAACGCAGTACTATGCCATTTTTGTTCAAAATGTTGTAACTGCCCAGCTAAGTCAACTAAATTATTGTCTGCTGAGCAGGCTAACGCCGCTAAAGTATCGGTCATGTTATCTGAGGATTGATACTGTTCTACTACTTTGCTCTGCTGCTGTTCGAGTAGCGATAAATAAGACAAACAAACATTCTTTAGTGCGCGTTGACCAACTTCTTCGCCGCTGTATTTATAGGCAGAGGCTTTATTATCAATAAAGGTTTTCTCAAAACTAGCGGTTAAACCTGTCACTAAAAACAACTTCACCGCGGCAATAGCATTAACCACTTTAATGGGATCAACCTGTGCTATTTCGGCAACGACTTCATCAAAACTAGGCAGCGATAGTTGTTCGGCTTTAAAGGCATTGTCGGTATTTGCATCAAAAATAGCTTGGTAGGTGGTTAACAAACTGTTTGGCAGCGCAAAGCTACTGTCATCGATTAACGCTTTAATATAATTCAACATCAATTGCTGACCAGCGTCCCAACGACAAAACTCATCATCAGCGAAAGCCATAACGGTTGCCAGCTCTTGATCTGTTTGGTTAATCGACAGTTTAACTGGAGCAGAAAAATCAGCCAATACGGCTAGTACAGGTTTTTCGACAAAATTGTCAAAAGTCCATGTTTGCTGCTCGGACGTTAACTCAAGTAACTGACGTCGAATAACTTTATTATTTTCAATGAGTTCAATAGCAACAGGGATATGTAATGCTTTACCCTCGCTGCCGTCTTTTTGACTGGGGTTTGTCTGAGTCAACGTCAATTGGTACTGTTCGTTTGAAAAACCTTCTTCAACAGATAAAATAGGGGTACCCGACTGATGGTACCAGGCTTTAAATAAGACTAAGTCAACACCCGAAGCATCAGACATCGCATTAATAAAATCATCACAAGTGACGGCCATACCATCGAAGCGGGCAAAATATAAATCCATGCCTTTTCTAAATTTGGCTGCTCCTAATAGGGTATTGATCATGCGGATGACTTCAGCACCTTTTTCATAAACGGTTAAGGTGTAAAAATTATTCATTTCCAGTACTTTTTCAGGGCGAATAGGATGAGCCATCGGTCCGGCATCTTCAGCGAACTGTTTTGAGCGTAACAATCTTACGTTTTTAATGCGGTTTACTGGTGCACTGTGCATGTCAGCGCTAAACTGCTGATCGCGAAATACTGTTAAGCCTTCTTTTAAACTTAATTGAAACCAATCGCGACAAGTGACTCGGTTGCCTGTCCAGTTATGAAAATATTCATGGCCAATCACAGCTTCAATATTAAAGAAATCTGTATCAGTGGCACTCTCATTATCTGCTAAAACAAATTTTGAATTAAAAACGTTCAAGCCTTTATTTTCCATAGCGCCCATATTGAAGAAGTCTACAGCTACAATCATGTAAATATCAAGGTCATAAACTAAACCAAAGGTTTCTTCATCCCAAAGCATCGATTTCTTTAGTGATGCCATGGCATGATGAGCTTTAGGCAAATTGCCTTTATCAACAAATATTTCTAATGCGACGTTTCGCTTATCTTGGGTGGTAAAGCTACCTTCAAGTAAGTCAAAATCACCGGCAACTACAGCAAATAAATAACAAGGTTTTGGGTGCGGGTCTTGCCAGCAAGTAAAATGTTTACCTTGTGGTAGATCACCCGCTGCAGTTTTATTACCGTTGGATAACAAATAAGGATAACTTTTTTTATCAGCGATAACTTTGGTTGAAAAGGTCGACATTACATCAGGGCGATCTAGATAATAAGTTATCCGTCTAAAACCTTCCGCTTCACATTGCGTACAAAAAGCGCCGCCCGACTTAAATAAGCCTTCAAGTGAGGTGTTATTAAGTGGGTCAATTTCAGTCACTATCGTTAAAATAAATTCATCAGCGCTAATATCTAGCGCTAACTGTGTGTCACTGACCTGATAATAACTTTCAGGTAAGTCTTGTTGATTAATTTGTAGTGAAACAAGTTTAAGTTGCTCACCATCAAGTACTAATTGCTTAGCGTTTTTATTTTCACGTTTTATCGCCATAGTGCTGGTCACTATAGTCGCGGTGTCAGCAAGTTCAAAGGTCAGATCGACGGTAGCAATAGAGAAATTTGAAACTTGGTAATCAGATAAATACCGTGCGGTGAAGTCAGTCATAAGAGTATCCTTTTAAAAAGTATAAAGCCTGCAAAAACAGGCTTTATATTAAGTCGATATTAAGCGTAAATAAAGGATGAATCATCCTCTTTTTATCACAATTGTCTTTGATGTTAGCTCTTTAGTGCTTCATCACTGGTTGTTGCTAACATTTTAATTTTAAAGCCGGTGTAACCATAAATAATAGCTAGTACTGGGTTAATTAAATTAAAAAAGCAGTAAAAGATATAATCGTATGATGTTAATGCTAATGCCGCAAACATGAAGGCACCACAGGTGTTCCATGGAATTAACGGTGAAGTAATGGTACCTGAATCTTCTAACGTACGGCTTAATAGTGTTGGATGAAACCCTCGGCGTTTAAATTCAGCTTTAAACATACGACCAGGCATAACGATCGCCATATATTGATCGGCTGTAATTAAATTAGTACCAATACAGGTTGCAACGGTACTGGCAATTAAACTGCCCGTTGATTTAGCGGTTGATAAAATCGCCTTAACAAATTTATTCAGCATACCTAGATGCTCTAACACCGCACCAAAACTTAACGCGCACATCACTAACCAAATGGTGTTGAGCATACTCGACATACCACCACGACTTAGCAATTCATCAATTTGTTTATTGCCGGTATTGACTACTACGCCATCAAAAAATGCCGTCCAAACCACCATAATGTAAGCTTTAACACCACTAACACCTTCTGCAGCCATGTTCAAAATAAGCTCTTGTTGAAAAATTAACGCCCAAACAGCGCCAATCAAGGCACCAATTGCCACAGCTGGAAATGCGGGGACTTTCTTAAAAGCTAAATAAAGTAAGATAAAGAGTGGGATAAGATTCAGTATCGAAATATTATAAGTGGCATCAAGTGTGGTTAGCAAAGCGTCAATACTTGCGGTATCGCCGGTTACGTTTGAAGAATGATCAAAGCCAATAATAAGAAACAACACCAGCGCTATGCTAATAGAAGGTATGGTGGTCCACAACATATAACGAATGTGTTCAAATAATTCACTGCCCGCTACCGCTGGAGCAAGGTTAGTCGTTTCAGACAATGGCGATAATTTATCACCAAAATAAGCACCTGATATAACAGCCCCCGCCGTAACAGCAGTCGACATTTCAAAACCGTTAGCTATGCCGATAAAGGCAACACCTACCGTTGCCGCAGTAGTCCAAGAACTACCAATGCTCATGGCCACAATACCACAAACTACACAAGCGGCGGCGTAAAACCAACTTGGGTCAATAATTTGTAAACCATAATAAACCATCGTTGGCACGGTCCCGGAAAGTAACCAAGTCCCTATTAATGAGCCAACCGCTAATAGTATTAAAATGGCTCCCAGAGAAATAGAAATACCGCCGACAATTGACTTCTCAATCGACTGCCACGTATAACCATTTTTGATACCAATAACAATCGCTATTCCCATCGCGAGTAATAAAGCAATTTGGTTAGGGCCATAAGATGAGTTGTCGGCAAAGTACAAAACGGCTGTCGTTAACATAACAACTAATGCAAAAAGAGGAATTAAAGCATCAAGCATACTTGGTTCTTTATGGGTGTTGGTTACTACTGTTTGGTTATTTTTTTCTAGCTCTGTCATGTGCGATGCTGACCTTAAGTTTTTTATAGTTATAATTTTTAATGTTTATACCGCTTTAATTAAGTATCAGAGCTATTTTTCATCAGGAAAAATAACACAACACTAATCAAGTTGATATTAATCACAAACCCCTAAAAGTCAGGGTAACGCCTAAAGGCTAATCTATAGAGAAAATTGATTTAGCCTTTTTTCTTACATAAAAGCCGCAATTAAGCGGCTTTTTGAGTCGGTGCTAATTATTTTTTAGCCACTTTACCCAAGGAAATCAAATCAAAAGTAATCTTAGCTGTTTCATCTAAAAACGGATCTAATTCTTCTAATTCGTCGGGTAAATCTTCCAGTGATTTCACTTTCTCTTTGCCCATAACAACCAGTCGTTCGTTAACACGTATGAGTTGCTTGGCTTTTCGATCTTCACGTTTTGCTTTACGTTCATCTAACTTAAGAGAGATCGTTTTATCATCTTTCTCCTTTTGATAAACCGCAATATCATCAAGCAAATAGTTAAACTCCCGATTGACTTTAACACGTTCACTGTGCAGTGAATTTAGGTAAGTTAAGTCGGCCGATAAGTTGCCTAAAGGTTGATAACTTGCTTTAGGGATTTGATCCCAAGGTAAAGCATTTTTTTCACGACTTTCTCCCCAGTCTTCTGGGTCAACGGCCGTTGGAAAAGAAATATCGGGTAAGACGCCTCTATGCTGAGTGCTACCACCATTAATACGGTAAAACTTAGCGATGGTAAATTGGATACTACCTAATGGATTATCATAAAGGTCATACACTCGCCCTAGGCCACGGTGTTGTTGAACAGTGCCTTTACCAAAGGTATGTTCGCCAACAATTACGCCACGGCCATAATCTTGAATCGCCGCGGCAAAAATTTCAGAGGCAGAAGCACTGTACCTGTCGACCATCACAGTTAATGAGCCGTCATAAGAACTGACACCGTCTTCATCGCTATTGACTTGTACTCGGTTTGCGCCATCGCGTATCTGCACAACAGGGCCTTTATCAATAAACAACCCTGTTAATAATGTTGCTTCACGCAATGAACCACCGCCATTACCACGTAAATCAATAATAATACCAGTAACTTGTTCGGCTTTAAGTTTATCGAGCTCTTTGTTCACGTCACGTGATAAATTATTGTAAAAGCTAGGTATAGTAATAATGCCTAATTTTTTTGACTTTTCATCACCTTTCGTTTCGAAATATACTTCAGACTTTGCGGCTCTGTCTTCAAGGACTATTTTATCACGAACAATAGTAACAACCTTAATAACAGCGTCATCTTCAGCTTCTGCTGGCAAAATTTGTAAACGAACTTTGGTGCCTTTAGGCCCTTTGATCAAATCAACAACATCATCTAAACGCCAACCGATAACATCTTCAAATTTGTCATCGTCTTGCGCAACACCGACGATTCGGTCTTTAGGTTTAACTTCTTTTGACTTGTCTGCAGGACCACCAGGAACAACACTATTGATAACCGTATAGTCTTCTTCGGCTCTAAGAACCGCGCCAATACCTTCAAGAGACAGATTCATGTCCATTTGAAATTTTTCAGCATTTCTTGGTGATAAATAAGAGGTGTGAGGTTCAACAACGCGAGCAAAGCTATTCATAACGACTTGAAAAACATCTTCACTTTCACTTTGTTTTAATCTTTTAATCGCATAACGGTAGCGCTTGCCTAAAACTTCTTGCACTTTAGGCCATTCTTTACCCGCCAAAGTTAAATTCAGTGCGTCGTACTTGACCTTTAATCGCCATAATTCATTTAATTGTGCGATACCTTTTGGCCAATCAGCTTCTTCACGGTCGAAGTTATAAACTTCATTTATGGTAAAGTCGAAAGGTTCTTTTGCTAAAAGGCTTAATGCATATTCATAACGCTCGGCACGTCTTTGTAAGTTTAAGTTAAAGATTTCGTAGGCGACGTCTAACTTACCACGGGCAATGATTTGATCAAATTCAAGGCGATATTTTTGAAAGTCTTCTATATCGGTCGCTAAAAAAACATTTCGAGCATAATCAAGTTGCTTTATATACCGATCAAATATTTTTTCAGAGAGCGCATCATCCATGTTAACTTTAGAGTAATGAGCTCGAGTAAACTGCGCAGTGACGCGTTTACTCGATGTGGCATGCTGGCTTTCAGGCGCCAATATGGGTAGCGTTTCTACCTTATCAAGATTTTCGACAGCAAATATGTTTATTGCTGATAGCGACAAAGAAACGGCAATTGCGATACGACAAATTTTTAGCATGCCCAAAACACTCCAATTTATTCAGTAAATATATTTTTAATTTGCGTCTTAACAACCATTCCTGAATTTAATTGTACACTCACATCCTTACCAGCAACTTCAGTGATAATAGCGTTCATAGGCGAATTGCCTAATTTAACTTTAACGCTTTTACCAACAACGACTGCGCTGTCTTCAACAGGAACAAGTTTAACTTCTGCTTTGGTATGCGTCGATTTAGTTGATTTAACCGACTTAAACTTAGCTTGTTTTTCTTGCTTTGCTTCTGGGTTGTGAGCAGACGGTTTTGCTTCGGTTGGATTGTCTGACTTATTAAGCTTAGATCCTTTATAAGGCTTTTTGCTTGCTTTGTCGTGTTTGTTTTTGTTACCAAATTTGTCTTGGCTTTCTTTTAGTGTCTTACTGGCGTAGTCAGCTTGCTCTTGATCGATCTCAGCAGAGTCGTTACCATCGATATCGACACGAAAATTACCCAACTTAACCGCTTTCAAATAACGCCAGCTGCTGGTGTAATGTCTTAATGCTTGGCGTAAGCGAGTTTTACTTACCGTGCCATCTTCTGCTAAATTAGCAGACAAATCTTGAAAGATGCCAATTTTAAGCGCTTTAGCAGGACCATCAACCGAAAAACACTTAGGAAATTTATCCGCTAAATAAGCAATAATTTCTTTTGTGCTTAACCGTTTAACTTCAGTTTCTTGCTCTGCTGCTACTGGTGTTTGTTGTGCAACGTCAGTATCAACTGCAACGTCAGTAGTTACTTCAGTTTCAGTATTACTCATTTCTGTTTTGCTCACTTCGTTTACTATTTTAGTGTCCATAAATACAACTTTTTAAAAATTCTTAAATCTAAGAGGTTAAATCTTGAAGGTACTGTTCACGGTTATCCAACAAATGTTGGCACCAGTCATAAATATCTTCACTATCTATATCAGGTAGTGATTCTTGGCAAATCCAAGTGTCCCAAACCAAAGATAATAATTGCGCTAATATCTCTGGTTCAATATCTTCTTCGGCTAAATCATAAATCAGATGATAAATTTCATTTATTCGTTCGGCAACGAATTCTTCTTGGCCATCCCAGTCACCGACAATACTTTCGCTAACGAGATAATCATGAATAACGATAATTTCTTTCATTAGTTTAACACGCCATGCTTGATGATCATATTTTCAAATAAATTAATTATTGCTTCCAAACCTTGTTGATCAATTTCATCAAAATGATCATAGGCTGTGCTATCTATATCAAGAACAGCAATGATATTGTCACCGACTTTTACCGGAATAACAATTTCTGAATTACTGCTTGCATCGCAAGCAATGTGACCATCAAACGAATGAACATCGGCAATACGCTGTGTGGTGCTTTGACTAACTGCAGTACCACAAACTCCTGTGCCAACAGGAATACGAATACAAGCCACTTTACCCTGAAACGGACCCAAGACTAGTTCATTATCAATTAAACGATAAAATCCAAGCCAGTTCACTTGTGATAAGTGCTCAAAAAGTAACGCGCTAATATTTGCCATGTTAGCAATAATATCAGGTTCATCACTGATTAAAGCATCAACTTGTTGGTAAAGTTCTTGATATAAATCATTTTTATTCATAAATACCGGTATTCTTCTGTTTATCAAAGATAAGTGATGGTCAAAAAACGCATAACATAACCCGATAACCCGCGAAGTTAAAGCAATTATTACAGATTTTATGCACTTTTAACTTATATTGCTGCTATTCACCTCAACTGCCGGGTTATTTTTCGGTTTTTATCGCAAAAGTAACACTCACTTGTGCGGTAACATTATTTTCTGCTACCAGTGAATTAAAGCCGGCGTTACTTTTACCTGCCATAGCATAAGAGCTTGGCGTGTGGTAGGCAGACTCGGTCAAATTTGAAATTTCACCTAATGTAACGCCTATTTGCTCGGCAATAGTAATGGCTTTTTGATGAGCATTTTTTAAGGCATTTATCAGCGCTTGTTGATACAAAGCTTCAGCGTTTATTATTGTAGTTTGCAGGGGAGAAATACGGCTAACACCTATTTTAACAACATTATCGAGTAATTGATCATAGCGCGAAAATTCGCTAAAAGTCACCTTAATGGTACGAGACACTTCAAAGTAAACTTTTTCTTGCTCAGTCAACGCGTTATCTGCTGATTGGTTGCCATTAATAAACGCTTCCGCCTTGTTATTTTCGAAAAACTCTTGGTTAGGCAGCCTCTGATGAACGATTATCGCTGGCACGTTAGCTCGTATTTCATAGCGAGGAATTAATTCTAATCGAGCGGATTCAATAGCAGACTTAGCAATACCCATTGATAAATACATTTGGGTCACTAACTGGCTTTTTTGGTCAACCAAGGCTTTGGCTTTGCTGGCAACATTGCCACGTTGGCTAATCGTCACAGTAAAAGTAAACTTGTCAGGCTTTGCACTTGCCGACCCTTTACCAATAACGTCAATACCCTGAGTAGGGTATTGTTGTGCCGTGATACATAATGAAAATAAACTGATGATAATTACGAGTAGGTATTTCATCTTATCTCTCAATAATGAGTTATTTATAAAGGGTTTGTTAACTATTCTATTTCTGCTCAATAAATTCAACAAATTGTTTTTGTTGTTCTTTATCTGCATTTCGCCACCAAAACTTTAATTTATTTAAAGCATCGTTTGATTTTTTAATTTGTCTGTCATTTTCAGACGATGCAGCAAGCTGTGATGAATGTTCTGCTATTTTTTTAAATGCTAAACCGGCTTTAAATTCAGTTAAACTTTGATTAAGCACAAAGATAGCGTCTTGTTGAACTGAGTTTTCATTCAGAGACTTTATTTCAATTGTTGGTGATTGAGCAAATTTACGTGCATTAAGGCTATCAGCTATAATTGGCGTGACCATAATGTACTTTTGATGGGATGTCTCTTTTAAAGTAAATATAATGACTTGTGAAGCAGACTTTATCGTTACGTGGTCGTCATCATCGTAATTTTCAAAAAGCTCGCTATATTGAACGATCAAAATATTTTCACCACGTTTTATATCAACAACAGTATTTTGGCTAAAGAAATCATTACTTGCGGCTTCGCCATTAACTTTTATCAATTTATAAACATCAGGTACCACCAATTGCACAGCAGCATCGCAAACATTAATAAAAAAGAGCAAGAAACAAGCCAGTAGATTAAAATACCAAGCAGTCATGAGCAGCACCAACGATGAAAGAATGAACGTAAGCACAGCTTATCGTTAAATCATACTATTTGCGATTTAACTGATGATCAATTCAGTTATGGAAAGGTTTTTTGAAAAAACTAACGAATAGCCCAGTGCTTAATGCCTTGTTCCACTAAAAACTGCTCAGCATTTTCGCCCTGCATTTGAGCAAGTGTCGCCAATATACCCGCTTGAATACATTGTGGTGCTGAAACAGTCATCGACCTTGGTGCATGCTCGATGGGCCAGCCCGTTTTCGCATTAAGAATATGGCTGTAACGTTGACCGTTTTTCTCTAAAAATCGCTTTGCATCGCCGCTCGTTGCCAATGCACCTTTAAATAATGACACGACTATGGTTTTCTTGTCGACAAAACCAGGGTGCTCTACCCCAACTTGCCAAGGTTGACCATTTTTTCTTGATGAATTTGTCGCTAAATCGCCGCCTAAATTCACCAATACCGGTTGTTCGGTTACTGAATTTATTAAGACTATGGCGCGATCAACCGCATACTCTTTACCAATACCACCGAAATCAATTTCCATATTTATCGGTAAAATCATTTGGCGATTATCGTATTTTATTTTATGCCAGCCTACATTCTCCATTACTTTTGCAATCGCTAGCGCTGTAGGTATATTATCAGAGCAATCAAAACACCAAACCTTCCTTAATACCCCTGACGTTATATCAAATACCCCATCGCTAAGTTGGTAACAAGTATCAGCAAAGTTTAATAAAGCAAAAGTCTCATCGTCAATAGCGATGGGTTTACCCTGACTTTGATTTATCTGGCTGCAAAGGCTATCTGAGGTGTAACGGCTATACTTGTCTTCTATACGCCAAACTTCTGTACTGACTTGTTCACCAAGTTGTTTGGCAAGCGCAGGATCAGAGGTTTCAATAATAACCTCACATTGACTGGCCATAGCATCAAATTGAATACAGAATCCGTCTGCGCGCTTAGCCAGTTTTATTTCTCTAAGTTTCTTCAATTGTCACCTTGATAAAAAGATAAAGCCCTTATTTATATGATTAAATAAGGGCTTGTATTATTTAGATTATTACTACATTTTAGAACGAATAACTAACCTGCGCAATTATTGCATCAATGCTTTGATATATTTCCATATCAGCTAAAGCACCTGGCGCTTTATGTCCGGCACTTTTAGGATCTTGGCGATAATATTCAAGTCTAAAAGACAAATCATTACCATCTGCTAACTTCATACCATATTTTAAACCTACCGTATAAGCGGTCATTTCACCAATCCGGTAATCGGCACTGGCAAACTCAGGTGTTGCATCATCTTCCATTAAGAACGGTTGATAAAACTGGGCTGCGCCTTGTTGATAAAAACGTAAATGTGGCTCTAAATAGCTACCGTTACCTAATGGAATATAAAAGCGAGTATCTACCGTATGAGACTTTATCTCCCAGTCATCCCACATATAACGATATGACACATCTAAAATAGTTTCATCAAAATGATATTTTGTTTGTGCAAAAACACTTTGTTTGGTGCGCTTATCAGGGCGGTTCTCATATAAATAGTCTTGTGCAAGACCTTGGTTATTTAACAAACTTAACACTTTAAAAGGGTCTGTTAAATAGCCATCAACAACCGAATAGGAATAGTTAAACTGCGTAACCATACGGCGATTAATCACTTGGGTAAAACCGACCATAATATCAGAGGTGGTTTTATCATCATCACTGCCCATTCGAGTAGCATCATGGCCGCTTTCATCATCGCTGTCATGATAAGCCAAAGGCATAGAAGCAAAAGGCTTAGGTAAGCCCCCTTCTGGGGTAAAGGTATCTTGAAAATGACTTAAACCAAAAGAAATCGTCGAGTTTTTCTTATTAAAATCATAAGCAATATTGCCATTTATCCCTAAAGATAAATAATCATATTCTTTAGACAGATGGCCACCGACACTGCCTGTAACATTCGGCGCTAGTGCTTGCGTCCACTGAGCATTAAGCTGTACACGGGTATCATGAAAAGTGTCATCAAGCGGTGTTTCACCTGCTTTAATTTCATAATCCCCTTTACCCGAGGGTCGAGTAAACGTTTGAACATCGGGCTGGGCAACCGCGCCATTGGCTGAAGCCCCTGTTAACGCATCAACCGTTAATTTTAAATTTAAAATACTATCGTCGCTGTAAGTTTTTTTAGCATTAAAAACAGCTTCTGCTGCTGAAACACGATCAGCTTCACTGTAATATAAAAACGCAGAATCAAAAGACCAAGTATCTTCTTCTGCGGCTACTGATGTAGGGGTAGCACTCACTTGAACACTGCCTAACAAAGCAGTAGTTGCTAAGGTTAACGCAGCCTTAAGGTTCTTTTTGTTGACGGTTTTTTTCGATTTACTCTCGTTAATTAATTGCATCCACAACCTCCGCCACCGAAGCTTTTACCGCCGCTTGACGCTTCTTTGCTGAAATAAATATGGTCATCAAGTGCCGAATCAATTGGCGAAGATGTTAAGGCCATTTGCTCTGTTGCTAACAAATCACGCTCCCAAGGTTCGACTCCTAAACTTGAGCAACCCGATGCTAAGGTTACCGCAGCAAAAACTAGTGAATATTTAAATTTATTGTTCATTGAAAACCTCATTATTCTCTTTATATTATTCGTTAGAGAGCAAGTAACTGTTGAATTTCTTGTTGGTATTGTGAAACTTTGTTGGTAAAAAAACCACTATGTGCGTATTTAATCTCACCTAACTTGTTGATGATCAAACTACTGGGCATACCCTGAATTTTAAAAAAACGCGCCAGCTCACCTTTAGCATCATAAATTACCGCAAAGTTGGCTGGATTCTGTTGTAAAAATGTAGCCGCTAATGCTTGTTCAGTATCGAGGTTGATACTAATCACAGTAAAGCCTTGTGCTTGATGATCATTCTGCATTTTATTCATCCACGGGAACGACTTACGACAAGGACCGCACCAAGACGCCCAAAAATCTAGATAAATAACATCACCGTGGTGCTGAGCTATTAGGGTATCTAGTTGCGTTTTAGCTGAACTTTCAAATAGATTGTTCGCTTGGGCATGACTAAGTAAGGCTAAAGAAGTTAGTATCAAAAGGAAAAAAAATTGCAATCTTTTAATTACCAAACTTACTGTTAGGTAGGGCTGTTTTGCGTTGAGTATGTTCACTGAAATACCGTCAAGAAATATAATTGTCACTATCATAATTAAGTTTTCTTAAGAAAAGCTTAAGGAAACTTAATTAAGACTTTTTAATGGTCGTTACCAAAAGTTATCACCGCTTTATTTTCCAACCACAAGGGGTATTGGGTCATCACTTTACTGAACATCCGGCTTTGTAAGTAGTTATTTAGCCATGCCCTAAGTTTCGGATAGGGGGAGTGTAAATACCACTGTCGCTCTACTTTTGAAAACTTGCGAATAAAAGGCAATAAAGCGATATCAGCCAAACTGTTTTTGTCTGACACAAGAAATTCAGTAAGTTGTAGACGTTGCTCTAAATCGGCTATATATTTTTCACACGCAGCTCTGTCGCTGACCAGTGAATCTTCATGATAACGTTTTGCACACTGATATTTATCGAAACATTGTTTAAATTCATCATCAAATATTGAAATTAGCGATAACATTTCGGGTAATAAATGAGGGATATCACTATGCAAAAGATTATCGGGATCGCTTTTATCTAATGCCCACAGCATAACCTCTAAGCTTTCTTCAATCACCCGTGGCTCTCCATTGACAAGTTCGGTGACTAAAACCGGCACCGTACCTTTGGGTGATACCGCAATCATTTCAGCGGGTTTGTCAGTTAACACCAGATCACGTAATGCAACTGTCTGTTTTGCATAATATATTGCGATTCTTGCGCGCATTGCATAGGGACAGTTTCTTAAGGAATAGAGTACAGGTAGCGACGAGTTTGGCTTCATGGGCGTTTATTTATAGCAAATATAAAATAATAAGTTACTTTAACGGTATTCATTAAGGAAATATATCGGTAAAATCGCCACCTTTAAATTTAAGTGAAGATAAGTGACCCCATGGATCAAAAAATAGAGTTATTAGCACCCGGCGGTGATGTCGAAGCAATTAAAGCAGCGATTATTGCTGGAGCCGATGCCGTTTACTGTGGCCTAGATACTTTTAACGCCCGTAATCGTGCGACTAATATCTCCTTTGATCAACTTGTCGGCGTTATTCGCTTAGCTCATCAGTATCAATGTGAAATATTTTTAACCTTAAACGTGGTGATTTTAGAGCGAGAATTTGCTTCACTGGCTAAATTATTAACTAAACTAGCCAACACCACCCTTGATGGTGTTATCGTGCAAGATATTGGTATGTTCTATCTGCTTACCAAGCATTTCCCGACCTTAGATATTCACGCATCAACACAATTAACCACCCACAATGTTGGTCAAATACCTTTCTTGAAAAAACTCGGTGCGTCACGGGTAAATTTATCAAGAGAGTTAGACTTACGTGAAATCACCGCGATGGCAGCAGCAGGACGAGCACACGATACCTTAACAGAAGTTTTTGTGCATGGTTCATTATGTGTTGCCTTCTCAGGTCTTTGTTATTCAACCTCAGCAAGTGTTGGCAATTCAGGAAATCGCGGTCGTTGTAGCCAAGCCTGTCGTGAAGAATATCAACCAACCGCAACCGGTAATAAATTTCCGTTAAATATTAAAGATAACTCCGCCTTTTTTGATTTACCTGCGCTAATTGAAGCCGGAGTGCATTCTTTTAAAATTGAAGGACGTATAAAAGGTGCCAGCTACGTTCATACGGTTGTTGATAGCTTTCGCAAACAAATTGATGGTTTCCTTAAAACAGGTGAATTACTTGAAGACGGCGAACGCCTTTATAAAGTCTTTAACCGCGACTTCTCCAACGCCTTTTTACGTGGTGATTTAAATCAGTCAATGTTTATTGAAAACCCGCGTGATAACTCTAAATACCACGCTGTCGATAAAAGCAATGCGATATCAATTGTACAAATCCAAGAAGTTGAACAAAAACTTAATGATGAAAAACAGCTGATCAATGCCTCTGTTGACGATAAAATAAAACATTTAACCATAGGCAAAATACCGCTAACACTGGCTATTTCAGGTAAATTAGATCAACCTCTTACCTTGACAGTAACGACAAAAGAACTTTCTCAACAGCAAGCTTTTGCTGATGCTAAAGATAGCGAGAAAGGGCTTGAGGTTAAAAGTTACACACTTAATTCACAAAGCCACTTAGTAAAGAGTGGCAAACTGAGCATTGACCGAGAAACCCTTGAAAAACGTTTTAAAAGTTTTAACAATGCCCATTTCGATTTAATTGAAATAATCACCGATGACTTAGCAGCTGGCTTAAGCATTCCTTTTAAAGAATTAACCGTGTTAAAAAATGAAGCCGCTTTTTTGTTAAATAACTCAAAAGCCGTGTTACCAGAAGTTCAATTACCTAAGTTAGCCAATCATCCTAAACACACCACCACTGGCGATGCAAAAGCCGAGTTATCCATTCTTATTTGTGATGAAAGTGATGTCGAATTAGCAAAGTTAACCTCGGCAGATATTTACTTTAAATTACCCGAAGCTTATAAACGCGGTTGTACTAAGTATGTCGGTTTTCTTAAAGAAAACCCTCGTTTGATCCCTTGGTTTCCTTCGGTATTAATTGGCAAAGATTACGACGTTGCGGTCAATATTTTACAACAAGTCAAACCTGCGCTGATTGTGACCAATAATACCGGTATCGCCTATGAGGCAAACCTTTTAGGTATTCAATGGATAGCTGGGCCGTTCTTAAACACCACTAACTCTTACGCCTTGCTTGCTATGCAAGAAGGCTTTGATTGTAAAGGTGCGTTTATTTCTAACGAAATAAACCGTCAACAAATTAGAAATATCGCTCGTCCTGAAAACTTCAAACTTTTCTATAGTATTTACCACCCTATTTTATTGATGGCCAGCCGACAATGTTTCTTCCAACAAAGTGTTGGCTGTGAAAAACCACGTATTGATAACGGCTGTATGCTGTCGTGTGATAAATCAACCAGTATCACTAACTTAAAAGGTGTTTCGTTTGCTATCGACAAACAAAAAGCAGGCTATCCAAGTATTTATAATCAAGACCAGTTTTTAAATACTGAAATTATTGAAGACCTAAGTGATTTATTTGACGGTTTTATGATTGACCTGACTAACATTGGCTCAGGTGATAAAGAAACACCGGACAAAGCGTTATTGATTAGCCAATTTGAAGCCTTGCTCAAAGGTAACATCAACGTTCCTGAGACACTTAATATCATGGTGCCTGAATCAACAAACAGCCAATATCACAACGGCTTATAAAGATAAATCACGAGCAGATAATAGCAAAGTGATTATCATAAAATAACTGCATGTTTATTACCAAACTAAGTTAGTAAACATGCAGACTTCATCATTAAATAAGTTTAGTTATTGGTATAACAGACTTTTGTTTTTGCGACATAGTCATGTAGACAACGCTTTTCTTTACCAAAGATAAAGAGAGGATTTACAAGACCTGAGATAATTTGCCCCCCAAAAGGAACAAGTGAAAGTAGTTGCATTGGTATCATACGCTTAAGATAAATTGTTGTTAAACTTGCCTTACTATCATCTAAATTTTCAATACGAATGGACATAAAATTCTTGCCTATGGTTTGTCCATAATGGTAAAGCAGGTAACCATGTAAGACAAGACCAGCAATAAGTCCATAAGCAAGTAACATTACGGTTAAAGAAAAAGTAGGTTCTGCTAATTTATCAAAACCGACAGTGATAAAAATAGGTACAGCGGCAAATATACCAATAAGACCATCAATTAATGCCGCATAAAAGCGGTCTAAACGTGTTGCTTTTTCGCCCACTCTTTTCACATTGTCTACTGTTACAGGCTCAACGACAGCTTGCTCTGCTGGCACAGATGCAACGACAGCTTGCTCTGCTATCAACTTATTAATTTCTCCAGACTGCTCTGGGTATTGCTCACTGTCGATATGCTCTGCTGCTGAGTGTAATTCTGCTAAGGTGTATGAGGTAAAATCTATTTTTGGATCCATGAAAACTACGCTTCCTTTTTAAAAAGATGAATTGGCTTGTGTTAAAAACTCACGTTCTGCTTGACTAGATTCCCGGTTAAGAATTTTATTGCGGTGCGGATAACGACCAAACTTTTCGATGATTATTTTATGTTTATTTTCAAAATTGATACTTGAAGCAACGCCATTCTCGGCAAAGAGTTTAACAGCGATTTCATGTATCACTAAAGACTCACTATGCATAAACGGCATATACAAGAAATTTCTTTCTATGTTATTCAAAGCTTGGTCAGCGCCAACTGCTATTGCTTCTTGAGCAAGCCCTAAAGCTAAAGGGTCACAAGCAAAAGCACCTGGCGCATCACGATATATATTTCTAGAGAACTGATCTAAAATAATAATTTCAGCAAGTCGCCCTTTAGCTGTAAGTCGCCATTTGAATAACTCACCACTATTTGCTGCCTGATGTACAGCCGAAAACTTACGGCTAATGCACGCATCAAACGCCAGGTCTTTTAGCCACCACTGTGATTGTTTGACTTCTTTAAACCAAAAATTTAAAACGTTATCTGCATTCATTTATCCAACCTCAACCGCTGTAATTAAGCTATCGGCTAAACAACTTTTATTTAAAGGTCACTTTGCCACCAATCATTTTAAAGGCTGGCATACCACGAATTAACGTCTCCCGAGCAAAGACAGCTGCACAGTTTGGGCACACACAAGATATCACGGTAAAATCTTTAACTATGCGAGCTTTAAAACATTTAACCAACGCCCCCTTGCCACCTTTTTTGTATTTATACAGAGGTGCTCGGCACTTACTGCAATAAATATCAACAGACTTTTCAGGGGATTTTTTATTGGGCTTAGCCATCAATAACTATTACTAAACTATTATTGATTTTCTTTAAGTTTAGCTTTAGCCGCTTCAACTTTAGCAAAATCTAAACCTAACTCTTCAACCGCTTCTTTAATCAGCTCAGGGCTAGACATTACCATCATCATAATGGCTTGCAGTTTCTCTGGCGGTAAACCCAATGACTGAATATTCATCATCGCCATCATCGGATTTTCGGTGAGTACTTGAAAAAGTTCTTTAATTTTGTCTTCACTTACATTTAATTCTTTTAGTGCCTGAATAATTGGGTTCATTACCTTTCCTTAAAATACAAAACTTAGCTAAATAGCATTGTCGCTATTTCAACTGACATTTACCAATCTATTTTATCATTCACTAACGCTATTTTTGAGAATGTCATTTACCTGACTATTTTTATTATTAAACATAGTTGATATCGGTAACACTATTTAGATAGCTCAATCACTGAATGATTGAACGGGTACTTTTCTTCGTTCATCAAGTTTAATTAAATAGGCATTCCTGCCTATGCCCATAAACTCTTCGTCAGTATAAACAACCGTATTGTCATCATAAAAAGTCACTGACTCTTTTTGGGTAATGGTGCCTAGATTAATTTGATAGGCATCACCTGAAAAAAAGTCATCTCCTTGCCAGTTTTCAAATAACCATAATCTTTGTGAGTCTAATAACACCAGCTTCTTTTTATTGGGGCTTAACGCCGCAGAAGTTACCCAACAGAGTTTTTCGTGGTGAGTACAGGTAGTAAAAGAGCTAAGTTTTTTTGCCTGGTGATTAGCGGCATAGGCCCCTATTCGATATAAATTCGTTTCGCCATCAAATGGCACTGATCTGTTTTTGGTGAATAAATACAATTTCTTCTTGTAAAAAACAAAGGCTTCTAAATCATATTTTTTCTGATGTTCTTTTGGTGGATAACTATTTTGCTCTGGATACATAAATTTAATTATCTCAGCACTGGTACTATCGCCCTTAATATCAATAGGGTTTTCTATTTTATAGATGGTGAGCCATTTTCGCTTATTGTCGTTGTTGCCAAAATCACCTAAAAAGAAATGGCCAAAATCGTCTTGGGTCATATCTTCCCAATCAATATTTTTAGCGTTAGTGATCAACACCGTTTTACTTATTTTTCCATCGGGTTCAACACGATATAGATTTGGCTCATCGCCACCATCATTGATTGCCCAAAGTTTACCTTTCTTGTCAAATTCAATACCCGAAACTTCCGTAAGCCTCTCATCCATTGAAACCAGTTTATTGTGATAATGATGTTTAATTGATGAACCGAGTACAATAAAAATAAACAATAATACAAATACAGTTAGCCAGCGTAAGTTTTTCTTGAGCATGTGCTTTTCAATTTTCCAATAATATAAATCAACGTGTTAAAACAAATGCTTATTTTAACTCGAGAAAAAGGGAATAAAATTTAAGGAGATACTTTGAATGTTCAAAATCAGCTGCCAATGAAATTTTTCGTCGTTATTTTCGATGCGATTATAAACTGTTTTAGCAGCTTAAGGGAAAGACAGTTTTATTCGACTGCCGGTCACTATTTTATCCAATTTTACCACTCAGTAACATCTAAGTCTGTTGACTACACGTTAGTCAACATATTCAGACAATAAAATGCTTTTAGGAATATCTTTCGCTTTGATTTTTGTTGAATGCAGCATTTGCATTTTCCATTGCCCCGCCACTTTTACCATGACTGCACTTTCTAACCAAGCTACTGTACTTTCTTTTTTTCCATTATTAAAAGTTGCTTTGTTCCAGTAACTCACCCACGCAATATCGCCATACACCCTTGTTTTAATAACGCCAAAGTAGTTTCTTCGTTTATATTTCGAGGGTTTAACAACTTGAATTAAATCTTCAATGTTCCAATCTTCACCTGCTTCTAACAACTGAAAATCATCGGTAACCACCGCTCTCATTTTAAGATGATCAACGGCTGACATCGCTGAAAAAAGTGCTTCAACCGGCCTAAAAACCGCTTCATTGCCAAGTGAACTAAAGCTCACCAGTAACGTCATAATAAAAACAACTAAATTTTTCTTGTGCATAAACTTCTCCATACAATCAGTAATTTTATAATTGTGCCTAGCTACATTGATAAACACTCTGTTGATAAACTTTATTCGAAAGTCCGTAAACTATCATTAACTTTCTGCGCTAGTCTTTAGTAAAACAATTAAGCGTTACTTGCGAAAGTTAGTAATTGTCTTACGATTTCCCTAGAAAATTAATGACTATCCTTGCTAGATATTGCCGTTAAGGTAGTCAATAAAGGCATCTTCTTCTAGCGGACGACTAAAGAAATATCCTTGAATATAATGGCACTGATGCTTTGTTAATAATTGACATTGAGCAAGATCTTCAACCCCTTCAGCAACCACTTTTAAACCTAAACTTTTCGCCATCGACAAGATAGCGCAAGCCAAAGCTTCATCTTCTGAGTTAAAGGTAATGTCTTTAATAAAAGCGCGGTCTATTTTTAATATACTAATAGGAAAACGTTTTAAATAGCTAAGTGATGAGTAACCGGTACCAAAGTCATCAATAGAAAGCTCTATACCCATAGCTCTTATAGCTAACAATTGAATTAAAGTTTGATCATCTTCTTGAATTAATAAGCTTTCAGTCATTTCAAGAATAAGTGAATCTGGAGCAAGCTGGGTTTTTGCTAAGATAGTTTCAAGTTTACTGATAAAATCCTGACGTTGAAACTGTACACTCGAAATATTAACTGATATTTTTGGGGCATGGTCAAATTGGCTTTGCCAGCGTTTAGCTTGCTTACAAGCTTGTTCTAAGACCCAGTCACCAATCTCAATAATAAAACCAATATCTTCTGCTAATGCAATAAACTCAGCGGGTGGAACCAAGCCTTTTATCGGATGCAGCCATCTAACTAGGGCTTCAGCAGAAACAATTTTATTGGTACTGACTTGATGAATCGGTTGGTAATGTAAAATTAACTCATTGTTGACAATAACCTTGCGCAACTCAACTTCTAAATATCTTCTTTGTTGGGCCTTAACATCCATTTCTTTGGTAAAAAATTGCACATTATTCTTACCTTTTTCTTTGGCTTTATACATAGCACTATCAGCCTTGCTTAATAGCTCTTCGTATGTGCTGCCATCGTCTGGAAATATCGATATACCTATACTTGCGGTAACATAAGCTTCTCTTTCTACTAATTGAAATGGCTTGGCAATTTTATCCAATATCTGACTGGCAATTTTTTCACAACTAAAGACACTATTGTCCCCCGACAAGATTATTGCAAACTCATCACCACTTAAACGACTCACGGTGTCTGCCTTTCTCACGGTTTCCTTGATGCGCTGTGTGGTTAATTTTAGCAGCAGATCTCCTTTAGCGTGGCCAAAGGTGTCATTGACATTCTTAAAGCCATCTAAATCAATAAAAAATATCGCAACCCTATTCTTGTCCCGTTGAGCAATTTCTAAAGTATACTCAAACCTGTCGACGAGTAAATTCCGATTGGCGAGACCGGTTAATGAATCATAATTGGCTTGGCGATATATTTTATCTTCGGCCTTTTTACGTTTAGTAATATCGCTAAATAATGAAACATAAGACTCTAATTGCCCAAACTCATCCTTCAAAGCAGTAACAGACAACCATTCATAAAAAACCTCACCATTTTTCCGTCGATTACAGATTTCACCTTGCCATTGTCCCAAGTTTTCTAGATCTGTAGTCATTCGTTGGTAAAACTCATTATCATGATGCCCTGAGCTTAACAAAGCCGGATTTTTACCTAAGACTTCTTGTTCCTCGTAGCCAGTAATTAATATAAAGGCTTGATTAACTGCAACAATATTATTATCTACATCGGTAACCATCACAGCTTCTGTCGCGGTTTTAAATACGGTTGAAGCGAGTCTGAGCTGCTTTTCATCTTGCTTAATTTGGGTAATATCTTCTTTAATACTCACATAACTAGTGATTTTATTTTTAGCGTCTTTTAGAGGATACACATTGGCTTTTTCCCAAATATTATCACCGTTTTTTCGCTGATTATAAAATTCCCCTGCCCAGTGTTTGCCTGATGTTATCGTTGCCCATAAGTTTTCATATAAACTGGTCTGATGAAATCCCGATTTAAGAATATTTGTTTTTTTACCAATCACTTCAGTTGCTTCAAATCCGGAACTGTTAATAAATTCTTTATTAACATAAGTGATAATACCATTGAGGTCTGTCGTTTGAATTGAGACCGGACTTTGCTCTACTATTTGGGCGATTAATGAGCGCTGTGCTTCGGCTTCATTTTTTCGTTTTAGCATAAAGAGTAAAAAGAAGGTCAAGGTAGATAATAATAAGATACCAATCACTAATAGTTGTATTAAGTCTTTTTTAGTTTTATCTATTTGGCTAACTTGTTTGTCGACCAGTTTTTCTAAATTACTTTGGTAATGCCATAGCGCTTGCTGATATTTCCTTTCCGCTGTTACGTCTTGGATGATGGAAAACAGTACCGCTTGACTATTAAAATTTATCGGAATGGAATACGACGACACTGTTTTGATATCACCATTGCTAATTTTATGTCTAAAGATGAAATAATTTCTATTTTCTGATTTAGCTAAGGCTCTTTCTGAAGCAACTTGCTCTGCACTCAACAAGTTAATATCTTGAATAGACAGTGACTCTAACTCTTTCTTTGCAAAACCATAAAAATGATGAGCCGCTGAATTTGCCTTAAGAATATTGCCGGTTTTAGGTTCAATAATTAACATAACCGCACTATGTTTTTCAAAAATAGCGGTAAAGTCACTATTTGACAATGTGTCGCTTGAAAATAATATCTGCGTTAACAAAAAGAAAGCATACCCATAGTTTTTGGGGATGATTTTTATCGCCTTTAACAGGCGGGAGCGCTTAACATCGAACATATGAACTCACTATACTTAACATGAAGATAACATCTCATTTGAAGTAAACACTGTATTAAGGTAGTTCGTTAAATTAACTTAATTCCATTTAATACAGCGATAGTAACATAGAGTGATATTAATAACAGAAAGTCAAAAACGCTATAAAAACAAACTATATCAACAATTTCACACTAGCCACTAAAAAAAAGCCACCCTACTAGGGTGGCTCTTAACTTAACAACATTATGGCTTAAACCATCGCTGTTGCTACTTAGGGTCGATGAAGTTTACGGTAAAGTATTAGCGGTATCATTTACTAACTCACTAACAACACTGCCCGTTAACGGATTAACTATCACCTGGATAACTTGCTGTTGTAAACTTGGCTCGGAAGCAACTTCTGCCGCTTGAATTTCTGCCGCGTTAGTGGTTGTCGATTGACGCTGTTTATAAGCTGTTACCTTAACTTTAAATCTAAACAGTTCAGTTGGAGTATTAGAAAACTGAAGCGTTCTTATTTCCGTCATTTCTTGCGAAGAAAAAACTTCATCGCTGCCAAGCTGTTTTGAGTAATCAAAATCGCCATGACTACCACCGCCACTATCCGCGTTAATCACTTTAACATTTCCGCTATTTGAATATATATCAAACACCGTTAACTCGATGTTAGGTATATAATCGTTGCCACTGTCGTTTGTCATCGATAAATCAAGACTAAAAACACCGGTTGTTAAGTTAACATTAGACATTGTTGTATGAATATCTGCAGTTATATCTTCTTGGCTTCGACGGTCTACTAGCACTGCCACAGATTCACTTGGCATTGAGACATAATAACCAATACGGCCATCAAACAAGGCACGCATGCGGTAATGATTCAATCCATTAGCGGCATTAACCACGTTATAGCTCGAGGTCATCTCATCAACCAATGCAATCGGCGAGAAGTCGACACCATCCGTAGAGTGTTCAATTTCAAAGCCAGACTCGCCGCCATTAGCGGTCCACGATAAAGTGATATTGCCATCGAAATCAACACTTTGATCATCATTATTAGTGTAGTCAGCAGCAGGTGCCGCTAAAGTAGGCGCTAAACCACCCAATGCTTTAGTGACCACTAAGTCATAATCAACCGGCGCGTTAGCCCAACCTGAGACACGAACGATATAGGTACCAGCCATAGAAACTGATGCAGTGATGTGCTCAGGCTCGCCACTATTCGTTGATTTGGCTAATTCGTTACCGGCTGGATCTAATAAAAACAAATCAATATCATCGACCCCGTTGCCTGTATAGTTTAAGTCAGCGGTTAACTGAAAAACAGAGCCATCTACATCAATTGGATAGTCTTGGTAAGTAACACCCGCAACGGCTGCTGCGTTATTATCACCGGCTAATAATGTCCCTTGATAAGCGGTAGACTGATTGCCAACAACTCCAGCAGGTTCTGACATGGTTGGTTTTAAATAGAATGGCATACGTAATGTTTCACCGCCATCGGCTCGCTCAGCAATGACATACCACATCATTTGCAAATGTGAAATATCATTGTTACCACGTTCAATCCAAGTATTACGGACTTTATCACCGTCGATAACCGCATTAACGTCAAAAGTAACTTCCCCATTCGCGTTAACGGTCAATGTATCGGTTGATAACTCAACAGCAAGCCCGTCAATTTCCAGCTCACGGTTATTAGCGACACTTAACTGGTAAGTTACCTCACCTGCATCTAGCCCTTTTAAGGTCACGGTTACTGGTTCATGATGAGTAATACGGTTGTTAATCACCGGTAAAGTACCAAAGGAATAACTGGCAAGAAATTCAGGTTCAATAACACCATCACCGGTAACACCCATGATAGCTTTGGCATGTGCTGCTGCATAAACATCAATTAATCCAGCACCTTGTGCAAGAATACTGTCATTATTTTCGTTATCTGCTTTTGGTGTACCATCACCATAACGTGGGTTGGTAGCGGTATTCATCAAGGCAGCTCTTATTGTTGCTACCGACCAATCAGGGTTAACCTGTCGAACCAAAGCGGCAGCACCGGCAACATGGGGTGAAGCCATACTTGTACCGCTCGCTTGCGTGTAACCACTCGCATCAGCCATTGAAGCAACCGGAGGACCTGTTTTAGTTGTCGCGGCTAATATAGCTACCCCTGGCGCGGCTAAATCTGCTTTGATTTGCCCCAAACCGATAATTGGACCACGAGAACTAAAGCCAGCAATACCGGGTTCGAACATACTTGGATCCATCGGGTTTAGCTGAATCGAACGCATAGAAACACCTGCACTGTCATAGCCTAGTGATTGTAAAATATTGCCGTTAGTACCAGAAATTGTTACTACGGGTGTTGCTGCTGGCGCTAATACTGCGCCAAGATCTCCTGCTTCACTGTTATAGACGACAGTAGCAATAGCTCCTTTTGCCTGGCAGTTAGCCGCTTTATTAGCAAATAAACCTGTACCATTATCTGCGGCTTCAGCCGTACTGCCACGCTTAACTAAACAAATATTACCGGCGACAGTAACCGGTACTTGCTCTGGCGTATCAGCGAGTCCGGCAAATACGTAGCGACCTGCAAGTGGAGCCGTGATCGGTTGTTTAGCATTTGAGTCAGATGATAACGCCGCGGACATAGCGCCAACACTTGCATCCGGAGCGGTACCTGCTTCATTAAGTACTTCAACACTATTAGGAATAACCCCCGGATCATTACTTGCTGCAACCGCAATGACATGGCGACCGGCGGCAGGAGAGCCAAGCGTGCTTTCACCTGGACCATCGTTACCGGCAGCAGCAACCACAACAACACCCGCTAGCGCAGCATTACTGGCAGCAACGGCCGTTGAATCATCAGGACCGCCTGCGCCGCCAAGACTTAAATTAATAACATCAGCGACCGGTTTAGCATAGCCAGTTAAACTACGCGGAGAAACCGCATCTTCAAGCGCTAAAATAGTCGCTGGAGAAAGACAACGACCCGCAACATTACACACTTGATAACCCATCAATTGTGCTTGAGGCGCTACGCCATGAACCGCTATATCATCAGCGGTATTGGGTAAACTATCAGGACCGGGTGCATAACCTAAATAACCAGCAGCCGTTGCGGCAACGTGAGTACCATGACCAAAAGCGTCCATCGCTTCGCCGGTAATAGGCAAGTAGTAAGCAACCTTATTGTTATTAGCAGCAGCGAGTGGCGGCAGTGCACCATGGCGAGGCGGTGTGGCATCAGCGCCAAACATCGCGTTAGTCCAATCAATACCGGTATCAATAACGGCGATATATACCCCTTGACCTTCAAAACCTTCACGGTGATCATCATAACTGCCCAGCTCAGCTATCTGCCCATATAATTTGGGGGCCTTAGTGTAAGCGGTACTTTTATCAAGACTTGGCGATAACTCCCTAACCTGATGGACTTTTTTAACTTCTGGCAAGGCTGACAAAACTGCGATTGACGCATCATTAACATCGATAGTGACCCCGTTAAAAACCAAAGTGTATCTATAGTCAACCGATAACGCATTGCCACCTGGCATCGCTAAGCTAGCTGATTCAACTTGTGCGTCAATACCACGTGATTCTAAAAGTGCTAAAAAATTATCTTGCTGAGCTTTTAAATCACTGCGATAAGATTGAATTTGTTCGTTAGTTAAAGGTGTTCCAGCCTTACGAGCTTTATAAATTTTGTGAGCAGCTGGCGCTTGCGCTAATTCGACAATCACCGATTGAGCCGCACTAAAAGTCGACGTTGCGCCTAACGCAACAGCAATAAATAAGTGCGTACCATTTTTTTTAAAAAATTTTGACATAATAAATTTCTCACTTTGGATTAACAGTTATCTAGTCATTTTGTTATTATTTTTGACTAGATTGAGTTTTATATTCACCCGGTTAAATTCCCATAAATGAAAAAAACAAACTATCCGGTTTTCCCCTTAGTTGAATCAGGGAAATCCCCTGCACTGACTTCTTAAAAAATTAACGCTAAATAGCTAAAGCTCTAATGCGCCAATATTTTTCAAAGGGTTAAGCAATAAAAACACATAAACATTAAACAAAAAAACACCAACCAAATTAATGATTGATGTTTTATTTGTTTACCGAGATATTAACTCAGTCGTCTGAAAATTTATCCAGCTGCGAACTTACCCACTTTTATTCTGCTTCGCCATGTCCTGCCCAAATATCAGCGTTTATAGTATTAGCCGAAGCTTTCTTTTTACGCTTTTTCTTACCGGTACCTTCAGGCTTTGCCATGGGTTTCTCTGCGGCAGTGATTGAATCACTACTGACTTCATCGGCTTCAAAACCTTTAACTTGTTCGCGTTCAAGACGAATTTTATTTTTCTTTTCAATGACACTAAAATGATGAAAGTCTTCATGGTCAATCAATGATAAGGCTAAACCTACTTCACCGGCACGGCCACTTCGACCAATACGGTGCATATAGTCTGACGGGCTTCTTGGTAAGTTGAAATTGATGACTACTGGCAGTTTTTCAATGTCTAGTCCGCGAGCGGCTATATCTGTGGCAATCAACACGTCAATCTCGCCGGCTTTAAAACCATCAAGCACTCGGCTACGTTCGCCTTGGCCTTTATCACCATGAAACACTGCCGCGGTAATACCGCGTTTAGCAAGTTTTTCAGCTAAATGCTCACAGTGGTGTTTAGCATTAACAAAGATAAGCGCTTGTCGCCATTCATTTTCTGCAATTAAATGTGCTAACACTGCTGTTTTTTCGCCTTTGTTAACGGTAAAAACACGCTGAACTAGCGTACTCGCATCGGCACTTTGAACTTGTATCTCAATCGGGTTGTTAAGTAATTCTTGGGTTAACGCTTTTACTTGCTCAGGAAAGGTTGCTGAAAATAATAATATTTGTTTTTTCTTTGGCAATAAGGCTAATAGCGCAGATAGCTCTTCGGTAAAGCCTAAACTTAACATCCGATCGGCTTCATCAAGCACTAAGGTGCTAACCAAATCGAGTTTAATGGCATTAGTTGAAATTAAATCAAGTAATCGGCCCGGCGTTGCCACCAAAATGTCGGTGCCACCTCGTAATGCTAGCATTTGTGTATTCACAGATACACCACCGAAAACAGCGACAGTTTTAATCGCACCATTAAAATGCGCAGCATAAGATTTGATGCTGTCAGCTACTTGTTTGGCAAGCTCACGCGTTGGCACCAAAATTAGCCCAGTAACATAATTACCCTTATTACTCTTACTACTTAAGGTTTTATCTGTGGGCTGTTGCAAAAAGATGTGCTGTAAAAGTGGCAGTGCAAAAGTGGCTGTTTTACCCGAACCGGTATTTGCCCCTGCAATTAAGTCGCGTCCCGCTAAAACACTTGGGATAGCTTGCGCCTGAATAGGCGTGGGCTGCAGATATTCCAGCTCAGTTAATCGAGCTAATAAAGGTGGAATAAGACCAAGTTCGGTAAACTGGGCTGGGGTTGAAATAGAGGTCATTAAGATAAAGGGCTCAACGCTAAAATAAGTAAGGATATTTTAGCCTATTTTTGCCAAGGTAAGTTAGTAAAATTGACTAACCTTGGCAGAATGTCTTTGAATTAAATTCAAGTTAAGCAAACACCCTGACAAGATGCGTAAATTTTACCTATTTATATTTACTACTTTATTTCAAGATTTCAGCATTAAGAAAATCTTCTTGATGAGGCTGACCCGTTGAATTGGTTAAATTAGCATTAGACTCACTGTTGTAAAGTAACCAATCTCTTGCTGCGCCAAAAGCACTGCCATCAGGGTTTAGTGATATAGATTCTAAATAAAGCGCTAAAACACCGGCAACGTGAGGAGCGGCCATTGATGTACCACTCATAGTCGTCGTGCCACCACCACTTTTGGTCGATAAAATATTCGCGCCAGGCGCTGCAATAGCGACGGGCGCAGATTGATGGCTAGTCCAACTAGCTGTGCCGTTGCCCCAGTTTGAAAAACCAGCCCAATCATCATTTATATCCGTTGCACTAACCGTTATCACCGCATCGTCATAAGCTGCAGGTGTCGAACCATAAGCATCTGCACTGTCATTTCCTGCTGCTACAGCAAAAATAACCCCTTGATTTTTCGCATTACAGATAGCGCGATGAAAGTTATCATTACCGATAAAACCGTCATTGGTACAGGTACCGGTTTTAGACCCGTCGCCGCCCAAACTCATGTTAGCAACAACCGCTACGCCTAATGATTCAGCCTGCTGTGTTACCCAATCAATACCAGCAATAACACCTGAATTAGAACCACTACCCGCTGCATTTAATACTTTAACCGCATGTAAAGTAACAGACGGAGCCACGCCAATAACATCAAGATTATTATCTAATGCGCCAATAGTTCCGGCAACGTGTGTACCATGCCCTTGATCATCATCCCAATTATTTGAACAACCTAAACCAAGACACATTTCAACACTATAACCATTTGAGACATTGCTGGCTAAATCGGGGTGATCAGAATCGATACCGGTATCAATAACGTAAACATGGACACCTTGCCCAGTGTTTTCATCGGTATTTGCACCTATACGGCTAATTCCCCAAGGAGTCTCTTGCTGACTAGTCTGACAACCAAATAAGAAACTACAAGCTGCCGCTTGATTTGTAGTGCTTTTTGTTGCGTGAACTCGACCGTCTTTTGAAACGCTCAAAACGCGTTGATCTTGACTTAACTGGGCAAGTAATTTCGACGGAACTGTTGCAGAAAACCCAGTAAAAACATGGCTATATGTATGTTTCGTCGATATAGCGTAATCGTCGATAAAATCAGCAACACTGGCGATTTGACTAGCATCTAGGCTAACGATAATATTACTAAGTACATTGTCTTCTCCAGCAATAGCTGGCAGTGCAATACAAGATGAAATCATTAAGCTTATTAATTTCTTTTTCATTTTTGGCTCCACATAGTCTTAAGTTTTTTAAGCTACTCTAGGATAGAGCACTTAATTATTATTTTTGGTACACATCTAAAAGTAAATGTGTTGTTACCAATGTAGAGTCTTGGTACTGGTATGACCATCAGGGAAAACCCCCATTGTTAATAACAATACCCCCCATTGGAGGTATCGACTTATTAACAATCAAGTTAATACCGAACAAATAAACACAATAATTAAAACGCAGCTGATAGTGAGTGTTTAAGGTTTAGCTAAGGAGTGTAAAAAGGTAGGGTTTAGTTATGCTTTTAGTATTACTGCTGAGTGTATTGAGTTTCAAGTAAATAGACACAGGTAGATATTTTAAATAATGAATACTGATTAGTGGTGTTTTATATTGAGTAAGGATTAAATTGCGCAAAAGCGTGTGAATCATTATTTTTTAAGTAATAATACGTCATCAAACTTCCATAATTTCCCTGCATCAATATAACAAAGATTATCATCACATTGACGTTACTATTGGGTTAAGAATAACTAGAGATATAATGAAAATACTGACCACTATGATAACATCATTAACGTTAATACTAAGCCTATTAGTCAGTGTCAACGTTATCGCTACACACTTTACTTTTACCGCGATCCCTGATGAGAACGAATCTCAATTAAGAACCCGTTTCGAAAAAGTAGCCTTGTATTTAGAAAAGGAACTTGGCGTTAAGGTAAAATACCTACCGGTAAAGTCTTACTCTGCCGCCGTAACAGCCTTTAGAAACAACCAGGTTCAACTCGCTTGGTTCGGCGGTTTATCTGGTGTACAAGCCCGAATTTTAGTGCCTGGATCACAAGCGATTGCTCAAGGCTATGAAGATCAGTTCTTTAAAAGCTATTTTATCGCTCACCACAGTACGGGGTTAACGATCAACGAAAACTTCCCTGATATAAATGATAAAACCTTCACCTTCGGCTCAAAAGGCTCAACATCAGGTCGATTAATGCCACAATATTTTATTGAGCAACATTTAGCTAAAAAGCCACAACAAGCGTTTAAACGTGTTGGTTTTTCTGGTGACCATAGCCGCACTATTGCTCAAGTTCAAGCGGGCGCTTACCAAGTTGGTGCTGTTAATTATAAAGTATGGCAAAGTGCACTTAGCGCAGGAAAAATAGACACCAATAAAGTTAGTGTTATTTGGGAAACCCCTACCTACCCTGATTATCAATGGACGATACACGCCAATGTTGATGCTGAATTTGGCAAAGGCTTTGCAAATAAAGTGCAGGCGGCACTTCTCAATATGAATACCCCTGAGCTACTGAGTAGCTTTCCACGTTCTTCTTTTATCAACGCTGAAAATAAAGATTTTGAGCCAATATTAACGGTGGCTAAAAAGATAGGACTTATCGATTAATGATAACCATCGACAACCTAAACCTTTATCATCAAAAAACAGCCAGCAACAATACAGCTAAGCGTAAAGGGGCTACTCAAGTAATCTTTGATCTAAGCCTGACGATAAATAAAGGTGAAAAAGTTGCGATTATTGGTCCCTCTGGTGCAGGAAAATCGTCTCTACTGCACCACTTGTATCAGCGTTTACAAACCAGCGCAGCGCTTTGTTCTCAGCGCCAAGGCTTAGTCGATAACTTAAGTATCTTCCACAATATATTTATGGGTGCTTTAGCTCGCCACCACTGGTTATTTAATCTTATTAACTTAATGAGACCTTTTAAACAAGACTTACGCAATATTGGTCTACTTTGTCAGCAGTTAGAACTAGACGAGCCTTTAGCCAAGTCAGTAGATAAACTTTCAGGTGGGCAAAGACAACGTGTCGCCTTAGCAAGAGCTTTATATCAACAACAAGATATATTTCTTGGCGATGAACCTTTCTCAGCACTTGACCCATTAATGGCGTCACGGTTACTTGAAATAATATTAGCTCGCCACAAAAGTGTCATTATGGTCGTACACGACCGTGCATTGGCAATGAGCGCTTTCGATCGTGTTATCGCCTTAGATAAAGGTCGGTTGGTACTCGACAGCAAAAAACAGTCAATTAACCAACAGCAGATCAGCAAACTTTATCAAACTGACGCCGTCGCGTAGGTTTATTTTTATGGCATTACTACAAAATACAGTTTACCCATTAGGGTATTGGCAAAAAGTCACCTTATCAATATGGTTTATCGCCGTAGTTATTATTCCTTTTGCTGATATAGAAATTGTTAATTTCGACCCTTTACTTGAGTTATCGCTTATGGCTCAAGGCTTGATACATGCTGACTTTTTCGCCACTGAATACCTTTTTCAAGCGATTATTCAAACCCTTAACTTTGCCATTATTGGTGTATCTTTAGGACTGCTAATCGGCGCTCCTCTCGCACTCATCTATCAACACCCTTTAGTATCTGGCTGCTGTGCTTTTTTACGCGCTATTCATGAAATCTTTTGGGCGCTGTTATTTTTACAAGTTTTTGGTCTTTCGCCCATAACAGGAATTTTAGCAATAGCCATTCCCTTTGCTGGCACTTTTGCTCGAGTATTTCACGATATAATAAATCAATCGTCAGACAGTCCATTAGAGAGTATTGACAGCAGGGCAGATATTATTAGCCGTTATACCTACGGTAAAATAGCTCAAGTTTTACCGCAACTTATTACCTACACACGCTACCGTTTTGAATGTGCGCTGCGCAGTAGCGCTGTACTAGGATTTATTGGTATGCCCACGTTGGGCTATTATTTAGAAACCGCTTTTAAACAAGGAAACTACAGTGAAGGCGCGGCATTACTGATAATATTCATTGCGCTTATTGGCACGATTCGTTATTGGTGCCCTCCTAAATTATTAGGGATTTATCTTGTTGTTGCTTGTATAACCTTGGTAGAAATCCCTACGCTAGATAGCAGTTTACTGGTACGTTTTATTAGCCAAGATATTATTCCCCCTGCGTTAGTAAACACCTTAAGTTTTGCCGACGTGCAATGGTCATTACTTTACACTTGGTTTAGTGACATTATCACTTTGCAGGCTATTCCTGGGGCGATATCGACCCTAACCTTAGCCTTGTTGGCATTAGCGGCTAGCCACTTTGTTACCTTAAATGCCCATGCCATTG
The DNA here is from genome assembly GCF_007954355.1 of Colwellia hornerae. GTDB lineage: Bacteria > Pseudomonadota > Gammaproteobacteria > Enterobacterales > Alteromonadaceae > Colwellia_A > Colwellia_A hornerae. The sequence goes on from NZ_VOLR01000002.1 coordinate 181,311, forward strand.
CGAGTAAGCATTTATGGCCTGGGCCACTTGTGTACCTGGGTCAGTTCATTTTACTCATAGGTCGTTCAGTACCTGAATATATCTTAGCGTTTATTTTTTTAATATTACTTGGCCCGTCGATGTTACCTGCTATTCTTGCCCTAGCCATACATAATGGCAGTGTTATCGCCTACTTAACGGTTCAACAAAGTAACGCCATAGCGCCCCCTCTGATGCAGATAAGCACGTTAAATAAGTTTAACTACCACATAATGCCAAGCATTTATCCCAATATGATGGCTTTATTGTTTTATCGATTCGAGATAATCGTCCGTGAAACTGCCGTCTTTGGTATTTTAGGTATTATGACACTAGGTTTTTATATCGACAGTAATTTCAGTGAAATACGCTACAGTAATGCATTAATTCTTATCATGTGCACCGCTTTACTTAATGTCGCCATCGATCATATTTCAATGCGACTACTTAACTCCCATAAACAATCGTTAACCACATAAGTTGCAACCAACACTTATCGATTTTGCCATTTTATTACAAATAATCAGCTATCCAATAGCCCTTAGAATAAATGATACCTGTGTTTATATTAAGCCTTGGTGCTTAAGATGAGCTTTCATAAAAAAATTACCCTTTAATTACAACTATTAAGACAAATTGAAGGTTTTAATTCTCAGTGATACTATTGAGATGATATAATAAATGATTAACGATTAGCAGTAAGTCCTGAAAGTGCTGTTGAATTAATGTATATTTATCATCCTCTTGATATTTTTATTCTCTTGAGAAGTGATATCAAACTAATTTATCCATTCACAACCTATTTGAATTCTTAATAATTAAAAACTTATGGCTACAAACACTTTTACACCTGAATTACTTGAAAAACACTTTGCCAAAAATGAATGGAAAAAAGGAACGCGTATTTTTCAGGCGAAAGGCATTAAAACCTGCGCCCTTGATGGTGAAATAATTCGTGGTGTCGTTTACAGTGAACGCTCTCGCCAAAGTACTTATTTAACCCGTTTAGTGCTAAATATTAAGAATGATGGTATTGCCAGTTATTGCGATTGTTATATTGGTCGAGATTGTAAGCATGGTGCAGCGTTAGCGCAGTGTTTTATTCACGAACATTTTGACCAAAACAGTATTGCGACTTCTGAAAAAGTCATTGATAAATGGCTTAGTCGTTTTCAAGCTCAACCCAGTAGATACCAGCCTAATAGCCAACAAAAATCGTTATTGTACTTTTTAAAGCCTAACAGTTATAACGAAGATGACTATTTCACTTTAGGCATTAAATCAGCTCGACCCAAAAATAGCGGTGGATGGAGTAGTTCACTTGGCAGTGAGTTTTCTGCCAGTTCGCTGATAAATAGTGCTTATGCAAACAACGATGATGTTGCTGTACTTACCGAGTTGATCCGTACTAACCAATATGGCGATAACATTAAGTATTTTGATTTATTCGAACGCATTATCAAAACCAATCGCTGTTTTTGGCAAACAAGCTACGACTTAAATGAAGCAGTTACTTTGGGTGAACCATTAGAAGCTCAGTGGCAGTGGATAGCCCTTGATAACAAGTTACACACCTTAAAACTTGTCTTCATGGAGCCCTCGACCAGTATTCTTATCATCAAAGCACAGCCGCTTTGTTATTATGATGAAAAGAATAATTGCTTTGGTAAAATTAATACCAATACACAATGTAATTTTGAAGCAGACTTACTCAATTCACCTGTTTTCGAAGAAGATAAATTACCTTGGGTAATGAATAAGTTATCAATGTCGTTAGGTGATGCTGTGCAGCGTTTGCCTAAACCCAAAACAGAATATTCACAAGAGTTGACCAAGCCAGAAGTCCATTTACACTTTTCAACACCCCGTGAAGCAGATCCACAATCAGGTTTTGTCAAAGTTAATTTTTCCTATCAAGGCAATTTAGTCAACCCGCATAATGAAAGTGTTACGGTTACCCCAAAAAACTCAAGTGCGAGTGATAATGATAATGAAAATGAAAATGATAAAAAAATAAAACTGTATCGAGATTTAACCTTTGAACAAGCAGTTATTGATAAGTTAACGACGTTAAAATTTACCGTTCAGCCCAAAGCTAAGCGTTATACTTTTACCAATGAAGACTACTTAAATAAAGATAAGACCCCTAAATTTTCAATGCTGATGCAAGGTCGCTATCTTTGGCATCATTTTTTGCACCAAGAAGTGCAACCGCTTAAAAATTTGGGCTGGCAGATAACGTTTACTGATGACTTTTATTATAAGGCACTCGCTACCGACAGTGTTTTTGATGCAGAAGTTATCCAAACCGATGACCACGACTTTTTCTCATTAGGGTTAAACTTAACCATTGATGGTAAAAAAATGCCCGCCTTTCCTATTTTGCTTGGCGCCATTGAACAGCTTCCTAAGTCGGCGTTACTTGACCGCGAAAAAGAAAAACTTATCTCTCCTGACTCACCTATTTATGTTGATTTAGAAAACGGAGATTTTGTCGCCTTACGTTATCAAAGTGTCCAACCGATATTAAAACAGTTTATTGAGCTATTTATGCCCAATGCCTTAAATAAAAATGGCACCATGGAGCTGTCACGTTTTCAAGGACATCAAACGTTATCGATGTTAGATGACCAAGGAATGATAGCGACAGGTACCAGTAAATTAAGAAGTTTGGCTGACAAACTGAAAGACTTCCAACAAGTTACTACGGTTCCTGTACCCGAAGGATTGAATGCCACCCTAAGAACATATCAGCATCAAGGGCTAAACTGGTTGCAGTTTTTACGCGAGTATCAGTTAAATGGTATTTTGGCTGACGATATGGGTTTAGGTAAAACGATTCAAACCTTAGCGCACTTGTTAATTGAAAAACAACAAGGCCGCCTTACTAAGCCTGTGCTCATTGTGGCACCAACCAGTGTTATTTTTAACTGGGCAAATGAAATAGAAAAATTTACCCCACAACTTTCTTATCGCGTTTTACACGGCAGTAAACGCCAGCAGCATTTTGATTGTTTTGAAGGGCTTGAAAACCAAGTCGATATTATCATCACCAGCTATGCATTAATTACTAAAGATTTAGCACTTTATAGCCAGCAAAAATTTTATTACCTGGTGCTCGATGAAGCTCACTATATAAAAAACACTAAAACAAAATTATACCAAGCCTTTTTAACCTTAAAAGCCCAGCATAAATTATGTTTGACCGGTACGCCGATGGAAAATCATTTAGGTGAATTTTGGGCACAATTTAATTTCTTATTACCCGGTTTTCTTGGCGGCCAAAGACAATTTACTAAACTCTTTAGAACCCCGATAGAAAAACATGGTGAGCAAGAGCGTAAGCAGTTATTAAACCAACGCATCAAGCCATTTATTTTACGCAGAACCAAAGATAAAATAGCCACTGAGTTGCCGCCAAAAACTGAAATCATTCAAAAATTACGTATTGAAGGTCAGCAAGCAGAGCTTTATGAATCGGTGCGTTTAGCGATGGACAGTCGTTTAAAAGATATCATTGCTGACAAAGGCTTAAAGCGTAGTCAGATAGAAGTATTAGATGCGTTATTAAAACTGAGACAAGTGTGTAATCACCCTAAGTTATTATCACTTGAAGGTGCTAAAAAAGTAAACCAATCAGCCAAGCTTGATTACTTAATGGAAACACTACCCGAGCAAATTGCTGAAGGTCGTAAAATATTAATTTTTTCTCAGTTCACCAGTATGCTTGCTTTGATAGAAGATGAATTGGTAGCTGAAGGTATTGATTTTGTAAAATTAACCGGTTCAACAACCAATAGACAAGCCGTGGTCGATAAATTCCAAGAAGGTGAAGTACCGGTGTTTTTGATCAGCTTACGTGCTGGTGGTGTTGGTTTAAACTTAACCGCTGCCGATACTGTGATTCATTTTGATCCTTGGTGGAATCCTGCAGTAGAGAATCAAGCAACTGACAGAGCGTATCGAATTGGACAAGATAAACCTGTTTTTGTTTATAAATATATTATAGAAAATTCAATAGAAGAGAAAATTCAAAAAATACAGCAAAATAAAGCAGAACTTGCCAAAGCCTTGTTATCTGAAGAAGTCAGTGATAATAAACTGAGTTTAACGGACGATATCTTAGGGTCGCTGCTGGCACCATTAAGCTAGTGTAAAATAATGGCAATTTCATAGAACAGAGTTGATGTAGACAGTTCGAGTCATCAACTCGCTTTTCTTAGTACAACTCGATTATCAGAGACAAGATTAATTGTACTATCAGAAGGTAGCTATTACTCAAAGCAAGCGATTAAAAATTGGCTATACTCGCCTGTAATGGCTTAGTTCAACAATTCAATGGTTGAAAACACTTGGTTTCTCCCCGCCCTTTTTGCGTTATACATGGCCTTATCTGCTGCTTCTAAAAGGATTTTTTTATCACTTTGGCTGTCTGGAATAGTAGAGGCGACGCCAATACTTATCGTCACATACAGTTCATTACCTTCGTAATTAAACGGCGTACTTTCGATTGAGAGTCGAATTTTTTCTGCAAGCGTTATTGCATCTTTGCCGCTATACCCTGAAAGTAACACCACAAACTCTTCACCACCAAAGCGTGCAACAAGATCTGTTGTCCGCTTAATATGTCGCTTCATCAGATTAGCGACATGAATAAGGCAGGCATCACCACATAAATGTCCATGGTGATCATTAAATACCTTGAAGTGGTCAACATCTATTAGCATCAATGCTGTTGAAATTTTATGGCGGCTACCCATTTGCCATTGGCGTTCAAATTCACTATTGAAATATCCCCTATTATAAATATTAGTGAGTACATCAACTTTGTTAAGTTGTTCTAGGATTTTTTTCTGTCCATCGAGTTGGGTTTCAATTTCAAAAGAACGATTGTATTCCCGTGAGGAGCGTACGCCCATTAAGCCAATAAATACCACATAGACGAGGATCATAAGCGCATAGGGCAATTTATTATCAATAATAAAACCCGCAATTATTGAAGGTACTAAAAGCATCCCTAGATTCAATAATGCCAGTGATATCCTTGGTGTCAGTGCAACAATTGCACTACTGGCAATACCACCAATAGCGAGCATAGTAACATGTAAAATAGGGGTAAAACGCGGGTCATATATCGCTAAGCCAAAGAATAGGCTTAATACACTTGCATGTAATAGTGATAAAATAGTGAAACCATTACGCCACAAGTTAGGAGAATAATTATAGATAGCGTCGCTAAAAAACCAATGTGCAAGGCGTACAACACTAATAGTAAGCATAATAACAGCGAAGGCTAAACTTAAAGTGGGCTCTTCGGTGTGGAAGTCAAATGGCCAGAAAACAGCAGGCAACATCACCGCATAAACAACGATGCCCGTCATCGAACGACGTCGTAGGTCCATATCAATTCGTTGTTGAATTTCTGGCAGTTGTTTGATGCTTAGCCCCTATAGATAATCAGTTTTATAGTTGATAGCCTAATTAGGCTGATAACTTAACTATTTTTGTCAATAAATTTAAGTGTATACGCTAGCGTAATAATGATGAAACTTTTTTCATCAATCAACGAAACCAGCCTTTACTGGCAAAAATATAAATACCACAAGACATCGCCACGCCAACAAAGAAAGTGATCTCAGATAAGGTAAAATGCCAAGGACTGTCAATTAAATTCATCCCCATTAAACCACCAACCATAGTAGGGATTAAAGTGATCGTTGTGATGACGGCCAGTAATCGCATGACCTTGTTCATTTGAAATGAAGAAATGTTAATGCGCAATTCAACTAACGCGGCCAGTGTTGTCAATAAGTCATCAGCACTATCAAATAAACCATCAACGTCATCGGCTAGTACCGTAAGAATAGGTCGAGGCATAACCTCAAAACTTTTAATAGCAAGAGGCTTTTCAGCGAGTTGATGAACCACTGACGCAAAATGTTTAAGGTTACCTCTAACATTGGTAATTTCATTACGTAGTCGAAAGGTTTGGTCTAAAAAGCTTTTGTCACCTAATTGTTTTTGATGCTTATCTAGGTATAAAAGTGTTTGCTCTAAAGTGCTAATAACATCGGTGTACTGTGCTATTAGTACGCGAATAAGCGCACTTGTCGTTTGCATCAGTGGTGGTGCAGGAATACCGACCTCAGTTAAATTCAGTGTAATTTCATTTACTAGCGATGACTCTGTCCCAGACAAGGTAATAATGTTGTTGTTAGCGCCCAATAAAAGAATAGGACTACGTTCTATGGTTGGCACACTATCATCCGACAGTTTTACCACTTTTGGACTCCAAAGGAAAATAGCCGTGTATTCATCCATACGCTCTATACGTGGATATAATGAATGCTTAAAGAGCATGTCGAGTGCTGATTTAGGGGCTTGAAGTATGTCTGCGACCTCGGTCAATTGCTCAGAATTAAGTCCTATAGCAAATAACCAGTCATTACTTGATGACTTTAATCGTTGCACAACGCTACCCCAAGTTAATTCAGTGTAACCACAAATGTTTTTATCCACTAACGAATATGCTTTAAAAGATTGCACTGGAGGCGATAACACCAGCGAAATTTTACTGTTATCGAGCGACATCGCAAACTTCATCCGAAAACCAAATAAAGCCATTCGAATAAATTTCAGTAACCTTAACGCGGGAATACTGCGCAAATGTTCATTTGCCATAGGTATCACGGACAGCAAGCCCGTACAGATAATAAATAAGTCTAAGATACGCCACGGATTCAGCACAAAAATACGACGACTTGATGCAAAAATAAAATTAACTCCGTATTCAACAATAAATAGCACCAGAATACCCCATTCTATAAAAACCTGAGCTTGAGAAAAGGTAGTATTACTTGCCACGACCGTTGGCGCGAGAGCAATAAAAAGAGAAACAAGTGCTAAAAAACCCATAACACGTTCATTGAGCAACAATCGAATTTTTGATGTAATAAAGATACGCTCTTCCACCTGGGAGTTAATTGAAATTTAATTGTATTATTAAGACTAAAATGTGTAAACACATTTCCAAACAGAACCACTGCAGCATTCCAACAACCCTCTTTTACTAGTATTTTATCGTAGAGAAGTTATCAGTAATAATTTTAATTTCTGGCATCTATTTATCTTAAAATATTCTATAGTTATAGGGTGAACGATAGAATATTGTTTATTAATGAAAAGGTTAACATACATTAACCGTTTCATTAATAAATAAATAACAAGATGACAATCGATAAAAATAAACGGCCTTAGACGAGTATCACAACATAAGTGACATAAGCGCTAACAAGGCTCAATATCGAAAAGAAAGTATCCTGGGTTATAGACTGCCAAAATAAAAATTATAAGAATGGATTAAATAATTATGTCACGATACGCAAACTTATATAAATCGCCTCTGTATCTCATTGCTGCTGTCGTAGTGCTTTTTTTAATTGGCTCGACAATAATAGGTTGGTACAGCCTAAATAAAGTTGAAAGCACCCTAAAAACCCAAGCAATAGAAATTTTAACAGCAAGAGTAAAAGTCAGTAATAACTTATTAGAAAATGGCTGGATAAAATCTCATTTTAGTAAGGTAAAAGCTTGGTCAACCTCACCTATTGTTGTCAAACAAGTCAAACAGTTAGTTACCGCCCAGGCGAGTGGCGATTCAATAGCTATGGCAAAAGCCAGTGAAAGTTTGACGGCTTTTCTACAACCTTATCTTCTCGCTGAGCAAAACGAAGGGTTTTATGTTATTTCCCCTGACTATAATAATCTCAGTGCCAAGACTGCTGGCTTAATTGGTCAACAAAACATCATCGCTAAACAATACCCACAAAGGCTTGCTGAAGTTTTTACTGAACAACTTGTTTTTATTCCACCACTTTTATCTGAAATTCCTTTAATTAACCCTCAGGGAAAATTACAGCAAAAATATCCAACAACCTTCATTGTTGCGCCAATACTTGATAATGATCAACAGGTCATTGCAGCGCTCGCCATCCGTTTAAATCCGTTTGGCGCTTTTTCTACAACAGTACAGCAGCACAGTCTCTGGAAGTCAGAACAAACTTACTTCTTTGATAGCAAAGCGCGCTTACTAACAACCAGTCAATTTGAGCCAGAGCTAAGGTCTGCGGGGCTACTGACGAAAGAGCAATCTAGTATCTTAGCGATATCATTAACGCTCCCAGCTAAATCAACGACTAGCGCAAATAATCAAACACAACCCCTCATTTATACTAAATTGGCTCAGTCCGCATTAAAAGGCCAAGCGGGCTTCAGTGAAAAAAGCTATCTAAATTATCGTGGCGAACCGGTATTAGGCGCTTGGTTATGGAATAGTGCTTTAGGTTTAGGTATCGGCGCAGAAGTTAGTGAAGTCGATGTATTGCAATCTCAACAGAAAATAGTTTATGGCTTGTTCTGGCAGCTATTTCAAACGGCGTTAATGAGCCTGTTTATCTTAGCCATTGCTTTTTATTGGCAAAAACGTAGCGCCGCTGTCATCTTCAATTCAGAGCAATACCTTTACTCTATGCTCAATAATGCGCCTGATGCTATTATTTCCTTCAACAAAAAAGGAGAAATATTACGCTTTAATAAAGTCGCTGGCTTACTTTTTCTCGTTGATAGAAAAGGCGCAGAAGCGATGTTTTTCAATGAGTTTTTTATGCAAAATGAAAAAAAACATCTACAGAAATGGATCCAACATATAACAAATGATAGCAGTGCATGCGACAGCTTCAGAATTATGCAGGCTAAAGCGGGTGATAGCCGGGAGTTTTCAGCCCGTGTGGCGATAAGCAGTCACAAAACATCCCAAGATAATATTTTTACCGCCATTATCTCTGATCTAAGCACAATACAACAATTAGAAGGCAGGCTACTGGTACTGGAAAGTGCCGTTGAGCAAAGTCATTCAGCTATATTGATCACAAACTTGAATGGTAGAATTGTTTATGTCAATAAAGCCTTTAGCGAAACAACTGGTTATTCAAAAACAGACGTTTTAGGTAAAAATGCCAATATTCTAGATTCTGGCCACAAAAACACTGAGAAATATCAGCAGCTCTGGCAAAAAATTATTGAAAGCCAACACTGGAGCGGCCAGTTATACAACAAGAAAAAAGACGGCAGCTGTTATTGGGGCACTACCGACATTACCCCGATCAGAGATCGTAACGGTAAAGTAGATCATTTTCTCGCAATAAATCAAGATATAACAAGGCAAAAAGCCAATGAAGATAAGCTATTAAAACAGCAGTTGTTTTTAAAAGAAGCTGAACGTATTGCCCATTTAGGTTGTTGGGAAAAAGATCTTAAAAACGATGCTATTTACTGGTCAGATGGCATGCATGAATTAATAGGTATTGAGAAGAACTCTACGCCACTGAACTCAGAACTCATTGTAAACCTAGTTCATCCAGAAGACCGTTATCAATTTAGAATACACCAACTCAAAGCCTTAAATAAGTTAGAAGTTTATAACTATGAATGTCGAATAATATTAGCCGATAAGCAATTAAGGTATATCAATACATCAACGGAGGTTACCCGCGATGAACATGGTGAACCGGTAAGCATGTTAGGTATCGTCAGAGATATAACCAACATTAAGCAAAATGAAATAGAGCGTGAAATACTCGATGCTGAAAAAGAGCAGTCTCGTCAAGCAACACTTAATGTCTTGCTTGATGTTAAATACCAACGTAACAGAACAGAAAAAACATTAGCTGACTTAAAAGAATCTCAACAAGAATTAGAACAAGCACGTTTAACAGCGGAAGCGGCAAGCGACTCTAAATCGCAATTTTTAGCGACGATGAGCCATGAAATTAGAACACCGATGAATGGTGTTGTCGGTATGTTAGAGCTATTGCAGCAATCAGAACTAGATGATGATCAATACCACTTAGCAAACGTTGCCAAAGATTCAGCATGGGCGTTATTACAAATCATTAATGACGTGCTCGACTTTTCAAAAATAGAAGCGGGAAAGATGACCCTAGAGTCAATTCCATTTACCTGGACAGAAATTATAGAGGGGGCTGCAGAGCTACTTTCTTCGCAATTACAAAGCAAAAAATTATTGCTGGTTTGTTCATCTAATCATCACATGACTGAGCCAATGCTAGGCGACCCCATCAGGTTACGGCAAATTGTGTTTAATTTATTGGGCAATGCGATTAAATTTACTCACAGCAATGATCAACAGCAAAGTCTTATTGAGGTTAAACTTGATTATTTAGATAATAGCCAAGACAAAAAATTATTTCGATTAACCGTTAAAGATAACGGCATTGGTATTAGTGATGATCAACAAATACATTTATTTGATGCTTTTACGCAAGCAGACAGTAGCACTCATCGTCAATTTGGCGGCACCGGTCTTGGTTTATCTATTTGCTCAAAGCTAACCACTATGATGGGAGGAGAAATAAGTTGTCAGAGCATCATAGGTGATGGCACAGAATTCCATGTCGATTTACCCTTAGTAGCAACTGAAAAAAAACAGACATCGACCCTAAACGTTAAACTCTACCATTTAAATATTTTACTTATTGCTCACGATGGTATTACCGATAGTATTTTGCAGAAAGGTTTAATAGAGCTTGGCGCACATTGTCATTTAGCCCCAAGTTCGCCAACAAAATTAAGTAAACTTATTGCTATTGAAAATTACGATCTTATTATTATTTCAGCGGAACAAGTTATTAGCCTTTGGCCAGAAGTTAAAGCGCAGTTACCCAATAATAGTGATGAGGATATTAATATACTTATTCTTGAAAGATGGCATGACTTTGACTTACCACTTTACCCAGAACACGCGACAACAATAGCCAGTAATCCATTTTTACCACAAAAAATATACTTCACCATTGCCCGTATTATGGAGCAAAAAAATCCACTAATCAGTTGTCAAAAACACGATATTAAGACGTTGTCGATACCGAGTATTATTGAAGCACAAGCCAGCAATAAGCTAATTTTAATTGTTGAAGATAATGTATTTAACCAACAGGTATTGGAGCGCCAACTAAATCTATTTGGTTATGCTGTCATCATTGCTAACCATGGCGAGGAAGCATTGGCTAAAATGACACAATATTCTTTTGCCCTGATCATGACTGATTGTCAAATGCCAATAATGGATGGTTTCGAGTTTGCCCAAAAAGTACGAGAGAATGAACAAAGCGGAACCACACAAATACCTATAATTGCAATCACCGCTAACGCTATGCGAAATGAAGCCGAACACTGTATTAAGCTTGGCATGAACGATTACGTCACCAAACCGATGAAACTAGATAGTTTAAAGGCTTTACTGGGTAAATGGTTAATCGAGGAAGAACTCGAAGATGAATTTAAAATAGACTCACCAGCTGAATTGACCAATGAGCAAGTCGCTGAAATGTTAGAGCAGCCGGCAATCAATATCTCAGCATTAATTGAATGTTTTGGCGATGATAAAGAAGCACAACAGAGCTTTTTACACTTTTATCAACAACATAGTAAACCATTATTAGCTGAATTAGCCGTGCACATTACCGATAAAGATTGGCACAGTGTTGCCGAACTGGCGCACAAGCTTAAATCGTCGACTCGCAGCGCCGGAGCGATATTATTAGGCCATTATTGCGAGCAATTGGAACAACTGGCTAAAGAAGAAAATGCACCAGAGATTATAGCGTTAAGCCATAACCTTTATGCTGAATTTATTCGAGTATCTGACGAGATATCAGCAAAATTTTAAGTGATGCTGTAAAGTTTGTAAGAGATTATTACTAACTAAAATTCATGTTACAAACGATTTTATCAATAATAAGTCACTACATTTTCTTATTGTTTGAAATATTAATTGATGGAAAACTTGGCCGTTTCTCATGGCATTATCCGTTAACTGAAGATCGCGATTATTTATCTTTTTTCAATTAAAGGAATGTTATTTTCCTTAAATAGCTTAGCGACAACGCCCTGCGTTAACGGTTTAATGAGATAACCTTTTGCACCTAATTCAATCGCTTTTTTTACTATTTGCTTGTTTTTATTACCGGTTAACATGATTAATGGTGTATCAATATTTTTTCCACTGCCTTGTTTCATTTGTCCTAAAATATATAAACCATTGGTATCGGGTAAACTCACATCAAGTAAAACGATATCGAAACGTATATTATTAAGGCAAATCAACGCTGTTCTTCCGGTACTAGCGGTTTGAACGTTGAGTTTATATTTGTGCAGCAACGTATTGGTTAAATGTATGCTGATGGGATCATCTTCCACCAGTAGAATATTAATAGCGGCTGATTTATTATCCTCTTGCACCTTATCTAATTCTTTTATCACATCTGCGTTGCTTGCATTATAAAGCTTGTTAAAAGAAGTTGGCGGATGGGCTTGTCCACTTTTGTCAGACTGAACCGTGTCATTACTTTCTTGCGCTATATTTTCTACATCACTGATTAATCCGCTGAGCAAGTCTAATGCTTTACTTTGCAGTTCCACCAGTCTGGGTCGAATTTCATTTGAACGTATCGACGCTAAAATGTTTTTTACCACATCAAGGTTAATATTAACATTGTGCTTGAGTTTAATTTGCTCGGTTGCTTGACTGATAGAGTGTTCAACATCGGTAATACTCTCTTCAAAAGACAGCCTAAGTCTTTCTTTAAGCTCTAAGCCATGTAATACCGTTTCTCTAATATCTTTTGCATATGACTCTTTGTTATAAATATAGTCTAAAGCGGCATTTTTTTTGAGGCCAACGCCAAGCTTAGTCAGTAAATGAGAACAAACAACAACCGCACGTTTTTTTTCATAAAGTGGATTAGTAATTATATAATCATCAATAATATCGTTGTCGTAAGCTTCATAGGCTTCGTTTTCTTCCCTTGCAGAAACAACAGACACAATGAAATGTTCGCACGTTTGTCCAACTAAAACTGATTTAAGCGAGCTGTAATAGATCATTAAAGATCGTTGAAAAGAGGTTGCATCGATTAGGATTATTTTGGGTGTTTCATCTTTGAGCTGTTTTTCAAGCTCAGGCAAAGCAGTAACCACAAGTAATTTATCAAAGTGTTCAATCAACACCTTAATTAATAGCTCGCTGTCTTCACGTTCGGTCGTGTATAAAATAATATTATGCTTCACTATAACTCCTTGACTCAACTATCTAATGCTAACGCTGTAAGAGTATAATGCTTGCTTAGCAATATAGGTCACTCGTTCTTATCAAAGTATAAGTGAGTATATAAATTTCCCTGCTCAGGTAAATATAATCTAACACTGTTGTATATGCTTTGGATACACTTCATCTTATGAAATAGATTAATATATCAATGGGCTAGACTAAAAATAAAATAGAAAACCTAAAAGGTGTTTATTTTACTTTAGCTGCCTTTTGCCCTTCCCCTTACTTTTCGTCGTTATTATTGATGTTTTGCTCAGTTTTAAAATCAACATCAAGCGAAGTCTTGATGTTGAGAGTCTGTCGGTTAATTTGAAAACATCACTTTCATTAGCAAGTTTTTAATTACATCATAAGATTCATCTTCAAACTTGACGCCAAAATAATCAATCGTTAAAGATGATTTTACATTACAAACAGTACCTTTTATTGACGTAATGTCACTTAATGCTTTATCAGTTATAGCGAAGGTAATGGTGTCGTCTTTGTTGATAACAACCTTTCCTTCCTTTTTAACACTTAATAAACAACCTTCTAGTGAAAGATTAACCATGATGCCTTTAAATATCGAATTATTGACCGAAGCTTCAATATTTAATTGCGTATCAATCCGGGTTTCCTTTCGCAGCGGCCGCACTGCAACCTGCTGTGGAATATTCAAGACGATCATTTTTGCTGGAACGGTTATAGTGCGCTCTATACTGCTAACGAAAGCAACAACCGCCCCTTCATGCTTTTCAACGATGCTTCGAACCGTGCAGGCTACGCCTTGATTAAGATTACCAACAAGCTCGGCATGACGATTTAAATCAGGTAATTGAATCAGCATAAAGTGCTTAGGTAAAAAACCAACAAAAACACTCTTAAATTTTAATTTTTTACTGGCCGGAATTGAGACTTCAACAATAATTGGAGAGCCTGGTGTTAGCATTGATAATGATTTTGTTACATCATCTCGTATCATTGAAGATTTCTCCAGTAAGCCATGCCTTATAAAGGCTTTTATCGTTAACTTAACACGTCGATAAATTAATTTATTAACGTGTTAAGTTCTTAAATGCGTTAAGATTAAATATAACATTGATTTTCATACTATCAATATTTATTGGGGTCTAAGAGAAAAAACGTTAATGAAAATATAATGAGCGATAAGGTTTTTTCTTTATTAGCCTGACTAACGCTTTAAAAATAGACTTCATCGCTTAGTGTTAACCACTGATAGCTTTAAACGAACAACAAAAGATTATCTGCTTAAAAAAAGCTATTTAATTGATATTTATTAGTATTACTATTAATCTATTGATTAACTAGACAGTGATCAGTGTAAATTTATAAAGAGTATTATTGATGATCGAACTTTTTCGTAACATGAAAATTTCACGTAAAATCCCTATTTCTATTAGTATTTTTATTATACTACCTCTAATCATCTCGCTCATTGCAATGAACTCAACCAATACCATTAACAAAAACGGTCAAGATATTTATGATAATTATTTTGTCAGCTTTGTTAATCTTACCGACGCTCGAAAATATTTATATGAACAATTTGTTCTGATAAAAAGTCATATCATTTCTCCTGACGATGAATATATGAAGGATACTGAAAAAAAAATCAGTGATGCCTCAGCTAACTTTCGCAGATCCCTCACTAAGTTTGAACAAACATTAGACAGTGGTGAGGAAACAAAATTACTCTATAAGTTCAAAAAACAATTAACAGCGTTTGAATTGTTAACAGCGCGAATTATCATTTTAAGTAAAAATAACCAAGATATTGCAGCAGATAGACTAGCAAATGAAGAATATGGCGTGCTTTTTAATGACATGCAATTAAATATGGCAGGTATGCTAGAAACTAATGTTGCAGGAGCACAAGCCCTTTATAATAGTAATCATCAACATCATCAGAATACTCGTTCTATTATTATTTTAGTCACCACAATAATCATTACCATCGGCTTATTTATTGGTTGGCTTTTGATCAGTACAATATTAGAGCCACTCCTTAAAATACAGTGCCATATAGCGAGTCTCACCAATTCAGGTGATCTGCTACATCAACTAGACATTGAAGGCAAAGATGAAATAAGCGAATTAGCTGAGTCATTTAATACTATGCTCGAGTCATTATTTCACGCACACAACAAGCTAATTCAAACTGAAAAACTGACCTCTTTAGGCTCTTTAGTTGCGGGAGTTTCTCACGAAATTAACACCCCATTAGGCATAGCAGTTACTGTAGGCAGTACGATTAAAGATAATTTTCAGAAATTTTCAATTCTTTTTAAAGAAAAAAAAGTGAAACGCTCTGATTTAGTCGTTTTCGAAAAAGAAGTTAATGAATGCTTAGTGGTTTTACTCAATTCTTTAGACAGAGCGGTGATCCTCATTCAAAGTTTTAAACAGGTGGCTGTCGACCAAACAAGTGAGGCAAGGCGTCTATTTTTCTTATCAGATGTCGTAGACGAGGTGATCCGTATTCATCACCATAAAATAAAACACACGGGGATAACTTTCGACTGCTCAATCGATAAAAACATTGAGATGGATAGTTTCCCCGGTCCTTTAGGACAAGTGATGACCAATTTATTTAATAACGCCATTATTCACGGCTTTGATAGCACAAATGCTGGCGTTATTGTTATTTCAGCTTATCAGCACAACTCAATCGTTTTCATCAAAATAGAAGACAATGGTAAAGGTATCCCCAATGAATTTATTGACAAAATTTTTGAACCATTTTTTACTACTAAGCTTGGTGAAGGGGGGTCAGGTTTAGGCCTAAACATCATCTTTAATATTGTTGTTAGTTTAATGGGCGGTAAAATTAGAGTAACGAGTGAGTTAGGAAAAAACACCAGTTTTACCTTAGAATTACCCTTAGTTTCTCCACAAAAATAACAAAGATCAATAATAAATATTAATGGTGTTCACTATCATCTTGAACACCCTCTAAAATAATTTGCTGATTTTTCAAGCTCGAAAGCGCTCCAACACCATAAAACATTCAATAGCACGCTTATTATAGTTTTTGATAAAAGGCGACTTGACCCCGTCCAGATGCTTTAACTTGGTACATCATATCGTCTGCTTTGACCAGCAATTCGTCCAATACCTTACCGTCTTTAGGCGCGACCACAATACCAATACTGGCACCTATGTGACATTGCGTGTCTTTTGAAATATAAATGGACTGCTCTATCTCTGCAATAATGTTATTAGCTTGTTCGAGTATCAGCTCTTGGTCAACGTTCATTAACTGACGAGCGACAATAAATTCATCGCCCCCCCATCGAATACACAAGTCTGTCGCCAAGTTAAAATGTGCTTTAAGACGTTTTGCTGTTGCTATTAAGACCTTATCCCCCGCTTCATGACCATAAGTATCATTGACCGGTTTAAATTTATCTAAATCGATCATCATCAGCACAAGGTTTTGTTGATTTTCTAAACAATAAAGTAAGGCGTTATCTAATTTTTTATCGCCGGAGCGTCGATTAAGTAGATGGGTTAAAGGGTCATGATCCGCTTCAAAACGTGTTTGAAACTCCCGTTCTGCTCGTTCAGTAACGTCATGTATTATCACTTCAACTAAATTACCTTGATCGCCACTGCGTTCGTTGCTGCGCTGCTCCGTTAATTTTGCAAATAAACAGTGCAACCATAGCGTTTTATTGCCAATGCGGCATTCTATATCTAGGGTGACTTGTGGACGATTCTTATCGGCGCGAATGCTCAATAACAACTTTTCTAATTTGTCGACATCATTTAATAAGGTCGGAAAGTGTAAAGAGGCTAAGTCGGTCTGTCCTGCAACACTCAGGTATTGTAAAAATGCTGGGTTGAAGGTCGTGATAATGTTTTTTTCATTGAGCAGACAAATTCCTGCACTCGCTTGTTCAAAAATAAGCCTAAATTTACTCTCTAACTCTTGAGTTTTTTCGCGCAACGCTCGTTCATTACTAATGGTAAGGTGCAACTCATGCATCAAGGAGTTTATGCCTTGCGTTAGTTTACCAATTTCATTTTTTTCACCTTGCTTGACCAATAACATTCGCATTGTTTTTGGTACGCTGGGATTGATAGTAGCAAAACTATCGGTTAACTTTTGAATAGGACGAGTTAGCCATCGGTGCACAACCAAAGAAACAAAAAAAGCAATGATGATGGATTGTATTAATATCAATGCCACTTCTTTTTTAAGTGAAGTTTGTGCCTGTTGTTCAATATATTTATCGTCTGGGTAAACCGTAAGAGTACCGACAACCGCATCATCAATAAAAGGATGAATTAGTGGGATCACTATGCCGTCTTGCTGCTCGTTAAGGCCGTCACTGGAAATGCTCATTTCACCTTCGCCGTCGAGCCTAGCACCTTGAACTAAATCATTACTGAACAAACCACTGATAATTTCTTGTCCGAGCTCACCATCATTCAGATAAGCCGATATAGTCGCGGTTTTTGCCATCGTTTGGGCTAATTGTTTAACCAGTAGATAGTTAGTATCTTTCTTTTCTTGAAGGCCAATATAATAGGATAACGTTGATGAAAGCAACGCAACAAGCACGGCAACTAGAGCAATCGCCAGCGGTACTCTGACATAAAGATTTTGACTAATTTTCATTAAATCGATAAACCACTTTTACAGCATCGGTGAGCTGGTTTACAGGAATATAACCAATAGAATATGGTGAGCTGTCTAACTTCTTCAAAGCATCTTCAATTGAAATGGCTGAAATCGGTGGTTTAGCTCGCCCTGAGAACAGTAATCTTGCCCAATAAGCATTTATTTTTTGCTCATTTTTATTAACTAATTGCAGATAAAAGTCATTCTTCAATAACGATTCAGAGGGTAAATCTAGTGGCTGCGCCATTTCACCATCAGGAAAAGTTAAATAACGGCCCATGTAAATATCAATAACTTCACGCTTAGATAAGGAATTAATCGCATTGTCTTTATTTACCACAACAACAAACTCTGTACTCACAGCGTCAAGGTTAAAAAGGGCCAATCCAATCATTAATAATAGAGGATTTTTCATCGTTAAAATACCATACTTGCACTGACAGTAAACACATTAACTTTATGCTCTTTTTCAACATTTTTAGGATCACTTATCCCCCATAATCCACCACCAAAGGGTTGAATATCAAAGTGATCTATTTGCGTTTTTACTATCAAATTGTCTAATACTTGCCATTTTGCGCCAACATTAATTGAATGTTGATGCACCACTAATCGGTCAACAGCCGCTTTTGAAGCAAGGGCTAACTGCTGCAATGGTAAGGTGACTTGTATCGGCGTACCGGGTAAAAATTGTGGCGCAGTGACGGTGGTTACCTCGTTGCGATTCTCTGAAATAGAAACACTAGAAAAAAGAGTTACCTTATCTAAGCGATAACCGACACTAACGTAGCCGTTAATATTTGAGGAAGCAACCAACCAAGGAGAGTTTGAAATACCAATTTCAGATTGAATTAGCCAATTGTCATTATCGTAAGTTAATCCTAAAGCAGCATATTCAATGGTCTGATTTTTGGTATCAAAGCTTGCTGATAACGACGCTGCTTGTGGCCATACCGGAGCTGGCACAGAATTTAATAGATTAATAAACTCATCTAATGCCTGAAATTTATAATCCCCCACGTTGGCTTTTGATACAGAAAATCTCATGGTCCAAGCATCAAGTACGTAGGTTGCGCTAAAAGTCATTAAGTTATCAAAATCAATAAAAAAGTCTTCACCACTGGCTTTTAATTTCGCGGTGGTGTTGCCCGCAGCCAGTTTTAACCGTAAGAAACCATCATTAATCGATTGGCTGTATTCAATATCTACGCCATCAAATTTCCCCGCTGTACTTGCAAAAGAGTAATACTCATGAGGTGGACGCACCCATAAATAGGCGTATCCCACGTGCGGATATTCAGACAGTAAATAAAGGTCGCTATTTAATCTACCCGCACGAATAGCCCAATTACGAGAAGGACGGTAACGCAGAAAGGCTAATTCGAGGTAGTTTTCAAATTCGGTATTGGCGTGATCTTCAACTACAAATTGTACGACAGAATCCCAGTTTTTAGCTAAGGTAATATTGGCTTGTCCACCTAAAATTGAGTCACGGGTAGCTGACCAGCCGTTATCGTCAACATTCAGATAATTGGGACTAAAAGCAACATCTTCATTGTCACTGTAACTAAGCGCTAAGGAGGCAAAGCCACTAAACTCTGCTTTTATGTTATCTGCATAGGCATTATAAGCGACACCTGTGAAAACTAAAGCCGTGGCAATAATAAATCGATACAACATCTTAGCTCTTTTTCATTTGATAATTTTGATAATATCGATGATAACAGATAGGTCATTTATTTACCTACTGTTCGGTAACTAAAATACAACTAATTATTTAACGAGTACAAGACCAATACTTGTCTGTTGAGGTGATGCTTGTTAAAAGAATAACTGATAAACGTATGATTTATTCGCTGAATTAACTCCATTAACATCGTCTGTGATGCTTAGAGCAAGATTTAGGCAGTTAACCAATAAGCGTTACCATTTTCGTCGTATACCTACCCTCGTATTTGATGGTATAAAATTGGCGGGTATTAGACGACAAAACACCCGTTTTTTTTGGCTAGTTTACAGGGCATTTTTCACCGAGGTCAAGATTACTTGGGCCTGATTAAGGGCAATAACAAGGTTTACCCGTTAGGGCAATAACAAGGTTTACCCGTTAGGGCAATTGCTCCTTAATCTTTATCTATCTAAGTGCTCACCATGAAAACGCAAATGCGCTTCAATAAATGATGAGATGAAATAGTAGCTGTGATCATAGCCTTCATGAATGGTTAGCTCTAGTGGATAATCATTCATTTTTGCTGCAGCCTCCAGTGTTTCTGGCTTTAATTGCTCTTTTAAAAAGTCATCAGCGCCACCTTGGTCAACTTTGGCAGGAATAAACTTTCTTGCTTTACCCATTAATTCACTGGCATCATACTGCTGCCAAGTTGCTCGGTCTTTCCC
This sequence comes from Colwellia hornerae, assembly GCF_007954355.1. Classification (GTDB taxonomy): domain Bacteria; phylum Pseudomonadota; class Gammaproteobacteria; order Enterobacterales; family Alteromonadaceae; genus Colwellia_A; species Colwellia_A hornerae. Next base: position 201,539 of record NZ_VOLR01000002.1, read on the forward strand.
CAAGTAGGCGCTAAAGGCTTTTTTGCCCCAAGGCGCGTTAATTGGATTGCAGATCGGGCTAAATGCTGACATTGAACAATAACGTTCAGGGTTCAATAAGCCAATGGTTAATGCCCCGTGTCCACCCATGGAATGTCCACTAATCGCGCGTTTATTTGACACCGGAAATGCGGCTTCAATAATAACTGGTAGCTCATTAACCACGTAATCATACATCTGATAATGACGACTCCAAGGTGCTTGGCTAGCATTAACATAAAATCCTGCGCCCTGCCCTAAATCATAACTATCATTATCAGCTACACCTTCACCTCGTGGGCTAGTGTCAGGAGAAACAATAGCAATGCCTAGTTCAGCAGCGATACGCAACGCACCAGCTTTTTGCATAAAGTTTTCATCGGAACAGGTTAGGCCCGAAAGCCAGTAGAGCACGGGCACTTTTCTGCCATTAATTGCCTGTGGAGGCAAATAAATAGCAAAGCGCATGTCAGCGTTTACTGTTTTGGAATGGTGGCTATATTGCTTATGCCAGCCACCAAAAACTTTATTTATACTGATACTTTCAATTAAAGGAGCAATTGTCATCGAGTAACCTCAAGACGTTCCTCTGCTAATGACTACGATAAAAGAGGAACGCCATACTATTAATGTGGATTAATATCTTTCTTAAGATGAATGCTAGTTATTAACAGCCGCTATTTATCAAAATGAATAACACTGCGAATACTTTCGCCTTTGTGCATTAATTCAAACGCTTCATTAATATCTTCAAGCCCCATAGTATGAGTAATAAAATCGCTTAATTTGAATTCTCCAGCTAAATAACGCTCAACGTAATGGGGTAATTCAGTACGACCTTTAACGCCGCCAAATGCAGAGCCACGCCATACTCGCCCAGTCACCAGTTGGAATGGACGAGTTGATATTTCTTGTCCGGCACCCGCAACGCCAATGACCACTGATTCTCCCCACCCCTTATGACAACATTCTAAGGCAGAGCGCATTAAATTTACATTACCAATACATTCAAAAGAATAATCAACGCCGCCATCGGTCATTTCAACAATCACATCTTGAATAGGCTTATCGTAGTCTTTGGGGTTAATAAAATCGGTAGCACCTAATTTTTTCGCTAGTTCGAATTTACTTTCGTTGATATCAATGGCAATAATACGACTCGCTTTCGCCATCGTTGCGCCAATAACTGCTGACAAACCAATACCGCCAAGACCAAAGATAGCAACCGTTGCACCTTCTTCAACTTTTGCCGTATTCATTACTGCACCCATGCCTGTTGTAACACCACAACCTAATAAACAAACTTCTTCTAGTGGCGCTTCTTTATTGACTTTTGCTAATGAAATTTCTGGCAACACCGTGTATTCAGAAAAAGTTGAACAACCCATATAATGAAAAATAGGCTGACCGTCTTTGTAAAAACGAGTGGTGCCATCTGGCATCAAGCCCTTACCTTGTGTCTCACGAATTTTTTGACAAAGGTTGGTTTTACCCGACAAGCAGAACTTACATTCGCGACATTCTGGTGTGTATAATGGAATAACATGATCGCCTACGTTAACACTGGTGACACCTTCACCAATTTGCTCAACAATTCCCCCACCTTCGTGACCTAAAATAACCGGAAAAATACCTTCTGGATCGTCACCAGACAAAGTAAAAGCATCGGTATGACAAACACCAGAAGCAATAACTTTCACTAACACCTCGCCTTTACGAGGTAACATCACATCAACTTCTTCGATAGATAGTGGCTGATTAGGGCCCCAAGCAATAGCCGCTTTCGATTTTATAAATTTATCTGACATCATTATTCTCACTTTTCAATTAATAGATAGGTTAATGGGATTAGCATCTAGTCGAATTTGTTACAATAACGCTAGTTTACTCAACTCGCTTAAAAATGATAATACACCTAATACGAAATTCACCTTTACCAGCTGGTAACAATCTAAAGATCATTATTACCAAAAAGTTAAAGCGTCTTTTTTGTTAAAAATTATTGCTCTGCATTACGCATCTTAATGACTGTGTCCTTGGGCAAGGTTTATCATAGCGATACCAACAGCAACTAGCCCCATGCCAAGCCATGTTGTTAGATCAAGATGCTGACGGTAGATCAAAGCAGACAATAAAGTCACCGTTATAATGGCAAGCCCTGCCCATAATGCATGGACAATACCAACCGGCATGCCCTTCATTGCTTGGCCTAAAAAAATAAACGCAGCTAAGTGTCCAAGTAAAACTAAAGCACTTGGCAGAGGTTTACTAAAACCGTCCGTCTCTTTTAACGCCACATGAGACATCGCTTCAGCAGCGACACCTAAAAAAAGGAATAACCAACTCATCTTTATTTCCTATACTGTTACACGAACTGTTGCTGCCACAGGAATGACACAATTTTAAATAAGTCACTCCTGTGGCTAAATCACAATATGCTTGTCTTGATAGCGGTTATTATAATTATTTCTATATAAATGATAATATGCTAATTTGGTAAATAACTTATACATATAGGTAACAATCATGCAGTGGGATGGCATCAGCGAATTTGTTTACGTTGCGGAAAATGAGAGTTTTACACTCGCTTCAAAAAAAATGGCAATATCTACCGCACAGGTTAGCCGTCAGATAAGTGCGTTAGAAAAACGCCTTAATATCAAATTATTTTATCGAACGACCCGCAAAGTATCATTAACCGAAGAAGGTCGGGTTTTTTATCAACATTGTCGCAGTGTTCTCGACGGTCTCGATGCTGCTGAGCGGGCTATTACAAATTTGCAGTCTAAACCACAAGGTAAAATTAAGTTAACAGCGCCCGTTGCCTATGGTGAAAAGCAAATACTACCGCTCGTCAATGATTTCATAAAGCAATATAGCGATGTAGAAGTGTCGGCTTATTTAAGTAACCGTCAAATTGACATTGTTGAAGAAGGCTATGACCTAGCGATTCGTCTTGGTAAGTTAAGTGACTCGACCATGATGGCAAAAAAGCTTGGCAAAAGAACAAACTACCTTTGTGCATCGCCACAATACCTAGAAAAACAGGGAGTACCTCATTCTCTTTCAGAGCTTAATAAACATAGTTGTTTGTTGGGTACATTAGACTACTGGCATTTTAGAGAGTCTGGCCGAGAGAAAAGTATCCGCGTAACAGGTAGATTACGATACAACAATGGTTACAGTTTGATGGACGCCGCGCTAAAGGGCTTAGGGATAGTTCAGTTACCCGATTATTATGTTCAACAACATATAGAAAGTGGTGAACTGGTGACCCTATTAGATAATTACCGTGCACCTGACGAAGGAATATGGGCAATTTACCCTCAAAATCGCCATTTATCACCTAAAATAAGGCTGCTGGTAGATTATTTGGCTGAACAGCTACTGTAATTTTCAGCTTTTATTAAATGACCTAACAGGACTGTAAAGGTTAAGCCATAGCATAAGATAGTAGCGGTTAAGTTTGCCGCTATTATCTTACATACTTTCCACCTAAACCTGTCCAGTCCTATGGCACAGATAAAGAGACAACAACAAAAGGAAAGTAGTAAGAATTACTTGCCTGTTTTAGCCATCAATCATCCAACAGGCTTTCGAGTGAATGTGTTACCCCCATTCTTTGATGTACTACCGGACTCGTTGTCGTGTATAGCGTTGGAATACGGTCTTTTTCTAAAACAGTTTCAGCAATCGAAAAGGCTGCTAAGGCCGTTTCGTGGAAACCACTTAAAATCAACTTTCGTTTACCTGGGTAATAATTGATATCGCCAACCGCATAAATACCACGCACTGAGGTTTGAAAAGATTGTGTATCTACTTTTATCTGGTGTTGGTGCATGGCAAGTTGCCAGTTTTCTATTGGGCCAATTTTAGGTGACATACCAAAAAAAATAACAAGCTCATCAAGTTCCACTCTCCGTTTAATACCATCTTTTGAACTGATCGTCAGGCCAGTTAGCTTATTATCTTCTTGTTGAAAGTCGCTCACTTGCCCGCATAAAAACTGCATTTTTAGTTGCTCGCACAAAGCGAACATTTCATTAACGCTACTTGTAGCGGCTTTAAATTTGGTACTACGATGAATAAGTAGCACACTATTAGCTATTTTTTGTAGGCTCAAACTCCAATCAAGTGCAGCATCTCCACCGCCTAGCACAACGACGTTTTTATCTTTAAAGTGTTCTATGTTATTGATTCGGTAAAACAGTTGTTTATCTTCAAATTTATCGATTAACGGTAGTTTTAATTTAACGGGTGAGAAGGCACCATTACCGGCAGCAATAATCACCGCCCGACAATGAATGAGGGTGTTTTTGTGCGTAGTAACCGAAAAAGAAACATCCGATAATTTATTAATGTCTTCGACCCGCTCGCCTAATAAATAAGTAGGATCAAAGGGAGCGGCCTGCAAACAGAGATTGTCTATAACTTGACTTGCCTTAGCATTAGGCAAAGCAGGAATATCATAGATAGGTTTGTCTGGATAGAGTTCACTGCATTGCCCGCCAACTTCTGGCAAGCTGTCGATAACAACGGATGTTAACCCTTGTAACCCAAGCTCAAACACTTGAAACAAACCGACCGGGCCTGCGCCAATAATTACTACGTCTGTCGTTAAGGTTTTCATAAGTACCTCCTCGGTACCGTTAGCTTATATTCAGGGCAAGTTTAGGGCCTTGAACTATGAGTCTGTTTCATTTGTACAATAAGTATTTATCACCTCGCTGCTTTGTCTATTTACTCTTGGGGTGTTAGCATTTAGCGAGTCCAAAAATCACATATCATCCATCCGATGAGCCGAGTGAACAAGTTTATGACTTTGTTGTGATTGTCTCTCTATTAAGTCGAGTATATGTTCTTTCACCGTTTGATTTGTCGAGAGATCGACTATTAATAATAACCAATCATTTATTGTCTCGATTATTTCAATATTTATAGCCAATATCTCATCGATGCTCAGGATTGTTTGTTGTTTATATTCTATAAATTTTTTTGCAAGTCCGTGCTCAATGTCTTCATCGACCCAACTATCAGTAACTTTATGAGATTCGGACTTAATAAGTGTATCAAGATAGTCGTTATTCCCATCTTGTTTATCAATAAGGTAATGGATAAACATCCGCAACCTTTCATCTTTAGTCTTTTTTAAAAGTTGTTGACAGAAAGTTTCAAACTCTCGATTAACATCTTTAATATGTTGATAAATTTCTTTTATCTGATGAAATCTCATGCTTTTTCCTTATTTTATATAGAGTCAATCGCCGTTATTGTTTCTTAATTACTCAGAGTGTTTTTACAACAAGAATATTACCCTGCTCGTCTTTGTTTCAACCAAGGCTTAAAAAATAACATACTGGAACAAAACAAGATAAAAGCTTGCATCGCTATGCCTTGCCAAGTCGAATTAATGCCTAACCACGCTAAATGAAAGTCAATTGGGAAACGCGTAATGCTAATAAGCGCAGCTTCTTGCAGCGCTGTTATCGCTTTACCCGCTAAAATAAATGACAAGGCTAACAGTAAATATGTTGTTATTGAGAAGAATCGCCCTATTGGTAATTTAATAGAATATTTAATCATTAACCAAGCCACGACAACAAGCATAGCGAGTGCTGCCCCAAAACCACTAAAGAGCACAAGTTGCTGTGAAGAGTTTGTCTGTGTTAACAGTGATTGATAAAAAAGTACCGTCTCAAAAACCTCACGATAAACAGCAATAAATGCTAAGCCCGATATTCCCCATAAAGTACCGGCTTTTAAACTTTTATTAATATTTTGTTGAACATAACGTTGCCATTGATCGGCTTGCGTTTTACTGTGCATCCAAAAACCAATATAAAATAGCACAATCGCCGCTAACAGCGCGGCAACCCCTTCCATGGTTTCGCGACTAGCACCGCTGATCGTCACTAGTTTTTGTGCCACTAGCCAAGTTAACCCACCCGCAATCAAGGCGGCTACCCAGCCAAAGTGAAGATATTTAACCGCTTCTTTTTTATTAGATCGTACCAGTATGGTAAAAAGTGCCAGCACAACCAATAGCGCCTCTAAGCCCTCTCGTAACAAAATGATAAAGCTGGCGCTAAACAAAGCGGAGTCTGATATGGATGAGTCATTGAGTAAAAATTCAGCTTGTTCTATTTGCCGCAAAATTGCAGAAACAGACGCATCAAGGTTAGCCGAGCCTTTATTATTGATAATTTCATTGCGCAAACCTAACAAGTTAGACTCAATCCCTTTGCGTAACGAACTATCATAAGCGTCGAGGTTATTTTCAACTAGCTCAAATCCATCTAAGTAGGCACTCACCGCAAATTGTTGAGCAAGTATAACGTCATTATTCTTGAAAGCGGCCAGTGTCTTTTTAAGTTGGTCACGTGCGATAGTTAATGGCGCTTTAGTTGTGGAAAACAGCACCTCAGGATTAGCCCTAAGCTGTTCAACAACACCTTTATCCAAATCAGTTTTCGCCCTATACAGTTCGTTAGGGCTATACTGAACAAGCTCAGCAAGTGAAAGATCAAGCGTATTGTTTTTTTGTTGTTTTTCATCTGCAACAAAAGCCAAACTACCCGTATAAAGTGCTAACGACCAACGTTGTTTTGCCGTTAAATTATTGAATGAAGGCATAGCAGTGTCGTCAAGCCCACCGGTTATTACATCATATAATCCTAAAATAGAACGATCCAAAGCACGTGTTCTTTCGTTAAAGTTAGTGGGTTGTGGACTTAGTTGGCTTGCAAGTTCGCCATCGCCTTTCCCTGTTATGCCATGACAACTGGCACAATTATTTTTAAATAATTGTTTTACTGTCGATGGTGAAACTAAAGATGTTGGTAACAATAACTGTGGAGAATTTTTTATCAAGACGTTTTTTAATTCACTGGTAAGCCCTTGTATTTCGACAAGTGTTTTTTTCGCTTGTACCGCATAGAGAAGTGATTTCGATAACCTGATCATGGCTTGTTCACTCGGTTCTCTCGCCGCTCTTTCAGCAATAATGTTGGAAAAATCAAGCATTTCTTGATACTCACCTTGATCAACGATTTTGCCATCAGTGATGGCAGAAGTATAATCAACACTAATATATTCTGTGAGTTGTAAAAGTTGACGTAATCCTTCTGTATGGATACTTGCAGATGTTTGCGTTGAGATAAGATAACCAATAACAAAAAAAACATGAAAAAACATACGCTTAAATGAGCGCATTGAAAAAGTCATGAAATTTTGAGAATAACGAGAAAAGTAATAAGTCATAAATAACCCTATAACGCAATTGAGAATGATTCTCATTATACTCTATAGACTGAGAATAGTGTTAAATATTTAGGAAGTTTAATTACTATAGTATCGGTTTAAGTTCTAACGGTTAGCGTATTTAACCATTGAATTAAATGTTCGCTTTACATAAAGCGTAAAAATAGTTTATCGACTGATAGACTTCCCCCTTTATCACCAATAATTTTCTCAAAGAGATAACAGTAAAGTTTGACCCTAAAGCAGGTCAAGCGTTACTATAATGATGAAGGTGCAGTAAGATTTAGCTAAAGTAGCTTGGCCAATTTGCTCATCTAGTACTTAAATAACAACATCCATATTTGGGATATTTACACTCATGTTGAACGGTTATACGTTCCTTAATAAAAGTGATCGTATGTACAAAACTAAAAAAAGTACCAAGCCCCAAGAAATTTCTTACAAACGTGTTCAATCATACATGATGTGGATGATCGAGAGATACGGTGATTACTCAGCAAAGTCTTTATTGCAAAAAGCCAATTTATTGTTCAAAGATGATACTCAATATAACCAAACTGCCCTAGATTATTTAATTGAGCATGAAATTATAGATGATGCCCGTTATGCCAAAAGACTAACGCTTAGTCTTGCCGAAAGTAAAATAGGTCCAAATAAAATAAAAGAGAAACTTTATGCTAAGGGTTTTCAATCAACAACCATTAATGAGTGTATAAATGAACTTGAAACCTCAGAAGATGACTATTTTGATAAGGCGTTAGCGTTAAAAATAAGGAAATTTGGTGACGAACCTATTACTGATATAAAGTTGAAGCAAAAAGCTTTACGCCACTTAACGGCAACCAAAGGATTTTCATATGCAATTGCCAATAAAGCGATTACTTATAACCCTGAAGAAGAATAAGTAGTTTATCATTTGGCTTTATTTAATAAAAAGCAATCAAATAAAGTTAAAACCCTATGCTTATATTCACCGGTAAAAACCCAAGCATAGTGCGCGATTAAAATTATTATATTTTCGACCATTTTTTTGTTAATAATAATCTAATACTTTTTTAAACTGGCCGTTATTTTTCAAAAAAGAAATGGCTTGATTGATAAGAGGCAGTAACTTTTCGTGTTCTTTTCTTAATCTAATAACGACATCGCCTTTGGTATGTAAGGAAGCCAGTGTTATGGCAGTATTATGTTTTTCAGCCCAATATTGAGCAGCTCTTTCTTCTATAATGGCAACCTTAAAGCGCCCTTTTGCCAACCCTTTGACTAATTCACTTTCAGATAAGAAGTCAGCGCGGATAAACTTATCATCATCGAAATACGCATAGCCGGCTACCGTACCCACTAATTGTCCATAGGCCATTTCGGGTTGATTGAACTCAGAGGCCGTACAAGGCAATGTAACAAAATATTCTGTCACTTCAAATAAAGGAACGCTGCTAACATAATCAACACCAATCATTTTATCTTTAAACCAATTTGGGCTAACAACATCAAAGTCAATTTGACCTAATTCTAATGCGGTAACCGCACGTTTTACCGGCAAGTAGCTGGTTTCAGTAGGAATGGCGGCTTGTATCATGATGAGTTCGATTAACTCTATAATAATGCCAGGTTTTTGTTTATTACCACTATAACCAAACGGTACCCAAGCCGTGGTACTGCCTAAATCATATTTTAAAGTACTAGGAACAGTTTCAGCAAAACTGCAGACAGAGGATCCGAACGTGATTAAAACAGCCATTAAAAACATGACCAGATTACCCGTACATTTCATCTTTGCTATTATCATTTGAACATTCACTATATAAACCCCAGAGAGTTCTCATTTTTTCCTAAGCAGACGGTAAACAACCCAATACCTTTCTTTAACAATAACAGATAAAAAAGCAAGTTAGCTAATTGCTGTCACTGTTAGTCGATGTTGTCGCACTATTTTTACCAAAATGCAGCCCTTTCAAGTAATTTATTGTCTCACGAGAACAGATTAAAAGGATATTATCTATTTTATGTCTTTGTATATTAAAATTTAAATATTATGTGTTAATTTATCAAAGCACAAAAAATTTAAATTTTTGTTATTAAATACCTTACTGCAGCGTTAGTAGCATTGACTATAACATAGCGCGATTCACTGTCTATTTCGCCTGTCAATTTACATAATAATGATATAACGATTATTCATGTAAACGCTTATCCAAGATGAGTCAGTAAATGCTAGTAAGAAAGAGAGGTGTTATTGTAGATAATATGACCCAGTCCATTATTTTTTGTGACTTGAGTTAATATTTATAATCTTAAAGTATTCTTTGCCGCACGTTTAATTGATAATTAAATATTGTTAATTTTTCAAATAAGTTAACAATATTTCAGACCATACTTTATTATCTTTCATTTTTTGAATAATCAGCTCAATATCTTCAAAAATAGCGCTGTCTTTAGGTAAAACCATCACTTTTCTTACGTACCTGTCATGAGGATTAAGAGATAGATGAAATAGATCGCGATTTTTACTTTGCCTGGTAATATAGTCAAATGTAGATTGGCTAATTATCGCACTGTCTATTCTTTTACTGATCAGCATATTAAGTAATGCCTGTTCACTAATTGTATCGATACGATTTATTCTTTTTTTAGCCACTAGCTCATTAATGCCATAGTAATAGAAGCCACGCACTCCGCCAAAAGCAATATTTTCTAAAGAGGAAGGATCGCTGTACTCAATCGGTTTATTTTTTAGAGAGATAACTTCATCTTGGTCGGTGAAAACGGTTGAAGTCCATAAATATTTATTCTCTGCTTTGTCTTTAAACCAGATAGGATTAACACCTAATAATACGCCATTTAACTTTTCTTGCTTGATCATATGATCAATGCGTTTGCGCGGAATAAAGACTGTTTTAAAGCTATATTTTTTACTTTCACTGTTTAAAAAAACAGAGAAATCATAATAAAGCCCTTGTTCATTTTTTAAGTCAGTAATAAATGGTGGCTTAAGGTGGTAAACATAGACATTAACAACAATTTTTTCGACGGCTTGAGCAGTGAAAGAACAGCAAAAATAAAAGAATATAATAAGAGTAAGTTCTTTCGTTACTAACATATAGGGAAAGCCTTTTTACTTTTTAGTAAAGTCTGGTTTTATTAATAGTAGCACTTGATTTAAGTTAGCTAATAAATATTAAAATTGCAGTCAAAAGTGTCAATATCAGAACGCATAAAAATAAAGAAAGCGTAAAGGTAAATATTTCTCTTAGAATTTAGATTATTATCCATATAGATTAAGGGATATTAAGCGAATATTTTACTTTAATGAGGATATTTTATTAAAGTATTCTTTAGTAAATTCGATAAAAGTGCTCAGTTTATTCGACTGATGAATTAATTGTGGATAAATCATAAAAATCGTCTGCCCTGCTGGCATTTCATTTTCAAGTATAGTAACTAACGTTCCCTCTTTAATCTCTTGATCGACTAAATATTCAGGCACTCTAATAATACCTTCGCCCTTTAATGCTAATGTTTTCAGCATATGGTTATCGTTTATTTTCAACCAACCATCTACGGGCACTTCAACGTTTAAGAAGGACCAGGTTAATTGTTCTTGCCCCCTTAAACATTGGTGCGTTTTCAAATCGCTGGGCACCTTTGGTTTACTGTGCTTATCTAAATACTCAACAGAAGCACAACAGCAATGTTTATAAGGCAAGATAGCTTTTGCGACCATATTTAAAGGTGGTGAGTTGGTGGCACGAAAAGCCAAGTCAAAATCACTACGATTTAAATCAAAACGGGTGTAACTGGTGTCGATAGAAAACTCAATGGCAGGATGTAAAGCGCTAAACTTAGAAAAAATGTCGAGTAAAAACCTTTTGGTAAAGAGGCTTGGCGCTGTAATTTTTATAACACCTTCAATAGCATTGCCTTTATGACCTGCATTTCGCTCTAATTCTAAAACAGAGTGACGAATTTTATTTACACCGATTAAAACGCTTTCACCTTCTGCGGTTAAACGAACACTTCGTGTCGAGCGGATCAACAAGGCAAAGCCCATTTCCTTTTCCAGTCGGCGAATTTGAGCAGATAAATGGCCTCGTGATATTTGCAACTGTTGTGCCGCGACCGTAAAGCTTAAATGACGTGCAACTTCACTAAATAACATTAATCGTTCAAGTTTTTTATGCTCTTTATTCATCATCTGTCGCGCTTATTGTGTGTTATATAAAACAATGAATTTTATTTTGTTATATATTCATTTGCAAATTTTTAGTTAAAAATAGGTAATCATGTAATGACCTGCTTTATGTTTGCTTGGCTATGATAAATTTCACCAGCAGACGCTGACGCACTAACTAAAGCATTACAGCACACTGTGGTAAAAAACAATAAATCAACACTTTAACTAACCAATTCGAGTAAAAATAGGCATAAAAATGTTAAATATAAAAAATAAATGGGCGCTAGTAACGGGTGCTAGTCGAGGGATCGGTCTTCGAGTTGCTAAAGAGCTTGCTAAGCAAGGCTGTAAACTCATCATTCATTCTCGACAATTAGCTGGTACTAAAAGTTTACTTGATGAATTAACCGCAGCGGGTCATGAAGTTTATGCTGTCGCGGCTGAACTGAATTCAACCTCTCAAGTGGAGCACTTAATTACTGAAGTGAAAGCCTTGAGTAATAACCACCTAGATATACTCTATAATAATGCAGCAATCATGACAAAATATCAGCCGCTCTTTGCCCCGACGGCAGAAGAATATCTAACCAGCTTTATGGTTAATAGTATAGCACCAGCTAAGCTATGTGATGCTTTTCTTCCAGGCATGCTAGCGCGAAACTGGGGACGTATTGTTAATGTTTCTTCAGGCATTAGTGATCAACCTGAATTGATGGCATATAGTTGTTCAAAGGCTGCTCTTGAAAGGTATGTGCGCGATATGATGCCGACGCTATTCGGCACTAACGTATTGATGAACTTACTCGACCCTGGTTGGTTAAAAACAGATCTTGGCGGCTCCTTAGCCCCTAACGATATAGATTCAGTACTACCCGGGGCACTTATCCCCATATTATTAGAAAAAGAGCAAGGGAGTGGTCTTTTATTTTGCGCCCAAGATTATGCTTAGTATCTAGTTTTAGTATAAAGAGGCTAATGTCGCTTTCTCAAAATAGCTCGTCTGTGGAGCAAAGAGCATTAGAACGATGAGAAAATAATTTTTATTTATACCTTTATCTTGAGTAATAGTTAATGAAATCACTGAAAGATAGCAACATACGTTGGGGGATTATCGGTTTAGGTAATATAGCCAATAAATTTGCAACAGACTTATTAACGGTGAAAGATGCTGAGCTTTATGCCGTTGCTTCAAGAACACAGCAAAAAGCCAATGATTTTGCTGATAAGCATCATGCAACTAAAGCTTACAGCAGTTATAAAGCGCTCGTAAATGATAAAAATATTGACGCCGTTTATATAGCGACTCCACATTCAATGCATAAAGAAAATACGCTGTTGTGCTTAGCCAAGGGCATCGCGGTATTATGTGAAAAACCTTTTGCCATGAATACAGATGAAGTAGAAAGTATGATTGCTGCTGCAACGGCAAATAATACTCTGCTAATGGAAGGACTGTGGACCTATTTTCTTCCCCATTATAATTTTGTGTTAAATGAACTGATGGCTAAGACCTATGGTAATCTGCTTAAAGTTGAAGCAGATTTTGGCTTCACAAGAGAATTTACCCAAGAAGCTAGGCTGTTTAATAAATCATTAGGTGGAGGCAGTCTTTTAGATATTGGCATTTATCCTATTTTTGCGGCACTGACTACCCTTGGCGTGCCAGAGACAATAACAGCAGATGCAACATTTTTTGCTAATGGCGCCGACTCTTCCTGCTCAATGGTCTTTAACTATAAAAATAACGCGGTAGCCTTATTAAAATCGACACTTTTGGCGTCGACGCCCAGTGAAGCGGTCTTTTATTGTCAACAAGGCAATATTAAAATTAACAGTGGCTTTAATAGCCCTTCAACCGTTACTTTAATAACGGATACAAAAGAAGAACTGATCTCTTTTAATGGCAATACACATGGCTATGATCACCAAATTAACCATTTCAATAAACTGTTACGTCAAGGGAAAAAAGAAAGCCATATCATGACCTTTAACTTTAGTCGCCAGCTTATCGAGACTTTAGATAGCGTTAGAGCACTTATTAATTTGAAGTATTAATTTGAAATGTTGATGGTAGCACTATTAAAGTGATTTTAATGGTATCACCCATTTAACGCCAAGCGTCTTAGGCAATAAGCAATAAGCAATAAGCAATAAGCCGTTATTATCAATGCATATAACGCGATAATAACGGCTTTATTTTATTGACGCCTTATGACTGTTCTATCGGTAACAAGGTTATTTCAACACGGCGGTTAAGCTCGCGTCCTGCAGCTGTTTTGTTCGTTACTGCCGGTTGTGTCTCGCCAAAACCAACAGTTTCTATACGATCGCTAAGAATTTTTTGTCCGCGAAGATAATTAGCGACAGAGCCAGCTCGGTCTTCAGACAATTTCTGATTATGCTGGGCAGAGCCACTTGAATCAGTGTGGCCAGAAACAACAATAATTGTTTGGTTATATTCTTCAAGCACCAAAGAAACAGAATCTAATACGCTAGTAAAATTGCTGTTAATGTTTGAGCTGTTCGAAGCAAAAGTAATGTTGCCAGGCATAATAAGGTTAATTTTGTCGCCGTCGCGCGCAATACTCACGCCACTGTCGCGCAATTGCTTACGTAATTTAGCTTCTTGAGTGTCCATATAGTAGCCAATACCACCACCGATTGCGGCGCCACCTGATGCTGCGGCTAAAATACGTTTGTTGCGTGTTCTGCTGTCTTTGTCTTTATTGTCGATAAAGGCAATTACTGCTGCTAAGCTTGCGCCCGCCGTTGCGCCTATAGCTGTTTTACTGGTTTTACTGTCACCTGTGTAGGGATCAAATGTTGTACAGGCTTGTAGCAATAATATCGCAGATGCGGTGGTGATTATTTTTTTCATGGGGAATTTCCTTTATTGGCCTTATTGCTTATTGTACAAAGCTTGGGCTATTAATAAATTACTGCAGGAGCAGTCTTGCCGTTAGTGCTTTTGTCCGTGTATTTTAAGGCACAAAAAAACCCGATGGAGACTCGGGCCTGAATATATAACGAAAATACACATATCTAAAACAAAGCTAACTTTATACTTAATATTTATAACATTCAAGCTCCCTAAATTAATTACTGGCGTTATATTCACTGAGAAATGTTGTACCAAGAGCGTTAACTACTATATCTTAGCGGCATGAGTATTCTATGGAAAAAACCGATGGCGTTAGCAACAGATTTGAGACATTTTATTGACGAAGCGGGTAACGTACTCGAACTGACTGACCAAGCAAAAATGGTTTTCGTTTTTCTGAGTGAAATTGTATTAGCCCTTTCTGAAAATATTGAACAACCGCTCGTTAACGTTAACTTGAAATGTAATACCCGCGCTAAGCAACTCTCGTGTATTGGAGAAATTAAAGCAAAATCAATAACATTAGGGCTAATTGAATGGCATTGCGACACTTGCCAAGCTTGTGGAACGATTACTCATTGGCAAGGAACGCGTTGGGACAAGCAGCAACGCGTTCTACATTAGCTATAATTTAGTAAAAAGAAAATTGCTAGATAATATAAAAGCTAATACTAGACACGAACGCCAATGCGTAAAATATTCAAAACATACGATTTTAAAGGAACGTTCGTGGCTTACATTACACTGATTCAACTAATTAATCGTGTCGATAATAATCACTTCACAGTCAGTTAACGCCCTAAGTAAAATTGTCGTTGACTGAGTGACTTCAGCGCCATCTCCTGTGTTCATGATGATAATTTTTGAGTTGTCCTCTACTTTAAACATACCTGCTGAGGCTAATATATAAGCTTGATGGTCAATGTTATGCTCAAAAACAGTTCCTTTCGCTAACTTGCCTCCATATATACGCGTTTCTTGGTTAATAAACAGCGCCTTATTTTTATCTGCTGGGTAGCCTGATACTAACAATGTCAGCGCTGATAGCTGCTCAGTAGGAAATTTCTTACTTTCCCAACGGGGTGTCACATCAGTTTTATTAGTTTCAATCCAAATTTGATAAAAAGTTAATGGATTCTTAGTGCGATTATATTCTGAATGCACAATACCTGTACCTGCACTCATCACTTGAACCTCACCCGCTTTTGTTGTGCCTTTATTGCCCGTACTGTCTTGATGAGTGAGCGCACCTGAACGAATAAAACTGATAATTTCCATATTACGGTGTGAATGCGAAGGAAAGCCCATCCCCTGTTCAACCCAATCATCATTAACAACACGTAACTTTCCAAATCCCATTCGGCTTGGATTGTAGTAATTAGCAAAGCTAAAATGATGTTTAGATTTAAGCCAGCCATGGTTAGCGCTACCTAAGCTTTTATAGGGGTAATGTTTTATCATTGTATTTTCTCAGTATTTATTTATCTAGCTTCATTTATCAGTTAAACCTTTAACCTAATAACCATTAATATTGACGGTTACGGTTATGTGGCACATCAAAGTGTTCCGCGGCGCCTAAAGGGATAATACCCGTTGGATTAATCGTTAAATGACTCGCGTAGTAATGGGTCTTAGTGTATTCCAAGTCAACGGTCTCTTTAATTCCAGGTAGTTGATAAAGTTCATTAACATAGTTCTTAATATGATGAAATTCGCTTATTTTTTGGCGATTACACTTAAAGTGACCATGATATACCGCATCAAAACGGATCAATGTGGTGAACAAGCGCCAGTCAGCTTCGGTTATTTTGTCAGCCACTAAGTAACGCTGTTTTGATAAGAGCTCTTCTAGCCAATCTAAGCTATCAAATAAATCTTGGTATGCATTATTATAAGCACCTTGCGTAGTGGCAAAGCCAGCTTTATAGACACCATTATTAATAGTGTCATAAATTCGCGTATTTAGCGTTTCTATCGCTTCACGTTGCTCAACGGGGTAGTAATCATCAACATTACCGGTTAATTCGTTGAATGCTGAATTAAACATTCTACTGATTTCAATGGATTCATTATTAACAATCGTCTGAGTTTTTTTATCCCATAAAATAGGGACAGTCACACGTCCTTCATAGCTAGGGTCTGCTTTTAGATATAATTGATAGGCATAATCCAATTGATAAAGTGGATCACCCTTTTCGCCAAACGCCCAACCATTTTTCATCATTTTAGCTTCAACAACACTCACCGAAATAATTGTTTCAAGTTGCTTTAACTTTCTAAAGATTAACGTTCTGTGTGCCCATGGGCACGCTAACGAAACATATAAATGGTAACGGCCAGCTTCCGGTTTAAATTGACTGTTTTCATCTGATGAAATTTGACTTCTAAAGCGACTATCTTGACGAACAAACTGCCCTTTACTTTTATTGGTGTCATACCATTGGTCGACCCATTTACCGTTAACGATTAGTCCCATAACATACTCCTTAAATTTATTGCTTTAGCCAGTATTATTGGTACTGACAGGTGATTTAGCTATTTTTCAATGTTAAGTGTTTTTAATTAGTTTTAGATATACATGACTATCAACAGAGTATCTCCCGCCGCCTTGCACACATAGCGCAAGCGTTATCGCTAATAACGATAAGGCAAACTCATAACCGTTATTACTCATAAACAGGCCATTACTGATATGGACACTAAATATGGCCACTATCATGGTAATAGCCAACACAACACTGACAGGTCTAGTGAGAAAACCAATCAATAATAATATGCCACCAAAAAACTCAGCGCTACCAGCCATTAAAGCCATAAAGAAACCCGGCGCAAGCCCTATAGATTCCATCCACTGTCCGGTTCCCTCTAATCCATAACCGCCAAACCAAGCAAATAACTTTTGCGCACCATGGGCGGTAAAAATTAATCCTGCAATTAATCGCAGCGGTAAACTTGATAAAGATTGTTCAGTTTTAGTGATGGTATTTATAAATGTCATTGTAATTCTCTTTAATTGGTAATGATTTAATATGTAGCTATTGTAGAGGTTGAGTTGTTATTGAATAACCCCTATTATTTGTTTGGTATGTTCAAATAATTTGAACAATTAAAAGTCTGGATAATAGCCATGAAAACGCCACCTATTAGTATTGAAGCATTACTTGTATTAGATGCTATTGAAACACGTGGCACTTATGCGGCAGCGGCAGAACAATTGAATAAAGTTCCTTCAGCGCTTTCTTATATCATTCAGAAACTTGAAGAACAGTTAAACGTGACACTCTTTCAACGACAAGGGCGCCGCGCCGTGCTAACGCCAGCAGGCAAGCATTTATTATCAGAGGGCCGTAAAGTACTAACGGCCATTAATACCCTTTCAGAACAAACTCAAACAATTGCTAATGGTTGGGAACCCAAGATCCGTATTGCTTGTGATTCTATTATTGATATAAAAACTATTTTTAAAGGTATAGAAGCATTTTTAATTGCCCATCAAAATATTGAAATTGATGTGCGAGAAGAAGTGATGAACGGTACGTGGGAAGCATTAATTGAAGACAAGGTCGACTTAGTGATTGGCGCCCCTTCACCGGTGCCCAATCAAAAAGGTATCAGGGCAATAAAAATTGCAGTGTCTGAAAATGTTTTAGTGGTTAACAAAGCACATCAATTAGCTCTTATTGAAGGGCCGCTTAAATCAGCACACTTATCAAAATATAGGAATGTCGTCGTTCATGACTCAGCTCAACATGAAATTCCCTGGTCAGTTAATATTATCCAAGGCAGCCAACATTTTTTTGTCAGCTCGATCGCGATAAAAATTGAAGCGATTATTGCAGGGATTGGCATCGGATACTTACCCAAAAACCTCATCCAACATCATCTTCAATCAGGCCAACTGGTGGTTATTAAATTAGCAGAAGAGCGCCCACCGCAAGATTTATTTATGGCATGGAAAATAACCAACAAAGGTAAAGGATTAAATAAGTTAATCACTATTTTATCGGCACAATAAACTAGCAATAATAGTTAACCTTAAGCCATTAATTATTAATATAAATATCATTAATACAAGAGTAGACGTTTTTATCTATTTCATTTAAAGTCGCCCCCACAATTTGAGCTTAAAACCTAATCCTTTTTCTGCCGATAACTTTTTTGACGGATAAGTGTGTGAGATACCATTCAATGAATAATAACCTTTGGGAACAACTATTTTCTATCAGCGATACCTTAAATGAATCTACGGAATTAAAAGAAGAAAAACTCAAAATATTAATCAAACATTTAGCCTCTATTAATATCACCCATGAACGCTCATTTGATCCAGCTGAAAATTTTGAAGCCTATGTCGCGGTAAATTTATGTGAAGCTATACACAAGGTTTTAAAGTAAAACTAAAACGTAATGCAGCAGTAACAACCGAGCTAAAGTCTAGGTTGTTACTTATTTTAGCCAAGATAATTTTAGAATAACCGTGGTTTAATACCAAGTAAATGTCGATTCAAATGGCATAGTTAATTTGGCAAGCTACTAACGCTATTAAATAAATTTTTTGATAAAAGTTCACCACAAGCTTGTGGTACGCTAAAATTAATTATCTCTTTGCACCTATTACCTTCTCAAAAAAGATAAATCACTTATATTAACCTAGGCTATATTTTTGCTTCTTCACCTGAGCTTGTGGTTAAATACGCGAGAGCAATAGAAATAAACTCAAAATTTATTAATCGATTAATCGTATTGACTCAAGTGTCTGGCTAGCTAAACAATATGACTAGCACGATATAATAACCCCACAAATAAATTATTAAGAATATTATGGCAAAAGATAAAACAACTTATGTTTGCACTGAATGTGGTGAAAATCATCCTCGATGGTTAGGTCAATGTTCAAGTTGTTCGGCTTGGAACAGCATCACAGAGTTTAAAGAGTCCAAGGTGATAACCCAGCGCACGCCAAGTAAAAACGCTCACCGAGGTTACTCTAAAGAAGATGCCAAGATAGATAAGTTGAGTGAAGTCTCTGATATGGACTTAACGCGATTTGACACCGGTAGCTCTGAATTCAATCGAGTGTTGGGCGGTGGTATTGTTGAAGGCTCTGTTATTCTTGTCGCGGGCGACCCAGGTGCGGGTAAAAGTACATTATTGTTAAAAACATGTGCTCATTTAAGCCAAATTGGTAAATCGTTATATACCTCAGGCGAAGAATCTAAAGGCCAAGTAAGAGACCGCGGTTTAAGGTTACAGGCCGATATTTCTAAAATTGACATAATGAACTCTGGTGACGTCGAGCTTATCTGTAATGTCATGGTTACCGATGGTTATAAATTCCTTGTTGTTGATTCTATTCAGACGGCATTTATTAGTTCACTGCCCAATTCTCCGGGCGGCGTTACTCAAGTTAAAGAATCCGCTGCTATGCTAAACCGGCTAGCAAAAGAGCATGGCGTTACCGTAATATTAGTTTGTCATGTGTCTAAATCAGGAGATATGGCTGGGCCGAGAGTACTTGAACACATTGGCGATTGCATGTGTAAAATAGAACCAGAAGCTGACAGTAAATACCGCACGCTTAGAACCTCTAAAAACCGCTTTGGCGACACCACAGAAATAGCCACTTTTGCCATGACAGCCAAAGGTATGCAAGATGTAGTAAACCCGTCAGCCATTTTTTTGGATAAAGATGGTGCTGAATCAAGTGGAAACATGGCCTACGCATCAAACGATACCGGCAGAACTTTATTAATCAATATTCAATCATTGGTCACCGAGTCTCAAGCTGAAAATCCTATTAGAGGCGGTGTTGGTTTTGATTATAAACGCATGCAAATGCTGCTAGCCATATTGAGAAGTCGTATGGGAGTCAATATTGGTGGTAATGATATTTACGTAAACGTGGTTTCAGGTGTTAACTTAACCAAAGATGTTGGCTCAGATCTGCCTTTGATCCTCGCGATGATATCGTCATCTAGAGAACATAAGTTTTCGGTCAATACTATCGCCTTTGGAGAAATAGGTTTAGACGGCAGTGTAAGACCCGTGCCTTCAGGTGAAGAGCGTGTCAAAGAAGCAATTCGTAACGACTTTAAAGTTATTATATTACCCAAACGTAATTACAATAAACGCTTAGAAACTAAAGGTGTTACCTTGATACCCGTCTCTCATGTGAAAGACGTGCTAGAAATCTTCTAACCTTAGCACTTGTATGTAAAAATAAAGGTCAGCAACCTAGTTAAGTAGTAATTAAGTTTGTTGACCTCATTTTTTGTGATGAAGAGAAGATGCTGACAATAGCTGGGGGATGAATATTTTTCAGTATTTCACTACACTATTTATAATGGCGCATGACTTTCTTGGCCTGTTTGATTATTTAAGATAAAACATAAGGGTATTAAACGCCTCCTTAGTATGAATCTTTAACCCTGACACTAAAATATAGATTGAGACGGTAAGTAAGTCCTCTAAGTGCCCTTCCTTTTTTTAATAATCTCTAAATTTTGTCATTCCTCTTTAACCACTTTTCAGATATCCTTGAACTAATAAAGTGTTAAATTAAAAGGGATTTTAATGAATCAAACTGGGCTCTATGAACAGCTAATAACTCAATTAGTTGAACAAAATTTAAATCGTAAAACCTTTCATGTTGGTGAGCGGTTATTAGAGGCTGGTGAAGCGGCAACTTGGTTATCTCGCTTTTTAACGAGACTTATCGAAGTTGCTATAGATTCGGTGCCCGCTGGTGATGCTAGAGTCAGTGATCAAATAGGGCTAGCAAATACTATTATTCAGTGGCTTAGTAAGCATATTCGAGATGATAAGTTAATCAGTGAAAATCTACTCGATAGCCAAGGGAAAATTCTTACCGCCCTATTTGAGAAAACTAATCCTATTGCTGCTGATTTACCTAAGTATGTTGAATCAATTATGCCGATAACGGGACTAACGCAAAGTGAATTATTTTGCGGTAGCAACGTTGGCGTATCGTTAGAGACTGAAATAAAAAGAGAGATCCAATCTTCTGATAAAATATATTGGCTCGTTTCATTTATAAAATGGACCGGAATTCGAATATTTAAAAAAGAGTTAGAGTCTTTTACTCGTAGCGGCAAACAGCTAAAAATAATAACAACTTCTTACATGGGGGCTACCGATGCAAAAGCCGTAGAGTTTTTAGCATCTCTACCCAACACCCAAGTAAAGCTAAGTTACAATACGAATCGCGAACGCCTGCACGCGAAATCTTATTTATTCATCCGAAACACCGGCTTTGATACCGGTTATATTGGCTCATCTAATTTATCTCATTCGGCTTTAACCAGTGGCTTAGAGTGGAACCTAAAAATAACGTCACAAGAAATCCCACATATTATTAAGAAATCACTCAGTACCTTTGAAACTTATTGGGAATCTCCTGACTTTGAAGACTTCGATGGAGAAATTGAAAGTCGTGAAAAGTTAACTAACGCACTGCAAGAAGCAAAAGGGACATTTAATCCACCCAACGCTAATTTCTATTTTGATATCAAACCTCATTCACACCAAGAAACTATATTAGCAAAGTTACAGGTTCAGCGTGAGCTACATAACAGATATCGAAACTTGGTGGTCGCAGCAACAGGTACAGGGAAAACGATCATTTCTGCTTTTGATTTTTCACGTTACTATGATAAAAATCCTCAAGCAAAATTTTTGTTTATTGCTCACAGAGAAGAAATTCTCAAACAAGCGTTAGGTGCATACCGTGGCGTATTAAAAAACAGCACGTTTGGTGAGCTGTGGGTGGGTAATAACAAGCCCAACAAGTATCAACACCTCTTTGCCTCAATTCAAAGTTTGAATAATCAAATTAATACCTTAGCATTAAGTGAAGATTACTTTGATTATATCGTTATTGACGAAGTTCATCATATATCAGCAAGCAGCTACCGTGCGGTATTAAGGCACTTTAGCCCTCAAATATTATTGGGTTTAACAGCTACGCCGGAACGACATGATGGTACTGACATTTTAAGCGATTTTTGTCATGTTATTGCTGCGGAAATTAGATTACCAGAAGCGATAAACCAACGTCACCTATCGCCCTTTCAATACTTTGGCATAGACGATGATACCGACTTAACAAGAATACCTTGGTCTAAAGGTCGTTATGATATTGCAGAATTAACGCACCTTTATACCCATAACGATCAACGAGTGTTACGTATTTTACAAAGCCTTAGCGAGCTTATTATAGATATAGCTCAAATGCGCGCACTGGCATTTTGTGTCAGTAAGGAACATGCAATCTTTATGGCTAAAAAGTTCACACTACATAATATTGCTTGTGGTGTGTTAACCAGCGATAACAGTAAAGACCGTGATATTTTACAGCAACAACTCAGATCAAAACAAATCAATGTATTGTTTGTTGTCGATATATTCAATGAAGGTGTCGATATCCCCGAATTAGACACTTTGCTCTTTTTACGCCCAACTGAAAGTTTAACAATATTCCTTCAGCAACTAGGCCGTGGTCTACGCTTAACCAAGGATAAAGAATGTTGTACTATTTTAGATTTTGTTGGTAACTCGCGCCCAGAATACGACTTTTCTCATAAATTTAGAGCCTTAGTGGGTAAAACTAATCAAGCGATATCAAAAGAAGTTAAACAAGGCTTCCCTCACCTACCTTTAGGTTGCCGTATTGAGTTACAAGAAAAAACTCAAGCGATGATCTTGAAAAACATGAGTCAAGCAACCTTAAATAAAAACAAATTAATTAGCTTAATAACTAACTTTCCACATGCGACAGACTTACCGTTAACCCTGACTAATTTTTTACAGTTTCATCCTGACATTACCCTAGAAGATATTTATAAGATTAAAATAGGGACTTTGGGCGGTTGGACTGTATTACTTGCTGCTAGTAAAAACACACAAATAACACCAGAAAACAAAGCCCTTTATGCTGCTTATTATCGTGCTATTAATAATCGTTTTCTCAACTGTTCGTCAATCTCATATTTACGTTTTATTAAAACACTTTGCGATAACAACTTTACTATGCCGGTAATAAATGCTGATAGCAATACAGTAAATAATCTACCGCAGTTTGCTTTGATGTGTCATTACGATTTTTGGAATAAAGCAGGAAAACAAGCAGGCTTTAATAACTTGGACGAAAGCTTAACTGCACTGAAAAACACCATACTGCTTAGCGAGCTAACTGAAGTTATTTTAATACTTATTGATCGACTCGAGGTCAGCGAGTTTACCATGCCAAAAGTTAACAATTTGCGGGTAGATTCATCACCACTGAACATGCATGTTCGTTATCCAAAAGAACACATTCTGGTCGCTTTTGGTGATAGTACCTTCGCTAAAAAGTCATCAAGTCGAGAAGGTGTTTTAGATATTCCTGAAGCTAACACTCAATTGTTGTTTGTGACTTTAAATAAATGTGAAAAACAATTTTCTGCTACCACCATGTACCATGATTATGCGGTTAGCCCAACGCTATTTCATTGGCAAACACAAAACAGTGCCAGACCAAGCTCAGGTCGAGGTTTAGGTTATATAACGCAAAAAGAGCACAATAAAACCTTCTTGTTATTTGTGCGTGAGCAAGGTAATGATGAGAACGGCAGAACTATGGGTTTTGTTAATTTTGGCCCTGTCGATTTTGTTAAGTATGAAGGGAGCCAGCCGATGAATATTACTTGGGAGCTTAAACATCCCATGCCAGCTTACTTATGGCATGAGACGGCTAAATTGGCGATTGGTTAATAAAACTAAAGTAATGAACTGATTGCTACAGGTATATTGTAGTCGCTTAATCTGTATAGATTAATGATGTACTCATTACACAAACTGGACAGGTCAGGGTATACCGTTCTTTTTTCTTATTTACCTTAGTTTTTTTACTTGCACAAATAACACAAGGTGATTTCATTGGTGTGTTTGCAGAACAACTACTACATTTTACAAAGTAGCCAAACTTCCCCCACATCGGCTCTAAAGTATCTTTTTTATGACATTGTTTGCATTGTAATTGCAATTCAGTGTGCTCGTTAGAGCAAGTACTTTCAAGATCTGAACCATCATGTTTACTTGGCAAAACATCAACATTTTCTAGTGGTTTGTTGTTGATTTCCCCCTCAACTTTATTTTCTGAATTATTACGTTGTAAAATAAAATCACAAATCCTGGCAGCCTCACCACTATTAAACCAAGGTCTTTTCTCTGCTTTAAAAAAAGTAAGTGGACTAGGTTTTGAAGATGAAAGATTCATAAGTTTGGTAACGGCATCGACAATAAACTCAGATTTGATCAGTTTTTTTGCCAGTTCATCTGGTGCATCTGCTCGGTTAATAATTGCATTACTAGAGATCGCACAAAGTTGCTCCCATTGACGCCCGCCAAAGCCTTTTTGTAATGTTTCTAGGCCGAAAATCTTATCGAGTAATACTGAATCGTGCTCTTGAAGCAATTGCTTTAATAAATCTTTTTGCAACTCGACTTGTTTAATTGGTGAAGGTATTCCATACCACTTACCGTTATAGCTTCGACTCCATTCTTGATACTTATTGACCGTTAGTTCGCCAGTAATACTTTTAGATTCAATTAAAATAAAACCAAAAGTATGCATAATAAGGTGATCTATTTGAGCTGTTTCATTATTGTGGTTAAGTTTGATATCGTTAAATACAAAAACCTGTTCATGATCCTTAAAGGCACGTCGTAGATAAAAGGCCACATCGAGTTCTTGTTTTTGGCCAGCATTGATTATTGCGCTTGAACTAATTGTTTTTACTTTGTCTTTTATGATCATAATACTTCCTTATAAATGATCCTTTAAAATAATGCTAATTCATGATGAATAATTAGGGATAAAATAGCGTTAAATACTACCAGTCTGCCAACTGCTGCATTTCTTTCAATCGGCCGCGCTGCATCATCAAAGCTTCAAATAAATCATCTACCGATGAGTTGTCTGAGCTTAGTCCAGGTAACGCTATGTTAGCTTCAGCAAAGAAACGTTGTCTCTGCTCATTCTTTAATAACGCTGCAGGCTTTACACTTTTTAAGAAGGCTGACTGATTAGTTAAGATATTGGTGTCATCAAGCCAAGCAATTTGCCACCAGTGTTGAATGCTTGCTTTTGCCTGTTTGAGTTTCTGCTCTGTCGGGAGTCGATCACTTTTTTGGTTGTTAATTTTACTGTCAGTTGGCAGCAAATTCCATAAGTCGTTATTAGGCCAACGAGCAAAAGGCATACTGTGGTCAATATCATATTTTTGTTTTAATGACTTTTGCGACCAAACACATCGGATCTGCTCTTGTGCTGGTAAGACTTCTTTGAGCTGATCAAAACGATTACGTACTTCAGTTGTTGTCCGCTTAGGCTCTAACCAGTTTAGGGCTTGGTGCAAATGATATTGCTTCTCAGGCGATTTATAATGACTGTTGCCCGCATAACTTGCCATGGTTTTTACCCATTCACTGACGAGCACAGGCTCAATCCAACAAGCGTAACGATTAAATGCTAACCACGTTGCTTCTGGCAATGAGAACTCGCCCCACTGTGCTAGTGTTTGTAAATCAAGAAATATACTGTCTTTAGCTTTGACGGTTTTACTGGCAACCTCAAAAACAGGTTGGTGACTATTGGGCTGAGTAATAAAGCGACAAGGCATTGTTTTAATGTTGCTAACAGCGGATGTAATTGTTTTGTGCAATGCTATGGCATCATCACCGGTAAATAAATTACCAATACAATAATCTGAAGCTGTTCGATGCGTTAATTTATGCCAGCCATTAGCTTTCATAAAGCCCATATTGGGACTTTTATTGGGTGTTTGAAATATCTTATGTGTATCAATTAAGTCTTTATATTGGTGACACCAATAAAGAGCAATTAAGCCAACGGGCAATATAACGCGATCGCCCTCACGCCGTAGCACAGCGCCAGCGTGACCGTCGGCAATACGCAATAACACTCTTAACAAGGCAAGCTTGTGGGTGGCTGATTTACCATCGTTTAATGCTACATGGCGAATAAATGGAAATGCGCCCGTGCCATCGTCTGGCATTTGCAAGACTACCGTTTGCCAAGAAACGTGGTTTCTTCCAAGTTTATCTGCTTCTTTTGCGGTTTCTAGTAACGTGAACAATCCAACACCAGCGGCTAACGACTTCAATTCATCCGCGCAAACGTTATGCATTTTACGTGTTTGGCGTTCTTCATCTGTTTGTCCGTGACGCAGCGAAATAACCAGCTTTCCACCTGGTTTTAATAGATTAGCCAGTTTGCGAATTGAGCGAGCACGGTCACTTATTGGAATATGCATCCATACTGCGCTGAGGAGTATTAAATCAAAACTGACTTCTTGTTTAGTAATAATACTTAATGCGGGCAATGAGTCAGTAAGCCACTTTACCTTGAGACCCGATGTTTGACGCGCTCCAAGCTCTGCCAGCATATCTGCAGGTTCAACTGCAAACACTTGAGTATTGTTTTTATCGCGATGTGTTTGTATAGCAAGTTGAGCGATGTACTTAGCATCTCGACCGGAACCAGCACCAAGATCGAGAATACGCGCATGAGGATTTTTTATAATACCCGGCAAAAATTCGG
The DNA here is from genome assembly GCF_007954355.1 of Colwellia hornerae. Lineage (GTDB taxonomy): Bacteria > Pseudomonadota > Gammaproteobacteria > Enterobacterales > Alteromonadaceae > Colwellia_A > Colwellia_A hornerae. Next base: position 228,494 of record NZ_VOLR01000002.1, read on the forward strand.
ACCAGCTTTGATGGACCTCTTCGAAAGATTTTGAAAGGTATTGCTGAGCTAATTCATTAGCATTGTCGTTATAAAATTGTGGTGCCAATTACATCATCCTAATGTGCCCTGCTGTGCAGTTTCATCCTTGTTGTCTTTTAATTAGTTGTCATCTTATAAGAATACTGCATTAGATCATCAAATGAAAAAATATGCATAATACAACTTTTTTATAATGCTATATTTATAGTTAGTTGTCTCTAATTATCTGTACTGTAAGGTAATTAGGTGTATTTGGCTAACTATAACTCAGCTAAGTAATTCTAAATATTTCGCACCTGAAGATGAATACAGCCAAATTAAAGCAGCTATGTTAATAATAACGGTAACCCAGAAAACATGTTGGAATGCTTTTTTTGATGATTTATGTCGTAGCAGTTGTTGCGCTATTGCCGCACCTGCCCAGCCACCTAAGAGTGAAAAAAGATGCAAGGTACTTTCTTGAGTGCGCCATGCTCCCCGTTTTGCTGCTGATTTATCAAAAGCGTATGCGAAAAAAGTGATAATATTAAGACCTAAATAGCCCAATAATAAACTTTTAGGGAATAGCCCCGAAAAATATACAGCTATTATCGTGATTAGAAATATAATGGCTAAATAAACAGAGAATTTATTGGTATTTTCAGCTGACTTTTTCTTTAATTTTTCACCCGAAAAAGTAGCGTCGCTTGCACAACAACGTCCGGCTTTATCTTTGGTCACTGAAAAGGTAATGATATCGTTAATTTGTGGGGTACGACTGCTATTTGATAAGGCTGTTTTATGAATAAAAATATTGTCTCCACCTCCGTTTGGGGTAATAAAGCCAAAGGCTTTATCTGTATTCCATTTAACAACCTTTCCTTTTAAACGCATTTACTCATCCTTGAATTAACAACTAATTATAGTAGTACTTAAACTTTAACTTATTGCTTTTACTTATGAAACCTTATTATTTAATTAGTTAATCGTAAAAAAACCATTGACTAATTTATAGTCAAATATCTTCAAGCTATAGGTAAACATAACGATTTTACTTTATTTAACTGACCCATTCTGGCCATTTTATTTTAGCGTTATCGAGACCATTTTTACAGCTCATGGGTTCATTACCTTTATAGTTTCTACACCCCCAAAAGTCACCATTTTTACTTGAGCGCAACACCATTTCAGCATGACACTTTTCACAGGTTGGAATGACACTTTTACATGCGTCATTTAAACAAAGCTTAAAACCTGGATAACGTTTTCGCGTCATTGGACTTTGGCAGCTAGCACAGGATTTCTCTTTATGCTCACAGCGAGGAAAGTGTGAACATGAGTAAAAATCGCCAAAGCGCCCAGTTCGTTTCTTTAAGGTGCCAGTTTCACAAACTAAACAGTTGATCTCATCTATAAATGATTGGCTGGCTGTGTGGCCAAATTCATTAAGTTCAATGTTATGGCTGTCCGCAAGCTCTTTAACAAAACAGCTTGAATCGCTCATATCGGCAATAACATAAACTCTATCTTTAGCCCTCGTTAAAGCAACATAAAATAGTCGTCGTTCCTCTGCATAGGCAAAGGCTTCTTTTTTAGCGAGTAAGGCGTCGAGCAATGCTGGCGTTACTTTTTCTGAAGGGAAACCATGAGCACCCTTTTTGAGTCCAAGAATAATAACATAATCGGCTTCCTTTCCTTTAGAACCATGAAAGGATTGAGCTTCAATGGTTAATAGCGGGTATTGATTATTTAATCGATTGAGATCTATTTTATCCGGCAATTGAAACCAAAAACGCGCTAATAAATAAACACTCACCGGCTTACACGCTTTAGTTGAAATAGCCGCTAAAACATCATCAATTGCCCCATTGGCCATTTCATCAATAATACCTTTTTTTGAAGAGTTGAATGCGCCATTCTCTCGTTTAAGTAATGAAACTGCAGGTGCTTCAACCTGTTTCAACGATTTTATTGTTTTATTAATTTGTGCAGGATTTTGGCTAATAAAGTCTGTTGCCACCTTGCCTATTTGGTTATTAAATCGAAAGGTTTGGTCTAAGGCTGATTGAGTGGTAACACCAAAATATTGAGCAAACCCTGTGGTTAAGCTAATGTCAGCGCCACTAAAGCGATAAATTGCCTGCCAATCATCACCAACAGCAAAAACTGAACAGGCTTTATTATTATCACGTAAGGCTTTAACTAACCGTGCTCTTGGCTCTGATATATCTTGAAATTCATCAACCATGATGTAGCGCCATGGCGAATTAAATTTACCCGCTTGCACATACGCTAATGCTTTATTAATCATATCTTCAAAATCAATTTCAGCACGAGATATTAACTGTTCTTCGTAAGCGATTAAAATAGGTTTGAGCAAGGTTAACGCTTTTGTGGTCTGCTTTGGATCAGAAGAATTGATGATGACATTATTTTCTAACGAATGGTCTAAACATGCGGCTTTATAAAGTCCTACTAGCTGGCAAAACATTTGGGCAAGTGTTGTTATCCGTCCACTTTCTTTTAAATTTTCGAGTATTGCTTCATCAGGGAGTAATTCAAATTTAACTTGATGAGTATTAAAAAATGATTCTAAGGTGCTAATTAACTGCCCTTTTTTATGCTGAGCATAGGTAAATTCAAGACAATGAGTGTTAAATTTCTTATGGGTGTCTCGTTTCCACTGAATAGATGAGTGATATTCATTTTTATTGATATAAGACGCTGTATTCCCGTTCTTATCTACCCCGTAATATTCAATATAAACATTAAGCTCAGGTAGAAAAAAGTCGGGCTGGTATTGTCTGCGCTCTTTTGTTTTTACCTCATGAACGTAACTAGCTTCATACTGATATTCTATACCGTGGTTAAATAACCAATTGGCAATATAGAGCTCACCAAAACTTTTAACCTTATCTCCTTTTAAACTACGTATATCATTATCGTTTAAATATTGGTAATACTCACCTAGGCTTTCAAAATCAGAATCATTGCGTTCAACGTAATAGTATCTACTGAAATACTCTATGATAAGTTGACGGTATTGGACCTGCTCATTAATCAAGGTTTCAAAACACGTTTGGATCCACTTAGCTTTTGCTTTTTCATCTTCGGCGAATACCGATAAGCTAGGCTTTGTGCCCTCAACTTGAGCAATAATATTAAGACCTAAACGATGAAAGGTCGTTGCACTAATTTTATCAGTCGATAATTTTTCTTTTATTCTTATATCCATTTCATCAGCCGCTTTTCGGCCATAAGCTAATAATAAAATGTCACTATGCTGCGCTTGTTGGCTGTTAAGTAAATAACCGGCACGGCCAACCATCACACTGGTTTTACCTGTTCCTGCGCCAGCTAACAACAAGTTATTATCATTGTCGATAATACAGGCGCGCCGTTGCCGTACTGTTAAAGGATTAGACTCGACACCATCAAAAAAAGCTTGATGGGCTTGAAGCTGTTGCTTGATATAACGTTCACGACAATCGTTTATTGCCTGCTCTTGCCAGCGATGGTAATTCGACAGCAGCTGTAGCTTTTTAGCAACCGTAGGCAGTGTTTTGCTGGTGTTGATCCAAGGAGACCAACGTTTAAGTTCTTTATTAACTAATGACTGAATAACATCAATATGTGACTGACGTAAATAGCGAGTGCTGATAGTTTTTTTGATGGTCGTTAATAACGACTCAACGGGCTTAATGTTGACTAACGCCCAGAGTTTTTCACACTGACTCTTCTGTTCGCGTTTAGCATTGAAGGCAAGCATACTATAAGCATAACTTTTATCTGCCGTTTCCAATGTCATTATATGCCCGAAAAAGCTGATATGAAACATTGGTGGTGTTATGAGTTCATGCCATTTAATTTGACTTAAAGTGTTTTCAACATCAATAGATAAGCCGATCTCAGTAATATTAATTTTGGTTGCTTTACCAATAAAGCGACCAAAAACACTTGAAGATATACATTTCATTTACAGCACAAACCTAGATATAGAAAAATGACACTTACCCTAAGCCGCAATTCTACCACTAGTCTAAAGGTAATTCTGCGTTCAGCAGACCAAATTTCATATACGATCAACAAATACTCGCGTTTAAGTTTTATAAAATAATAATCTACAGCTGATCTGTTTGTTATTTACTCACCGCCATTAAGCATATAATTTTTTTGGCTCCTAGGAGCTACCCAGTTCAGATAAAACAATTAACAAGACACTCATCTTAAACTGAAGTAACTTGAAGCTCATTTTCATGATTAAAGCCAAAAAAAAACGGGCTTACTTCAATCACCTCGCTGCAATAAAAAATCAAAGATAATTAACAAGACACTCATCCTAAACTGAAGTAACTTCTAACTCATTTTCATGATTAAAGCCAAAAAACAACGGGCTTACTTCAATCACCTCGCTGCAATAAAAAATCAATACCACTGTGTTTATAAATAGGGATAATATTCATGGATTATAAGGTTAAATATCAGTTCTATAATTCCCGCATAATAGCCTAATGGAATGAAATCAACTCAATGCCTTCTTGTTGTTCTCTAATGTTACGTCTTTCTATAGCTTCCAAAGTCTCTAAAGCTTTAGCTGCGCAGACGGTTTGAATTACTTCATTTATGGTGTTCTCATATTTACTGGCTTATATCAAATAAACTGACAAATCGTATGTAATGATTTCATATACAAGTCAAATTGATAAAACTATTATAATGAGAAGACAAAGACTAAATGGCACAGTTTAATTGAAACTCGTGAATTGAAGTCAATTGTTGCTACATATATTAGCAGGGACATTTATGGAACAGCTGGTCTGGTCTAATTGATTCGACCATGTCAGGATATTCAATCCAGCTTAAGTTGGGCGATCGGGGAAAATAGCAAGGAAACCTTTAGGTAAACAAAAGTCAGCAACACAGATGCCATTATTTAAACGCTCTGCTAATAAATATTCAAAATATTTTATTTTTAGTATTTAAAACGTCTGAAACATGTTGTTTAGCAGAAAATAATGAGACTCAATATCAAAATTTGCTGATATCTCTTTAATCGATTTTTTGCAAAAGGGTAAACAGATTATTAAATTGTTTATAAGTCATTTCACTAACTAGGAGTAATCTATCAATTATTGATTTTGATTTAACTTACCGATAGATTTTTTAATAGCGACTTTCAAGAAGACATACTCATTTATATAATGTTGTATGACCTGGGCAACTCAGACTTGCTCAACAAGCGTTACAAGTTTGTCATCACCTAATCGACAAACTAAATTTTATTTAATGTCATTGTAATTGTTTGCTTCCCCCCCTACACTCACTTTCACAATAAAATAATAATAACAAGAACAACAATGGCTCAGAATAGTAAATTCACTACACTGTTTGTTAATTACACGGCTAATATTAGGCGCTATATCAATAAAATCGCCAGTCCTGATGACATTGATGATATTATACAAGAAACCTTTATCCGTACTTATGAAGCCGATCTCAAAGAAGAAATAAAATACGCTCGTAGTTTTATTCTTAAAACAGCTAAAAATCTTGCGCTAAATCACGTAAACAAGTGGGATAATAAATACAGTGATTCATTAGATGATTCTGCTGACGCTTTGATTAGATTAACTTCGCTAAAATTTGAAGAACAATTTGAGAGTAAGGAACGTTTCTTATTATTTTGCCGAGCCACAGAGCAATTATCTAACGTAGTCCGCAAAACATTTATATTAAAAAAAGTGTACGGCTTCAGCCAAAAGGAAATAGCTAACTATTTACACCTTAGTGAAAGTACGGTTGAGAAACATGTCGCTAAGGGCTTATTAAAGTGCGCTGAATATATGGAAAGGATTGAGAAAAATAGTACACCAAAAGTTTCAACCTTAAAAAATAACGCACGTTCAATCACAAAATAAAGTATAAATTAAAAAAGAATATTGTATGACAACAGTTAAACCATTCACCAGCAAAGCAGATATCAAAGCACAAGCAAGTCTTTGGGTAAGTAAAATAGATCGGGGTCTTTCCAACAAAGATAAACTCGACTTTCAACTATGGGTCAATCAAAGTGATTTTCATCGTAAAACCTTATTTTCTTTAGCTGCACTTTGGGATGATTTAAGTGTACTCAATGAGTTAAGTGCGCTATTTCCTTTAGATAAACAGATTCAAAAAAAGCATAATATTATTGCTAAATATGCTGTTGCAGCCGGCATTGCCTTTATTCTGTTATTTGCGGGTAACTTCTTTGTGAACATCACACCTTTTATTGATGACAATAACGAAAAAAGATTTGTTGAAGTAAGAACGTTGCAAACAGAAATTGGACAGCAAACGCGGTTTTCACTGTCTGATGGCTCAAGAATTAAACTTAATACCAATAGTTTAGTTGAAGTCAGTTATTCAAAAAACAATCGCTTATTAACCTTGATTAAAGGCGAAGCAAACTTTGATGTTGCCAAAGATAAAAGTAGGCCCTTTACTGTAACAGTTGGCGAGAAATCATTTACCGCTCTAGGCACAATATTTAATGTAAAAAGAAAATCTAATAAAAATATGGAGCTTGTTGTCACTGAAGGTCGAGTATTAATGACAAAATCAAACCAACCATTAAATAAAATAGCAAATATGTTATCTACTTTACCTAAAGAAAAATTACCGGGTTTATTGATAACATCTGGTGAAATTGCCACCATCGAAAATAATATTCAAACATCAAATAAAAAAACGTCATTTGAGCAAATTCAACGAGAACTTGCTTGGCAACAAGGTATGTTAGTTTTTAATGGCAAACCACTCGATGAAGCATTAGCAGAAATCAGTCGTTATACCACCACAACCTTTGAAATTAAGGATGTTGAACTTAATAACATAAAAGTGGCCGGTTACTTCAAGGCGAATGATATTGATGGACTTCTTAAATCGTTAAGTAGTAATTTTAATATTCAATTTGAAAAAGTAAATGAAAACTCAATTCATTTGAGCTTAAATACTTCGAAATAATTTTAAATACTCCCTATCTTTTAACTCAATATATTTTTTATAAAATATTATAGAGGAATTTTCCTTCTGAACTGTTTATTAACACTGCAAGGTTGGCAAAAGTTATTTTGTCGTTTTCAACTTTCTGTATTTCAGCCGTTAACAAGCGCTACATTTTTTATATGTACCTGTCTTATATTCACGTCTGGAGCATTTGCCGAAAACTTGATCAACTTTACAGTGAAGGAACAGCGTGCTGATAAAGCGCTCATTTCATTTGCATTACAGGCAAATAAAACGATTTTATTTTCCTATGACTTAACAAAAGAACATTATGCAAATGAGTTAAAGGGTAAATATTCGGTTAAAGACGGTTTACAACAACTTTTACAAAACACCAACTTAACCGCTGTTATAGATAACGCTGGTCAACTGAGCATAAAACTACATAAACACCTCAGGAGTAATATAACAATGAATAAAAGCACAATGCTCAAAGCAGCTTTAGTTCCACTAATGCTAAGCGCAGCAAGTCAAACAGCACTTGCCCAAGAGCCTGCTCAAGTCAGTGAGCAAGAAGTAGAAAAAATTTCAGTTATAGGTAGCCGTGTTGCTGGTCGTTCTGCAGAAGATTTACCTGTTCCCGTAGACATTTTGTCTGCTGAAGCTTTGCTTAACACCGGACAAACAGAAGTCGGTAGAATGTTACAAGCCATAGCCCCATCATTTAACTTTTCAAGCTCATCGATTAGTGATGGAACTGATGCATTGCGCCCTGCTACCTTACGTGGCTTAGGTCCTGATCAAACATTAGTGTTAATCAATGGCAAACGCCGTCATCAAGCGAGTTTAATTCACATTAACACCTCAGTTGGACGTGGTACTGCTGGCACAGATATGAATGCTATTCCTGCCGCATCTATTAAGCGTATTGAAGTCTTGCGTGACGGCGCCGCTGCGCAATATGGTTCAGATGCCATTGCCGGTGTTATTAATATTATTCTTAAAGATCAAAGTGAAGGTGGAAGTGTTGGTGTTTCGTATGGCGAGAACTCAGCTGGCGATGGTGCAACGACTAATATCGATATTTCTAAGGGTTTTGCACTTGGCGATAATGGCTTCCTTAATACCACGTTAAATATACGTGATAGAGGCTACTCTGACCGAGCCGGCTTACATGGTTCATGTCAATTTTCAGGTTGTACCCAGCTTGATAATGGCGATTACTTATTAGGCGATCCGCGTGAAGCTACCGCGACTCGTGAAACATTTCGTATTGGCGACGCAGACTCTGAGCAAATAGGGCTAACGATCAATACTGGCTACGATTTAGCTGATGGTCATTTGTATGGTTTTGTTACTTATTCAAGCCGTGATAACGAATCTGCCGCTTTTTTTCGCCATAATGCGAACGGCGGAGGTAACGCACAGCTTCAAGATGGTGATGCAACGATTCCTGCTGGATTTTTACCTAAAATCAATACTGGAATAAAAGATATTTCATACAACTTTGGGTATAAAACTGAGTTTAGTAATGATTCATCATTAGATTTATCATATACCTATGGTGAAAATAATATTGATTACACGACTCGAGATACCATCAATTCATCTTACGCTAATTCACTCATCTACACCTCAGCGCTATCCGCTAATGAGATTCGTAGCTCAATTCCTCGCGAAGCTTTTGCTTACGGCTTAGAACTCACCTTACAAACTATTAATATGGATTACACTCAAAATTTTGATTGGTTTTCTTTAGCTATGGGTACCGAGTTTCGCACAGATGAATTTAGAGTAAAAGCAGGTGATGAATACTCATACCGAGATTATGATACTGATGAACTAGGTAATAGCTTATATGCGACAGACCGCAGTGCAGGAACACAAGGATTTGGTGGTACAGCCCCACTACAATCTGTTGATGAATCTCGTGATGTAATTTCTTTTTACATTGACACTGAAGCAGAAGTCACTGATAACCTAATTATTAGCACAGCGGTTCGCTATGATGATTACGACGGCTTTGGTGATAGCACTAATTTCAAACTTGCTGCGAATTGGTCAATTACAGATGATATATCATTGCGTGGCGCCACAAGTACTGGCTTTAGAGCTCCATCAATGCAACAACTTTATACTGATAATATTAGTACTCAATTCCAAACAGACCCTAACGGTGGTGACCAAATTGCAGTACAAATTGGTACTTTCCGAAATGACAGTATTCTAGCGCAAGCTATTGGGATCCCTGAGCTAAAAGAAGAAGTATCAACCAACTTTAGTATTGGCTCTGTAGTAAGAGTTACCGATGATATTAATTTAACGGTTGATTTTTATTCTATTGAAATTGAAGACCGTATTGTGTTAAGTAATTCATTAGGTAACGGTTTATCACCAGCGCTTGATGCGGCATTAGCTTCTTCTGGAGCAGGTGCTGGGCAATTCTTTTTAAATGGTGCTGATACTAAAACAACAGGTGTTGATATTATAGCAACATGGAATACAGAAGTGATGTCTGGCACATTAGACTTAACATTTGCTGCAAATTTTTCGGAAACAGAAGTTACCGATACTTATACTCCAGCAGGAAGTGCATTAGGTGGAATTTCACCTGAGGATGTTTTTTCAGAGCAGGCGATTTCTATTATTGAAGAATGGCAACCTCAAGACCGCATAAGTTTAAGTGGCTTATATAAGATTGGCGATTTCACCGTTAACTTAGCCTTTAATCGTTACGGTGAATACACGGTTCTTGATGGTGAAAGACAAACGTATGGCGCTGAAGTATTAACAGATTTACGCGTCAATTATCAATTTAACGATGAGCTTTCATTTAACATCGGTGGAAATAATATCTTTGATGTGTACCCTGATAAAAATGAAATAGGTAATTCTCGCTCTGGTACTATTGTTGACGCCAATGGCAATGTTATTGTCAGTAGTCCTGGTGTGTTTACTTATTCACGCCGTTCAGCACCTTTTGGTTTTAACGGTGCCTATTTCTACGCCGGCGCTGAATACCGTTTCTAGTTGTATACTTAAACCATATACATATACTGGTTTCAAATGATTTAGTTATAAGTAAGTTATTACAATCAAAAAAGCAAAGTGTTTACACTTTGCTTTTTTTTATTTCTTTGAAACATAAGCGAAAAAAATTTAAAACAAATTAACAAGACACTCATCCTAAATTGAACAATTTTTACCTTTGTACTACGCTAAAGTAACCAAGCTATTTTATCTTAGGTGAGTTATGGCCACGCCAAGGAAGCAACAAATCAGTTTAGTCGACACACCTTATTACCATTGTGTGGCGCGTTGTGTTCGACGCGCTTTCTTATGTGGTGAAGATACCTTTTCAGGTCAAAGTTTTGAGCACCGGCAAGCTTGGGTGGAAGACAAACTGCACTTTCTCACGCAAGTCTTTGCGATTGAGGTGTGAACAAATTAACAAGATACTCATTCTAAATTGAACAATTTTTACCTTTGTACTACGCTAAAGTAACCAAGCTATTTTATCTTAGGTGAGTTATGGCCACGCCAAGGAAGCAACAAATCAGTTTAGTTGACACACCTTATTACCATTGTGTGGCGCGTTGTGTTCGACGCGCTTTCTTATGTGGTGAAGATACCTTTTCAGGTCAAAGTTTTGAGCACCGGCGAGGTTGGGTAGAAGACAAACTGCACTTTCTCACGCAAGTTTTTGCGATAGAGGTGTGTGCCTATGCGGTAATGAGTAATCACTATCATGTGGTGTTATTTATTGATGAAGAAAAAGCGAAGCAGTGGACAATGACTGAGGTACTCGTGCGTTGGCATCGCATACACAAAGGCACGTTATTGACCAAACAATACTGTAACGGTGAGCGCTTAGCTACCCCCTTACTTGATGAGGTGAATGCAACCGCCGAGGTCTATCGAAAACGCCTGATGAAAATCAGTTGGTTTATGGGCTATATCAATGAAAGTATTGCAAGAGCGGCTAACCAAGAAGATAACTGCACCGGTAGATTTTGGGAAGGACGCTTTAAATCCCAAGCGTTATTGGATGAAGCAGCGCTAGCGTCTTGTATGGCCTATGTTGATTTAAACCCTATTCGAGCCAATATCGCAAAGACACCTGAGCGCTCAGCCCACACAAGCATAAAACGTCGTTGTGAACAGGCAAAAATTGGCCAACAGCCTAAGACCCTGTTGCCCTTTGTTGGTAACCCCAGGAAAAACATGCCAAAGGGGCTGCCTTTTGAACTCGTCGACTATCTTCAATTAATTGCGTTAACTGGCCGCTGTATCAGTGGAGATAAACGGGGTTTCATCGAACAAAAACAACCAGAGATACTCAAGCGATTAAATATTTCAGCTGAAAACTGGTTAATCATTACCACCGAATTTAGAACACAATTTCATGGTGCTATCGGCCACGAAGATGTGCTTAGTGATTACTGCGAGCATCAGCAATTAAAGCGACGACATAACTTAAGCCATTGCAATAAACTCTTTGCCTGAAAACATTAAAAGCAGGTGTGAATAATAAATCCATGACTTTGGGTGAATATCCTTGCCAAAAAATTGTTATTTTAGGATAAAATGATTGCATTTTCCTCTAACACACGGATAGATTATCAAAAGTCGATCTTATAGATGAAGGATCAATAAATGTTTAAATATCTGTGTCAGATTTTTAGATTTTTAACATGAGTGTCTTATTAATTTTGTTGGTGTTAACTCTAACCTTTTAGAACGTTGGATTTATGAATTTGAAGAAGATGATGATGGACGTGCTTTTTATCAGAAGCGGTGAACTGACTTATTAATTCTCTTATCGGTCTGTACTCCATAAGTGTTGAAATATCTGGGTCATTTTTTTTGATTTTTAACATGAGTGTCTTATTCATTTTTTAGTGAACTGACTTATTAATTCTCTTATCGGTCTGTACTCCATAAGTGTTGAAATATCTGGGTCATTTTTTTTGATTTTTAACATGAGTGTCTTATTCATTTTTTATTAATACTTCTGATGATTATTAGTAACTCCCTGCTAGATTTAACCTCTTTTTTACAAAATAGTAAAAGTCATTTCATTAGTTCTGAAGAAATTGAAAAAAAACAAAGAATATACTGTTGAATATGGTATTGAAATTGATGATGATGTCCAAAGAGAAATAAATACTATAGATTTAAGTGTAATGGTTGAAAACACTGTTCGTTCGAAAAACATGTTGGAGGTAATTAAAAGCTCACTGGTCCTATGGTAAAATAGCGTGGCTTTGTCGATAGTATGACAAAAAGCCATTCTTTTAGATAAAACACTTTGGAGAATTTTATTATAGAGCATCTTAGCTGTTCTAAAGAAATTGCTGAACTTCCTGATAAAGCGTTGCATCAAGCGCAGCTTACTGAGGCAGCTATTGCCATTAGTATTAATGGTATTAGCCAAGCGGTAATGATGGCATCACCTGAGCATTTGAAAGACTTTGCACTTGGTTTTAGTTTAAGCGAAGGCTTAATTCATTCGCTTGACGAAGTTTTAGATATCATTGTTCATTCGCATGTCTCTGGATGGCAAGTTGATATTCTGGTTTTAGCACGAGTTCAACATCGATTAAAACAACGACGTAGAACGATGGCTGGGCCAAGTGGCTGTGGCCTTTGTGGCCTTGACTCTATTGAAGCTGCTATGTTATTAACCCTGCCTCATCAAAAAGAGGTAAAATCGTTTCAATTACCCTCTGAGCAAATTATTATGCAAGCAAGGGATGCCTTGCCTAGTATTTTAAAAAAATCGGCTAGTATTAGAGGAAATCATTGCGCTGCCTTTTTTGATTTATCAGCTAAAATCATCGCTTTTCGAGAAGATGTGGGCCGCCATTCAGCGTTAGATAAATTGCTAGGTTGTTTGTCGCAGAAAAAACTGCTGACTCATGATGGTTTTGCTTTAATAACAAGCCGCTGCAGTCATGATTTAATTGCCAAGGCAGCTCGCTTATCTCTGACAACGTTAGTCACGCTAGCACAGCCGACTGACTTAGCTGTTAATTCAGCTCGTCAATCAAAAATAGCCCTATTTTGCTTCCAACATGGGCAACTAAAACGTTACGCCTAAAAAGGATTTATATGTCTAAGTCATCAAAAAACAATCCTGCCTATTCTTCACCTGCTGGTGGTTGGGGAGCACTAAGAAGCTCAGCAAAACACTTAATTCAAAGTGAAAATGCCGCGAAAAGCGTTAAAGCCTTACTCAGAGCAAATCAGCCGGGTGGCTTTGACTGTCCAGGTTGCGCATGGGGTGATTCTGCCACTGCTGGAAAAGTAGATTTTTGTGAAAATGGCGTTAAAGCCATTGCATGGGAAGCTACGAGTAAACGTGTTGATAGCAATTTTTTCAAACAGTATTCAATAACAGAATTACAGCAATGGGATGATCATTCACTGGAGAAAAGTGGCCGTTTAACCGAGCCAATGTATTACGATGGTGAAAATGATCACTACCAGCCAATTAGTTGGCAAGAGGCTTTTAAAATCATTGGCACTAGCCTTCAGCAACTTTCTTCCCCCAATGAAGCATTATTGTATACCTCTGGTCGAGCAAGTAATGAAGTAGCCTATTTATATCAGTTATTTGGCCGAGTGTTAGGCACAAATAACTTTCCTGACTGCTCTAATATGTGTCATGAAGCCTCTGGCATAGGCATGACAAATAGTCTTGGTACCGGTAAAGGTACGGTGACTATGGACGATTTTTCTAAAGCTGACGCCATTTTTGTCTTCGGCCAAAATCCAGGTACTAATCACCCTCGTATGTTGGGAACCTTGCGTGAGGCAAGTAAACGCGGAGCTAAAATTGTCTCTGTTAACAATTTGAAAGAACGTGGCTTACAAAAGTTTTCAGACCCGCAAAGCCCAAAAGAAATGATTTTCTTAACGGGGACTACCATCAGTCAATATTATTTCACGCCTCGCTTAGGTGGAGACATGGCGTTGTTACGTGGCGTCGCTAAATGTTTATTTGAAAAATTTGAGCATGATAAATCAGTGCTCGATACCGACTTTATCAATGAACATTGCCATGGTTTTGAAGCATATCGACAACGTGTTGCGGCAAGTGATTGGGATAAAATCCTTGACCAATGTAGTTTAACTCGAGAAAATATTGAACAGATAGCAACAATATATACCAGCAGTAATAAGGTTATTTTCACTTGGGCGATGGGTATTACCCAACACCGCCACTCTGTCGCTACGGTACGAGAGCTATTGAACGTACTCATGCTCAGAGGTAATATTGGCAAAGCAGGGGCTGGCGCATGTCCAGTACGCGGTCATTCAAATGTGCAAGGTAATCGCACTATGGGGATCAATGAAAATCCGTCTATGGACTTTCTTGATGCACTAGAACATCGTTACTCTTTTAGTGTTCCTCGTGATAATGGTTTTAATACCGTTGAGTCTATTCATGCCATGCTTGAGGGTAAAGCTAAGGTATTTATTGCCTTGGGCGGTAATTTTTCAGCGGCAACACCCGATACTACGCGTACTCACAAGGCCTTAAAAAATTGTGACTTAACCGTACAAATCAGTACTAAATTAAATCGAAGCCATGTGATAACAGGTAAACGTGCGCTAATTCTCCCGTGTTTAGGCCGTACAGAAATAGATCGTCAATCTAGCGGTGAACAATGTATTACGGTCGAAGACTCGATGAGTATGGTACACAGTTCAACGGGTCAAAATGAACCAGCAGCTAACACGCTTCGTTCAGAAACAGCTATTGTTGCTGCAATAGCCATGGCATCAGTAGGCGATAAAATAGTCGATTGGAATACCTTGGCTGGTGATTATGACTTAATTCGTCAAGAAATAAGTGCTGTTATACCCGGTTTTGATGACTATAACTTCCGAATAAAAGCAGGTAGAGGCTTCCACTTACAAAATTCAGCAGCACAACGTCATTGGCGTACTCCAATACAAAAAGCCATTTTTAGTGATGCTAGATTACCAGAGCAATTAGTACATGAACGTGCACAGTTAATGACTAAAAAGCCGGTACTAACGCTGCAAACACTGCGTTCACACGATCAATACAACACCACTATTTATGGAATGGATGATCGTTACCGTGGTGTGTATGGTGAACGTAACATTATCTTTATGAATGCAAAAGATATAAATAAACAGGCATTAAAAAATGGAGATCGTGTAAAAATAACAACCGTATCAAACGATGGCATAGCACGTTCGCTCTCTAATTTTAAAATTGTTGAATATCTTATCCCTCCAGGTTGTGTGGCTGCCTATTATCCAGAAACAAATCCCTTAGTGCCATTAGAAAGTATCGCTGACGAATGCGGTACCCCAACATATAAATCGATACCAATATCTATTGAAAAAATGGATAACCAGCAATAGGTCATAGCTAGACAAACCGGTAACCTATCAAGGTCGACAAAATATGCTTCTTGATTGATAACCGATATAGTTAACTTTACATCGGTGAATTAAAACTACGAGGCGCGACTGGAGTGGTCGAGCAACAAACCTTTAAGTTCATATACTTTACTTCGTACATCACTCAATGACATGCTAGGGTAATATCATAATGTTAACCGAATAGGTTTATTATTAAATTTATATCTATATTGCTAAACAACTTTACCTTTTTAGATTCACTAAGCCTTATAAAGTCTCGACCGGTAACCTCAGGAGGTTATCTTATTGTTTGTCCAGTAGCTTCTTTAATTCTTTTTCTGTAAGCTTCATATTTTCTGCAGACACATAAAAAATTTATGTACACAGCTGTGTAATAAAAATTTAAAACATCATTTAATGACAAGAATAAAAACAATGACAAACAACAGTGGATTGATTAAAGGCCAGTAAATACGGATGACTAAACAATATTCTCCAATAAAGAACGATACTAGCAACCAAGCTACGATCCTTTGGCACGATTATGAAACTTTCGGTATATCGCCGAAGTTTGATAAACCGTCTCAGTTCGCCGGTATACGCACCGATCATGATTTAAACATTATTGGCAAGCCAGAAATGTTTTATTGTCGGCCGCCACAAGATTATCTGCCACAGCCAGAGGCTTGTTTAGTTACCGGTATAACTCCGCAAAAAGCTCAGCAAGAAGGTTTGTCTGAGGTTGAGTTTGCTGAACGTATTCATACGTTATTTACCCAACCTGATACTTGCGTTGCTGGCTATAACAGTATTCGTTTTGATGATGAATTTACTCGTTATCTGCTTTATCGTAATTTTTACGACCCGTATGCACGAGAATGGCAAAATGGTAATTCTCGTTGGGATATTATTGATATGGTACGTGCTTGTTATGCCCTTCGCCCAGAAGGCATAAACTGGCCAACTGTTGATCGAGATGGTGAACAAGTGGTTAGTTTTCGTCTTGAGTTATTAACGAAAGCCAATGATATTGCGCACGAAGCAGCACATGATGCGATGAGTGATGTTTATGCCACTATTGCGATGGCAAAGTTGATCAAGGAAAAACAGCCTAAGCTTTATGATTTTATCTTTAACCTGAGAAATAAAAAGCAGGTTGCACAATTAATTGACGTTTATAATATGACGCCGATTGTGCATACCTCGAGTAAAATTTCATCGGAGCATGGCTGCACTAGCTGGTTCGCCCCTTTTGCTTATCATCCGGTTAATAAAAATGCCATTATCGCTGTAGACTTAGCGTTAGATCCACAGCCATTATTTGATTTAAGTAGCGATGAAATTAAAGCGCGCTTGTATACTCGACACGATGAATTAGCCGATGACGAATTACCCATCCCCTTAAAACTTATTCATCTCAACAAGTGCCCTATTGTTGCGCCAGCAAAGACATTATTGCCTGAAAATGCCGAACGTTTGAAGATCCCTCGCGAGCTTTGTTTAGCCAATTTGGCTAAGTTAAAGCAGCATTTAGAAGTAAGAGATAAATTAGCGGAAGTTTTTGCCGCCGAAGACTATAGCGATCAAGCAAAGCCAGACGCTGAGCATTCATTGTATGGAGGCAATTTCTTTTCGCATGGCGATAAAGCACAAATGGATATTCTACGTGAGCTTTCACCTGAACAATTAGCGACCCACCCGTTTATTTTTCAAGATGAACGATTAATGCCTTTATTGTTTTTATATCGAGCCAGAAATTACCCGTTAACCTTAAGCAGTGCTGAACAACAAAAATGGCAGCAACGTTGCCAAGACAAAATTCAATTTGGTGGTAAGGGCTTATTAAGTGCTGATGAATTTATGATCACGTTAGAGAACTTAGCGCATGAACATGAGAGCGATGCAGGAAAAATGAAGGTGCTTAAAGCGCTTTATCAATACTTACAGTCTTAAGGTTACCCTGTTATTTAGGTTGTATCAGATAATAACTTAACCTAACTATGCATATAGTAGCTCAGGAAAATACTTATAAAGACAGTCATCCTGAATTTTTCTACACGGATGTTTAGGTTTAATCTGGAACAAAAATCTGTATTTGAGGATCTCGTTGCTAAGATACTGAAACAAGTTCCAATGACGAGGAAATTATTAATTTTTGTGCGCCACTTAATTAACGACTTGGGCAGGTACTCAATAAAAATGGAGCCTAATCGCTCCATTTTTATTGATAGCATCAAAGACGCTTACCTAAAATGAATCGCCAGGAATACGTACCCAACCTTCCATTAATACTCGAGCACTTCGGCTCATTACAGCTTTATCAACAATCCAAGCGCCATTAATTTCACTGGCTTGTGCGCCCACTTTAAGCGTGCCTGACGGGTGACCAAATGTGACTGACTCTGAGCCTTCACCTTGGGCATTACCAGTAGCAAGAGCAACTAAGGTGCCAGGAATAGCCGCTGCTGCGCCAATAGCAACTGCCGCTGTGCCCATCATCGCATGGTGTAATTTCCCCATAGACAGTGCGCGAACGTGTAAGTCAATATCGCTTGCTAAAACAGCTTTACCACTTGAGGTAAGATAATCTTTTGCGGGTGCAACAAAAGCAACTTTCGGCGTATGTTGGCGAGCTTCTGCCTCTGAAAGTTCAGTGATCAAGCCCATTTTAATCGCGCCATACGCACGAATGGTTTCAAAACGTGCTAATGCCGCAGTGTCGCCATTGATGGCTTCTTGTAACTCGGTGCCAGTATAACCAATTTCATCTGCATTTAAAAAGATGGTTGGAATACCTGCTGTGATCATGGTTGCTTTAAAGACACCAACACCTGGTACCTCTAGGTCATCAACAATATTTCCGGTTGGAAACATCGCCTCTGATGGATCAACGGGTGCAATAAATTCAACTGGTACTTCTGCTGCTGGGAAAGTAACCCCATCGAGCTCAAAATCACCTGTTTCTTGTACTTCACCGTTGGTAATAGGTACTTGAGCAATAATTGTTTTAGAGATATTTTTTTGCCAAATACGTACCGTACAAATTCCGTTTTCGGGAATACGTGTTGCATCAACAAGACCAGAATTAATCGCAAATGAGCCAACCGCAGCGGTTAAGTTGCCGCAGTTACCACTCCAATCAACAAACGCTTTATCGATAGCCACTTGGCCAAATAAGTAATCTACATCGTGATCGCCCTGGTTTGATTTTGCTAAAATAACTGTTTTGCTGGTACTTGAGGTTGCGCCGCCCATACCATCAGTTTGTTTGCCGTAAGGATCTGGACTACCAATAACCCGTAGCAACATATTATCGCGTGCTTCGCCGGCAACCTGACAGCGTTCAGGTAAATCAGTTAAATTAAAAAATACGCCTTTTGAAGTGCCGCCACGCATATAAGTAGCAGGGATTTTTACTTGAGGTATGTGTACTTTGGGAGCATGAATCATCAGTTTTCCTTCAATTTTTTCGTTTTTCACAAGACGCTTCAGTTAGGTTGAATGATGTCGCATAGCGTTCTATGCTCCGGCCATTATCCTTACTAAAAAGCTTTTGCTTTACGATTTTTTCGCTAATAAAAAGCAGCAAATTAGTTACCTAAATTGCTGCTTTAATTAAAATTACACTAAGTTGATTTTTATAAGAAGTGTTTTATCAAGGCCAACGCGCTGTTGACTATGGTCAATCAGCACTTTAAACCTAGATAAAACTCTAACAATCAACTATCTATTAGACTCCAAGAAGTCATTCGCAAACTTTTGCAATACGCCACCCGCATTGTAAACTGACACTTCTTCGGCAGTATCTAAACGACACTTAACCGGTATCGTTAATAATTCGCCGTTGGTACGGGTCATTAACACGTTCATTTCAGCGCCCGGTGACATTTCACCGTTACCGGCAACATCAAACGTTTCTGTACCATCAATATGGTAGGTATGACGAGTTTCGTTATTAACAAACTGCAAAGGTAAAACACCCATGCCCACCAAGTTAGTACGATGAATACGCTCAAAACCTTCGGCAACGATCACTTCAACGCCGGCTAAACGAACACCTTTAGCCGCCCAATCACGTGATGAACCTTGGCCATAGTCAGCGCCAGCAATGATAATTAACGGTTGCTTACGCTCCATGTAGGTTTCAATCGCTTCCCACATACGTGACTCAGTGCCCTCTGGCTCTATACGCGCCAGTGAACCTTGTTTAATGTCACCCTTGTCATCACGACACATTTCATTTAACAATTTAGGGTTAGCAAAAGTTGCTCGTTGCGCGGTTAAATGATCGCCGCGATGCGTTGCATAAGAGTTAAAGTCTACTTCGGGTAAGCCCATTTTATCTAAATAAGCCCCTGCAGCACTATCGAGTTGAATAGCATTTGAGGGGGATAAATGATCTGTGGTGATGTTGTCACCTAAAACCGCTAACGGACGCATACCTTTCATGGTACGTTCGCCCGCTAAGGCGCCTTCCCAATAAGGTGGACGACGAATGTAAGTGCTCATTTCTCGCCAATCATACAGCGGAGACTCGGCCGGTTCAAAAGCGCCTAAATCAAACATTGGCGTATAAATTTTCTTGAATTGCTCTGGCTTAACGCAGCTTGCAACAATCGCATCGATGGCTTCGTCTGTTGGCCAAATATCTTTTAAAGTAATGTCATTACCTTGTTGATCTTGTCCGAGTACATCTTTTTCAATATCGAAACGCATCGTACCGGCAATAGCATAAGCAACCACTAACGGTGGTGACGCTAAAAAGGCTTGTTTAGCATACGGATGAATACGTCCGTCAAAGTTACGATTACCTGATAAAACCGCCGTTGAATAAAGATCACGGTCGATAATTTCTTGTTGAATTTTTGGATCTAACGCGCCCGACATGCCGTTACAAGTGGTACAAGCGTAACCGACAATCCCGAAACCCATTTTTTCCATTTCAGATAATAAGCCCGCTTCTTCTAAATAAAGTTTCGCGACTTTTGAACCCGGTGCAAAAGATGATTTAACCCAAGGCTTACGTAATAAACCGAGCTCGTTAGCGCGTTTAGCCACTAGGCCTGCCGCCACAACGTTACGAGGGTTCGAGGTATTAGTACAACTGGTTATCGCGGCAATAATAACCGCGCCATCTGGCATTTCACCGGCTTTTTCTTGTGCTTTACAAGCATCAAGGTCTTTTGCTATGCCTTTTGACGACAATTCACTGGTTGGTAAACGACTGTGTGGATTAGACGGACCCGCCATATTACGACCAACGGCTGATAAATCAAACTCGATAACACGGTCATATTCTACTTCAGCTAAGTCATCAGCCCATAAGCCGGTATGTTTAGCGTAAGTTTCTACCAGTTCAACTTGCTCTGGCTCACGGCCGGTTAGTTTTAAATAATCAATGGTTTGTTGATCAATATAAAACATGCCTGCTGAAGCGCCATATTCTGGTGTCATATTCGAAATAGTGGCGCGATCACCTATGGTTAAGCCAGTAGTGCCTTCACCAAAAAATTCTAAGTAACTTGATACCACTTTTTGATTACGCAAAAATTCAGTAATGGCCAAAACCAAATCAGTCGCGGTAATACCCGGTTGGCGTTTACCGACTAGTTTTACGCCAATAATATCAGGTAAGCGCATCATTGACGGGCGACCTAACATTACGGTTTCAGCTTCTAAACCACCAACACCAATAGCAATAACACCCAAGCAATCGATATGCGGAGTATGGCTGTCGGTGCCAACACAGGTATCAGGAAAAGCAACACCGTCACGCAGTTGAATAACCGGTGACATTTTTTCCAAATTGATTTGATGCATAATGCCGTTACCCGCAGGAATAACATCAACATTTTTAAACGCTGTTTTGGTCCATTCAATAAAATGGAAACGGTCTTCGTTGCGACGGTCTTCAATGGCACGGTTTTTTTCAAACGCATCACTTTCAAAACCAGCATGTTCAACAGCAACCGAATGATCAACAATTAATTGCGTTGGTACAACCGGATTTACTTTTGAAGGATCGCCACCTTGCTCGGCAATCGCATCACGCAGGCCAGCTAAATCAACCAAAGCCGTTTGACCTAAAATATCATGACAAACAACACGTGCCGGATACCAAGGAAAATCAAGGTCTTGCTTGCGCTCAATTAATTGCTTAAGCGAATCTGTTAAGGTTTCAGGTGAACAACGCCGTACCAGTTGTTCAGCTAATACCCGTGAGGTATAAGGTAGCTTTGCGTAACTACCGGCGCTTATTGCTTCAACCGCCCCTCGTGTATCAAAATAATCGATATTGATGCCGCCAACTTTATAACCAGGCAGCGGTTTGCGATATTCATAATTCATAGTCATTACCTTTCGCTGATAGGTGGAACCGTTCTCGGCTTAGCACCCTTGTAGTCAGCACTTGGACGAATAATACGGTTATTCGAGCGTTGCTCCATAATGTGAGCAGACCAACCGGTTACACGTGAACAGACAAAAATAGGGGTAAACAATTTAGTTGGAATGCCCATGTAGCTGTACGTTGAAGCATGGAAAAAATCAGCGTTACAGAATAACTTTTTGGTATCCCACATGAATTCTTCACAGGCCACTGAAATATCGTAAAGTGACGTATCGCCATTTTCAGCGGCTAACTTTTCAGACCATGCTTTAATAATGACATTACGTGGGTCTGAAGTACGGTAAATCGCGTGGCCAAAGCCCATAATTTTTTCTTTACGTTCAAGCATACCCGCCATTTTTTCTTTAGCGTCGCTTGGCGATGAGAATGATTCAATCATATCCATTGCGGCTTCGTTTGCACCACCGTGAAGTGGACCACGTAATGTACCAATAGCGCCGGTGACACATGAAAACATATCAGACAACGTTGAAGCACATACACGCGCCGTGAAGGTTGAAGCATTAAACTCATGCTCAGCATATAAAATTAATGATACGTCCATAACACGTTGATGCTGTGCTGATGGACTTTCACCATTGAGTAAGCGCAAGAAGTGTCCGCCTAAAGAGTCTTCGGCTGAAGTACAGTCAATTTCTACACCGTCATGGGAGAATTTATACCAATAACACATGATGGCAGGAAATGCGGCTAATAAGCGATTGGCTGCTTGATTTTGCTCGCTAAAATCATTTTCTGGCTCTAGGTTACCTAAGAATGAACAACCAGTGCGCATAACATCCATTGGATGAGTTTCTTTTGGAATAAGCTTTAATACCGCTTTTAATGCTGGCGGTAAGTCGCGCATGGCAAACAACTCAGCTTTATAAGTGGCGAGTTCTTTTTCATTAGGGAGTTCACCATGAAAGAGTAAATAAGCGACTTCTTCAAAGGTGCTGTTTTCAGCTAAGTCAGCAATATCATAACCACAATAGGTTAAACCTGAGCCTGACTCACCAACAGTACAAAGCGAAGTTTCACCCGCACTTTGACCACGTAAGCCTGCGCCACCAATTTTTTTATCTGCTACTTTTACATCTGACATACTATTTTCCTCATATTCTTTTGTTGGGTTAGTCGCTTGTATCGCTGCTAACTTAATTTTATTTTATTATAATATCTGTTACTTATTTTTGCCTTCAGTGAACAAAGCATCAAGCTTTTGCTCATAGTCGTGGTAACCCAAGTAATCGTATAAATCCATACGCGTTTGCATATTGTCGATTTCAGCTTTTTGATCACCATCATCAAGTAAGGTTTTGTAAACCGACTCAGCCGCTTTATTCATCGCACGAAATGCTGATAATGGGTAAAGTACCATCGCACAACCCCACTCACCTAGTTGCGCTTTGTTCCACAATTCGGTTTGGCCAAATTCGGTAATGTTAGCGAGCACTGGCACATCTAACGCTTCGGTAAAGGCGCGATAATGTTCTTCTGTTTTAACCGCTTCAGCGAAAATACCATCAGCACCGGCTGCAACATAAGCTTTAGCTCTTTCAAGTGCTGCTGCTAAGCCTTCTTGAGCAAAAGCATCGGTACGAGCCATGATAAAGAAGTCTTTATCAATACGCGCATCTACAGCCGCTTTAATACGGTCAACCATTTCTTGGGTTGAAACAATTTCTTTATTTGGACGATGTCCGCAACGTTTCTGCGCCACCTGGTCTTCGAGATGAACCGCGGCTGCGCCGGCTTTTTCCATATCGCGAATAGTTTTAGCGATATTAAACGCGCCACCCCAACCGGTATCTATATCAACCAGCAAAGGTAAACTTGAAGCAGAAGTAATACGTTGTACATCAGCAATAACATCATTTAATGACGTCATACCTAAATCTGGTAAACCATATGAAGCATTGGCAACACCACCACCTGAAAGGTAAATCGCTTGGTGACCTAATTGCTCAGCCATCATCGCGCAATAAGCGTTGATAGTACCCACTACTTGTAAAGGTTTGTTGTTTACTAGTGCTTGACGGAATTTAGCGCCTGGTGAAAGTTGCGTAGACATAGGGTTTCCTCTTAGTTGTCGTTAAATAATTGTCGTGCTATTTGTTAAAATAACTTCTCTTGGTTTACTTTTATTTATTGTGTTGCGCTATTTTGTAGCGCTATTTTCTTTTCGATATTTTTTCTTGATGCGGCAATATGACGCCTCATCAAAATTTCAGCGAGTTCGCCATCTCGGTCACAAATCGCTTGAATAATATTTGAATGTTCTTCAAAGGCACGAGTCGCCCGTGGGCTGTGCATGCCAAATTGAATACGGTACATGCGTACTAAGTGGTAAAGCTGCCCACAGAGAATATTGATTAATTGTTGATTATGGCTACCTAAAATCACTTTATAGTGAAAGTCTAAGTCGCCCTCTTCTTGATAATAAGCAACACCATCGATAAGATCTTGTGCATTGGCATGTTGAGCGAGCATATCTTGCATTTCGGCTATTTCATCATCGCTCATGTTGATTGCGGCTTCTCGACAAGCCATGCCTTCAAGCGCTTCACGTACCACGTATATCTCTAATAAACCTTCGATGGTGCAATCAACAACTCTAGAGCCAACATTAGCTTTACGCTCAATTAAATGACATTTTTCTAAACGATTGAGTGCTTCTCGCAAAGTAGAGCGGCTGATTTCATATTGCTTAGCTAACCCGGGTTCACTAATTTTACTGCCTGCGGCTATTTTGCCGTCAACAATAGCGTGAAGTATTGCATAAAAAACTTTATCTGCAGTGGTCACTGCTTTTTGTAAGGTTGGGTTGTCTAATGCCATAAGTATGCTAGCGCCATAATTGTCTTAACCGTGTAAGTGCCTTAACATCATAAGTGCCTTAACATCATAAGTGCCTTAGCAATACAATTGTCGACATTTACCGAATTTAAAAATTATACTAAAGCACACAGCGTAAAAGTCAAGTAGACTAAAGTATAATTGTCGACAATCTGCTTATTAAATTAAACATAGAGGATGAGGAGACTAACCAAAAAACCAGTAGCAAACCGCTATTGCAGCACTAATTCCAGCTAAATCAGCAAGTAAGCCACAGGCAATGGCATGTCGACTATATCGAATACCTACTGAGCCAAAATAAACAGCTAATACGTAAAAAGTTGTTTCTGTAGATCCTTGAAAAATTGACGCTAATCGACCGGCAAAAGAATCAGCACCATGAGTTTTCATGGTTTCAATCATCATAGCTCTTGCGCCAGAGCCACTTAACGGTTGCATTAACGCCGTAGGCATCGCATCAACAAAGCGGGTATCAAAGCCTAAAAACATCACTAACTCCCTAAAACTGTCGACAATCAGCATTAATGCACCACTGGCACGAAAGACGCCAATAGCGACTAACATCGCCAGTAAATAAGGAATAAGTTTAATACTGGTGTCGAAACCTTCTTTAGCGCCTTCTATAAAGCTGTCGTAAACATCGACTTTTTTTCGAACCGCTGCAAAAATAAAAATAATTAAGGTCAAAAAAATTAAAAAATTGCCTAAAAATGACGACTGCTCGGCAAGTGCCTGTGAGGTAAGCATCGAAAAATACACCACTAAACCGCCCACTAAAGCGATCGCTGCAGATAAATAGAGTAAAATAATTGAGTTATATAACTTAATTTTTTGCACTGTTGCTACCGCTAATAAGCCAGCGAAAGTTGAAGCAAAGGTTGCCAATATAATAGGGACAAAGACATCGGTTGGACTAGCGGCACCTTGTTGGGCGCGATAAACAAACACCGCCACTGGAAAAAGCGTAACGCTTGACGTATTTAACACCAGGAATAATATTTGCGCATTGGTCGCGGTATCTTTTTTGGGGTTTAATTGCTGAAGATCTTGCATGGCTTTTAAGCCAAGCGGTGTTGCAGCATTGTCTAAACCCAAAAAGTTAGCCGATAAATTCATCGTCATAGAAGCTATCGCCGGATGACCTTTAGGGACACCTGGCATTAAGCGGGTGAATAACGGGGAAATAGCGCGCGCAAGCTTATCCATTAAACCGGCGTTTTCAGCAATTTTCATCATGCCTAACCAGAAGCTTAAAATACCAATTAAGCCAATAGCAATGTCAACGGTCACTTTTGACATTGAAAAAAGCGCTTGCACGAGTTCTTCAAAGATTAAAAGATTATCAAGAAAAAACCATTGATAAAGCGCTGAGCCAAAAGCAATAAAGAAGAAACTGATCCACAAACGATTTAACACAAAGATAATCTTATTAGTCATAGATAATGAAATTATCATGACATATTACCAGCAGTAATTACAGTCAAATGCGCTTGTGGACAAGCGGAGAGAAATAACGGCACATTAGCGGTGTTATTTTTAATCGCTAAAATATAACACCATTTAAAAATGTCATTTATAAGCTGTTTATCAGTAATTTATAATAAATAAAAATTAAATTAGCTTTTAAAAAACTTTACACTACAATTAATCTCACAGTGTAAATATTAATCAATTGCTCGCGGTTTTTCATTTTTATTTTACTGATTCTTATCGATGTAAATAGTGTTTATTAGCGCACGGCTCATGTTTTACGAGCCATTCCCTTGGGCCCGAACTAGCAATAGTTTCGGGCACTTTTTTGTCTTTATTTTAACTTAAAAAGTCGTTTGAAATTTGCTGTTGAAAGCTCGGCTATCGTTTCAACTGACTGGCCACGCACACTTGCTAAAAATTTAGCGACATCAACTACATAAGCGGGTTGATTTTGCTTACCTCGATGTGGAACCGGCGCTAAATATGGCGCATCAGTTTCAATTAAAAATCGATCATCGGGTACAAGTTTAGCAACTTCACGTAATTCACTGGCATTCTTAAAAGTAACGATGCCAGAAAATGAAATATAAAAGCCAAGGTCAATCGCTTGTTCTGCCATATCCCAAGTTTCGGTAAAGCAATGTAATATACCACCAACATTCGCCGCATTTTCTTCACGCAGAATATCCAAGGTGTCTTGCTGAGCATCACGGGTATGAATAATTAACGGTTTATTTAATTGATTAGCAACACGGACATGCTTGCGAAAAGAATCGAGCTGCACCGCTTTAGTTTCAGGAGCATAAAAATAGTCTAAGCCGGTTTCACCAATCGCAATAACTTTGTCTGTTTGTGATAAACGGGCAAGCTCTTCTTGATCAATTAAGTCATCTTGATTTAATGGGTGAGCGCCACATGACAACCAAACATTATCATATTTAGCGGTTTTTTCTACCATGCTAGGAAATTCGGCTAAGGTTACGCTAACACATAAAATTTCGTCTACTTGAGCGTCAGCGGCCGCTTTTAATACATTGTCTAATTCGCCATCAAACTCGGTTAAATCAAGCCTATCTAAGTGGCAATGTGAATCTATAAACAAACAACTTTCTCCAATAATTTTTTAATTAAAACAAAATTCTACATTGATAATGTTGGCTCTGAAGAGCTCAACAAGCGCCCTATCAACTTTTCAATTTGGTTGCGCACATTATCATTATCTTCTTCAAAACTAACACCAATACCCGCTGGTGTACCATTTTGAGCGCCTATCGGTGTTAACCAGCACACTTTACCAATAACACTTGATGCCTCTAAGGCGTCAGGCAAAGTGACTTCAAGTATTACTTCGTCGCCCAAATTAAACTGCTCAGGACTGCGAACAAATAGCCCGCCATTTTTAACAAAGGGCATATAGTATTGATATAATTCTCTGTCAGATAAAAATTCTAAGCTAAATTGGTTCATTGTTATTCCTCAAAAATTATCTTGTGAGCTAGTTATTATAATCTTATTTTTCTTCTATTTATCTTCGAGAACGGCTGTTATGTCAACGAGTAGCTTTTCAAAAATGAATTGGGCTGATACTGCCTGCTATTAGCTCACACTTTTTATCTGTTTTTATCTATTTATCTTCGAGAACGGCTGTTATGTCAACGAGTAGCTTTTCAAAAATAAACTGGGCTGATACTGCCTGCTATTCGCTCACACTTTTTATCTGTTTTTATCTTCGATAACCGCTGTTATATCAACGAGTAGCTTTTCAAAAATAAATTGGGCTGATACTGCCTGCTATTCGCTCACACTTTTTATCTGTTTTTATCTTCGATAACCGCTGTTATATCAACGAGTAGCTTTTCAAAAATAAACTGTCTATTTGCCTGCATTAACAATTTAAGTTGTTTAATAGCAGACAAAACTAATTGATATATTGACCATATTACCTGCTCATTCAAAATAATGTCGCCTTTTAACCAATTATATTGTTGGCGCATCAAGTTAACCATGACTTTTTCTAACCAGCGAACGCTATTGGTGTTATCAACCAGTAAACTTAATATTTCACTGCGTTTAATGGTTTTATTTTGCAAGAAGTTAAAGAAACAGCTCTCAAAATTTTGGTATTGGTCATTAACAAAACTATCAGAGAGTTCTTTTAAGTGACTCAAATTAACAAAAGGGTCGCTACCCGATTGTTTAAGCTCAGCTAATAACTTTTCACCAACCGGCGGCCTAATATCAATAACATAACAACGACTAATAATGGTCGGTAATAACGTTTCAACTTCAGAGGTTAATAAAACAATATAGTTATTAGCATTAGGTTCTTCGAGGGTTTTTAATAAGGCATTGGCCGCAGAGATAGTCATATGATGTGCTGCGGTGATTAATGTCGTTTTACAATGACCTATTTGCGCTGTTTTTTCGAAAAAACGACTCGCTTGTCTAACTTGATCAACACCAATACTTTTTCCGCCACTTTCAATAAGTAAATGGTCTGGGTAAGTATGACTTTTATGCAGTAGGCACGCCTTACAGACTTTACACGCTAAGATAATACCCTGCGAATTTTGGGGTTTAGCACAAGACAAAACCTGAATAAGCCACAGCGAAAGATCACTTTTACCCGCGCCTTCAACACCATTGATCAAAATGGCATGCGGTAATTTTATTTGCGTTATTTGCTTTGATAACAAAAGTTGCTGTTGCTCTAACCAACTGTGCATTAGTGTTTCCTACTAACGGTGATAGCCATTAATGATTTTTCAAAAATTCGTTTACCGCTAAGCGAATATTATTATGTACAACAGGTATAGGCGCACTGGCATCAATAATTTTAATCGTTTCATCGGCTAAGGCAATTTCCAGATATTTATTACGGACGCGATGAAAGAATTCTATTTTTTCTAATTCGATACGATCCAATGCCCCTCGAGCTTGCGCTCTTGCTAAACCTAACTCAGGAGATATATCTAAATAGAGTGTTAACTGCGGTTTAAAGCCCTTTAAGGTAACTTGGGCAATCGTGTCCATAAGTTCATCGTTAAATTGTCTGCCACCACCTTGATAGGCCCTTGAGCTTAAATCATGGCGGTCACCGATAACCCATTGACCTTTTTCTAATGCTGGAAGAATTCGATTCGCCATTAGCTGACTGCGGCTAGCGTACATCAATAATAACTCAGTTTCTTGCGTCAATATCTCTTGGTGATCGGCAGACTTCACAATGTCACGCAATGACTCCGCTAAAGGGGTGCCACCAGGCTCTCTGGTATTAATAAAATCAATGCCATGCTCGGTGAGTACTTTTTTAACCACCGAAATAGCTGAAGATTTCCCAGCGCCTTCAATACCTTCAATGACAATAAATTGACCTTTATTCATTTTATACTTCTTATCGATTTTTAGTTTAACTGATATTTTGTGACAGCCGCATTATGGTCTTTTAAATTAGTCGAAAAGATATGCTGACCATTGCCGTTACTGACAAAATATAAATAATCTGTTGTTAATGGGTTTAACGCGGCATGTATGGCACTTTTACCGGGCATAGCGATAGGTGTAGGTGGCAAACCATTAATTCGGTAAGTATTATAGGGTGTTTTCTCGCGCAAGTGACGATATTTGATGTCTCCTTGGTAACGTTCACCTAAACCATAAATAACAGTTGGGTCGGTTTGCAAACGCATCTTTTTGTTTAAACGGTTAACAAATACCGATGAAATAATGCCATGTTCAGCATTTTTACCACTTTCCTTTTCAATTATCGACGCCATAATCAACGCTTGATACTTATTTTTATAAGGTAAAGGTTCTGCGCGATTCTGCCAAGCTAGATTTAATTCAACGAACATTTGTTGTTGAGCACGTTTTAACAATTCTATATCGGTAGTACCGGCAGTAAACGCGTAAGTTTCTGGGTAGAACAGCCCTTCGGGATTAACGTGTTCAATATTAAGTTTACTCGCGATATCGGCCACCGAAGATTGCTGCAGGGTATGCACTAGGTTATCCGTTTCACTTAACTGCACTAACCATTCCTTAAAGGTTGTTCCTTCAATAAAAGTCACGGTAAATTGATGCTCTTTACCGGCAACTAATTGCACCAATAAACCCTCAACAGAAATATCTTTATTAATTTGATAAGTACCGGCTTTTATATTCGCATACTCGGGCTTAAGTCGAACATAATTACGCATCCAAAAGCGAGTATTAAGCCAGCCTTCTTTGATCAGTTGTTCTGAAAAGCGACTAAACGAGGTACCATCTTTAATGGTTAATAGTTGGGTGCTTGAAATATTAAGCGGCTGTTTCATTTGATAAAAGGTATAGGCAACCAACGAGGCGCTTAACATCACCACAGTGATAAACAACACAGCAAATATTATCTTAATTTTTTTCATTTTTAGCTAATATCCTCAATAAACTTAGCCATATCACGACAAGGCATTAATGCTAATTTTTGATGTTGAAATTGTCTAACCGGCATAATACCCATAACACTGTTGCAAATAAACATCGCTTCAATATTAACAAGCGCAGCAAGTTTTACGTTAACGATCTCAATTTTACAATAATTACCCGTAGTCTGTAAGATATGATTACGCATTAACCCGTCGACACCTGACTCCTTTAATTCTGGTGTGTACCAAGTTTTATTTTTCAGCCAAAAGACATTCGCCGCACTCGCCTCAACAATATTATCAAAATAATTCAGTACTAATAAATCATCTTCCGCTCGATTATCGACTTCCTGGCGTATAAGCACTTGCTCAAGACGATTAAGGTGTTTTATCCCTGAGAGTAAAGGACTTATACCTAATTGCAATGAAGATACGCCCAAGTGAAGACCTTGTTGTTGCAGGCCAGCATAATGTTCAGGAAAAGGGTGAAAAGTAATAATAACGTTACTTGTTTGGCAGCCTTGTCGAGAATATCCTCGCCCACCATCACCTGCCGTTATAATCACTTTTGCCACCGACAACCTATAACGCTTAGCTACAGTTATTAATTCATTAGTAACTGTAGTCATATCTGGCAAGGCAATATTGAGCGTTTCGCAGCTTGTTGTTAATCGTTCAATATGGGCAGCTAATTGTTCAACTTTACCATCGAGCACTTTCGCAGTAGTAAAAACGCCGTCGCCATAAGCTAAACCACGGTTATTGATTGAAAGGTGTTGCTCTGCTTGGCCATTAATACTTTGATAATACATATTGGGTTTCATTAGAAATAAAAAAGCCTGAATACTGATGACTAGTATTCAGGCTTAAACAATTAACTGCAAGGTTTAGTTGATGATATTTCTCGCTTATAGCGCTTAAACTTTTTTAAAGATTAATGAACCGTTCGTGCCACCAAAGCCAAAAGAATTACATAAAGCATATTCTAAATTGACATCACGTGCCGTATGGGCAATATAATCTAGATCACAACCTTCGCTGGGATTATCTAAGTTTATTGTCGGCGGTACCACATTATTCATTAAGGCTTGCACCGTAAAAATAGTTTCAACCGCACCTGCTGCGCCCAACAAATGACCGGTCATTGACTTTGTAGAACCCATCATCAGTTTATAAGCATTGTCGCCAAAGACCGATTTTACTGCGTTGGTTTCGGCAATATCACCTGCGGGTGTTGATGTACCATGAGCATTAATATAACCAATTTTACTTTGGTCAACTTTTGCGTCATTAATCGCATTAATCATCGCGCGCGCGCCACCTTCGCCATTGGCAGGTGGTGAGGTCATATGGTAAGCATCAGCACTCATGCCAAAGCCAACCAGCTCTGAATAAATTTTTGCACCACGCGCTTTGGCATGTTCATACTCTTCGAGTACTAAAACACCCGCACCATCGCCCAAGACAAAACCATCGCGGTCTTTATCCCAAGGACGTGAAGCTTGCTCTGGTGCATCATTACGCGTTGATAACGCGCGTGCAGCACCAAAACCGCCAATGCCAGTTCGTGTTGAAGCTTTTTCAGCTCCACCCGCTAACATAGCATCAGCATCACCGTAAGCTATCATGCGAGCTGCATGACCAATATTATGCACACCACTTGTACAAGCAGTCGCAATAGAAATATTAGGGCCTCTTAAGCCATGCATCATCGACAAGTGACCAGAAATCATATTGATGATGGTGGAAGGCACAAAAAATGGTGATAACTTACGAGGACCTGCATTAAGCATTTTCTCGACGTTTTCTTCAATTAATCCTAGGCCGCCAATACCCGCGCCAACAGCAACACCAATTCTATGGGTGTTTATATCATCAACTTCAAGACCTGAGTCTTTAAAAGCCTGTGCACCTGCGGCAACACCATATTGAATAAAAAGATCCATTTTCTTGGCTTCTTTTCGTGCAATATAATTTTCTGCATTAAAGTTTTTAATTAAACCTGCAAACTTGGTGGTGTATACAGAGGTATCAAAATGTTCAATATTACTAATACCACTTTTACCCAGCAGTAAATTTTGCCAAGTAGATTCAGGACAGTTGCCCAAAGGGCTTAACATACCAAGACCGGTAACAACAACGCGTCTCATGACTATGTGCCTCCGCTAAGAGTTTATAAAGGATAGGAAGTCGTTATATTCTCATGCTGAGAACGTAACAAACATAAATCGTAGATAAAAAAACAGGCGGTAAAAACCGCCTGAATGTGTACATTAAATTCTCATTTAAAAGCCTGGCTTTAAAACCAGCAACTGAAAATCAATAATTATGTTGTAATTATTGGTTAGCAGTTACGTAATCAACAGCTGCTTGAACAGTTGTGATTTTTTCAGCTTCTTCATCTGGAATTTCAGTATCAAATTCTTCTTCTAACGCCATGACTAATTCAACAGTGTCTAAAGAGTCAGCACCTAGGTCGTCAACAAAAGAAGAGCTAATTTTAACTTCTTCTTCACTTACACCTAATTGTTCAACTGTAATTTTTCTTACGCGTTCTTCAATAGTACTCATTTTTTTTCCTTTCTAAAAAATATAATTTTTCATAATTGTGTGTAGTTTATTCGTCAACAGCCTAGCTTGCAAGCTTCTAATTTTAATTTTCGTCTGGTCTAACCTGTTGACTGCTCTAAATTTGTTCAATTTGTTGGCTCAATAATACTAAGCCAACGAATTAAACCA
The DNA here is from genome assembly GCF_007954355.1 of Colwellia hornerae. Taxonomy (GTDB): domain Bacteria; phylum Pseudomonadota; class Gammaproteobacteria; order Enterobacterales; family Alteromonadaceae; genus Colwellia_A; species Colwellia_A hornerae. The sequence goes on from NZ_VOLR01000002.1 coordinate 261,749, forward strand.
TATACATACCGCCGTTTACATGCAATGTTTCGCCGGTAATATATGCTGCGCCATCGGAAGCTAGAAAAACAACTGCGTTAGCAATTTCTTCAGGCTTACCTAAGCGATTTGCCGGTACTTGAGAAAAAATACCTTCTTTTTGCTCATCTGTTAAGGTTTGTGTCATATCGGTATCGATAAATCCCGGCGACACAGTATTAACAGTTATGCCACGAGATGCAACCTCACGCGCTAATGATTTTGTAAAACCAATCAATCCAGCTTTTGCGGTTGCATAATTTACTTGCCCTGCATTGCCCATAGTGCCTACTACTGAGCCAATATTAATAATGCGGCCATGGCGTTTTTTCATCATAGCGCGAATAACCGCTTTACTGATTTTAAACACGGATGAAAGATTAGTATCAATAATATCTTGCCATTCATCATCTTTCATTCGCATAAATAAATTATCACGCGTAATACCAGCATTATTGACTAAAATATCAATGCCACCGTGATTTTCTTTGATCGCTACAAACATAGCAGCAATGGAGTCATTGTCAGTAACGTTAAGCACCAAACCATGACCTTCGCCTAAATATTCACTAATGTTATCAGCGCCATGTGCTGATGTTGCCGTACCTAATACCGTTGCACCCAACGCTTTAAATTGGCTTGCAATAGCTTTGCCAATACCGCGACTTGCGCCAGTAACTAAGACGACTTTTCCTTCAAAAGAAAACATAATTTACCCTATTTAATTGTTTCTAATGCTTTAGTTAATGATGCTTGATCATTAACTGAAACACTGGTGATTGTTTTGTCGATACGTTTAATTAACCCTAGTAACACTTTACCTGGACCAGCTTCTACAACGAGTGAAACACCGTTCTTCGCTAGTAGCTCAATCGTTTCTGTCCAACGTACTGGACTGTATAATTGTTTTATTAAGGCTAATTTTATTGCTTCAACATCTGTTTCTGCAACAACATCAACATTATTTACCACCGGAATTTGTGGCGTATTAAAAGTGATATTATTAAATGCTTCAGCGAGCTTGTCAGCTGCATCTTTCATCAATGCACAATGCGATGGCACGCTTACGGGTAAAGGTAGCACGCGTTTTGCCCCCGCTTCTTTACATAAGACACCGGCACGTTCTACCGCGGCTTTATGACCGGCAATAACGACTTGTCCTGGCGAGTTAAAATTAACGGCGGCAACGACCTCATTATTTTGTGCTTGTTCACAGGCATCAATAATCGCTTGATCGTCAAGACCAATAATGGCCGCCATAGCACCGACGCCCTCGGGTACAGAAGCTTGCATAAATTCACCACGTTTTTCGACTAACTTAACACCTTCAGCTAAAGAGATAACACCGGCACAAACTAATGCTGAATATTCCCCTAAACTGTGGCCAGCTAACATTGCCGGCTTACAAGCAGACTGAGATGCCCATAAACGCCATAATGCCACACTGGCGGTTAATAGTGCCGGTTGGGTGAAGTTTGTTTGATTGAGCTTTTCAACGGGGCCCTGCGCAACTAATTGCCAAAGGTTATAACCTAAAGCAGCAGACGCTTCTGAAAAAGTATTTTGTACCACTTCATTGTCAGCAAAATCAGCTAACATACCAACAGTTTGTGAACCTTGACCGGGAAAAACAAACGCTAAATTATTTTGCATTTTATTACCTAATGTTTATTTGTGTTTTAATTAAAGGTGTATTGATGATACTTAATGGATTATTTTCTTGATAAAAAGATAATGCTTTAAATACGCTTTACGTTAACTCAATACTAATAATTTATTTGCGACCACAAGCAAAACCATTTTCAAGTTTGTCTTTTATTTTTTCTGGCACTTGACGTTCAATTTCTTTTATCGCCTCTAATATTGCCATATAAAAAGCTTTTGAACTGGCATCGCCATGACTCTTGACCACAATACCGCGTAATCCTATCAGACTTGCGCCGTTATACTGGTCGGGGTTCAGGGGTTTAAAGAGTTTTTTTAACGTTGAGGACAATAATCGACCAACTATTCGGGTAAAAAGGTTGCGTGATAGCACAGTATTCATTTTTTGATAGACCAAACGAGCAACACCTTCACAGGTTTTCAACGCAACATTACCGACAAAACCATCACAAACAATCACATCTGCTTTGTTGGTAAAAATATCATTACCTTCGACAAAGCCGATATAATTAATATCACTGTTTTGCGCTAACTTTGCTGCAGTTTGTTTTATATGATCGCTACCTTTCATTTCTTCCTCACCCATATTCAACAAAGCGATGCGTGGCGACTTAATGCCATCGACTTGCTCAGCCATAACAGAGCCCATGACAGCAAACTGATATAAAACATTAGAGTCACAAAAAACATTGGCGCCTAAGTCGAGCATAAAGACATGTTTGTTTTCGTCATGGGTGGGTAGAGAAGAAATTAATGCCGGACGTTCAACGCCAACAAGTGTTTTCAGAACGAAATGAGCCATTGAAAAGAGTGCACCGGTATTGCCGGCACTTACACAGGCTTGTGCTTTATTTTCATGGACTAGGTCAAGTGACTTTCGCATTGAAGAATTTTTTTTGTTACGCAGAGCAACAATAGGTTTATCGTCCATTGCCACTATTTCAGTGGTTGGAAAAATGGTTAGTTGAGGATGTTGAGCACACTGATGTTTGGATAATTCAGCGTTAATAATATTGACATCACCGCAAAGAATGAGATGAAGTTCTGGAATGTTTTTCACTGCTAAAACGGCAGCAGGAATTGTTATAAGGGGGCCTTTATCGCCCCCCATAACATCTAACGCTATGGTTAGACTTTTCAAAGCAATCAGCTTACTTGTTGATTACTTGAACACCTTTGTAAAAGCCATCAGCTGTTACATGATGACGACGGTGTGTTTCACCAGATACTGGATCTACTGATAAGTTTTCTGTTGTTACTGCGTCATGTGAACGGCGCATGCCACGTCTTGAACGAGACTTTTTGCTCTTTTGAACTGCCATTAGCTACTCCTAAAAATCGGTTAATCGTTATTAATTAAATAAATTGTTTATTTAAATTTCTGTAATACATCAAAAGGGTTTGGTTTTTCAAGCTCTTCAGGCAATTCGCCCCATACACTGTCAACTGGTGCCTGACATTGACTGGGCTCATGCATTGCAATTAATGGAATTGCGAGTAATAACTCTTCTTCCACTAATTCTAGCAGGTTAACTTCACCATTTTCATCTAATTCTATTGCGTCATAATATGACGGCAATGCTTCAGCGGCTTCATCATCTTTAGCAGGACTAAGAGTAAACTCTACATCCAAATCTATTATCAATGGTTCAGTACAACGCTGACAAGTTAATGCTACTGATACGGATCCTGTTCCTGATATGACATTCAAGCCGAGATCATCCACATCAAAATTAACATTAACCTGCATCTGCTCATTGCATGGAGTACACACTTCAAGCAATCTGTTCATCCCCGACACTTCAAAGAAGCCGTCACACACCAACCTACGTTGGGCGCTCTTTCGGGGGTTTATCATTATCGGGAGTTTAAGATTTTGCATAAGGCGCGCATATTAATGTGCTTGCCCCCTGCTGTCAAAAGAAAAATAACAATTTTTGTTTAAAAATTAAAGAAAGCCCACATATTATTGTATAACTGTTTATATTTTGAGTAATTACTGTGAAAACATTAGTTTTAGCTTCTACCTCGCCTTTTCGAAAAATTATTTTAGAAAAGTTAAACTTAGCCTTTGATTGTGCAAAACCCAATGTTGATGAAACAGCACTAACGAATGAAACAGCTATTGAACTTGTGGAACGTTTAGCCGTAGAAAAAGCAAAGGCTGTTGCCAGTCAATTTCCCAATGCGTTAATTATTGGTTCGGATCAAGTGGCTTTATCTGCAGGAAAGATATTAGGTAAACCGCACAATTTTGAAAATGGCTTTAAACAACTGAGCAGTTTTAGCGGCAAAGCAGTAGAGTTTCATACCGGTTTATGTGTGTTCGATAGTTCAACAGGAAAAAGCCTCTCGGTAGTTGAATTGTTTACCGTACACTTTAAAGAACTGTCTGCACAAGAAATTACCGCCTATTTGCATGCAGAGGAGCCTTATAACTGCGCAGGGAGTTTTAAAAGTGAAGGACTAGGTATCTGCTTATTTGAAAAGCTTGAGGGTGATGATCCTAATACCTTAATAGGTTTACCGTTAATTAGACTGATTAGTTTACTTAAAGCGCAAGGTTTAGATGTATTACAAGCGCAAAAATAACAGCGCTAGTAGCAGTAGTTTACTCCGTGTATATAATAGCTAAGTTAACTTAGCTTAATTGTCGATGACATACTTTGCTCTTTAATTAACAAATTAAAGAGCAAACAGTTAATGACAATAGCGATGAGTGTTAACCTTTAACCGCCCTATTTAACAAGAGTTGATGTAATTGAGCCAAGGAGCCAACAATCGCTTTCGGTTGATACTTTGACAGTACTTCTTCATCGTGGACACCATAAGTAACCCCGATACTATCAATTCCTGCGCTTTGCGCCATTTCAAGATCAAAAGAAGTATCGCCTATCATCACCGCTTGATGCTTTTCAATCTTTAATTCTGCTAATAAACTGTTGATCATATCTGGATCAGGTTTAGAAATGCTTTCATCAGCACATCGAGAGGCATGGAAAAAGTGCTCGGTATCACTCGCTAACCAAACACGTTGTAAACCTGCTCGTGCTTTTCCTGTCGCAACTGCTAATAACTTGCCTTCATTTTTTAAATTAACTAATAATTCAAGCGCATGATCAAATAAAGGGGTCGGCGTGGTATTTACTTCAACATATTGATGCTTATATTGTGCCGTTAATAATTGCACCTGCTCTTCATTGGCCTCAGGAAATAACGTTGCGATCGCTTTAGGTAAACTTAAGCCAATAATTTGTTTAGCTTGATGATAGGCTGGCGGTGCAAGTGATAATGCCACGGCAGTCGCTTGCATTGAGAAAACAATACGATCGACAGAGTCCATTAATGTGCCGTCCCAGTCAAAAATCACCAATTTGTAGTTATGCATATTTTCTCTATTATTCATTTAATGATTAGGTCTTAGTTGCGAATAAGTGTTTAGTTCTCTATAGAAGATTACAGTATGATGCTAAATTTATTTCAGTATCACACTGGGGGGAATTACTTTAGTTTTGTCAGAAGATTTTGTAACGAATGCTCTAACGGTGCTTCTATTTTAATTCTTTCATCGGTACTTGGATGGGTAAACTCTATACTCGCCGCATGTAAAAACAAACGTTTGAGGCCTAGCTTTCTCATGTCTTCATCAAAGTTTTCATAGCCGTATTTTGAATCACAAGCGATAGGGTGCCCTTTAATTTGACAATGTACACGAATTTGGTGAGTACGACCGGTGACCGGAAAAGCGCGAATGAGGGTGGCATTTTCAAAGTTTTTTAACACTTTAAAACGCGTTTCTGATTCTTTACCATTAATATTGTCGACAACAACGACACGTTCACCCGATTTTAAATCATTCTTTTTCAAGCCTTCCGTTACACGGGTTAATTTAGTCGACCATTGCCCCTTAACTAAGGCATGATAAAATTTCTGCACCGTTTTATTACGTAACTGCTCATGCAAGTGACGTAAAGCTGAACGTTTTTTAGCAATAACTAAGCAGCCTGAAGTGTCCCTATCAAGTCGATGAACAAGTTCCAGCATTCTTGCGTCGGGGCGTAAAGCTCGCATGGCTTCAATTAAACCGAAACTTAAACCACTACCACCATGAACTGCCATGCCAGAAGGTTTGTTAATAACAATTAAACGGTCATCTTCAAACAATATTTGTTTTTCTAAGTTAGCAACAATATTTAACTTAGTTGACACTTCATTAGTATTTTCAGAAATACGAATGGGTGCTACACGAATCAGATCCTCATCTTGAATTTTGTATTCTGGTTTAGTCCGTTTTTTATTAGCCCTTATCTCACCTTTTCTTAGTAGGCGATAAATCATGCTTTTCGGCACGCCTTTTAGGGTTTTTAATAAAAAGTTATCTATTCTTTGACCAGCGTCTTCGCTATCGATTGTATAAAATCGAACTTGGGGTTTTGTATTTTCATTCATAAAAGCGAGTTTAACATATATATTTTCATTTTAGAGTAATTAACTCACCGATTTAATTGCCTTTTGCCTCAATTAAGTGGGATAATCTTGGCGTTATTGTTTATTTAAGACAATAAGGTAAAAAATAGAAGCTTTTAGCGAAACGTAAGAGGCAAAATGCGGCCACATTAATGTGCGTTATCACGATAAATTATTATCGACGACACATTAACCGAACGGCCTATTGCAAGAATTGACCTGAATAACAAGTCAAAAAACGGCATAAACATTTTAGTCCCGCGCAACGAAAGCTATTTTGTAATGATATAAACCAAATTAGATAAGTTTCCATCGAGCAACAACCCGAATAGTAAGCCAAAACGCCGAACTTCAAACTGCTCAACAAATATCAATTTGATAATATCGAGCACAGCACAATTTGCTGCGCGCATGAAGAAACAATTTTTCTTGGGTGAACATCACCTGAGAGTACAATCAGATTAAATAACAGCTTACAGCGCACTATGGCGCTGTGATATGACACCCGAGAGGCTGACAAATTGCTGTTACCATAGCGATAAATTGCTTTGTGTTCGAAGCTTATAGTGTTGTGACTAAAATGAGTCACTAAAACTATGAAACGTATGTTAATTAACGCTACACAATCGGAAGAGTTACGTGTAGCACTTGTCGATGGTCAACAACTTTATGATTTAGATATCGAAAGTCCTGGTCATCAACAAAAGAAATCAAATATTTATAAAGCAAAAATCACGCGTATAGAGCCCTCTCTAGAAGCTGCATTTGTTGACTATGGTGCTGAACGCCATGGTTTCCTACCGATGAAAGAAATCGCACGCGAATATTTTCCTAAAGGTTATACCTTTCAGGGTCGTCCAAATATCAAAGAAGTCTTGCGCGAAGGCCAAGAAGTTATTGTTCAAATTGATAAAGAAGAACGTGGCCAAAAAGGCGCGGCATTAACGACTTTCATCAGTTTAGCTGGCAGTTACTTGGTATTAATGCCAAATAATCCTCGTGCTGGTGGTATTTCTCGTCGCATTGAAGGTGATGAACGCACCGATTTAAAAACCTCTTTAAACAAATTAGAATTACCCAAAGGCATGGGCTTAATTGTTCGCACTGCTGGTGTAGGTAAAGACTATGAAGAATTAGACTGGGATTTAAATGTTCTTTTGCATCATTGGAAAGCCATTTCAGAAGCAGCAGAAACTAAACCAGCGCCTTTCCTAATTCATCAAGAAACCAATGTTATTCTTCGTGCTATTCGTGATTATTTACGTCGCGATATCGGTGAAGTATTAATTGATCGCCCGAAAACATTCGAAAGTGTTAAAAAGCACATCGAAGTGGTTCGTCCTGATTTTTTAAGTAAAATTAAACTCTACACGAACGACGTACCTCTTTTTACTCATTACCAAATTGAAACACAAATCGAATCTGCGTTTCAGCGTGAAGTAAGACTTCCTTCTGGTGGTTCAATTGTTATTGACCCGACTGAAGCGATGACATCTATCGATGTTAACTCTGCCCGCGCAACTAAAGGTAGTGACATAGAAGAGACCGCATTTAACACTAACTTAGAAGCTGCTGAAGAAGTTGCTCGTCAATTACGTTTACGTGATTTGGGCGGTTTAGTGGTCATTGATTTTATTGACATGACACCTGTGCGCCATCAACGTGAAGTTGAAAACCGCATGCGTGATGCCGTAAAACAAGACAGAGCTCGCATTCAATTAGGTCGCATTTCTCGTTTTGGTTTATTAGAAATGTCGCGTCAACGTTTACGCCCGTCTATCGGTGAAACTAGCCAAGGTGTTTGTCCTCGTTGTAATGGTACTGGACACGTACGTAGTGTTGAATCATTAGCCTTGTCTATTTTGCGTTTAATGGAAGAAGAAGCCATTAAAGAAAATACTCAACATGTACAAGCTCAAGTACCTGTTCCTGTAGCGACTTATCTTTTGAATGAAAAGCGTCGTTCAGTATTTCATATTGAAAAACATCACAGCGTTAATATTCTTATTATTCCTAATCCTCATATGGACACACCTCAATATGAAGTCATTAGAGTAAGAACCGACGAAAGTGTTGAAGAGGCAAGTTACGAAAGAACCATTACTGAAGCTTCAGTTGAAGAAGCCGTAATGCCTAAATTTGATAAGCAAGCCGCTAAACGTGACGAGCCAGCATTACAAGGCATGTCTTCACCTAAGCAGTCAGCACCGTTAACCGCAGTAAAACCAGTAGCACCGGTAGCACCTGTAAAAGAATCAGCGGGCTTATTTGATGGTTTAATTAAGTGGGGTAAATCACTCTTCGCTACTGAAGAAGAAGTTGCACCTAAAGTTGTTGAACCTGTTAAGAAACCTGAAAGCAACAACAGTGAACGTCGTCCGCAACGTGGTCGTCAAGGTCAACGTCGTAACAATAATAATCGTAACGAAAACCGCAACGATAACAGAAATGTTAATCGTAACGACAAGCGTAATGATACTCAAAATGAAGATCGTGCTGATATCAAGCCAGTCATTAATGACAATAAAGATAACATTAATGAAAATAAAGATAACAAGCCGAATAAACAGCCTCGTAAAGCGCCTGTAGAGCGTAATGCTAAGCCCAAAGAAGAAAAAACCACAGTACGTCGTCAACGTCGTAACAACAGTAAAAAAGTACGTATTGTTGATGAAAACTCAACGGTTGTTAATAACGCCACATTAAACAAAATAGCTGCAGAAGAAAATGCTCAAGTAGCTGCTACTATTGATGAAGCGTTAACAGTAGAAACCGTTATCACTCAACCTGATGCAACACAGCCAGAGCTTAGTGAGACTAAAACTAGTGATGAACAACGTCCTAGAAACCGTCGTTCACCTAGACATTTACGCTCTAACGGACAGCGTCGTCGTCAGCCTGCTGAAAATCAGGCAACTGAAGTTAACGCAGCAGCAGTAACAACTGAAGTTAGTGAAGACCCTGTTGAAGCAAGATATCCTGAAACGCCAGTAGTTGCAGCACCTGTTGATGCAGCACCTGTTGATGCAGCGCCTGTTGTTGCAGCGCCTGTTGTTGCAGCACCTGTTGTTGAAGCGCCTGTTGTTGCAGCGCCTGTTGTTGCAGCACCTGTTGTTGCAGCGCCTGTTGTTGCAGCGCCTGTTGTTGCAGCGCCTGTTGTTGAAACGCCTGTTGTTGAAACGACGGTTGTTGAAGCACCTGTTGTTGAAGCACCTGTTGTTGAAACGCCTGTTGTTGAAACGACGGTTGTTGTGACACCAGTAGTTGAAACAACGGTAGTTGAAACTACCACGGTTGATACACCTGCAGATGAAACGCCAGTAGTTGCAACAACGGTTGTAGAAACAACAACTGTTGAGACAACAACCGTTGAAACAACGACAGTTGAAACAAGCAAAGCAGAAGTTCAACAAGATTTACCTTTTGATGAACCTCAAGTTGCAGAGCAAGAAGTTGAAACTGCAGTTGAAAAGCCAAAGCGTGTTATTTCGAGAAAACCAAGCCCTAAAGTGAGCTCGAAAGCAGGGAAAGTTTCTAGTAAAGGTAGTAAGCCAGGTAAATCATCTGCGCCAATGACTAAAACAGAATCAATTACCACCATGAACGAGGTTCCTACGGACTTTGTTGCTAGCGAAGATCGTGTCAAGCATGCTTCGTCGGGTAGAATGGCAAGTGTATCTAATGCGGTAAGTCACAGTGGTGCAGGTCCAACTAAACCATAGGCTTTGTAGCGTATATTTTTACCGCTAGCTAAAACTAAAAAAACCAGTCACTAGACTGGTTTTTTATTGTCTACGATTTAGTAAAACACTATTTATAAAGCGATAACGTCTCGTTTATCGAGATAAAAAATACAGGGAGAAATTTAAATTGACCTTAATGTTTTTTTTACAGTGTTTGTAAAATTTTAAATACCTCGAAACATCACATGGTTAGCGCTAAAACACCTATTACTTATAAAACAAGGTTGCAAACAAAGGGTTTTAATTCCTAAAACATATAACCCTTCCGCTACCATACTCTAAACTTAAACTAAGCTTAACGGAGTGAGGGCATCATGTCATAGCCAAGCTTATCCTTAATCAACGTTAGAATGGCTTATGAATAAAGGAGCATAAAGTTATTTAAGTTTCAGAGGTAATGTATATGAGTGTTATTTGGAAGAATCATGCAAGTCGACTGATGGACTTCGTTAATAATAATAACGAAGTTCAAGCACATCTTTATCTTGAACAGTTAATGCTGTTGCCTTTAGATATTCAAGATAAAATAATAAATGACATTAGCCACTTGCCATATTGTAATTGTGAGTCCGTCTCAAACATCATCAGTCAATATATGATGTTTGATCTTAGGTGATTAGCCATATATTTAACGAGATAATTGCTGTTCTCTTAATTTTGCCACTTCATCACGTAAATTAGCAGCTTGTTCAAACTCTAAATTTTGAGCATGATTAAGCATTTCACTTTCAAGCTGCTTAATTTTTTTATCAATATCTTTAATAGAGAGTATTTTATAATCTGAAGCTTGCTCAGCTACATTTAATAAAGTGTTACTTGAAGATACCGTACCATTATGAAGAGCATCACTAATTTTGCTGATAACGCCCCGAGGCGTGATGTTATTGTCAAGATTGTATTGATGTTGCATCTCACGTCGACGTTCAGTTTCATCAATCGCTTTTTTCATGGAGCCGGTGATCTTCGCCGCATATAAAATAGCCCGACCATTAATATTACGAGCGGCGCGGCCAATGGTTTGAATAAGTGAACGTTCTGAGCGTAAAAACCCCTCTTTATCTGCATCTAAGATCGCAACTAACGAGACTTCTGGCATATCTAACCCCTCACGTAATAAGTTAATACCAACAAGCACATCAAACTTACCTAAACGAAAATCACGAATAATTTCAACACGCTCTACGGTATCAATGTCAGAATGTAAATAACGGGCTTTGACATTATGTTCATCTAAGTAATCGGTGAGATCTTCTGCCATACGTTTTGTTAACGTGGTCGCTAAAACACGTTCATGTATGGCGACACGTTTACGAATTTCTGACAATAAGTCATCAACCTGTGTTTCGACCGGACGCACTTCGATGATAGGATCAAGTAAACCCGTTGGACGAACTAATTGCTGAGCAATTTCGCTACCTGACTTTTCAAGCTCATAATTACTCGGTGTCGCTGAAACATAAATAGTTTGTGGCGCTAACGCTTCAAACTCATCAAACTTCATCGGACGGTTATCAAGTGCCGACGGTAAACGAAAGCCATAGTTAACTAAATTTTCTTTTCGTGAGCGATCGCCTTTATACATCGCCCCTATTTGTGGCACAGTAACATGAGATTCATCAATAATTAATAAGCCATCATCAGGTAAATAATCAAATAACGTTGGTGGTGCTTCTCCCTCTCCTCGGCCCGATAAGTAACGAGAATAATTTTCAATACCCGAGCAGTAACCCAATTCTGTCATCATTTCAATATCAAATTGGGTGCGTTGTACAATGCGCTGCTCTTCAACTAAACGGTTATTTTCTTTTAAGAAGGTTGAACGATCTTTTAGTTCGATCTTTATTTTATCGATCGCCGATAATATTTTATCTCTTGGCGTAGCATAATGGGTTTTAGGATATACAGTTACTCGGTCCAGCGTGCGGTCGACTTGTCCGGTCAGCGGATCAAACATTGATAAACGTTCTATTTCTTCATCAAATAATTCGATACGCAGTGCTAAACGGTCTGATTCGGCCGGAAATATATCAATAACATCGCCACGCACCCGATAAGTCGCGCGCTGAAAAGCCACATCGTTACGCTTGTACTGTAATTCGGCTAAGCGCCGTAAAATATCGCGCTGGTTGATAATATCGCCAACACTAATATGAAGCATCATTTTTAGGTAAGAGTCAGGATCACCCAAACCATAAATAGCAGACACTGAAGCAATAATAATAACGTCTCTACGCTCTAACAGCGCCTTAGTAGCCGACAAACGCATTTGTTCAATATGTTCATTAACAGAGGCATCTTTCTCTATGAATGTATCTGTTGTGGGCACATAAGCTTCTGGTTGATAATAATCATAATAAGAAACAAAGTATTCAACCGCATTATTTGGAAAGAACTCTTTCATCTCACTATAAAGTTGTGCTGCAAGAGTTTTATTAGGCGCGATCATCATCGTTGGACGATTTAAGGTCGCAACAATATTGGCAATAGTAAAGGTTTTTCCTGAACCGGTAACACCTAATAAAGTTTGATGCGCTAAACCGTTTTCAAGACCATCAAGTAATTGTTTAATAGCAGCAGGCTGATCGCCATTAGGGGTGTAATCAGACTTTAAGTCCATTGTTTTCATTAAGAAACATCCTTAACTTGGGTAAGTTCATGCGGAAACTGTTTATCAAACAAACGGAATGAGATCATCGCCATAATAAGATTGCCAAAGACTCCACCAATGAAAAACCCTTCAATACCATAATAAATACTGCCTAAATAAGCTAAAGGGACATAACAAACAAAAAGTCGGATAGCGCTAAGCACCAATGCTACCAAGGGCTTATGAAGCGCATTAAAAGAAGAGTTTGTTAAAATAATAACACCTTGAAAACCATAACCTAAAGGCAGTATCCAAATAAACAGGACAATAGTATCTGCTACTGCTTGTTCTTTAGAAAAAACATCGGCGATAAATGGTGCAATTAACACCAGCAGTAAATAAATAAATAATTGTAATACCAAAATAAACTTTATTGATACTTTATAGCTTTTCTCAACCCTATGCATATTACCAGCACCAAAGTTTTGACTGATAAAAGGAGGTAAAGTCATCGACATAGCAAGCACAACTAAACAGGCTATAGATTCAATACGTGAGCCAACACCAAAGGCTGCTACAGCAGATTCGCCATAGTTTGCGACAATAGCCGTCAGAATAGCTGCAGCTATTGGCGTCAGCATATTAGCCCCCGCTGCCGGTAAACCAATATGCAAAATACCTTTACTTGAAGCAATAAAGGTTTTCAAGGGTAACAATTTAGTGTGAATTAATTCTCGCTTGATGCCAACAATATATAAAACCAGTAAGCATCCAAAAATCCAAGAGATTAACGTCGCAATAGCCGCACCTTGTATTCCCATCGCTGGTATAGGGCCAAATCCAAAAATTAAAATGGGATCTAATATCGCATTAATTAACCCCGCACTGCCCATAATTATACTCGGCGTTTTGGTATCACCCGATGCTCTTAAAATAGCATTACCTATCATGGGTCCAATCAAGCAGATACTGCCAATAAACCAGATATCCATGTATTGATGAATAAGCGGTAATAAACTTTCATTCGCTCCCAGTAATAAAAAGGTTTCATCAATAAAATAAAAACCAAGACAAGATATAATACCAACAATTATTGTGGCTAAATATATTGCTGCTGTGCCTGAATTTTTTGCCGAATCATCATTGCCTTTACCCAAGGCTTTGGCAATAACGGCTGATGTGCCAATACCTAAACCAATAGTTAAACTGATCACGGTAAAGGTAATAGGAAAGGTAAAGCTGATCGCTGCTAGAGGTTGTGTACCGAGTAGACCAACAAAAAAAGTATCAACCAAGTTAAAAGTCATTAATAAAACCATGCCGTATATCATAGGTATAGTCATTTGTTTAATAGTTTCTGCAACGGGGTCTTCGAGCAAATTGATTTTTTTCTTTTTATTTATTTCGGTCATTTAAAGGTAGCTTTTGCTTGTCTTTGCAGGAAAATAGCAAAGTATTGTAAAAGATAGTGATAAGACTCGCTATGTATATATTTTATTTCAACTTCATTTTCATTTTTTATTTAAATTTACGGTTAAAAAAAAATAAATAATAACGGTGAATTATCTTTACTTTTGTATAACTCACAGCAAATGGGTATAAAAACTGACGTTGCACAAAAATCACACAGCGATAGTTAAATTGGCAACAAAACAAGCTAAGTAATTGTTTTAATATAAAAAAGGTAAAACCCTATTATATACCTATTTAGCTGTAACGTGCATTCTTCACCCAAGTTACGGTTTTTTACACTTTAACTCACAAAGTTATCCACAGATTCAGTGGATAACTTTATGTGATCGTAACTTATAATACCCAAGCATAAAAAAAGCACTGAATTTGAAGATAAAGCAGACTGAGTGTCGACAAAACAAGCAAACAAACAAAATAATGATTTATTTCTACATTTTGTGTTGACAGTTCCGCCACGGACATTTAATATCTCGCCCCGTTAGCCAAGACCCTTGGCAAACAAAACAATTCCTCAATAGCTCAGTTGGTAGAGCAACGGACTGTTAATCCGTTTGTCCCTGGTTCAAGTCCAGGTTGAGGAGCCAAATTAAGATGAGTGGCTTTATATTTTAAAGCGGCTTTAGTAAAGAACAATTCCTCAATAGCTCAGTTGGTAGAGCAACGGACATCGCTTATATAACAACGCGTTTGTCTCTGGTTAAAATCCAGATTGAGAGTAAAGATTAAAGTAGTCGCTTTTATAATTAAAGGCAACTACACAAAGAACAATTCCTCAATAGCTCAGTTGGTAGAGCAACGGACTGTTAATCCGTTTGTCCCTGGTTCAAGTCCAGGTTGAGGAGCCACATAAGATAAGCCTGCAATTATTTGCAGGTTTTTTTTTATTTGAATGACTTACTTCAATTTATTGATAGTAGTGAATAAAATTAGTCGTTTTTATAATTAAAGACAACTACATAAAGAACAATTCCTCAATAGCTCAGTTGGTAGAGCAACGGACTGTGCTTATATAAACTCAGCGTTTGTCCCTGGTTCAAGTCCAGGTTGAGGAGCCACATAAGATAAGCCTGCAATTATTTGCAGGCTTTTTTTTATTTGAATTAAATAAGCTCATAGCTCAGTTGTTAGAGCAATGGACATCGCTTATATAACAACGCGTTTGTCCCTGGTTAAAATCCAGATTGAGAGTAAAGATTAAAGTAGTCGTTTTTATAATTAAAGGCAACTACATAAAGAACAATTCCTCAATAGCTCAGTTGGTAGAGCAACGGACTGTTAATCCGTTTGTCCCTGGTTCAAGTCCAGGTTGAGGAGCCACATAAGATAAGCCTGCAATTATATGCAGGCTTTTTTTTACGCTAAATTTAATGATCTGTTTTTTGCTCTAGATTTAATGATCTAAGTAAACTCAATAGCTCAGTTGGTAGAGCAACGGACTGTGCTTATATAAACTCAGCGTTTGTCCCTGGTTCAAGTCCATAGCTAAAGAAAGAGCTAAGGAGCCACATAAGATAAGCCTGCAATTATTTGCAGGCTTTTTTTTACGCTAAATTTAATGATCTGAGTAAGCTCAATAGCTCAGTTGGCAGAACAACGGACTGGGCTTATATAAAGTCAGCATTTGTCCCTGGTTCAAGTCCATAGCTAAAGAAAGAGCTAAGGAGCCACATAAGATAAGCCTGCAATTATTTGCAGGCTTTTTTACACTAAACTTAATGATCTGAGTAAGCTCAATAGCTCAGTTGGCAGAGCAACGGACTGTGCTTATATAAAGTCAGCGTTTCTCCCTGGTTCAAGTCCATAGCTAAAGAAAGAGCTGAGGATCCACATATGATAAGCCTGCAATTGTATGCCTGCAGGCTTTTTTTTACACTAAATTTAATACGTTAAATAGATTAATAGTGTTTTTGGCTATATTCATTGTCAGACAGCTAACAAGTTAACTTGTTAATCATCTAGACGGGCGATCAAGCTAGATGTATCCCAACGGCTGCCGCCTTTTTTCTGTACCTCTTCATAATAACCGTCTAATTGTTTAGTAATGGTTAAGTCAGCGCCGATCTTTTCTGCTTCACTGAACGCCATAGCTAAGTCTTTTCTCACCCAATCGACGGCAAAGCCAAAATCAAATTCTCTATCACACATCGTTTTACCACGATTATCCATTTGCCATGAACCTGCTGCACCTTTAGAAATAGTCTCTATTAGCTTATCAGTATCCAGACCTGCCTTCTGAGCAAAGTTAAGGCCCTCTGCTAAGCCTTGTACGGTGTTTACAAAACATATTTGATTAACCATCTTAGCTAACTGACCCGAGCCTACCTGCCCCATTAATTGACTAAAACGGGCATAAGCATCCATAACGGGTTTTACTTGTTCAAAAATAGTCAAGTCACCACCAGCCATAACCGTTAGTACGCCATTCTCTGCGCCTGCTTGACCACCGGATACGGGTGCATCGATAAAGTGCTTGTTTTCCAATTTTGCCAGAGCATCAAGATCTCTTGCCAGCTCTGCTGAAGCGGTAGTGTGATCGACCAAAATAGCGCCAACAGCTAAGCCAGCAAATATACCGTCATCCCCCAAAACAACTTGCCTAACATCATTGTCATTACCAACACAGGAAAAGACAATTTCGCAACCTTGGGCGGCTTCTCTTGGACTTTGAGCTAAACAACCACCAAACTCTTGCACCCACTGTTCCGCCTTGGCAGTTGTACGGTTATAAACACAAACGTCAAAGCCTGCCTTTTGTAAATGCCCAGCCATCGGATAGCCCATAACGCCTAAACCAACAAATGCTACTTTTTTCATATTATCTCCGCGATAAATTAGCTCATAAAATCTATATTTTTCATTGATTAAATACTACGAAAAGTTGATAACAATTAACAGCATTCGTTTTATAAACATCATCTTTCTTTATCATTAATACGATTCTAATTATTCATACTTTTTTGTAGATAACAAAAAAGCCGTCATCCTGAACTTGTTTCCAATACTGATCGTTTAAGCGGTAATTTAGTACTTGAACGATCTTTTGAGTGTGGCATATTCATTTCCTTTTACAGGAAATAAAATATGTTGAGTGATGAGTTAGCTTACTTTTTTGATGAGTGTGGTGATTTAAAAGATAAGGTTGATA
>NZ_VOLR01000030.1 GCF_007954355.1 Colwellia hornerae
GCTACTCATAGTTATTCAACGTCAGTGATTTTCTTAAATCCGTCTCACAGACAAGCAGAAAGCCCTAGCTAGTGTTCTGCTAAATATGATTAAGAATATACAAAAGCTAATGTCAGCTTTTGGCTAATTGAAGGCCTAAAGAATAACCTGAAACTAATGTCACCAAAGATACGAAACAGGACATTAGCCATTGCTAATTTAATTGCGACCATTTCGACAATTATTCGTAAAAAGGATAGGTTATGTATGGATGATTGTTTGTCAAAAACTATAAAAATGACACCCGTAGTGCCAAATAATCAGTTAAAGTGCCTGAAGGCTTTTACATATACGTCATAGCAAAGGATTATGTATCCTATGCTATTATTTTTAATGAAAATCACTGTTAAAGAATCATTAGGTGTCGAATATTTTTACCAATCATCAGATACAAAAAAACACCAATCATTACAACCAGTGTTTCCTATAATCAAACAATTTTAAATTATTAAGATTGTTTCTTAAATCGACGTGATGCTAAACCAATCATACCTAATGCAAAAATAGCAAGTGTAGATGGCTCTGGTACATCTCTAGATTGATTAGAACGACTGTAAGTAACATCATCAAACGATCCATAACTTAATGACTTTGCGTACGAAACCGAATTAAATAACGAGTTGTCATCAGACGCAATTCCAAAGAAAGAGCCAGACACCTGTATGCCAGAGTTCATTCCATTTAACGTCACCGCAGAATTACCATAATGTGAACCAAACTGCAGACCAAACGATGATATTCCTGATGTGAAATTGAATGCTCCGTTGTTATATGTCCATATAAAATCATCGTCAGCCGACTGCATCATAGGACTGTTATTAGTCGTACCACCGAAACTTGCGCTGCACCCGTCTCCATCTTCGCAGTTGTAATCGTTCATAGTCCAAGAAAAGTCATTGCTCCCTACTGTATGAGTAGAGCTCCCTCGGCTTGTTCCTGCGGACTCCAAATTATCAGTGATTTCGCCACCAATGTAGGCCTCGAATGACGCTCTATCGTTGAATGTTATTAAGCCGGCATTAGCAAAACTACTGACAACTAAAATAGTACTAACGAGTGCAGCTTTCAAAAATTTAAATTTCATTTGTTATTCCTTTTAATCCCTTTTCATATAATTTGGTAGGTGATCGTTAAAATAGTAATTTAGTAATTTAATACAAAAAACATACCAATATAAAAATATCAAACAATTTCAAAAAGATGGTGGATTACGCAGGTTTTAGCAAGGTAACATTGTAAAATAACTCGACACCAAAATAGCTCATCAACCAGTTGGTTTTCTATATATTATTGACAAGCTGTAATTTAAATTAGTATCAGTTGATGATTGAATTTCATCTTCAACCTGATATAAACCTCAAAAATATTCATACTTAAACCACGTAAAATACGTATTTTAGTAGTGTAATTCATCAAAACTTAGTGGTGCTAATTATTGCAACTAATCATATGAACACCACTATAGACCAGTGTATTCAAGACCTATCTACCACCTAGCAACTGACTTGTAATCAGTAGGTTTGATATGTTGTCCGTTGGTATTACTACAAGTTCAAGATGTTGATTTTAGGCGATAAACTATGTTCGTTGATATTAACGGATTTCGAATAAAACAAGGTAATTAAACTTAATAAATGCGTACTAACGGAGTTTTATCCGTTGTTAGTGACTTTGAACTCAAGCCTTAAACACGTCACAAAGACGAGTAGAAAATCTTGGCTAATATTACCCTAAATATGCTCCTGAATTTGCAAAGGCTTAATGTCCGCAATTGGCTATTAGTTGACGTAAGGATCAGCTAATATCCTATGACCACAATGGTGGTTTAGCTCAGACGCAGAATGAACGACTTGTTGGCACAAAGTTCTCATCAAAGTCTGATATTTTTAGCTATGGGGAATGTCTGCTATTGGGGAATTATCAGTGTAGTTTTATTGTTCAGCCATGTCCGCTATAAATCAAACATAGATAAATTTTTTGTCAAAATTTTTAAATATTAACTTCCGCTTAGCGACAGAAATAATCACATCTCGATAGTAATAAAAATGATAATAAGCTTCTATCTCATTTGATGGTTGATAATCTCAAATATTATACTTGGTCATAGAGGTTAGTTGTTATATCTCCTTATGCCTGTAAACCGGCAAATTTCATAAATTGTAACAAATACCTTAACTTTAATTCTTAACAGCAGCTTTATTATTACTTTTTTTAGATTATAGTGAACGGATGATTGTTATAGGATGACCCCCGATGAGTAATGAAACTAAAAAGATATTAGTAGTTGATGATGATATGCGCCTTCGAGCGCTTTTAGAGCGATATTTAGTTGAACAAGGTTTTGCAGTGCGTACTGCAGCGAGCTCAGAGCAAATGGATCGTTTACTTGAAAGAGAGAACTTTCACTTGTTAGTCTTAGATTTGATGTTACCTGGTGAAGATGGCTTATCTATATGTCGTCGTTTACGCCAACAATCCAATGATATGCCGATTGTCATGCTAACAGCAAAAGGTGATGAGGTTGATCGTATTATTGGTTTGGAACTCGGTGCTGATGATTATATGCCAAAACCTTTTAATCCAAGAGAATTATTAGCACGAATTAAAGCCGTATTAAGACGTAGGGTACAAGAAGCCCCTGGCGCTCCTTCACAAGAAGAAAACATTGTTTCTTTTGGTGAGTATCAACTTAACCTTGCAACTAGAGAGATGGTAAAAGGTGATATTAATATGCCTTTAACCAGTGGCGAATTTGCTGTTTTAAAAGCCCTGATCACTCACCCGAGAGAGCCACTTTCTCGTGATAAACTGATGAATTTAGCGCGTGGTCGTGATTATTCAGCTTTAGAGCGTAGTATTGATGTACAGGTTTCACGTTTAAGAAGAATGTTAGAAGTAGATCCGGCTAAACCTCGTTATATTCAAACGGTTTGGGGTTTAGGTTACGTTTTTGTACCTGAAGGTAAAGAAGTTAATTAGTGCATTTTAGACGGTCACGTACCTTATATCAGCTAAGACCCTACTATGGATGTAAACCATGAAAATATTACCACGTAGTGCCTTTGGTCAAACTGTACTCTTGATTGGTTTTTTGCTGTTGATTAATCAAGTTGTTTCTTGGGTATCTATGGTTTATTACATCATCCAACCTAATACTCAACTAACCAATGAGTTATTAGCAAAACAAGTACGGGTTGTGCTTATTGATATTGATGATGATCTGCTTAGAAAGGCATTCTCAACATCGTTTCAAGAAAAAACGGGTATTGAAGTTTATCGTGAAAGCGACGCATTATCGTCAGGGCTGGCAGAAGCTACCTATCTTGCTCATCGCTCTAAAGAGATGTCAAAATTACTTGACGGCGATGCTGAACTGAGATTGACCCAAGGAGGGGAGCAATATATATTCTGGATCAGGCCTCCGCAAGCGCCACATTATTGGATCAGAATTCCCCTTTCAGGTCTAGAAGAAGCAAACTTTTCTCCGCTTACTGTGGTGTTAATGTTTCTGGGCCTATTGAGTGTCATTGGCGGTTGGTTGTTTGTTCGGCAAATAAATCGTCCTTTAAAAGCACTGCAAAAAGCCGCAGAAGATGTTGGCCGTGGCGAGTTTCCTCAGCCATTGGCCGAGTTAGGTACCACTGAAATTGTTGCGGTAACTCAAGCTTTTAATCATATGTCTCGAGGTATAAAACAGCTTGAAGACGACCGTAACTTATTGATGGCCGGCATTTCTCATGATTTACGCACGCCATTAACCAGAATTCGCCTTGCGGCGGAGATGATGTCAACACAAGATGAGTTTTTAAAAGAGGGTATTGAAGGCGATATTGATGATATGAACAGTATTATTGATCAGTTTATCGACTACATTCGCCATAACAGTAAAGATAAGTCTGAGCTTTGCGATCTTAATCATTTAATTCATGATGTTATGCAAACTGAACTTATTTATGGTCGGCAAATAAATTTTTCTGAGGAAGAATTGCCTGCAATACCGCTACGTTTTGTCGCGATGAAAAGAGCTGTTGCTAATATTATCCAAAATGCCTTGCGCTACTCTGATGGTGACATCGAGATTACTACGGGAATGTCAGCGGATAAAAAGTCAGTTTATTTCTGTGTGTTTGACACCGGTCCTGGTATTCCTGAAGAAGATATAGAACGTTTGTTCCAACCTTTTACCCAAGGGGATGAAGCGCGTGGCGGAGAAGGGAGTGGTTTAGGCTTAGCGATAATAAAGAAAATAGTGAATACCCATGGTGGCGATGTTCTGTTAACTAACCGCGTAGAAGGCGGTTTATCAGCCAAGGTTTTATTACCGATTAAGTAAATTTTTTGAAATTCAAATATTAACCGTCACGTTGCAAAATGGACTGATGCCATGAAGGCAGGATGCCTAAGAATATTCATCCTGAACATATACGTTCTTTGCCATCCATGGCACCACGTTATACCGTTCATCCTGAACATAAAAAAGCCGCTGAACGTGCAGTTCAGCGGCTTTTTAGGTATAACATTAAAACATTAAGTCGTTATAGCTGAGGTCCAGCATCGACTAATGATTTACCATTGTCAGTATCAGTAAACTTAGTAAAGTTTTTAACAAAGCGCTTAGCTAAATCTTCTGCTTTAGTGTTCCACTCTTCTTTATCTGTGTAAGTATCACGAGGGTCGAGAATATCGCCTTCAACACCTGAAACGCTAGTTGGAATTTCTAAATTAAATAAGGGTAAAACAGTAGTTTCAGCGCTATCTATGGAACCATCTAGAATCGAATCAATAATCGCACGAGTAGCCTTTATTGAGATACGTTTACCCGTACCATTCCAACCGGTGTTAACTAAGTAAGCCTCAGCACCAACGGCTTGCATACGTTTACGTAGAACTTCAGCATACTGAGTAGGATGCAAGCTTAGGAAGGCTGCGCCAAAACAACTTGAGAATGTTGGCGTAGGCTTGGTAATACCACGTTCAGTTCCGGCTAGTTTTGCGGTAAAACCAGACAAAAAATAATATTCAGTTTGTGCAGGTGTTAATTTTGAAACGGGTGGTAATACACCAAAAGCATCGGCAGTTAAGAAAATAACTTTTTTAGCATGGCCAGCACGAGAAATTGGCTTAACGATATTTTCAATGTGATCAATAGGGTATGAAACACGGGTGTTTTCAGTTTTTGAGTTATCGTCAAAATCAATTTTACCATGCTCATCAACGCTAACATTTTCTAATAATGCATTACGACGAATCGCATTGTAAATGTCAGGTTCATTTTCTTTGCTTAAGTTGATTGTTTTAGCGTAACAACCACCTTCAAAGTTGAAAACGCCATTATCATCCCAGCCATGTTCATCATCGCCGATAAGTTGACGTTTAGGGTCAGTAGAAAGTGTTGTTTTACCTGTACCCGACAAGCCGAAAAATATCGCAACATCACCTTCTTCACCAACGTTTGCACTACAGTGCATTGAAGCAATACCTTTTAAAGGTAATAGGTAGTTCATCATTGAGAACATACCTTTTTTCATTTCTCCGCCGTACCAAGTACCGCCGATTAATTGAATTTTTTCAGTGAGGTTAAAGGCAACAAAGTTTTCAGAGTTAAGACCTTGTTCTTGCCATTTATCGTTAGTTGTTTTAGCACCATTCATTACGATGAAATCGGGTTCGTAATCTTTTAACTCTTCATCTGAAGGGCGAATAAACATGTTTTTAACAAAGTGAGCTTGCCACGCAACTTGTGTGATAAAGCGAACCTTTAAACGAGTATCGGCATTTGCTCCACAGTAGGTATCAACGACAAATAAACGCTGTTTAGAAAGCTGGGTAGTTACTAAAGTCTTTAAATGATCCCATGTTTCTTGAGTCATTGGTTTGTTATCGTTCTTACCTTGGTCAGACCACCAAACCGTATCACGGCTAGTATCATCGCGAACAATATACTTATCTTTAGGTGAACGGCCAGTAAAAATACCTGTATCGACGTTAACCGCGCCAAGCTCGGTTTCTATGCCTTTATCAAAACCGGTAAGTTCAGACTTTGTTTCTTCAGCAAAGAGTAACTCATAAGAAGGGTTGTAAACAATCTCGGCAACATCATTGATGCCATATACAGATAAATCAATTGAGCTTTCTAAAGAAGCCATAGCGAATACTCTCCTAAAAGTATGACGGTGAACATTTGTGTGTGTTAAACATGTTTGAGGTCGCAATTTTAGGCGATTATTAGGCAAAACGAAAGTAAAATTTCTTTCGTTGTGAAAGTTTTCACTATAACTTTCATTTATAGTAGGGGGGGCAAATTAGAGGTCATCAAATATTTAGATTAAATATTTTGTTATTAGGTCAATGGAAATTTATTTTAATTCTTTTAATACAGTAAGTTATTGTTTTATTTTTTTACTTTGTATGAACAATAAAGCTTTAGATTATGACGTTGATTCACATAATCTAAAGTAAATTTATTTTTATAAAAGAGATAAAACAATTAAAAAAATGTTTTGTTTTGTAAGAAATAAGTTGCAAATGAAAGTTATAAAAGACAAAAGTTGATAATAACAATAAATTACAGCACAGAGATCACTTACATTTGATAGGCGACTAATGATATGACTAGAAAGTTATCGCTTAATTAAAAAATATCATCATTACTACTCTCATCAAAAATACGCGAGCCATCAAGTATCTCACTACTATTGTCTTGCGTTACCGATTCCGTTGGCGCAGTGCCAAACTGAAAATATTCAAAAAAACTCGTTTTATCGGTTTTATTGGTCAGTTTACCGGTACTTTTATCAATGCGTACCGACACTATATCAACAGGTTGAATAAAAGGTTCTTCGGGATGAGCAGCTAATGCTACTGCCATAAAGTCGATCCAAGCTGGTTGAGCAGATTTTGCGCCAGCTTCGCCACCAGTAACTTGGTATTTATCTAGATTACTATTATAACGGGTTCTACCTAAATTTCTGCTAGGATCATCAAAACCGACCCAAGACGTTGTGACTAATCGGCGACTAAAGCCAGAAAACCAAGCATCTTTTGATTGGTTTGTTGTCCCTGTCTTTCCTGCAATATCATGTCGTTTTAATGTTTGCGCCCGCCATCCTGTACCTCGCCAAAACGGTTTCATTTGGTAGTCTGAACCCCAAATTGCCGCATTCAATGCCTGTGTTACCAAAAAGGCATTCTGTGCACTAATCACTCGCTCAGCTTTAATAAGTGGAGGTGTTTCTTTTTTAGGTAAAAGGTCAAACGGGTCTAAAATATTATCAATATCTTGTTGTTTATTTTCTAGTGAACAGGGATCACAGGCCATTGCTGGGTTGGCTTGAAAGAGAATCTTACCAAATGAGTCTTCTATTCTATCAATCAAATAGGGTCTAATTAAATAACCGCCATTAGCAAAAGTTGCAAATCCGGTAGCAACTTCTAAAGGTGTTAAAGACGCAGAGCCCAGCGCAAGTGACTCGTTTCGAGGTAAATCGTTTGGTACAAAGCCAAAAGCCGCTAAATGAGGAATGATGTTATCTAGACCGACCGCTCTTAATAGACGTACGGCGATGACATTTTTAGATTGTGCTAATGCTAAGCGGACACGAATGTCACCGTTATAGATAGGGGGAGAGTTCTCTGGCCGCCAAACAACACCTGAACTTTGATCCCACTGGTTAATTGGCGCATCATTTACCAGTGTGGCTAAGGTAAAGCCATTATCTAACGCTGCTGAGTAAATGAAGGGCTTGATGTTAGAGCCGACTTGGCGTTTGGCTTGTGTGACTCGATTAAATTGGCTTTGTTGAAAGCTAAAACCGCCAATTGCTGCTTTTATCGCACCATTGTCTGTTGATAAAGAGACAAGAGCAGAACTGACTTCGGGTAGCTGACTTAATGTAAAACCTTGTGCGGTTTTAATAACAAATACAAGATCACCATAGTTAAGTATTTCACTGGCAACCTTAGGTGCAGCACCTTGTTTTTCATCATTAATAAATTCGCGAGCCCATGACATACCTTGCCATAAAATTTCGCCTTCTTGTAAAATGGTCTGAGTATTTTCTTGATGACTTAAAAATTTAATCGTCGCTGATTGTTCAGCAACATCGGTGATCACCGCAGGGAAAAGTGTTTGATAATTATCTATTTTGTTAAGCGCTTCGATGACTTCCTCATCGCTGAGCTCAGCTGTTTGATCGATAACATTTTCGTTTTTAGCTAGCTCTGGACGTAAAGAAACCACAGCGCCACGATAACCATGGCGTAAATCATAGGAAAGGAGATTGTTGATAACCGCTTTTTGTGCCGCGCTTTGAAGGGTTGAATCAACGGTTAAATAAACATTATAACCACCGGTATAAGCAAGTTCTTTTCCGTAAAGATCTACCATCTCTTGATGTGCCATTTCTGCTATATAAGGCGCATTCAACTCGATCTCTATACTGTGCCTTTTACCGGAGATAGGCGCTTGGTTTGCTTGCGCTAACTCTGCTGAATTAATATATCCTGCACTATACATACGCTGTAAAACAATGGCACGATTAGCTTTGGCGTTTCTAGGCGAGCTAATAGGGTTTCTGTTAGAAGGTGCTTTAGGCAAGCCAGCAAGCACAGCTATTTGTGCCAGAGTTAAGTCTTTAACATCTTTACCGTAATAGACTTGTGCCGCCGCGCCAAAACCAAAGCTACGATGACTTAAGGGGATTTTGTTCATGTACAGGGCAAGTATTTCATCTTTTGTCAGGAGACTTTCAATATGAAAAGTTAAAAATATTTCACGGATTTTTCGGGTGTAGGTTACTTCAGAGGATAAGAAAAAATTTCGTGCCACTTGCATGGTAATGGTACTTGCACCCCCTTTGTTTTGTCCCATCAGTTTACCGAGTACCGCTCTGCCCATTCCTATCGGGTCGACACCAAAATGTGAATAAAAGCGATCGTCTTCACTGGCTAAAATGGCATTAATCAGTTGTTGTGGGAATTCATTAAGCTTTAAAGGGATGCGTTTTTTCTCGCCAAACTGATTAATTAACTTATTATCAGCACTAAAGATTTGCATTGGCGTTTGCCATTGCATGTCTTTTAGTGAGGTGACGCTGGGTAATTCACTGCGCATTGATAAATATAAAGCGGCTAAAGATAAACAAGCTAAAAATATAAAAATTAGCCCTACTTTTATGAGACGTTTAAATAAAAGCACTAAATTTTTCTCTCAATATTGGACAAAAAAACGATTAATAACACTAGTATATCCTGTAAAAGCATGCAATAAATGTATTTATCTCAGGTTTGTGCCTAATATATAGCAATGCAATAAAGTTTATTTTGATTTATTTATTTAAATTGTGTCGTTATTGGTTAATTTACTCATATTAGTAGGATGTTATGCTCAGCAGTCTTTTTAAAAAGAACACATCTTTAATAGTTGGTATTGATATTGGTTCTCATGCAGTAAAAGCGGTTTTGTTAAGTCAAGATGATGACGGGTATGTACTTGAAGCCTTGGCAACAGAGCTTATGCCCCGTGGCGCTATTATTGACCGAGAAATTCAAGACATCGATGCTGTTGGCAAAGTTGTTACTAAAATTAGAAAAGAAATTGCCTCTTCAGTTCATCAAGCTGCGGCAGCCGTTTCTGGACAAACCGTTATTACTAAAGTTATCTATATGGATGTCAATTTGTCTGAGTACGAGCTTGCCAGTCAAATTGAAATTGAAGCCGATAGCTTAATTCCTTACCCTTTAGATGAAGTGAGTTTAGATTTTGAAAAACTCGATATTAATGAATCAGACCCCACCAAGGTTAATGTTTTATTAAGTGCTGCTCGAACCGAATCAGTAGAAGCGAGAGTTGCCGCTTTAGAGTTGGGGGGATTTCAAACTAAGGTTATTGATGTTGAGTCATATGCGGTTAGTCGTGCCTACGATCTGAGTTTATCGCAATTACCCGATGATGCTAAAGATAAAACGGTTGCTATAGTTGATGTTGGCGCGGTAATGACCTTATTTTCTGTGACTGATGCCGGCGCACATATTTATAGCCGTGATCAACTCTTTGGCGGCGAACAATACACACGTTCAATTGTTTCGTATTACAATCAAACTTTTGAAGAAGCCGAGCATGCCAAAATAACGAATGACTTACCGCCTAATTATACCTTTGAAGTTTTAGGGCCGTTTCATACCATTTTTACACAGCAAATTCGTCGGGCGATACAAATGTTCTTAACCTCAAGCGGAAAAAAGAAAATAGATTATCTTATTATTTCCGGTGGTAGTGCTAATGTTGAAGGTCTTGAAGCCTTGTTAACCGAAGAATTAGGTATCCATACTATTATTGCTAACCCTTTTAAATCGATGACCGTTGCCGACACTGTAGATAAAGACGTGTTAGATAAAACCGCCGCTCAATATATGGTAGCGGCAGGTTTAGCATTGAGGAGCTTTGTTTCATGGCATTTATAAATTTACTCCCATGGCGTGAAGAAGCTGAAAAAGCACAACAACGAGAGTATTTCACCCTACTTACCATTGTTGCCGTAATCGCCTTTGCACTGGTTTTTATTATTAGTCAATTTTATCAAATGCGTATTGATGGTCAAAATTCACGTAATCAGTTTTTAAAAACAGAAATTGGTCTTTTAGACGCCCGTATTATAAAAATCAAAGACTTAAAAGAGAAGAAAAAAGAATTACAAAAAAGAACTCAAGTGGTCGAACAACTCCAGCGAAGCCGGAATGTAGGTACCCAAGTTTTTGATGAAATAGCCAAAGTCGTGCCAAATGGTGTTTATTTGACTCGTCTTGAAAAACAGGGCAACAGTATTAAAATTATTGGAAAAAGTGAGTCGAATAACCATTTAGCAAATATGATCCGTGAAATAGAGCGCTCGCTGTTATTCACCGATGCAATTTTAGAATCTATTACGACCAATGAAGCAAAAAATAAATTATTGAGTGACTTTAAAATGCGGGTGCGTATTAAAGGCTTATTAAATAGTGGAGATGACGGAAAAGTGATCACTAACGGAGATAAATCATGAACATAGATTTAACTCAATTCTTTGAACAATTTGAAGGCTTAGAGGCTGATAATGTTGGGCAATGGCCAAAAGCAGCCAAAGTAACATTAGCCGTTTTTATCGCTATCGTGGTTTTGGTGTTAGGTTATTTTTTATTAATCAGTGATAAAATAACGACTCTTGATAATTACGTGGCGGAAGAAGTCTCACTTAAAAGCCAATATCAAATTAAATATCATGTGGCTGCTAATTTAGAATTATTTGAACAGCAAATGAAAGAAGCCGAGGCCTTATTTGCCAATCAATTAAGAAGTCTGCCTGAAAGCCATGAAACGCCTGGCTTACTTGACGATATAACGTTTGTTGGAACCACGAGTGGGCTGAAATTTGTCAAACTCAATTGGCAGCCAGAAATAACCCGTGAAATTTATATTGAACTTCCTATTGATATTGAAGTGGTTGGTTCATATCATGAGTTTGGTAACTTTGTTAGTAAAATTGCCGGGTTACCTCGTATTGTTACTTTGCATGATTTTGATGTCGATATTAATAATATGGAAAATGGTTTATTGGGTTTAAAACTACAAGCAAAAACTTATCGTTATCGTGAGGCTGAAGAAAAATGAAAAAATCAGTCTTATTTCTCACGATTATTATTGGCACCACTGGTTGTTTTGATGATACCAGTGACTTGCGTACCCACATAGCGAAGGTGCACGAAAATACACCTAATATCATCGAACCTATGCCGGTAATTTCAAAGTTTGGTCATTTTGACTATTCAGCGCAAGCATTACGTAGTCCATTTGATAAACCAGAAGCGGAAGCCATTCAGCAGAAAATCCAACAAATGTCAGGATGTTTAAGTCCAGATCCTCGTCGACGTAAACAACCCTTGGAAAAGTATCCGCTCAGCAATTTATCAATGCGAGGAACTTTAGGGGAACAAGAGATTATTTGGGCACTTGTTGAAGCTTCTGATGCCACTTTACATAGAGTGGCTGTTGGAAGTTATTTAGGACTGAACCATGGTCGCATTTCAATGGTAAACTCATTTGATGTTAAAGTTATAGAATTAATTCCTGATGGCGCTGGTTGTTGGGTAGAACGTGAAACGACGCTTAAAATGGTCAAATCAGGTACAGAGGGGCAAGGGAAGTAATGTTGCTATTTAATAAAATGAAACGTCATCAGTCAGTTACATTAACGGTAACGCAAAGTGTTATCACAGCAGTGATGCTCTATTCTTTGGCTTTTTCAGCATGGTCTAGTGATCTAATCGGTATTAAATATAATACTTTACAGAATGATGAAATAGAGTTGCAGTTTGAACTCACTGAAAAAATTGTTAATCAGCCGGTAATGAAAACGGCGATGAACCCTGCTCAAATAACCATCACCTTTGATGCAGATGAGTTTAATGAAGAGCTATTAAAAACCACGGTTGAACATGCAGGTGTTAGCCATGTTAGTGTGCAAAAATTAGCTGGGCAAGTTGTTGCTACTGTGCATTTAAATCAACTCTCAGTATTTGATATTAAGCAAAATGGCAAGATCTTCTCCTTAATCCTTAATAAGGGAGTTGACGATTCACCGGTCACAAATATCAACCCATTAGGCAATAACTTTATTAACAACATTGATTCGATAGATTTTCGAAATGGTGAAAATGATGAAGCGCAAATACTCGTTTATCTTGATGACAGTATGGTTGCCGTAGATGTGGCTGACAAACTTGGCAAGCTGTATATTGAATTCCATAACACCCAGATTATTGACGACCTACTTTACAAGTTAGATGTTACTGACTTTGGTACCTTAGTCACCGGCATTGAAACATTTAGAGATGGTCGTAATGCAAAGTTTATTGTTGATATCAATAGTGATTTTACCTTCAAGCACCAACAGCTTAATAATGTTTTTTCATTGACGGTCGTTAAAAACGATAAAGCGCCTGGTTATTTAGAAGAAGATGCCGACTTTAGTGGTCGCGCTATTTCCTTAAATTTTCAAGACATTCCTGTTCGAACGGTTTTACAAATAATCGCCGATTACAATGGCTTTAATTTAGTGACCAGCGATAGTGTATCTGGAAATGTAACTTTACGTTTAGATGGCGTGCCCTGGGATCAGGCCCTTGATATTATATTAAAAGTTAAAGGCTTAGATAAGCGTATGGAAGGCAACATATTGATGGTTGCTCCAAGCGATGAGCTTTCTGCACGCGAAGCCCGTGATTTACAAGCTAAGCAGCAAGTTGCTGAGCTCGCACCGTTATACTCAGAATATGTACAAGTAAATTACGCTAAGGCAACAGACTTTGCTAACTTAATTAAAAATGATGAAAATAGCATTTTATCAACACGTGGTAGTGTCAGTGTTGATGAGCGGACAAATACCTTATTAATTCGTGATACCGCGAAAAGTATCGAAGATATAAAACGTATGGTAAATGTTTTAGATATCCCCGTACGCCAAGTTATTATAGAAGCACGTATGGTAACCGTAAAAGACAGTATTAATGAAGAGTTAGGCATACGCTGGGGTGTTACCGATACCGATGGTGAATATGCCGGTTCTGGCTCATTAGAGGGAGCTAATTCTGCAGCAAGTGGCCTGGTTCCTAATTTAGCCGACCGATTAAATGTTAACTTACCGGTAGCAAACCCTGCCGGTAGTATTGCTTTTCAAGTGGCGCGATTAGCCGATGGAACTATATTAGATCTTGAATTGAGTGCGATGGAGAAAGAAAATAAGGGTGAAATCATTGCTAGCCCAAGAATTACTACTGCAAATCAAAAACAAGCCTATATTGAGCAAGGGGTCGAAATACCCTACCAAGAGGCATCTTCAAGTGGCGCGACGTCGACCCAATTCAAAAAAGCGGTGCTGAGTTTAACGGTAACACCACACATTACTCCAGACGATCGCATTATTCTTGATTTAGTCGTTACTCAAGATACTGTCTCTGATGTACAAAGTGGCCAAGCACCGGCAATTGACACTCAGCGTATCGGTACACAAGTGTTAGTTAATAATGGTGAAACGATTGTACTTGGCGGTATTTATCAACAAGCTATTATCAGTACGGTATCGAAAGTTCCTGTTTTAGGCGATATTCCCTATTTTGGTTGGCTATTTAGAAATAGCAACAACTTTAATGAGAAAAAAGAATTATTAATTTTTGTCACACCACGCATCGTAACTGAGCGTTTTTAAACAACTTTGTGAGTTACTGAGTAATTTCATTTTATTTTCGTCTTAGTTAACTTGCAATGTACACCGAACAATTGCGATAATTACGCCCTCAAAATTTTCGGAGGGGGTTCCCTCATATTTGTAAACGTAATTATTTATACGAGCTGAAGTTAATCTAATGGCAGAAAAACGTAATATTTTCCTTATCGGCCCTATGGGCGCTGGTAAAAGTACAATTGGTAGAGAATTAGCTGATAGGCTACATCTTGAGTTTTTTGACTCTGATCAGGAAATAGAGCGCCGAACAGGTGCAGATATCGCATGGGTTTTTGATCTTGAAGGCGAAGAAGGCTTTCGCAAAAGAGAAGAAGGTGTAATTGAAGACCTAAGTGAAAAACAAGGTATTGTTTTAGCGACTGGTGGTGGTTCAGTGATCAGTACACAGGTACGTAATCGCTTATCAGCACGAGGCATAGTTGTCTACTTAGAAACAACTATCGACAAGCAAGTGGCTCGTACGCAGCGTGACCGAAAACGTCCATTGTTGCAAACCTCTGAAGAGCCACGCACAGTACTTGAGAATCTAGCAATAGAACGCAATCCTTTATATGAAGAAATTGCTGACGTTATTGTAAAAACGGATGATCAAAGTGCTAAAGTTGTTGCCCATAAAATTGTTGAGCGCTTAGATTTCTAAAAGCGGCTAGGCACTCAAAAAAAGATCCTAAAATGACAACGCTAAATGTTGAACTCGGCACACGCAGTTACCCGATCTATATTGATAGTGGGCTATTAACTAATAATAGTCTGCTTACTCAACATATCCGTGGTAAACGAGTCTGTATTGTTTCTAACAATATTGTTAAGCCGTTATATCTTGCTACTTTAAAAGCAAAACTAAGTGCTTTCCAAGTTGACGAAATTATATTGCCTGACGGTGAAGCCCAAAAATCACTGGCAAACTTTGATGTGATCATGTCACACCTACTTGCCAATGGTCATGGACGAGATTCGACATTGATCGCTTTAGGCGGCGGTGTTATTGGTGATATTACCGGCTTTGCTGCCGCATGTTACCAACGCGGGATTAACTTTATTCAAGTCCCGACAACCTTACTTTCTCAAGTCGATTCTTCTGTCGGTGGGAAAACAGCGGTTAATCATCCTTTAGGTAAAAATATGATTGGCGCTTTCTACCAGCCGAAAGCCGTTCTTATTGATATTGACAGCCTAAGCACTTTACCCATCCGCGAATTTAATGCCGGTATGGCTGAAGTGATTAAGTACGGTATCTTAGGCGATGGTGATTTTTTTACTTGGTTAGAAAACAACATTGAAAAAATAAAATCAGCGGATAAAAATACGCTAATTGAAATGGTTAAAACTTGCTGCCAATGCAAAGCAGATATTGTTGCGGCTGACGAAACCGAATCAGGCGTGCGGGCATTATTAAATTTAGGCCATACTTTTGGCCATGCTATCGAAGCCGATCAAGGTTACGGTAACTGGCTTCATGGCGAAGCAGTCGCTACTGGCATGGTACTTGCCTCTAAGTTATCAGTCGCAATGAATTTGCTTGAAGCGTCAGATCTTCGTCGTATAGAAACATTAATTGCCGCGTTTGATTTACCACTAATAGCTCCTGAAAGTATGGGCTTTGAAGAATTTATTTGTCACATGCGTCGTGACAAAAAGAATTTGGCGGGTGTATTACGTTTAATCGTACCCACAGCTATTGGTCAATCAGAAATGCGTGATGATATTAGTGAGGAGATGCTTCAACAAATTCTGTAATTTTTAATACAGAACAGGTGAAACATGTCTGCACAAGCACATGCCACAGAATATAATGCTCCACAAAGTGTAACCACCATTAGCGCTAATGCGCGTGTTGATTATATTTTACGCTTTTCAAAGCATGCTGTTTTGGTCGTTGACCAAGATGCCAATGTTTATTCTCAAGTAGCGAGTCAGTTTCTTGGCTCTTTGGGTAATGATCACAATGCTGCTTTTATCGCAATCTCACCTAAATTAAACGACATTCAAATTCGTTGCCGTATTGTTGAGCAACTTTTCGCTGATACTCTATTTGATCCGGAGCAGTCATTGGCTGTTAGCTTGATTAATTTATCTAAGCAAGAAAAGCAAACCATTGATATTGTCATCGAGCATGCCCAGTTTCTGTCTGTACAAATTTTACATGAATTATGTCAATTAACTGACATTGCTAAAAAAGCCAATTATGCGATCAGTGTCCTTATGCTTGGCACGCCAAAAGCCGGACTTTTACTGGCACAAAATAAATCACTGTTCCATAAAAAAATATCGGTTTTATCTGGAGAAACAGGCCAGTTATTAACCCTTAACTCAAAAGCATTCAAAGTGAGAACGTCATTTTTTCAATTTAGCCGTTTCACTCAATGGACCTTAATTTTTATCAGTTTCGTGATTTGTTTAGGGTCAACAGGTTATTGGTTGTTTCAACAAGATGTTTTTAGTGTCGATACTCAGCTTAAATTGCAAGCGGTGCCAGCAAACTCGACTAGTATCATTTCAGCTTATAACAATAAAAAGGTTAGTGTGTCAGCAAAAAGTGCAGATATATTTCTTTCTTTAACCGCACCTGAACAAACGGTAAAAACCCTAATTAGTCTACCGGCAGAGCCAACTGATATAGTTCAAGCGATTATTCATAAGGAACATTACGTAGCTGATTCGAGAGACTCAATACTGACTAATAAAGTTAAGCGCTTTGAATCGTTTCTTGATAAAAAAGCGCTTACTGAAAATAAGGCCTCAGATACCTCAATATCAGAAAAAATTGCAATAGACGTACTAGCCACTAAAAAACCTGAAAATGTAGTGACTACACAAGTTACTCAACCACTTATGCAAGCAAATCTAATAGCGAAAAAGGGCACAGCAAGCTCGATTGAAGGTATTGACACCCAAGCCAATTATTATATAAGCGCACAAACTGGCTTTGTTATTCAAATTGCCGGTTTTACTCGTCTTTCAGTATATCAAGAGTTTTTACCTGATTTTAAGGGGCTCAACATTAAAAGCTACTACCGACTGTTTAACCAACAACCTATGCTGATGATAACCTCTGAGGTTTTTAACACTCGTTTGGCTGCAGAAAAGGCCGTTACGCTACTGCCTAGTAGTATTAAAGTCTATCAGCCGTGGGTAAAGTCACTTCAAGCAATTAATAATGAAATCAATGCTTATCAAGACTCCCAATAATAAGCTAATCAGGATACAATTCGTTTTCTATTTTAAACGTCTATTTAAGCCTCGCACTTAAATAATGAGTTGTAAGGCAAATCGGTTAAATGATCAAAAAGCATCGAGCATTTTTAAAGTGGGCTGGCGGAAAATATGGCCTCAGCGATGTAATTAACAAAATGTTACCCAAAGGGGATCGCTTAATAGAACCTTTTGTGGGTGCTGGCTCGGTATTTCTCAACAGTAATTTTGACCATTACTTGTTAAATGATATAAACCAAGACTTAATCAACCTCTATAATATTATTAAAGAAAATCCGCAAAAATTCATCAAAGATTCGGCGATATACTTCACGCCAGAATATAATCAATCTGAAGTTTATTATCAGTTACGCAAAGAGTTTAATGCGAGTACTGACAGCTATTTTCGTTCGCTGGTTTTTCTTTATATGAACCGTCATGGTTATAATGGCTTATGTCGATATAATAAATCGGGTGGTTATAATGTGCCCTTTGGTAAGTATAAACGTCCATATTTTCCTGAAAATGAAATGTTATATTTTGCGGAAAAAGCCAAGAAAGCGACTTTTGTTTGTGAAGGCTATCGCGAAACATTTGCCAGGGCGAAAAGTGGCGATGTTATTTACTGTGATCCACCCTATGTACCATTAAGTAAAACGGCTAGTTTTACCAGTTATGTTGGCAATGGCTTTGGTTTGGATGAACAAGCTGACTTAGCTAATATTGCTGAAGAGATCACTGAGCAAGATAAAATATCAGTATTGATCAGTAATCATGACACTATCTGGACACGTAAAATATATCAGCATGCCAGTAAGCAAAAAACGATACAAGTGTCGCGCACTATTAGTCAAAAGGCCAATAAGCGTAATAAAGTTGCAGAGTTGCTCGTACTCTACAAGTAATATTTTAGTTACTTGTACTAAGGTAAAACTAAAGATACGGCTGCAAACAACACGCCAATAAAAATAGCGACACCTATTACACCGGCAATGATGAAGTGGCTTAACTTTCCTTCACTAAAATCTCTATCTCGGTTTTTATTACTTTGTACGCCAAAAAAAGCGGCGCCGACACTTTTCGCGGTCGCTTTAAAACCACTGTTTCTATCTGAAGAGTTTGACTTTTTTGATAAGTTTTCTGTTGGCATCATATGATATTCTTGTTGGGCGATAGATGATAATCGCTTACTTTACGCACTAAAACAATCCTAAATGTATTTCATCCTTATTATCTGTAGGTTGTAGCACTATCGAACGAGCAACTTATTTTAAGGTAATCACGAACTTGATGGGGATGAACAATTATTACCTGTTTAACAGAGCAGGGTAAAGTAGATATAAATCATAAAAAATGCATATATTTTTGACAGGAAAATATAGCTAGTCTATGCTAAATTGCATATTTGTCTAATATGACGATTATTTATCTAATTTACTGATAACCAGTAGAAAAAGGATTTTCCATTGAATACGGATTTACTTAATTATGTTAACTTTCCAGCTTTAATTATTAATGAACAAGGGACTGTAGTTAGTCGAAGTAAACACATCAAACATAAATATCATATTAACGAAGGAGACGACTTCTTTGCATTATGTGACAGTAAAGTTAGCTTATCTGAATTCATTATCAATTTTTCTAATATGCCCTTAGGCTCTAATGATAAATGCTTAACACATTTTAGTTTTATTAAAAAAAATATAGAAGTGTATGTCAGTATTATCAGTAAACAGCCAATTCTTTTCCTTATTGAATATAGCGCTGAACTGCTACAGGATTCATCTGTTGTCGATTTAGTCGATCATTCGAATAATTTATTGTCCTTGGTCGATAAAAACTATCATTACCTATCGGTTAATGAACAGTATAGTCATAAATGGGGCTTGCAAAAAGCGGATATTATTAACCAACATGTCACGACGGTCTTAGGAGAAGAAGCGTTTAATAAAGTCGTAAAGAAAGAGCTCGATTTATGTTTTTCTGGCAAGATAAGAACGTATACTGACTGGTTTTATTCAGAAAATAAAAAGCAAATGCTCTTTCTCAAAGTCGCCTATCAACCTGTTTTTGATAGTGATTCTGACCAGGTTAAATCTGTAGCAGTTACAGTGACAGATATTACCGATATTCAAGTGCTTAATGAAAAACTGACTGAACAAGCCTTTCACGATTCGTTAACCACCTTGGATAATCGATACGCTTTAATGGCATATTTTGATAAACTTTCTGCAACACTGACCAGAAATGATTGTTACAGTCTAGTAATGATAGACTTGGATGACTTTAAACGTGTTAATGATTCTTACGGTCATAATATTGGTGATGAACTGTTAAAAGCTTTTGCGGTTAACTTAAAAAACACCTTACGTGCTGAAGACTTTTGTTGTCGATGGGGCGGAGATGAATTTGTGCTGTTATTAGCGCAAGGAAACACAGTTCAAACATTGGCAACCGCTAAAGAAAATATTAACCAACGATTCCATCAACTGCAAGAGAAAATTTACCATGTCGGCAAACATAAATTATCATTAAAGTTTTCCTTTGGTTTAGCGTTATTTCCTCAACAATCCAAAGGCTTAGAGAAATTAATTTCGATGGCTGATAGTAAAATGTATCTTGACAAAAAACTGCAAAAGACCAATTAAGCTTTATCTTGTTAAAGGTGCCAGTAAGAGCTTGTGCCTTTAGATAGTCATTAAATATGATAAAGCCAGTAACATTATTACTGGCTTTAATGGGCTTATAAGTCGATATCAACAGCATAAGAAATGACAAATTTCATATCATCATTATCGATATCAGTATCAGATACCGCAAAGGTGAAGCCGTCTTTACTTAAGCTAACACTGTAATCGTTATAATCTTCTGCGATCATGGCGTCATCAAAAGAATAATCACCAAGATGAAAGGCTAAGGTTAAACCGTCAGCTATTTCAAACTCTGCACCGGCTGAAATATATAAGCTGGCATCAGCAAACGCAGCACCGTCGTCGTTATGAATTCCGTAACTTGCTGAAAGTGAAAAATATGAATAACCCAAAGCACCATATATTTCACCAAAATCATATTCGTTAGTACTATCAGCCTGTGCTGAGTCAGGGTAGGCGTAATAAATATACCCCACATCATAACTAACATCTTTGTTTAATTGACCACTAAAACCTAAGTAGAAGTCTACTTCAGCACTGGCATCATCACCAAAATCGACATTTGAAGCCCAAGCCCCAGCATAAAAACCAGAATCGTCTGCATAGTCGATACCACCAGAGATAGCTGCAGCATTGTCTGTTTGGCTAACACCACGCCATATATAGTTACTACTAGCGGCAACATTAGCAGATAAACCTTCAACAGCTAATGCTGGTGTTGATAACAATGAAGTAGCGGCAAGTAAAGATGTAAGCGATATCGATAATAGTGTTTTTTTCATAATAGTCTCTTTGTGTAGTAGTTTTTTATTTAATATTTTACGGCTACACCATACATTGCAAGGTGGGTGCCTGAGCGGCACAATAATACAAACAAATTTTGTTGTTTTATTTCAATAGCTTGGTGTGGCTATTTTTTATGCTTTAATAGGGGCGTGATAATAGACGAGCTTTTTTGGTGCAATTAAAACGTAAACGCTCATAAAAAGTGCATCAAATATCGGCTAATGTTGACTTATTATTGCTAGGTGATTTTTAATGATACCTTTCGCGCTATAGTCGAAGAGTGGTAATAAAAAATAGTGAATAGAGCAAAAGAATAATCATCATTCGATATTAATGTCTCGATTGATGATTAACATTCAGTTAAATAACGCTTGCGCGCATGAATCTATAGAGTTTTCCCTTAGGTCGTTGTTATAATGCGGGGCAATATTCTAAAAAGGTTTATCTATGTCTTCATTTTTAATTGCTCCTTCTATTTTGTCTGCTGATTTCGCACGTTTAGGTGATGATGTTGCTAATGTTTTAGCTGCGGGTGCCGATGTTGTGCACTTTGATGTAATGGACAATCACTTTGTGCCTAATTTAACTTTTGGCCCAATGATTTGTCAGTCGCTACGTGATTACGGTATTACGGCTCCTATTGATGTTCATTTAATGGTCAAGCAGGTTGATAGTTTAATTCCAGGCTTTGCTAGAGCTGGCGCTGACATTATAACTTTTCATCCTGAAGCAAGTGATCATATTGATCGAACTCTGCAGTTAATAAAAGACCATGGCTGTAAAGCTGGGCTGGTACTAAATCCTGCTACACCGTTACATTGCTTAGACTTTGTCATGGATAAACTTGATGTTATCTTGTTAATGTCAGTTAACCCGGGCTTTGGTGGTCAATCGTTTATTCCCACCACATTAGATAAACTGAGATTAGTAAAAGAGCGCATCATTGCGAGCGGACGTGATATACGTTTACAAGTTGATGGTGGTGTTAAAGCGGATAATATTGCCGAAATAGCGGCGGCGGGCGCTGACATGTTTGTCGCAGGGTCAGCCATTTTCTCAAAGCCAGATTATAAGCTGGCGATTGATGAAATGCGCAGCGAATTAGCTAAAGTTAGCCAATAGTTTAATCAATAAATAAATCAAATAAAATAAAGGGAAATCATGAGTAAACCTATCGTATTAAGCGGCTGTCAGCCATCAGGTGATTTAACCATTGGTAATTATTTAGGTGCGTTAAAACAATGGGTTAGCATGCAAGATAGCCATGAGTGCTATTACATGTTGGTTGATCAACATGCTATTACTGTTCGCCCAAATCCAGCTGATTTGCGAAAGGCGACGCTTGATGGCTTAGCCTTGTATCTAGCCTGCGGCGTTGACCCAGAAAAGAGTACCATTTTTATTCAATCACATGTCCCTGAACATGCTCAGCTTAGTTGGGTGTTAAATTGTTACACACAAATGGGCGAATTGAACAGAATGACACAATACAAAGATAAGTCGCAAAAATCTGAAGCAAATATGAATTCAGGTTTATTTACTTATCCAGTATTAATGGCGGCAGATATTCTTCTCTATAATGCTGACCGTGTGCCCGTTGGTGAAGATCAAAAGCAGCATCTAGAATTAGCCCGTGATATAGCGACCCGTTTTAATAACCTTCATGGTGACACATTCACTGTGCCAGACCCTTATATTCCTGAATTTGGTGCGCGAGTAATGAGTTTACTTGAACCAACTAAAAAAATGTCAAAATCTGACACTAATCCAGGTAATTTTATCGGTTTATTAGAAGACCCGAAAAAAATCAGTAAAAAAATTAAGCGCGCCATGACTGACTCTGATGAAGAAGCCAATATCTATTTTAATATTGAAGAAAAGCCAGGTGTATCAAATTTATTGTCTTTATTGTCTTGTTGTACAGGCGAAACTGTAGAGCAGTTAGTGCCACAATATAAAGATAAAATGTATGGGCATTTAAAAGGTGATGTTGCTAATGCTGTGGTTGCTTTATTAGAACCTATTCAGCAACGATATCATCAAATCCGTGAGGACCAAGCTTATTTAGATTCGGTGATGAAAGCCGGCGCTGAAAAAGCATCAGCTCGAGCAAGTAAAATATTAGCAAAAGTTTATGATGCGGTAGGTTTTATTCCTCGCCCTTAATGTGTGGTAACCACTAAGCCTTTCTCTTATCGGCTAACCAATAAAAAAGCTAACCTGTCCGTTAGCTTTTTTTATTGGTTAATCAGCTTTACTTGTCTTCTAGTGCAGCTTCTTGCGCATCGTTAAATAGTGCTTTGCTATTCTCAAGAAAACTTTGGACATTATTGCTGTGAGTAAATAAGTAACTTGGTGCCATTAAGGTGGTATTAAAAGTAGGTCGGATACTGAATTCAGGTTTTTTACTGAACTGAATTAAGAAGCTACCACCAAACAATAGCAGTGTCATACAACTTGCTATTACTGTTCTGCGTCGATTGGTCATATGAAAACCAATTTGGCAATTTAGCCAGAATAAACAAAATGCTAATACAATAGGTAAAAAAGCGGCAAGCAGGCTGAGTATTGACTGAGATGAAGCATTAAAGCTGGTAATGTTTTCAATAAAATCACTTAGCCACATCAAATTATAAAAGACAAAACAGATGCCTAATTGTCCCCAAAACCGAGCATCATGCTTGGTTAAATGAGAAACTAAAGCAACACCAATAGGCCAAAGTGCGAAGAGTAAAGTCATGCCAATGGCTGGTACTAAAAGCTGAGTAAAATTGACTTCTACAGGGTTGTGAAGGTTAAATAACCAACCGGTAACACTGGCAAATAATAAAATATTTACTGCTAAAAAGATAGGATGTCTTGTTAAGGTTAAAATGTTTTCAAAAGGGCTGAAACTTACACTTTCAGGTACTGGGTGATCGGGAAAAACAATTCGCACTAAACTTTTGCCAATCATAAATACTTGTCCAGAACGAACTATGTGTTGATGAACCGCTGATTTTGTTTTTGAAAACTCATCGTCATAAAAGCTACCATTAATAGAGCCTTCATCGTTTAACACCCAATGTTCACCATTAAAATTCAGGCTAAGGTGCTGGGCACAAATATGTGGGTCAGCCATAATAATATCATTATCATAACCTCGACCAATATTGATGTGATTGTGCATAAATTTATGTCGAGCTATTAATTTATGGGCACGAGTAATTTCTTCTATGATTATTTCCATGAAATAGACTCCATAAATTTCTCTGTAAACTTGAGTGCACTATTTTGTGTTACGCCAGCGACGGTAAAGTGGCTAAGTAACGCTTGGTCACCCTTATCAACAGAAATGGCGATGTATAAAACGTCAAATAATTTAGGGAAATCTTTGTAGGCTCGGGTACAAAAAACTGATTTGTTGGTAATTGCTTGGTTTGATGGTGTAACAATATCGTGCTGACATTGAAATTCAGTAACATCATCTTTATCTGCTTTGTTTCCCGGCATGACTTGCGTTAATTGTCGCTCAAATATTTGATAAAACTTAGTGTCACTAAGTTCTTTTGCTTGCATATAGCGATATTCCATTTCAATAGAGCCGGTGAAAAAATCATTTGAGATGTAAGTGTTTTCATCCAACGAACAATTAGCGACAACGGCTAAAACAATAGCATCTGCTTTGTCAGCGTTTGACTCTCCCCAGCAACGAATAAAAGGAATATTAACCACGGGAATTAAACCTTCTCCTAAAGGGCGCATCTGCCATTCGCTATTTAACAAGGTGGTGATTAATTTGTCTTGATTATCGGCAAGTTGTTGCGCCATTTGTGCTGCAATACTTTTAGGTTTAGCTGTTTTGTAACGCTGGTATAAGTTAAGCAGTTTATCGTGTGGTACTAAAAATCCGATCTGATTACCTGAGGTCGCAACATTTATCCCAACGACTTCAGCGTTTTTATTAACGACAGGTCCGCCACTCATCCCAGAATTTACTGAACCGGTAAAATGGATACGGTCGTTAAAAGATTCATTCTTCAAACCATTGTAAGTGCCGGGCACGACTATCATGCCTAAATCGTGCGGGTTACCTAACGAATAAAGCTCTTCGCCTTTTTGGGGAACACGCTTTGCAATTTTAAAGAAAGGCATATCGCTATCAGCCGCTCGTTTGACTAAGGCTAGGTCATTGATAACGTCAACACTTTGCAAAGTAAGTGGGGCTTTTTTACCTTGGTGATCAAAAATTTCAATGGTGTATTTATTGGGATGACGTGCATAACCGGAAATAACGTGATAATTGGTCGCAATTAAACCGTCGGCACTAATTTGAAAACCGGAGCCAATAGATGACTTTTCACCGCTGGCAATGTCTATAAGTCGTATTTGATAAAGTGACGGTGCAAGTTGTTTGAATATTTCTTCTGCTTGTTCGGTAGCATAACTTATTGTGCTCACACACAATAAAATTAAGGTAGTTAAACCTTTCATTTATATTCCTTATTTTTAATCTTAGTTCATTGTGCCATTGTTAGGTTAATTGTCATCTATTATCCCCAAATAAAGTAAATTCTCTTTGTTGTTTGTTAATGTATTGTATAGTTAATAATAAAGTGACTAAAAGGTAGCACAATGAAAATAGCAAGCATCATGACCAAAGCATTTGTCAGCGTATCTTTGGATGATACATTATTGACGATAAAAAATATTTTTGAAGATGCTAATTTTCATCACTTGCTGGTTGTCGATAATAAACAATTATCAGGGGTTATTTCAGATAGAGATCTTCTTAAGGCACTCAGTCCTAATATAGGCACTGCCGCAGAGCTAGCACGAGATTTAGCAACCTTAAATAAGAAAGCACATCAAATACTGAATCGTAAATTGATAACCTTAACGCCTAACGCGAATGTTTTTGATGCTATTGATATTTTTAATAATACTAAAACGTCGTGTATCCCCATTGTTGATGAAAATAGTAACCCGGTAGGTATATTAACTTGGCGAGATATCATGAAAACCTTAGGAGAGAGAAATGCAGAACGAAATAATTAATATAATAAGCAATCAAGGTATTGGCTGACTTTAAAGTAATAAGCTGACCTAAATCATGATTATTGATGAAATTTTCGGTATAAGTTGTGAGGAGAAACTGAATTGTTTACCGTGGTTTATCTCTTATTTATTAAGGACAATACGTTGAAAAAAATTATTATATTGGCCAGCCTGTTATTTTTTACACAAACGCACTTGGTACAAGCGGATGCAACAACTGAACTATGTCTTGAAGGTGATACTTGTACTTTTGTTTTACTTAGTGAAATGAATGGACGGAGCCAACAAAGCGAGTTAACCGTTATTAATGACAAACGTGCTAAAGAGCAATTGTCTCCATTTTCTACCTTTAAAATACCCAACTCGTTAATTGGTTTAGAGCTAAGTGTAATTAAAGATACTGAGCAAACGCTAACGTTTAATAAAACGACTTATCCACCACAAGCATGGTGGCCATCAGTGTGGAAACTTCCTCAGTATAATTTAAGGAGTGCATTTAAATATTCAATGGTGGCGGTTTTTCGTCAATTAGCCAGTGATATTGGTGAAGCTAATCTGCAAAGTTATGTCAAAAAATTTGCTTATGGTAATCAAGATATTTCTTCACAATTAGATGATTTCTGGCTAAATGGTAGCTTAAAAATATCGGCAATGGAACAAGTGCAGTTCTTACAACGTCTGTATCATAATCAGCTTGATTTAAGGTCTGAAACGTTCGATTCATTAAAATCAATTATGTTGATTAAAGCAAATAAGCATACAAAAATTTATGCCAAAACAGGTGCAGGAAAAGTTACTGACGGTAGTATGTTAGGTTGGTATGTTGGCTTTGTTGAAAATACTCAAGGTGTACACTTTTTTGCTTTTAACTTCAATCGAGATACCTATGCTGAAATGAAAGCGGTGCGCGTAAAAATAGCCATGAATCATTTGAAAAAACTAGGCATTGTTCAGTAATACTAGCTGCTCATTATCTCACTTAAGCACTTTTATCCGCCCGGTAAGTCAGGTTCTTTATTAAATAAATATAACCCTTCTTAAACGGCTTGCTTGACCTA
This sequence comes from Colwellia hornerae, assembly GCF_007954355.1. Classification (GTDB taxonomy): domain Bacteria; phylum Pseudomonadota; class Gammaproteobacteria; order Enterobacterales; family Alteromonadaceae; genus Colwellia_A; species Colwellia_A hornerae. The sequence continues at coordinate 27,037 of NZ_VOLR01000030.1, forward strand.
GGTCAAGCAAGCCGTTTTTTATTGCGACAATATGTCGCACTTCTTTGTTTTTACTTTGTTTTAATTAATTATTGCTAACACAATAGCGTCAATTCTATTTGGTATACTTAAACAAGTAAGTGAAATAACTATGACGTTTTCAATTAAACCCATTGCTTTGGCAATAAGTTCTACTCTACTTTCTAGCAGTCTTTTGTCGGTAAGTGCTTTTGCGAATAATGTGGTTGATTCAAATGCTAACCTCGACGACATTGAAGTGATCACCATCACTCATCAACGTCATCATCTTGGTATTGAAAATAATGAAAGCTATGCTCAAGGGAAGACTACCGAGCCTGATTTAGCTAATTGGTTAAAGTCGGTACCTGGTGCAAATGTCAACAGTAATGGTCCGGTAACCGGTATTGCACAATATCGTGGTTTATATGGCGACCGAATTTCAACAACGCTTGATGGACAAGCTGTTATTGGCGCTGGTCCTAATGCTATGGACACACCCTTAAGTTATTCTACCCCGTTAATTGTTGAGTCTATGACTGTTTATCGTGGTATCGCGCCAATTTCTGTTGGCATAAATACCCTTGGTGGCGCTATTGATGTAAAAATGCGTAAAGCGGAAGCCTATAACAACGAAAAACTTACCGTAAATGGTGATTTACAAGCCGGTATTCGAAGTAATAATGAAGCGCAGACTTTATCTTCGGTCGTTAACCTTACCCAAGGTAATATTGCTGGGCTTTTTTATGGCAATGTTCAAGAAGGTGAGAATATGGAAAGTGGCGATGGGAAAAGTATATCGCCAACTGATTTTTCTAAACGACAATTTGGCACCGACTTACGTTATTTCGGCGCTAATAGTGAAACAGGTTTTAGTTACCATTATACCGATACACAAGATTCGGGTACGCCCGCTTTACCCATGGATATTGAATATATTTATAGTCACCGGGCAAGTGTAGACGGTAATTTTACCTTGGCAGATTGGCAAGCCAACTGGTTATTAGGTTACACCGATGCTGATCATGGTATGACTAACTTTGAAAAGCGATTGAATAATAATTCTGAAAAACACCGTCGCAATAATGCTAGTGGAATTACAACTAATTTTAAGTTTACGCTGGGTAAAGCTTTTACTTTTGGTGAATTAGAATTTGGTTTGGATGGATATTTAGCTAAGCATGACTCTGTGATCACCAACCCAAATAACGCCATGTTTGCGGTGGTAAACTTTAATGATGTCGAAGATGATCGCTTTGGGCTCTTTGCACAGTGGCAGCAAACCTTTAACAAGACTAAAGTTCAACTAGGTGTTCGATTAAAAAGAGCTGAATTAGATGCAGGTCAAGTGTCAACCTCAATGGCAATGATGATGCCGATGGGCTCAGAAATGATGGGGAATATGAATTCAACTATGCCAACAATGGCTGATTTAGCCATAGATTTACGGGATAACTTTAATAACAGTGATCACCGTGTCAATGACACCAATATTGATATTGCGTTAAGCACTGAAACTCAATTATCGACAGATTTCTCATTATATATTGGCGTAGGTGTAAAAAATAGAGCGCCTGCTTACCAAGAGCTTTATTTATGGACCCCGATGGAGTCAACTGGTGGGCTAGCCGATGGTAACACTTATGTGGGTGATATCGATCTTGCAAGCGAGACCGCTTATCAAGTGGATGTGGGTTTTACCTATCAAACCGAAAAAGTTATGATTGCGCCTCATCTATTTTATCAAAACATTGATGATTATATTCAAGGTACGCCACTCGGTATGTCAGATATGTCAGCAAAAATGATGGCTCAAATGATGGCGAGTGATAATAACCCTCTAAAATTTAGTAATGTAGATGCTAAGCTTTATGGTGCTGATGTAAATGGCTATTACGCTATAAATGATCAAATACAATTATCAGCAGTGGTCAGTTACGTGCGGGGTGAACGTCGTGATATTAATGATAACTTGTATCGTATTGCGCCGTTGAATGGTCAGTTAAGTGCTAATTACTTTAGTGATAATTGGTCCGTAAATATGGTTTTAGTGATGGCAGCAGCACAAAAAGATGTTTCATTAACTAATGAAGAACAAACAAGTGCTGGTTATGGTGTATTGAATATGGACGCTCAATATTATGTTAATAATAACTTAACGCTGCGTTTTGGCGTTGATAACCTGCTAAATAAAGAATATCAAAATCACTTAGGGGGTTATAACCGAGTCAAAGGCAGTGATATCACTGTTATGGATCGTTTACCTGCACAAGGGACTAGTGCTTGGGCTGAAATGACATATAGCTTCTAAATTTTAGACAATATTTTTATAAAAACAGCATATCACTGACAAGTTACCAGGATTGTTAGTGATATTTTTTCGAGTGGATAGTTAGTTTTTATCATGATAACGTTTTTATTCTTTTACCTCTCCTTCAGATTTAGGAGAGCTGCGTTGATAAATTCACTCTATTTTTTAATCTGTTTATATCGAACGCTTTATAAACCATTAAATTTTAAATCAAATTTATAAGTAGATTAATTTAAGCTGATTTAGATCAATTCCTCTGTTATATACGCTTGCTGAAAAGTTAATAGTAAAGTAGAATCAAATGATAATCATTATTATTTGAGTTGTTGTTTATGACCCTTTCACAATTAACCCGTACCCAGCGAGCGGTGATCCGCACGTTACCGACAAACTTCGATTTGACTTCAAAGTTAATCGAGCAGGGTTTTGCGTTAAAAACTGAAATATCATTAGCCCATAAAGCGCCATTTAATGGGCCACTTGCCTTTCATCTTCATGGTACTAAAATTTGCTTAGCACCGAGTATCGCTCAACAAATAGGTATAGAAATCGTCTAATGTCACAAGCTTTACATTTGGCTCTAGTTGGCTTTGCCAACTCAGGAAAAAGCACGTTTTTTAATGCCTTAACGGGTGCGAAACAACAAACAGGAAACTGGACTGGTGTCACTGTAGCGACAAAACAGCATCATTTTTCATTTAATAATGAGCAAGTTTTACTTTCAGACTTACCCGGTATTAGCTCTCTTGCCACTCGTGCTGAACAAAGTAAAGATCTGTCTATTACCCAAGATTTTCTTAAGAATAACGACATTGATTGTTTAATCAATGTCGTTGATGCGACGCAATTAAAGCGTCAATTGTATTTAACAACTCAATTGCTTGAACTCGGTTTACCGGTATTATTGGTTATCAATAAATCAGATCGAAAAGAAGCGCAAACTGTTGATATAAATATTTTAGCCAAAGAGCTTGGTTGTAAAGTAATTATTGCTAACAGCTTAGCTAAAGATACCTTAAAGCAAGTTGAACAGGCTTTACTTGAATTACCTCCAGCAAGTGAACGTCCAAAAAAATTAATATTATCAGCCAATATTGTCAATAAACTCGCTGATAAAAATTCAACCGAAGTGTTAATTGATCTTGAATGTGGCTCTTGTAATGATCAAGGTGCCTGTCAGCAAACCAATACCGATGCTATTAGTATTATGCAGGCGCGTTACGAGTTTATTCAACAGTTATTGCTCGATGTTAAAAAGGACTTACCGGCTTCCAAAAAAGCACCGGCAATAAGTTTAAGTGATCGCCTTGACCATTTTATCCTTCACCCTTGGTTAGGCGTGCCCATTTTCCTTGGCATGATGTACTTATTATTTATGTTTGCTATTAATGTTGGTAGCGCTTTTATCGACTTTTTTGATATTTTAGCCGGCGCTATTTTTGTTGATTATCCGCAACAATTTTTATCAAGTTATGACTTACCTCAGTGGTTGCTAACCTTAATTGAGGGAGCGGGTTTAGGTATTCAAACGGTCGCGACTTTTATTCCAATTATCGCTTGTTTATTTATTGGCTTATCGATTTTAGAAAGCAGTGGTTACTTAGCGCGTGCAGCGTTCGTGGTTGACAGTGCTATGCAAAAAATTGGTCTACCCGGCAAAGCTTTCGTTCCTTTAATTGTTGGTTTTGGCTGTACGGTTCCTGCGGTAATGTCGGCACGAATTCTTGATAGTGAACGTGAACGTATCACCACCATAATGATGTCACCGTTTATGTCTTGTGGGGCACGCTTACCAGTATATGCTTTATTTGCTGCGGCATTTTTCCCTGATTCGGGGCAAAATTTAGTTTTCTTATTGTACTTAATCGGTATAGCTGCAGCACTCTTTACTGGCTTTTTATTAAAGCACACCGTATTAATGGGCAAAAATTCTGTCAATATTATGGAATTACCGCTTTATGAAATACCTAAGCTTTCTTATCTCGTGCATCGTGTTTGGCAACGTACGCGGTCTTTTATTTTGGGGGCAGGTAAAACGATTGTCTTAGTGGTTTGTGTACTTAACTTCTTTAACTCATTAGGTACTGATGGTCAGTTTGGTCACCAAGACTCTCAAGAATCCGTATTAAGTAAAAGTGCTCAGGTTGTTACCCCTTTGCTTGCACCTATGGGTATTAAGGAAGATAACTGGCAAGCCAGTGTTGGCATTATTACTGGTTTGTTTGCGAAAGAGGCATTAGTGGCTACGTTCAATAGTTTATATACTGATACGAATGCCGAGCCAGAAGCATTAAAATCAATGGCTGAGCTGTGGACTGACGCGACGGATTCAATAAAAGAAAACTTATTAGGCATTCAAGCTGATGATCCTTTAGGGACTGATATCGGAGATGTGTCAAACTTACATACCGCCGCAGAACAACAAGGCGTTAATGAAGGAACATTCACCGTTATGCAGGCGGCATTTGCCGGTAAAATTGGTGCATTTAGTTACTTGTTATTTATTTTGCTTTATACACCTTGTGCCGCAGCTATGGGCGCAATAAAGAGTGAGGTTGGCAGTCGTTGGGCTGGATTTGCGGCTTTATGGAGTTTTTCACTGGCCTATTTAGCGGCGACATTTACTTATCAAGTGGCAACTTTTGCTACTAATCCGTTGTCAGCGGGAATTAGCATCACCATCGTCATTGCCATTTTTGCAGCGATATATTATTGGTTAAAGCGTTTCGGTAAAAGTATTTTAACAATTCCAACACAAGTTTCTTATTATTAATTTAAGCTGAGTTAAGCTTTTGCTAAAAATACCGATAAATTATTTATCGGTATTTTTTTGGCTGAAACTTCTGCTTATCTTGCTCACTAACCCAAAGTAACGCTTTATTGCTATGCTTAAATTCATTAGACCGTAAATTTAAGCCTTTAATGTATAGAGATAAACGCCAATGACATCTATGAACCAACAAATGGCTGAGCACTATTTATTAGCTAAATCTGCAAGCTCGCTTTATTATCCATTTGGCGATGACATTAGCGTTTTTAAGGTCAAAAATAAAATTTTTGCCACGATTTCTCATGGTTCAAACGCTAAAAGTGCCAAGGTTGCAGAAGACGCTAAAGGCCACTTTTGGATGAACCTAAAATGTGCCCCTGATGAGGCAGAAATATTACGTGATATATTTCCAGGCGTCATCCCTGGCTATCATATGAATAAATCTAATTGGAATACTATTATCTTAGATGGCTCAATTCCTCAGGGCGAGCTAGAGCGAATGATAGATAATTCTTATTTACTCGTGGTCAGTAAAATGACCAAGAAAGATCAGCAATCAATTCTAATCCAGCTGTAGTGACTATGCCATATAGATGATAAACCGAGCTATTCGCTTAAAAGCGTTATCTGTTGATTTAACTGTTTGAACTAATCAATTTACTATGTACAACCCTCAACGGCGTGGTTATCCCACTTTGTATATACATACTCTGGGCTTTTTTGATATGAGCAAGGCTACCAGAAGATACACACTTCCACTCATCCATTACATGGAGATGGAGATACCAGACAGTTTTACTCTTCATAGATGTTCCCTAATGGCTGTATCTCAATATTAGTTAAAGGATAATAGCGATAAGCATCTTTTGACAAACGAGATATTTTAAAGTGATAGGTTAGAAAAATTCAACTATGAATTTTACTAAAGTTGATCTTTAATGATCGTATCACCGTAATGATAGCTATACTTAAGTTGGAGAATTATGATGATGAATACATTAACTAACAGTAATCAAGTACCTATGCCCACTATTATTGGTGTCGCTGAATCGACCCATTATTTAGTTGGATCGGTTGATTCTCTCAATAATTTTATTGGTCTAAACCAATCTAGAGATGTTGCTGTGATGGGATCCTTAGTTGAAGCTAAAAATTATCTTCGAGATAATAATATATTTAATGCTGCACTAGAGTATCAAACAGCTTATGATGAAATGTGCGGCACCAGCAGTACTAGCGGTCGATGCAGCCAAATGATTAAGTTTTAACTGATGAAAGATAGACAATTAACGCTAAGAGATTTTTTAGAAATCTATGACCACATTACTAAAGAGGGCACGAAACTCGATGGTGTTTATCAATATTCTGGTATTAAAGCTTGGCATGATTTTGATGGATATACATGTTGGTTAGGCTATAAAGACTTAACAATAACTTTGTTATTTCATGGCAGATTCTCGATTGAATATGATAATAAAGTGACACTTGAATCTTTTCATAAAATAGCTGACGATTTTACTAAAAAATAATAACTTTTAATGAACAATTTTAAATAAAAACTGTAAATCTCATTGCAGTTTTTTTATTGTCTCTTAATTTCAATAGCCTACATCAACAAGTTAACCCCAAATAGTTAACTTTTAACGGCGACAACTATTAGTTACCAATTAATAGACTTTCCCTGCCAATCAAGGTAACTCAAGGTATGATCAATAGGCGTATCAGCAACAATTGTTAGCAATTGTTTAGCAACAAATTCACTGGTAAAAAGTTTATCTGCAGGGACATTTTTTTGAAAAGGTTTAGACAAAGGCGTATCTGTGGTGCCGGGATGAAAAGAAATTAATTTTATATTCTTTGCTCTTCTTGCCAACTCAATAGATGCAGTTTTAAGCATCATATTTAATGCTGCTTTTGATGCCCTATAACTATACCAACCACCTAACTTGTTATCATTTATGCTACCGACACGGGCGCTAAAAACAATAAATTTACAGGGTGACTTCCTTGTCAGTATTGGTGTCAACTTCTGAACCCATAACATTGGGGTTAATGTATTTGCGCTTATGACTTGCTGAAACGCTTGTGCATCGAAGTCTTCTAGACGTTTTTCTGGTTGAAATGTTTCACTATGTAGTATGCCGTTACAGACAAATACTTGGCTTATGGGTAACTCACTATGTGCAACTAAATCAGCTATAGCATTGTCTATTGATTGCGGTTGGTAATCTTTAACGGTAATTTTTTTAACTTTAAGGCTATTTTGCTCCTCAACAGTGTCTTTCTCGTCAATGGCTTGTCGACTAATAAGAATAAGCCCAGTATCAGCCAAAGAAGCTACTTGAGAGGCAATTGCTTTGCCAATGTCGCTATTTGCGCCAATGATCAGTGTTAGTTGATTTATCATAACAAGTTCCTGAATTACAGTTTGCTGTTTTTATGCCAAAAACTTTGGCGAGAAGTGCTGAAATTTGATGACGGTATTTAGCCAGTCCTAAGTAAACCCAGTGGCTTACTGTTTTAAATACTGGCCAATTAAGAGGAGCTACCCAAAAACCTTTACCAACAAGTGTCCAAGCCCTATGTGTTACCTCTAAACCGAGCAAAACTTTACCATTATAAGTTGCATGTAATATTTTCATAGCTGCTGAAAAATCAATTGCAGGATAAAGGCTTGAAAAGTTTTCTTGATGTATATCGACCAAAAATATGATGTTGTCTTGATCATGCCTTTTTAGGTGGATCATTTCAGTTGCACACATCGGACAGTTGCCATCATAGAATATAGTTAGCATGAATTTTCCTAAAAGTTATTGGGTACATAAAAGAACCACAAATAATAAGCACTGGTATGCAGTGAGAGCACAATAAAAGTTAACCAAAAACGCATTCGCATGTAACCGACATCAAAATCGTTTACTTGCTCTACCATTGCTAATTTTTTTTCATATAAAAATAAAAACATAAAGCTGAACGCCAATACTATCAATGCCAAATCACCGGGCATCAGTAAAGTGGTAAAAGCGATTAAGCTTAATAAATTACTGATAATTTGCTGTATTAGCCGAGTATTGTCTTCTGCTTTACGCCACAATGTGCCCGCAATAAAACTGGCTATAATAGCGCTATAGGCTATGAAAGCTTGTTGTGCGAAGACAGATGAGTCTTTTAGCCCAACACTCAGATATAAAAAACCTGCAAAAGGTAATAAACCAAGATAGCCAAGTAACTGCCAACTTTTCATTTTTGTCCCCAGAGTCCAGTGACGCTTATTTAGATTTCAAATGAATTACCGTCAAGTGTATTGCCATCAAGTGAAATTTCTATAGGCTGAATTTCTGGCTTCGCATAACTCAATCGTGATAACCGTTGACTGGTGTGGTAGCTATCTAGTCCTGATATGGCAACCGTACCTAATGATTCGATATCAATATAGCCATCGGCTTTGATAGCGAGGTCATCACAAAGAATATCAGTGATTTCACCTATGACTAATTGGGTACCATTAAGTTCGATTGGCACTATCTCACGCAGTTTTAAGGCGTACTTCAAGTGGCTTTCTTTAACGAAAGGTGCATTGATACCGGCAACGTTATGAGGGGTTAAACCGGTTTGTTCAAATTCTGATTGGTCGGCATCGTAACGCGCTGATGTTTGATGGGCCGCTTGCCAAAAACTTTCATTAACTTGATTTATGGTGAATTGTTTAGTCTGCAAAATGTTTTCTAAAGTATGACGTTCTACGATGTCTGGGCGAGTAATAAAACCCACTAGAGCAGGTGAGGCACCTAAATGGACAACAGAGCTAAATATCGCTAAATTGTTATGGTTTTGCTTGTTGCGTGTACCAATGAGATTAGCGCTTTTAAATCCAGATAAACTATTGATCAGTTGAGCTCGGTAGCGTGCATCCATCTCTAACAATTGGTTATGGCTCAAGTGTTTCATTTTAAGTTTACCCGATAATATAATTTATGCTTAGTTGTACGTAGTTTAGGCCAAGGTCGATCACCTCGCTAAAATATTTTTATTATTGTACCTAGCTAAAAGTAAAGACAAGGTTGAACTTTACGCTTTGTTATAATAAATATTATTTTTAATAAGCGCTTATTAAATTAACACTGAAAAAATAGAGTTATGATAAATGTATAATAAGTTATTGTTAGATTAATCTCATCAGAGGTTTAAACCTCATGCTACTTTTAAACGTATAGCGAGTATGATAAAAATTTAGTAACAATCATCCAATGATAAGAAATATTTATAAAGCGTTAATACTAATTTTATTTTTTCCCTCTTTTTATGTCTTTTCAGAGCAGGGGACGGCCGTAGCAGCTGAACGTAAAAAAGCCACAGGCTTTTTATATGGCGCAGGTATCAGTGTTAATAAAGAGATATATAAAGGCTATAACACACGCACAATGCCTTTACCTTTGTTTGGTTATCAAGGTGAAAACTTATCGGTATTTGGGCCCTTCATCAATTACAAGTTATTAGATGCTAATCGTTTTACCCTGTCGGCAAAACTAGCGCCGAGGCTTCAAGGGTTTGATGAATCGGACAGTGCTATTTTCAAAGGGATGAGAAAAAGAAAAAGTTCATTTGATGCAGGAATTGGCATTGACTATCAAAAAAATGATTGGAAAATTGTACTTACCTCGATGTTTGATGCGCTAAATCGATCAAATGGTTTCGAGATAAAATCAACGATTGGTCATGTTTTTAGGTATGGACCAATATTTTTCGAGCCCTCAATTTCACTAAGTTTCTTAGATAAAAGCCATGTCGATTATTATTATGGTGTTTCTAAAGACGAAGTGAACCAAAATAGGGGGGCTTACCTTGGTCATAGTGGCGTTAATAAGAGTCTTGGGCTTTCAATTGCAACACCTATTTTTTTTGCTGGATATACCCGCTTAAATCTCGAATACACTTGGTTTGACAAAAGTATTACTGAGAGTCCTTTGGTTGAAAACAACAGTAGTTTACAATTACTTTTTGTGTTTACGAAAAACTTCTAGCACTACCATTAAGCTAAACTAACTCGTAAGCAGATAATCCTTGTGCTGTAGTAAAACCATACTCACTGAGCCAGCTAATCGCTTTATCTTGGTCAGAAAATATTCGCCTCTCAAAATTACTCCTTGTTTCAATTGCCATTTTATCGAGGTACATTTTTTTCATCATTGATTCATTGGCGACTTGCGCTGATTTTTCTAAACCATTTAAAATACAAAAAGCGGCTAAATCATCAACAATAGGGACAATTTCAGGAACACTTATTTGCCAGTCATCTAAGAAGACTAAATGTGCCCATCTTTGTGTTTTTAACAATTTTACTTGCGCCATAAACGCTTGTGAAAAATCCTCTGCACACTCTTTATTCCAAGAACCTGTTAAGCGCGCGATAACTATATTATTACTCACCTGTAATTTGAATTCACCATGAGGTGCAAAATAATCATTCATTGATAGTCCCCAGCTATTTCAAAGCTAATCTGCAGTTAATACCAAAATTATTTTTAGTATAGCGTTTATTTTTAACTTTTCACTTTATATATTTGATATCCATACTGTTTGATAAGGTGATAATATAAGTTCATGGTTTAAATCAGTTATTTTTACTTGAGTAAGCAGTTCAAGCCATGATTCGGTAATAATTAAGTTCAACTCACTCAAGGGTAATACTACCGGTTGATCAGAAATATTACTGACACAAAACATGCTTTGTTTTCGGTCTTTACTTTGTCGCCAAAAGCCAAATAATTGCAAACCTAAATGTAGGGTAAATTGCGTTGCGTTAGGGTGAAAGGCGGGTTGTTTAATTCTTAACGCCAATAAAGATTTTAATGATGAAAGCACTTTTGCATGGTGTAAGTTACTGTCATTAAGCGCTTCTTCTAAAGCCTCTACATGCCAGCGACGCCTGTTAATTGCTCGGTTATGATGGGTATTTGCTAATTTTTGGTAATCATTTTGTGTGCCTAGCATGCTGTGAATGTAGATACCTGGTATGCCTTCAAGGGCAAACATGATGGCATGTGCACAAATAAAACGCTCAAAGTTCCACTGATCTTTACCTTGCACTGTGCCTTGCATGGCATCATAAAGTGATATGTTCATTTCATAGGCTTTTTGTTGGCCGGTGTCTGTAGTGCGCCATGATATTTTGCCACCAAAATTTTCTACTGCTTGTACTAAGTTATTCAGCTCAGCTTCATCTAATAATCCTTCTGCCGGGCGCAAACCAATACCGTCATGTGATGCAATAAAGTTAAAATACATAGTGCCGTCTTGTGCAGGTGGCATACTCATCAGCCAGCGTTTAAGATACAAACAGTTACCGGTCAGTAAGGTATTTAATAACAACGGTGGCAATGAAAAATTATAGATCCCATGGGCTTCATTGGCATTACCAAAATAAGTGAGGTTCTGCGTATTGGGGATATTGGTTTCAGTAATAATAACAGCGTCTTGTTTAGCTGACTCAATAAGCGTCCTTAATAACCTGACAACCTCGTGAGTCTGGGGTAAGTTAATACTGGGTGTTCCTACGACTTTCCACAAAAACGCGATGGCATCTAAACGAAAGATTTTTACACCCATATCAAGGTATTGTTTAATAATAGAAGCGAAAGCTTTTAACACTTCAGGGTTACGAAAGTCAAAATCAACTTGGTCATGACTAAATGTGCACCAAACAAATTGTTTGCCTTTACCTGTTTCAACTTCCTTTAACAGTGGCGATGTTCGTGGTCTGACAACAGCTGACAAGTCATCATCAGCAAGTGCAGTAAAAAAATAATCGCTGCCTTGTCCTTCACCTTTAATGAAATTGTCAAACCATGCACTTCTGCTTGAACAATGATTGATGACTAAATCAGACATTAAACGATAATGCTCACTTATTTGGGTAATATCTTGCCAAGTACCTAACGACTCATTCACCGATGAATAGTCGATAACTGAAAAACCATCATCGGAACTATAAGGGAAAAAAGGTAAAATATGTACGCTGTTAATCGTATTGCTAACCTTAGTGTCTAAAAATTTTTTCAGCGTTTTCAGCGGTGCTTCATCAGTCTTAACTATGCTATCGCCATAGGTTATTAAGATAATATCTTCTTCTGACCAATGATTTGAGAAAGGCTTCGCCGCCATTGTTTGTTTAGATAACTCCATGATATCAAGCAGAGCTTGGGCAATATCACCTACTGACTTTTCAAGCTGAACATCGTGATAAATAGTCGAAAGCTGCTGAATTAACTTTTCTTTTAAATTACCCTGCAATTTAGGTTTTAACTGATTATCTTGCGTTGGCATATGGCACCTGTTTTTATAATGCTTGACTGAATTCTTCGTTATCTAACTCTACCGCTTCTTTTAGTTGCGATAAAATATCAGGTATGGCACTAACCACTCGATTCCAAGAAGGAATAAATGGCGTATCCATGGGTTGATCTAAGAAGGTATTGCCCGCGGTTAATATATTCTGTGCGAACATCTCAACGGCTTTTTCTTCATTATGAATATCAAGGGTAAGGCCATTCATCATGGCATCATTTCGATAAGTTTCGACATAATCCAAGGCAATTCGATAGTAAGTCGCTTTCAATGTTCTGAACTTTTCTGCAGTGAAGGTTTCACCTTGGGTAGCAAGTTTACGAATAAAGGCTTTACTGATATCAATCGACATCTTTGATAAACCGCCATCAGTACTATCTAAAGATAAATCTTGATGCTTATGATCGTAGGTCGCCGCAATATCAACTTGGCATAAACGGTTAGGCGAATAGTTGCGATACATTTCTGAGAGCACGCCAATTTCAAGGCCCCAATCACTAGGAATACGAATATCGTTTAATACATCTCGACGGAATGAAAACTCACCAGCTAAAGGATATAAAAAACTGTCCATGTATTCTAAATAGTCACAATGACCGACTGTTTTTTTCAAGGCCTTAATTAGTGGTGTTACTAATAGACGAGACACACGACCATTTATTTTTCCTCCGGCAACTCGCGCATAAAACCCTTTGGCAAACTCGTAATTAAACATAGGGTTAGCAACAGGGTAAAGTAATCTATCTAGTAGCTCACGTTCGTAGGTTAAAATATCACAGTCATGTAGGGCAATTGACTCAGCTTTACCCGAAGCTAAAATATAGCCCATGCAATACCAAACATTACGGCCTTTACCTAACTCTTTAGGGGCTAAACCTAAGGCTTGTAATTTTGCATCTAGCGCTTGTAGTCTTGGACCGTCATTCCATAATACTCGATGATGTTGCGGCAGTTGACCAAAGAAAGTTAAGGCGTGTTTATATTGCTCAAGATCGGCACGGTCAAGACCAATAACTATTTCTGATAAATATTCGACATCTTTAATTTTATTAATAATGTCGGGCAAGGCCTTACCTTCTAATTCAGAAAATAATGAAGGTAAAATAAGCCCTAAAGAGCGTTTTTTAGAGAAGGCTAGTAATTCAGCTGCCATATCTGCTGGTTCACGCTGTGCTAGGTTATGTAGCGTGGTTACGGTACCGTTTTGATAAAAATCAGCCATGGTTTACCTCTTAGTAATAGTAGAAGATGAAAGTAGTTGCTTTGCTAGCAGGGTTTGTAGTGCTTGAGCCCAACCCTGAGGACCATAATCTTGTGTACGAGTTGTTTTAAATTGGCGATAGAGTTTGGGAAAGTTATGCACGGGTGAACGAATTTGTACCGCGATATCTGCGGCTTCTAGCATTGGGCTATCATTCTGACCATCCCCCAAGGCAATGGTCAGAATTGCAGGGTTATTAAAGTTTTCTCGATATTGCTCTGTGAGCCAAATTAGGGCTTGGCCTTTGTCACAGTAGCCTCCGATATGCATGAACCGACCCCCTTGAACAACATTGGCGCCTAAATCAATAAGATGTTCTATAAAGTTATTTTTGCTGACCTCATCACCCAACCATTGAATGGGTTCACCATACTGGCGTTGCTGGGCGCGCTTAGCTTCTGCTAACGACAGTCCTGTTATTTCGGTAAGGTCAGTTGCCGACATCGTGGAAAAGCCGTGATAATACTTTTTAAATTCATCCGTTTGTTCAGCTAATAACGTTAACCAGTGCTGCCTAGGTAAACAGAAAGATTTTACCCAATAATCACCAACAATTTCAGTGTCGGCAGGTTGTACTGAAAAAGTTGCTGTAGGTATATAAATAACCTGAGAACTGGATAAGGATTGAACTAATTGCCCACCTCGCGATCAGATCTTTCGACTAAAAACGATTTGAAAGCAACAGAGGTGGGCAGATGAATAAGTTAATAGATATATTTTGTGATGTCG
>NZ_VOLR01000031.1 GCF_007954355.1 Colwellia hornerae
CTAAATGTAATTTCAGGAATAGTGGCTTATTGCTTGAAGAAGAAAAAGCCACGTATTAAATTATCAGCCAGTGAATTTGGATTGATGGAAGTTTAGAAAACGCTGCTCTTAAGCAGATCTCAGGTTAGTTAATCAAGAGAAATTGTTTATCGTTTTATAAAAGCCACTATTGTGGCTTTTTTTATATAAGTGATTAACTTCAGCGGAAGATATAGTGAAATAGGCGCAATAATAGAAAACGCCGAGGTCATATTACAAGATGTAGTAGCAAAAGGTGATGCTCAGCAGCTAATTGTTAATATGAATTAATTATTAACAATTACTTTATGTTTTATAGAAGCCACTGCTGTACTTTTTTATATAATCAAAGAACCTCATTGGCATAAACCTTAAAATATTGGATAATGCGCGCATTATTATGGGGAGTTATTGATGCGTTACGCTTTAGGTATTGAATACGATGGAAGCCGTTATCACGGTTGGCAACGACAAAAAAATGCGGTCAGTGTTCAGCAAAATGTAGAAAAAGCCTTATCAAAAATTGCTGATGAAAAAATAGAAGTTATTTGTGCGGGCAGAACCGATACAGGTGTTAGTGCAACCAACCAAGTTATTCACTTTGAAACGAACAAAGTTCGTAAAGATGTTGCTTGGACACTTGGCGTTAATACCAATTTACCCTGTGATATTGCTGTCTCTTGGGTCAAGCAAGTTGATGACAGCTTTCATGCGCGATTTAGCGCTACAGCACGTCGTTATCGCTATGTTATTAATAACAACCGCTTAAGATCTGCTATTTTAAGCCAAGGGATAACGAGCTGTCATTATCCACTTGATGAAAAATTAATGCACCAGGCGGCTCAGTCTTTACTGGGTCAACATGACTTTACCTCATTTCGGACCGTGCATTGTCAGTCACATTCTCCGGTAAGAACACTGATTCATTGCAATGTTTCTCGCCAAGGTGACTTTGTTATTATTGATGTTAAAGGCAATGCTTTTTTACACCATATGGTGAGAAATATCGCCGGTAGTTTGATGCGTATTGGGCAACAATTAGAAACAGTAGCCTGGCTGGGTGAAGTACTCGAAGCTAAAAATCGTTGTGTTGCTGGTATGATGGCATCCGCCGCGGGTTTATATTTCGTCGGTGTCGACTACCCGCAAGAGTTCAATATTCCAAAACCCGCGCTGGGACCGCTATTTTTACTTTAAGATAAATAATGGCAGAATGAACCATTACAAACTGATAAATCCAACAAGACAGACCAGTTTTTTGTATTCATGGTAGGGCTAAATGTGCTTTAATTGTCGGTTATAGTTAGAATAATTCAAAAAATTAACAATTTGCTGATAGGTTTGAAATCAATATCGGCAAGTTCTCCTATGTTCCCATGAACATATTAGGTAAAAGAAGGCAAAAATAAATTATGAGCTGGATAGAAAAAATTCTCCCAAAAGCAAAAACCACCCAAAAACGCAATATCCCTGAAGGCGTTTGGAGCAAGTGTACTTCTTGTAATGCAGTGCTTTATAAAGCGGAACTCGATAGATTATTATCAGTTTGTCCAAAATGTGATCACCATATGCGCATTTCAGCACGCAAACGCATTGATTGTTTCTTAGATCCAAATAACCGCGCTGAATTAGGCGAAGAGTTTGAAGCACAAGATATTTTAAAGTTCAAAGATTCAAAACGTTATAAAGACCGTTTAAGCGCTGCACAAAAAAGTACCGGTGAAAAAGATGCTCTGGTTGTTATGAGAGGTGAACTCAATGGTATGCCTATCGTTGCTGCTGCCTTTGAATTTGCTTTTTTAGGTGGTTCAATGGCATCAGTTGTTGGTGCTCGCTTTGTTAAAGGTGTTGAATACTGCCTAGAGCATAACCTACCACTGGTTTGTTTTTCTGCAAGTGGCGGTGCACGTATGCAAGAAGCATTATTTTCATTAATGCAAATGGCAAAAACGAGTGCAGCATTAGCGAAGATGAGCGAAAAAGGTTTACCTTACGTTTCGGTATTAACTGACCCTACTATGGGCGGTGTATCTGCAAGTTTGGCTATGCTAGGCGACATTAATGTTGCAGAGCCTAAAGCGTTAATTGGTTTTGCGGGTCCACGTGTTATTGAACAAACTGTTCGAGAGAAGTTGCCTGAAGGTTTTCAGCGTAGTGAATTCTTAAAAGAAAAGGGTGCGATTGATATTATCGTTGACCGACGTGAAATGCGTAGTACGCTTTCTCGTATGTTAGCTAAATTCATGGGACATCCAAGCCTTAACGCTTCATAACTAACGCTTCATAAAAACACTATGCCAATAAACAACAAAAGCCATTTTGCTAGTAAGTCTCTAGCTCAATGGCTTTCTTATTTAGAAACAATACATTTAACTGAAATCGACTTGGGGCTCACACGTATTTCGCATGTCGCTAAGCGATTAAATATTGATTTCAGTTTTGCTCAAGTGATCACGGTTGCCGGAACTAACGGTAAGGGCACTACCTGTGCTTTTATTGAAAATGCCTTGCTCGGCGATAAGAAAACAGTTGCGGTTTATTCGTCACCACATATTGAAAAGTTCAATGAACGTTTACGTATTAATAATATTGATGTGGACAGTCAGTCATTAATCAACGCCTTTGAGCAAATAGAGCAACACCGTGGTGATATTTCACTAACATATTATGAATACACAACACTAGCCGCCTTTTTAGTCTTGATGGAAAGAAAGCCTGCTTTCATTATCCTGGAAGTAGGTTTAGGTGGGCGTTTAGATGCGACAAATTTAATTGACGCTGATATTGCTGTCATAACCACGATAGACTTAGACCATCAAGCTTACTTAGGCGATAACCGGGAAAGCATTGGCTTTGAAAAAGCGGGTATCATGCGTGCTGATCAAACAGTCGTTATTGGTGATACCGATTGTCCTAAATCTGTACTTGTACATGCTAATAACCTTAAAGCCGTGGTGAGTCTGCGCGGCGATGATTTCGCTATTGAACAGCACAAAAAAGCCGCTTCTCCCTCCTTGTGGCGTTGGACATTTGGCGAGTACCAAATCAATGATTTAAATAAGCCTTTCATACCTCAAGATAATGTAGCAACAGCATTAACGGTCTTGGCTTTACTTAATGATTGTTCTTTTGTTTTTAATACTAAAAGTGTAAATGCCTTAATAAACCAAACAAAAGTAGCTGGTCGTACTGAGCTTATCACGAAAAAATCATTAAACAGTCGGGTATTACTTGATGTAGGTCATAATCCTCAAGCGGCACGTTATTTAGTTGAATATTTAAAATCGCAAAAGTACGATAAGCTCTATGCGGTCACGGGGATGTTAAAAGACAAAGATATTGCTAATACCTTTGGGCCATTAACTGCGCTGGTTGATAAATGGTATTTAGGCAGTTTATCTATGCCTCGTGGAGCTAGTGCAAAGGAGTTAGCCGAAAAATTGTTATTAAATGAAGATTCAGCTAATTGTTTTGACAATATCACTGAGGCATTTAGAATGGCTAACAAAAATTCAACAGCAACAGATTTGATCTTAGTGTTTGGATCATTTTATACCGTAGCTGAAGTCAGACGTTTATTGTTGTAGTTTTTATTAACTGCAGCCTGGGAGTTCCATTTGTCTACACCTTTTCAAAACCGCTTAGTTGGCACCATTATTGTGGCTGCGGTTGCTATTATTATTTTGCCAGACTTGCTAGACGGTAATAAAAAAACTTATCAAGATGAGTTTGAAAAAATTCCACCGCCGCCTAAGGTCGAATTTGTTAAAAACACACTAAGCTTTCCTGAAGATAAAATCGTTAAAGTTACCAACGAAATACTGAGTGATGAGACCGCGTTAGATGACGATGTATCTTCGGCTGAACAAACAATAAAATATACGGTTGAAACAGAAAATGAACCGCGTTTAAATAATGCTTCTGCAACGAAAGAAGACGAAAAAGTGTTAACTGCACAAGCAGCAGAAGATATTTTGCCTGAAAAGTCAGTGTTACAACAAGCCTGGGTAGTACAACTGGGCAGTTTTCGTCATAAAAAAAATGTTGCACAGTTATTACTTAAGCTTAAAGATAATGGTTATACCGCTTTTACCAAACCGATAAAGACAAAAAATGGCCCATTGATAAAAGTTTTTATTGGTCCTGAACTGATCAAAAATTCATTGATTAAAAAAATCCCTGCATTGAAAAAATTAACTGGCGTTGAAGGTAAAATCGCTCGTTTTTACCCAACAAAGTGATGAGTTATAGCCGCTGGCCATTAATACTCTGTTAAAAGTAGTTGAGCACTTTCAATGGTAATGGCTATTTAAAATAAAACATTGGCACAATAAGGGGCATTTCTGTTAGAATGCGCGCCTAATTATGCTGGTAAGTATTCATTGGTAACGATTAATTTATGGTTTGGATAGACTATGCCATCTTGGCAGTTGTAGGCATTTCAACGTTAATTAGCTTGGTTCGCGGCTTTGTTAAAGAAGCTGTTTCGCTAGTTATTTGGATCAGTGCCTTCTTTATTGCCAGCCACTTCTATGTAAACCTTGCTAGTTTATTGACAAATATTTCCGATCAAGTCCTGCGAAATGCCGCGGCAATTGCTATTCTTTTTATCACCACGTTAATTCTTGGCGCCTTGGTAAATTATCTTATTGGTCAACTAGTCAGTAAAACAGGCTTGTCTGGAACTGATCGTCTGCTAGGACTTGTTTTTGGTGCATTACGTGGCGTGTTAGTTATCAGCGCAGTATTATTCTTTATGGATGCATTTACCCCCGCGTCATCAACTGCATGGTGGGCTAGCTCTCAACTGATCCCCGAGTTTACACTCATTGTTGAATGGTTTTTCGAATACCTAAAAAATTCATCAAGCTTTTTGAAATAACGTTATTGTAGTGCCATGAAAATGGGGCTGCTGTTCATTAGTATAATTTTTATTTATTAGCGTTTCTTTTCATAAAAACGCCCTTAAACTTAGTTCTGTGGAGAATAAACGCATGTGTGGTATTGTTGGCATTGTTGGTAAAACATCGGTAGGTCAAGCATTATATGACGGATTAACTGTACTTCAACATCGTGGTCAAGACGCTGCGGGTATTGTGACTATTCACAACAATACCTTTAGACTACGTAAAGGAAATGGTTTAGTGAAAGACGTGTTTCATACGCGTCATATGTTGCGCCTACAAGGTAACATGGGTATTGGTCATATTAGATACCCAACCGCAGGTACTTCAAGTTCTTCAGAAGCTCAACCTTTTTATGCCAATGCTCCTTTTGGTATTTCTCTCGCACATAATGGTAATTTAACCAACGCGATTGAATTAAAAGAATGGTTGTTTAACGTGGCGCGTCGTCATGTAAATACCACGTCTGATTCTGAGTTGTTACTCAATATTCTTGGTCATGAACTACAATTGACTGAAAATTTGAAATTAACTCCTGATGACATTTTTACTGCAATATCTAATGTACATCAGCATATTCGTGGTGCCTATGCAACAGTTGCTTTAATTATTGGCCATGGCATGGTGGCGTTTCGTGATCCTAATGGCATCCGCCCATTAGTATTTGGTAAGCGTGAAACTGCCACGGGTATTGAATATATGATTGCCTCTGAGTCGGTAGCACTTGATGCCAACGATTTTGAGTTTGTCCGTGATGTTGCGCCTGGTGAAGCTATTTATTTCACTGAAGATGGACAAATTCACAGCCAACAATGTGCAAAGAACCCAACCTACAACCCGTGTATTTTTGAATACGTTTATTTTGCGCGTCCTGATTCAGCGATTGATAAAATTTCTGTTTACGGTTCTCGTGTTGAAATGGGTAAAAAATTGGGTGATAAAATTGCGAAAGAATGGGAAGACGTAGAGATCGATGTTGTTATCCCTATCCCAGAAACATCATGTGACACGGCCTTAGAAATTGCTCGTCATCTTGGCATTCCATACCGTCAAGGTTTTGTGAAAAATCGCTATATTGGCCGTACTTTTATTATGCCGGGCCAAGAGCAGCGTAAAAAATCAGTCCGTCGTAAACTTAATGCGATAACAACTGAGTTTGCCGGTAAAAATGTATTGTTAGTTGACGACTCTATTGTACGGGGGACTACTTCTGGACAAATCATTGAAATGGCTCGCTCTGCGGGTGCTAAAAATGTTTATTTTGCTTCAGCCGCACCAGAGATTCGTTTTCCTAATGTTTATGGTATTGACATGCCAAGTGCCAATGAACTTATTGCTCATGGTCGTGAATTAGATGATATTTGCCAATTAATTGGTGCAGATAAACTTATTTTTCAAACATTAGAAGATTTAGTTAGTGCTGTGGGCAGTGTAAACCCTGAAATCAAACAATTCGAAACATCTGTATTCGATGGTCAGTATATTACTAAAGACATTACTCAAGGCTATTTAGAACGATTAGATGCGATGAGAAATAATGAGAATAAAGAAGACTCAGATAAAAATGCTGACTCAATTATTGATATGCACAATGAAGGTGCTGAATAGCTAATGAGTGACAGTGTCTCGTTAATGACAACATAGAAAATAACGTAAAAAAAAGCCCGATTAGTTTATCACTAAGCGGGCTTTTTTATTATTGATTGCTAAATATTTACATTTACAATAAATGATTTATCGACTTAAATTTATCTATGAAAATTTTAAGATATATATTCAGAGCCAAAGCCCATACCTAACATAATAGCGCTAAATGCCATTAAAGAAACTAAAAGTACTAATCCACAGGTAACCACTGAGCTTGAATAAATAAAGCCTTTTTCTTCTGGAATATTCATCATGATCGGCACGCCAGAGTAAAGTAAATATACAGAATAACAAAGTGCGGCTAGTCCCGCTAAAGCAACAAACCATAAAACAGGAAATAACGCAGTTACGCCAACCATTAATAACGGTGTTGCAGTGTAAGCGGCCAATTCTAGAGATTGGGTGAAATCAGGTTTTGCATCAAAGGTTTTGGCCATCCACTGAATTAAAAAAGCCAAGCCAATAACACCAAAAATCAGACCGAAATACATACCGACAGACATGGTCATAGCGCTTGCCTGAGTTAACTTTATTGGGTCACCTACGCCTATTGTCCAACCAATATGAGCGGCGGCATAATAACTACAAATGGCAGGTATTAACGCAATTGTTATTATATGAACCATGCTATACATTAAGCTTTCGTGACGCTTTTCAATCGTGTGCCACTCTTTCTTAGGGTCAGTGTACAATCCCCATATATGATTTAATATCATAATAAAATCCTCTCGCTGTCCCCAAAATTACATTTATTGCTTTTTATTTTTTATTAATAAATGTCTGTGTCGATCAATTTTTTATTATTGATAGCTTATTTATGTAAGATGGCGAAGCTTTCGTCAAGAGATGAATAGCAATTAAGCTAAATTAAATGCAAATAACTTCTTTTTATACCGAAAATAACGAATGTCTATATAGTGATATATTATTTTGTTATTTCAAAACAAACTGCGCTCTATCATAAATGGCAGGGCCGCTGAAAAATCAAGCAACCTTTATTCTAACAATATTCATGATTTCTATTTC
Source organism: Colwellia hornerae (assembly GCF_007954355.1). Taxonomy (GTDB): domain Bacteria; phylum Pseudomonadota; class Gammaproteobacteria; order Enterobacterales; family Alteromonadaceae; genus Colwellia_A; species Colwellia_A hornerae. The sequence continues at coordinate 7,596 of NZ_VOLR01000031.1, forward strand.
AAAGCCGGCAATCAACTCAGTACTCGTGTAATAGGTCATATTGACTTGTTGCTTGCTGAGCGATTTATAAGCTTTTTTTCGCTTATATTTGAATGGGACATCACAGTCTTTTATCATGACCGTATTAATAAACCACTCATCTTGTTCGCGCTGAATATGAGAGACGACAGTAACATTTTCACTGTGAACAAGTTTGTCATGCTTTTTTAAGAGATCTTTTACTGTTTTCTTTTTCATCTTTATTTCCTTGATGAGACATTTTTAATGCCTAGCTCTAACACGGCAGCGTTATTGATATTGTCTATGTATTAGGGAGATAAACTATTCTACTTTTTATTATATCTTTTCTCAAAACAACTAATCAATACCGATATATCGTTACAGTAGAAAAACATCTTTCTATTATTCTTTATACAAAACTCTAGGCGTGAAGGTTTTTAGTGATTCTCCCCTTGGCATCATACTGAGACATTAAATCTTTATCTTAATGAGTAAATATCGTCTAAAAAGTTGTGTTGACGAACTTATTAGGAGATTTTCTTTTAATTTAGCTATACTAGCTACTCTTAAGTTTGTATAACTCAGCGTAATAGGGTGCTTGCAGTAATGAGCAAATCAATTCTCTTCCATACTATTTATCCACATAAAACCAGTAAAGTATGGGTTGTTTTTGTCCATGGAGCTGGTGGCAGTTCGGCGATCTGGTTTCGTCAGATCAGAGATTACCAAAAAGCCTATAATGTCCTTTTACTTGATCTTCGTGGTCATGGAAAATCCAGTCATCTGGTACAAACCTTTGTTGATAGTAACTATTCGTTTAATAAAGTTTCTGAAGATATCATTGATGTTTTAGATCACAATAATATTGCATGTGCACACTTCGTTGGTATTTCTTTAGGAACTATTATCATTCGAAATATCGCAGAAATTGCACCAGAATATGTATCGAGTATGGTTTTAGGCGGTGCTATCACTCGCTTTAATGCCCGAAGTAATATTTTGGTTTATTTGGGTAATACCTTTAAGCATTGTCTGCCATACATGTGGTTGTATCGTTTATTTGCTTTTATTATGATGCCAAAAAAGCGCCATAAGGAATCTCGACATTTATTTGTTCGTGAAGCGAAACGTTTGTGTCAAAAAGAATTTATTCGTTGGTTTAAATTAGCCATGGATGTGAATCCCTTGATGCGATATTTCAAAGAGAAAGAAATTGATATACCTATCCTTTATATTATGGGCAAAGAAGACCATATGTTTTTGGGACCGGTAATGGAAATGGTTAAGCAACATAAAAATAGTTTATTACACACTATTCATAAATGCGGTCATGTTTGTAATGTTGAGAGCCCAGAACTTTTTAATCAACACTCTTTGGAATTTATCGCTCAGCAACATTAATGCCATCCATTATTTTTCGGGCATAGTAAGTGAGTAGCCATTAAAAATAATGGGTTTGATTACGTCCGTTGTCTTTTGATTTATACATCGCCATATCTGCTCGTTTAAGAAATAAGCCAACATCATCCTCGTTTGTTAATTGGGTTGCGCCCATACTTACAGTGACTTTTATTTTTTTACCATCAATAATAAGAAAAGCATCGTCAACAGCCGCGCGGATACGCTCAGCAACAATTAATGCGAAGTCGATGTTGGTAGCAGGAAGAATGAAGGCAAACTCTTCGCCACCAATTCGCCCCATCAGATCATTTTCTCTCAGTACTAGTTGGCTAACTTTACAAATAAGTTTCAAAACATCATCGCCAATCGAATGGCCATAGGTATCATTAAATACTTTAAAATAATCAACATCTAGCATTAATAAACACAGTGGAACTTGATAGCGATGGGAGCGCTCTAGTTCAAGCTGTAAAGATTTCATAAAAGCACGTCTGTTGGCGATGCCGACTAACTCATCCGTTGTTGCCATTTGTTTTAATTTATTAATGTCTCGTTCTATATGGTTGGCCATTTTATTTAAATTTTTGCTGAGTGAGCCGATTTCATTTTCTACACTGACCTTACTGCGCGCTTGGTAATCTCCTTCTGCTATGCTTTGTGCATCATGAACCAGTGAAAATATGGGGAGAACAATTTTATTTCTGACATAAAAAGTGATAATTAACGCCATCAGTGTTGAAATTACTAATAACAAAATAACGTACCATAAATATTTTTTTTGTTTAGTTTGAAACTCATCGGCCTCTATAATTAACCTATTCTCAACCGCAGCAATGAACTTTTGAATAGGTTGCATGATGGCAATTTTTTCTTGCTGGTATTGAGGTGAAAACAATAATTTTATGGCAAAAGCATTATCAGGTACTCCTTTAGGAGTAAAAGTGCCTTTACCATCATTGTAAGAGCCTTTCATTAACGCAAAAGCCTGTTTTTCAATATTCATTAAATTATCTGAACGGGCCTGTGATTGTTGAAGCAGTAACAATTCACTTTCGGTAAAACCCATATCACGCATAAGGTTCTTCAATGGGACTTGTATATCTAATTTATCTAAAGCAAATCGTTCGGGAGTGAGTGAAGTATACCAGTAGGTGGGAGGGTACTTTTTTGGTCGAGGGGAATCCCCGTTGCGTATCGCAATGATGTCAAAATAATACTCTTTATATATTTCGTTACCCGTGACGACATATGTTCGTGCCATACGTGTAAGATCATCCGAACTTTGACGTAATTCATTAGCAATATTTAGTGAGTATACATGGTGCTTTTCATCCTTAATCGATCGCAGATCAAAAATACCTATGATATGTGCAACAACGTACCCCCACATGCTTAGTATAACGATAAAGCATAAAAAACCGATTTTATTACCAGTGGAAATATTCATCCATAACCTATTGGTTTAGTGTTAGCTATGCAATATTGCACAGCTAATACTATTTAGTCATTTCATTCATTAAAGTATAACTCTCAAATTAAAAAATTATTGAACACTTTTGTTGAGTGTCGAGTTAACCCGAACGCGTATGCTGTATAACTTGTAAATCCATGAGATATTAACGTAGTGATATCACTGTTTTATAAGTTATTTTGAGTATAGACGCTTCTGGTCATTAAACTATTAATAGCTAATTAGCTTTTTTGTCTGTGCAATAACGCATTCTTAGCTTAGTAGAAGTGTTACGCTTATTTTTGTTGTTTATATTAAATCTAGCTGTCTGATAATCATGGTAAATAATCGGTAATTCTTGATATGAGTATGATAAAATTGGTAATAATGTAGTAGCCATAGCTAAGTCATTGACGAAATTTTGACAACAACATAATTAGCGCCTTTCTTATCTTTTTTATCAGGTCAAACCCGCTAAATACTGGTTGATGAAGCTAAGTAAGTCGTTTGAAAACTTTCAACATCCAGCTATCAATATAAAATATAGACAAGGAAGTACAAACCAAGCTAATAATTATTGTATTATTAAGCTAATGATCCAATGAAAATTTACTTATAATGATATCCATAAATAAATTATAAGTTATAAATTTTCAATGGTTTAAGTTTTTTTTTGCTGGTTTTGTAGTGTTTGTACTATGATATTTTACATAATAAGGAGTTACCGTGATTTGCGTGAAAGACTTATCTTTTAGCCGTAACGATGGCGTTAACAAACAAAATATTTTAAATCAACTCGATTTATTTGTACCAGCAGCACAACACCTCGCATTACTTGGTGATAGTGGTTCAGGTAAAACAACATTTTTGCATATTTTAGCGGGACTATTGCAAGCAGATAGTGGTTCGGTAAGTATTAACAATCAAGAGCTTTCATCACTGAATGAGACAGAACTCGCGCTTTACCGCCGTAAAATAGGGCTAATATTTCAGCATTACCAATTGCTTGATTGTTTAACCGTAAAGCAGAATATTCTCTTTCAACACAAACTCAATTACCCCAAAAAATCTGCTAGTGAATTTGACCATATTGTTGATGAGCTTGGGCTCCAAGGTAAGCTCGATGCATTGCCTGAAAAACTGTCAGGTGGAGAACAACAAAGAGTTGGCATCGCAAGAGCTTTACTCAACAAACCTCAGATAATTTTTGCAGATGAACCGACAGGTAACTTAGATAGGCAACGCTCGCACCAAGTTGTTAAACTTCTTACTAAGTTATGCAGTGAGCGAAAAATCAATTTGGTGATGGTGACTCACAGTCATCAATTAACGGATTACTTTGATCAGGTAAAAGTACTCAGAGATGGTCATTTTGAGTAATTCGGCTAATGAAATCAAACTTATTCTCGCCACCCATTTAGCCTTTTATCGAAGACATCCTTGGTTAATGGCGTTATTTTTTTTAGGCTTTAGTCTCGGTAGTGCACTTTTAACTGCAATTTCTGGTCTTAATCAAGAGGCTAATACACGCTATCAAAATTCTTCCGCATTAATCAATAACCCCGTTACACATTTAATTAAACCATTAACAGGAAAGCACTTTATTGATGGCAATATATGGCTCACTTTACGACAACATGGCTTTATCAATACTCAACCCGTTTTACGAGGTCAATTAGTAACTAATAAAGGGGAAGCACTTGCCATTCAAGGTGTGGATACTCTGCTGTGGTTAAACCGTGCTCAATACCAACAAAGTGATGAAAATGCAGATAAAACGCCGCAACGCTTTTCCCTTACTACCTTATTAGTTGATTCGAAATTTGCAAAACGCATCTTCACAAAAACAGGTGAACTGATAAAATTTTCACTGCAAAACGCTCAGCAACAACCTGAAGTTGTATTAGCTGATAATATTGGACTTTGGGCGATCACCGATATCGCCAATGCTGATTATTTATTAGCGGCTAAAGGGCAACTCAGTTTTATTGAGCTCTCGCATGTTAGTGAGCAGCAATTAACAGAAATAGCACAGCTAATTGCTGGGCAAGCACAGTTGATTGATGCAGAGCAACAATCGTTTGATGTTTTATCTGAAGCCTTCTTTTTTAATCTGACCGCACTTGCCATGCTTGGTTATATTGTTGCGGCATTTTTGAGTTTTAATGCGATAAAACTGACCTTAACTGCGCGACAAAAATTAATAGAGCAAATGCAGCTATTAGGCTGTCTTAAATTAAGTATTCAATTGAGTCTTGTAATTGAGCTTATTATTGTCAGTGTTTGCACGGCGTTATTAGGTACATTAGGTGGATACTTAATTGCCAATGCATTAGTGCTTGATGTCAACAGCACCTTGGTTGGCTTGTATCAACTCGATAAAACGTTGGTGATCAATTGGCAATGGTCGAATGTTTTATTAGGTTTTGCCCTTAATATTTCTGCTTTAGCGGTCATCTTGTTAGCGCAAGCCAAGCAAGTTGCCCAAAAAAGTCAACTGATGTTTTATAGTTTATTGGTCAGTACATTAGCGGCAGTCATTGGGTTACTCTATTATACGACTAATGAGTATCAAGCTTTGCTGCTGTGTTTTGCGCTTTTAATGTTGTTTATCCTGCTTGTGCCTAAAGTACTTTCTCTCTTGGTTTCATTACCGATCAAAATAACAGATCCATTAACACAATGGCTTCATGCCGATACCCGACTTCATGTAAAAGACCTGCATATTGCTATTATTGCAATTCTAGTGGCGCTTGGTAGTGCTATTGGCATGCAAATTATGGTGAAAAGTTTTAGCCATACGTTAAATGCCCACCTTGAAAAGCAATTAAGTGCAGATATTTATTTACGTTCAGATAAGCTCGATAATACTTTAAGGCAAGCGCTCACTAACTTGCCTGAAGTTGAGAAGTTAAGTATCTATATGCAAAGTGATGGTGATGTAAATAAAGTACCTGCGAACCTTGCAAGCTTTGGTAATAGCTTTGAACATTATCAACATATTTCGCTGACATCAGGCTTAACCATTAGTGAAGCAAATTTTTATCGTCAAGGCTGTTTGGCTAACGAACAAAGTAACATTAAGTTTAGTTATTCATTGAATGATGTGCTGGTCTTTAAGCAAAACTCAACTGAATTTACTTGTCGTATAACAGGATTTTTTTATGATTATGGTAACCCAAGAATATCGTTACTTACGCTAGAGGAACGCCAGAAAACAGCCGCACTCAATCATGATATTTTTGGTTATTCAATACGGCTAAAAAGTAGTACTGCCGTTGCTGTTTTTAGCGAGCGTTTAATGGACGAATTTAAACAAGACAGTACAAATATTTTAGCGAATAAACGATTTAAACAAATCGCTAATGCCTTGTTTGAAGATACGTTTGTCGTTACCAAAGCACTAAATAGTTTTATTCTCGCTATTGCATTGTTAAGTTTGTGTACCAGCCTATTAAGTTTAAGTGTTAATCAATTAAAGCAATTAACCATATTACGTAATTTAGGCGTGACACAACGGCAATTATTAACCATGAAACTGCTACAAACAGCAGGCGTGGTTGTGTTTACCGCGTTGTTTGCTATTCCGCTTGGCTTCGCATTGGGCTTTGCGTTATTGAAGTTTGTCATGCCAATTGCCTTTGGCTGGACTATTCACTTTAGTTTAGATTTAAGCAGTTTATTAATAACGTGTTTAACGCTAGTGGCTGTCTCTGTTTTATGTGCCTATTTACCGATTCGAAAATTAACTAACTTAGCGACCAAGGAGTCATAATCGCGTGATAAAAAGACAAGTTTTAGCCAGGGTATTATTGACTCCGTTTGTTTTTGTACGATTTACTCTTGTGCTGTTAATTTTTGTGCTGTCTGCGTGTCAACCTGCTGAGCAAAAAACAACATCATCTAACTTACAAGTGGCTATTGGCAAGCCGGTAATACAGGGCACTCCTCTTATCTTCCCCGCTGATCATGGTATTCATGCTGAACAAGGTATTGAGTGGTGGTATGTAACGGCTAATTTGCAAAGTGACACTGGCGAGACTTTTGGGGTTCAATGGACATTATTTCGCACACTAATGCCAGGTAACCTTAAGTCACCATGGTGGGATGACAATCTTTACTTTGCTCATTTTGCAATGCAACACCAACAATATCATGTTGCGTTTGAAAGGTTTTCACGAGCAAGGCAAGCTAAGGTCATTAGCTCGCCGTTTGATGCAAGTATTGATGATTGGCAGTTGAGCAGTATTAACAACGAATTTTTGCCACTCAATTTAACCGCTGCACATCAAAACTATGAAATAGCACTGACACTAAGCGACAGTCCAATAGCTTTGCATGGCGACAAAGGCTATAGCCAAAAAACACAAAGTGGTCATGCGTCTTATTACTTTAGTTATCCCTTTTTAAAGGTAAAAGGCCGTCTAACTTTTGCGGGTAACACTTATAACGTTACGGGTGATGCATGGTATGACAGAGAGTGGTCGGCGAGTTTACTCGACAAAAATCAACTCGGTTGGGATTGGTTCAGTATTGTTGACGCTCAATCAGCCACTCAATCAGAGAAGCAAGGGCTCATGCTCTTTTGTATTCGAGGTAATGATCATAATTATGAGTATTGTAGCGGTACTCAGATAGCCGCCAATGGCCAAACAACAGCGATTTTTAAAGAAGATATTAAACTGTCTGTTATTGAAACCGTGACATTAAATAACCACGATTATCCTAGTAAATGGCAAGTTGAATTAACCAATAGACCAACCATTATTATTGAAAGCATTACCAAGGATTCACGTAATCAATTAACAATTCCCTACTGGGAAGGACGCGTTAAAGCAACAGGTGGCTTTAATGGTATTGGCTATGCCGAAATTACGGGGTACTAACTCTTTATTGCTACTTTATTTAGTAGACTTGAAACTTGCAATGAGCATTGCCTGATGAAATTAATTTTTTGGGTCTTTAAAAGGGCGTTTAGTGGCATGATTTTTATTATCATAACTTAGTAACATGTTTTATATATCTGCAAAATTAAGAGGTAATGCTAAGCTCACTTTTGTTCTGCCCATAACAACAGATGTTTTAAAATGAAGAACAGCAACATCACTAAAAAAAAATGATTGAGTAAATTCTTCAAAATTTTCCATGTCTTTTGCTGTCACTATCAGGACGAAGTCAGCTTCACCTGTAATGTAATAACACTGCTGGATATTATTGTTATTTTTTACTTTATTTTTAAAATAATTGAAACAATCGTTATAATTTCTGTTGAGTTGTACAGATATAATAAAAGTCATTGATTGGTTTACAGCGCTAGGCGATATTATCGCTACTTCCTGAGCAATAACTTTATTGTCTCTTAAGCGCTTCAAGTGTCGCTGTATACTTGCCGTTGATAAACCCACCTCTTCAGAAAGCTGCTCAACAGAAGTTTTTACATCTATTTGCAATAACTCCAATATTTTTAAATCTTGCTTATTCAATTTCATAATTTAACATTTCTCATTTTTTGATTTGATAATATCACTATTCCCTAAATAACATAAATAAAAACTCACTTAATTTAAATTAAAGCGATATGTGTACCGTTATTAGTAGGTAAGATACCTATATTAGCTAAATCATTAAACAAGGAATATCTCCATGTCTGCAATACAAGGTTTGTCTTCTCCAACGACGGTAGCTTTAAAAAATTCACAACCACAGATACAAGTGTTAAACCCTGAAGATGGTAGTTTAGTCGGTACCGTTGTGAACAACTCTGTAAGTGAAGTTGACGCTATTATTGCGGCCGCAGTAATAGGAGCCCAAAAAGCGAAAAAACTTTCTTCAAATTTACGAATGTCTGTACTAAATGAAGTTGCTGATAATTTAAGTAATCAAAAAGAATTGTTCGCTCAAATGATCGCTCGTGAAGGTATTAAAACAATTAATGAAGCGCGAAAAGAAGTTTCTAGGTGTGTAGAGACCATACGGATCAGTGCAGAAGAAGCTAGACGTTTAACGGGAGAAACGATTGCTTTTGATCAAGCACCTGACTCTGAAAATAGGTTCGGGTATTATCGTAGGATACCGCTTGGCGTTGTTGCCGCTATTACTCCCTTTAATGATCCTTTAAATTTAGTCGCTCACAAGATAGGTCCGGCTATAGCTGCAGGAAACTCAGTCATCCTTTTACCTCACCACGAGACGCCTCTTGTTGCAAAATTGCTTGTAGAACTCTTCAATAAAACAAGTTTACCTAAAGGCATTTTAAATTTAGTTACAGGTTATGGAATAGAGATAGGCGATATGATCGTTTCAGATCCTCGTATTAATATGGTTTCATTTACCGGAGGGAAAAGTGTCGGAGAAAGGATCTTAAGTCTCGCTGGTTTAAAGAAGATATCTATGGAACTTGGCAGTAATTGTCCGGTAATAGTAATGGATGATGCAAATATTGATCTGGCTATGGAGGCCTGTGTGAGTGGTGCTTTCTGGGCTGCAGGCCAAAACTGTTTACATGTTCAAAGAATTTATCTTCAAGATGATATCTATGATCAGTTTACTGCAGAATTTTGTCGTCGTGCAAGTGAAATTTCTATGGGAGACAAGCTTTCTGAGTCTACACAGATGGGCCCAATGATTAATCGTCGTGCTGCTCTAAAAGTTGAGGAGATGGTACAAGATGCGCTTGATAAAAACTCAACACTATTGTGTGGAGGGAAAAGGCAGGGAAACTTTTTTCAACCGACTGTTTTCGCCAATGTAAGCAGTAATTGCTTAATTGCCAAAGAAGAAGTGTTCGGACCTGTCACTGTGTTATATCGATTTTCTGATAAAAAAGAAGCAATAACTCAAGCAAATGATGTTGAATTTGGCTTACAAGCTGGAATATTTACCAATGACCTTGAATTAGCTTTTGAACTTGCAGACTCGATGGATTGTGGTGGTGTAATGATAAATGACAGTAGTGATTATCGCATTGATGCAATGCCATTTGGTGGCGTTAAAGGATCAGGTGTTGGTCGAGAGGGGGTTATGAATGCAGTTAAAGAAATGACAGACATAAAAACCTATTGTTTTAATTTACGAAAATAACGCTATCGAAAATCATTCTACATTTTAAATAGATAATCTAGGAAGAACGCAATGAAAACATATAAATTAGCGATAATTGGTTTTGGGAATGTTGGTCAAGGCCTAACCAAAATTATTAGTGACAAAAAAAACCTATTAATAGCAAAGTTTGGTATTAATTTAAGCATCGTAGCCGTATGTGACTTATACAAAGGCAGTATTTATAACTCTAACGGCTTTGACCCTGAAACTTTATTATCTGATCTAGAAAAAAATGGAGATTTAAAAAGTACGCTTGCTCCAATCACTGGTTGGAATGCAACAGAGACAATTGATAATAGTGGAGCTGATATTCTAGTCGAACTTGCTTTTACCGATTTACAAACAGGTGAGCCAGCAGTAAGTCATATTAGACAGGCATTAAATAATGGAATGCATGTTTCTATGACTAATAAAGGGCCCGTGGCTTTACACTTTCCTGAACTTCGCAAATTAGCACTAAGCAAAAATGTTCAAATTGGTATTGAAGGTACTGTAATGAGTGGAACTCCTTCAATAAATTTAGGTAACGAAATGTTGTTAGCCGCAGGAATAACAAAAGTTCAAGGGATCCTTAATGGCACAACAAATTATATTTTAGGTGAGATGTCTTCAGGTTCAAAATATAAAGATGCTCTTAAACAGGCTCAAGAACTTGGTTATGCTGAAGCAGACCCTACTGGTGATGTAGAGGGGTATGATGCGGCTGCAAAAGTCGTTATTTTAGGAAACCTTTTAATGGATTTATCGCTCACATTAGATGATGTAGATCGTCAAGGCATTAGCCATATCACAAATGCTGATATTGCTGACGCCACTTCTTTAAATAAGCATTGGAAATTAATTGGAACGGTCGAAAAACATAGCGATGGATTTTCCGCTTCAGTTAAACCTGAGATGGTATCGAGTGAACATCCATTAGCATCCATCAAAGGCGCAACAAATGCTATTACCTATACAACAGAATTACTCGGGGATATTACCTTAATTGGCCCCGGTGCTGGACGATTGGAAACAGGATATGCTGTTATTGAAGATATACTTTTGATACATAAAAAATCAACCTAAAAAGTCACCAATATGTCAATATTATTTGGGTAATGATATTGACATAATTAGACGATTTTTCCCCAATAATCAATTTATATCAGCTGTATGATCATAAAGCTGCCCCCTCATCGTCCCTAATTAATTATACCACCAGAACGAATTAAGTATAAAAAATAGAATTATTATTAAGGTCAGATATCGTATCTTAGTGAGCATTAGGCAAGTTGATTATTTAACAATAAATTAATACCGTTTTGTGACTAGATTTTTGAAGTAATGTCCAAGTTAGAATCTAAAATATCAAATATTACTTGGTATTTAATTTTATTGGTAAATAGCTGGGTAATTCTTGATTTGTATATGTTAAAATCAATAGTAATATAGTGTATATAGCGAAGAACTTCCCGAAATGTCGACAGCCAAATTATTAGCACCCATCTTATCTTTTTTACAATGTGAAACACCTGATGCCTGGGTTGATGAAGCCAAAAAGCCTGAAAATTTATCGATAATTTTAATTGATCATCTCGTCTGTGAATTAAAAGCAGCTCAGTCCGCTATGTTTCTTATCCGTAAGTATGCGGTTGATAAAGAAAGTGGTGATGCTTTATTAGCATGGCTGCAGCCTTTTGAGCAATTAATTTATAAAAGGCAAGGGGATTGGCGTTCATTACCGTCAAAAAACAAGTTAACTAAAGCCATATTACCTAAGTCAGGTTCAGCTCATGGGCAAGGCCTTATCGACAAAATGGTCTTACTGATAAAAGAAGAGCTCCATCATTTCTACCAAGTATTAGAAATGATGGATGTGTATGGTGTTGAATATAAAAGTATTACACCGTGCCGATACGCAAAAGGTTTACTGCGAAATGTAAAATCTTTTGAACCTGATGCTATGGTTGATAAGTTAATTATTGGCGCCTTTATCGAAGCTAGGTCGTGTGAACGTTTTGCTAAAATAGCGCCTCATGTTGATAAACGTCTTGGCGATTTTTATATTTCATTATTGCGCTCTGAAGCTAGGCATTACCAAGACTACTTATCATTAGCGACAGAGATTGCTGGAAAAGATATTTCTGAACGAGTGAAATGTTTTGCTGATATCGAAGCGGCGCTAATTATTAGTCCAGATGAAGACTTTAAGTTCCACAGTGGCTTACCAGCAGCCACTCTTTAAGCTTAGTTAGCCAATTCAAGTTGAGCTGCGGTATTGATACTTGCCAAAACGCAGCAATTTCTTCCTGAATCTTTTGCTTTATATAGCGCTTGATCGGCATTATTAAATAAGGTTGTCCACGTCATGTTATTTTGTAGTTCGGCAACACCAATAGATACCGTAATAGGTGGAAGCTGGGTTTTACTTTGACGTTGTACTAATTTTAACTTGGCAATAGCCAAGCGTATTTTTTCAGCGATAGTATGAGCAAATTGTTGTGATTTGTTTGATAAAACCACTACGAATTCTTCACCGCCGTAGCGCACCGGAATATCATCAGGTGCAACGTGTTCTTTGATGATTTTTGCCACTAACTGTATCACCTTATCGCCAACACTGTGTCCAAAAGAATCATTCACTTTTTTGAAGTGATCAATATCAATAACTAATGATGAGTGAATGTTATTAAGCGATAGCGCTTGTAATCTTTTATCACAACCTCGTCGGTTTAATAGTCCTGTTAAGGTATCAATTAAGGCTTCTTGACGTGACTCTTCTAACTTCTGTTTTAACTGTGAAACTTCTTCTGAAGCTTTATAGAGCTCAGTAGATAAAGACTGGTGCTGGGCGGTTGATTGTCCGATAGCATTAAGTAGAAAAGTAGTAATATTTTGGAGAGGTTTATATTCCCCTAACTGACCTAGGGTCTTACCTATTTTATTGAGGTGACTTATAGTCGCTTTTTCACTAGAAACGTGGTTTTCAAGTTGCGCTAAGGTGCTAGTCAGAGTTTCACCAAAAGGCGTAAAAATATTATCTTCAATATTTTGGCTGTTAGAAAGAAATTCACTAAACAATGCATCGATAAAAATAGCGTCTAAAGATTTTTTGCTGGCTAATTGCTCATCTATTTTTTTTATCAGCAACAAATTTTCTTCAGAAACATAACAATAGGCAACAGCGTAATGGCTGGGTACTGGCGTAATTTGATGCACAAGCATAAATTCTTTAGCTTGTTCCGCAATTTTCATCGTTTGATTAAAACTTCCCGGCATCATACTTCCTTTATTGTTTTTTTTACATAATAGCAGTTAACTAAAAAGAAACTCAATGTAAAAGCCTACAGGAACGAGGGTTTTATAAACTTTTATCTGTTGGTATATTACTTATTCACATAAGTAACATTAATTTATTGATAAAAAAGCGTTTAATGTGGTTTAAAGGCTTGAGAAAGTAGCTCTATACTGTCTCTTGTAACCTTTAACCACGCGCCTTGTTCATACCAGTCACCTAAGACGATGCGTTGCGCAGGTAGATTATTTGCCTGAATATGATGGATGTTAGGGCGGTGAGTATGACCGTGAATAAGTAACTGACAATGATGTAACTCAAGCATGGCGATCACCTCTGTTTCGGTGACATCCATTATTTCTTGTGATTTCATTGCGGTTGCACTGGCACTTTTTAAGCGATAATTTTCGGCAATATTCTTACGCACAAACAAGGGTAAGTTTTTGATAATAGCTTGCCACCACCAAGAACGAGACTTCTTCCTAAAAGCTTGATAAGCAATATCACGCGTACACAAAGTATCACCGTGCATAATAACGACCGGTTTACCATATAGGTCAATAACGTCTACTTCAGGTAATAACGTCATGCCGCAAGCTTTGGCGTAGCGTTTACCTAAGAGAAAGTCTCGATTACCATGAATATAGTAAATATCAGTACCTAGCATACTTAATGTTTTTAGCGCGAGGGCTACTTCGACGACAAAAGGATTTTTATCATCATCACCAATCCAGTATTCGAATAAGTCGCCTAATATATAAAGTGTTTCGGCGTTAGGGGCATCTTTTTCGAGGAATGATAAAAAACAGGCCGTGATATCTGGCCTGTTTTGCGCTAAATGCAAATCAGCAATAAAATAGGTTACTGATTTGTTTTTTGTTGCGTTAGTCACTAAACTTTATTATTCAACAATTGCTGATTCAATAATGATTTCTTCTGTTGGTACATCGTCGTGAAAACCCATACGGCCAGTTTCAACCAGAGTCATTTTATCAACAATGTCCATGCCTTCAACAACTTCAGCAAATACACAATAACCCCAACCTTGCACAGATTCGTTTTTAAAATTTAAAAAATCGTTGTCGCTTAAGTTGATAAAAAACTGAGCTGAAGCTGAATGTGGCTCTTGCGTTCTTGCCATCGCTAAAGTGCCACGCTTATTTTCTAAGCCATTACTTGCTTCGTTTTGAATGGTTTCACGAGAATCTTTTTCATCTAAGCCAGAAGCAAAACCACCGCCTTGTGCCATAAAACCTTTAATGACACGATGAAAAATAGTGCCGTTGTAAAAGCCTTCTTCAACATATTGCTGAAAGTTTTTTGCTGTAAGAGGTGCTTTATCAAAATTTAATTCAATTTTGATATCGCCTAAGTTTGTTTTTAAAATGATCATTTTATTTACTCTTCAATTTCGATGTGGGAATTGTAAACGAAAGCACAGAACTGTAAAGCAAACTTATGGATATTGTGCAGGTAAATAATGACCCTAGCGCTTTGTTCGGGTACAATTATCGAAAATTCATCGAATTTTTATTAACTATTAATTACCCCTATTTTAATCGTGATCGGAGCCAGAAAATCTTATGTTACAGATATACAATACATTGACCCGCCAGAAGGAAATTTTTACCCCAATTGAAGCAGGTAAAGTAGGTTTGTATGTGTGTGGTTGTACAGTTTACGATTTATGTCATATCGGTCATGGTCGCACTTATATTAGCTTTGACAACATTGCTAGATATCTAAGGTTTTCTGGTTATGACGTAAATTATGTCCGTAATATCACCGATGTTGAAGATAAAATCATTAAGCGGGCACAAGAAAATAACGAAACGCCAGACGAGCTTACCGAGCGAACTATTGCCTTAATGCATGAAGATTTTGATAGCTTGAATATCGAACGACCAGACATAGAGCCAAGAGTGACCACGCACATGGACGAAATTATTGCCATGATAGTCACGCTTGTTGAAAAAGAGCATGCTTATGTCGCAAGTAGTGGCGATGTATTATTTGCTGTGTCTAGCTTTGCAGATTATGGCAAACTCAGTGGCCAAAATTTAGAGCAATTACAAGCGGGCTCTCGTGTTGAAGTAGACGAAAGCAAAAGATCACCACTGGATTTTGTTTTATGGAAGTCAGCTAAACCGGGCGATCCAAGTTGGGAATCACCTTGGGGAGCAGGGCGTCCTGGTTGGCATATTGAATGTTCGGCGATGAGTGCTAAAGAACTCGGCCATCATTTTGATATTCATGGTGGTGGCTCAGATTTACAGTTTCCTCATCATGAGAATGAAGTAGCACAAAGTTGTTGTGCGCTTGATTCACCTTATGTGAATTATTGGATCCATACCGGCATGGTGCAAGTTGACCAAGAAAAAATGTCAAAGTCACTCAATAACTTTTTCACTATTCGTGATGTGTTAAGCCAGTATGACTCAGAAACCGTCAGATTCTTTTTAACGTCTGGACATTATCGCAGCCAGTTGAATTATTCTACGGATAACTTAGAACAGGCACGTTCTGGGTTAGAGCGTATCTACACGGCTTTACGTGATGTAGAGGTGCTTGTTGATTTTTCACTAGATAAGAATGACAGCTTTGTTGCTCAATTTATTAAAGTAATGAACGATGATTTTAATACGCCACAAGCCTTAGCGGTATTATTTGATTTAGCGAAGGAGTTAAATGTCGCTAAGAATGGCAACAGTGATAAGGCGCCTTATTTAGCTGCAACGCTTAAAGGTTTGGGAGAATTAATTGGTTTGTTACAATTATCTCCAGCAAGCTTTTTACAAGGAAAAGGTGACAACGATGAAGTCGCTGAAGTTGAAGCGCTAATAAAACAACGTAATGATGCGCGAACAAGCAAAAACTGGCCACTAGCTGATGAAGCACGAGATAAATTAGCGGCGATGAATATTATCGTTGAGGACAGTGCAGGTAAAACCACTTGGCGTAAAGGCTAGGTCATCGTCTGATAAATTCCACTAGCTTAAAAAATCAAACCTCAATAACACATTGTTATTGAGGTTTTTTATTTTAAAGCGTATCTAACATTTACTACCTTGCTTTTTTTATTAGATGGCTTGCGAAATAAGTCGATAACTACTGATTATTTACTGTCCAGCGGTTAATAATTTTAGCAATCTCGCCGTTTGTCTTTAATTTGGTAATGGCTTTATTAATAAGATTAAGTGTTTCAAGACTACAGGATTCACGGCTCAACATAATATGAATATTATCTTGGTATATTTTCAATGAATGCATTTCAAATTCATCTTGCAAAGCGTACTTTTCAGAGAACACTTTCATTGTCACGGGGTCGACCAAAAATCCGTCAATATGTCCTTTTAGTAATAACGCCACATTTTGCTCTAAGTCGATAACGTTATTAATATGGCTATGAAAATCTTTTGTGGTTACCAGTTCTTGAAACTCTTCACCATAAAAATATCCACCTTCAACACCAATCATGTAATTAGAATTAATGAGATCACTTAATGTCTCTAGCTTGATTTTATCAGTCATGCCTTTTTTAACAAAAAGATTAACTTTCTCAAGTCGGTAAGGTAAAGAAAAGTATGCGCTTTCTTCACGTTCAAGCGTATGAGATGCGCCCATCGCCATATCCATTTTACCTGTTTTTATGTATTGTAAATGTCTTTTCCAAGGGAGCTCTGTGAACGTTACTTTAAGATTAGCTTCTTTTATAATCGCATTGAAGATATCAAAATCTAAACCAACAAGCTCTTGTTTTTTATTATGATATTGATAGGGATACCACAATTCCCAGCCAACAGCATAATCTCTTGAAGAGGCCGTATAAGCTGAACTATTAAAAATTAATAATAGCCCTAAGAGTAAATATTTTTTCATGCTCTTTCTTCCATGTTTCACTAATTGACTAATCTTTTATTTGTTGAATATACATTTTAATATTACGGTTAGTTTTATTCGTCGAGAAGCGCTTTATAGACAAATTTATATCATCATATTGCACTATCAAGGGGACCAGCAGCAACAATTTGTTACACCTACATTGACATAAGCTTAATTTAAATGCAAAACCTAGCGTTTATTTTCGATAAAATAAATTATTTGGGTCGATGACCATGTTAATGATTTGCTAGATTAAGAAAAAATTGTCAGATTTAATAGGCTCTCCAGCTTATTAGCGCTGCGCTACTTAACTGGAGAGATTTAACTTTATATCGATTATAAAGGGAATTCGCCTTAATTTTACTAGGTGTTTAGGTGCAACTCTAAAGCATTATTATCCGATATTTTACCTATTGGCTACACAAACTCTAATGTTGCATTTGCAATATCATCACTTTGTATTAAAGTATCTTGAACAATTAGATTAATATTTGGAGATAGCTATGGCGTTAGTTGAGCCACTCGCAAGCGATGAAAATAAAGAAGTTACAGCGCTTGCTCTTTTTTTAATGAAACATTAGGCTTTTGTCCTAATAGTATACTGACCATGCAACGACGTCCTGCTATCGCTAAGGCTTTTATTAATTTAAATATGGCTGTTATGGCAAATGAAGGCAGAGTAACGGCAGAACAAAAACGTTTAATTGCTTATTATAACCAGTGCCAATAATGGCTGTCGCTATTGCGAAGCACACACTATTTTAGCGGCTGAGCGCTATGGCGGAACGGAGCAACGATTAGCTAATATTTGGTCGTTTCGAACAAGTAATAGCTACAGTACCGCGGAGAAAGCAGCGTTTGAATTTGCGCTTGCGGCTTCAAGTGTCCCCAATGCTGTTGACGATAGTATTTCTGGTGAACTGCATAAATACTGGGATGATGGTGAAATCATTGAGATCCTAAGCGTTATTTCTTTATTTGGTTTTTTAAATCGTTGGAATGACTCTATGGGGACAACCATGGAAACAGGAGCTATTGAGGCAGGTAATCGACTGTTAACAGAGTCAACATGGACTCAAGGTAAGCATATTTAGAGGCTTTGGTGAAAACCAATAGTGATTTTCTATTGGTTTTCTATTAAAAAGTGTCCCAAGCGACGGGTATTTATCTTATGTTTTTGTCGTTGTAACTGTCTTTTTCTATGGGTACTTTGTACTTGTCGTCTAATTTTATTGTTCATCTTGTCTCTCCTTGAATTTATCTACTTACTTAGTATTGCTTAACTATGTTTCACTTTGATGACAACCAAAAAGTTATTAAGTGAAATAATAAGTAACTTCACATTAACACAGATTATCAATTTAAGTTATTCTATTATAGCGACTGCTTCAGTTTCAAATGGTTCAGGAAGAGCATTTTCTTTTGATTTATTATCCATCCAAGTCAAGGTGTCATAGTAACGTCTGATGTTTTCAACATAATTGACCGCTTCATCACCACGTGCATAACCGTATCGAGTTGGTTTGTAATATTTCTTTTGTTTTAATAATGGTAAGCGATCTTTAACCTCTACCCAGCGGTCGGGGTCGCCTCCTTGTTTTTCTGTGATTTTTCGTGCGTCATTTAAGTGACCTAAACCAATATTATACGAGGCAAGTGCAAACCATAAACGATCAGGGAAAGGGACTCTATCGGGCATTCTATCAATCATTTGCTTAAAATATTTAGCGCCACCACGAATACTTTGTTCAGCATCTAAACGACTTTTTATACCCATTTGTTTAGCCGTTGGCAAGGTTAGCATCATCATACCGCGAACACCGGTATAGGAACGTGCGTGCGGTTCCCAATGAGATTCTTGATAACTAATGGCGGCCAATAATCGCCAATCAATCTCTTGGCTATACTTTTCAAAGAGGGGTTGGTACTGAGGTAGTTTACCTTCAACGGCTTTAATAAACATTCTAGTATCAACATAATTAAACTCTTCAACATGACCATAATATTTGTCATCGAGTGCTAATAATGTACCGTCGTGATGTACTTTGCCAAAAAATTCAACAAGACTGGCATAAATTGATTGGTCATTATTTTTTCTAACCGCCCAAGCCAAAGGTTGTGGTTTTTTGATGGTAAAGCCAATGCTTATTTCAGGATAATAACGGCGATTAACCGCTAGGGTATTACTGTCGATAATGGTGTAGTCGATTTCTGCTGATAATACTTTCAGTAATAATTCTTCGCTATCAAATTCATCACTGACTTGCCAAGTTAAATCACGGTGGCTATTTTTTAATTGTATAAGATTTTCTTCATGGCTTGAATGAGCCATAATAAGTAAATTCCCCGTTAAATCTTCTAAGTCACGAGGTCGAATGCCTCCTTGTTTAAAAACAAGTTTTTGGCTGATATCATCATAACTAGGGGAGAAATTATATTTTTGACGTCTTTTCTCAGTAACCGCTAAGCCCGCTGCTAATATATCGACTTGGCCGCTGTCTAATTTGTCAAAAAGTTCTTCAAGACTGTAGCTAGGCACTACCTTTAATTCAACGCCTAATGAGTCAGCATAATTTTTTACCAGCTCATATTCAAAACCAGCAGCGTCTTCAGCTTCTAGATAATAACTGGTTAAGCCATAAATAGTACCGACCTTAATATAGCCGCGCTCAATTATTCGCTGCAAACTGGCATTATTTTCTGTGGGCTGACAGCCAAACAGCAAAAAAGAACTCAAAAAGAATATACTTACAAACTTGCTGATTCTTTTAACTATTTTAAAATTTATCTTATTCATATAACGTCATTGTGGCGTGATTCCAGCTTTATTCAAAGCACTTTTTATCAATTATCAAGATTAACTGTTTAAGTTAATCTTTTAACGCTTATCAAAACCCTTTATATAAACTATAATATGCGCGATTTTTCTTCCATTATTTTAACGGCGAAAACGCAATTAAAATATAACTAAACTGGTGATTACGTTTATGACGATGTTGATGAAAACCCTTCGCGGCGCTCCTGCTCTTTCAGACTTTCGAGTTAAAAAGTTATTAGCTCAATGTGCTGAATTAGAACTTCCTGTGACAGATATTTACGCTGAATTCACACACTTTGCACATATCTCAGCTGATCTTAACGACGAAGAGTTTCAAGTTTTACAGCAACTTCTTAAGTATGGACCAAACATTAAAGAGCACGAACCTGTTGGTCAATTATTATTGGTCACTCCGCGTCCGGGTACTATTTCCCCTTGGTCTTCAAAATCAACAGATATCGCTCATAACTGTGGTTTAGCGAAAGTGAACCGTTTAGAACGTGGCATTGCTTACTATATTACTGGCGAATCTTTAAATACAGTGCAGCAAGCTCAACTCAATCAGTTAATTTCAGATCGTATGATGGAAACGGTCTTTACTGAAATGTCAGCAACTACCGCACTCTTTGCTACCGCAGAGCCCGGTGAATTAACCGTTATTGATATTGAAAATGGCGGCAAAAATGCATTAATGGCAGCCAATGTCGAATTAGGCTTAGCGTTAGCTGAAGATGAAGTTAATTACTTATTCGAAAACTTTACCAAATTAGGTAGAAACCCACACGACATCGAACTTTACATGTTTGCTCAAGCAAACTCTGAGCATTGTCGTCATAAAATATTCAATGCTGACTGGACTATCGATGGTGTTAAACAGCCGAAATCACTGTTTAAAATGATCCGCAACACTCATGAAATAAACCCTGACTTTGTCTTAAGTGCCTATAAAGATAATGCCGCCGTTATGGTCGGTAATAAGGGCGGTCGTTTCTTCCCTAATCCAGCAACCAATATTTATAGTTATCATCACGAAGACATTCAAATTTTAATGAAAGTGGAAACGCATAATCATCCAACAGCTATTTCTCCTTACCCTGGAGCAGCGACAGGCTCAGGTGGTGAAATTCGTGATGAAGGCGCAACCGGTATTGGCTCTAAACCTAAAGCAGGTTTAGTCGGCTTTTCAGTATCAAATCTACGTATTCCTAATTTTGTCCAACCATGGGAAACCGATTTTGGTAAACCGGGTCGTATCGTTTCAGCATTAGATATTATGTTGGAAGGCCCATTAGGCGGTGCAGCTTTTAACAATGAATTTGGTCGTCCGGCTATTTTAGGTTACTTTCGTACTTACGAAGAAGAAGTTAATTCGTTCAATGGCTCAGAGGTTCGTGGTTACCATAAACCCATTATGCTAGCCGGTGGTTTGGGTAATATTCGTGACGAACATGTACAAAAGCGTGAAATTATCGTCGGAGCTCATTTAATCGCACTTGGTGGGCCAGCAATGAATATCGGCTTAGGCGGCGGTGCTGCATCATCAATGGCTTCTGGCCAATCAGCCGAGAACCTTGATTTTGCTTCTGTGCAACGTGAAAACCCTGAAATGGAACGTCGCTGCCAAGAAGTTATCGATAAATGTTGGCAGCTTGGTGAAGACAACCCTATCGCCTTCATTCATGATGTTGGCGCAGGTGGTTTATCGAATGCATTTCCTGAATTAGTGTCTGACGGTGGCCGTGGTGGTGTTTTTGAACTGCGTAATGTCCCTAATGATGAACGCAGCATGGCTCCTCATGAAATCTGGTGTAACGAATCTCAAGAACGTTATGTTATTGCGGTATCAGATAAAAATTTAGCGACATTTGAACAAATATGTCTGCGTGAGCGTGCACCATTCTCAGTGGTGGGCCGCGCTACCGAAGAGGAACACTTAACGGTTACTGATGCACATTTTTCTGGTAATGCGAAATGCGATACCCCGATTGATTTACCGCTTGAAGTTTTATTAGGTAAAACGCCTAAAATATTTAAAGATGTCGCCACAGCTAAAGCAGCAGGCGATGTATTCTCTTTAACGGACATTACTTTAGCTGATGCCGCGGACCGCATATTGTCATTACCGACAGTGGCAGAAAAAACCTTCCTCATTACCATCGGCGATCGCTCGGTAACCGGTATGGTTAATCGTGATCAAATGGTTGGTCCTTGGCAAGTACCTGTCGCCGATTGTGGTGTTACCGCCTCTGCGCTCGACTCTTACCACGGCGAAGCGATGTCTTTAGGTGAACGTACACCGGTTGCTTTACTAAACTTTGGCGCTTCTGCTCGTTTAGCGGTCGCTGAGTCACTCACCAATATTGCCGGTACAGATATCGGTGATTTAAACCGTATTAAATTGTCTGCTAACTGGATGTCACCGGCAGGTCACCCAGGTGAAGATGCTGGTTTGTATGAAGCGGTTAAAGCCATCGGCGAAGAACTTTGTCCTGCGCTTGGCTTAACTATTCCAGTTGGTAAAGACTCAATGTCGATGAAAACCAAATGGGAAGACAACGGCGAAGAGAAATCAGTCACTTCACCTATGTCATTAATCATTACTGCATTTGGTGTTGTTGAAGATATTCGCAAAACCGTGACCCCAGAATTAAGAATAGACCAAGGCGACACTCGAATTGTTGCTATTGATTTATCAAAGGGTAAAAAGCGCTTAGGTGGCTCATGTCTAGCACAAGTTTATAAGCACTTAGGTAAAGAAACACCTGATGTAGATTGTCCTGAAACCTTAAAAGGTTTCTTTAATGCCATGCAAACCTTAGTGCGTGATGAAAAGCTTATTGCTTATCACGATATTTCTGATGGCGGTTTATTTACCACCGTCGTAGAAATGGCATTTGCAGGTCACACCGGTGTTGATATTGATTTAACAAAATTAAACTCAGTTTCAGGTAATGACATTGACGTATTGTTTAATGAAGAGCTCGGCGCGGTTATTCAAATTCGTGAAAGCGATGTTGCAGCCATTGATGCTATTTTAGCGGCTCATGGGATTTTAGATTGTTGTACTGATATCGGCCGCATTAATAACGAAGACACGCTGCGCTTTAGCCGTGATGGCAAGGTAGTACTTGAAAATTCTCGTACTTATTATCGTACTGTCTGGGCACAAACTACCTATAGAATGCAGTCACTGCGTGATAACCCAGAATGTGCTCAACAAGAACATGATGTTAAATACGATACCGAAGATCCAGGTTTACATGCCGAGCTTACTTTTGATATCAATGAGGATATTGTTGCTAAGTTAATAGCACAAGATTCACTGCAGGGCACTAACCCTAAAATTGCGATATTGCGTGAGCAGGGCGTTAACTCTCATGTTGAAATGGCGGCCGCTTTTGACCGTGCTGGTTTTGTTGCCATTGATGTGCATATGTCTGATATTTTATCAGGGCGTGCCGATTTAGCTGACTTTAACGGTTTAGTCGCTTGTGGTGGTTTTTCTTACGGTGATGTTTTAGGTGCTGGCGAAGGTTGGGCAAAATCAATCTTGTTTAACAAAGACGCTAAAGCCATGTTCAAAGCCTTTTTTGAACGCCAAGATACTTTTACTTTAGGTGTTTGTAATGGCTGTCAGATGTTATCTAACCTGAAAGAGATTATTCCAGGTTCAGCCGCGTGGCCACATTTTGTACAAAACAAATCTGAACGTTTTGAAGCACGTTTCTCATTAGTTGAAATACAAGAAAGCCCGTCAGTATTATTTAAAGGCATGTCAGGTTCTCGTATGCCGATTGCTGTTTCTCATGGTGAAGGTCATGCAGAATTTAGCTCTGAAGAGGCTATTGGCGCTGCCAATGATTCTGGCACGGTTTCAATGCGTTATGTTAATAACTATGGTCAAGTTACTGAAACTTACCCGGCTAACCCGAACGGCTCGCCAGACGGTATTACCGCCCTAACCACAACAGATGGTCGCGTTACTATTATGATGCCGCATCCAGAACGTGTCTTTAGAACGGTTGCTAACTCTTGGCATCCAGACGAATGGCAAGAAGATTCGCCTTGGGTACGCATGTTTCGTAATGCGCGTGCTTTTATTGGTTAATTTCTTCTAGTCGGTCTAGTTAACAATAAAGCACTTAATCAGTTAATGCCGTTCACTTAAGGTGAACGGTATTTTTTTGGCTAAATTTTCACTCTTTAAGAAAATTATTTATAGCGTTGTTTTAAACAATATTACTCAGTGGTGTGGCTTATTTGCACGGTTATTAGATTGCTTTAATGCTAACAAGTCACAAGATAAGTTATTTAAAACATAATCAAGAGTGTGCCCCTTAATTCTAGATAACCATCCTTGGTGTTCCCCATATCCCATAACCACAACATTCGCATTATATTTATTTGCTAAAGATGGAATAATATCATCGGCTAATCCTTCCTCAACGTGTAAACATTTACCCTCAAAATAATAGGGTTTAACAAATGATGTTAGATTATCTAAATGATTTTTAGATTGTTTCATTGGGTCCATTGGCTGAAAGGAAACACTGCAACTTTCTAAATAACAATTAAACAAATGAATATCACTCATTAATAGTTTTGCTAAATCAGATGATTTTTCAATAATTTCGTTATTAAATGTTTTATGCGTTACGGTATTTTCCTCTGTTTCTATAGCCGCCAGTACATTGCCATTATTTAACCATTTATGGTCACCAACGAATAAAACTGAGGTATCTGAAACACGTAATAAATGAGTATATTCTGCTTGTTCAAATGTCCAAAGATGTGATGCTTCTTTGAAGCTCTCTGCTACCACCAAGTCATACTGGTTTTCCTTGAGTTGTTTTTTTAGTGCGATAAATTGATCGCGCTCCTCCCTTATTTTATAGTCAATAGAAATACCTTCTTGTTTGGCAAGGTCAATTAAGCCATTAATTTTATCTTCATTAACTACTTCAGTCGTTGTTTTATGATTAAGCCAGCGTTGATAGGCAGAAGGTTTTTCTTTTGTTGCTAAAACAGTCACGGATGCGTGATTTTTTTTAGCCAAAAGTATCGATTTTTTGAGTGAGATTAAACCGCTCGTTCTAGGCTGAACTAGCGTTAATATATTTGAGAAGCTATCCATGCAAGTGTCTCCGGTTACTTTAACACCACATGATTAACTATAGTTTATTTATGAAAATACTTTATGTAGCCACAAGACTTATTTAAACTTAAAAACGAAGGATTTATAATAAAATAATCATAAAAAAGTATAAAATATACACAGATTTTAACGATTTATTTTAATTCGTTGAAAATAATAGCGTTAATTCTAATATAAATTATAAAGCATAATTTTACTTTACTGATTTGATTTCAATTTATTTACCTTATCAATAATAGTGTAAAAATATAGCTACGAAAAATAGCATGCCAACCTGTTATTGTTGTTGCACTTGCAATATCTGTGCAGTGTTATATCCTGCTAGCTAGTCGTATTAAATAAAAAGGATAAAGTTTGATGCAAGATCATGACTCAAGCCCGCTCACCGATTACATTGAATACCCCGTAGAAGAAATGCGCTTGCGTTCTGAAAATTTCTACTTGGATATAAAACGTCGCCATAGCATTCGTAGCTTTAGCGATCGCCCTGTGCCTAAAGAGATTATAGAGAACTGTATAAAAGCTGCTGCAACAGCGCCAAGTGGTGCTAATCACCAACCTTGGCACTTTGTCGCTGTACATAGCAGTGATATAAAAAAGCAAATTAGAGAACAAGCTGAATTTCATGAACGAGGCTTTTATCAAGGCCGGGCAGGTGAAGAATGGTTAGGTGCTTTAAAAGCGCTCGGCACCGATGCTAATAAACCCTACTTAGAAAGTGCACCATGGCTGATTGCCATTTTTAGTCAAAAGAAAGGTGGCATAAGTTCAGCAGAGCAAAAAACTAATTATTATGTTCATGAATCTGTTGGCATAGCGACGGGTTTTTTAATTAATGCCTTACATACCTCTGGCTTAGTAACGCTAACACATACCCCAAAACCTATGTCTTTTTTAAGTAAAGTGTGTCGACGACCAGAAAATGACCGTGCTTATATGTTACTTATCACTGGCTATCCAGGCGAAGATGCTACTGTGCCTCACCATGCTCTAGTTAAAAAACCATTGAATGAAATTGCGACTTTTATCTAGTCATTATTTTAAAATCTCGAGGTACTCTCATTACTACATCTGCCAGAAATAAAGCGTTTACGCTAACGCAAGAAATAGCTCAACCATTAGATTTAACAAAGCACTTACCGTTTAGAGTCGCGGTTGTTAGTAATTTACTCGCGTTAAATCGTGACTGGAAGATTCGAGATCTCTGTGACTTAGAGCCAAGAGAAATGCGTGTTCTCTTAAATATTGGCTCATACATGCCAATTAAGTCAGCGGATATTGCTTACCAATCTCGTATTGATTCTTATAATGTTAGTCGTGCAGTAAAAGCATTAGATAAGAAAGGTTTAATCGATATTCGTCGAGATGAAAAAAGTAAAAATATTAAGATTTTAGCCTTAAATGACCAAGGTAAGTTACTATATCAACAACTTACTGCCGCGATGGAGATGCGGTCAAAAGA
The DNA here is from genome assembly GCF_007954355.1 of Colwellia hornerae. Lineage (GTDB taxonomy): Bacteria > Pseudomonadota > Gammaproteobacteria > Enterobacterales > Alteromonadaceae > Colwellia_A > Colwellia_A hornerae. The sequence goes on from NZ_VOLR01000031.1 coordinate 34,139, forward strand.
GCTTGAAAGTGTCTTAACCGCTGATGAAACGAGTGCTTTTTATAATGCGCTCAGTAAACTTGAAGATAAAGTTGAACAATTACTAGCGAAACAAGCGCTCACTAAAATAGCGCAAGGTGAAGATGCTCCTGGCGATCAAAAAGAATTAATTCGTTGGTACAAAAAAGGGCAAAGCGGTGATATGGGCTAAATAACGCTGATGTAAAATTTTTACCCGTTCAACATAAACTTCAGTTTCAGGGAAGGGTGGCACGCCGTTATATCTTTTAACCGCACCTTCGCCTGCATTGTAGGCCGCGGAAACTAACGTAATATTACCACCGAACTTCCTTATTAAACGTGCTAAATGTTTAGTGCCCGCGCTAATATTTTGTTTAGCATCGAAGGAATTTTTAACGCCTAACGCTTTCGCTGTTGCCGGCATTAACTGCATTAGCCCTTGTGCGCCAGTTTTAGACAAAGCTAGCGGGTTAAAGTGTGACTCTGCATGAATGACCGCAAGAATAAGGGCAGGGTCTATTTTATAAAGCTTTGCTTGTTGATTGATGGTTGTTGTGAAGTGATCAATAAACAAGCGCGTGTTATGCCAGTTAACCATAGCGTTAAGTTTACAGGCAAAGCAACCTATGCTGACCTGTTGATAACTTGAGGTTACGGGGGGAATATCAGAAAAAGAGCTGATGCCTTTTTCTGACTGGTATTGCTATACCTTTACACTATCTTGTGCAATGACATGATGAGTAAAGCACACCAGTAGGAAAAATAAGCCGCAAGATAATTTCAATAACACGCTCTAGGTTGAAGTAACAATAATACTGAGGTTAGCGCTTATTTTTGTGCTAACTTCGCTTGCTGTTTTAACGCTTTTTTCTCAGCTCTGCGGCGTTTAAAAAAAGCGGACAGTAATTGGCTGCATTCTTCTGCCATTATCCCTGAAGATAGCACAATTTGATGGTTATGCTTCTTATCACACAATAAATTAAAGGCGCTACCTGCCGCGCCAGTTTTTAAATCTGGCGTCGCGTATACCACACGTTTAATTCGACTATGTACTAATAAACCAGCGCACATCGGGCAAGGCTCCAATGTTACATAGAGTGTACAGTCGAGCAAACGGTAGTTTTGTAAGGCTAAGCCAGCACGGCGTATCGCAACCATTTCAGCGTGGGCTGAAGGGTCGTTCAATGTAATAGATTGATTGTAGCCTTCGCTGATAATTTTATTATTAGCGACAACCACAGCACCAACCGGGATTTCGTTAATCGCTTCTGCTTGCTGAGCGAGCTCAAAAGCTCGTTGCATAAACGTTTGGTCGAATGCTTGCTGCTCTTCACTAACCGCCACTATAAAAACATCTCGAGTAAATCATTTAAATAACGATGACCTAGTTTACTGACTTGCCAAGTGCCATCAGTGTTTTCTTGCATCAATTGTTTTTGTTTAGCGACTTGCAATGTTGGCAAGACAGTATCAATCGATAAGCCTGTTCTTTGTTGATATTCCGTTAAGCTGAACTGTTCATGTAAGCGCAGTCTGTTCATCATATATTCAAAGGGTAACTCTTGGGCACTGACTTCAACTAAATGGTCAAGATGCGGGCGACTCTCGTCTAAGTAACCTTTAGGGTGCTTTACTTTGATGGTACGGAAAATTTTATTATTAAGAGGATCTGTTATTTTGCCATGTGAGCCGCAGCCAATGCCCAGATAATCACCAAACTGCCAGTAATTGATATTATGCTGACATTCAAAACCGGGTTTACTGTAAGCCGAGATTTCGTATTGCTGATAACCTGCTGCCGCTAATAAGGCGATACCTTGATCTTGAATATCCCAGAGTACTTCGTCTTCAGGCAATTTAGGCGGGCGAGAATGAAAAGCGGTATTGGGCTCTATTGTTAACTGATACCAAGATAAATGGGTTGGATTCAGTGAAATAGCCGTGGTTAAATCATCAAGGGCGTTAGCAATGTTTTGCTGTGGTAAGCCATGCATCAAGTCAAGATTAAAGGTTTTTATGCCACAAGAATAGGCCAACTCGGCTGCTTTTTTTGCTTGGTTACTGTCATGAATTCGACCTAATTTTATGAGCTTGTCAGATTCAAAACTTTGTACGCCAATGGATAGCCTTGAAACACCGCCGTTAAAGAAGCCAATAAATTTTTCAGCTTCAACCGTGCCTGGGTTCGCTTCTAACGTTATTTCAATGTCATCTTTATGTTCGAAGCGCGCAAGAACTTGCGTTAATAAACTTTCAATCGCCTGTGCTGAAAATAAGCTCGGTGTACCACCACCAATAAAAATAGTGTGTAGTGGCCGATCACTCAAAGAAAATTTGGCGATATCTGCATCTAAATCATCAATTAGATGTCTTACATACTCTTCTTCTGGAACCGCTGATTTCAAGGCATGCGAGTTAAAATCACAATACGGACATTTTTCCACACACCAAGGGATATGGATATATAAAGAAAGCGGGGGCGCTTGAAGCATTATTATTTAACACCAAAATGTTGCACAAGTTGAGCAAGTGCTTGGCCGCGGTGGCTTAAACTATTTTTTAAATCGCGAGGCAATTGTGCGGATGTTTGTTGCTGTAACTCTTGCCAAAAAATAGGATCATAACCAAAACCTTGTTCGCCCAATTTTTCACGGGTAATTGTGCCTTCCCAAACGCCATGACAAATTATCGGCGTTGGATCGTGTTGGTGTTTCATATAAACCAGCACACAATGAAAACGAGCGGTACGTTGTTCATCAGGTGTGTTTTCTAGTGCTTTTAACAGTTTATTTGTGTTATCACTATCACTAGCGTTTTCACCTGCGTAACGCGCTGAATAAACACCCGGTGCACCATTTAATGCATCAACCTCTAAGCCAGAGTCGTCGGCGATTGCTGGTAAGCCCGTTATTTTAGCGGCATGACGCGCTTTAATGATGGCATTTTCAACAAAAGTAGTGCCTGTTTCTGCCACATCATTGACATTAAATTCACTTTGGGGTTTTATTTCAATGTTATGTGCGGCTAATAAATGGCTGAGTTCTTTAACTTTACCTGGGTTGCCTGTGGCTAATACGATGGTTGACATTTTGTACCTTGAGCGTATAGAAATGAAAAAATAAAATCAGGTAAAACCTGATTTTATATATTAATTATTTATCTGCAATTAGCGATTAATCAACATAAAATTTTTGTTTAAATTTAAGCTGGTGGGTTTCTTTGCCATCACTAATGGTGATATCAAAGTAAAAGGTTTCTTCGTTGGTGTAATTAACTTGTGCTAAATAATAAATAGCATCACCTTCTTTTACTTCGTCAAATTCAAGGGTTTTGATTTGACCAATATCATTTCGTGCTTTGCCTTGTATGGTTACTGCTTTAGCTGGTGTCGACGGTTTAGTATCGTCTAAAACCGAAATATTAATTAAACCGTTAAAACGACTACGTTCAATGTCGTAAGCTTTTGCGACTTTTGGCGTTAAAAACGTGGCATTTATTGCCATGTAATGCACTTGCATCGAACCCATTTTCTTCATGTTTTCAGCAAAAACGTTACTGACTAGGGTCAATGAAACTAAAATAATAAATAAACAGGTTTGGAAGATGTTTTTCATAATGTGTTCCTTTTTATCTTAATGAGCCATACATTTAATAAGACAGGTTTTGTAGCAAAATTATTACAAAGCCTGTTTAATCGCTGCTACGTTATTATAGCATTGCCCAACCAGGAACGGCGCCAGATAGAAAAATATTAATCACGTTTAATAATAAGAAAGCAATAAGTATAGATAAGTCTAGACCGCCAATACTGGGTACAATACGCTTTATCGGTTTTAAAAACGGTTCAGTTAGCTGCTGAAAGATAGCTTGTGTAGGATTATATCCTTGCACTACCCAGCTCATTAATGCCATAACTAGCATTAGCATAAACAGCAATACACCGGTTTGTTTAATTAAATAGATAAGGCCAAAGTACAGCGCCGAAATAATATTGAGATCGCCGCCATTAAGTAATGGGATAATAATAAACTTTAACGTTGCAACGGCAAAAGCTAACAGTAATGTTGAAACATCAATACCACCAAAACCAGGAATAACGCGACGAAGCGGAATAACGGCTGGATTGGTTACTTTTACAATAAACTGACTTAACGGGTTATAAAAATCTGCACGGACCAATTGTAGCCATACACGTAAAACTAACAACATTAATAATGCGTCAAAGGCAAAACTCAGCAAATAATTAATGGCTTCCATCTACTTCTCCAAAACTTAATAATTAATAAAATTCAAACGGTCTTAACCGTTATTTTGCGCCATTTCTTTAGCGCGATGCAATGCACTGTTCATTGCATTTGTTACTATTTGTTCCAAACCATCATCTATAAAAGAATTGATAGCAGCATTGGTTGTACCACCTTTAGAGGTGACTTTAGCACGTAACTCGCTGATTGGAATGTCGTTGTTGACTACCATTTGCGCAGCACCTAAAGCGGTTTGCTGTACTAATTCACGGCTTTCCTGTGCTGAAAATCCTAATGTTATCGCTTGTTTTTCCATTGCTTCCATAAACAAAAAGAAATAAGCAGGTGCTGAGCCAGAAACCGCAATAATATTGTCAATTTCATCTTCAGTGGCTAACCACTTTATAATACCCACCGAACTCATAAGCTCTTCAGCAATTATTTTTTGTTGAGGATTAACATTTTCGTCGGCATATAAGCCACTAACACCTAACCCAATCTGTGAGGGGGTATTGGGCATAGTGCGAATAATAGCACAAGGCTTGGCTAAGGCTTTTTTCATTTGAGCTACGGTGCAGCCAGCAGCAACGGAAATAAAGCACTTGTTGCTTATATCAATTTCTTGACTAATTTTTTGACAAACATCAGCAATAAAGTGTGGTTTAACACCAAGTACAATAAAGTCTGCAAAATTAGCGGCAACGATATTGTCAGCGGTTTCTTTAATGCCAAGTTGCTCTTGTAAAGCCAGTCGCTTTTCAGGTGAAGGGTTTGATACGATAATGTCTTGAGCGGCAAAGCCTGTTTTTACTAAGCCAGAAATAATTGCGCCATTCATGTTACCAGCGCCAATAAAAGCAATTTTTGTCATGAAATACCTATGATAAATAAGAGAGTAAATATTTTAACTATTGTAACGAATTATACCTAAAGAAAGTGAAATAGATTGTATCCTAATATAACTATTTATCTTCTCTTGCGCCAAAAATCGCTGAGCCAACTCTGACCATAGTCGAACCTTTGGCAATGGCGGCACTTAAGTCACCTGACATGCCCATCGATAAAGTATCCATACTAGGATGTTCTTTTTTTAATTGTGCATAAAGTAGCTGCATTTTTTCAAAACTTTGTTCAGAGGCATTTTTCTCAGGGATAGCCATTAAGCCGCGTAGGGTTAAATGTCGGCACTGGTCAATACAATCAACTAACGCTTTAATATCTTTAACGGCTATGCCAGATTTGCTTTCTTCGCCACTAATATTGACTTGTAAACAAACGTTGAGGGGAGTATCTTGGCTAGACCTATGATCATTAAGACGTTTTGCTATTTTAATGCGGTCAACACTATGTACCCAAGCAAAGTTATCGGCAATTAATCGTGTTTTGTTTGACTGTATAGGACCAATAAAATGCCAAGTAATATCTGACAAACGTTGTAAGTCTGCTATTTTTTCAACGGCTTCCTGGATATAGTTTTCGCCAAATTCTCGTTGACCTGCTAAATAAGCTTGTTCGATCATGGCACTGGTTTTGGTTTTACTTACCGCGAGTAAGGTAACCTGTGAAGTTGGGCGTTTTGCTAGCTCGCAAGCATTAAAAATTTGCAGATTTATCTTAGCAAGATTATCTTTAATGGGTGTCATATTGTTTTGTGTCAATTTAGTTTCAACTTACTTTATATTATAAAAAATAATTATTAAGAGGTCTTTTTATGGATATTACCGAATTACTTGCCTTTAGTGTGGAAAATAATGCATCTGATCTACATTTATCTGCAGGCACTCCGCCTTCAATTCGTGTCGACGGTGACGTACGTAAACTCAATATCCCAGCATTTGACGAGAAAGATGTTAATGCTCTGGTCTATGATATTATGAATGATCGCCAACGCAAAGAGTATGAAGAAAATTTAGAAGTCGATTTTTCTTTTGAAGTGCCTAATTTAGCGCGTTTTCGTGTTAATGCTTTTAATCAAAATCGTGGCCCCGCAGCGGTATTTCGTACTATCCCAAGCAAGATATTATCCTTAGATGATTTAGGCTGTCCTGATATATTTCGGGAAATTTCTGATATACCTCGCGGCTTAGTTTTAGTCACGGGTCCAACAGGCTCAGGTAAATCGACCACTTTAGCGGCTATGGTCGATTATATTAATAACAACAAACATGATCATATTCTTACCATTGAAGATCCTATTGAGTTTGTGCACGAAAACAAAAAATGTTTAATAAACCAACGTGAAGTCCATCGCGATACGCTAAGCTTTGAAGCTGCCCTGCGCAGTGCTTTACGTGAAGACCCTGATGTTATTCTTGTTGGTGAAATGCGTGACTTAGAGACGATTCGCTTAGCGATGACAGCGGCGGAAACCGGTCACTTAGTTTTTGGTACCTTACATACAACCTCAGCACCAAAAACCATCGATCGTATAATTGATGTTTTCCCAGGTGAAGAGAAATCTATGGTGCGTTCAATGTTGTCAGAATCACTTCGTGCGGTTATTTCGCAAACTCTTATTAAAAAAGTGGGCGGTGGTCGTGTTGCCGCTCATGAAATAATGTTGGGCGTTCCGGCAATAAGAAACTTAATTCGTGAAGATAAAATAGCGCAAATGTACAGTGCCATTCAAACCGGTATGACGCATGGTATGCAAACCATGGATCAGTGTTTACAAGGTCTAGTTAATCGAGGCTTAATCACCAAACAAGATGCGATGGAAAAAGCGGTTGATAAAAACCAATTTAGAGGTTTTTAAAACACGCTAAAATTAATGTAGATGTTTTAAAGCGAGCTAAGATCAATGTAGAGGTTTTAAAACCAGCTCAAACCATGGGTGTCTGTTGTCTACAAGGTCTAGTTAATCGAGGCTTAATCACCAAACAAGATGCGATGGAAAAAGCGGTTGATAAAAACCAATTTAGAGGTTTTTAAAACACGCTAAAATTAATGT
>NZ_VOLR01000032.1 GCF_007954355.1 Colwellia hornerae
GTAACCTTTTTGTCTAGCGACAATAGCACTGTGGCACCACCTGATCCCATTCCGAACTCAGAAGTGAAACGCAGTAGCGCCGATGGTAGTGTGGGAGTTCCCATGTGAGAGTAGGACATTGCTAGGCTTCTAATTAAGAAAAACCCGTTACTAACGTAACGGGTTTTTTGCTTTCTGGCGTTTAAAAACAGAATTTATAGCTAGCGTGCATTGATAACAAGGGTAGTGTGACTTATGTTCGACATGCCGATGTGAGCGTAGGACATTCTCCGCTTCTATTTAGAGAAACCCGATTCGAAAGAGTCGGGTTTTTTGCTTTCTGACGTTTAAAAACACAGCATTTACACTTATTATGTAACTACAGAGCCGTAGCGCCGATGGTAGTGTGACTTATGTTCGACATGCCCATGTGAGCGTAGGACATTCTCCGCTTCTATTTAGAGAAACCCGATCCGAAAGAGTCGGATTTTTTGCTTTCTAGCGTTTTAAAATTTAACAACAATTGCTAGTTTCCATCAAAATAAATCAACAGCCAATAGTTGAACGCATTACATGCAAGGCTAGTCTGGTTTTTAATAAGCAATGCTTGTTATTAACAGAACGATTTTTTGTATGCTAGTCTTTGTAAACTTGCCAGTAAGGCATGTTAAATTTCATATCTTTCATCTCAAAAGCTTATCCTATAACTAGCAATGCTTGTAATATCATATTTATTTTCAATGTAAGGTGTTTATCAATGCGTAACTTGCTAAAATCAACACATTAATAAATTACTTAGTGTTGTTATGGCTATTAATTGGTTCCCTGGGCATATGCATAAAGCCCAAAAAGAAATAAAAGAAATTCTTCCACAAATAGATGTGGTCATAGAAGTGTGTGACGCTAGATTGCCCTTTAGCAGTGAAAACCCGATGATCACTGAGATCAGAGGTGATATCCCACTTATTAAGATACTTAATAAGTCTGATCTTGCTGATCCGGCTAAAACAAAAATCTGGTTAGAATATTTAGAATCTCAGAAAAATGTTAAAGCCATTGCTTTAACCACAGATAACCCTTCAGTTGCTAAAACGCTGCCTAGTCTTATTCGTAAACTGGTACCGAGTAAAAATGAAACCGGTAAACAAATTAACGTTGTTATTATGGGGATACCTAACGTAGGTAAATCTACCTTATTAAATACGCTGGTTGGCAAAGCAAAAGCTAAAGTCGGTAATGAGCCTGCTGTGACTAAAGGTCAGCAACGAATTCGTTTAGACGAAGGGCTTTATTTATATGATACACCCGGTATGTTATGGCCGAAAATTGTTAATGAAAACAGTGGCTATCGATTAGCCATTACCAGTGCGGTTAAAGATACCGCCTTCGACCATGAAGATATTGCTTCTTTTGCTGGTGAATATTTATTAGCGCATTATCCACAACGATTAAAAGAACGCTATCAATTTGATGATACGCCTGAAACAGAAGTTGAGTTACTAGAAGAAATAGGTCGAAGACGTGGCTGTGTTAAATCAGGTGGTCGTATTGATTACCATAAGGCAGCAGCAATTTTAATCAATGAGATACGTGATAATACTCTAGGCGGAATTACTTTTGAAACACCGGATATGATAGAGGTCGAAACACTTCATTTTATCGAGCTTGAGGCTAAAAAAATAGCCGCTAGAGAAGCTAAGAAAACTGCCCGCGGTCGCGGTCGTAAAAATAAACGTTAAGAGAGTCTCTATGTCTGATACATTTCAACTTCATGCGCTATTACAACGTGACACCATTGAGTTAGTTGATTTACCGCTGTCAACACTCTTACTGATGAATGATAGCCATTACCCGTGGTTTGTTTTAGTACCTAGGGTCGAAGATATTCAGGATATCTATCAGCTTGATTGGCAGCAACAACAACAATTTTTAAATGAATCTAGCTTGTTAAGTGAAATCTTAATGCAGTTATTTAATGGCACAAAAATGAATGTTGCGGCATTAGGCAATATTTGCCCACAACTCCATGTTCATCACATTGTTCGCTTTGCGGATGATATTGCTTGGCCAAAGCCTGTCTGGGGCGCGTTTGCTATGAAAGCTTATAATGACAGTGAATTAAATTTATTAAAGGAAAAAGTACTTCCTGCGCTAGCTAAAATCTTAACGCAGGAATAAAGCATGATTAGCTATACATTAACTAATCATGCGGATAACCGCTAAGTTAGGCAACTTGCTCTTGGCGGTTTTCTATTTGATCTAAAGATTGTTTTAGATCTTCAAGTAAGTCACTTACGTGCTCTAAACCAACAGATATACGAATCAAACTATCACTAATACCTGCAGCTACTCTTTCTTCTGGTGTATAAGGTGAATGGGTCATCGAGGCAGGGTGTTGAATCAATGACTCTGCATCACCTAAACTTACCGCGATTGAAAATAAATTCATCCGGTTAATAAACTCTTCACCACCTTTTAGATCGGCATTCAATTCAAAAGCGATAACACCACCGGCCGCCTTCATTTGCTTACCAATAAATTTATAACCGTCATGTGATTTAAGGCCAGGGTAATAAACTTTAGCGATCATTGGATGACTTTCTAAAAACTCAGCGATCGTTTGCGCATTTGAACAGTGGCGTTCCATACGTAATGGTAAAGTTTTTAACCCTCTCATTATTAACCATGCATCATGAGGACTCATCGTTGCGCCAATATCTTTAAGTGCCGTTAACTTGATGTGACCTATCATTTCAGCATTACTACATATAATGCCGGCAACTACATCACCATGACCATTTAGATACTTAGTTGCACTGTGAACAACTATATCGGCACCAAATTTTCCAGGTTGCTGCAAAACAGGAGTTAGGAAAGTATTGTCAACGATAGATAGAATATCGTGTTTTTTTGATATAGCTAAAATACGCTCTAAATCTAAAACAACTAAATTTGGGTTTATTGGTGTTTCTAGGAATATAACCTTAGTGTTTGGTTTTATCGCTTTTTCAATATTTTCAGGAACTTTCATATCAACAAATGAAACTTCAATACCAAACTTTGTTAGCATATGGCTGATTAACGCATACGAGCAGCCGTATAAGGCGCTAGATGAAATAATATGATCGCCACACTGCAAATTAGCTAATAAAGCGCCAGAGACAGCAGCCATGCCCGTTGCTGTAGCAGCGGCATCTTCCATTTCTTCCATAGCAGCAACACGCATTTCTAATTGTCTTACCGTAGGGTTCCCTAGTCGTCCATAGATATAGCCTTCTGCTTCACCGGCAAAACGATCAGCGCCTTGTTTAGCATTTTCAAAAATAAAGGTAGACGTTTGGTATAAAGGCGTCGCCAAAGAGCCAAATTGTTCATCGTTAATTCGACCCGAATGGATTGCTTGTGTTTCAACATGTTTGCTATTTTTCATAATTTCTCTCTAGTAAAAGCCATTGCGATGAAGAAAATTAACTGCGCACTTTATTATTAATTATTGGTTGCGCAGCTAATCTCCTTTATATTGTTCATTTTTACTTGTTAATTGCAAAAATAAAGCCATTAATATATATTTATTTAATATCAGTCACTTATGGTGTTTTAGAGGCGTTAGCTCGATCATTTTGTAATTCAATTATTACAAAGTGATTGCTTATTAGTTATTCTGTAATACAATTAATACATTGTAATTTTTTTATTACATGTAGCGATATAATATTGAGATGAACGAATGAGAATTGAAATTAAAGTAAAGGATCGCATTGGTATCAGCCAAGAGATTTTGGCGATTTTTGCTGAAAATCGTTGGAATATACGTTCACTTGAAGTGGTCAGTCACTTTATTTATGTTCATTTTATGTCTAGTAAGTTAGCCTTGATTGATGTGCAAAACTCACTGTCGCACCGTGATGATATTGTCCATTGCTTATCCGTTGACTTGCTACCAACACAAAGACGTGAAGCTCATTTAAAAACCTTATTAGATACTATTCCAGACCCTATCCTAGATATTGATCAAAATGGTATTATTGTCATCATCAACACGGCGGCTCAATCACTATTAAAAGAATTAGCTTTTACAATTGAGGGTCAACATATTGATCAATATATCGATCAATCTTTTCAGGCCATGCTAAATTCTTCAGTGAGTAACTTTTCACTCTCGTTTCTTGAACACTCTTATTTGGCTGACATCACGCCAATATTTTCAGAACATAGTTCTTCAGGCGTAATTTTGACTTTACGCTCAATGAACCGTGTTGGTCAGCATATCGCGTTAATACAGAGCCGAGAGCAAGCCGAATTTGATAATATTATTGGTGAGAACTCTGCTATTCGACTATTAAAGTCTCAAACGCTTAGATTTTCAGAATTAGAATTACCGGTACTGATCAGTGGTGAAACAGGTACAGGTAAAGAATTATTAGCTCGTGCTTTGCATAATGCTAGTCGACGTGCGGATGCACCTTTTTTAGCGCTAAATTGTGCGGCATTACCAGAGAATTTATTAGAAAGTGAATTGTTTGGTTATGCGCCTGGTGCTTTCACTGGCGCTCAAAAAGGTGGTAAGCCAGGGTTGTTTGAACTGGCAGAAACAGGGACTATCTTCTTAGATGAAATTGCAGAGATGTCGGTATATTTACAAGCTAAGTTATTACGATTTTTACAGGACTATAAATATCGTCGGCTAGGCGGTACTAAGGAACTAACCGCTAATGTGCGAATTATCAGTGCCAGTCATCAACATTTACCGCAACAAATTGAGCGTCAATTATTCAGAGAAGACCTATTTTACCGGCTAAACGTATTGAATTTATCGATACCGCCACTGCGTGAACGCCCCGATGATATTATCTTATTAGCTGCACATTTTATTAAAATGGCGGCGCTACAAGTTGCACGAAAAGTGCCAACGTTAACCGAGCAAGCACTTGCTGCTCTTAAAACATGTCAATGGCCAGGTAATATTCGCCAGCTGCAAAATATTCTTTTTAGGGCGGTTGCGCTTAATGATAGCGGTGTTATTGAAAAGTCTGATATTGACGGTGCCTTATCACAATTTTCAGCGGTCGATTTGCCAATAAGTCATAACACTGCTGACTCTGTTGAGAGTGATAACAATATAGTGGAGCAGCTACAATGGTCTGATTGGCATAGTGCTCAAGAACAGTTTGAAGAAGATTTACTTAAAGCCTTGTATCCGCTTTACCCAACAACAAGGAAACTAGCAGAGCGGTTAAAGGTATCGCACAATAAAATAGCAATGAAATTAAGAAAGTATCATATCAGCTAATGTTTTATATTTTAGGTGACTAACCGCCAACAAACTTCACCTTAAAGCCATTAGTTTCAAGGACCTGTTTTATTTGCTCTCTTTTATCGCCTTGTACTTCGATGACTTCACCGACAACGCTACCACCGGTGCCACAGGTTTTCTTTAATTTTTTAGCGAGCTCTTTTAGCGCTGTAGCGTCTATGCCTAATCCACTAATAGTGATAACCCCTTTACCTTTTCGTCCTTTGGTTTCACGTCTAACTTTAGCAAAGCCATCACTGGCTGTTATTGCTTGGGCGCTATTGTCTTGTTTAATACGGCCACTTTCTGTTGAATAGACTAATGAACCATCAGCAGGTTGCTGCTTTGCTGAGTCAGCAGCGACAGTCGTTTCTCTACCAAATGCACCAGCAAGGTCGCTAAGACTAGAAAGTTTATTTTTCATGATGTCGATACCCGAGTGTTAATTGACTGAATGGTTAAATTAAAGATAAAAATAAAGCCACTAGTAAAGTGGCTTTATTATACCTAGAAAATAAGTCTGAAAACGTTATAGTTTACAGTTTACAGTTTACCTTCAAGTTCTGGTAATACATCAAATAAATCACCAACAATACCGTAATCAGCTACTTGGAAAATAGGCGCTTCGGCATCTTTGTTAATCGCAACGATGATTTTAGAATCCTTCATACCGGCTAAATGCTGTATGGCACCACTGATACCTACAGCTATATATAGGTCAGGAGCAACAATTTTACCTGTTTGGCCGACTTGCATATCATTAGGTACAAAGCCAGCATCTACAGCGGCACGTGATGCCCCAATAGCAGCGCCAAGCTTATCTGCAATACCTTCAAGTAATTTGAAGTTATCGCCATTTTGCATGCCACGGCCACCTGAAATAACGATACTTGCTGCGCCTAAATCAGGACGTTCTGATACAGAGAGTTCATCACTTACATGTGTTGATATTCCGGCGTCAGTTACTGACTCTATTGCTACAACTTCAGCACTACCATCAGTGCCAACTGGATCAAATCCGGTAGAACGAACAGTAATTATTTTTTTACTGTCTAAGCTTTGCACGGTCGCAATAGCATTACCTGCATAAATAGGACGAACAAAGGTATCACTACTTTCTACAGCAATAATGTCTGAAATTTGTGCAACATCTAATAAAGCAGCAACGCGAGGCATAAAGTTCTTACCTGTCGTTAACGCCGTTGCTAAAATGTGTTCGTAATCAGCTGCAAGCTCAGTTACCAATAAGCTAATATTTTCAGCTAATTGATGTTGATAAGCGGGGTTGTCAGCAACAAGTACTTTACTTACGCCATTAACTTTTGCGGCTTCTTGTGCAACACTCTGACAATCACTACCTGCAACAAGTATATGAATGTCGCCACCAATTGCTTGAGCGGCAGCAACTGTTTTAAGTGTGTCAGCTTTTAATGTGCTGTTATCATGTTCAGCAAATACTAAAATACTCATGAAATCACCTTCGCTTCATTTCTTAATTTTTCAATTAATGTATCTACACCATCAACAATAATACCGGCTTTACGGGTCGCAGGTGGTACAACTTTTATTAATTTTGAACGTGGACTTAAATCAACGCCAAAATCTGCAGCGGGTTTAACCACCAATGGTTTACGTTTTGCTTTCATAATATTAGGTAATGAAGCATAACGAGGTTCATTTAAACGCAGATCGGTAGTAACAATCGCTGGTAAGTTAAGTGATACAGTTTGTAAGCCACTATCAACTTCACGCGTTACATTAACTTTATCGCCTTCAACTTTTACCACTGATGCGAAAGTACCTTGCGGCATACCTGTTAAGGCAGCTAGCATTTGACCGGTTTGATTGTTATCACTATCGATAGATTGCTTACCTAAGATAACTAATTGCGGCTGTTCTTCTTCAACAATTTTCTGTAAAAGTTTAGCAATATTAAGTGCGTCTAACTTCTCATCAGTTTCGATTTGAATCGCGCGGTCTGCGCCTAATGCTAAGGCCGTTCTTAATTGCTCTTGGCAAGACTTGTCACCAATTGATACCGCAATAACTTCAGTGGCAATGCCCGCTTCTTTTAAACGAACCGCTTCTTCTACAGCGATTTCACAAAAAGGGTTAATTGCCATTTTTACATTAGCAAGATCAACATTTGAATTGTCTGCTTTTACGCGAACTTTGACGTTATAGTCAATAACACGTTTGATAGGTACTAATACTTTCATCGTTGCCTCTGATTGCGTTTGTTGTGTTTGTATTTATAGTGTAAAGCTAACGTTTGTTTTATTAAACTAACATTAGCAAGTATTTCTCATTATTGCTCGACAGACTAATACTAGACTACGTGAACGTCAACGTAATATGGCGGTTGTCTTGATAAATTGAGCTTAAATAGCTTTTGTCGCAATATCTTTCAATAGAAGATAGTATTTATCGACAAAATATCTATAATGAGTGATATTATCAAACAGGTGTTTGAAAATCAAACAAGTGTTTGATTTTATTTAAATGAATATTTTTGGGGAAATTTATGGAACGCGAATCGATGGATTTTGACGTTGTTATTGTTGGAGCTGGCCCGTCTGGCCTAGCAACAGCTTGTCGTTTAATGCAGTTAGCAAAAGAAAAAGATCAAGAACTTATGGTCTGCGTTGTTGAGAAAGGCTCAGAAGTTGGGGCACATATTTTGTCTGGTGCTGTTTTTGAACCAAGAGCGCTCAATGAGTTATTTCCGGATTGGCAGGAAAAAGGCGCACCATTAAAGACAAAAGTTACTGGCGATGACATTTATTTGCTCAATAGTGAAAGTAACGGTATAAAATTACCTAACTTCTCTGTACCAAAAACAATGCACAACGAAGGTAATTACATTGCTAGTATGGGTAATGTTTGTCGTTGGTTAGCAGAGCAAGCTGAAGAGTTAGGTGTTGAAATTTTTCCTGGCTTCCCTGCACATGAAGTACTTTACAACGATGATGGCAGTGTTGCAGGTATTCTTACCGGCGACATGGGCTTAGATGTTAATGGTAAAGAAAAAGATTCATACGTACCAGGGATGGAGCTGCGCGCGAAATATACTGTTTTTGCTGAAGGTTGTCGTGGTCATTTAGGTAAAGAGTTAATCAGTAAATTTAACTTAGATGAAGGCAAGTCTCCACAGCATTATGGTTTAGGCTTTAAAGAAATTTGGGACATAGACCCCGCCAAGCATCAAGAAGGCTTGGTTGTTCATACGGCTGGTTGGCCATTAGAGCAAGGAACAACTGGTGGTGGCTACTTATACCATGCAGAGAACAATCAAGTATTTGTTGGTTTGATTGTTGATTTGAATTATAGCAACCCGCATTTAAGCCCTTTTGATGAATTTCAACGTTATAAGCATCATCCAAAAATCAGTCAGTATCTTGAAGGTGGCAAACGTGTTTCTTATGGAGCACGTGCCATGGCCAAAGGTGGTTTTAATTCATTACCTAAAATGACCATGCCAGGTGGTATTGTTGTTGGTTGTGATGCAGGAACGATTAACTTTGCCAAGATTAAAGGTAATCACACCGCAATGAAGTCTGGTATGTTAGCGGCAGAAAGTATCTTTCAAGCGATAGCATCGGGTGACGAAGGTGGTAAAGACTTAGCAGACTATACAGAAAGATTTAAAGACTCTTGGCTATATGAAGAATTATATAACACCCGTAATTTTGGTCCTGCTATGCATAAGTTTGGTATGACCTTAGGTGGTGCTTATAATACGCTAGATCAAAACTTTTTTAATGGTAAATTACCGTTTAACTTTAAAGATGACACCCATGATCATGAGCAACTTAAATTAGCATCAGAATCTGCAGTGATTAATTATCCAAAGCCTGATAATAAATTAAGTTTTGATAAGTTAACCTCAGTATTTTTGTCAAATACTAACCATGAGGAAGAACAACCTTGTCATTTGAAACTTGCTGATACCGATGTTCCGATTACCATTAACTTAGCTAAGTATGCTGAGCCAGCTCAGCGCTACTGCCCTGCAGGTGTTTACGAGATTGAAGCAACAGAGCAGGGTGACAAATTAGTCATCAATGCGCAAAACTGTATTCATTGCAAAACCTGTGATATTAAAGATCCAACTCAGAATATTACATGGGTTACACCAGAAGGCACCGGTGGTCCGAATTACCCTAATATGTAATTTATCTACCCTGTGATTTCAATTATAAAAACCTGCTAATGCAGGTTTTTTTATGTTCAGGATGAACGGTATAACGCGGTGCCATGGATGGCAAAGAGCGTATATGTTCAGGATGAACGGTCATGACAGCTCCTAGGAATCCATGCCTACGCTGCATTAGTGCATCCTGCACGTCATTTTTGTCTGGAACAAAGAAACTGCATTTTAGTATCTGGTGTTGGTGGTTCGAAGTTCAGCATGACGGTTTCAGGATCACGATAACGTTGCTCGTTCAGAGCAAGGTTATTATTTTGTTTGTATTAAATCAAATTCATTTAGTGCTGTAATACTTTGCTGTAACTTAGACTCTAGTTGATCTAATTTCTTTAAGCTTTTACAAAACTGCGCGGCTTTTAATTTTACTTCTTGTGCCCGTGGTTCAATTTCTAGCTGTAAATCTTTTTCCATACCTTTTATACGTTGGTCAAAGGTTTCTACGCGCTGTTCACTATTGCTTTCTTCATTGGTGGTCATTGCTTCACCAACGGCTATTAGAATAGTGCCAATTGATTCGGTTACAATACTTTCGATCTCTTGCTCAAAGGCACCAGCAAAGATTTCATCAAAATCGGCGAAGTCTTGCGAAGCAATATAATAATTAGTATCGCTATGATTAAAACGTTCTCTTAAACGATATTGCATCTCATCGAAGCGTTCTTGAATTTTTTGATGTGAGGCGCTGTTTTCACCAGTTAAACCAGCAATAACTTTATTTACTGCTTTTAAATCAATATCAACACCTTCAATCGCTATCGCAACTATTTCAGGAATTTGTTTACGAATACCTTGGCTGTATTGCGTGAGTAATTGTCTTTGCTCTTCATTGAGGGCGATCTCTCGCCCACGAATAAACAATTGTTGATCATTATTAATTTGAACGTAGGTTTGGCTTTCTTTCAAAATACGTACATGAGAAGGGTTAATCACCACACCGTGATTAAAGTTTATATCGCATTGCTGTGCCGAAACACTGCCAGCGACTAAGCTCGTTGCAATTAAAGCAAGAGTAAAAAAATTCATCGTTTTCCTAATGTAACTAAAAGGGGGCTGATAGCAAAATTTTGAGTGATTTTTTATGTATTAACAATGGGATTAAAGTGAATTTTTCTTTCTTTATAATTCACTTTAGTCGGTCCATACTCACGGCGAGATTTATCTTGGAAGTCGCCAACGATCATTTGTACGCTGTGATAAATTTTTTCTGTCGCTTCAATATAAACACTTGCCATATAGGCTTGTATTTGTTCTTCCAGCGCTTCTTTTTCGTTAAGAATTTCACCAACTCGATGAGTATGAAACTTATAAGTAGCGACCAGTTTACTGAGCATTTCAGGGTTTACTTTATCGGTAGGTAGCTTCTTGAGCTTATTAACGGCTAATTGCAATTCTGTTGATTTATCAGAATCAACTTTTAATTTAAATTCAATATCTTCTAACTGTTCTTTCATCTGATCAACTTTTTTGGAAAAGCTAATAATAGTGGTACTTCCGGCTGTTGCACCTACGATACCAGCATGAACAGATTTTCCTGCTTTTACATAACCAGCGATAAGCTTACCATTAGCTTTTTCTTCAGAGCCTAACCAAAGTGTTTCTTCAACATCAATAATGCTGTGCATCATTTGATTTTCAATACGTAAGGAGTGGCAGGATATTTCAGCATATTGACTATATTTTGCGAATACATCCCCTTTAGCACGTATGCAGACACTCATCTTAATATTATCGAGAGATTGACCTTCAACATCTTGTTTTTTACCAATAAGGCCACTACCAATAGTAATGTCTCCACCGGCTTCTAAGGTGGCAGATTCAACAAAACCGCCAATAGTAATATCGCCAGTCGCTGTGACTTTCATCCCCTCACAAATGTCACCATCAATAATAACACTACCTTCAAATTTTATATGACCGGTACTAATATCAACATTTTTGATGCGATAAACGGGGTCAACTTCCATACCGTTATCAATAATTCTTGGTAAACCAATAAGTGTTGAAATTAATATTTTATCATTTTTTGGGCTGATGGTTGTTCCTTCACCCGCTTTTAGGGTGATGTCTTCCCCTGAAAGAGGTTCTAAGGGTAAGCCGGTTACCGTGAAGCCTTTAACCCCTTCGGTTAGCATAATTTTTTTCGCTAGCGGATCGCCAACTTTCACACAAATTATATCGCCTAAATCACGCATGTCGACACTACCATCTTCGCGATCTTTCGGACGTAAAATTCTGTCTTGCGCGCTTTGCACCAACCATTTTATTTTTGAATTTTTACCATTGATGGCAATTTTTCCGTGGGCAATTTCACCGGTAATAATAGAACCCGGCGGTTCTTTTGCTGCTTGATGAGCAAGTTTCAATAATTGTTCTTTAGTAAAGCCTTTGCTAACACCAGCTTCTTGGGCAGAATTGAGTATGGCTTTGGCGGTTAAATGCTTGCCGCCAAGTGCTGTTGAAATTTCAGCTATAGCAGACATTTCATCTTTATCGATAGTGATTGAAATTGTAGCGTCTCGACGCTCAAGCACTTGATAACATATTTCACGGCCAGCTTTATTGGCTTGCAGAGGTTTTAGGACACTGTTGAGCTCGGCAATGGCATTTTTTATATTGCCATTATCAACATATAAACTTTTAAATTCAGAATTTTCTATTAGTTCATGAATACTGGCTTCTGTTATTTGTGAATCATCCTTAACCGGTTGCAAAACAAGGTCAATATTATCTTTTTTATTTGTTACTAAGCTTGCTTGAGTCACGCTAGACTTACTCCAATATTACCACTTAAAATATCGATTAAATGTAGTTTTCCTGGTGAATTTTAATGAAAGAGCCAGTATTTACTTTTGAATAATCAATTTTATATTCTTTATTATCTAGTGCTTGTATAAAAATTAATGTTTTATTTTCACCAAAAACGTCTGTTGCACTAACATCAACAACATCTTGGTAGGCTTTTTTAGCATCAGCCTTCTTATTTGGCACTTCACCTTTATAAATACCTATACCACGGTTACTTACAATCACCACAGGGTGACCGCCATTTATAATCAGTAAATCAAATTTTCTCATCTTATGAATAATGGTATTACGACCACTTGTGATGAAGTTTTTTTCTATCAAAATATGCCCCTATTTCTAGTCAAACGTCTAGCAATATTAATTACCCAAATAACTAATTTGCAGCTTCATGGATCTATTCTAGTTTATTATGCTTCTAAATATATAAAGTTTTGATTTATGGCGCAATAAAAATGACGTTTCTTTTAATATAATTAAAGTTAATACGCCACGTTAACATGCAAACAACATTTTACGCCTATATATTAAAAATAAAGTGGTGTTTGGTTACTTTCGATCAATAAACGTCGGATCAAATCAAGCGATCTCGCTGCTACTGTTCGTTGAAAGTTTTCCCTATTTGCTTTTATACAAAAATATTTACTGTATATTTTGTCTTTACTCCCCCAAGCAATCCAAACTGAGCCAACCGGTTTTTCTGCACTGCCGCCACCTGGGCCAGCGATACCTGAAACAGCAATAACTAAATCAGCCTCTGCTATGGCTAATGCCCCTTCTGCCATTGCTCTTACTGTCTGTTCACTGACCGCGCCATGTTGCTCAAGTATTTTTTCATCAACATGCAGTAGTTTACTTTTCATTTTATTTGAGTAAGTGACAAAGCCAGCCTCAAATGAAGATGATGAGCCAGAAACTTTGGTTATATCACTGGCGATTAATCCGCCGGTACAAGACTCTGCTGTGGTTATTTTAAGGTGTTTCTGTTGGCATAATTGCAAGACTAATTCGGCTAAAGAGTAAGGTTTATCTTTGATCTCTTCAATGATGTGATCATTTAGTAGCGCTTTTATTTTTTTTATCAGAAAGATTTTTATCGGTAAGTGCTCATTTTTTTCAATGGTTAATTTCAATTCTATTAATGGCGAAGATGCGCGAAAACCAACTTCAACTTCTTTAGGCCAATCAGGGAAATTTTCTACCAACATTGACTGTAGGGTTGACTCGCCAATACCAAATAATTGTAAGCGAGTAATATCCATTTCAGCGGTAAAGTTTGATTGAGACGCTAGGCTAGGGATTATTTCTTCTTCAAGCATAATGTTCAGTTCACTAGGTACTCCTGGCGTGCAAAGTATTTGGCAGCCATTAAGTACTAACGAAAAACCTACCGCGCTACCCACTCGGTTGGCAATAATCTCGCAATCTTCTGGCAGTAGCGCTTGTTTTAAATTGGCTTTACCCAAATGAGCATTACGTTGTTGACACCAAGTTTCTAAATGAGCCAGTGCTATTGGATGTTGTTTTAAAGAACGTTGCGTTGCTAATGCCAAGGCTTGTGCGGTTAAATCATCTGTTGTTGGGCCTAGCCCGCCATTAATAATTAATACATCAGCATCTTTTGTTAAGTGTTTTATTTCTTCTGCAAGTAAATCCAGATCATCGGCTAAGGTCACTTTACGGCTAATTTTGATGCCAATGCCTTTACATTGTTGAGCGATCATTGCTGAATTGCTGTCAACAATATCTCCCGTCATTAATTCATTGCCAGTAAGGAGTAAGTGCACGTTAGCGATAGTCATTTATAAATCCTGATAATAGGTGAAATATTATCGTTAGGTTACTGTAAAAGTTGAATTGTTGTTAGCTATATCAGTGTAAGCAATATTTTTTTAAACAGTAAAAATAAAATTTAAACCTTTTCAATGGCATTGTGCACTTAACTATTATTGAAATTAAAACACTTAATAAAAACCAAGGGAAGTTCATGAAACATTCATTTAAGAGACAATTTACATTAGCCACAATTTTATCACTCGCTGCGATTACTAACGTATATGCAGAGGTTGAAGATACCATTGAAAAATCGTTTGCTGTTAATGAACAGGCAAGTTTAGCTTTAGCTAATATAAATGGTGGTGTTGACATCCAAGGTTGGGATAAAACTGAAATCAAAATAACCGCAACAATTACCGCGGAAAACCAAGCAGATAGAGACCGTATCAGTCTTGATTTTTCTGAAAATTCGAGGGGAGTTAGTGTTGAAACTAACTACCAAAAACAATCATCCTGGGGGCACAATAATAGCTCTGGAAAAGTCGATTATACCGTGATGGTGCCATTTGGCGTAGCATTAACCGATATTACATTAGTAAATGGTTCATTGGAGATTGATAACGTACAAGGTGAAATAAAAGCGAGCACGGTAAATGGTGCCATTAAGGTGCAAGGCTTAGCTGCCAACCTTGAATTAAATTCAGTTAATGGCAGTATTAAAGCGACCTACTTAAAAGTCGACAATAGCATTGATAACATTGAATTAACGACTGTAAATGGCAGTATTAAACTTTATATGCCCGGTGAGTTCAATGCCATTATTAATGCCGAAACCATGCACGGCAGCATCGACACTGCATTTGGGCTTTCAAGTGAGAAAAAAATGTTTAGTGGTCGTCACTTATCTGGGACAGTCGGTAGCGGCGATATTACGATTAATTTAGAAAGTGTCAATGGCAGCATTAAGGTCTTAAAAAACTAATTTTTAATAAAACATTAAACGCTCGATTTAACCACAACATTTAATGTTGTGGTTTTTTTTATTTGGTTGTCGGTGAAAATAATGCACAATAGTACCTATATCCGACAGAGTTATTAAGGCGTGTTTTAAGTGAGTGAACAATATAACCGAACATTATTAGCCGGCCGTTGGTATCGTATGGAGATGAACGACATCGGTCAGCAACTTGTTGAGTATGCTGAGCTTTGCCTTGATGGTAGTTTTGAGTTCTCTTTTGTCGAACAAACCTCTCAAGGTGAAATTATTAGCCAAGTTATTGAGCTAGGCGATTGGGGATTAGTCGGTGATATTCACTTTACGATCACCCAAGAAGAAGTGGTTGACGGTGATCATTATCGTGCCGATTTGAATGATGAAAATAACTATCAGGCTTATAAAGTTCTAGCCTTAGACAGCCAAATTTTTAAATATCAGCATATTGTTAGTAATGAAGTGTTTATCCTGCGGCGAGTTGTTGATAAAATCGGTCATTGTTAGATTAAGTTATTCTTCAAAAATAAGAAAATTACCCTTTTACCTAATATGTAGTTGAGAAAAAATGAAAAATATAAAGGCAGCAAGTTTAATTACTGCGATAAAAACTCCTTACAACGCACAGGGTGAAATTGACCTTGTAACTTATGACAAACTGGTTGCAAAGCAAATTGCGGCCGGTGTTGACGGTATTGTTGTCGGTGGTACTACAGGTGAAGGGCACTTATTAACTTGGGAAGAGCATTTAATGTTAATCGCTCATACCGTTCATCAGTATAGCGACCAGCTTATTATTGTTGGTAATACCGGTAGTAATAATACCCGTGAGGCGATTAAAGCCACGCAAAATGGTTTTGCCATGGGAATGGATGCAGCCTTGCAAATTAATCCTTACTACGGCCGAACGTCAATAGCGGGTGTGGCAGCACATTTTAATAAAGTATTAGATATTGGTCCTGCGTTTATTTATAACGTACCGGGCCGAACAGGACAGGATCTTACTCCTGATTTGATCGAACCCTTATCAAAGCATAAAAACTTTATTGGCGTAAAAGAATGTGGTGGTAATGACCGTATTGCTTATTACGAAAAACAAGGTATTGCTTGTTGGTCAGGTAATGACGATGAATGTTATGTCGGTCGCCACCAATTTGGCTCTCATGGTGTTATTTCGGTAACCTCGAATGTGGTACCGGGCCTAATGAGAACCTTAATGGACAGCCAAGATAACGAACTTAATGAGCGTTTACAAAGCCTGATGAAATGGTTGTTTTGTGAGCCTAACCCTATTGCCATAAATACCACATTAATGATGACAGGTGCCGTTGCCGCTAACTTTAGATTACCTTACTTAGCCTTAACGTTAGAGCAACGTCAAATCGGTTTTGACCTTTTAGCCAAGCTTGAAGCGGCTGAACTGGTTGGTGATAAACTAGCTTTGCTCAACGATAGCGATTTTAATTACTGTTCATAAACGAAACTTAGCCAAGCACATTTAATGATGGCATTAAATGTTCAGGCACTTTAAACGACCTTTGCTCTGCGCTTAGCGGGCAAATAAAATTAAGTGCCACGGCGCACAGTTGTAAGTTAATACTTTCTGCCTTATCGTCAACTTTTCCGTGTAACCTATCGCCAACCACCGGCATATTAATACTTGCCGCATGACTTCTTATTTGGTGTTTTCTACCCGTATCAATTATAACTTGTACCAATGAGGTGTTATTTTCTTCATTATAAGCCAGATGGCTAAAATGGCTGCTGGCGCTTTTGCCATCGACATCAGAGGTTAATGCGTCAGGTTGTGGTCGTAAACGATGATCGCCGTGAATAATAATATGATAAGTCTTTTCTAAGTCATGCTTTTCAAACATCGCACTTAATGCGCGCGCTGCTTTTTTACTGTGGGCAATGAGAATTAATCCGGTTGCCGCTCTATCTAAACGATGAACAATAAATGCCGGGCGCTCAGGCGTTAAATGCGTTTGAGCCCAACGAGCAATTGTGCAGTGATCACTCCACTTTGAACCTTGAGATAACATACCGTAAGGTTTATACCATACGCTATAATCAACACAGTCATTCATTAATAAGGCTTCATTAGGCTGCTGGCTCAGTACTTGTTCATCATAATAAAAATGTAAGGTATCGGCTATTTGTAATGGTTTTTTGATGCGTCGCAAACGCTGTGTGCTTTTACCACGCGTTAACCATAACGCACCTTGTTGAATGGCCTGTTTTAATTGAGCGTTACTTAATGAGCATTTTTGGTTAAGTTCGCCGATAACGCGGCTATCTTCGGTATTAATATCAAGATGAAGCTCAAATTTATGTAAGGCTATATTCAAGGTTAGTGAGTCATTGGTAAGTTATATCACTAGTTTACCAAAAATAATCGTTAACTGAATTGGTATTATGTTTTTCATCAGATAAAATAGCGAATTAATGACTACAAAGATAAGATGAAAAATAATGAACCGTGATTTAGCCCTATTTCCACAAGACAATGTTGGCGATGCCTTATGGCAAATGATGATTGATGGTGATGATTTAAACCAAGCGCGTGAAATTGAATTCTCAGTGATTTTTCCTAATGAAGAAGCTGCTTTGAAGTTTGGTCAGTTACTTTTAGAAAACAACCAAAAACTCTCATTTTGTCCTTATGAAGGCAATGATGATTTTCCTTGGGAAATTACCGCTTATCCTTTTGTTGGTGCCAGTTATGAAAATATTAGTTCGTACCAGAACTTATTGATTTCAAGCGCTGAGCCGCTAGGTGGTCAGTACGACGGGTTTTATTGCGCCGCTGTTTAATATAATGCCCTGACATTGATAAAAGGGCAGGTTCATTGATAGTGTAAATATTTTTTGATGTTTTACATTGACTATTACCCAGATGCTGAAGGATTTTCAGCATCAATAAGGCAGCTTTATGCTCGATATAACACAGTTTGACCTATTAAAAAAAAGCACTGCAAAGTCATTTAACGATCAAAAAGCCTTAATTAAAAAAGTGATGGCGGGCCGTCAAATGAAATGTGAAACTTGCGGTAATATACTGCGTTTAATTGTCCCTGAAGATAAAAGTACTCCGGGTGTTTATTGTGGCAAAGGCTGTACCGATATATGTTTAGACTTTATTTAAGCGATAAAGTAAATTTAACTCACTCGAGCAGAGCGACAAATTTCTTTTATTAATTTATTATTTTTTAATGGTATTTATACAATCGCTTCAGTTTCTAAGATTTCTTGTCAACCAGGAACTAATGAAGCACTAATGCTGGTAGAGACTAACTGCCAAGCATATTCAATAGCTTAATATTCGCAGGCGGCTAAAACCTTATGATCTACTGACCATAACCACTTTAAATTTATCGAGTGCAATATAAAGTACTCGATTGATAAAGGGCATGACTGGCAATTGAGCAATATTAATTAAAGGCTGCTGGGCAATAAGCTAACTTTTTGGCACAGTGAGTTGGTCGTGTTCTTGTCAGATAGTAATAATTTTTTGTTATTTTAGCTGAATTAGCCTCAATAACATGCCTGTTACAAGGCTTTTGTGGGTTAACTAAGGTTATCTCTTTAGGATCAATATCTTCGGTGATTTTCAATAAATCAGGATGCTGACAAAGATGGTGAAGAGACTTGCTATTGTCAGCCATTTCTTATGCTTTTACTGGTAAAGAAAAATAGTTAAAGTAAAAAGTGCTTATCATGGTGCTTATGATTATGCTGAGGTCAGTTAGATCGCAGCGCCGATAAACTCAAAAGAGAATACATACATGAGTGCCTTTTCAACAAAAACTGAAAATAGCGGACAAAATGAAGTCTTTATTTGTGATGCTATTAGAACACCGATTGGCCGTTATGGTGGCTCGTTAGCGACCATTCGGGCTGATGATCTAGCCGCATTACCCTTAAAAGCATTGATGGCACGAAATCCAACACTAGATTTTAGCCAAGTAGACGATGTTATTTTAGGTTGTGCCAACCAAGCAGGGGAAGATAACCGTAATATTGCTCGTATGGCAACGTTATTAGCCGGCTTACCCTACCAAGTACCCGCAACAACGCTTAACCGTTTATGTGGCTCTGGCTTGAATGCTGTCGGCATTGCGATGCAGGCGATTAAGTCAGGAGAAGCTGAAATGATTATTGCCGGTGGCGTTGAAAGTATGACTCGCGCCCCTTTTGTGATGGGCAAAGCGGAAAGTAATTTTTCACGTACTCAAGAAATGTTCGACACAACTATGGGCTGGCGCTTTATTAACAAAGCTCTCGATAGCGCTTACGGCACTGAAAGCATGCCACAAACAGCAGAAAACCTTGCCCAAGAGTTTAACATTAGCCGGGCAGACCAAGACAAGTTTGCTTTTGCTAGCCAGCAAAAAGCCGCTAATGCCCAACAAGCTGGCTTTTTTGCGGAAGAAATACTGCCAGTCAGTATTTTACAAGGCAAAAAAGAGCCGATTATTTTCTCTCAAGATGAGCATATTCGCCTAACCAGTTTAGAAAAAATGTCGGCGCTCAAACCTTTTGTTCATGCCAAAGGCAGTATTACCGCAGGTAATGCCTCAGGAATTAATGATGGCGCTGCCGCAATCTTGTTGGCGTCAAGCCAATCAGTGCAAAAAAACAACTTAACCCCGATAGCTAAAGTGTTAGGTATGGCTGTCGCTGGTGTACCGCCACGTATTATGGGGATTGGCCCAGTACCGGCCACACAAAAGCTGCTAAAACGTTTAAATTTATCGCTTGAAGATATCGACCTTATAGAACTGAACGAAGCTTTTGCAGTACAAGCTTTAGCTTGTATTCGCGAATTAGGTTTGCAAGATGACGATCCGCGTATTAACCCACAAGGTGGCGCTATTGCTTTAGGGCATCCTTTGGGGATGAGTGGTGCGCGCTTAATAACATCAGCGGCTCGACAGTTACAACGTACGAACAAGCGCTATGCACTGTGTACTATGTGTATAGGTGTCGGGCAGGGAATCGCCTTAATTATTGAAAGAGTTTAAGGCCGTTTAAAACAGAATCGCTGAAAAAGGGAGTGGTTTTCTACTCCCTTTGCTGTACTTGCTAACCCATAACGATCACTAGACGGGCTATGTTATATCGAGCTTGAGCAGGGTTTTTATTTGTTTTTCAGTAGAATATTCGCTTGTATTAAACGCTTATAGCAAAGATGATGACAGCAATGACCAGAACCCATTTACTTTTATTTTTACTCTTTGCTTGTAGCTTTATGATGAGTCTTTTTTTTAAGCCTTATCCGCTGAGCTGGCTAGTAAAAATTTTACCAATATTCGTGTTATTGCACTTTTCATGGCAAAACAGTGCCGCCCCTAAAGAACGCGCACATAAGTTATTTATGGCTGGCTTGGTTTGCTCTGCCTTTGGCGATTTCTTTTTAGATTATGACCGAGTTAATTGGTTTATTCTGGGGTTAGGGGCTTTCTTAGTAGCGCATCTCTTTTACATCTTCAGCTTAAAACCACTAGTCACGACGGCTATTGTTAACAAACGTTTACCGATTATTGCGCTCTATGGTGTCTATGGCGTTGGCGTTTTTTCGCTAATATATGCCGGCTTAGGCGAGTTATTTATACCGGTATTGCTTTATATGACCATACTGCTGTTAATGGGAGTTGCCACCTTACTTTCACAAAAAGCTAATACTTGGCTAATTATCGGCGGGCTGAGCTTTATTCTTTCTGATTCATTAATCGGGTTTAATCAGTTTTATCATCAAATACCTTATGCCAGTGTTTGGATCATGACTAGCTATTACTTCGCGCAATTTTCATTAGTTAACGGCATGTTTCGCCGAGAAAGTAACTTGGCGTAGTGGTTAACTATCGCCTAATTTATCAACAATAAAGTCGATAAAGCATTTTACCTTAGCAGGCATATTTTTTCGGCTGGGATAAACCAGGTAAACACCAATATTTATTGGCATAAAATCTTCAAACAACGGCACTAATTTCCCCGTCGCCACTTCTTCACGTAAATTAAATAACGGCATACGGATAATACCTTGTCCTGCTAAGCATAACGAAATCATCATTTCTGAGTTATTACATGATACTCGACTGGTTACGTGTGTTTGAGTTACTTGGCCATTCTGGGCGGTGTACTGCCAAGTTTCCGGCGTTTTTAAATTACGGTAACTGATCATTTGATGAGCAACTAATTCATTGGGATGCTTAGGTAGACCATATTGTGTTAAGTACTCGGGGGAAGCGAGCGTTAAGCTGGTTGAATTCATAAAACGTCGGCTAATTAAGCTTGAGTCTTCAAGTTGCATAGCGGCTCTTATCACAATATCAAAGCCATCGGCAATCAAATCAACTTTATGATCGTTTAAGTCGATATCTAACATTATTTTTGGATACTTGGCCATAAATTCCGCGAGGATCGGCCGAATACGAGAAACACCTATACCAATAGGACAGCTTAACTTTAAGCGACCTTGTGGTATTTGCTGGCGTCCACAAAGGCTATTTTCAACTTGCAAAGCATCTTCAATGATCTGTTGGCACTGTTGATAATAGACTTCGCCTTCCGATGTTAAGCTTAAGGTTCGGGTCGTGCGGTGCAATAAGCGAACCCCTAAACGAGTTTCAAGTTTACTCACCTCTTTGCTGATATAAGACGTAGAGTGCTGCATTTTTTCAGCGGCATTGACAAAACTTTTGCTTTGTACAACTTGGACAAAAACAGCAATACCATCAAGTAAGTTACTTTGACTTTGTGAAGAAGAAAATAGTTTATTAGCTTTCATATGGAAATAATGTATCTGTAAGTAGGTTATTAATCTTATATAGGAAATAAATTACACTATATTCACTGAAACACCTATTATTACCTTGTCTTACCTTTGGAGTTTATATGAAAATTATCGCTTTTGCTGCCAGTAGTAGCCGTCAATCCATTAACAAACAGTTAGTGAGCTATGCCGCTAGCCTTGTTGAAAACGCACAAGTTGAAGTACTTGATATTAACGATTATGAAATGCCTTTATACAGTGCCGATAGAGAAGCAGAACTTGGTAAACCGCAATTAGCACAAGACTTTCTCGATAAAATAGCCGCTGCAGATGCCTTGGTTATTGGTTTTGCCGAGCATAATGGCTCTTATACGGCCGCCTACAAAAACTTATTTGACTGGAGCTCGCGCACGCTACAAAAAGTATATCAGCATAAACCTCTGATTTTACTAGCGACGTCACCTGGACCCGGTGGAGCAGCAACTGTGCTTGCCGCCGCCGTTGGCTCGGCACCTTTTTTTGATGGTGAGGTAAAAGCCCATTTATCCATTCCGAGCTTTTATGATAATTTTGATGTCGACAAGGGCGAGTTAAAAAATGCCGAGTTAGCTGATAAGCTCGCTTCAGCTATGGCTATGCTCAGCCAATAAGCTGGCTAATATCTGATATTTTTCTTGATCAGGTATACCAAAACGCAAAGCATTCTTTTCGTCACACAAACGCACGTAGAGTCCTTGGTAACAGAATTTTTGATAAAGTTCTGTTGCTTGAGGATGCACGAGGGTTTTAAATAACCCGCAACCGGTGATGGTTATATTTGGGACAGCGCTTTTATCATGGTGGTGTAAAAACGTTTTCACTAATAGCGCTTCTAACTTTATTGATAATGCGATTAATTGTTGCTGTTGCGCTAATTGCCAAACCTTATCCTTTAAGGCTTGCTCTGTAATAAATTGGGCAGGGCCATTAACTTCCCATGGTGAAGATAACTTCTGCAATTTATTTATCCAAGCAGGATGTGCACTTACAAAGCCTATTCTAATTCCCGCTAAGCCAAAAAATTTACCGATTGAACGTAATACAAACAGATGTTTATTTAGCGTTAAGTGGATCAACGATTGGCTCGGTGTTATGACATCCATAAAAGCTTCATCAACAATTAGCCAACCCGATAGTGATTCAAGGGTCGTTAGCAATGTGGTTAATGTTTGCTGTTGCTGTAATTCACCGGTTGGATTATTAGGGTTAATCACCACAACAATCGCGTTGGGCGATAGCACTGCGCGAGTGGGTAAATGCTGATAATGTTTTATGGTAAAACCAGCATCATGCCATGCTCGTTCGTGCTCTTTATAGCCAACTTCTGGCAACCATACCTCTAAACACTTTGATGGCTGATTGATATGATTAAGATAGAGCGCGGGTAAACGTGCAATAACCGCTTGGCTACCGCTGGTTACACTAATATTTTCGGTACCGTAATACTTCTTTGCTGCCGTGAGCATAGCTTGGTTTGGTTGCGGTAACTGTTGCCAGATAATTGCAGGGATAGTGGGGATCGGGTAACTGATTGGGCTGATCCCCGTTGACAAGTCTAGCCACTGCTCTAAGGGAATTTGGTAGCGTTGGGCCACTTCATTAAGCTGTCCACCGTGTACTAATAGGGTCGAACTTTGATCATTTTTATTGTCCATCACAAATTTCCACCATAAAAATAATGCAACAGTTGAGAGCAAAAAGCAGTAAAAATTAAAATAACAACGGCTTTATTGACCAGGTTTATGCTACGAAAAATATCATTTTTAACAACGCTATTACCGCAACCTAATGGTGTCGACGTCACGGCCTTGCCATGATAAATGGCAGTACCCCCTAAGGTGAAGTTTAGTACACTGGCGCCCGTTGCCATTACCCAACCGCCATTTAAACTTTTATAATGTCGGCCTTGTTGATAACCATTTTTTAGCGCATTGATCATTTTTGAACAAGAATAATTTGTTTGGCAAGCATAAAGTAGTGCGGTAACTTTTGCACTTGGCCAGCCAAGTAGGTCGTCCATGCGTGCCGCACACCAACCAAAATGGATAAAACGTTGGTTTTTATAGCCCCACATTGCATCGAGTGTATTGGCGAGTCGATGTAAAATCACCAGCGGAATACCACCAATAATAAACCAAAAAAAACTCGCAATAGCCGCGTCATGACCATTTTCTAAAACAGATTCAACAGTTGCGCGGGAAATTTCTTGTTCAGATAGGTCTGTTGTTTTACGGCTAACTAAATAACCACAAAAATGTCGTGCGGTGACTAAGTCCTTTTTATTAAGGGGATTAAGTATTTGTAAAGCATGTAACGTTAGACTTTTTAAACCGATAGCAAAATAAAGCACTAAGGCATCTAAGCACCAGAACAGCAGCTGGTTTTGGTGAAAGTAATAATAAAGAATAGGTAAAGGTAAACATAAGATAAGCCACGATAAAACTCCCAATAATCGAGGCAATATTAAAGTGGTTGTTTTAGGTGTAGCATGGTGAAAGTTAAAGAAATGCTCTATTTTAGTGGTTAACCAACCAAAGCCCACTAAAGGGTGAAATCGTTTTACTTCGCCAAGCCAGCGATCAAGTAGATAGGCCATCACCATGATCATTGAGCTTGTCATCACGTTACTATTACCGTTGCAGGTTGAGTGATGTCGAGCGCAGCAGTGAGGATAAATTTCTCAGGTTTACTCTGGTAAGAGACCTGAAAAATGCAGCCATTATCAAAGGCTTTTTGTTGACTGTTAATCGCTTGTTTATCAGAAAAACCTTCAACAAACAAAGCTAAAAAACAGCGTAATATATCGCCGTGACTAACCACAAGAATATTCTTAATCGCGGTGTCGTTGAGCTTAGCAGGGGCTTTATCTGGCAGAGTTATTTGATGACAACTATTACCAGCATTAGCATTAGCAATATCGATTAATGCTTGTTGAAAGCGAACGGCGCAGTCAAGACCCGATTCGCCCTTCGGTGGTGCAGAGGCATTTACTTGCTGAAAAATAGCGTGGAAGTTTTTTTCTGATTTTACTTCGTCAATAGCTTTTCCTTGCCAGAGGCCAAAATCTCGCTCGATTAAGGCCGGCGCAAAGTTAAGTGGACAGTCTACTGTCACCTGACAAATTTCAGCAGTGCTTTTTGCTCTTGGTAATGTCGAGCTGACAATAAGGTCGATATTATGATTAATTAATTGCTTAGCAATACCATCAGCTTGACGATAGCCTTTATCCGTTAAAGGGCTATCTAATTGCCCTTGAAACTTCCCTATTTTATTCCACTGTGTTTCGCCGTGGCGCGTGAGGTAAAAATTGATAACCGTCATTGCTGCTAAAATTACTTATACATTGATAATATTACAAAATATTTTAGCATAGCTTGATGATGGAATTAGAAACTTTATTTATTAAAAGAAGCTAACTCTAACGTTACTTGATCAATTCCACTCTTTTGGATCCGTTGGCTAATTTCAGCTTCTTTACTACTGAGTAATGAGATACCTTCAATGATCATATCGTAGGCTTTCCATTGACTTGTTTGTCTGTCTTGGCGCATTTGAAAAGTAATGTTAATTTCAGGCGCATTGGCATCACGAATAACAGAATTAACACCAACAATTCTTGCGCCATTTGTCGCTTTATGAGATTCAAATGCAACGTCTTGTTGTTTATATTGTTTTAACGCTATTGCGTAAGTTCTTACTAAGTAACTACGCATTGAAACAACAAATTTTTCACGCTGCTCCGGTGTCATTGTT
This sequence comes from Colwellia hornerae, assembly GCF_007954355.1. Lineage (GTDB taxonomy): Bacteria > Pseudomonadota > Gammaproteobacteria > Enterobacterales > Alteromonadaceae > Colwellia_A > Colwellia_A hornerae. The sequence continues at coordinate 25,622 of NZ_VOLR01000032.1, forward strand.
CTTAAATTTCTACCTAATACTTTAAATGCGGCGTATTTGTAATCTATTGAGGGCATTAACTCTTCTTCAACAATATCACGCATCAGTTCAGGGAATTTTTTTAGTGATTCTTGATCTTTAGCAATACGAGAAAACAAACGTTCTCCTGTTTCAGCAATTACCGTGTATGGAGAGTTTTCAATGCTGTAGGCATTGCTGGAAAAACTTGTCAATGAGGTGATAAATAAGAGAGCGAATATTGCCGTAAAGTGTTTCATTTTTTTGTCCGTATTTGAGAAAGCGTATTAAGTGCTGAGTTCATTGTTAATTCATTAAGAGTATTTTACATACCGACCACGCGGTATGTAAATACTTAATTGATATTTTTTATTACTATTTGCTATATCGGCTGTGAAAATCTGAGGAGATAAATAAAAAGAGTGGCGTTAATGACTTTTAAGATTTCTAATATAGTTACACAGTTCTTTGATGACTTTTTCAAAGAGGTCTTTGTTTTTAGAGCTTTTACTTAAACTAGAAGAACCGTGAAAAGTTGAAACAATAAAATAGGCTACTTGACTAAAATCAATATCGTCACGAAGCTGGTTAGCGACACGCTGTAAATTAATGGCGATAAGTTGGTTGAGTTGTTGCTGCATGTTTAAAATACGTAAGCGGAAGCCTTCATCTACACCAGACATCTCTTGACAAAGGTTGTTTAAAGGACAACCACAAACAATCTCGTCACAGGATGAGTTGGTATACATAGCGGTAAAAAAGTCGCATAAACCTTCAATAGGATCATTTACCTCTACTGCTGGCTGCCATAATTCTAAAAACATTGGTGTATAAATTTCTTCAAAAACAGCGTAGCCCAGCTCCATTTTATTTTTAAAATGATGATATAAGGCACCTTTTGAAACTTCACAGCGCACTAAAATACAAGATAAGCTTGTTGCGACAAAACCTTTTTTATGAATTTCATCAGCACTTATTTCTAGTATTTTTTGACGAGTTAGCTCTGCGTCTCTCATATTCACGACTTAATTAACTATTAATGATAATTCATTCTAACCGACCGGTGGGTAGGTTGTAAACCCAGCTTTTTTAGTGATGAATTTATGGTGAAATATTTGAGGTTGAATAAGGATGTTTTGTATTATTAAGTCGTAATTATTTACACCGTAACTCTGGCAACAAATTTTTTTAATATTATTTTAGTGGCGAGTGAACTATTTATTACACTATTGGGGTCTTTTGCTATGCTTGTAGATAATACTTTTGATCTTACCTATGATATTTTTCGTAATTTGAGCAATTGAAATAACCTCACTAAGGAAACCAATGAAATATAATCTCATCACCTCAAGTATTAGTGCTATTTTTCTTATCGCTACTGCTACAGCAACATCTAACGTTGCCGCCAATGATAAAGAAGTTGTCGCCAATGATTTTGTTGAAATATTTGAAAAATTGGGCGGGAAACATCCTGGCTATAGAAAAGCACATGCTAAAGGTTTGTGTGCATCGGGTACTTTTGTCCCAACACCCAATCAGCATTTTACTGGAGCTGCTTTGTTATCCAATGGCGAACTACCGGTGTCTATTCGCTTTTCTGTTGGTGGTTCAAATCCAAACAGTGATGAAAAAGCGGCTGGTGCACGTGGCATGGGCATGCAAATAAAGTTACCTGATGGCTCTTTCCACACTTTTACTGGTAATAACTTTCCGGTGTTTGCGGGTAAAAGCCCAGAAATTTTTCATGGTTTTTTATCGACTTTACTTCCAGACGAAAATGGTAAAACTGATCCTGCTAAAACCATGGCATATATTCAACAACATCCGAGTGTTCAAGCTAATGCTATGTGGAATAAAACCGCTAAAACAGCAGCATCATTTGCCAACACTGAGTTCTTTGGTTTGCACACTTTTTACTTTGATCAACCCAACGAACAGAAAACTAAATTTCGCTGGACCATTGAGCCTAATTTAGGGGTGAAAACATTAGATAAAGCTGAAGCGGCTAAAATGCCTACCGAGTTTTTAGCGGATACCTTTGCGCAGCAGCTTAAAGATGAAACGGTTAGTTTTAACATTGTGGTAAGTTTGGGTGAAGCACAAGACAGTGATATTGACCCATCACAACAATGGCCAAGTGAACGTCCTCAGGTAACGCTAGGTACGGTGACCGTTAATACCAGTGGCAGCGATGCATGTAAAAATACTAACTTTGATCCTAATATGATGTCTGCAGGCTTTACGCCAAGTGATGATCCCGTATTAAGAATGCGCTCACCGGCTTACGCTATATCTTTTGGCAAGAGGTTGAGTGGTCAATAAGTGATTCGCTAGTAGGTATAAGTCGGCATTACTTTTATGAAATGGGGTGCAGTGAAAACTGACCCCATGTGTTATTGATTTAACGATAAACGTTTCGCAAAGGGCAGTTTTACTTATTTTTATGGTGGATTTTAACAAGTTCAATAATTTATCGTTTCGGGTAAAGTCTTTATGCAGATAAGCTTTATCGACTGTTTACTTCGAACATTATCTTTAGCCATCTTAAATCTTTAGGCCCAAGACCCGCCTTTTTGTGCAGAGATGGTGTTTGATAAACCTCTTTGTAAACATGACAAATAGCGACTTCAGTTAGTTCTCGCCATCTTTCTCCATCAAGTTCAGGAATGCTGCCATTAGCTAAGTTGGCATCAATTATCGGGTCGTGCTGCAACTCTGTGGTACGTAGTGTTAACTCTAACTCTTGTAATATAGGATTAATAACCTGCAGGGTACTTGCATCGGCAAATTCTTTTGCAATATGTGCATCAGCTTCTGCTATAGATTTGTTTAGCTGATGTTGAGAAAGTTTCTCTCCGGTAGGACGTAAGCCGTACTTGTTAATTATGCCGCCAACACTGGGTAACAAAGCTTTTGCTGCAATACCTAGGCCTAATAATGGATTTACCACAGTTGCTAAGCCACCCACTAATAGCATGCCATATGTGAGTTTTTTATCTAGCGCATCAATTTGATCGGCTAAAGATTCAATACTGTTTGGATTACTTACGCTTTTATTTCTTACTCTTTCTTCTGCTGATTGGCGCATATAATCTTTAAGTATTTCTTCTGAATGCTGGTTGGAAAAGTGAAAAACACGCCTTTTGGGTAGGTTGTTAATTTCTGGAACAGCATTTGGGAGACATCGCATGGTGTGCAAGGCAAATTTATATTCTGATAGTTGAAAAGGTATAACAAAATAGTGTTTTTCGTCATATTGAATATCGTCATATTTGTCTGACTTCTCCGCGGAAATAAAGACAGGTAAGCCATTCACTTTCTCCTTAACAATGGAATAATTGGCCGCTAATTCTCCTGTAGCTTTGTCTGCCACTGAGCGAACGGTATTGAGTCCTTTTTTGAACAAATTTTGCATGAATTTTGCAATTTCCTTGGTATATTCTAGCTAACACGATAATTTTTTTACTACAAAGGTACTCATAGCCAATACTTTTAGCTGTAGCATAATAACTATGGCCGTCTTATTTGCAGGCACTTATCTTCATTAACAACGTTTCAAAGGGTAGGAGAATATAAAAATATATGTGTACGCCTTTTTGTTGGCTACTCTTACTTAGAATACGTTAATTATCTTTAGTTATCAATTTGGTCTAGGCCGGGTTGATACCTTTAGAGACTCAGGGGTTTCTTTAATTTTTACCCTTATCAATTAAAAGTAATAGCGTTTATTGAGTAGATACAAATGAAAAAGCAGTGCTAATTAGCACTGCTTTTTTTCTTAATGATAAAATCAAACATTTTAAGTATTAATGGGATGTCGAGGTAATATTTCTGCGTTTATTGTGTGCCACTATCAATAAGATAAGCGAAATAACCCCCACCACAGCCCCAATTGATTTGCCATATTCACTGGGTAAATTTAAGCCTATTCCTGCTGTCATAATATATGAGGCGCTAACACTGGTACCAACAATGGCAGGTAAACTGACGATCCAATGGAAAGTGCCACGGTCAAACAAAAATTTAGTGGCCAGCCATAATACGCTGGTAGAAAGTAGCATGTTTGAAAAGGCAAAATAGCGCCATATTATTGAGAAATCTAATTTTGTCATAAAATAAGCGATAATCAGAATAGGCACGGCTAGCAAAAGACGATTGCGTAAACTTTGTGGGATATTAAATGCATCTACTAAGGTCAAGCGTAATGAACGAAAAGCGGTATCTCCTGAAGTAATTGGGAATATCGCAACAGCAATAATAGCCATAATGCCACCGAGTGCGCCAAGATAGCTGTTTGCTATATGATTAACTACTAAGCCTGGTCCACCTTGGTCAAGCAATGACTTTAGTTCTGAGTAGCCTTCAGGAAATGCTGCTATACCGGCTAAGGCCCAAACACAACCTACAATGCCTTCGCACATCATCGCACCATAATAGACTGGACGCACATATTTTTCATTGGTTAAACAACGCGCGATAATCGGTGCTTGTGTCGAATGAAAACCACTAATTGCGCCACAGGTAATCGTTATGAATAATAATGGCCAGACAGGAAGGCCGTCAGCATTGGGTTCTAAAAAGTCATGACTGTAATGGTCTGCGTTAAAGTAGCCCAAAAAATCACCCGCGGCAGGTAAATGTGGCGCATTTATAAGTAATGATACGGCGATAAGTGAGGTCATCACTATCATAAGTAAACCAAAAATGGGGTAGAGTTTAGTTATTATTTTATCAATGGGTAATAGCGTTGCCAGCAAATAATAGCCTAAAATCACTAAAACCCAAAAGGTATTACCGGCTAAAAATGTGCCTTCAAAATAACTTAAATTACTTAATAACCCCGCAGGGCTCATGATAAATACAACGCCAACAAAAAAGAGTAGCATGGTGGTAAATATCAGCATTAACCCTTTAAAGTAAACGTTGTAATAATGGCCTGCAATTTCAGGTAAACTTTTACCGTCTTCTTTAATGCTCATGACCCCAGAGAAGTAATCATGTACTGCACCGCCTAATATATTACCAAGTACAATCCAAATAAGTGCCACCGGCCCATAGAGGGCACCAAGGATAGGACCAAAAATAGGACCTACCCCAGCAATATTTAAAAACTGAATTAAAAAGGCTTTAATCGGATGGATAGCAACATAATCAACCCCTTCTTCAAAACGTACTTGAGGTGTTTTGGCGGTTTCATCGATGCCCGCTTGTTTTTCAATAAAAGGGCTATAAAACTTATAACCCAATATTAATAGAGTGATGCAGATAAAAAAGATAATCATGAGTGTTTATTACTCCGTTCTAATGAATAGATTCAGTGAAGATGGGACTGAGCACAGATTTGTGCAAGCGGGACATTCGCTAAGTATTACCTATATAAATTAACTATTAAAGGAGAATATTTATTGATTGTTATATAAATAACATCAGCTGATATTTCAATAATACTAAGGTAGCTTAAATGACGTTAGTTTAGCTCATTATCCCCGCAATTTTGCGTCGATCACGGGGGTACTGGCCAGAATTAGCTATAGATAGGGACACTTTAGCTGGTGGATAAATATTGACCACAGCTAACTAGGTCACTCATTGGTATATAAGTGATTTAGTAAGGACTCGCTGCCTCATCTTTTAACGCTTCTAATAAATCATGAATTTCAGCTTTTAATTCTTTATCGACAATTTTATTACAGCTGACTTTTGCTTTTTCTAAATTTTCAATCGCATTTTCTTTTTCACCTAGCTCAACTTGCAGCGAGGCAACAGAAAAGCCAATCGATGAACGAAAGTCTTTTGAATTAATCTCTTCTGCTTTAAGTAATGCTTTCTCGTAAATTGAAACGGCTAAGGGTAAATCGTCGGTAAAATCAGCGAGTGTTTCCCATTGTACCGGATGATCTTTATCGGTATTGTCATTATCATCACAGAGTTGCTTTAATTCACTATAGCAATTGTCAAAGTTGCTTTGATTTCTTTCCTGAGCAGCAAGCATTAACTCTCCAGCCAAAGCAAATACGCGCTTGTATATTTTTGTATTCATGGTTTTTAGTACTCTTTAGTTGTCTGAGGTCTAGGTGCTAGCGGTTGACTTGCAAGTTTTGTTGTTGGTTTGTGATGTTATCAAGCCTTATTTTGTCACTATTGAAACCAAAACGGGCTATTTGATATTTTAACACCAGTTTGAACTGGTGACTAGTTTAGACCTGAAAATTGAAGGGTAATAAATAAGCAGAAAACCTAGTAACCTTTGTAGCAAGCAATAGTTTATAAAAAAGCTTTGTTAGTCGCAGTCTTTAATGGCAATTCAGTGGGCGCAATAATTTATTGGCAAATGGGAAATGGCAAATGCTTAAACGCGAATTAATTCATCATTAATTCGCGTCACTGTTGTTTTATCAACTTAGCAGCAATGATGGGCTTAATCCCAATCATCATAGTAATCTTGAGTGAACTTTCTCAGTTGCCGCTCTTCTTGTAACTGTTCAATTTTTTTCTTGGCTAAATAGTTACGTTTATTACTGTGTTTTGATTTTTTTACATCGCTAGGAGAGGTGTGTAACTCAAATTCAGCAATGTTATTGTCACTATCGTTATCATTATCATCATCATTGTTATTATCATCTCCTTCGTTTGAAGACAGATCATAGTTAAAACTTACTTCATCAGAAGTTGATAACTCATAATTAGAATTGATATTCATCGTTATATCACCAAAGGATATTCAAGTAAAAACAGCATGATCTACGCTTTTGGCTAACAAGAAAAGCAAAAGATTTTTACGTTAACGATAAATTATTTTTACTGAAAATATTTTAAATTTACTGTGCCAGTTCGCTAGCAAGTGCACCGACTGTTTATCTTATTAGGGGGTCATAATAGCAGGAGCTTCTGGCTGATCTTTTCTCAGTAAATTCTTAATGTCGATAATACGTTCTTCATTCTCATTTTCTTTATGAAAGGCAATAAATAATTCACGTTCAAAAAAAGGCAGTGTATCGATTTTAAATAACTTGCCTTGCTCGATAAAAGGTTTTACTAGCATGTCTGGCAAGTAGGCACTACCGCCACACTGCAGCATAAGATCAAGCGCAATACGTGCGGTGCTTGTTCTAATAGCAGGAACAGATATGTCAGGGAATTCTTTAGCATGCCAATGAGTAAAGCTTGTTCCCCAATCAATCATAATATAACGCTGCACGTCTGCGGGGCTTATTATTTTATTGTTAAAAGTCGTCACGGGGATTAAATTAAACATATGTAAAGATTCAATCTTCAGCTCTTCCACTTTGGGAGGATCAAAGAGAATAGCAACATCTAAAGTGCGCTCAAGTAATTGCCTGGTTAGTTGCTCTCGCGATAATATTTCAGCGATTAAACTGATTTGTGGTTCACTGATATATATCTTTGAAATGGCATCATGTATATAAACGTCCCAAGTGTTAGGTGTACCGGCAATATAAATGTGCGCAACTTTTTCAGTGCTTATGGCAATATCTTGTTTTGCCATTCGAAGAGTATTGATCATAATCTCTGCGTAGGGGACTAGCTTTTCTCCTGCAGGTGTTAATTGGATATTGTTTCTAGTGCGCTGAAACAAGGACACATTAAAGTATTTCTCTAATTGACGAACTCTGGTACTAACCGCTGCTTGAGTAAGGTATAGATTTTCAGCCGCTTTACCAAAATGACGACAATCTTTAACTTCTAAGAAGGTTTTAATTAACTCAATATCCATACTGCAATCTCTTATCGATACGATAATTATTATTTGTTTTACAGCCCTGCTTGTTAGCCGCATAATCCGCTAAAACCTATACCCTGTCAATAGAGGCGCAAATGACTTTAATACATGGATTTATTGCCGCAGCACAATTTTACGATGATGTTCATTTTCCACGTGGTTTCAGAAAATCTGGAGATTTCAATATCGCCGAAGCAGAATTATTAACACAGCTAGGCAAACGTTTACTGATGTTAGAACAAGCTATTTGTTCGCCAGAAAATGAAGTTGAAATTCAATTTGTTAATATGTGTAAATCACAACATGAAGGTCAAACTAAAATTGAACTGCTGTGGAAAAAATACATAAAAATAACTAGGCATAAGTCATTTCATTGTTTAAATGGCAGTATATTCACTCAAGCAGCAGCCAGATAGTCGATAGAATGATCAATATAGTAGATTTAAAGATAAACTTGTTGATAAGCTTATCTTTAAATCATGGCGTCCTTGCCAAATTATAAGTCGTAACCTTTAATCGCTCACCTTCCTTAACGCTTATTTTATCGCGGATAAAATAAGTGTTAAAATTAAAAATTGTTCTATTTACCTTCAGGTAATAACGTTTGCTTGCTTTTACGTTGAAATGTTAACCAGTTTACCCAACCAAAAGCCATAGACAATATCCATATAAAATAATCAATAAGTAGCAACTCGTTTCTTTCTATACCGACCTTACGGATGAGTGTTGACCATTTAAAGAAACCATAGCCTTCTTTAAATTTAAATATATTATCATCCTGCTTAGCCCATAAGTAATTATACTGAAAGCAAAAGTCGTGCAAAATAACCGGGATGAGTAATAACCCCGTCGGCGAGAAAAAAAGCCAGACTATTGCCGGGTACGAACTACCATCAAAAATAAAGCCTTTCGGAATTATAACGATTCTTTTGTTAGGTAAGGTATAATGCCAATCTTCGATAAGTTGCCATTGCCGCTTCTTAAAAAGTAATCGCCACAATTTTGAATAAAATGAAAACTTTTGCGTTTTTATAGCAAAAGGCTGTAATTTTGGCATTTTCATTAGTTTTCTAGTTTAATAAATAGAGAATAATGCGATTCTATAGTTAAATAACCCATAAAATAAAACGCAAAATTTTACTTAGTTTGATTCAAAAAATTTGTTGAAATCTTTATTAGGAAATTAAATGTCCCTAGAACTACTCCCTACTTATATTGAAAAAATTGAAGAACTATTAGCCAACGATCTTCAATTAAATGAATTAGCTGCTGAAATTGAAGATACCTTCATGCCAGAGCACGTAGCAATTCTTTTAGAAGCTTTCCCTATCAAACCTCGATTAAGTCTTTGGGCGTTGTTGAGTGCCGATTATCAGCAAAATATTTTTCTAGAGATGAAAAATGAATCTCGGCAGATGTTATTAAATGCTATGGATGACGATGCTTGTTTGCCTTTATTTGATAAGTTAGATGCGAATAGTTTAATAGAACTCACTGAAGACTTAAGCGATCGCTTCATTGAATATGCCGTCACGAAAATGACAGCTAAACAAAGAGAGTACTTAAAAAAGGCGCAAGATTATTCTGAAGATGAAGTAGGGCGTTGGCAAAGTTTTGATGAAAAAAGAATCTCCCAAAAGTTAAAAGTGGCAGCTGCAAAAAAAGTGTGTGCAAAAAATTTATTACCATTAACTGAAGTTATTTATGTTGTCGATAATAATACCCAATTACTCGGTGAGATCCCCATCAATAAACTGTTACTTCTCGACGGTGATACACCATTGGCCAGCGTGGAATATCAAGATGTTCAAGCTTTAGAAGCCAGTAAAGATATAGATGAATCAATTGACGAGGTGATCCTTTCAGGAAAGTCGGCATTACCTATTGTTGATGAAAATGGCTATTTAACCGGTCGTTTAGATTTACATTCAGCCTATAAATACAAAGATCAGCAAAAAGATAACCAATTAATGCAGTCGGCTGGTTTGAGTGAAGAAGAAGATTTATTTGCCAGTGTTTGGTTGAGTAGTAAAAACCGAGCTATTTGGCTGGGCATTAACTTAGTGACCGCATTTTTAGCTTCTTGGTTTATTGGTTTATTTGAAGCCACCTTGCAACAAGTCGTTGCACTCGCGGTACTTATGCCGGTGGTTGCTTCTATGGGGGGGATTTCGGGTAGTCAAACGTTAACCTTGATTATACGAGGTTTAGCGTTAGGGCAAATTAGTGATGCTAATAGGCAGGCTATCGTCAAAAAAGAGCTTAAAGTTGGCGCAATTAATGGCATGTTATGGGCGACGGTCATCGGCATCATTACTTTTTACTGGTTTGAAAATCCGATGTTATCCGTCACTATTTGTATCGCTATTTTAGGTAATATCCTGGTTGCCTCTTTATCTGGAGTCTGGATCCCCTGGATATTAAATAAATTTAATATCGACCCCGCATTATCTGGAGCTGTCATTTTAACCACAGTAACTGATATTTTTGGTTTTATAGCCTTTCTTGGCTGTGGTACGTTATTACTGCTTTAGAAAATAATCATTTTTAATTAAAGCTTTAATGACGATTAGATCGATAAAAATAGTGGATATTTCCAGCGCTGAAAATAATAATGTTGCTACGGCTTGTCGGCATATTTAAACTTTCAAGTTGCTGGGAACTATTTGACTGTCAAAGACAAATCGATTTAAATCATTCGTTGTAAACTTATCTAATTGTTTTTGTGATGTTTATTTTATTATTATTCGCCCCGTTCGCATTTTTACTTTTCAGTCCTCTCACTATTCATTTCAACTATTTACTCTTCTCTTTGTTCAACAAAAAAAATTGATTAGTTAAACGAAAATATTTTGCTTTTCAATTTTAGAATAGTGGAACATTATCCATCCAGAATCTAATTATGATTTTTTTGAAGGCAAAAAATGAATATTGATACATATGAAAATACTGGCATAGGTAGCAATTTGAATTTCAACCCTGGTATCACAGGATTCGAAATATCGAGTGGCTCAGCTAATAAAAAAGAAATCAGCAATATCGCCAAACAGAAATATCTGGTTAAAGAAAGATTAGATATTTTAAATGAAAAAAGGTTCCTTGACCGTCAACTTAATTCATTAAGTGACTATTGGGATATGTAAGTAATTTTAATGTAAAGAGAAAATTTATGAAAAAAACAATTTTAGCTATCGCTTTATTAGCACTAACTTCAAGCATAGCGCACAGTGAAGAAGCAGAACCAGCTTTAATGGATGCTCCTAGTGACTACGTATCAAGTCTTTTAAGTCAATGTAAAGAATATGCTGTTGAAGATGAAATAGCAGAAGCTGATATGAAAACGTATCTATTAAATTGTATCAATGACGAGCTAAAAGAAGGCGATTACAAAGCAATAAAAGTCTTACCTAAAGACGAGTAATAATTGTTCACTTTAAACCTTGTCTAAGTAACTCAAATTATTTAGACCACTTGAAGTAAGTGGTCTTTTTAATTTGAGTTCACTTACTCTCATTAATTTCTGGACAGGTAAATAAAACGAGTCATTATTTCTAATAAACTTACCCCTCATTTTTTGTCATACAACTCACCCCCCGCACCACCATTGTAAACCCTAGCTGCACACTAGATAACTTTCATTGTTAAACTAAGCAATTTTAACTGCGATAAATTACCGTTGATCCATTATTTTCATAGCTAATCAATTTGTGTAAACAAGTCAAAAAACACCAGTATTATTTACCTTAATAATTTTTAATCGTTATTTTCTCAACTATTTACGTAAAACATTCTATAATAACGACTTTATAATTATATAAATCGTGCTTAATCATTTTTTTTGATTGAACGCAGTTAAATATAGCGCTTTATTATTTAATAAACTGACTATACACTCGATATTACTTATTACCTCACTTTCTATCAGTAAATATAAGTGAGCACTACAGGACTTATTATGAAAGTTGCTATTTTATCTAGAAACAAAAATCTTTACTCTACGCGCCGTCTAAAAGAAGCGGGCGAAGCCATGGGCCATGAAGTTGATATTATCGATACATTACACTGTTATATGGATATCACGAGTACTCGTTCAGCCGTGCGTTATAAGGGTAAAGAATTGCCAAAGTATGATGCAATCATTCCTCGTATTGGCGCCTCTGTGACCTTCTATGGCACTGCTGTGGCAAGACAATTTGAAATGATGGGCACGTTTAACATTAATGAGTCAGTCGCTATTAGCCGTTCGCGCGATAAATTACGTTCGTTACAGTTATTATCACGTAAAGGTCTGGGTTTACCGCGTACAGGCTTTGCAAACAAGCCTGATAATGCCAAAGATTTGATTAAAAATGTTGGTGGCGCGCCGGTAGTTATTAAGTTACTCGAAGGCACGCAGGGCATAGGTGTGGTTTTAGCAGACACAGCAAAATCGGCTGAAGCTATTATCGAAGCATTCATGGGCTTGAAAGCGAATATATTAGTACAAGAATTTATTAAAGAGGCCGGTGGTGCTGATATTCGCTGCTTAGTGATCGGCGGTAAAGTGGTGGCGGCGATGAAACGCCAAGGTGCTGAAGGTGAGTTTCGTTCTAATTTACATCGTGGTGGCTCTGCTACTGTGGTTAAGTTATCTAAAGAAGAGCGTGATACTGCGGTTAAAGCGGCAAAAGCAATGGGCCTAAACATGTGTGGCGTTGATTTACTGCGTTCACAAAATGGCCCTATGGTGATGGAAGTTAATTCATCTCCAGGTCTTGAAGGTATTGAAAAAGCGACCGGTAAAAATGTTG
>NZ_VOLR01000033.1 GCF_007954355.1 Colwellia hornerae
TTTGTTTAACTCAGTATTATGTTTATTCATGCTCTGCTTTTGGGATAGATAGTGGTTTGGCGATTACTATCAGATCAAATTCAGAGCATGTTTTCAATTGTTTTATTCCTTAAGATCCAACCTATGAACAGATTATAATATCGATATACATCATAAAATAGCGATGTTTCTTTATAGCTGGTTAGCGAAGCATATTTTAAAGTCTGACATGGAATATAAGTCTTACGCACTATCGATAGATGAAGGAAGTTTTATAAAGTGAGATACGCTAAACAAGGTTAATAGCACATCACTTTACCAGTAAAATTACTTTATTAATGAAGATCACTTAGGGTCGGCTTGTCCTACGTTTACCCTATAGAAAATACTAAAGTCATCCTGAAATATCTTGAAAAACCAACGGGTACATTAGCGTATTAATTGGTGAGTTATCAATATATTGTTGAGATTATTACTATAAATAACTGCTCGCTTTTATTACTAGGCCCATACAATTATTGAACAAGCCAAGATTGTTCAATAATAATTTCTTCATTTTCATATATTTTAGCAGTAAATAGCTGACCCAAATTTATAATGCCCACACCTTTAGGCGTGCCAGTCATAATAATGTCTCCATCTTCGAGGGTTAAAAAACGCTGTATATCAGTGATTAACATTTCAGGTTTGTTAATCATCAGTGGGTAATTAGCGAACTGTATCAGATGATTATCTATATACAATTCCATTTTATAACTTTGGTAATCGCCATCACAGCTGACAAATTCGCTAAATACGGCCGACTTATCAAAGGCTTTAGCTCGCTCCCAAGGTAAGCCTTTTGATTTAAGCACATTTTGAAGCTTTCTTTTTGTCAGATCTAAACCAAAGCCTATACCAGAAATTTTATTGTTCTCAATAATAAAACTGATTTCACCTTCGTAGTGTATTTCTTCATCTTGATTATTTTCAATATTGTTCGAGATGGCAGAGTTAGGCTTAATAAAAACCACTGGCTCTGTCGGGATTTCATTATCTAGCTCTTCGATATGCTCAACGTAATTTCTACCAATGCAGACAACCTTCGAAGGAATTAAAGTTCTACCATTATGTTTAACACTGTTCATTTATGCTGTTCCTCTGTCTTGATACTTAAGCTTAATGCTTATCAATATCGGTTAGCCGAGTTATTCCGCCAGTTCAGAGCCAATAAAAATACGGTTGCATTAAAATCATTACATAGGATAACTTAATCATTTATCGATAGTGTAGATAAATAAAATTTAATAAATATTTAGGGGAATGAGCAAAGCATATTGTAGTGAGACTAGCTAGATTAGCGAAGGCTAATGAATCAGGGGAGTAAATTTCTGAAGTAAAGAAAAGTAGCGATTTAGTCGAAGCTTAGTTGTTATACCGCTAAGATTCGACTTAAATCATTCCCTCAACTCATCGTGTTGAATTGAGGGTTTATTTTGTTATTAAGCTTGGTATACCCATTCTAAAAAACATTTAGAATCAGTGATATTGCCAAATTTAATTAACTTAGTACCATTTTGATCGTTAACAACAACATTATGTTTGTTAACTGAAATGAAATTAATAGGTGATTTAATTGAATAAATCGTTCCTTTATATGTATAAGACATAATAAAACTCTTTAATTTGCGCTGCTGCGCATTAATAATAAAAGCCATATTACTGTGTGAAAACGTTTAGATATTTATAAATATCTGATCAAGAAAATAATGTATCTTGATAACCTCAGACAACAATTTAGGCTTAGTAATTTGAGTGATGACTGACTGTGAAAGGGAAAGACATAACATTGATTATCACAAGTACTAATCACAAGTGATAATAGGTTAAATAAACGAGAGGGGGATAATTAACAAAACAACTATAAACAGCTTAAACGTGAAAGTAAACGTTTTTTTAAATTATTATCTATTTATTGGTCTTTATCCCCTACTCCTTAATGTTTTTAAAGAGCTAGTGGCTGTAATGCGACTAAACCTATAACTTATTTAGCAGTACTTAACTGCTGATATAAATCAATAAATTTTACACGCTTGCGATAACCTTCAAAAAAGTATTTATGGTCAATATTACCAGCCGGATTAATAATCACAATACCAGGATAAGGGATGCCGTAATTATCATCGCCCATTTGGTAATCTTTATTAAGAATACCATAGGCTTTTACTGTCGCCGCTGCTTGGTCTGACAACAAAGGATAAGTCAATTGCTGCGCTTTAGAGAAACCATTTAAAATATCTGTGCTGTCATAAGAGATAGCCGCAACGCCGTAACCTAACGCTTTAAATTTATCCGCGTATTCATTGAATTCAATTAAGTGGCGTTTGCAAAAAGGACACCAATCCGCTGAACGAAAAAATAAAACGATCAATCCTTTTTCCGCAGTTAAATCAGCAATATTAACCACTGATTTTTTTGCATCTATTACCGTTAAAGCCGGCGCTTTATCTCCTACTTTAGGCCCAACCTTTATTGAAGTCTGCTCGGCAAAAGCGGTATTAATAAAAAGCATCGAAAAAAGCAAGGTGACAATGACAGAACTAGATTTTTTGTTATGAATCATAATTTTTATAAACTCTTAGATGAAGTAAATGTTTGTACTAAAACTATAGACCGTGCAATTACATTATTTACTTCATCTAGTGGTTATTAATTTATCATAAATAATTACTGTAATTTTGGCGCAACACGATGTTTAGTCGCTTGTTCGAAACCAAAAGCAGCTTCAATCAAGATACCCTCTTGTAACTTGCCAGAAAACATTGATAAGCCAACTGGTAAGCCATGAACATATCCCATGGGTAGCGTAATATGGGGATAACCTGATATTGCCGCAGCAGAAGATGCTGCACCTAAATAATGGTCGCCATTAACCCAATCAATTTTCCAAGCGGGCCCTGTGGTCGGAGCAATAATCATATCAAGATTGTGCTTTTCAAGTAATGCGTCAATGCCCTCTTGTTGTGTTAAACGTTTAGCTTTAGCTAGTGCATCAAGATAAACTTTATCGGTAATGCTTCCTTTAGCTTGTGCCATCAAAAATATTTCTTGTCCAAAGTATTTCATTTCAATATCAGCATTTTTTTTGTTGAATTCAATCATTTCACTGAGTGATTTTGGCATGCCTGGTGCTGTTTTTGAGAGGTACTTATTGAGCTCGTCTTTAAATTCATAAAGCAGTACTTCAAATTCAGCATCGCCCCACTGATCTTTGTTTTCAAAATTAACGTCGCCTACGATCACCGCACCCTGGCTTTTAAGGTCTTGCACTGCCTGACTAAAAACATTGTCTAGCCCTTGATGATAGCCCATCAGATTTCGAGCAATACCGATACGTTTACCTTTAAGACCATCAAGCTTTAAGTGTGAGAGATAATCTATTGTTGAAGACATTACATCTTGATCACTTGGATCTGCTTTTACCATTGCCGCTAAAAGAATAACCGCATCGGTTACATTCCTCGCCATAGGGCCGGCAGTATCTTGGCTGTGCGCAATAGGAATAATACCGTCGCGACTTACAGTGCCTAATGTTGGTTTGATGCCAACAACACCATTAATTGCCGCCGGACAAGTAACTGAACCATCAGTTTCAGTGCCTATGGTTACCGTGGCAAAGTGTGCTGCAGCAGCAATACCAGAACCTGAACTAGAGCCACAAGGACTGGTTGTTGTATCGTAAGGGTTTTTACTTTGTCCATATAAACCGCTCCAGCCACTTGATGAAGCTGTCGAGCGAAAGTTTGCCCATTCACTTAAATTGGTTTTTCCTAAGATAATCGCGCCAGCTTCTTTGAGTTGCTTAACTAAAAAGGCATCATCATCTGGAAAATTATTGGCTAACGCGGTTGAACCTGCGGTATTCGCCATACCATCAGTGGTGTCAATATTGTCTTTAAGAAGAATGGGAATACCATGCAAACTACCTTTAAAGCCATTTTTCAGGAAATATTCATCAAGATCTTTCGCTTGCTGCAGTGCATTTTTATTTAACTGCACCACAGAATTTAACTTCATGCCATTATCATCAAATGCGTCGATGCGCTTTAAGTAGAATTGCACCAATTGCTCACTGGTTATTTGCTTACTTTGCATTTGCTGATGAATATCGTTAATAGTGGTATTTTCATTTATCTCCGCATCGGCATTAAAAACGATGGCGGTGCAGAAAAAGAGTAGCGCTAAGTGTTGAAAAACTTTCATGTCAGTTCCTAAAGTATAACGTTGCACGTTTTATAATTTAAATGGGGGTGGGTTGTCTATAGAAGGCTAGCCATTAAACGAAAAGAATGTTTAATGGCTGTTATTAAATCGATACACTGAACTGCGATAAGCCATTTAAGATTTATCGCTTTATTTTATCTAAACACTAGTCTTTGCTATGTTCTTTAACTTTGGTCCACGCCAGTGCTGACACAGCAAGCGCGACAGCACTAATTTGAAACACTAAGCTTTTGTCGGCAACTTTACTGATAAATAAACCAATCGCTAAGCTTACTAATAATTGGGGTAACACAACAGACAAATTGAATAAGCCCATGTATAAGCCCATGCGCGACTGTTCAACTTTTTCAGACATTATGGCAAACGGTAAACTAATAATGGCCGACCAGCCAACACCTAATAGCGCCATTAGTAAGTAAAGTACTACTTTTACATCGCCAAATACCGACACTAGCCCATAGCCAATCGCCATACTGGTAATACAATAAGTGTGGGTTTTTACTCGTCCTATTTTTTTCGAAATAGGTTCAAGTACAAATGCCGGCAATAACGCAGATACCGCACTTAAAATGAGAAAGCTCATCGCTATCACTTTACCTAAATCATCATCTGACAAACTTGGCATTTTGTCTTGCAGAAAAGCAATAATAAAAACAAACATTGTTTGTACGCCAATCCAACTAAAGGAATGAGCTGCTAATACTTTTCTAAAACCAATGCTATTATCACTACGACTCTCTTTAGCAAATAAAGTAATAATCACAAAATAAAAAGTAATGATTGCCGCAATAACTTCAGCCCAGTAATGATTGGTTTTTATACCAGATATTTGTAAAGCCATCGCATAAATATCGTAAATAATGAAGCCCCATAGGGGTTTTATGTTCATCAATACCATTGTGAACGATACTTTTTCTTGGATAATATCGCTTTGGCTTACTAATAATTCTTTCGGTTCGGTAATAAAAAAAGGAGTAAATATTGATAGAAAAAATACTAATCCTGCGCCTAAGTAAATGAGTACGAAATTCCCCCACGTAGCGCCAACCGCATAAGCTAATACACCAAAAGAGCCTGATACCGTTTGCATCCAAGTATAACCTTTAGTGCGAGCATCACCTTCAGGGGTTACATCCGCGATAATGGCACGGGTTGGATTAAAGCTAATATTTATCGATAAATCTAAAGTTAACGCGACAGCAATCGCTACACCGAGTAATCCTGAGATGCCAAGCGTTGAAGATACAATATCGATATTGGGCAAAGCCAATAACATCATGCCGGCCAACACACCTCCGATGAGGATAAACGGACGACGACGACCATTCCAAAACCACACCTTGTCACTAATAATACCGACAATAACTTGCCCCAAAATCCCCGCAATCGGTCCCGCGGCCCACACTAAGCCAACCTGATGAATATCAAGACCATATTGAGTGGTTAATATCCAGCTAAGCGCTGATATTTGTACCGACAAAGCAAACCCCATCGCTGTTGCAGGTAAGCTCAATAGCATATAAAAAGATTTACTGAGGTTTTTTTGAATCGCTAACATGACTTAATTGACTCTTTTCAAATAGACACGAGTAACATATATTAAATAGGTACTCAATATTTAGCCACGTTACTTCCTTGCTTGATTGCCAGCAAGGCCCTGCATACGTATTCAAAACCATATAATGATTAAGGCCAACCGTTATTTCTGTTTTATATTTTCATAATATGTTTTAAGAAATCATCATGACTTGGTAATTTACTCATCGGTTCTTGCTTTATTTCTTTAATTTTTTTTAAGGTCGCTTGTAGTTGTGCTAAAGACATATTATTTGCAAGAGGGTGATAATCTCGCGGCACAATACCTTGCCCTATCATTACTTGTAGCCATGAGTTTTCAAGAAAGAGATCATTTTGGTCTCTGAACAGTCGACCATTTTCTTTAAATATTTCGATTTTATGACGAAGACTATCGGGAATATCCATATTACGCATATCACGCCAAAAATCACTGTTTTCACGCTGATTAACGTGATAGTGCAAAATAAGAAAATCTTTTATTTGATCATATTCTACTGCTGATTGCTTATTATATTCTGTCACGAGTGTGTCATTGACACCGTGATGTGGAAATAAATGCACTAAGCGAACAACGGCTGATTGAATTAAGTGAATGCTGGTTGACTCAAGAGGCTCAAGAAAACCACTTGAGAGTCCAACAGCAACAACATTTTTGTTCCACTGTTTGTAACGTCTACCGGTTTGAAATTTTATAATTTTAGGGTCGGCAATAGCTTTACCTTCAAGGTTACTCATTAATAAATCCATGGCTTTATCTTCAGAGCAATAATTACTGCTATAAACTAAACCATTACCGTTACGATGCTGTAAAGGAATGCTCCATTGCCAGCCACTTTCATGAGCGATGGACCGAGTATAATTTAGCGTTGTCTCTGCTCGCTCTGAAGGTACAGCAATAGCGCGGTCACATCGCAACCAGTGACTCCAATCTTCATAACCAGTATTCAGCTTCTTCTGAATCAAAAGCGCCGCAATGCCTGAGCAATCAATAAAAAAGTCACCGGTTATTTCTTGGCCACTTTTTAATTTTAGTGCTTGAATAAATCCTGACTCATTGCATTGTTTAACCTGTTCAACTATCCCTTCTTTTCTAACAACTCCCATTTTTTCACTGAGTTTACGCAAAAACTTTGCATATAAACCTGCATCGAAATGATAAGCATAAGGCATATCTAAAATAGGGTCTTTGCTATTAATTTTGGCAAATTTACCCGCTTCAGCACATAAATAATTAAGATCGTATTGCCAAAGATGCTCGTCGTTTTCTAACTGATTATCACGTTTTAAAAGATGATGAAAATGACAGAATGCGGGGCTTTTTCCAACTGCACCAAAACTATGATAGTAACTATGCCCTTGCGTTTTCCAGTGCTCAAACTTAATCGCTAATTTTATGGTCGCTTTTGTTTCTCTGATAAATTCTACTTCATTAATACCTAATACGTTATTTAAGTGTTGAATAGGGGGAATAGTCGCTTCACCAACACCGATAGTGCCAATTTTTTCGGATTCAACTAATTCAATACTAACGGCACTACCCAATAATTTTTTTAATAAAGCAGCTGAGATCCAACCTGCGGTGCCTCCGCCAAGTATCACAACTTTTTTAATTGTATGACTCACGTCACTTCCTCCTAATATTGATTAACGTCGCTATAAAAAAAGCCTGCCCACAAGGACAGGCTTTACGTTAACGGTAAATGTTAACTATTATTCATCTAAAACTTATAGTTTATACCTAACGAATAATTCGCACCAAACGATTGATAAGACTTAATTTGTCTCGCATCAAGGGCTTCGGCTTGAATAGTATCTTCATCAGTAATATTTTGTGCTTGTAGTGTCACACGTAAACCTTTTAACGATTTAATACCCGATTCTGCGAAATCGTAGCTAATTTGTGCATCCCAAATTTCAGCACCTAAATCATCCGTTTCAACTAAAGACAAACTACCGCCACGTGTTTCTGTTAAGAAATTATCACGCTTGGTACCCGCAATACGAATTTCAAAACCATTACGCTCGTAATATGCTGTTAACGAATAACTTTCTTCTGATAGACCAGGAATTCGTCCCTCGTCTGTCGTTTCTGTGGCATCTAATTTACCATCTAAGAAAGTTGCACTAACCACTAAGCCAAAACCATCAAGTGATTCATGGACTAAACGAAATGGCATACTTGCTTGCAGTTCATAGCCGCGAACAAATCCTTCAAAACCATCCGTATTGGTATCAACGTACCCAGTAAGTGTTTTAGGCGCGTCACCACTACTGTCTTTATGTAAATCAGCAATATATACATCAGAAAAATCAGTTAATTCACGATTGCCACGATGCCAGTTCTTTAAGTCTTTGTAGAAAAAAGTAGCTGCGAAATAGCCATCATCTGAAAAATAATTTTCATAAGAAAGATCAAATTGATTAGCTTCATAAGGCTTTAATTGAGTGTTACCTGCACTACCTGACCATGGACCATTTTCAGGATCGCTACTTTGTATTTGGTTATCATTATAAGCGAAGGTTGCACGTGCATTAGGGCGCATATCATCCATACGAGGACGACTAATAACTTTAGCCATTGCTGTACGAATAAATTGGTTCTCAGCAATCTCAAAGCTTAAATTTAAGGTAGGTAATATATCCGAATAAGATGCGCCATCAGTTACCGACGTTGCCACAACGTAAGCTTCTGTATTTTCTACGGTAGAAAACCCTGAAGCCCACTGATCAACATCAACATACTGTAAACCAAAGTTACCTGTCATATAGACATCACCCAGTTCAGCTTCTAAATTTAATTTGGCATAAAGTGTTAACGTTTCTTCTTCAACTTTATAAGTATCACCTAAACGATCGGTTTGTACTAAAGATGCTTCTGTAGCCTTATAATAGTCACTGTTATACAAATCTATACTGTCGTAAGCAAGGACACCGTTAATTCCAACAAAACTTAAATCAGTTACGCCTAACACATTAGGGATAGGTCCATCACTAGGGTATTCTGGAGAGGTTAAATAGTCACCTTCATTGATTTTATTTTTTTCTCGCTCAGAATAAATAACTCCTAATTCAACACCACGAACAAGGCTATAATCAACAACACCTTTGACTTGGAAACGAATACTATCAAGAGATTCTTCAAATTCAGGACGATTAACAAAACCATCTTGTGCATCACCACCGATAACAGGTGCACCCCAAGACTGAGGGCCAGCAAGACGTATTAAGCTTTCATCCGTGTAATCAACACCTGCAAGTGTAGGATGGTCACTAAACATTACACCTGTAGAGGTCATTTCCCATGAACGAGCTGCAGAGGGTCGTCCATCAACACCTGCGCGTCCTGTACCCGAATAACTTTCTAAATCGATAATAGACTTTTCAACATCACCAATAGATAAATCTGTTTCAACCGTCCAATTTTCATTTAGTGCATATTCAACGTTTAAGCCAAAAGTGGTTAATGTAGATTCTTGTGTTCTGGCATCATTACGCACAACCGAATGAAAATCATCCCAGTAACCAGAGGTTACCAAACCATCTTCAGTATTTGTTGCGGTGTAGTTTACACCTCCCCACACGGGTCCACCTTCTTCTAGACCACGTCTTACATCATGTTCTTTAAAATCGATGTATAATGCATCAAGTTGAATTTTCAGCTTGTCATTGGGAGCATATTCAATAACAGCGGCAATTGAGTCACGTTCCATTAAGGCTGAACGCGAAAAAGAGTCATGACCGCCTAAAATTTTGTCACCTTGTGGGGTATCAGCATAACCCCAAGCGCGAAAATTCTCTTCTTGACGAGGTGTTTCTTGTGTTGATAAAACAAGCGCTAAACCTAAAGTGTCATCCGCAAACTTATCGACAAAGTTAAATGACAAGCGGTGTCCATCATTATCGTAATCAGGGTTCGCCGCATCTTTTTCATTTTTCTCAAGGTTGGCATTAAAAGTCATTGTTGGATCTGAATACAGTGGACTGATTGTCTGTAAATCAATTGTACCGCCGATACCTTGTGAAATAAGCCCTGCTTCTGGCGTTTTATAGACGACGATGTTTGAAACTATTTCAGTGGGGTATAAATCGAATTCTACACCTCGATTATCGCCCATACCCAATAGTTCACGGCCATTGAGTGAAGTACCAATATAGTTTTCATTAAAGCCACGAACCGATAAGCCACTTGTTCGACCATTTCGACGCTCACCTGTAACACCAGGTAACCGCGAAAGCGATTCAGCAACACTGGTATCAGGTAGCTTGCCAATATCTTCTGCAGAAATAACTTCGACAATTGAATTGGTGCTCATTTTAATCGCTTGAGCTCTTTGTAAACTGCCTCGAATACCCGTTACTGTAATAACTTCTATTTCTTGCTCACTTACTTTTTCTTTATTTGTTTCTTCGACTGCATAGGCTGATGAGCTTAGTGCCATCAAACCACTAGAAATTATTGCTATGGTTACTTTACTTGGATTAAACTTTAACATTGTATGGTATCTCCCAAATTCCATCCGAACTTATGTTTCTCTCAGTTTGTATAACTGATGTAATTGCTTTTATTTTGTTCTGCTTCGTTTGCAGACATCTCAATATAGACGGCTTACAATGGGATGAATACCTTATGCATACGTATTCACATAGCAATAAACTGATGCATACGTATTCAACGATCAATAGCTAGACTATTCATTCACAAGTCATTATGAGAATAGTTTGTTATAAGGATATACCTCTAAAGGCAGGCTCTTAAATTAGAGTAATACTGACTTCTGTTGGCTGTTAATAGCTAGACATTAAAATAACATTAATCTTTATCTCATTTTTTACCTTATCTAATAAAATATGTCACCGTTTCGTGGCATAGTTAGTCTTACCATGTAGACAGAATTAGACTTCCCAAAAGCTTATTTGCTTTGAATACGTATGTAAACATCATGTTTATCTGTTTAAAGTTTCCGTAGCTGAGTAGATTACTCCAATCATTTATTTAATTGCTGACCATTATGCCAAATTATTTATTATTTCCCCTTAAACAACCTATACATTTTACTTTAATAATCTTATTAGCCATATTAGTAAGTGGCTGTTTTTATGACGGTCAAAAGACAATATATTCTCATCAAAATTTAACGAATAAAGTTATAAATAATACAGACACGGTTAAAAGCAGCAAAAAAAAAACTGTTTTCCCTTTAGTAAGCCAAGACTTCTCTGCACATTGGCTGACCCCAGAGCTGCTTTTATTACCTAAAGATAATTTACATCAACAACATACCTTGAACTTTGAAGACGGCGAGCATATTGAACAAGTCACGCTTACGCCCTTCACTGGAGAAATAAATCATCAGCTTATCCCCAGACATTTACGTTCTTTTAATCTATTTGAGGTAAAGCTGGCTGATGATAAAATTAAAAAAGGGCTGAAAAATAAAGTCTATGTCAGCTCTGTAAGCGAAAACACACGTTCAACTCACACCGCACAGGTACAAACGGCGCAATTATTGGATGTTTTGTTTACCTCACAAAATAACGACGCCGATGAAGTGAAGAATTTAGGGGCCACTCTCAATGAAAGTTCGATTGAATTTGCACTTTGGGCACCGACCGCAAAACAGGTAACCTTATTAGCGTTTAATAAAGACCAGCAAGCGACACAGGTTGTGCCCCTTAAAGAAGATAGCAATACCGGTATTTGGTCTGGTGCCGTTATTAATAGTCAACAAGAGCTTTACTA
This sequence comes from Colwellia hornerae, assembly GCF_007954355.1. Classification (GTDB taxonomy): domain Bacteria; phylum Pseudomonadota; class Gammaproteobacteria; order Enterobacterales; family Alteromonadaceae; genus Colwellia_A; species Colwellia_A hornerae. The sequence goes on from NZ_VOLR01000033.1 coordinate 11,561, forward strand.
CCAGTATCAGCTGACAATATATCACCCTGCTAGCGATAAAATTGAAACATTAACCACCACAGATCCCTATTCTTTAAGTCTTTCAACAAACAGTGAGTATTCACATGCTATCAATTTAGCCGACTCAAAAAACAAACCTGTTGGCTGGGAATTACAGCAAGATGTTTTAATTAAGAACCCTGAAGATAATATTTTCTATGAAACCCACATTCGTGATTTTAGTGCCCACGACCCGCAACTCTCATCACCTGCAGTTCGTGGAAAGTACGCTGCTTTTAGCGAAAAAAATAGCGCGGGCATTAAACACTTTAAGGAGTTACAAAAAGCAGGTATTAACAATATTCACCTACTCCCCACCTTTGATATTGGCACGGCTAACGAAAACAGCGCTCAGGTATTAGATCTTAACGACACAATAGATAAACTTTGCCAACTTATGCCAGCGCATCAGCTTTGCGCTCAGCATGAGAAAAAACTAACGCTACGAGCATATTTAGAAACACTCCCCTTAGCAACAGACGAGCGCCAAGCGATAGTCAGTTCGATTAGAAAAATTGATAATTACAATTGGGGCTACGACCCTTTCCATTATACGGTTCCAGAGGGCAGTTATGCGCAAAACCCTGAAGGCTCAGCACGTATTATTGAATTTCGTCAAATGGTGCAAAGTATTCATAACTTAGGCTTTCGCGTCATCATGGACGTCGTTTATAACCATACCCATCAAGCAGGGTTAGCACCAACTGCTGTACTTGATAAAATTGTGCCTAATTATTATCATCGCCTTGACCCTATCAGCGGAAAAATCGCGCAATCAACCTGTTGTGATAACACCGCCACAGAAAATGTCATGATGGAAAAGTTAATGACAGACTCATTAATTGTTTGGGCAAGAGACTACAAAATTGACGGTTTTCGCTTCGATCTTATGGCACACCAACCAAAATCGGCAATGCTTAAAGCCAGAAAAGCAGTACAAGCGGTTGATAAAGATACCTACTTTTATGGTGAAGGGTGGAATTTTGGTGAGGTGGCGAATAATCAGCGTTTTACACAAGCTAGCCAATCAGCATTGGCTGGCACAGAAATCGGTACCTTTACCGACCGTTTACGCGATGCAGTTCGTGGTGGCGCCTTTAGCGCCAGCGGCGATGACATTCGTAAAAGCCAAGGTATCGGCAGTGGTTTAAGCACCTTGCCTAACGAATTAGTAGAAAGGGTAGCATCAGATAAAGCTTATCTACTCGCCGCAGATCAATTACGTATTGGTTTAGCCGCTAATTTAGCCAATTTCCCTCTTGAAAATGCTCAAGGTAAAAACGTTACCGGTAAAGAAATCCCTTATGGTGACCAACCGACCGGTTATGCATTAGACCCTGCCGATACCATTAACTATGTATCTAAACACGATAACCAAACATTATGGGACAATAATCAATACCGCTTACCCTTTGATACCTCAACAAAAGATCGCGTTCGTATTCACTTACAATCATTGGCCTTTGCTATTTTCGCGCAAGGTATTCCATTCTTACATATGGGCTCAGAATTTTTACGTTCAAAGTCATTTTTACGCGATAGTTACGACTATGGTGATTGGTTTAATAAAGTCGATTTTACCAAGCAAAGCAATAATTATAATGTCGGTTTACCGCCAGCAGATAAAGACCAAGCAAACTGGCCACTGATTAAAAAAGTACTGGCAAAAAATAAAGGGCGAGATATTGTTAGCCCAAGTGATATAGAGTTTAGTGCAGAAGTGTTTAAAGAGTTTATTAGCCTGCGCATGAGTACCCCTCTTTTTCGTCTTACCAGCAGTGAACAAATAATAAAGCGTATAAAATTTCACAATACTGGTAAAGAACAACAAATGGGCTTAATTGTGATGAGTATTGATGATGCAGAACAATCGCAACAAGTAGATACTGATATTTCAGCGCTCGTCGTTATCTTTAATACCAGCACCACCGCTAAAACAATCGCTTTTGAAGAGGCCGCACAATATCAATTGCACCCAATTCAAAGCAGTGGTGTTGATAAAATTGTTAAAAAAAGTAGTAGCAATGAAAACCATTTTTCTGTTCCGGCGTTAACCACCAGTGTTTTTATCAAAAAAAGATAATAGCCATTTGAAACAGTAAAAAAGGAGCTTAATCAGCACTGCCATTGCAGGTTAGGTTAGCCTTTAAAAGTAACTATTCCTTTGATATTTAGCGTGTTTTAAAGATAGAAATAATACTGATGGTTTTTTTACTAGAACAATTTTTCTTTGCAAATGACTTGAACACAGGAAGTCATTTATTTTAATATCACTCCAAGTAGTCTTTAGCTCTGTTTTGATCAATACAACTGCCAACTCATATATTGATCTATAGCGTCAAATAAACCGTATAAATATGTTATTATTTACTATTAATCACTAATTCTTAATACAATCTTATTATGGCCAACAAAAATCTTCGTATCCGTGAAAAAACAATCTTTGACGGTATTTTTAGCAAATACATTTTAAAGTTCCTTTTTAGCCTTTGGTTTAAAGTTGCCGGCTGGAAATTATGTACAGCCACTCCCGAAGGTGCAGGTATTACTATTGCAGCACCGCACACATCGAATTGGGATTTTGTCTATGCACTTGGCGCTGCGATATTGCAAGATGTGAAAATATATTTTTCTATTAAAGACAGTATGTGCCGCATACCTCTTTTAGGTCGTTGGTTGATGTACCTTGGCGCTATGCCTATTGATCGCTCATCTACAGGCCTAGGTCAAGTTGAACAAATCAAGCAATTTATTGAAACACAAAAAGGTAAACGAGTATTTTTCTTATTTACTCCAGAAGGTACACGAGGCGGAGTAGCAAAATGGAAAACAGGCTTTTACCATGTTGCTCAAGGATGTGCTTTACCTATTTTTTTAGCCAAAGTCGATTACCTCAGTAAAGAAACCGGCGTTTTTCACATCTTTAAACTGACCAATAATAAAGATGATGATATTCAAGCAATGCAAGCCTCTTATAAGACTGTTTATGGCAAATATCCGACTAAACAACTCCCCCCCTACCAAGGCCGTATGCCAAGCATAGGTGATAAAGAAGCAGCAATTATTCGTGCCCTATACGCTATTAACTCTATTAAAGGAGTTGCCACTAAAATGGAAATAAGCGCAAAAGCTAAAATAGGCGAACTGTCTAATACTATGTTTGATTTTTTAATCGATAACGGGCTTATCGAACAAGGTTTTTTAGAAAGGGCTGAAATTACTTACCAGTTAACTTTAGCAGGCAAAGGCTGTTATTTACATTTGTATTCACAAGACAACTTACTTGCTAGACCTAACGGGTAAAGATAACTACCAAGAGTATTAGTCACAAATTATCGTTAACATTGCTATCTATCGTCACCGAGCGCTATCAATGACAACCATTTTGTTTAGTAACAGAGTAAAGGTGTGAAAACGCCTTTCAACGACAATAGCGGTCAACATAAAGCAGCTTTTCGCTAATATTTTACTATCTAGGTAAATAATAAATAAGCATGAAATTAACCGCCATCATTCCATCATTTCGCGTACCTTTCTTAGTATTAGCCCCTGTTTGTATTTTTCTTGGTGCCAGTATTAGTTATGCTGAGCAAGGTGTGATTGATTATGCTGTATTAGCCATTGCCGTGTTAGGGGGGATCTCTGCGCACATTGCCGTTAACACCATTAATGAATATCAAGACTACGTGAGCGGCTTAGATCTGAAAACAATTAGAACACCCTTTAGCGGTGGTAGCGGTTTATTATCTCAGCAACCTAGGTTACTTCCCTGGGTAAAAAACGCCGCAATTGTCACAACCCTTTTAACCTTTCTTATTGGTGTTTATTTCGTCACTCTCTATGGCAGAGCAGTTATTACCTTAGTGCCGATGGGGTTACTTGGATTGGCCATTATTATTGGTTACACAAAGTGGATTAATAAATGGCCGATTATCTGTTTAGTTGCCCCCGGACTTTGTTTTGGTTTACTGATGGTGGCAGGCACCCAAGTTATTTTATCTGGCCATTTTTCAACAACACCTTGGCTAATAGGTTTGATCCCTTTTTTTCTTATTAACAACTTATTACTTTTAAATCAGTATCCTGATATTGATGCTGATAAAAGTATCGGTCGAAACCATTTTCCAATTGCCTTTGGCATTAAAGCAAGCAATGCCATTTTTGCAATTTTTGCACTGTGCGCAACGTTACTACTTGGCTTTTTTATTAGCCAAAAGTTATTACCGATAATGAGTGCACTGGCGTTTATTCCACAAGCATTAGCCTTTGCTGCTTTATATGGCGCGATAAAATTTAAAGAAGATATTGGCAAACACCCTAAATACCTTGCCTACAATGTTAGCTGTGCATTATTGACACCTTTAACCATAGCAACCACCGTTTTCATTAACTAATTAACGATTAATTAACGATAAACTTATGAATACGTATGTAGCTTAGCTGTAAATTGGTGTCAGTCCTTTATGCTTGATGTAATAAAAAACATCAGGAATATCCATGAAAAAAATTATACTCAGCCTTGCTGTACTGATTTCATCTCACAGTTTATTTGCACAAACCCTTAAGTTAACGTCACCCGACGGAAAAATAATTCTCAGTGTTAATGACCAAGGAAAACCTAATTACGAAATGAGCTTTTTAGGTGAAAGCATTATACAACGCTCGCGTTTAGGTTTAGCATTCAAAGATACAATTGCTTTTAGTGACGGCTTTACTATTTCATCAAGTGAAACCCAATCAGCCAAAGAAGTATGGCAACTACCTTGGGGTGAACGTAAAAATGTCACTGATGAGCACAATGAATTATTAGTGACTTTTGCAATTAACAACAGAACAGAGACTAAAAAATTTAAAGTACGTTTTCGTTTGTTTAATGACGGGGTTGGTTTTCGTTACGAAGTACCAAAGCAACAAGATATTGAGCACGTAGAAATCATTAATGAATTCACTGAATTTGTCATAAATGATGCCGATAAAGCCACCGCATGGTGGATCCCCGCACGTGGTTGGAATCGTTATGAATACATATATAACACCACCAAACTAGCCTCGGTTGACCGCGCCCATACACCTTTTACCTTTAAACTAGACTCAGGCACTCATTTAAGTATTCATGAAGCGGCGTTAGTTGATTATGCCGCTATGACAATTAATCAAAAACGTCCTGGTGTCTTAAAAGCTAATTTAACCCCTTGGTCAGACGGCGTCTTAGTTAAAACAAAAACCCATTTTAAAAGTCCATGGCGTACTATTCAAATCAGTAAAGATGCGGTTGGCTTACTCAATTCTGACCTGATATTAAATCTTAACGAGCCTAATAAGTTAGGCGATGTTTCTTGGGTTGAACCGGCTAAATATGTTGGGATTTGGTGGGGAATGCACATCAACGCTAATACCTGGGGTAGCGGCGAAAAACATGGCGCGACCACCAGTGAAACCATGCGTTACATCGACTTTGCCGCAGAGCATGGCTTTGCAGGAGTGTTGGTTGAAGGTTGGAATCTAGGTTGGGATGGCGATTGGTTTTTCAACGGTGACGTATTTAATTTCAGTAAGGCTTATGATGATTTTGATATCGCTGCAATCTCGGCTTATGGTGAAAAAAAAGGGGTACGATTAATTGGCCACCATGAAACCTCAGGGAATGTGACTAATTATCGTAATCAAATGAATGATGCTTATGCTCTTTATGAAAAGCATGGCGTAAGACAAGTAAAAACAGGTTATGTTGCTGACGGTGGTGATATTAAACGCATTGACGAGCACGGGATAATTAGAAAAGAATGGCATGACGGTCAGTTCATGGTGAGTGAGTATTTACACAGCATTACAGAAGCAGCGAAACACAAAATTAGTATTAACACCCATGAACCGATTAAAGCTACCGGTTTACGCAGAACTTACCCTAACTGGATTTCAAGAGAAGGCGCTCGTGGCCAAGAATTTAATGCTTGGGGCACACCGCCAAACCCGCCTGAGCATACCACCATTTTACCCTTTACTCGCATGTTAGCTGGACCAATGGATTTTACACCGGGTATCTTCGATATGAGCTTTAATGGCTTGGGTGATAAAAGTAATCGCCCGCAAACCACACTAGCAAAACAATTAGCACTATACGTGGTGCTCTATAGCCCTATTCAAATGGCAGCAGATTTACCTAAAAACTATCAAGCAAATTTAGCGGCATTTCAATTTATTAAAGATGTACCAACCGATTGGCATGAGAGTATAGCGATTGCTGGTGAGGTCGGTGAATATGTTGCTTTTGCTCGGCAAGAAAGCGGCGGTGATGATTGGTTTGTTGGCGCATTAACTGATGAGCAAGCACGCACGTTAACATTGCCGTTAGATTTTCTTGATAAGAATAAGCGCTATCAAGCACAAATTTATCGCGATGGTAAAAACGCAGAGTGGATTAACAATCCCTATGAAATGATCATTGAAAGCAAGCAAGTCACTGCTAACGACCAATTAGTCTTACCCCTAGCGACAAGTGGCGGTGCTGCAATTCGTTTTAAAGCATTATAATTAATTGATATTTATAGCTTAAATAACGTAAAGAGTAGCAAAACCCTTACTTGTGCTACTCTTTTTAAAACCCCAGATACTGAGAATACCCCAAAGCGATAACATTAATCAAAATAGCGAACCAGAGCACAAAAATAAAAGGCCTTTTTTGGGTTTTATGTCGAAAAGCTTGCTGAGCTAATAACGCGCCAGGCCATCCACCAAGTAGCGCAAAGACCTGTAGTGTTTTTTCTGAAATGCGCCTTCGCTCTTTTATCGCATTTCTTTTGTCAATGCCATAGAGTACAAATGTTAGTAAACTTAGGCTCAAGTAACTCACTAGCACCCATAACGCTATTTCTTGCATCATAAAGAGCAGGCCAAGAGCAATTAAAAATAAAACAACGACACTTTTTGAAAACATATTCATAGCTCGCACAATACACTCTGTAAGCACAACGTAAGTCATTAGCGGTGATTACCACAATTTATTGATAAGACTTCATCGATATACTTATTAAAGATAAAATTAAAAAAGCCAAATATTTAACAATAATCGGCTTTGATTTACTTTTATACTTGTTAAATATTAATTGACGATAAGCGCTTAAAATCAACTAGGTGGGCGTTCTTTCTTAAGTTTAATAATCAAGTCGATATGAGGAATAAGTTCCTCTATTTCTCGAATATGATCCCGCAAGCTTTGCCATTGCGTTAATTCTAATTTACCCGAGTCTAATATCGCGAGTTTAAGTTCACTAACCAACGAGTTCTCATCGACTTGCTCTATAAACTCATTAATACGTAATAGGTTGTCTAACTCTGCTTGAGAAATTATTTCTATGTCACTACTTTTTTTCATCACTAACTCTATAAAAGACTCTATAAAAATAAGTATAGCCAAGCTTTATTTTTTTGCTCTACATCAATAAAACTATACGTATTTTAATTGTCACAATTTAGTAAGAAAAAAGTCATATTCAACTTGTAAAGTGCTTCACGTTAACTCAATAAAGCTCAATAAGGAATAATCATGGAACATAATAGTGTTGATGAATATGATGAAATATTTAGCCTTTTCGACGGTTTACTCACGGATCAAAAAGAGTCGCGCTCACGCAAAAGAAAGTGGCGCGAAATTGAAACGTATAAAGACAGAAAACGATTACGCCAGGAGCTTCATGATTTACAAAATTACCCGTCTTAATCATTAGCGTTGGAGTAAGTAGACATTACCCTAACGCTAAAGAATTTAGTCAGCTATGATTGGGCAAAATCAACTAACGTTTTGCCTGTCATACGATAACCTACCCATTCATCCTGAGACACAGCGCCTATCGCTTGGTAAAAGTCACGTGAAGGTTTGTTCCAGTCTAAACAGCTCCACTCAAAACGTGCGCAATCTTTATCAATAGCGGTTTTAGCCATATTTTTTAATAATTTTAAACCCGCTCCTTTTCCTCTATGCTCTGGCGTTACATACAAATCTTCGAGATATAAACCTGACTTTGCTAACCATGTTGAATAGTTATAAAAGTAAATCGCTGTTCCAATAGCAACACCATCAAGCTCACAAATTAGCCCATGTACTTGTGTGTTTTCACTAAACATTGTCTCTTTTATCGTTTCAACCGTGGCATACACTTCATCTTCAGCTTTTTCATAAATAGCGAGCTCTTTGATAAACATTAACAAAAGCTCGGCATCAGCGATGGTTGCTTCACGTATCATTATTTCAGACATTTTATTTCCTCATTTTCTCAATTAATTTTTTCCATAGCATACCAGTACCAAGCTATTTAAACACCTGCTCTGCAATGCCACAAAAAATAAACAACAAGGTTGAACTAATATCAAAAATTAGCTCTAAGTAAGGGATTAAAAGATAATTAAACGCTTCTGGTACACTTTTTAAAGTTTGTCCCTGTTTAGTAAATCACTTTATCGATACAATATAACAAATGAGTTATCGCCATTACAAAAAGGAAAGTCTGTGTTCAATAAAATAGCTTCACTCGCCTTATTCACCTTTATCACTTTACCGGTATTTTCAGCAGAGGTCAGCTCGACAGCAAAGCAAACAGCCGATTACGCCGTGCAAACCTATCAACAAGCTATGGTTGCCAGTTTAGCTGAGTTAGTGAAATACAATACCTTAGCGATTGATGGTGTTTCAGCTAACGACAACCCTGAACATATAGCTTTTAAAGCAGAGTTAAAAAAACAAGCTGAAGATTTAGGCTTCGATTATACCGACGACGGTTATGTAATTGTTATTGGCTTAGGTAAAAGCGAAGAGCGTTTAGGAATAATTACCCACGGTGACGTACAACCGGTAAATCCAAAGAAATGGCAAAAATCTCCGTTTGAACTTGATACCACCTCAGAGCCCGGCAAACTTATCGCTCGTGGTACCGAGGATGACAAAGGGCCAATATCAACTGCCCTCTATGCAATGAAAGCGATTAAAGACAAAAATATAACACTCAACAAACGTATTGAACTATATGTTTATATGGCAGAAGAATCAGACTGGGGACCATTAGAAGCCTATATTAAAACCCACACATTGCCACAAACCAATATTACCATTGACGCAGAATACCCGGTTGTCACTGCTGAAAAAGGCTACGGGACAATAAAAATAGCCTTTAACAAAAACAACTACAGCGGTTTTGATGCTTACCTCAGTGAATTTAGTGGTGGTTTTTTTGGTAGTCAAATACCTGAAGATGCTAAAGCGGTGATTGAAAATGCTGACCTTACGTTGCTGCAACAACTGATGGATAAAGCAAGGACATACCAAGGTATTAGTTTTGATTTAGAGTTAAAAGGAAACACCTTAACGATTACAGCACTAGGAAAATCAGCTCATTCATCTAAGCCACAAGAAGGCCTAAATGCCATTCCATTTTTAGCGGGTTTATTATCGCAAACTCGCTGGCCTAGCAATGGTGCAGGTACTTTAGTTAACTTTATTAATGACAATATTGGTTTAGGTTTGGAAGGAAAAAACTTTGGTAACATAGCCTACAGTGATGACTTTATGGGACCTATGACGGTTTCACCCACGGTTATTAAGCAATTTAAAAATAATATTGAATTGAATATTAATATTCGTCGTCCGCGTGGTAAGTCAGCGCAACAGCTAACAGAAGAAATTAATCACGTTATTGCGACTTGGAAGCTGACAAATATGGCTGACATTACCGAACTAGAACATTATATTGGCGACCCTTTTATTCAAAACGATGCGCCACATATCGACACATTACTGGCGGTATTTTCACATTTTACCGGTATAAAGGACGCGAAACCTATTGCTATTGGTGGCGGCACAAATTCACGCCTATTCCCAAATGCAGTAAGCTTTGGGCCATCAATGCCAAATGCTAATTATACCGGCCATTCTGAGCATGAATTTATTACCATGAAACAGTTCGTTTTAAATTTAAAAATGTACACCGCCGCTTTAGTTGAATTGGCTGCAGCCAAAACACAGTAACGATTAGAGCGCTAACAAGGAACAGGAGAAGTTATGAAAAAAACATGTATTGTTACCGGTGGAAGTTCAGGTATTGGGCTGAGTATAGTGCAATTATTTACCAATAAAGGCTATCAGGTTTTTAATTTAGACTTACAGCCAAGTAACCTTGAAATACTGCGCGGTGCTGATATTTCCTGTGACATAAGTAATGTTGAGCAAGTACAAAATATTATCAGTAATATAGCTAAAACAGCGACTATTGATGTGCTGGTCTCGAATGCCGGCATTCACTTTTCAGGGAATATTGAAAACACCTCGGCAGCTGATTTAGATAAAGTCCTTAGTATTAATGTTAAGGGCGCTTATGCCGCGATAAAAGCGGTATTACCCGATATGAAAGCCAATAAAAATGGCGCGATTATATTAATGGCATCTGATCAAGCGTTAATTGCTAAGCAAAATTCATTTGCCTATAACATCAGTAAAGTCGCGCTTGCTTCAATCGCAAAAACCACCGCGCTTGATTACGCGAGCTTTAATATTCGTGCCAATGCGGTATGTCCAGGCACAATTGAGACGCCTTTATATCATCAAGCCATTAATAATTATTGTCAACGCTCTGGCGCCAACAAAGCAGAAGTACACGCTGAAGAAGCCGCATTACAGCCACTAGGTCGTTTAGGTCAACCCGAAGAAGTCGCTGAATTAGTTTATTTTTTAGCGTCAGATAAAGCCAAGTTTATCACCGGTAGTTTACAAGTGATTGATGGCGGTTATACCGCACAATAATTCACTTGGTTAGGGATAACAACAGCGAGTGCTTGTCGATAAGACAAAGAGAAAACCAGTGAATCGATGACAGTTTTTTTATTCCTGACAAAACTAAGTAGCCACTTCCCTGTAAGTAAATTCACTATGATGGTTTCAGTTATACCTGTCGGTTTCACGGGTTAATGAGTATAAAATAAGATGAAAATAATTGATCCACACCTGCATTTATTTAACCTTGAACAAGGCGACTACCAGTGGTTAAAAGCTGATAATCCACCTTATTGGCTGGATAAAAGAACCATTACACAAAGTTTCACAGAAAAAGACTTAGCCTTATCTACTCCTTTGCAACTTGCCGGTTTTGTACATATCGAAGCCGGGTTTGATAATCAGCAGCCTTGGCGAGAAATTGCTTGGCTAGAAAGTAGCTGTTCCCTGCCCTTTAAATCTATCGCTAGCGTTAATTTACTTTTACCAACAAACGAGTTTCAACAAACACTAGACAAGCTCAGTAGATTTAAGTCAGTAGTCGGTGTTCGTGATATTCTTGATGAAAATGCCTGTGCGTATTTATCAAATCCACACGTTAAGAAAAACTTAGCACAACTTGCCGAGCAACAGTTAATTTTTGAATGCCAAATGCCGTTAACTGATGTGGTAGCGACTGAGCAATTAATAGCTATTATTAATGAACTGCCGACACTACAATTAGTGATTAATCATGCGGGTTGGCCACCCGAAGATATTGCTAGTAAACAATGGCAATATTGGCAAAATGCCCTAGAAGCACTTAGTAGCTATGAAAATATTGCCATTAAATGCTCTGGCTTTGAAATGGTTAATCGCCAATATAGCGCCCAATGGCAACAGCGTGTCCTCAAACATTGTTTAGCCACCTTTGGTTTAAATAAAACCATGCTAGCCAGTAATTTTCCTTTATGTTTATTTAAAGAGAGTTATCAAAAAAACTGGCTGACCCATTTTGACAACCAACAATTATCAATAAATGAGCTTGAATTATTATCTTATAAAAATGCCTTACGCATCTACCGAATATCTAATTAGCCTATAAATTAAGAAGAAAAATCTACCCATAACACCTTAGATAAAATACTATTTCATTACTTCGCACTTTCATGGTGACTTAATGGATAACTTCGACAGAAAAATTCTTAAAATATTACAAAATGACTGTACGCAACCGGTCAGTGAGGTTGCCGCTCAAGTCGGTCTTTCAACGACCCCATGCTGGCGACGTATTCAAACCATGGAGAAAAATGGTGTTATTAAAGGACGGGTTGCCTTAGCGGATCCGGAAAAGTTAAATGTCGGCCTAACAGTTTTTGTGATGATTAAAACCAACCAGCATAATCCAGATTGGCTTGATGATTTCAGTATCAATTCAAAAGAGTTTCCAGAAATCATTGAATTTTATCGAATGAGTGGCGAAGTAGACTATTTACTACGTGTCGTTGTTTCTGATATGAAAGCCTACGATGCTTTTTATAAAAAACTCATCGGCCAAGCAAGCTTTGCCGATATTAGTTCCAGTTTTGCCATGGAAGAAATTAAATATACTACCGCACTACCCGTTGATTATATGTAACCTGTGATAAATAAGGATGGCGATTAGCCATCCTTATTTTTTATCTCAAGATATTGAAGCTGATTATTTTAATGAATTAACCGTAACATGTGGTGAGCGTTTCACGATTTCATCATTTAATTCAATGCCTAAACCTGGTACTTCTGTCACTTGGAAAAAGCCATTTATTGGTTGTGGGTCTTGCAAACACAATTCACGATTCCAATGTTTCGTCGCATAGGTATGATGCTCATGGATTAAAAAGTTAGGAATTGCCGTTTCTAAATGTAAAGACGCTGCTGTTGCTACTGGGCCACCACAAACATGGGCTTGGATACGAATATCATAGACATCAGCATAGTCACAGACTTTTTTAGACTCGGTAAAACCACCACATAAACCTACATCTGGCTGAAGTACATCAATACTTTGATCTTCAAAATACTGGCGTACATCCCAACGATGATATAAACGTTCGCCGCCAGCAATAGGAACATTAACCCGTTCCGCTACTTTTTTATGCACTTTAGCGTTTAAGTAATTGACCGGTTCTTCATACATCATACAGCCAACTTCTTCAACAATTTCGCCCATTTGAATCGCAGAAGCTGCGCCCATTAATGAATGAGATTCGAAAATAATATCAACATCTTCACCAACCGCGTCACGAATAGCACGTAATCGGTCACCAAATAAACGCATCTGCGGCTTAGTAAATAATTTAGTGCGATCGAACGATGAAGTGCCATCGGCATTATAAACAATAGGGTCCACTTTGACCGCATCATAACCTTCTGCAACCGCTTTTAATGCCGCTTCAGCATATTCTTCTGGTAAAAATAGCTTCTTAACTTCAACGTCCCAATCAAATTGTAATTGGCTCGCATAGGTACGCAGTTTATCGTTAACTTTACCGCCAAGTAGTTGATAGACAGGCACACCTAATGCTTTGCCTTTTATATCCCAAAGTGCGGTATCAATAGCACTCATTGCTGAATAAAGTACCGGTCCACCGCCTAGTCCCCAAAAGCTTTCACGCAGCATTCTAGACCATAACAGTTCGGTTCTAAAAGGGTCAAAACCTATGAGTACCGCTTCGGTAATTTCTTTAATCATCGCTGCGGCAGCGCTGTGTCCCCAATCGTAAGCAAGGCCTGCTTCACCAACCCCCGAGATACCTTCATCAGTATGAACACGAATAAAAACAGGGTTCCAACCGGCGCGATCTGGACATTCAATATCAAAAATTTCTACGTGAGTGACTTTCATTTTATCTTCTCTAAATATGTGAGTGTTTGTCGCAGAGAACTTATGTCAATAGCGGCGTAACGAGATATAAATACAGCTTTATTGTTGTTAAGTTGCAAAGCTAGGATCAGCGCGATAGACTTTTCTGACCATTGCCGGCCAAGCCTTTTGACCACCAGTACTGCCCGTATGAACAATATTTGCTTGCGCTTTTATTCCATCGACAATGCTCTGATCGACTAAAATGGTTGCCATGCCAGTTGCCATGACTTGCAATTGCACTTGGCAAGCACGGGTTAAATCGTACATATGCATAAAGGCATCGCCAATGGTGGCACCTAAGGTCAAACCACCATGATTTCTCAGTAACATAAAGTTTGCCGAGCCTAAGTTGTTTTGTAAGCGAAGTTTTTCGTCAGCATTTACCGCTAAACCTTCATAGTCATGATAGCTAATAGAAGCCAGAGCGAACATAGCGTATTGACTTAACGGCAATAAACCTTCTTGTAAACTCGCCACAGCGATGGTTTCATTAGTGTGTAAATGCAAGACACATTGCGCGTCATGGCGAGCTTCATGGACTGCGCTATGTATGGTAAAACCCGCAGGGTTAATTTCAAAGGGACATTCAGGGTCAACAATATTACCCGCTATATCTATTTTAACCAGGTTCGATGCGGTAATTTCATCAAAAGCTAAACCGAACGCATTAATAAGTAGATGTTCAGAATCAGGAATACGTGCTGAAATATGGGTGTAAATCAAATCATCCCAGCCATGCATGGCGATAAGACGATAACAAGCCGCTAAATCGATGCGTGTTTGCCACTCTTGTGCTGATACTTTATTTTTTAAGTTAATCTGTGGGATAGTTAACATTAAAATCCTTTAAAGAATTGTTATTTTAATATTTTAAATCATCGATAATACAAATCAAACCGCTAGTGTAATAAATTACCATAAAGGCTAGATAAAAATCAGCTAAGTTAAGCAAATTTGCATAACTTAAATAAACATCTTAATTAAGCTACCAATGAGTAAAACAAACACCAAAATAGGAAGGATTTTTGAATACTTCGCTTGCTCTTCATCACCCATTGGTTTGCCAAAACGTTCACCTAAAATAACCATTAAGGCAATACCAGCAAAAACCGCTAATAAAATCATGATTAATGTCATTATATCTCCAATTATTAATCTCTAAACCAATTGCACATTGCATTAGCTAATTATTCAATTACCATAGCAAGATAACAAGTAAAAATACGTAAACAACAATATGACTGCACCTGATAACTTTGCTGAAAAACGCCGCTTTATTATAAGACTAGGCAAAGCTTTGCATAAGTTTGGCACGCCGGCTTATCGTCTTGAAGCACATCTTCAAGATGTTTCGACATTTCTCGAATTAAAAGCATGTTTTATCATCACGCCTACGGCTCTGACTTTTGTCTTATCTGAAGATGAAGAGAACCAGCAATATAATCATGTTATTCGGGTGAAACCCGGTGATCTTGATTTAGGCTCTCTTGCGCGAACAGATGAGTTGGTTGATGAATTAAGTTCAGGTCAACGCACGTTATCTGAGGCCATTGAACGACTTGATGATATTGCGAATAAACCCAACCCCTACGGTCGCTTTCTTACCTTTCTCGCTTTTGGCGCTTCAAGTGGTGCTTTTTCCATGCTGATGCATACCAGTTGGAACGATGTTTTTTGGTCGGTATTATTGGGCTTTGTTGTTTGCTTATTTACCTTTTGGGCCGAATACTCGCGCCGAGTTACCGAGACACTAGAGCCTATTGCGGCAATTACCACCGCCCTACTGGCCTCGGCAATTACACTGATTGACCCAAGCATTAATATGCCCTTGGTCATTCTTTCAGCCATTATTGCCTTTATACCGGGCTTAGCATTAACGCTAGGCTTAGCTGAATTAGCCGCTCGGCATCTGATGTCGGGTACTGCGCGTATTATGGACGCGGTAATGATGCTATTTAAACTTTATTTTGGCGCGGTATTAGGCATGGCGTTAGGAAAATTATTTTGGGGCGAAGTGTTATATGTTACCCCAGCCAGTATGCCGGTTTGGACAGCATGGGCGGCAGTGACCACTTTATCTATAAGCTTAGTTATATTATTTCGCGTCCGTAAAAAAGATGCCCCTTGGGGAATTATTTCTGGCTATGTCGCTTTTGGTGCTAGCATTATTGGCGCCGCTTACTTAGGGCCAGCGCTTGGCGCTTTCGTTGGCGCATTTGTTTTAGGCATGTATGCCAATTTATTCTCACGAATTATGAGATTACCTTCTAGCATAGTTAAACTATTAGGTCTTGTGGTACTTGTACCGGGCAGTAAAGTTTATATCGGTTTGAACAGTGCGGTATCTGGAGTGAACATGTTAAATACCAATAATATTGGTTCAGAAGCCTTCTTGATTTTTATGTCACTTGTGGCTGGGCTTGTTTTTTCAAATGTTGCCTTACCTTCTCGTAAAACGTTGTAATAAAAGTACGCTAATGAAACAAGCTAACAAAAAAACAGCATATCACCACGGCGACTTACGCAGTTCACTCGTTGAAACGGGGGCCGAGATGATTAAAGACGCAGGAATTGAAGGGCTGTCATTACGAAAACTTGCCGAGCGTATTGGTGTTTCACGTACAGCAACCTATCACCACTTCAAAAATAAAAATGATTTACTTTGTGCGATAGCTGCACTAGGTTTTATTCAATGGACAAATATTTCTAATGCCATATTTGATGATAAAGGGCTTTCAGGGGAAGAAAAATTTCGTCAGTTTGTCCATCAATATATAACATTTGCCACCGAAAATGCTTCAATTTACGAATTAATGTTTGGCAAAACGATTTGGAAAAAAAACAATAGCGATCAAGCTTTGCGTGATATCGCTTATCCTAGTTTTAATTACCAACTAGAAATGACCAAAACTTGGCAGCAACAAGGCTTATTGATTGAAGACGAAAATAGCTTACGTTTAGCGCAAGTGACTTGGGGAACATTGCACGGTATTGTGCGTTTACTGATCGATGGAATTTACCTTGATACCAGCCATATTGATGAAATGTGTGAATGTGTCGTCAAGGTCTTTATTCAACAACAAAAATTATAATAAGGGTTAGGCATGTCTGAAGACAATAAAACAGCTCAGTTTGATCAGTTTTTTTCTATTAATTATCCCTTCAATGTCAATGCAACTATCATTGAAACCGATACACCGCCAAGTTATCAAAGTTTTATGAATACTATGCCGATGCCTTTTAAAATGGCCTCTGAAATAATCACTCTTGATCAAGCTGCATTACGCCCACTGCAAACCCTTGGCAGCGTTGCGGGACAGTTAGTTGATTATTTACATCATCAAGCTAAAAAAATAGACTTACTGGTCAGTTATATTTTGAGCGAACAAGACAATGAAATGCAACGTTATCAAGGCACTGATTTTGGTGGTGGCGGTGTTATCTTTACCAGTAACAACCTTTTTAACGTTGGCCAATTTATTACCTTAAAAATATTTCTCCTTGATGATAATTGTGCAATTTACTGTTGCGGGGAAATAATTTCTGCGACAACAACAAGTGAAGAAGTCAGTTGCTATAAAGTTATTTATCATCATATTAGAGAAGAAGACCGTGAAATATTAGTACGCTGTAGTCTTCATCAGCAGTCAAAACAGCTGCAGATTTTAGCGCAGCAGCGTAATAACCAATCGGCAAAAGATAAGTAGCTGAAACGCGTAAAAGTATTTCTTGGTTGAGTCTAGCTGATAAAAAGCACACTTTATCGGCTATTGCTTGTTGAGTAAGTCAAAAACCGTTAGCGTGATCACCATAAAATTTCAGGAAGATAGTTATGAACATGAATAAAAGATCTTTTTTAAAAGCGGGTGGTGCAGGCATTGCTGCGTTATCGGTATCAAGCAGCGCATTTTCCTCATCAACTAATAACAGTCAGTCAAATAGCCAAGCACTAAAAGATATCACCGGAAGTGTTTCTGGTATTACCTCTGCTGAACGTGAGGGTCGAATCATAAAAGCGCAGCAATTAATGCAGAAAATGAACATTACAGCGCTTATTATTGAACCCGGTGCTGCGATGGATTATTTCTCTGGCATTCAATGGTGGCGTAGCGAACGCTTGACTGCTTTAGTTATTCCTCAACAAGGTAAAGTGGCTGTGGTTTGTCCTTTTTTTGAAGAGCCTAGTATTCAAGAGAGTTTAGCCATTGATGGCGATATTCGTGTTTGGCAAGAGCATGAAAGCCCGTTCGAGCGTATCAAACAAATATTAGCAGACCGCGGAATTAGCCTTACCAAAGGGACGATTGGCTTTGAAAACTCGGTACGTTATTTTGTTCAACACGGCGTAATGAGTTTATTATCAACTCTTCAACATGTGAGTGCAGAGCCCGTCACTCGTGGCTGTCGAATAATTAAAAGTCACCATGAACTACAACTGATGCATAAGGCAAATGAGGTAACACTATTAGCCTACAGCGAGGTATATTCAAAGTTAGAAGTGGGTATGACGTCTGCACACGTTAAAAACTTGATGAGTAATGCACAAGCTACGCTAGGTGGAAAAGGCGGGTGGAATATGGCCTTAATTGATCAAGCAAGTGCTTTCCCTCATGGCAGTAAAAAGAAGCACCTCATTACAGAAGGCTCGATTGTCTTAATGGACTGTGGCTGTAATGTTCATGGTTATCAGTCAGATATTAGCAGAACCTTTGTGATGGGTGAGCCAACAAAGCGTCAACGTGATGTTTGGCAAACGGTGCGTACTGGCCAAAAGATAGCCTTTGAGCAAGCTAAAATAGGTAATGCTGCCGGTACTGTTGATGATGCGGTAAGAAAATATTATCAAGCACAAGGCTTTGGACCTGATTATAAATTACCTGGTTTGTCGCACAGAACCGGGCATGGTATAGGTATGGAAGGTCATGAAAGCGTTAACTTTGTTCATGGCGAACAAGAAAAGTTAACGGCTGGTATGTGTTTTTCTAATGAACCTGGCATTTATATACCTGGCGAATTTGGTGTCAGACTTGAAGACTGTATTTATATGACCGATAAAGGTCCACAGTGGTTTACTATTCCCCCAGACTCACTAGATTCTCCATTAGGCAAGCTTGCTAAGTTTACTTAACGCACTATTTATAATCTACAATAGGCTGTTTGCAGAAAACTCGTAAGTAACAGAGTATTGGCCTTATCCTCAAAATAGGAGTAACGGACCTTCCTTACTCCTTTCGTTTTATAACGCAGGATATAATGAAATAATTAATAAAAGTGCCATGGTAATATTAAAAGTTCTCAACCGTTTTTGGTTAGTTAACAATACTTGTATTTTCTGCCCTAAAACAATCCAAGAACTGATGCAGGGTAAATTGATTATTCCAAAGATAATCGCCACTAACAGTACCGACGTAAAGCTCTTTAATGGTGCATAAAGGCTTATTGACGTTAACGCCATTGTCCATGCTTTGGGATTAACCCATTGAAATAAAACAGCTTGGATAAAACTAAAAGGTTTATGATTTGACGCTTGTTGTTCTATATTGCTGGTCGAACTGGCTATTTTGAATGCTAAATAGAGTAAATAAACAATACTGACCACTTTTAATATTTGATAACTCAGCGGAAAACTATCAAATAATTGAATGACACCGAGCCCGACTAAGGCAATCATTAGTGTAAATCCTATGCCAACCCCTAATAAGTGAGGGATCGTTTTTTTGAAGCCATAATTTGCACCAGAATTCATTAACATCAAGTTATTTGGGCCTGGGGTTATCGAAGAAACAAAGGCAAAAATAGTTAAGGCTGATAGTATGTCTAAATTCATCGTCAGTTTGCTCTTTATTGTTTGCGAGGCATGCTAAATTTCAAGCTATTTTACGTAGACGGTTAGATGTTATACAGGAAAATCAGCTAAGGGAAATTATTATTAAGACTCGTGTCTTAAACGCTAAATGTAGCAGCTAGATTATTTAAACGTTGCCGGTGCTAAAGATCAAAACAGGCGTGGGTATATATATCATTTTACGTTGGGATAGCGCGTGGAATAGTATCTATAACGCATAGGTAAGCGGGTGAACATAGTCCTCCCATCTTACCCATTTGTTATATATTATTGCTTAGATAGCAACAACTTTATTTGCACATGGACCTTTTTGTCCTTGTCCAACTTCAAACTCAACAGCTTGACCGTCAGCCAATGTAGCGTATTCACCGCCAGATTGGATTTCTGAATGGTGAACAAACAAATCTTTACTGCCGTCTTCTGGAGTAATAAATCCGAAACCTTTATCCGCATTAAACCACTTAACTATACCTTTACTCATAACACTCTCTTTATCATTGGTGAAAAATATAAACCTAACTTGCTATCACCATTACAAGTCAGGATTTGAATCTTATTAATACAAACTATATTTAACATTATAGACTGTATTTATAATTAACGGTGCGCGCCACCTTTCTTTTTCATATTGACTACTTTTCGAGCTATATCAAGTAATTCAGGTGAAACATCATCAGCACCATCTTTTATGAGCTTACTTACATCACCGGATGAAAAGAATGAGCCACGCTCAGCTTTTACCCCTAATGATCTTACAAAGTCTTTCGTCTTACCTGTACTTCCCGTATCAATATACTTAAAAATAATTTGTTCATTAAAACTTTGTGGTTCTTGTTTTAAAGTAGCAACGGTATCGGTAAGTAATGTTATTTCCGATCCTAACATTTCTATTAACTCGGCAATATCTGAATATGGTTTCATTAAATTATTTAGCTCTTTTAATATTATCTGACAATGCCAACAGGCAATCACTTTACAGAAGAAGCAAGTCAGTATAACTAGCATGCTTAAAAAATTATTATACAGTGAATGCCACTGAGTAAATAGTCTCTATTTTAATAGCTAAGAGCAATGATGAGTTATTATTACTTTTTTTAATAAGATAACTTACTGAATGACAATATAGTGAATCAATAAACAACCACGGCTATTGCATTTTTAACCTTCACGGCCAGTCACCACCAACCGGACAATATTATCTTAAACCTAAGTCCAATCATTTTTTTTGATTAAACACGACGATTTATTACGTTTGATTGTTTTTTTCGTAAGCCTATAATCAGCTTAATTATTTTAAAACTAACTACAGTAAAAATGAAAAACTCATACCAAAGAAACGTAAACATATACATTGTAATTTTTTTGTTGCTAAGTCTATGTATTTCCTCTTTAGCGGTAGCAACAACAGAAACGCCAGAAACGAAAACGAAAGCTGTTTTTGGTCAAATAGAATCAGCTTTATTAACCTTAAAAAGTAACAATCAATTCACCAAAAGTAAGGTCAGAAATGTATTAACTCAATACCTTCTGCCTGAGGTAGATGTTCAATATTTTAGTTATAAAGTTATTAATCAACATTTGCCAAAAATATCTGCCGAGCTTAGAACTGAGTTTGTTACTGAACTATCAAATCAATTAATAAATACTTATACCAGCTTATTAAGTAAATACAACGGTGAATCAATAACTATCGGCACAGGGGCATTATCAAAAAGTGGTAAAATGTCGATGGTCAATATAACGATTACTGGCGAAAAAAAAGTTAACAAAGCCGTAGTAAAATTACTAATGTCGAAACAAGGCAATTGGCAATTTTTTGATATTATCATTGAAGGTATTAGTTTATTAGATGCAAAGCAAAAAGAAATAAATTCAAGTTTCAATAAGTTAGGTATTGAAGGTACGCTATTGCAGCTTAAGAGCATTAATCAAAGAAGTCTCACTTCTTCATAAATAATAAAGGTAGGTATCATAGTTCTAATGGAATGGCTTAATCAAACGCATAATTTCAAAACACTTTCAGTAGTCCTCGCCAATAATAAATTTGTTATTGCGTTATTATTTATTTTCATTTTTTATATGATTAAGTATCTCATCGTAAAAACAATAAAAAAAAAATCAAAACAGGATAAAAAATTACAGATCAATATAGTCAATAATATATTTACCATAATGATGATCGTGATGGTTTTTAATATTTGGTCCGAAGAGATTCAAAAATTTGCTTTCTCGATTGCTGCCTTTATCGTCGCAATTGTCTTAGCAACCAGAGAGTTTATACAATGTTTTATTGGTTTTGTTTATATTCTGTCAAGTCGACCATTTCGTATTGGTGATTGGGTACAAGTTGGTAATCATTACGGCGAGGTACATTCAACAGATTGGGCTAAACTGACACTTTTAGAGGTAAATATAGATGATTATCAATATACCGGTAAGACGCTATATTTACCAAATAGCCAGCTAATTACTTCGGTTATTAAAAATCTTAACTTTCTAAAACGATATGCAATGCATCATTTTACCATTGTCAGAGATGACAGTGTTAATCCCTTTGAGTTTATTGATCAGTTGTATAATAAAGCAAATTTATATTGTAATGACTTTAAAGAAGTTGCTATCCGTTATAACCAACTTATTGAAAATCGTTTAGAGGTTCATATCGCTGGCCCAGAACCACATATCCAAATAGCCACCTCTGAACTTGGTGATACGCAAATCTTCTTTACTATTTTTTGTCCAACAGAAAGAGCATTAGAAATAGAGCAGAAACTGACCGCTGATTTTATGACGCTATGGTTTAAGCAAAAAACGGCCTCGCCGATTTCATTAAGCTAGTCAATATCATTGACGGTAAAGTCACTCAATCACGGTTACTTGGTGATTGAGTGACCCTTAGCGTTATTATTTCAACGACTTGCCGCGCAAAGTTACTTTTTATCGTTATTCAATAAAGTAAGGGTACCATCGAGATGCACATCACGTTGTGGAAAGGCGACAACAATACTGTGTTCTTCGAATAATTCATCTAATCGAAAACGAATATTACTTCTAGTCACTCTTAACGCGGTTTCTCCACTCGAATTTATCCAGAAGTTAACATAAAATATTAACGAATTATCGCCAAAATCTTCAAAAACCACCACCGGCATAGGATCGGTTAATACTTCTTTTTGCGCAAGTGTCGCTTCTAAAATCAAATCAGCCACTTTTCTAGCCCGAGTACCATAGGCAACCCCAACAGAAACACTTGTTCTAACGAGACTGTCTCGAAGCGTCCAATTGACTACCGTATTTTCAAGTAATTTACTGTTAGGAATAAGTAAATGAACACCATCAACACGTCTAATACGTGTTGAACGAGTATTAATTTCCTCGACCACACCTTTGGCGTTTTCAACTTCTAAAAAATCACCAATTTTAATAGGTCGTTCCCACATTAAAATCCAACCACTGATAAAGTTGTTAATAATGTTTTGTGCGCCAAAACCAAAACCAATCGCGATTGCACCCGATAAAAAGGCAAATGCGGTGATCGGCACATTGATCAAATCTAATGTGGTGATTAACATTATAACTATCGCAATGACATAAAAAACACGCTGCAATAAATGTATAATATTTGGATCAGTTTTGTTGGTTGTTAAACGTTTGGTGATAAACCTTACGCCCCATTTAGTGAGCAACAATCCAAGGTAAATAATAAGTGGGATTAACAATAACCCGCCCAATGTCACTGGTTGCTCAGCAACAGTAATAACCGTAGTAGATAAGATTGCTTTTATTTGTGCAAAATCCATAAAATCCCTTAATTTAACTGACTTTTTATTTTGAGCCTAAAAAGACTTTCGATGGGTCAACAAGAAAACGTTTGCCAAGCGCCTCTCTTCCTAACAACATTAAATAACTCATATCAGAGCGGTCTGTTAAGGTTATTTCAATTGACCAATTTTCTTCACCCAGAACTATCGGTGTTTCGATAACATAACGTTGCTCCGTTGTGCCATTCGACGATTTAACTTTACGCATATCACTAATAGGCGCCGTACACTGCTGCATCGTATCAACATTATGCACATCAGGGTGCAGATCAAACGTTACACTGTTTACGCCATCAACAATTGACTTCTTGATATTATCAACGTGTAGCGACGACGTTTTCGCACCAGTATCAACTCGCACTTGTAACTCGTCAATAGCTAAGTCTGGCAAGGCTATTGACTCTAAACGCCCGATAATGACCTTACTAGCGTTTTTCATATACTCACCTAACTGTCGTCATTTTCAGGTAAAAGCTGCTCTTGTACATTTTCGATGTGCCCAGCAATCTCTTCATCATCTTCACTAAAGTAAGCGACATGAAACATAGCTTCACCTTCTTGCACTAACGGTATATTTTGCTTACCAATTAAAATACCCGAGCGTGTTGCTTTAACCGAATCAAATATTGCACCATATGGGCTACCAATTTCGGCTAATACTTGGCCTTTAGTGATTTGATCGCCCAAATTAACAATATTATGGACAATACCACTGGCATTTGCGCGCACCCATTGACTGCCGTTAGCAATAAACGGCATGCGTTTTTTCTTGCTTCGGACAACTTTCCGGGTCATGCCTAAATGCTGTAAGACATTTAAGATACCTTTCATACCCGCTCGAATCGAAAACTCATCAAAGCGCAGCGCTTCACCCGCTTCATATAATAGTATTTTAGTTTCGTTTTTAACCGCTGATTCTCTTAACGAGCCGTCAACTAAATTGGAATTCAACACAACCGGTACACCAAACACTTCCGCTAACGCTTTAGTGTCAGGATCAGACATATCGGCCCTAATTTGTGGCAGGTTTGAGCGGTGAATAGCCCCGGTATGTAAATCGATACCGTAATCACAATGTTTTACGATTTCATTAAGAAAAATATGTGCAACACGCCCCGCTAAAGAGCCCTTCGCTGACCCTGGAAAACAACGGTTTAAATCACGACGGT
>NZ_VOLR01000034.1 GCF_007954355.1 Colwellia hornerae
AGGGAATTGAATCGCTAGATAAAGTGATAAAAAAGGCTTACAAAGCGCAAGATGACAAAGTTATTTTTGATAGCCTTCCTGGTGCAGGACCGCAATTGTCACCACGATTATTAGTCGCCTTTGGCAGTAACAGAGACCGTTACAATGATGCATCTGAGTTGCAAAAATACGCAGGTATTGCACCGGTCATTGAACGAAGTGGCAAGAAAACATGGACACATTGGCGATACAGTTGCCCAACGTTTTTAAGACAAACCTTTGTGGAATGGGCAGGTTTTTCGATACGTTATTCGTTTTGGGCAAAGGCCTATTACGAGCAACAAAAAAGCAAAGGAAAGCCACATAATAGTATTATAAGGTCGCTCGCTTTCAAGTGGATTAGGATCGTATTTAGGTGCTGGAAAACTAATACGCCATACGATGAGTCAAAATACTTAGAGGCCCTAAAGCGAAGAGGCTCGCCACTGTTAAAGTTTGCCGTAAATAGCTAATTTAAACTTGTTGTCCACCTCAGGGCGTGTTGTTAACTTGTATCTCGATAGCGTCAGCGTGCAAGTATTGTTCGATTTTAGCACCTTCAACTGGCTTACTGTATAAGTAGCCTTGAATGAGGTGACAGTGTTTTTCACCTAAAAATTTCAGTTGTATTTCATTTTCGACCCCTTCTGCAATACAAATCATTTTCAAATTTTTTGCCAACACTAAAGTAGCGGCAACAATAGCCTCATCAGCAGAGTTAATGCCTATGCCCGAAATAAAGCTCCGGTCAATTTTTAATATTTTTAAAGGCAGTTTTTTTAAATAAGACAATGATGAGTAACCGGTACCAAAATCATCTAAGGCAAGTACCACACCTAATTGATCAAGCGCTGTCATGGTAGCAATAGCTTTATCTGGATCAGAAATAAGCATGCTTTCAGTCACTTCAAATTTAAGCGCTTCTGGGGGTAAATCATGTGCTTTTAAAATACTTTTTAAATAAGGTATTAAATTGTCTTCAAGAAAATGCTGAACAGATAAATTAATAGATAAATAAATCTCAGGGCGGATCGCTCGCCATTTTTTCAAATCGATGACACCACGTAAAATAGCCGCTTCGGTCATGGGAATGATCAAACCTAAATCTTCTGACAGTGGAATAAAATCATCGGGTGGAATTAACTGCTCGCCACTTTGCCAACGTAATAATAATTCGACACCAACCGCCTTGCCTGCATATGAGTCAACAATAGGCTGGTAATGATTAATAAACTCACTATTTTCAAAAGCGAGTTTAAGTGCTGATTCAGCACGTAACCGTTCACTAGCTTCAACATTCATACGCGGTGTATAAAATTGAAAGGTATTACGGCCAAGTTGCTTAGAATGATACATAGCGACATCGGCATGGCGAAGCAACTCATCACTATCTTTCGCATCTTCAGGAAAAAGTGCAATACCAATGCTAGCACCAACACTGATAGTGTTACCGTTTAATACGACCGGCTCACCAACGGCAGTAATCACTTTCTGTGCAATACGACCTAGCTGACCATGGCCACGAAAAGACTCCAAAAGAACGACAAATTCATCACCACCAATACGAGCAATTGTATCATCAACTCTAAGAACAGCTTTTAAGCGTTTAGTGACTTCTTGTAAGAGTAAATCGCCACAGTCATGCCCCAATGAGTCATTAACTTGTTTAAATCGGTCTAGGTCAATAAAAAACAAGGCGATGGTTTGTGACATCCGCGCAGAATAGTCCATCGCATGCTTAATACGGTCGAGCAGTAGTGTCCGATTAGGTAAGTCTGTTAAATGATCATAATTGGCTAAATAGCGCAGCTCTTTTTCTGCATGCTTTTGCGCGCTTATATCGGTAAAAATACAGACAAAGTAAATACTATTGGTTGACTCATTTAGACTGGCACTGACCGTTAAAATAACATGGAATTCTTCGCCAGTTTTTGTTTTTATTAGCTCTTCGCCTCGCCAGTCATCACCCGACTTTAAATCAGTAAATAAGCTCTGATAAAAATCAAAACGCTCGTCGGTTAGGCCAAACACCTTGGCATCAAAAGCAAATTCTTCTTCGCGCCAAGCAAAGGCCTGTTGTAATGATTCGTTAGCAATAACACGACTAAAATTATCACTAATAATTAACACCCAATCTTTAGTTTTCTTAAATGCTTCACCATAAAAGTGAGCGCGTTCGGCATCAGCTAATGACTGGGTAATATTGGTGTATGCTCCGGTTATTCGGGTTGGCTTCCCTTGTATATCAGTGGCAACAATTTTTCCCAGGTCCTTAAACCACAACCACTGTCCGCTAGCTGTTTTCATTCGATAACTGCATGAAAAGCTGGTTTTATCATCTGCGGCGGCCAAAAACGTTAGCCAACGCGAATGAAACAGTTCACGTTCATCTATATGAATCAAGGCTAAATGTTCCACAAAGCGATAAGAATACTTGAACTCGCTATAGCCTAGCTCTTCAGAGGCTCGTTTAGCGAACATTAAGTTATTAGCGCTTTGCCAGTCCCACACTTCACTATTACTGCCGGTTAATGCCAACTGTAAGCGGTTCTCTCGGTATTTTACTTCTTCGTGGGCGGCCATTAATAAACGCGTATTTTTCTGACGTTTAGCATAGCCAATAATCAATAAAGCGAGTAAAAGTACGCCATAAACTAAATAAGCTAAAGGTGATGACCAAGGCGCATAGTCAACGGTAAAATTAATAATAAAAGCATCAGAAAATTCTTTAGTTTCAGCTGACTGAATACGCACCTCAAGCGAATGAGAACCTGACGGTAAACTTGGAAAAGTGATATGATTTTCATGAGTTAACGGATAATTGATCTTATCAACACCTTGCAACTTATATTCGAACAAAATGTTCTTCATATTACGATACGTTAATGGCGAAAAATCAATACGAATACCTACATCATCATACTGTAACGCTATGGTATCGCCGTTGCTCAACAAAAAGGGTAAAGCTAATTTGCGCGATAAAACATTAATATGGGTGGCATGAACACTCAGTTGCTTATCATCATGCTTTGCCTTTAAGGCAAGTGGATCAAAAATACTCAAGCCATTCATCGCACCGTAAACAAAGGTGTGATTATACCTCTCAAAAAAAGCACCGCCGTTGAACTCTCTACCGACTAAACCATCACTAATACCAAAGTTGCGAATATGCTCGGTGTTATTATCCCGCATATAAATACCGTTGTGACTTGAGTACCAAAGGTCACCTTCAGGGTCAACCAATAAGCCATAAATATGATTTCCTACCTCTGAATTATCTTTGTGATAGAAATATTTTTGTTCAAAGGTTTTACTGTCTAAACCCACCAAGCCTTTGCCAGAAAAACTAAACCACAGCAGACCTTTTTTATCAAAGACTAAACTCTCTACAAATATCCACTCGGTTTCCTTAGTAGTAGGATGTTGATATATCTGGGTACTGGTGCGTGTTTCCAGATCAAAAAACCATAATGAATCATTGGTCGCAAAAAGCATTTTTTCACTATCGGGTATATAACCCAAAATACTAAAAATTTTATCTTCCGCGATACTTATGCTCATTTCATCAAGGGGATCAATGATCCCTGTTACTAATGAAATACGATTAACTCCTTTTTCAGTAATACTCCATAAGGTGTTATGTCGATCATAAAAGAAAGAATACTGATTTAATGACAGTAGTGCGTTAACTTGCTCGTTATAGGGAATATCAATGAGCTTTCGGGTCGCTATATCAAATAACTGCACACCTGTTTGGGTAGCAAGCCACAAACGTTGCTGCAAATCTTGAAAAATCGACCTGATATTACCGGCATGAAAAGTACTTTTGGGGTTGTTTTTTGTTAAGTAGTGCTGCACTGTATCGTCGCGGGTATCGAGTAAGTTAAGACCATTCCTTGTGGCCACCCATAATTGTTCAGGGTCGTTTCGTCGAGCAGCGACAGCCCAGATAACATTATCGGTCAAACTTTTTTCGCTACCTTTTTTAAAGCCATAATTGGTAACTAAACTCAGCTTAGGATCCCATCTGTAAAGCCCTGTTGACCTTGAACCTAGCCAAAATGAACCTTGTTTATCTTTCAAAATAGCAACAACATCATTACTTTTAATATGATCAAAAAAGTCATTAAACGAAAAAAGAAATTCTGTGGTATCGGTATTGATATCAATAACCGACAGCCCTAAATGACTGCCCTGATATAAGTTATCGCCATCACCATATAACTGCCAACTCGATACGGCGTCAGTAATCACCTTATATGCAGGTAATTGAAAGTCATTGGCCAAATAATCATTAATATGGGTCACTGGCAGACTATATACGCCATGATGCGTCCCCAAATAAAGCTGATTATTTGCAGCAATATGTAGGTTGTATACTGCATTAGCTCCAACATTACTAAAATTGTCAGAGGTGATTTCTGTCACTACAACAGCAGGTAGTTTTTTCCATGTGTGGTTTTTTATATCGAACGCAAAAGTACCAAGACGCGTCGCAATATATAGAATATCTTGATGTAACAATATTTCAAAAATATTAGTGATACCAGGCAGTTCCGCTGATAAATCTAATACTCGCGTACTTTTTTGAGACACTTTATTATATAAAAGGATGGTTTTTGCACTGGCAATAAAAAAGTCATTGTTATCACCTTGCACCACATCGACAATATAATAATCTTTATTCTCGGGGTCTGTTGCCAGAATTTTTTGATAGGTATCTGTTTTTTTATTGTAGGTAACGAGTCCTTTGTCAACGATATTAAACCAAAGTAACTTTTCTTTATCTTGAGTAATTTGGAAAACTTCATAGTTATCAAAGTCATTATCAGGCCCAGCTAAACTGCGAAAAGTATAACCGTCATACATATTCAGCCCATTTTCAGTACCTATCCAGATAAATCCTTCATCATCTTGAAAGATCGTTTTAACTGAACCTTGAGACAAGCCATGTTCAACCGATAAGTTTTCTAAATATAAATTATTGACCTCTGCCAGTGTCATTTTGGTAAAAAACAGAGCAAACAATAACAAAAGTGAATAGATGAAATTCACAGTTACAAAACGAAACATATCACCTCAAAAAGCTTATAAAGGAAAAAGATTTATAAAGAAGAACAAATAAACATTTTTAGTATAAGTAATATACCCATAAAATAAAATTTTATTGTCTCAAAGTTGTCAATATAACCGATAATAATAAAGATAAAACAGGGTATTAACATCTTTGGCCGCAACTATTTCTGTAAATCTAGTCGTTTTAATTAAAATAGATTGAAAACAAAAAGCGCTACACCTTGAATATTTCCTATTAAGGTCTTACATCTACATCATCATTTAATAAAGAATACCGCATTATGAGCAATCCATTATTAACCGCTGCAGATTTACCGCACTTTTCTCAAATTAAGCCTGAGCATATTAAGCCTGCTGTTGAGCACGCTGTCGCCGCATGTAAAAACGTGATTGCTAATGTGCTTAAAGAAAAAACCTTTACTTGGGCAAATTTAGTCATGCCTACCGATGAAGCCGACGATTCGTTAAGCAAGCTGTGGTCGCCGGTATCGCATATGAATTCGGTGGTTAATAGTGACGAATTACGTGACGCATACGAGTCATGTTTACCGCTATTATCTGAATACAGTACTTTTGTTGGCCAGCATCAAGGTTTATATCAAGCCTACCAACAGTTTGCTAACAGTGACGAATATTCACAATTAAGTATTCCTCAAAAGAAAGTCATTGAGAATGCCTTGCGTGACTTTAAATTGTCAGGCATCGCATTAAATGATAATGACAAAAAACGTTACGGTGAAATTGTTACCCGTTTATCGGAGTTAAGCTCAACATTTGGCAATAATGTACTCGATGCTACACACGCTTATAGCGTTAATATTACCGATAAAAATGAACTCGCTGGCTTACCTGACAGCGCTATAGAGGCTGCAGCAGAACTAGCAAAAGAACAAGAAAAACAAGGATGGTTATTCACCTTAGACATCCCTAGTTATTTACCCGTTATGACTTATTGCAGCAATGCAAAATTACGTGAACAGCTCTATCGTGGTTTTGTTACCCGTGCTTCAGACCAAGGCCCAAATGCCGGCAAATTCGATAACAGCAATATCATGAACGAGTTATTAACACTTCGTCATGAATTGGCGCAGCTATTGTGTTTTAATAACTTTGCTGAAAAATCTATTGCTACCAAAATGGCATCATCAACCACTGAAGTTTTAAACTTTCTAGAAAACCTGGCGGTAAAATCCAAGGTTCAAGGTCAACAAGACCTAGATGAAGTAAAAGCTTTCGCTGAAAAAGAATTTAACCAAACAAATCTACAAGCCTGGGATCTGCCTTACTATAGCGAAAAATTAAAACAAAGCCGTTATGCTATTTCAGACGAAGAATGTCGCCCTTATTTTCCAGAAGAAAAAGTTGTCGCTGGCTTATTTGAGGTTGTTCATCGTTTATTTGCCATGACAATTAACCAAGTATCTAACATCGACACTTGGCACAAAGATGTGAAATTTTATGAAGTATACGATCGCGATAATAATTTGCGAGGCCGCTTTTATTTAGATTTATACGCCCGCGCCCACAAACGTGGTGGCGCATGGATGGACGATTGTAAAAGTCGTCGTGAATTAGCCAATGGTGATATTCAATACCCAGTTGCCTATCTAACCTGTAATTTTAATAAGCCTATTGGTAATAAGCCTGCGCTATTTACCCATGACGAAGTCGTTACTTTATTTCACGAATTTGGTCATGGCATTCACCACATGCTGACACAAATTAACACCAGTGGCGTTTCGGGTATCGACGGTGTGCCATGGGATGCGGTCGAGCTGCCTAGCCAGTTTTTAGAAAACTGGTGCTGGCAACCCGAGGCATTAGCCTTTATCTCTGGACACTACCAAACAGGCGAACCGCTACCCCAAGTAATGCTGGAGAAAATGTTAGCGGCAAAAAATTATCAATCTGCGATGCAAATGTTACGTCAATTAGAATTCAGTATTTTTGATTTTAAAATGCATAAAGATTATCAACCTGCACAAGATAACGCTGAGTATATTCAACAAACATTAAATCAAGTGCGTGAAGAATATTCAGTATTGAAAGCCGCCGACTTTAATCGCTTTCAACACGGCTTTGGTCATATTTTTGGTGGCGGTTACTCAGCCGGTTACTACAGTTACAAATGGGCAGAAGTATTATCTGCCGATGCCTTTAGTCGTTTTGAGGAAGAAGGCATTTTTAACCCACAAGTTGGCCATGACTTCTTAACTAATATATTAGAAAAAGGCGGTTCTCAAGAACCCAGTGTTTTATTTAAAGCCTTTCGTGGCCGTGAACCTGAGATTGATGCTTTGCTCAGACATTGTGGTATTGAAGGATAATGAGTGGCCCTAAATAATGGAAAAATTTGACTCACTTTATCAACGCGCCGCTGAACGTAAAGGTGGTGCGGCTATACTCAACCTCTTATTAGGTGACAACCAACAAGATCATTTAGTTGCCAAGTTAGGAGATGATAGAATTTTATCGGCCTTTAGCAAAAAGATCTTTCAAAGTGGCTTTGTCTGGCGTGTGGTAGAAAACAAATGGCCAAACTTTGAAGAGATGTTTTTTAATTTTGATCTCGCTAAAGTGTTAATGATGCCCGAAGAAATGCAAGAACGAAAAGCTGCGGATGCGCGAATCATTCGTAACTTTAATAAAGTAAAAACGATCCAAGCTAATGCCCATATGATGTTTGATGAAATACATAGTGATAATAGCCAGCACGATAGTTTTGCTAAATTTATTGCGGCATGGCCAAGCAATGACATGATAGGTTTATGGGATTACTTAAAGAAAAAAGGTCAACGTTTAGGTGGTAACACCGGCCCTTATGCCCTACGTGCTATCGGTAAAGATACCTTTCTACTTACCCGTGATATTGAAGCTTATTTTCGGGCAAATAAAATAATTGATGGCGGTATTCAAAGTAAAAAAAGTTTACTCGCCATTCAAAACACTTTTAACCAGTGGCAAAATGAGAGTGATTTATCACTAACTCAGCTTAGCCGTTTAGTAGCGTTTGCAACCGGTGACAACCATATTCAAGTCGAGTTTGATTAATGGATATGTCTAGAATAGCGGTCGGTTACCTTGATAAAACCGATGTCAGTTTAGCGAAAAAAATTGCTCATAAATGGCAATTAGCATATATCGGTGACAGTGCTTCAGTTACTAAGCACCCAAACTTACTGTTTTTATTACAAGTCAACTTTCAAGAATTAGAACTGATTAAACTTGATGAGCCTAAATTGGGCGGAATTAAAGTAGACTTTGTTGATGGCGCGGTTGCGCACCGACGAAAATTTGGTGGTGGACGCGGTCAAGATATAGCTAAAGCAATAGGGTTAAAACATGGCTTTACCCCGCATGTGCTTGATGCCACGGCAGGCTTAGGACGAGACTCTTTTGTACTGGCGACTTTAGGTTGTACAGTAACCATGAAAGAACGTATGCCTATCGTGGCGGCACTGCTAGAAAACGGCTTAGAGCGTGCTAAATTGAACAGTGAGGTTAGTGATATTGCCAGTCGCATGTCACTTGTTCATGCGGCAACGATTGAAGAGTTGGCATTCACTCAGCAACCCGATGTTATTTATCTCGACCCTATGTATCCGCATCGCGAAAAATCTGCAGCAGTAAAAAAAGAAATGCGGGTATTTCAGTCACTGGTTGGTGAGGATTTAGACGCCGACGATTTACTTGAACCGGCATTAGCATTAGCAAAATATCGAGTGGTTGTTAAACGCCCAAGTTACGCGCCACCTTTGAATGATAAAAAACCATCAACCAGTATTAAAATGAAAAAGAACCGCTTTGATGTTTATGTGAATCAGGCAATTCCTAAAAACAACTGATAATTAGTGGTAAATACCCCCTCTAATAACAAAATAATTAGCGTCATCCTAAAATAAATTAGGGTGGCTACTCCAACTAATACTCTCTGCTGACATAGACTTGTCATAAAAAAGCAACTAAACCGTAACATAGATCAGTGAAAATCCGTCTTAATCTATTAAAGAATGACGCTTCAAGGATTGACCATGCGAGTCTCAAGTTTTTCACGATTATCTGTTTTTGCTATCAGTATTTTTGCCCTAATATTTGTAGTAACTATGTATCATGTTGGTACTTCCCTAACATCGAGTCGCGTTCAATATTCCCAATACCAGGCATTAAAAACATTAACCACGGTTCAATTCTATCGCACCATTGCCACCTATTTACAGACGGGTGATGCCGGTCGACTTAATTCAGCACAAGAACAATTGGGTACGATAATATCGCACGCTGCAAAGTTAGATATTGGTCAATTAAGCGCAGATATCAGCAAAGAAGCGCTTGAGCTTAGTCAAAATATTGAAACAAAGTATCGTGCCATGGGTAAGTTAAGTGGCGACCCACTCGCCTTACTCCGTAACAGCGAGCAAGGTATGGTTGCCATTACCCATGCTTTGATAAAGTACGCAGCGACAAGTGACGCACTTAACGAGCGACAACGCATAAATTATTTAGTTACCGCCAGCCAAATCAATCGCACATTAAGTACGTTAATCAACACCCGAGAAAAGCTATTTATTAGTCAAAGCATCACTAGTATAGGTTTTCAGAGTGCCTTACAAGAATTGACATCATTGCAGCAGCAATTAGCAAATTATCCATTATTAGCTATTTACCCTATCGACAACCAAAGTTCCAATGAAGATGACTTTTACGATGATGAACCAGAGGATATCAGTGAAGAAGCAATTAATGAGCTTAGTTCACTGGTTAATCGTTATCAAAGTGAATTTGAAAACACCTTAGTGTTACAAGAGCAACGCACGGCTGGCTTAACATTACTAAAGAAAAATGTTAGCGCACTAGAAGATATTATTCTTATTGCTGAAACCGCAATATTGCAACAACAAGAGGCGTTGAATCAGCAGCTTTATCGTGTGGTTTTTGGATTGTTGTTATTTTTAGTGTTCTTTCTGGTCAGCAATTACTGGATGCAGCGCAGTGTTATTTTAAATCCGTTACGTAAATTGCGAAACGGTTTTGTCGAGCTCGTAGAACAAGGCAAGGTGGATAATATTACTGATATTTCAGCAGAAACTGAGCTTGGAGAAATATCGTCAAGTTTTAATAAAATGGTTAACAAACTTGCACAAGATGATAAAGCAAAAGCACTGCAGCTTGATTTAGTGGCCAAAGCATTAACAACCATGGAAAGCCAAGTTAAAAATATCTATCGATCGTCAAATAGTACTAGCACCCATGTGCAAGGTGCTCGTGAAATAATGGATGCGCTTGGGCTAGCAACCGAAACGGTCAATGCTTTATCAGAACAAGTTGTTAATAACGCAAAAGCCACGCAACATGCCATGGAAACCAGTCAAAGCCGCGTTGCTCAGGTACTTGCAGCTAGCGAATCTACCAGTATCGCGGCGCAACAAAGTAAAAGCGCAATAACGTCACTCTTTCAATCTGTTGATAGTGTCACCTCTATTGTTGACGTTATTAGCGCCATTGCCGACCAAACTAATTTACTGGCTTTAAATGCCGCTATTGAAGCGGCAAGAGCGGGCGAACACGGCAGAGGCTTCTCTGTTGTTGCCGATGAAGTCAGGCAACTGGCGGGGAAAACTCAAGATTCACTTAAACAGATATCACAACGCTTAGACCAACTGCAAAGCGCCAGTAATTCAATTGAAAAAACAATTATTGATATAGAAACAGCGTCCCTCAATCAAAAAATAATTGCTGACCAATTACAAGAAACTGCCTTAGAAGTGACCGGACAAGCTAAAATATCGGCCAGTGTTGCACAAGACTCTCTGACGCAAATAACGCTGCAACGCCAACATTTTATCGCTTTTGAACAAGCGATGAGTAATGTTGATGAAGAAGTGAGCAACTCCCAAAAGCTTGCTAATATCATTTCAATTGATGTAAATAACCATGTCAGTGATATTGGCTTAACACTCGATAAAAGCGCATAACACTTAATCACTACCACTATTTATTTAGTAGTTTTTACTGATAAATAGATGCATGTCAGTGCGCTATATCCTAAAATGAAACAAGTAATAAGATTCATTTTAGGAAGTTTATGACAAAGGCGCTTTGTAAGTGGAAAAAAAAAGACATAGAGAAAAGTCTTCACGAACTTGCTCGTATTGTTGATAAACCATGTTTTATTTGCAAGGACTGTGCACGTTCTGCAAACAACAAAGACTTTTTATGTAAAGCGATAAAACTTCCGATAAACCATTCACCTAATTAACCTTTAATGAGAAGAATTTTATGATTGAAGAAAATAAACCTATGCCTTCAGGCGAATTGTCACAATTAAAAGACGGCAATATGATTACCCATAATACCGATGAGCTTTTTGCCAACAAAAAAGTGGTGTTATTTGCCGTTCCTGGCGCTTTTACTCCAACTTGTTCAGCCGCTCATTTACCCGGTTATGTGGTATCAGCTGATGAATTAAAAGCTAAAGGTGTCGATGCCATTATCTGTTTATCGGTCAATGACGCCTTTGTCATGAATGCGTGGGGTGAAGCACAAAATGCTGAAAATATTATGATGCTTGCTGATGGCGATGGTAGTTACACTAAAGCACTCGGGTTAAGTATGGAGACCGCAGGATTTGGTGGTTTACGTTCTCAGCGTTATGCTATGGTCATTGAAAACGGCACAGTAACGAATCAACATGTTGAAAAGCCTAAAGAATTTGAAGTAAGTACCGCTGAATCTATTCTAAAAGCACTATAGATAAAATGAAATGATAATGATTTGTGTTATTTATCATATTGTTTTTTATGCGTTTTAATTTTTAAAAATCAAAAATGTTACACTTTATCGCTTGTATCATAGGCGTAGAACAGGCAAAATTTACTGATATTTTTTAATGAGGCACCATCATGTTAAAACCTGAAATGGTCAAACAACTAAATAAACAAATCAACTTAGAGTTTTACTCTTCAAACTTGTACTTACAAATGAGTGCCTGGTGTGAAGAAAAAGGCTTTGAAGGTGCAGCAACATTTATGCGTAAACATGCGGCAGAAGAAATGGACCACATGACGCGTTTATTTACTTATGTCAGCGAAACCGGTGCATTACCTATTATAGGTATCATAGATGCGCCACCACACGAATATAAGTCATTAGCTGATGTTTTTGAAAAAACCTATGAACATGAATGTTCAATTACCGAACGTATCAATTCATTAGCGCATCAAGCCTTTACTAACCAAGACTATTCAACCTTTAATTTCTTGCAATGGTATGTAGCGGAGCAGCATGAAGAGGAGACCTTGTTTAAAAGTGTCTTAGATAAAATTAACTTAGTGGGTCAAGACGGCCATGCTTTATTTTTTGTTGATAAAGATCTAGCAGAAATGGCTAAAGTAGGTACTACAAGTATCATGACGGGCGCACCCGTTTAGTCACAACCAATAATACGCCGCATAAAAAAGGCTTCTATATGAAGCCTTTTTAGATAATAACCTCTCAGTATCCGTTAAAAAACATATCCTTCACCACGAAAAGATTTGATCCGTGATTTGTCAGTGTTCACCAATAACTTTTTTCTGATGGTTGAAATATGCATATTAATACTTCGATTAGAATCAGCCAGGCTGCGCTTAAATATATGCTCAGCGATACTTTCACGGGTCACTAGTTGTGGAAAATCACTCATCAGTAACCACAATAAATTAAATTCTAATCCGGTAAGTGTAACCAACCGCTTGCAGCAATAAACTTCTCGACTACCCATAAAAATTTCTACATCGGCGATTATAATTGTATCAGATATCAACATTAGTTTGTTTGATCAAACAAACTCACTTTATAACCAGTAGGAGTAGTATCATCAACTTCAACAACCATAAATTGCTCTTTCGATGCTTCATCTAGGATGAGTTCAAAAGCATTTAAGATAATCTCACTGCTGTTGTCTTTAGCAACCACATAAACTTGATAAGTATTATTTTTTAAATACACGAGTTCGCTGTTGGCAAAGCTAACGGCTGTTTTATAAAAAGCACTCTCAATGGTTTCATCACTTCGAACAAAATAAATAGTAAACGCACCAAATTCAGTACTGTCGACAAGATTAACCA
Organism: Colwellia hornerae; assembly: GCF_007954355.1. Classification (GTDB taxonomy): domain Bacteria; phylum Pseudomonadota; class Gammaproteobacteria; order Enterobacterales; family Alteromonadaceae; genus Colwellia_A; species Colwellia_A hornerae. The sequence goes on from NZ_VOLR01000034.1 coordinate 13,200, forward strand.
TTTTAATTTCATGATCATAAATACTCGCTCTACTACTATTGCTAACGACTAACGAATGCACATCTAGCTGTAGCTCATCAATAGTACCATCACCGTCTTCATCAACATCGCCATCACCATCGTCATCGACGGCTACTTCATCAATATAAAAGAAAGCGGTTTTATGGCTGTTTTCTCCTAAAGAAAGTAAATGGTTTTTCAGTAATAGTTCATTTCCATCACCGACAACCAGATCAACACTGTAGTCTCCTTTAGCGAGTTCAATTGGCTGACTTAGTTCACCTAACGTTAAGGCTTCAATTTCTGGTGAGTCGTCTACACCATTTAAATATAAGGAAAATTCACCCTGATAATCAGGTAGTAAGTCATGCTTACCAATCGCATTGTACGCATTAAGTTTTGCTTCTGAGTCGGCATCAATAAATGATTCTATCGATGAATTAGACATTTTATCAAGCATATATGGTGAGCTGCCCACGCCATTATTTTCGCGTATTGCGATGATATATTGGCTACTGTATGAAAAGCTTATATCATTTGATTGAAATAAAATTTCAGAGCTCCCTGGTGTCGTGATATAAAAAATATAATCGTCTTGATCAAATTTTTGATTAACCGATAGTTCTTGATGACTATAGCTTCCAATGAAATTAGCTTCATTGAAAGTTTCATCTGCTTTAGATAAATAGACATCGATACCTTCACTATCGTCATGCATATTCAGCACTCTAAAATTGAAGCGATCGTAGGTATCATCATCTTCGTCATCAATAATATCTATATCGTAAGTGGTCACTGAGGGCGCTAAAATATCTTCTCCAATGACAATCAATTGAATCACATCATTATTAATTTTGATGCTATCAGTATAAACGACCGTTAAGTCGCTACTGTCTGTACTATCGCCATCTTGCCACGCCAGTTCATAGAAGTAAGAGCCATTGTCTATAACGTTTGCGTTTGATGCACTGCCATAAGGGACACCGTTGTAAGTAAACTCAATTTCATCGTCACTTGTTGAAAAATCTTCATCTATCGTTAAATAGATCGCTGGAGAATTCTTCGCGGTGTTGTAGAGCTTCACATAACCTTCTGCATTCGAGTCACTATCAGATCCCCCGCAGGCCGAAAGACTTAATATTGCTGTTGTAACCATTAAAAACTTTATTCTTTTAATGCAAAATATGTACTTTTTAGTATTCATTGACTCACCTAACTCTTTATTGTTGTCTGCGCTTTATTAGCCGTTTACATATTGCCAATGAAATTTTGGCAGTTTCAATGGCAATAGAGTCATGTACTGCTGATTAGTTCTGACCTTTACACAATCTTTGCATTTCTTTATCTTTGTAACTTTCTGATTAGGCAACATCACGTGTAATAACAATACTATTCAAGATATAATGATTTATAAGAAATAAAGTAAATTTAAAATCATAGGAAAATACTTTGCAAATTGACGTGTTAGTTATTGGTGCAGGTGCTGCAGGGTTGATGTGTGCCGCAACCGCTGGTTATCGAGGCAAAAAAGTCGTTGTCGTCGATATGGGTAAAAAACCAGGCCGTAAAATACTGATCAGTGGTGGTGGTCGCTGTAATTTTACTAATGAAAATGCCCGTGCTGAACACTATATTTGCCAAAACCCTCACTTCATAAAATCAGCCTTAAGTCGTTATTCAGCGCAAGACTTCATTGAGCTTGTTGAACGTCATGGCGTAAATTATCATCATAAAACATTAGGACAGTTATTTTGTGATGATAGCGCAAAAGATATTGTTGACGTTTTGATGACCGAATGTGATTGGGCGGGCGTTGAAGTTAAAATGCGTAATGAAGTGCTTTCGGTCAGTAAAACTGACAGCGGTTACCAAGTAAAAACAACAGAAGCGAGTTATAGCTGTACTTCTTTAGTGGTCGCATCTGGTGGCCTAACTATGCCAAAACTTGGCGCAAGTCCTATTGGTTATAAAATAGCGGAACAGTTTGGCTTAAATGTATTACCAACAACACCGGCATTAGTACCTTTTACTTTGCATGATCACGATAAAACCCGCTTTGATGGTTTATCCGGTATAAGTATTTTTACCGAAGTCTCTAGTGACAGCGGCGAAACCTTTAAAGAAAATATTTTATTTACTCATCGAGGTTTGTCTGGACCTGCTATTTTACAAATATCCTCTTTTTGGCAAGCAGGCCAAGCAGTAACAATTAATTTGTTACCTGATCACAGCTTAAATGACCTCATCACCGAGTGGCGCCAGCACCAAGCGCAAAAATCACTAAAGAATTTGCTCGCGACTTTATTACCGAAAAGATTCATTGAGTGTTTAATTGACAGTAAAGACATTCCCGACAAAGCGGTTAATCAACTCAACCATGCAGAGATTCAAGCGGTTCATGCTTTTATTCACCAATGGCAAATAAAGCCTAATGGCACTGAAGGTTATCGAACAGCGGAAGTTACTCTTGGTGGTGTTGATACCGACGAATTATCTTCAAAAACTTTTGCCGCTAAAAAGAGTGATGACTTGTATTTTATTGGTGAAGTGATTGACGTTACTGGCTGGTTGGGTGGTTATAATTTTCAAGCGTGCTGGGCTCAAGGAGTAGCAACAGGCTTGGTGGTGGTTTGATGAATCCTGGTATTTAAGTGTCAGCCACTAGGGGGTTACCGGCGACTAACGTCAGCTGATTTGGCTAAGAGCTACGCCCTATATGACAACTGATGATAAGCGGTTACAGAGGTTTTATCAGCGCCGATCTTAACAGACTTGGTTACGACCATTCGATTTAGCTTGATATAAGCGTTTATCTGCATTATTCATTATTTGGTCAATCGATTTAATGTCAATCAAGTTTTCAACCACACCCACTGATACGGTGATTTTTAATGATTCCTTTTCAAAAGGAATCATCAGCGCTTCTATTGATGCTCTTATGCGTTCGGCAATGACACAGGCGTTATCTTTTTCAGTGTTAGGTAATAATATCGCAAATTCTTCTCCGCCCACTCGAGCAAAAGTATCATAATTTCGTAGGTGCGTCTGAACATTAACGGCAAAACACTTTAAGACTGCATCACCAGCGGCATGACCAAATTTGTCATTGATGTGTTTGAAGTTATCCAGATCAAAAAACATGATTGAAAATATTTTGTTTTTCCTGCTACTTCGATTGAACTCAGCGTTAGCTTTTTCATAGAAATAGCGACGATTGTAAATGCCGGTAAGTGAGTCAATGGTAGCAAGCTTTTGAAATTGTTCAGACATAAGTTGTAATGCCCGCTCATTTGCCTTTTTTTCTGTAATATCTGTGATGTACATATAAAGGTAATCATTGTGAACAATTTGTTCGGTAACAAGAAACCATTTGCCCTCTTGGGTATCTACTTCAAACGTTCTAAAAGGACAACTTCTTCTTTTAGCTGAGGCATGAGATAGCCAAGCCTCTAAAGTTGTAAATTCAATATTAATCCCTCTGGGGCTATTGAAGCAATCCGCGCTTAATTCAGAAAAACTTTTGTTAAGGGCTTCTTCCGCAGACATACCAAATAACCGACCGATAGCATCATTGCAATAAATGAGACGATCATCTCTATTGAAAATTCCTACTCCATCTTTAGTTAATGCTAAAGACTCAATTATTATCTTTTCAATTGAAATATCTGCCACTTGCGTGCCCCGTTACAAAGATATTAAAAATATTAAGCCATTCATTATCTCTCAAACTATATTATTAGCATTCAGATGTCTTTATAAATAGATCTTCGTCGCTGATTAATGAATACCAGCAGAGTAAAATAAATCGCTCTCCTTGTATTAATAATAGCGCTAAATTACCTAGCTAATACCCACAGTGCCGTTAACTTATCAACAAATAATTTATCGCCTGCTTTTGTCGAAGAAACAAAAAGTTTGAAGTTAGTGTCATCAAGACGAGTAATTGTCACTATGGTGTTTTCATCTGTTGCTTTTGCATCGGTAACACTGATGTCTTTGATGTCATAGAATGCGACTTTTTCAAGCTGAAAACCATCATTTTCATCTTGCCAATAAGAGAAAACTTCTTTATCGGTGAAGCCATTTCCGTCGTCACGAATAGTTAAAAAAGCATCACTATAAAAATAATGAATGGTTTCATCGACAGCAACAACATTCTGTCGATAAAGGTACTTCATGTCATGCTGCATAATTTCATCTTGAGAAATAACCGAATCACTTGGCAGAAAAGGCGTTTCTTGGGCAACCGTTAAACCTAGTAGTGGTAAACATAATATAATTGCGACAACTCCTTGTATACTGCATCTTGAGTTGTACTGATTAGCCTCACTATTATGACCGTTAATATCATTAATATATTTCACAAAAGGAATGAAGAGTAAAGGTAAGAGCATTATCAACAAGCTTAAAAAAACCTGCTCGGTATAGTTGCCAACTAATGAGAGTATTAAATAAAGCAATGCAAAAATTACCGCTATAAAAGGGAGCATCACTTTGTTTTTATCAAAACGCTCAATACTGTCATTTTTTAATGCTAGAAATAATGGATAGAACCAGAAAATTGAAAAGAAACCTCGTGCTATCGGCATGATATCGCTTTGCTGCTTTAGTTTAATAGCCTGCCAATTTCGATACATCCAATAAGCACTATAAAGTCCAAAGGTAAAAAATGACATAATAATGAATTTAATTAATGCGACTGGAAAAAAATGACTATTAGCGAATACTGGTCGTTTATTCGACTCGATTCGCCAGCTAACAAGAATAGAAACCAAGCCAATAGCATAAGTCCACATTGCGATAATTATCCAACTCGCTAAAGGGCTTTCTTCATCTTCAACGTCAACCGTACTTGCCGTCTGTTTCGCATATTTAGTAATACCATAATAAGCTTTGCTTCTTAATGTTTTTCTTGCCGCAAGATAACTTTCCACTTCATTGGCCGGAATATGATCAGTCTTAGATCGGTATTCAAAGGTTAAATTTAAAATATTATCGGTGAAGGAAACATCACGTTTAAAAAAGAAAAAATCATTGTCTTCAACAAAGCTTTCATCATCAAATTCCCAATTTTTTTCCTCGAACTCTATGATAATTTTATTAATAATATTATTGGGGTAAGCGAACCACAGCGGCGCTGTTCTGGTTACTTGCTTGGGCTTATAAACAGCATTTCGGATATCAGTAGGATAGAAGTTTCTTTCATAATCAACCTCTCCTTTTTTCCAAAACTCATTAATAGTATAGCTTTCGGCTAACGTCAAAATACCTGTTGAATAATCTGTTGTAATATCAACCGCGGAAGTGGCGGTTAATTTAGGATAGGTACTTTGATAAAAAGTTTCATAGTCTGTGGAAAGTTTCTTTTTACCTGCCTGTTCAATTTGACTATGCTTTGCTTGCGCAGTATCACCTAAATATTCACTGACAATGTAATAGGGTACTGCTTGCTCAACATTTTCGCCAATGACATAACGGTCTTCAACATGAGTATAAGAATTGGGCTGACTATTAACCATTGATGTTAGTGCGGTTTCTCCCGATTTAACCACTAAAGCAAATCCATAATCAGGTTGAAAAAGGTGCTCTAAGCGCCCTTCTTGATAACTTAAGGTCGGATCTAACCACATACGCTTACCGTTAAATTCTAAGGTAACAATAACGTGGTTAAACAAATTAACCGCGGGCAATTGTTCAGCAAGGAATTTAGTTGCTTCGGTATTAACTAAGGCGGGATATGCATCAATGCTCAGCGCCTTTAAAAGTGTAATGAACAATAATGCTTTGTCTTTACAGTCGCCATATTTTAACGCTAAGGTTTCATGGGCGGGTGTCGGCAAATGCGAATTAACCCCCATTTCCAAGCCAACATAACGTATGTTGTCTTGCGTATATTTTAATGCGGCTGCAATTTGCGTTGCTTGGCTTTTATTTTTTTGCTTTAGCTCATCGGCAATTTCAACAATAGTTTTATGCTGTTCACTCGGTTGATATAAGGTTTCAGCCCAGACAGCAACATCGCCCCAGTTTTTACTTTCACTAAATGAGACTAAGCCATAAGGTTCATACCAACCCGGCACTTCGCTTGCTGATGAAAGTGTTTCAGCATTATGCATATGCACTTGGTATTCGGTATATTCACCCAGCTTTTTTTCTGTAATTGGCACTGAAACATTGCGCGTGCTGGAAAATAAAGGCTTACTTTTCCCCCAAAGCACTCGCACAAATTGATCTCGTACTGGCACACTCCAACTCAGTGTTCGGCTATAAGCAAAAATACCTTTGTAAACGGGGTTATCGCCATAACGCGTAAAACTATAATCAATGGTGTCACCCACTTGAATATCGTCAAGAAGAATATTCAGGGTTAAAGAGCCATTGTAAATTTGATTTTCTAATTCGGTTTCTCGGTTTAATAATGAAATTTTTGCACTCGACAATTTATCAATGCGTTGACCATCACGAATAATAAATAAGGTATTGAGTACCTGCTTTCGGTAAGTAGGGTCAAAATCGAGATTTATTTGCGATATATAATCAACGCCAGCTTGATTGGTAACCGTTTGAACATAGCGAGAATACCAGGCAATTTTTTCTGTTTCAGATACTTTCCTTTGTGAATCGAGTAATTGATAAAATACACCATCCGTTATTTCATCAACGGGAATATCTGTTGCCAGTGTTATATCTCGAGACTCGACCCAAGTAGGCGCTGCCTCAATGTAAATTTCATCATATTTTTCGCCATGCGTTAAGCTGCTCAGTAAGAGTAAAAAAGCACTAATGATAAATATTTTTATGTGAGGTAAATAATTGAAAATGCGCAAAAAAAATCCTTTTTATTGTTATCATCTAGCTAGTTTGCCTTTAACAAGGTCAATAAAGCAACATTTTTAACAATATTAGCCCATGCGAGTAACAAAACTTACGCTGACTATAAAAGTAAAGTCAGTGTAAGTTTTTCTTGTTATGCTTATTAGGCTACACTGCAGCCCTTAAATTCAAGCGTAAATAATCTATGACTATAAATATAGAGACCAGCAATTGCACGCTTTGCCAACAAAAAAATCGTTGTGATGTTGATTCACCTCAGCAATGTTGGTGCACTTTAGAAAAAGTACCTAAGGCCTTAATTCAACAAGTTCCCGATGAAAAAAAAGGTAAAAGCTGTATCTGCCAAGCATGTATTAAAAGATTCAATTTAGCTGAAAAAAATAACTTCACCGCACTTTAAGATAACCTTCAAGCCACTAATGTTTGTAATTTTTTGGCGCGATAAATACTTAATCCGCACGGACAAAAAACGTTATGCCTGTTTATTGGCAATGTTGCTCCTTAGTACTTTATCTTTATGCCCTAATACCAAGGAAAAACAATGGTTACTGATACACACAAAATAACGCTAGCATTACATGAAACTAACAGTCCGTGGAGCGCTAAAGCAACACTCGGGTTAACCTTACTGTTTTTAATCCTCTACTTCATTATTTCAATTGTTGTTCTTGCCATAGGCTCCAAAATAGAAGCCAACGTCTTCGGAATAAGTTTAGAATACGCTCAGCCCTTTGGAGTAAAAATAAGTCAAAGGTTAGCGCTTGATGGTGACTTTAATGCGCTTAATTATCTGGTCACAGCTTTATGCTTAACCCCCTTGATCTTCTATTGTGCACAAAGAAGAAAGTTATCAACAGCCGCAGCCTATTTAGGTTTTGACAAACGCCCCAGTAAAGCCAGCTTCATTAATTTTAATTTAGCGCTATTAGGCTATTTTATCTTTGCTTACTTTACCTCAAATGCCTTAGGCATAAAAACACCACAAAGCATGATAAATATTTATAACAGCACTGATTATCTATTATTGCTCTTTATTGCCGTAGTAATTGCCGCACCACTTTTTGAAGAACTGATTTTTCGCGGTTTTATCTTTAAAGGATTAGCAAGCTCGCCTTTAGGTGTTATTGTTACCATTATTATCACCAGTGTTTTATTTACCTTAATTCACGCGGGTCAGTACGATATAAGCATACTCGCGGTATTATTTCCTTTAGCCGTTATCCTCGGTGTTTCACGCTATCGTAGTGGCGGTCTTTACCTACCGATTTACCTGCACTTTATAAATAATTTATACTCCAGTGTAACTATGTATTTATTTATGAATTAACACGATAGCGACAACGTTAACCCTAGTGAGATTAATTCATTTCATTATTAAATATGAGCGTATCAATGAACGAACTTTATCCTGAAATCACACCTTTTGATCATTTTTTATTACCCGTTGGTGACCAACATAAACTCTACGTAGAGCAATGTGGTAATCCAAAAGGACAAGCCGTTGTTTTTATTCATGGTGGACCGGGAGCCGGGAGTTCAGCCAATGACCGACGTTTTTTCGATCCTCAGAAATACCTAATTATTTTATTTGACCAGCGCGGTTGTGGTCGTTCGTTGCCTTTTGGTAGTTTAGACAATAATAATACTCAGCTATTAGTTGCCGATATCGAGAAAATTCGTGTCAAGCTAGCGATTAAAAAATGGCATGCTTTTGGTGGTTCGTGGGGGTCGACACTCGCTTTAGTCTATGCGCAAACTCACCCTGACTCAGTGATTAGCTTAGTATTACGTGGTATTTTTTTAGGACGTGCCGAGGATACACGATGGGCATTTGAGGGTGGTGGTGGCACACGAATATTTCCTGATTACTGGCAAGAGTATCTTGATGCCCTGCCTAATGGTGAAATCCAAACGGGTGTTAAAACAGCCTACAATATTATGACAGGTGACGATAAAATAGCCGCCGAGAAAGTTGCACAAGCATGGGCTAAATGGGAAATTCGTTGTTGCACCCTTAAACCTAACAAAGAATTTGTTGCTGCACTAACCGGCGATGATTCTGCTTGGACTCTCTCTCGCCATGAAGCTCATTATATGGTGCATGGCTGCTTTTTATCGGAAAATCAGATACTAGAAAATTGTTATAAGATTGAAAAAATTCCTATGGTTATTGTTCATGGCCGTTACGATATTGTCTGCCCTTTTGATAATGCTTGGCTCTTACATCAACAGCTTCCTAACTCAACATTGTTCAGTACAACTGCTGGCCATGCTTCAATTGAACCTGAAACAAGAGAGCAATTAATTAACGCCACCAATAAAATGCTAACGCTATAATATTGTTTATTCTGAGTTTTTTATAATGTTCAGCATTGCTTAGCTTAATTTTTTTAAAAAGTACTGCTGTATAAAGTAGTAATAGTTCTCTAAACTAAGCTAATAATTATACAATATCAACGCTTAGGATTAAAAATGAGAATTGCCCTCACAGTTCTTTTAGCACTAACCGTGGCTTTTTCAAGCCACTCACTACCTGTTAAAGACAATATCACGCATTATAAAGTATCTTTCGAAAACGCAGTTCATCATGAAGCTGGTATTTCTGTGACATTTCCCAAGATAAAAAGCCAAATTTTAACGGTACAAATGAGCAGAACTTCTCCGGGACGTTACGCTTTGCATGAATTTGCTAAAAATGTCTATAACGTCAGTGCCGTTAACAGTATTGGCGAACCTTTAGCGATTACTCGACCTAACCCTTATCAATGGGCAATAGCCAATCACGATGGTGAAGTCACGGTAACTTATACCTTATTTGGTGACCGCGCTGATGGTACTTATGCTCAAATAGACAGAACACATGCCCACTTAAATATTCCTGCCACTTTTATGTGGGCTTTAGGCCATGAAAACCGTGCAATAAAAGTAGAATTTCAACCTTTTAGTTCTACGTGGAATGTTGCTACTCAACTACAAAAAACCCAAGATAAATATACCTTTACTGCGCCCAATTTAGCGTATTTCATGGACAGTCCGATTGAACTTAGTGCTCATCAGGTGAAAAGCTGGACCGTTCGTTCAAGGGGTAAAGATTACCAAATTAACCTAGCGGTACATCACAAGGGTATAGAAGAAGATTTAGTTGAATTTGCCCGCAAGGCCAAGGCGATAGTTGCTGAACAAGTCAACGTTTATGGGGAATTACCTGCATTTGATTACGGAGAGTACACCTTTATTGCTTGTTATTTGCCTCACGTAAGTCGCGATGGTATGGAGCATAGGAACTCGACCATTCTCACTAATACTCAATCATTAGATGAAGGTAACTTCTCACAAATAAGCACCTTATCTCATGAATTCTTCCATGCTTGGAATGTTGAGCGCATCAGACCTAAGGCACTGGAACCTTTTGACTTTAGTGCTGCTAACATGACGACAAACCTATGGTTCGCCGAAGGTTTTACTTCTTACTATGACAAATTAATGATCCGAAGGGCGCAAGAGTCGACGGTTGATGAATACTTAAAAATTATTACTAAGACGCTTAATCAGGTTAACCAAGTACCCGGTCGACAGTTTTTCACCCCAGAAGGTGCAAGTATGCTGGCAACGTTTACCGATGCGGGAACTTCTATTGATAAAACGAATTTTAGTAATATCTTTTTCAGTTATTACAGCTATGGCAGTGCGATGGCATTGGCTCTAGATTTATCTATTCGCCAACAATTTCCAGGAAAATCGCTTGATGATTTTATGAGAAAGATGTGGACAGATTTCGGTAAAGCAGAAATTCCTTACACCCGTGAAGATTTACGTAGCACCTTAGGTACTTTATTAAATAATGACGCCTTTGCTAAGCAGTTCTTTGAGCAATATATTTATGGGCAAGTAAAGCCAGATTATGCATCACTATTAACTCATGCCGGATTAAAAGTGATCAGTGCCCACCCAGGTGCCGCTTTTCTTGGTCAGGTTAAATTTAAGTTTAGTGGCGAAGCTGCCATTATTGAAAAACCAATAAAAATTGGCTCTCCTCTCTACCAAGCAGGTCTTGAACGTACCGACCAAATCATTAAAGTAGGCCGAAGAACTATAGGTAGCGACAGTCAATGGACAAGTGCATTAGAGCAATTTAAACCCGGTGAAAGTGCAACGATTGAATACATTCAACGTGGCGAAAAACTATCAGCCACGATTACCTTTGTTGAAAATCCTGAAGTGAAGGTAATAACCTTAGCTGATGAAGAGTTGAGTGACTCACAAAAAGCATTTTTATTAGCATGGCTTGGTGCCGATAAAGCTGAAGAAAACACAGCTAAAAGTAAATAAAGTCATGACACTTAGCCCTCAAAAGTGATTAAAGGAGTGAAGTTAACCTAACCATTAACTTTACTTCTTTCAACTGCTTATTGTAAGTTTACAATTTAATCACTTTTATATTACATTTATTACAAATGATAATTATTATCAATAAAGGCTTTATTTTTATGGTGATTCGGATGTAATATATCGGCTATAATTTGTTGTTATGCTAAGAGCTAGTTTCCTTTTAGTGTATTTTATAGGACTTTTTTGTGTCATATTGCCAAGAAAAAATCGAAGAGTTTACTCATGCCATAATCCCTTTATTAGGTGACCAATTAACATGGCGCTGGGAAGACAGATTCTCCGCTATGTTGTCTGAATTCTCTCGTAATAAAAAAGATAAAACGCTAGCCGCACTGCGCCAGCAATTTCAACATGAATGGAATAAAAAAACGGCAAAAAAAGCACCACAAGAAATTAAAGAGTACTTAGGTCCTTTGATTAAACTTAACAAAGATCAACTTATCTTAGCTCGACCTGCCACAGATTCAACACCCGCGATTATAGCGTTATGGTGGCCCTGGGGACACGGTGGCACCTATTCATTGCGTTTAGCGGTATTAGATTCACCTTACGAATACGATGAGTCTGCGCAAAGTGACGGAAAGCTCCTTAGCCGCATAAAGAATATGTTTGCTTAGTGAGCATCGACAATAAAGCCAATATTACAGTTTCAATCTCTTACTTTTAAAGCTATGCCCACCAAGCCTTTATTTGTCTATATGAAAATTAACACCTTGCTCTGATAATACCTTGATAAAATCACTCTTACTGCACTGTGCGACTTGCTGACAAACAATTAGGTATTTATCTATGGCGGGTTGGTGGTCTTGTAAGGCCGCTTCTTGTAACCAAAATAGTGCTTGGTTTAAGTCTTGCTCACCATGCTTACCTGTGATGTAAAGTTCAGCTAAATTAACTTGTCCAAGCTTATAGCCTCTTTCAGCGGAGAGGTTAAATTTTTCAAAGGCTAATTCAATATGGTTATCGATATAGCTAGCTTCTAAAAAAGCTAAACCTGAGTTATTTTGTCTTGCGCCCGGAAAATAAGTACTGCTGATAAAACGCTTTTTAGTGGTAACAACAGGTTTGCCCCTTAATTCATTTTTAATCGGTCTTTCAACCTGATAAATGGCACCTTGCGAACGCATTTGCTGTAATTCAGCAAAATTATAATGATATTCTTTTCTTGAAAAGAAACTAAAGTGGGTTACATGTCCGACTCTAATGCTTTCATCTGCACCGTGCTGCATTCGATAAAATAATCGGCTGTAAACGACTGTTGCCACATCACCGGTAATATCAATGACTTTGCCAATTCTATATTTTTCATTTGGTCGTAGCTCACTAGAAAGGTAACGAAAATCGACATGGTAGAAGTCATTGACTGCCGGTTGTGCAATAAATTGATCAGACAATTGCTGCTGCTTAACTTCACCTTGTACCAAGTAACCTAGGAACATTAACGTTAACAGCGACCCTAAAAATTTACTGACCAGTCGCCATGCAGGAAATAGATTTTTCGATAATTCTTTGACACGCTGTTTTGGCAACGTAGCCGTGTCAGTTTGAACCCAGCATTGCTGACATTGAATAATGGTACTTTTTTTTACTGGATAAAAAGGAATAGACTCAATAAAAAAGAAGGCATATTTAATCACGCCTTTCACTTGATGATGTTCAGAGCCACAATCTGAACAAGTTAACTCGTCTATTACACGGCCTTTAATTATTGATTCACTGTATTCCATTTTATACTCAATTTTTATCCTTGTTATTTTTTATACCATTGGTACAGAAATCATACAAGCATTAATTACGAAGAATTTAGTAGACATTTAAATCAATGGTCAAAAATCGTTATGCTCAATTTATTTCAATAGCGCGGACAGTTTCACTTAGTATCTAACCTTGTCCTAAACTACCTTTTGGTCTGTCATATTTATTATCTTTGAGAGTAAATTTTGCATATTAAGTGATAAATTATCGTCTTAGTTTGATAATGACTCTGTACAATTTCATTTTTAGGTAAAATTTAACTGATACCTTTTTACTTAATAATTTATAGCTATTACACTGCTATTTAATTTCATCGCTGGATTAACTCTTGTCTAAACATGCACTGATTTGGGATTTACCCTTACGAATTTTTCACTGGCTATTTTCCTGTACCGTTATTGCCTCTTGGTATACCTCTGATCAAGATAATAACTTGATTGAGTTACATATGCAGCTTGGTTTTTTTGCCTTAGGGTTACTTGTATTCAGAATATTATGGGGATTTTTGGGTACTAAACACTCACTCTTTAGCTCTTTCTTTCCGACACCTAAACGCCTTATTAAGTACATTAGTGATATAAAAAACAAACAAGTTCAAAAGAGTAGCGGTCATAATCCATTAGGCAGTTTGATGGTCATTTTAATGATCGTTTTAATCAGCTTACAGGCAATCAGTGGTTTATTTATCAATGATGACGTGTTTTCATCAGGACCTTATTACGATAGTGTTAGCAAAGAAGTTGAGCAGGTTATGGTATTTTTGCACCACAATGTTTTTGATTTTATGATAGCTGCTATAGGCTTGCATCTATTAGCTATTGTCTATTATGTACATGTTAAAAAGCAGTCATTAATTTTACCCATGATCACCGGTAAAAAGCTTACCGATAAAATAAATAAAGCTGACGAAATTACTCATTCCAAGTTATGGCTCGCTTTAATAATCTTGTTAGTTGTTGTCGCTTTTGTCTATTGGCTTGTTGTGCTGAACGCACCTGCTATTGAAGAGTATTACTATTAAATCCACGCATATTAATTATCACTAAACTCGCGGTACTATTTGTACAACCGGTGACTACAGTGTTTACTTTTACCACTGAAATCACCGATAAACTCATGCGAGTTATTCCGCTTTAAAGTCATCATGGCAACCGCCACACGTTTTACCCACACCGCCAATCGCCTTTTTAATGAGGCTTTCATCGCCGCTTAACGCTGCTGTTTGTAAACTAGCCGATGCTTGCGTTAAATCTTTAATACGTTTTGAAAACGCATCAGGTTGTTGCCAGATTTTGTTCAAGGCTTCAGTCTTAACTTTATAGGTCGACGTATCAGTACGAGTATAGTCTGCAATCATCATTGATAATTGGTTAATACGCAGGGCATGTTTAGCCACTTTTTCCGCATCAAGTTCAATCTTTCCTTTCGCCATACCACCTAGTGGCCCCATATTACTTCCAAGTAAACTAAAAATTGATTGGCGTAATTCAGTTGCCTTTTCAGCATGTTTTAAAGAGCTTGCGGTATTAGCGATCGCACCCGTAGCCATTACTGTAAAAACACTAGCTAATGCTACTTTTGTAAATAATTTCATTTTATTATTATCCCTATTTTTGATTTTTGTCACTATAACAAAACTGCACCGTTAAGTGATAATTAATGCTATCGCTTAACATCGATTTTGTTACAAACAGTTACGTTAGTTAGACTTGCAAAAAATAAAAGCTTGATCACTTTCAAACAAATAGTCAGTTCATAAATGAACCGACTGTTAAGTCCGGCTATGACTGATTTTTAATAGTATCATCATCACGATAACGCCTTGTTAAGATGTACTGGTTTCATTATTTTTGTGTAATCCTATCACCCTGTGCTCTTCTCTATATGTGACAAAAAATGCTTAATCCTTAGCCTTGTGGTTTAGTGGGATAAGGCGGTGCTAGCATGTCGAAGCATTTGCCATGGTTGTTTAAACAAGTCATAAAAACCTTTATGCTTTATTAAATAAGTATCCTTGTCTTACCGTTATACATTAACAGGAGAACGTATCATCTAATCGGTAGTCTTCGTCATTAGCTATAAATAATTAAGCCGTATCAGCGCTGCGAAATAAATTTTTACATTTAACGATGAACAAACGCATTTTACCTTGGTCTATACTCGCAACAATAAAAATTAATCTACTACTCTCTGAGGATAATAATGAAAGCGCTTAAACAACTATTTGGCGGACTCATCGCCCTTACTTTATTCACCGCGACTGCCGTTTCAGCACAAAACAGTAAATTTGAAGCAGGTAATCACTATATTGTTATATCGGAACAAAGCACCAATAAAGCTGAGTTGCGCGAATATTTTTCATATTATTGCCCTGCGTGTCGAGCTTATGAGCCCTATTTAAATGAATTCGAAAAGGTATTACCCAAAGGGGTTAAGCTGGAAAAAACCCATGTAGACTTTATGCAACAAACTACAGCTGAAGTTCAGTTCATGCTGAGTAAAGCTCTTATTATTGCCGAGAAAACGGCGGTCGCTAAAAAATTCTCTCCGGCCATTTTTAACTATTTACAAACCGATCGTGCGACGATAAATAGCGAAGAAGATATTCGTAACATTTATGTATTGAGTGGCGGAGATGGTGCTAAATTTGATAAAGGCATGAAAAATTTTAGCATTATTAGTGAAGCTAAACGGAATAAGCAGACTCAGGATAAGTTATCAACGGCTCGTCAATTAACAAGTGTTCCTACTATGGTGGTCAATGGTAAATATTTAATCAATGCTAAAGCCCTTGATGAGAAAAACTTTTTCACTGACTACACCGCATTAGTCGCGCACCTGTTTACTTTGTAATATGTAAAATAATACCTAGAGAATATTCACTGCAAATAAAGTATCTCCTTTGTAGAAACTCAATTGCAGTGATATGGCGTTTAATACGCTAACTATCTTCTAGTGTATTTATTTTTGGGTCCTGAGCGTTTTTTAGCATCACTATGCTCACCTAACGCTTTTTTTCTATCGCGCTGTTTCTGACCGCCTTTTCTTGCTGGTTTTTCTGTTTTTGTTAAGTCAGGTTCATAACCAGGATACCATTGCTGCAATAAGCGCGTATCGAGTACCTTTTCAACCGCTTCTAACAACCATTCTTCGCTAGGGCTCATTAACGAAACAGCTACCCCTTCATTACCTGCTCGACCCGTTCTTCCTATTCTATGAATATAATCTTCAGCGATATAAGGGAGTTCATAGTTAATGACATAGTTTAAGTTTGCAATATCTAAACCACGAGAGGCAACATCCGTAGCCACTAAAGCACGGGTTTTTCCTTCTTTAAATTCTGCTAAGGCTTTTTCTCTTGCGCCTTGAGATTTATCACCATGAATCGATTGCGTTTTAATCCCGTCTTTACACATTTCTTTTGCTAAAGCATCAGCCGTTACTTTAGTTCGAGTGAAGATAAGTACTTGTTTCCAATTCTTTGAACCGATTAAAAATGAGGTTAATTCACGCTTTCTATCACTATCAACGGTGTAAAGAATTTGCTCTACTTTTGCGGCTGCAGCATTTCGCTCGCTGACTTCAATTAACTCGGGATCAGTTAATAAGTTTTTACTGAGTTTAAAAATTGCATCGTCGAAAGTCGCTGAAAACAAGAGGGTTTGACGCTTAAGTGGTACCCTATTTAAAATGCGGTCTATCTCATCTTTAAAGCCCATATCTAACATACGGTCAGCTTCATCAAAGACTAAAAATTCTAATTCCGTTAATGCTAAAGAACCATTAATAATATGGTCGAGCAATCGTCCGGGGGTTGCTACTAAAACATCCACACCTTTGTTTAATGCGGTAATTTGTGGGTTAATACTGACACCACCGTAGGCAACGGCAATATTGAGTTCTGTGTTTTCAGCATAACTGACAAAGCTTTTATAGACTTGTTGAGCAAGTTCACGTGTCGGCGTTAACACTAAGGCTCGCACAGGACGATTTTCAGGAAGCGTTACCATTAACTTTTGTAAAATAGGTAAAGCAAAGGCCGCTGTTTTTCCTGTTCCTGTTTGCGCTCCAGCCATAATATCTTTTCCAGCTAAGATCGCAGGAATTGCTTTTAACTGAATAGGGGTGGCTTCATCATAACCAAGTGCTTTTACAGCGTTGGTTAGACTCTTATCTAATGCTAAAGAAATAAAACTCATCTGATTAACGCTGACCTTTGGCTGATTGATTTTTTTGTTTGTTTTTTAGTTCTTGTTCAAGCTCATCTGGGTAGAAAACTAACCCTTGTTCGTTTTGACTAGGAAACACCACTAAGGCTAATTCGTCGTCAGCCAAACCATGTGACCAGTGACTAAACCATTTACTTAATGAAATAGCTTCTGGCTGACATGCTTGCCATTCATCGGTAGCCCACGCTTGGGCGAATTCTTTATGTGGCCAAACAGGTACGCAATCTTCATCTTCAGTATTAAGCATCACACAACCGTGTTCATCTTTTAATATCCAAACTTCATCGTTTGCGACCACTTCTTTTATAAAATAGCTTGCTCGTTGGGCATCATCGTAGTTTAAAATCTGTTTGATTTGTTGTTCATCGAGAGCTTGTACCATAAAATATTCCTATTAGGCGGTTATTAAGTAAACGTGACTATTCTACAAAAATTTGCATTTCTTCGCCGATGAGTTTACGCATTTCCATTAATTTTATCGCTGACTCATTTTGTTTAATATCTTCTGGCGACTCTGGGATCCATTTAGGGATTTTTTCTGATTTACCGTTTTCGTCAACAGCCACCATAATAACAATACAATGAGTTGTTAATGTGCGATTAAGCAACTTTGGATCACAGGCATTTACTTCTAACGCGATATGCATTGATGAATTGCCAGTATAAATCACTTTAGCCTCTACTTCGACTAAGCTGCCAACATGAATTGGGGCAATAAAACGTATTCCCCCTGCATAAGCGGTTACACAATAACGACCACTCCAACCGGCTGAGCATGCATAAGCTGCTAAATCGATCCATTTCATTACGGCACCACCGTGAACTTTACCACCAAAATTTACATCTTGTGGTTCAGCTAGAAATCTTAGGGTAATGTCTCTTTGTGGTTTGTTCATTGGTTAACTCTCTTGTTAAATATTTTTATCGTACTAAGCAGGTATCGTTCCAGCTTGGTATATATATTATTATCCGAATTCTATTAGGTATAACAGCAATCTTCAGATTAAAATAGCCATAGTTTGCACCTAACGAGTGCAAAAAATGAATGTAATAGGGAATAGTATGAAAATTTGGGTCGATGCCGACGCTTGTCCAACCGTTATTAAAGAAATATTATTCCGTGCTGCTGAACGTGCAAAGATTGAAACAATCTTAGTCGCTAATCACTTTATTAAAACGCCACCTTCAAAATTTATTTCTTTTATACAGGTTAGTGCTGGTTTTGATGTTGCCGATGATGAAATAGTTAAGCGTTCAGCAAAGCATGATTTAGTGATCACAGCAGATATTCCCTTAGCGGCGGAGGCTGTAGAGAAAGGCTGTTTAGCCCTAAACCCTCGTGGCGAGCTTTATACCGAGAGTAATATCAGGCAAAGACTTAACATGCGTGACTTTATGGATACTTTACGTTCTAGCGGTATTCAAACTGGTGGTGCTCCCCCGATTAGTCAAGCTGACAGACAGGCATTTGCAAATAATCTCGATCAACTATTAGCAAAACTAAATAAGGCTCATTAAGAGCCTTAATTTAGTGTTCTACATTAGCGTGACGCAGAGTATGGGTCGCCACTACTTTTGGGTGCTGTACTTGCTGGGTTTTTACGACGGCCACCTGCATTTGAATCTTTGTTAGCGTTACTGTCATTTCTGTGACGAGGGTTTTTACTCTTCGGCTTATGACCCCGAGCATTATCGGCAGAACGTTGTCCGTCATGATGCTCAGTTTTAGCTTTTTTAGGCTTGTTGGCTTTTAAAGGTCTTAGTGGACGTGATTCTAATAAAAAATTAAAAGGTTCAAATCCTGGTACTATTTCACGAGGTATATGGGTTTGAATCAAATGCTCTACATCGTTTAATAAATCAATTTCTTCTGAACACACTAATGAAACCGCTTTGCCACTTGCTCCGGCTCGACCGGTTCTACCAATCCTATGAACATAATCTTCTGCAACGTTAGGTAATTCAAAGTTAACAACTTGTGGTAACTGGTCAATATCAATGCCGCGCGCTGCAATATCGGTAGCAACTAAAACATTCACGGTACCATCTTTAAAGTTAGCTAATGCTTTAGTTCTAGCTCCTTGACTTTTATTGCCATGAATAGCCGCCGCTCTTATACCCTCAGCTTCTAATTGCTTGGTTAACTTATTTGCCCCATGTTTAGTTTTCATAAACACTAAGACCTGTGGCCATTCATTATCTTTAATGAGTGCTGTTAACAAGGCTGGCTTTTTCTTTTTATCAACAGGATAAATTACCTGTTCAACTTTTTCAGCTGTGGTATTTCTTGGACTAACAGAGATCTCAACCGGGTTGTTTACTAGGCCTCGAGCAAGGTCACGGATATCTTCTGAAAAGGTTGCAGAAAATAAAAGATTCTGACGTTGTTTAGGTAAGACCGATAATACTTTTTTTATGTCGCGTAAAAAGCCCATATCTAACATACGGTCAGCTTCATCTAACACTAATATTTCAAGTTGCTTAAAACTGACTGCTTTCTGATTATATAAATCAAGCAATCGCCCTGGTGTTGCTACCAATATATCGACACCTTGGCGAAGACGCATCATTTGTGGATTAATTTTTACCCCACCAAAGACAACTGTTGCTGTTAAGGGTAAGTACTTACCGTACATTTCGACATTTTCATATATCTGTGCCGCTAACTCTCGCGTTGGCGTTAAAATTAACGTACGTACTTGGTTAGCCTGTGGCTTGTTGCCACCTGATAAACGTTCTAATATTGGTAATGTGAATCCTGCTGTTTTACCCGTTCCCGTTTGTGCTGCTGCCATGACATCTTTCCCACTTAATACGGCGGGAATTGCTTGTGCTTGAATTGGTGATGGTTCGGTATAACCTTTTTCAGCAATCGCTTTTTGAATCGGGGCAGATAAGCCCAACGAGGTAAAACCCATAGATAAATCTCTTTATAAAAAGTGGAAGTTAGCCAATATACAGCGGCGTTGCAGAATACAGTATAGCCATTATAAGTGCAATTACGAGAAGCCTTATCTGCAAGCAAATAAGCTATATATGCTAATATTTAATTAATGTCAGTTGCAAAGCTAGACAAGCCTAATTAATTCCGTTAAAAGTCTGTATGGTTGCAAGAATAGTAAAGGGAGTATATGAACAAGATTGAATACAGCAAGATGCGTTTTTTAATCGTTGAGAATATTGTCCAATCACGTGATGCATTGAAATTATTTGCTTACACGCTTGGTGCACTAAGAGTTGATACAAGTAACCACGCATCTGATGTATTAACACTTTGTGAAAGCATTCAGTTTGACGTAATTTTACTTGGTTATGACCTGGGTGAAGATAAAAAAAATGGTCAACATATTCTTGAAGAATTAAGATCTAAAAAGTTAATCTCGCGTCATTGCACTATTATTATGATAACCGCTGAGGTCTCACAAGCTATGGTATTAGCAGCGCTTGAACATAAGCCCGACGAATACCTTGCTAAGCCATATACGCTTAATGATCTTTGCATTAGATTAGAACGTTGTTTTGCTAAAAAAACAGCTATGCTTGATATATATAACGCTATGGATAATGAAGACTCTCAAGAGGTTATCTCATTATGTCAAAATATTATCAAGGTTAACTCTATTTATAAGAATGAATGTTTGGGCATTCAATCTAGACAGTATTTCGTCTTAGAAAAGTTTGATAAGGCCCGAGAAATCTATGATGCGTACGCTTGTTCACCTAACTGTCAGTGGGCAGCTATTGGCTTAGGAAAAATAGCATTAGTTGAGCATAACTACGATTTAGCCATTGATTGTTTTAATGCCGTAATAGAATATAACCCACTATATTTAACTGCTTATGATTGGCTAGCTAATAGCTACCAGTTAAACAAACAACCGCTGTTGGCAGAAGATATTTTAGAGAGAGCCTTAGTGATTTCGCCTCTTTCTGTAACGCGTTTAGAAAAATATGCAGACTTGTGCTTAACGAATGAAAACTTCGATAAAGCAACGCTAGCTTTTGCTAAAACTACAGCACTTGCCTTTCACTCTGTTCATAAAAAACCTGATAACACCTTACATTTTGTCGAAGCTCTACTTGAGTCCATGGCAGACTTAGAGCCGCAAAAATCACGTAGGCTAAGTAACAAAGCTTTTAAGTTACTTACAGATATGGTCAGGGACTTTAATTCGATAGAAATTAAGATTCATAGTAAATTATTAGCCGCTAGGCTTCATGATAAAATTAAAGACCCTAGACTTGCTAAAGAAACATTAAAAGAAGCTGAGTTGTTATTAAGAAACTGTAAACACGAAATATCACCAGTCGGTACAATTGCTATTGCTAAGTCGCTAATTGCTTTAGGAAAGAAGTCTTATGCCAATAACTTACTGACAGAGCTAGCGCATGTAAATCCAGATAACTCATCTATACTTTTACAAATAAGTGAGATCACAGATAAACCCAATAGTGATCAATATAGGGCTGCAGCCCAAAATGCTTTAGAGTTAGGTGTTAATTTATATAAAAAACAACAATACAGTCTGGCTATTGATAAGCTAAATAAAGCACTCGTTCATTTTCCTAATCACACAGGTATTAAGTTGAATTTGTTGCAAGTATTACTTGTTTCGTTTGAAAAAGATAATCAGAGGGTTGGCGATCTAGTACAGGCTGAGGTATTAATTAAAGCATTAACACTGATCGAATCAACTAGTGAGTTTTATACACGATTTAAAAAATTAAATGATAAGTATTCAGATATGATGAAAATTAGCTAACCGCTAATAGCTTTGAATTAATTGATAAAATATTATTTAAATGAAGTGGTGGAGGGAGGTGGATTCGAACCACCGAAGGCTGAGCCATCAGATTTACAATCTGGTCCCTTTGGCCACTCGGGAACCCCTCCACGGGGCCGATAATTCAACTAGACAGTTGCATTATCTTAAACAGCCGCTTAACAATGCCACTTAACGGTCATTATTAAACTTAATTAGGCGCCTAGCAATGTCCTACTCTCACATGGGAACTCCCACACTACCATCGGCGCTACTGCGTTTCACTTCTGAGTTCGGAATGGGATCAGGTGGTGCCACAGTGCTATTGTCGCTAGAC
>NZ_VOLR01000035.1 GCF_007954355.1 Colwellia hornerae
TTTGTTTAACTCAGTATTATGTTTATTCATGCTCTGCTTTTGGGATAGATAGTGGTTTGGCGATTACTATCAGATCAAATTCAGAGCATGTTTTCAATTGTTTTATTCCTTAAGATCCAACCTATGAATACTTATAAGCTGAAATTAGGACATGGCGAAGCTTTAGAAAAAGATAAGAAAATCATCAGTGATGCGGCTAAAAAAGAAAATTGGCCATATAATTGGTTATGGTATGACAGAGTAAATGGCACGCTCGAAATGAGTCTGGCTATTCCTTACATGAATTATGGAGCTATGGCGCCACCGGAAATTAAGTTTAGTAAGTTACTAGCAAAACATTTAGATAGTCCCAAAAAAGCTAAAAAAGTACTGCAAAGATGGTCATCACACTTTGATGAGATTTCTTACAACATTTACATATTACGTGAAGATTTATCGATGTAAGATATTTGATGACTAAGCACCTAAAAAATGCGTATAAAGTGAATAAAAAAGCGTCTTTAGTAACAACTAAAGGCGCTTTTTATTTTATAAAGACTCTTTATTTCACTGTAGTAGAGCTTACTGTATTAGAGCTTAATAACGGCCATCTTATCCTGAGACATATCATGCATAGTGTAAGCTATGCCTCCGGTATTATATCCTGAGTGTTTACGCCCAGCAAAAGGCATCCAATCAACCCGAAAAGCAGTATGGTCGTTGACCATTACAGCTGTAGCGTCTAATTCCTGAATCGCTTTCATCGCGACATCAAGATTTTTGGTAAACACCGACGCCTGAAAAGCATAATCTAACGAATTAGCCTGAGCAATAGCTTGGTCAATATCATCGTAGCCGTAGACACAAATTACTGGACCAAAAACTTCCATCTTTGAAACTTTTGCATCGACTGGTGGTTCAAGCAGCACGGTTGGCGCATAGGTTGTATCACCCAAGCGTTTACCGCCGGTAACAAGTGTTGCGCCCGCAGCTACCGCTTCATTAACCCACTCTTCAACACGGTCGACTTCTTTGGGACGAATTAATGGCCCACATTCGGTTGTTTCATCAATAGCGTTACCGACAACAAGCTTTTCAGCGCCAGCAGCTAGCATTTTTGCAATAGCTTCAGCTTTATCGCGAGGCGCAAAAATACGTTGTACAGAAACACATACTTGCCCCGAATGATAAAAACCACCTTTGAGCAAACTCGGCATCATTGCTGCAATATCGGCACTTTCTTCGATAATAACCGGGGCAACACCGCCATGCTCTAATGCACAACGTGTTCCTGGCGCTAATTTAGAGCGTAACATCCAACCAATTTTGGCTGAACCAATAAAACTAAAAAAGGCGACGCGAGGATCGGTGATCATTCTTTCACACGTTGAGGTCTCACAGGTGATAAACCGACACCACTGAGGTGGTAGCCCTGCTTCGTGCATAATATCAACGAACACCTGACAAGATAATGGTGTATCTCGAGCCGGCTTAACTAACACCGGACAACCAGCAGCTATCGCTGGAGCCACTTGATGAACAATTAAATTTAATGGGTGATTAAATGCTGAAACAGCAACCACAACTCCAATAGGCTCTTTACTGGTAAAGGCAATTCGCCCCGCTCCGGCTTCAGTTAAATCCATCGGTATTTGTTTACCCGTTAATGCCGATATTTCTTTTGCACAAAGCTCGACACCATCAATAGCTCTAGCCACTTCGACACGAGCGTCGACCAGTGGTTTGCCACCTTCACTTGCGATAAGTAACGCTAATTCATCAGCTCGTTGTGAGATTAACACCGCCGCTTTTTTCAGAATACTTATCCGCTTAAAGGCAGGGAGCCATTGTTTACGATCTTTGAAGAGTTGCTGGGCAGTCTCTAAATATTCATCAATTTTATCCCACGTTACCGTTGGAACTGACCCTACGTAAGTTTGGTCATAAGGGTTAACCACATCGAGTGTTTCAGCGGTATTATTTTTGTCTAAGTCGGCCATAATCTGCTCTTTATTAAGTTAAAAAATGCTTGCTGACAAGCGATATTAAAATAAAAGGTTTATATTAAACAAACCTTTGCTGCCAATTCATCAATCAATACCTTTTGATTCTCAGAGTAATCAACGGGTAGTTCAACAAGATGAACACCTCCCGTTGAGAATGCTTTTTCATAGGTAGCAATGATATCTTCAGCAGAAGTAACTCGGTGCCCGGTTGCGCCGTAACTTTCTGCGTATTTAACAAAATCAGGGTTATTAAATTCCAAGCCCCAATCTGCAAAGCCAGAGCTGGCTTGCTTCCAGCGGATCATTCCATAAGAGTTATCGTTTAATACTGTGATCACTAGGTTCAAACCTAGACGAATTGCTGTTTCGAGTTCTTGTGAGTTCATCATAAAACCGCCATCGCCGCATATTGCCATCACGCGTCGGTCAGGGTTTAACATTGCTGCCATCATACCTGATGGCAAACCAGCGCCCATTGTAGCAAGGGCATTATCGAGTAATACCGTATTAGGTTGATAAGCTTTATAATTACGGGCAAACCAAAGTTTGTACATACCGTTATCTAAAGCGATAATATCTTTTTCACCCATGACTTTTCGAATGTCGGCAACAAAGCGCTGAGGAATAATCGGAAAGCGATTATCATCAGCTCCTTCTTCCAAATGCTCATCTATGGCGAGTTTTACCTTATCAAAATAGCTTCTATCAAACTTTACTTCTCCCGCTAACTTATTTTTCAAAGCAGTCACAGACGCCGCGAGATCACCAATAATTTCTGATTGTGGAAAATAAACTTGATCAACTTTCGCAGACTTATAGTTAACATGAATAACTTTTTTACCCCCTTGTTCCATAAAAAATGGCGGTTTTTCAATAACATCATGTCCAATATTAATAATTAAATCTGCACGTTCAATCGCACAATGTAAATAATCACCCGATGATAACGCTGCAGTGCCTAAAAAGAGACTTGAGCGTTCATCAACAACGCCTTTACCCATTTGTGTGTCAAAAAAGGGAATACGCGTTGTATGAACAAGATCACACATCGCCTCTCGAACATTTTGACGATTTGCACCCGCTCCAATAAGTATTAACGGCATTTTAGCCGCCTTTATTAACGTAACCGCCTCTTCTAGTGCCACATCATTAGGACCTGCATAGTGACGTTTATGAGGTGTCATGACCCCAGCCGTACAATCTTCTGCAGCAATATCTTCAGGCAACTCTAATAACACAGCACCGGGACGCTCTTCTTCACTGAGGCGAAAAGCTTCGCGCACTAATGAGGGAATCGTATTACCATGGACAATTTGTTTAGACATTTTACAAATAGGGTCAAACAAGCCAACCACATCAATAATTTGGAACTGGCCTTGCTTAGATTTTTTAATTGGCTTTTGTCCGGTGATCATAATTAAAGGCATGCCACCTAAGTGAGCATAAGCGGCGGGTGTTGCCAAATTTGTTGCGCCTGGCCCTAGTGTTGCCATACAAACACCCGCTTTATTAGTTAAGCGTCCATAAGTTGCCGCCATAAACCCGGCACCTTGTTCATGGCGAGTTAACACTAATTTTATCGGCGACTTGCGAAGGGACTCAAGCATATCAAGGTTTTCTTCGCCGGGCACAGCAAAGATATGATCTACCCCTTCGGCTACTAATGCTTGCACAAATAAATCGGATGCTTTTATTTTGTCATTTTCACTCATAGTTTTCCCTCATTAGTTTGTACAAAAAAGTTTATAAAATTTTACCCAACTACCCTACCATCAAAGGGACTTAAAAGTACCGGCGCTATTTTTATCTCCACTACTTTATCGATGACGACCGCCATAAATAAAACAGCGTTGGTAAAACTAGCAATGTTAAAATAACCGCGTTCAACATACCGCCAACCATAGGTGTAGCAATACGACTCATCACTTCAGAGCCCGTACCTGTGTCATATAAAATAGGGAGTAAACCAACAATAATAGCGGCAGCAGTCATCATTACCGGACCAACACACATCCCAGCGCCATGCAAAAAGGCCTGTAGCACATCATCTTTTTTTGTGACAATACCTTCTAAGCGGTGTTCATTGAGCATCACTGGGTAAGTTTGGGGCAACTTGGCTTAAATACGCAAGGACTCTTGAACGTACCCAGTAAAAATCGGTATCTTCATCGAAAATAACATAAACGTAAAAGTCGCCAACGGGCTGCTAATGAGATAGAGGAGTTTTAAAATTTTATCCGATGTCATTAACAACATATGATAACCTTTCCATATTAGTTGTTTATTAAATTTTAGCGCTAACGGCTAATTCTAATTCAGTTAATAGCGCTTGCTCGTTAACAACATGAATTAAAGGGACTAGGGTATTGAATGACATTGATAAACAATTTACCGTGCATGTTTGTAGCTCTGCATTGTAGAGAATATAATCCCAATAAAACTGATGAGTCACTGCAATATGTTCGATGTCTCCATCATTTTCTTGCTTAAACAAGATATCTTCTTTAGCTTGGCTCACTTTACTAAATACTGCTTTCATTGAGGATCGTTTTTCAACTTGCTCTTCATCTAAAAAAAGCGTCAGCAAATTAACATTACGTTTAGTGTTTAAAACATTAAACCTTTCGGTTTTTTTAAACCAGACAAGTGCTTGTTCTAGATCTTGCTCCATGTGTAAACCATACATCATATTATAAGCAAGCTGATACATTGCGGCGGGCTCACGATCTCTGGCAGCTCTGATCAGTAACTTGTTGGCCAAGGGTATATTTATTTCACGACCATGACCTCTATAATTCATTATTGCCATTGATAGGTTTGCCAAAGACGAACCTTGCCTAGCATATGTCTTAAAAAAGTTATATTCCATTTTGCAATCTCGCTCGCAATAACTGTAGTTTATTGCTGATTCTGCATTGGCATTAAATAAAAAATAGCCAATTAAAAACGCCCCCACTAGTTTGATGTTTATCATCTTATTCCTTTATATAATTTAAACAACGTTGTACAGAACCAGATTTAAATCATGGTTTAAATCTGAATAAATTGACTACAACAATACCATTAATAAATTAATTTCATCAAAAAACTTTGCGTACTTGCTATGGATGATTTGAGTGTCTGCTTAGGAACATCTTAGACGACTACCGACTTGTTTATTTAATATTTATTAGCGAACCCTCAATTTTTACCACCTTTCCGAACGTAATATTAAGCTAAGTTAGTCTATCAGTAATGATAATTCATTATTAGTCTCAATCTTAATAACCTCTTTAAAGTCAAGCAGTCATGCCAATTACTCTAAAGACAACCATACCTGAATTTCTTATTGCAAACCGTTGTTAAGCAGGGGTAACAGGTAAAATTCTGACACTCCACTATAATAAGGCTTTGCGACATGACGTTTATTTACATCTATCCACTAAGTAGGCAACTTATGAGCATCAGCGATCAAAGTACCAATCGACTAGACGCTATCGACCTAGTTCGCGGTTTTGCTGTGGTGCTAATGGCAATCGATCATGTTAGAGATTTTTTTTATTATGCCAGCACAACTAACGACCCCATGGCAACCGGCTCAATTGAATTTGATTTATTCTTTACACGTTTTATCACCCATTTTTGCGCCCCAACTTTTATATTTTTAGCCGGTACCTCAGCAGGTTTAATGGCATTACGCAAAAGTAAGCATGATTTGGCTCAACATCTAATAAAACGCGGGCTTTGGTTAATCTTCGTTGAGGTCGTTATTATCTCTTTCGGCTGGACTTTTTCTCCTTTTGGTATTCCTGAAATAGGCGGTGCTACTTTAATTATCATGCAAGTTATTTGGGCGATAGGTGCTTCAATGATTATTTTAGGGATATTACAATATTTACCGGTCAAACTAGTATTAGCAATGAGTATCACTATCATATTAGGTCATAACCTTTTGGATAACACTTGGCCAAAACCAGGAAATGGCGGTTTTGATGTTGCACCTTTATGGGTAGCTTTACACGCACAATCTTCTGTTATCCTAGCAAAGCTCCACCTATTTTTTGTCTATCCATTACTGCCTTGGATTGGTGTGATGGCATTAGGGTTTAGCACCGCAAGGGTATTTTCGCTTGCGCCAGGCATCCGTAAAAAGTCATTACTGATAGTGGGAATAAGCCTGTGTACTACCTTTATGATATTACGTTTATTTAATCTTTATGGTGAGCCCATAGCCTGGATTAGCAACACTGAGTCATGGCTGCAAACCACGATGAATTTTATGAATGTCAGTAAATATCCACCTTCGTTGTTGTTTTTATGTATGACTTTAGGCCCCTGTTTTATCTTGCTTGCCTTGGCTGAAAACTGTAAAGGAAAACTCGCTCAGATACTGACTATATTCGGGCGCACACCGTTTCTGTTTTATGTTGCACATATTTACCTCATTCACTTACTAGCATCACTCACCGGTATAGTTCTGGGTCATAATCCTGAGAAAATGATAGGATCTTTTATTTTCTACCCAGAAGATTGGGGATTTAGTTTACCGATAGTGTACATCGTATGGTTAGCCGTGCTATTAATGCTTTATCCTCTGTGTGCATGGTTTGCCAAAATAAAAAAAACAGCTAAAAATTGGTGGCTAAGCTATTTATGAGCTGCAGATACAACCGCGACTTTTGTTACATTTGGCTTAAAGGGGCTTATCCAAAAACGCGATAAAAAATGAACCTGGCCCTAACAGAAATGTTGTCTGAGCTTAATCAATTTTCAACCGCAAAAAACAAAATAATAGCGCCAACGATACCCGCAATTAAAGAGCCAAAAAGAATACCTAGTTTAGCTTGTTCAATCAATGCCGACTGCCCTTGAAATGCTAATGCCGATATAAACAATGACATAGTAAAACCGACCCCAGCCAAGAAACCTATGCCTATAATATGAGATATTTTTATGCCTGATGGCAGCCTTACCACACCCAATTTTAAACCTAACCACGCAAAAAAACTTATACCAACACCTTTCCCCAGAACTAACGCAAATATAATTGCCAGTGTCACGACTGTATCGTTAAAGTCAGGAAGACCCCTTGGTAACATTACCCCCGCATTTAAAAAAGCAAATAAGGGTAAAATAATCAGACTAACCGGTTTATCGAGTGTATATCCCCAGCGTAATATCGGCGCTGTAGTTTGCTTAGCGATATCTTCGGCTTTAACAGCAAGCGCATGTTGTTGTTCATTTTCAATGATGGGGGAATCAGGGGTGTCCACTTCCTGAAAGTCTTTGATGACCTTTTTCATTTTACGACGAAACCATACTTTATTAGCATAAGGCCTTGTTGGCACCATCATCGCGGCTAAAAGCCCAGCGGTTGTTGCATGTACACCTGACTGCAGAATAAACCACCACAGAAAAATGCCAGCCGTTAAGTAAAATATAGGTTTTCTTAGGCCAATAATATTTATAAGAAACATCACAAATAGTGTCAGACTCGCCCAAAGAAGTGACTGAACATCGATGTGTTCGGTATAGAAAAAACCAATAACCGCTACCGCACCCATATCATCTACAATCGCTAAACCGGTCAATAAAATATAGGCTGCACGTGGCGCTTTAGCCCCTAAAAGTGTAAGAATGCCAATAGCGAATGCGGTGTCGGTTGCCATAGGTACACCCCATCCTTGATAAGCCTCGGAGCCACTAGACCAAATAATGATTATATAAATAAGTGCAGGAAGTACCATACCCCCCAATGCCATAACGATGACTAATGAAGCATCTTTTAAATCGCTAAGTGCCCCGACCAAACATTCATATTTTATCTCTAAACCTAAAATGAAAAAAAACAGTACCATTAAGCCGTCATTGACCCAGTAATGTATAGAGTGACTTATTTGCCAATCCCCCAAAGACAAGGTTAATTTCAGCGCACTTATCGCTTCATAACTCTGCTCCCATCCTAAGTTAACCATAAGGATGGCTGCTATTGCTGAGATAAGTAGTACGATGCCTGCTACAATCTGACTATCAATAAATGATTGCACAGATAAAGAAAATTTCAAAAAACCACGTTCTAAAGGTGCATGCTCTCTACTTTCTTCTTTTATTTTATAAATCATAACCTTCCTCATCGATCATAGTCGCTAAATGTAGACTTTAAACCTTACGATTTAGATTAGTACACTATCCATTATTATAATGGATAATTATAACACCACAAAAATAAAATCGTTTAAAAACAGAATAAAACTACGACCTCATTAATAATGATAAATATTTATGATTTGTGAACCATGGGTATACTTAGTAGTCTAATTAGTTTGATGGGTTCTAATACTATCTACACCTGATAATAAAAATGATTTATTGAGTCTGATAGGTACGCATATTAAATCTAATTTATAAATAAGGAAAAAGTAATGTTAGTTAATTTTAACGCGTTAAGCGATAGTACTATTCATGCGCTAGATGGTGATATTGGACAAATTAAGGATGTGTATTTTGATGATAGATATTGGACGATAAGGTTTTTAGTGGTTGATATTAAGCCATGGGTGCCTTTAAGTAAAAAAACCTTGATAAGCCCCATCGCATTACTTGAATTTGATGCAGAAATACAATTACTTAATCTATCTATTACAAGAGATAAGGTTAAAAACAGCCCTCAAATTGAAGAGCACGAAACTGTTTCTCGCCAATTTGAAAGAAGCTACTTTGACTATTATGCCTACGGATACTATTGGGTTGGACCCGGAACATGGGGAGAATATGCCTATCCAATGGCGTTGGACAGCCGACATACCTTACTAAAAGATAGCGAGAAAATTGATGATACACAAACAACTAATCATCTTCGTTCAGCTAAAGAAATCATTCATTATGGTATAGATGCTGTAGATGGAAAAAAAGGCTATATCAAAGACTTAATATGGGATACCTATAATTGGACACTGCGTTATCTTGTTGTTGATACGCGTGATTGGTTGCCCGGCGGTAAAAAAGTACTTATTTCACCTGAACAACTAGCATCTTTAAATTGGCAAGATAAAACAGTTACCTGTACTCTTGATTTAGAGCAAATCAAATCATGCCCGCAATACCAGATAGAAAAATTGAATGATGCTGGTTACCTTAAAGAGGTTAACGCTCAACTAATGTTTAATAAATAATCCAATTCAATAGACTCTGTTCGACCTTACTCTATGATTAAGGTGCGTTATACCTAAAAAAGGCTAACTAAATGCAAAAAAAAGACGACAAAAACACCGCTAATAAAAACCATAAAACCGCCTGTTTATATGGTGATGAAACAGCTAAATCATTGGCTAATTTTACCATCAGCGAATTGAAAATGCCGCGCGCTTTTCTTTGGGCACTGGGCACAATAAAAAGCGCATCTGCTCAAGCGAATCAAGCATTGGGCCTACTTGACTCAGATAAGTCTTTGGCAATTCAGTTAGCTGCCAAAGAAGTTGCTGATGGTTTTCACGATAACCAGTTCCCCATTGATGTCTTCCAAACAGGATCGGGTACCAGTACAAATATGAACGCCAATGAAGTGATTGCCTCATTAGTTAAGTTAACAAGCAATCAAACTATAAGCGTTCACCCTAATGATGATGTGAATATGGGACAAAGTTCTAACGATGTGATCCCCTCTTGTATCCACTTAAGTGCAGCAAAACTTATCGCTGAACAGTTATTACCCTCGCTGGAACACTTACGTAACACCTTAGACGACAAAGCCAGTGAACATCATGGCACTATAAAAACAGGCCGTACTCATTTAATGGATGCAATGCCATTAAGTTTTGCTCAGGAAATAAGTGCTTGGAGTGCTCAAGTGAATTATGCCTATGACCAGCTACAAAATAACTTACCAAGTTTATACAAGCTTGCCATTGGAGGCACGGCTGTAGGCACTGGAGTTAATACACACCCAAATTTTGCCGCTATGGTCACTCGCACTCTAACAGAAAAAACGGGCTTAACATTTACTCCTGCTGATAATTATTTTCGGGCAATTAGTGCGCAAGACACAGCAGTATGCATTAGCGGTATTCTTAAAACCACCGCCGTTAGTTTAAGTAAAATCAGCAATGATATTCGCTGGCTAAGCAGTGGCCCCTTAAATGGATTAAATGAAATACGATTACCTGAGTTACAAAAAGGTAGCAGCATTATGCCAGGGAAAGTGAACCCTGTGATCCCTGAAGCGGTCTTAATGGCTTGCACGCAAGTCATCGGCAATGACACAACCATTACGTTGGCAGGACAATCCGGCAACTTTCAACTTAATACTATGTTACCTTTAATCGCTCATACTTTAGTGCAAAGTATTCAACTACTGAGCTCAAGCGCTAACGCACTTGCTGATAAGGTTGTCAAAGAGATAAGCGTTAATCATGACGAGATTGAGAAAAACTTATCAAGAAATCCCATCTTAGCAACCGCGTTAACCAAGTTAATAGGCTATGAAAAAAGTGCTGAGATTGCTAAAAAAGCATACGCAGAAAAACGAACCGTAATAGATGTCGCTATCGAGTTGACCAATATAAGTGCGGTGGAGCTCACAGCACACTTAGATCCTAAACGGCTAATTGGTGGTATTAATGAAACCGAATAGTCGATAAGCTCTGCCCTCATAAAAAATAAATTGCCCTCGTGATCCTGTCAGGGTTAATCATGGGGTTTATTTTTGATTAGAAAAATTGCTTCAGTAAATATTTTACTTATTGGTAGTTTATTAATGTCCATATACCGATCTCATTATCATTATGTTGTTAATTGTACATATCAGGTTCTCATCAAGGTAAAACTTAATCAGAAAAATATAATTGAATCTACTTTATCAACAACCTAGCTAACCAATTAAGCTGGCTCAGCAGGCTTGTTCAGTAAAGTAAAAGTATATACATAACCATAAATAGCGGTAATGACTATACTGGGTGCAACCGTCAACCATAAATTAGGCGTCTGATTAATAAGGTTAACGCCAATAGCAATGGTCGATTGAATCGCGATAGGCAAAAGTGGTGCTAACAAAGTACCTGGTATAGCATTATTACTTAAATATTTAGCCGAGCGGTCTAAGGCACTTCTGAAGGTTCTGAAAATGGCGATGTTTTGTTTCGTTTTAGAAAACACTGTACAGATGATAGGCACAACAAATATTAATGAGAGATAACTTTGCCCAAATTTCGATACTGATTTTTCTAATATAAAAGTAAATAAAATAGTAATCGTACCGCTTAATGTTCCTTGCACAATTGCCGTTCTTAACACCAATGACTGATCTTCACTGACTAAACCATTCGCCCAATATGACCAAGCAAAATAAAAACAAAATGAGATCCCCGCCGAAAGAATCAGTCTTACTGTAGATGACATATATAGTTACCTTACCTGCGCTTTAGTTAATTTGTCATACTACCGCTATAGTGATGTACTCGCGATAAATATTTATTTTCAACAAGTACTTATCCATCCACTTAGATTATTAATATCGAATTTTTATCAAACATATAAAAAAACTTATACTTACAACACATCCAACGTCACCGATGAACAGGCATTTAGCTTAATATTTATCTGAAATATATCGTGTAATTCCTTTAAATTTGAACACTAATATTTGAGTTATACCGGACTTCAACTAAGCTTATAGACTGTAGTGTAGTGTTTCAGTACAACAATGATGAATTGGCAAGAACATAGTTATTATTAGAAAAACAGGCATACGTTTTATTGAAGTCACTGGTATGAGGTAGTGTTTATCTGTTTTTATAAGTTTGTTCAAAAATACAATACAAACAAATAATTAAAGAGGCATTATCATGTGTAAATTATTACTAATTGCATTAGCTATTATTTTATTTACTGGCTGTAACGAACCAATCAAAACACCCCAGACTCAAACTATCACTAAAACAGCAGTGAATACTGAACAAACGAGTACAAAAAATAGCGCCGTTAACATTGAAGAAACTCAAGCACTGGTCTTGCTTAGCGGTTTACCAACATTAGGTACCACAGATAGCATCGCCATTATAGAAATGGACCCAGAGTCTGCCAATTTCGGCAAGATACTCTATGACTACCCATTACCCAAGCTTGATGCTCCGATGCATCATCTATATTACAGCCCTAATGGCCGCTTGTACGCTACCGGATTAGGCTCCCAGTGCAGTTTAGCTGAAATTAGCTTGGTCAGAAACGCAATGGCAGAACCTATAATTAATAAATTTGACTGCCTTAACACTAATGGACAAAATGTCGGTGAAGACATCATGTGGCACAGTGTTAATGGAGAGTTATATATGTTTGTCACCTTTATGGGAGGCTCTGATTTAACTCAACTTGATACGGGTACGGTTGGCGTGTTCAACCCACAAACCAACGAAGTGATAAAAATTATTGAAGCAAGAAAATCTCAAGTTGCTCAGGGACAGCCTTATATCATGTTCCCACATGGTATTTCAGCCTATGGCGATAGAATGGTTGTTACTTCATCAACGCACCCCGCCATTGCCTCCGAAGTTGGCAATACAGTCACCATCATCGACTTAAATACATTTGAACCAATAGAAACCATAGTTATTGAAGATGCAAATCCCGTAGGTTTTCCCTCGTCTCCTGTCGAAGTACTTTTTGTTCGCCCCAGTATTGTTGAGGGTGTCGAGCCTGCTATTTTGGTAAATACCTTATTTGGTTTTGAAACATGGAAAATTCCTTACAACGAGCAAACTAAAATATTTAGTACGCCTGAAAAATTATACGATGGAGCAACAGCTGGCACAGCGGTACCACTAGAGTTTTATGGCAATGAAGATGAATTATTTATTAGTCATGGTGTACCCGGTATAGTCAAACGCTATGATCTAAAACAGTTACCAAATTTAGTATCTTCAGGTGAAGATATAAAAGCAGAAAGTGGCGCACACCATATGATATTTTATAAATCAGCTGCCGGACGCAAGCTCATTGCCGTACAAAATAATCTCTTAAATTTAGGTGATGTTAAAGACAATGACCCGACCGACATAGATTTTATCGCTAAACTAAACCATCACTCACTTACCGTTCATGACCTTGTTACGGGTGAGCGGCTCGGCGAAATAAACTTTAAAGAAAAATACCAAAAAGGTATCGATAATATTGAGGCATTATTTGGCTCTGGCTTTACTCACCATCATTAACATTGATGAAAAGTGCAAAAGTAGTTGGCGTATTGATCCCTATATTTATAGCGTCAACTATTTACTACATCAATAATAAAAAACCCGCGACCCATCTTGTCGAATTCACCGCGCCATTTGTGTTTGGTCGTTTTACGGTGCCACAAAATAATCCATTAACCCAAGAGTCTGTATTACTTGGTAGAAGACTTTTTTACGATCCCTTATTATCCAGTAATAATCAAGTATCTTGTGCTACTTGTCATAAGCAGCCATTAGCGTTTACTGACGGTTTAAAAACCTCAGTAGGTGTTTCAGGAAAACCACTGGCGTTCAACTCGATGAGCCTAGTAAATTTAATGTGGGGACCAAAGCATTTTTTTTGGAATGGACGATCTCCATCTCTAGAAGATCAAGCAATACAGCCGATAGAACACTTAGATGAAATGAGCCGTAATATCGAAGATTTACTCGTTGATTTAAACAATGATGATACTTACAGAGACTTATTCAAACGAGCCTTTGGAGAAGTAAGCGCACAAGGCATAGCTAAAGCCCTAGCTAATTTTCAGCGAATGTTAATTTCATCAAATTCACGCTATGACCAATATATACGCGGTGAATTAACACTTTCATCGATTGAAGAACAGGGCCGTAAGCTTTTTATGGCACATCCTGATACTAAGGTAATATTACGTGGAGGTAATTGTATTGATTGTCACAGCCAATTTTTGACAGGTGGCTTTAGCACAATGTTTGATGGTTTTAGTAATAATGGCTTAGACGATGATCAAGCATTACAAGCGGGGTTATTTACACTGACAAACAATGAGGCACACCGAGGATTATTCAAAGCACCAACATTAAGAAACATAGCGGTTACAGCACCTTATATGCATGATGGACGCTTTACTACTTTAGAAGACGTTTTAGCCCATTACAATGGCGGCATTAAACGAAGTAAAACGTTGAGTCCATTAATTATAGAAGCTGACAATATTCCAAAAACACAAAAAAACCACATCAGCTTAAACCTCAATGATGATGAAATAATAGCGATTATTGCATTTTTGCATACGTTAACTGATAAAGAATTCTTGACTAACCCAGCTTTTTCAAATCCTTTTACGGAAGAAAATAACAATGGTTAAATATAATAAACTGACTATGATTTTGATAATATTAAGTGTCGCTATAGTCGCTATTGTTGCTGTGGACGGGTATCGGCCTTTACCTAAAGATTTAATATTACGCTTTCATCCCTATGTCGGTAATCAGCCATTAGTGTTGCATCACCAAAGCTATAAAAACCCTGGTGGAAGTGGTGATTTTTCAATAACAGACTTTCAATTATTCATCAGTAATATTACTGTTAAATATTCAACAAGCAGTATCAGTGAACTAAACAGCTATCATCTTATCAGGTTTGATGGCGGCACCAGCTTTGATCAAATCCTAATTCCAAAAATCAAAATTAAAGACATTGAAACGTTATCATTAGGTATTGGTGTCGATCCTAAAGCGAATGGCACCATCATGTTTACTGGTGACTTGGATCCAAATAGTCGCATGGCCTGGAATTGGCAAGTGGGGTATAAGTTTCTCTTGCTTGAAGGTAAGTTAACCATCGAAGATAAACAAATCCCTTTAGTCTACCATATTGGTTTCGACGAAAGTTATGCCGTACTAAATTTTGATATAACGGATGAAAAAATTTCAAATGATGGCGTGATAAACTTCAAAATAGACCTACTGCGCTTATTTCAAAAAACTAGCATTACGGGTAAAAGTCTAGCTAAAACGCCATTAAAGCAGAAGATTAACTATATAGACATGTCTGAAATTTCACAGGTGAAATTTGCCCCTGACGATGTTAAAAAAATTGCCTATGGCTTTCATCACTTTATCAATATTGTTAATATTGTTAATATTGTTAATTAGGTTAATTAGGTTACCTGCCTATAAGTGCCGTGTTTTTAATCTAGATAAGTCCGCTTGGCGATAAAATAATTAACTTTTTTCTGCGATATTAGCCAAAATTCCTATTGAAATCAGTCTGACGAATTTTTGCACTAATATGTTTGGAGAAAGATGATATGATAAGTTAAATTAATTTAACATAGCGAAGATTAGTAATGCGGATAAAATTAACTCAAGATCTAGTATGCGGCAATGACACTTTTTTAAAAGGTGAAGAATACGAGGCAATATTGATATTACCCCGTTCAACCACTGTCGAATTTATAGCTGACTCAGGTAAGAAAGTCAGAGCATTTAACTATGAATATGCGAAAGTAGCTTCTGCAACTGAAATATAGCAAGATGAGTATGATCACAGTCGCTTTTAAGACACTCAATAAAACTGCTGAGATTCATAAAGCGGCTTAGCTTAAGTTCTATCAAATGATATTAACCGCTTTCAAAACACTCAATAAACGTAGTGACCAACAAAGCAGCGTCACTACGTTTTGAAAATAAAACAACCTATATAGGTTTAATCATCTGCACCGTTTCAGGTTTAAAACCTAACGTTTGGTAGAAGCCATTTGCTTTTTTATTATTAGCGAAAACTTCCAGGTGCAATAACCGGCATCCTAAATCTTTAGACCATTTTTCAGCAAACTCAATTAAATTTTTACCAACACCTAAACCCTGTGATTGAGGTAAAACAGCCAACAGTGGTATTGTTCCACACACCTCACCAGAGATACTGTCTTTATGAGTTCTAACATGGATAAAGCCCAAAAAGACACCATTTCTTTCAGCAATGACGGTAACCTGTGGTTGTAATGAATCAGCAAGCATTTCAGAAATATAATCAAGTTGCATTTTTTGAATCACATCGTCAGAATGCCAAGATAACTGAGCTACGTCTGCGAGAACAGGTGAAAGTTCAAAAATAAACGAATGATCACTTTGCTGCGCTCTCCTAATTACTAGTTCATTAGCCATACAAATACTCGAAATATCCATTAACAATCGTTTAAATATTTAGCCATTTCCAACGACTAATATCACTAGTAATAGCTTACTATTTTAGCTCAATTTATTCACTTGTCTTGTTAGCTATTTTTATTTATTGAGGATTTAACATTATGCCCTAACGAATTAATGTCAACGCCTTGTTCGGAGAGAATTTTCTCTAATAACGGCAGTAAATCCCCTAGATTTTCTTCTAATGTATCGCGCAAAGTATCGACAACGACTTGAGTGCCACGTTCTATTTCTATATTGATGTTGTCGCCAACAGTCTTAGCTTCAAAAACGGTCATCCTGCGAGTTTCAGGAATTAACCAAACTTCAAACCACTGCTCTTTCTTATTTACTTGAGAAATAGTCAAACTAGCACCGTTTAAAGCAATATATCCCTTAGAAAAGACATAGCGCTTCCATTCCTTTGACAAACCTAAACGAATACAATAGTTATCTTCTATGTGAGTAATACTGACAATTGGGGTTTTAAAGTCCACATGGCCCGACAAAGGATGACCACCAATTTCAGCCCCCTCTTTGGCTGCTCGCTCAACATTGACACAAGTATTTTTTCGATATTCGCTGAGCGTCGTTATTAAAAGGCTTTGTAACATTACATCAAACTTGACCCTAACTTCAGACACTAATTCGGTAACAGTCAGACACACTCCGTCGACAGAAACACTTGCGCCGATTTCTAGATCAGTACAAAAACCTTCATTGAAATCGATAACAAAAGTCCTGATACCCTTTTTATCTGTAATATCGATAATCTCAGCTATCGATTGAATTATTCCTGTAAACATAAATATCTCTTCTTTAATTAACAACACTACTTAGGCCTAATACATCACTAAGCAGTGAACAAAATTGTAGATTAAGCAAGAACAATCAGTTTATTGTCATCACTCAAGGGGATCAAATCGTGTGTAAAATGTTGAATAGTTTGAAGCTATGGTCTGCTATTTAATTTTAAATATCAAAAATCATACTTTATTTGTCGCTGTTGCCAAATAATATATCAAATAAGAGGGTGTCAATACGGTATGAATCTTGAAGATTCTCTCGAGCCATCTTTCGTTCTTCTTTAGCTGCCTCAGGTTGACCAATAGATTCATAGTAATCGCCAGCCTTGGCATTATTATGAGCTTTTTTATTTAGTTCTGAACTGGAGGCACAACCTGTGAGTAAAAAGAAAACGCTAAAAATAATAACATAATGTTTTTTCATTTAATGACTCACCATAATAAATACAGTACGGTTGCGCTTGTCGATATACACAGGGTTTATAAGCTGAAATAGTTGGCTAAAATTTGTAAGTAATAAGAAAAGCCAACCTTATTTCAACTTCTTTAATTAATTAAAGTGCAAAGCTATGAGCCGTTAGTTATCGTCATTTTCTGCGATAAATTGCTCATCTTCTGACGGTTTATCGTCTACAGCTGATTTTTTCAAACGCTTCTCTTCCTTTTTTTTCTTTTTAGCTATTTCTTTCTGACGTTTTTCGAAAGAGTAATTTTGCTTAGCCACTCGTATTCTCCTCTGGATAACTTAAAATTCTGGCACTAATAATACGGGATTCCCCAAAAAATTGCGCTCTTCATTGCGACTATAATAGATAAAATTAAGGCATAATATTTTTTAACTCGGTAATACAGACCAAAATATAAGTTTTTTTATCCTTAGTAATTAACTTGTTACCTTTACATTACATTAAGTAACCTACAATGGTAAATCTAATGTCAAAATAAACCCCAAATCTGCCATTTAGAGGAGGTTAAATCAGTTGAAATTTAGATAAAAAACCCTGACCACTAGGCTTATCATACCGAAAAAAATTGCTAGTAGCCCAACACTCGCTCGTTTCATTAATGCTTTTTTAGCTAAGCCACTGATAGCTAAAAACATCCATAGTGTTAAATCTATAAATACATCTCTACTATTAAGTATTATTGAATGCGCTTAAACCTAACAGCTTATAAACGTAAAATAAGTTGGCTCTTTCAACAGTAACTAGCACTAGACAACTCTTTGATCATTTGAATTACTTATTAGTCTAAAAGACTCCAAGGGTAATAATTAATTTTTCGTCTTTTACTGCTAATGACTTCAATACTGCTTTAGCTAATTTGTGCTTTAAATTATCATCTTTAAATTTATAAACTGGATAGACAGCCATCATTTTTGAAAGCGCGGCCTGTGCGATATCTTGTATTTTTGGGGTGAAACTTTTAGGTATTTTATCAATGGCTAACTTAATAATTGTAGGATTTTTAAAATAAAACTCACCTTTCTCAGGGTCATAATCTAATGTACCTTTAATCATGACTTCACCGCTGCCCTTAATTCCACCAGGAGCACTGGCGTCGATATTTGCACGAATACCTATTTCATCGGTTGCTTTTAGTAAAGCTATTATAGGATTTGATATTTTAACAGTGACAAAGTATTTCTTTTTTTCTATTGGCATCAAAGCTGATACTTTTTCTTGTATTTCTTGTTCAGTGATTT
This sequence comes from Colwellia hornerae, assembly GCF_007954355.1. GTDB lineage: Bacteria > Pseudomonadota > Gammaproteobacteria > Enterobacterales > Alteromonadaceae > Colwellia_A > Colwellia_A hornerae. The sequence goes on from NZ_VOLR01000035.1 coordinate 18,629, forward strand.
CTTGTGTGTAATCAAACGCAACGGCAATCTGACTTAGTAGCGATAAAATAATAATAATAATAATTCGAAACATAACTTTTCCTTGAACGCTAACAACACTTTAAACGGGAGAATGACTTGGCTAAAATAAGCAAAAGAGCAATAAAAACCAACTGATATTTACGTGTTAATAATACGTTAACTATTGTTTTTTTCTTCGTGTAAAACAAGACTAACCAGTTTATGTACCATTGGAGATATAATCACTATAGTTGGAAATGCAATGATAAAAGCAAAACTCCAGGCTTGTAACCATATAGAAACGATATTTGTCACCAGACCTACGTTAAAAACACTGATAACAAAAGACATAATACAAGACATAAGTAACGCCATAAAAAAAGAAAATACGACTTTGTGATGTTTAGGTGAAATCATGTTATATACTCATAAATTGATCTAAGGCCCAGCGTTTTACTGAGTTTGAAAGTAAGACTTTTCTGACTTTTTAGCTTGTAGGATAAAGCCAAGGTTTATGTGTTTAGTTTAGCTTCGCTTGTAACTTCACTATTTATAATACACGCATAGATAAAAGCCTCTATAGTTTGTCATTGTATAGGCTTATTGTGTTTTTTTACAAGTAGACATATCCTTTGAAAGTTCCGTTATATATAAGCCATTTTTACCATGAAAGCGGTATACCATTATCACCCCCAAATCGATAAAACTTTTCAGTGCTTTATTTGCACATAATGTCCCTATCAACACTTCCTCGATAATAGGCTCAAAAGCCTGTACGTCAAGTTGTTCGGCGGTGTAATTGATCATAGTATTATTATAAATGATGAAATTTTTGAATGTTGCTGCGTAATCAAGTCTTGTTTCTTCATCAATTATTTGAGCACCTTTAGCGTTAATTTTAGTAACAGCCTTAGTTAACTCTTGCGATAAAGAACGCTCTAACGGAGTCTGTTCAGCATGACACAATAACGATGTCGTTAAAGCGATAGGTAATATAATTTTGATTAAATCCATAAAGGTAATTTCCTTAAACATCCCCAGCTTAAAGGGATAAATTAGTTTATTAAAATATATCGCACAACTCATCGTAACAAATTTAGTCGTTCTACTATAAAGCGCTTGTTTTACCTAAAATATCAATTGAAATTAAAGCAATAAATCTAACGAGTATACTCAAAACTCAGCATACCATCATTCATTGCAACTTCCCTAAAACCATTAGAAATCAACACTTTTTTAGACGCTATATTTTCTGGTGCTGTATGAGCAATAATACTATTGGTTTCTTCGAAGGAGCAAGCATGAGAAATGAGCATGTTAACAATTTCTGTAGCATAGCCACGACATTGCCAACTAGGTAGCACAGAATAGCCAATCTCAACTATTCCATTACTATCTGGGGGTCCAAAATATCCGCCTGACCCCACGAGAGTTCTTTCTCCTGAAACAGTAATATTTATAGCATACCAGCCATACCAACCTTCAGCCAATTCACCACCTTTTTCAAAACAAGAAAGAAAAAACTCCATTGCATCTCGGTCATATTCACCACTAGGCCAATCGCTTGAAACAGATGCGTTTAATTTTTCAGCAAGTAACAAGGGTGTTGCAAGTTCAATATGGAGATGAGCAGCTGATGATGATATTAATTCGATACGATCTGAATTTGAATTTAAATTTAAATTTTTAATAATTTTTATCTACTCTATCGATTATGATTTTTTAACACTTACCCATCAAAAACTATTTCAGCTTCTGCCTAAACTTAACTCGACCCACTTAAGTAATTGAAAAAAATCAATTAATGGCTTTTATTTTTTGGAATAAACCTATAAAACAGACACTTAACACTCATGACTTATATCGTAAAATCACTCAGAAATAAAATAATACCCTTTGAATAAAGCGGGACGAAATGCAAAACCACTTAATGCTCTTAATGGTGTATAAGATATTATATTACCCGTTGAGATAAAACTTGAGACAACTCTTAACTGACCATTTTCAAATTTAAATTTTAACTGCTCATCTAGCGAGTAAACACGACTGCCAACAGCACAATTTAAAGTACTAGACGGTTTAAATTTATTGGTAAGCGTATCAATTTCGTTTACGGGTAAGAGTTTACTAATAAGCAAGTTATCGATATCAACCGCATACTTATTTAAGAAATCCTCCGCCGCAGCGCAAGAAAAAGACAAACTTAATATTATTAATGATAATATTTTCATTCAACTCCTCTACCGTTAGGTGGTCGCTAAAGTTGCAGTCTATCGTGGACTGATCACTCAACGGTTATTTATCCGTTTGATTTACCTGTTTTAAAAGCTTTATAAGACAGTAAAAGCAAAGGTTAATTTACAATCGATATACTTTAACATACGATTTACTATCATTGGTATATCAAAGAGATTGGTACCTGAATCCGAGCAAACCGATACAAATATATCACAGTCTTCAATATTAACTCTTTGTCGGACATAATAATCACTAATGTCGTCAAAGTTAGTTTCAGTTAAGGGTACACAAACAACATAAACATTATTTTCAACGTTTTCATCGCGCAATGCCCCTTGTATCTCTCGCTCGAGTGTAAAAGCTTGCATCTTATCTAATCGATTGAACCTAAAGCTTATTGCAGCTCTCGTTTTTGAATTTTCCACCCAACTCTCTATTTTTTATAATGCCAAGTAATGTAAGGTAAATAATACAACGAAGTTAAGTAACGTAGCCAGCGGCAGAAGTCCTAATAAATAACCTGTTAAGTATTCTAGACCCATAAATGCCCTAAATTTCCTTTTTCATTACACCTGCGAACTCAAGACCACCTTCAAGTTCACGAAAGTCTACGTTAACCAGTTCCCAGCCAGCACTGCCAAGGGTATTGAGATAACTTTCAACATCTTCTCGTTTTCTCCCTTTAAACAGTCCTGCTGTTTCGACATCTCTGGTATCTACTATTTTATATTTGTACTGTTTCATCAATTTTATCCTCAGCCTAATTTAATAATGCCGGCCTAAAACTTAACTCAGTAGTTTTATTAACCCTCTTAAATTATTGGTTATAAGCTCTTCATTTTATTTAAAGATACACCATCTCTTAAAACTGCTTGCCATTGAGTCAGTTGGTTTAATTTATAGCTTCTCTCGATAATATTTGTATCTTTATCAAGCTTTACTACATAAGGAACACCGCGCCTTTCGTTTCCAAAATAACGCTTCTGCAAGGCCATTGTGCCCTCACTAGCAATCCACACTTTACCGGTAAACCCAGTTTTAATTAACATGCGGTTAATTTCATCAATATCTTCGTCCAAGGCAACCGCTAATAAATTAATGGGTAATTGCTTATTAGCGGTCACTTGCTCTAGCGTCATTAAAGATTTGTAACAAGGGGTACACCACGAAGCAAAAAAATAAATAACGGTATCGCTGCCCTTAAGCTCATCAAAAGAATGACGATTTCCTTGAAGGTCTATTAAATCTATTCTTTGAATGGGCTTGTGTACGACAGATGAAAATGATGGCGATAAAAAGCCCAGGTAGTTTGCCCCAGCAAAGCCAATAAAGAATAATATAGGTAAAGAAATTAATATCCATTTTTTCAACGTCATACTCCAATGTTTATTGAGTGCTGCTTAACCGGTATTATCAATTTTCAGCCTGATAAGTGAATAAACCGATGAGTGCTTCACTCACGAAAATAACACCATACTGAATAACGACACCAAACATAAATCCAATACCTGCTTGAGCCGAAGGCGTTATGCCAAATAACAATGCTGCGCATAACAGTGAAACAATAACACCAGCTATCGTCCTACACCCTATTAATAATGGGCTACTATAGGCGTCTTGATTTGCAAGCACAAACACCAGCAGGTAAGGGAGCAAAACAATAATAGCTTCCCAAAAACCAAACCCCCAATATTTATAAGTAACGGCTATTAAACTAATTAATGATAAGACTTTAATATATTTATAAAGATTCAATTTAATCATTTGCATTCCTTTGCTCCCCCCCATTCAATAGGGAGTAATAATATTATTAGCTAAAACACCTAATTAATAGCGCAGCTATTTATGTTATTGCCTGCCCTATTTAATTTATTAGCGTTAAGTTTAAGTTTACTTTAAGTTTTCTCAAGAATACTTTTAAGTTCAGACCTTAAGCGTATGAGAGAGTCTAAGTGATTGTTTGAAGATTTTATCCCTCCATATTCAGCTTGTCTAGATTGAGAAAACTTAACAATATTTAAGGCCATATCTATTTTCTCAATTAAAGCGGCACCGTCTTCAGGTATCGGTTTGATCCATTGTAATGAAGTTGATAGATCTTCAGTCCCTTTTTCAGATAATAAGTTTATTAATTCACACGCGTTCATATAGTTAGTACCTTTACTGATAATGCCCATTAATAGGCAATAAATACTTAGCTAAAATATTGAGTAGATTATAATAACGATTCTTTGTCTAAATGAATGCCTATTGTGCGTTTATTTACAAAAAACAGGTATTTTTTTACTGAATTTTTTGACTTCACTGACATGAATTTGAAAATCATATTTAGCTTGATAACCGTCTACTTCTTCGAAATGTTCATGGCCACGAAATTTAAGGTAAACAGGCATATAAGGTTCATCACTCGCTAAAGCTAATACTTTAACGTCTGAAAAAACAAACCCTGATACCGCTAACCAGTAAACCTTATCTTTTCCACAGGCCTTAAAAATTGAAACTTCATCTCCATAAGTATAGTGGCCTTCATATATTTTATCGTCTGCAAAGGTAGGTGAAGAAAACAGTAATAGCATAAATAAATATTTGATGACGATATCCCCATGGTTACACTCATATTCATTGCTATGAATGTGATTAAAGCAATCAAAAACACTAGGATCACAGAGCCTATTTTCATCAGATACCTAACGCCTAATTATGTGAAGAATTGATGGGCTCAAACATTTAAAAAAAGCAACCCACTGTGATTTTGTAACTTAATGCTAAATTAGCATTACTTCTTAATACGCCGACCTTTTGATTTTATACATGAAGCGTGGTCGCTAAATAATGATACAAGTTCAATACTAGCAAAAGCCACTTCATGCTTTTGCAGTTTTGCGTTAATCTTATACCATTAGCATTTTGCCTCGCTGGTAAAGCGTATTCACTGGCTTATTTACGAAAGAGTTAATTATCAGCTAACATCTCACCCAGTTGCTGATAGACAACAATGTCTGGGTTCGTAGAGCATGAAAAATAGATAAAATACTTTAGTTTGTATAATCATAACTTTTACATAAGATCTTATTGATACGTTTATTTGGCCAAATTTAGTATTGTACTTAACTCACCCTTATTTATCTCTTGGATATATATAGCTTTTGGTTCGTTACCGAGTGTCGAATAAATAACAACTTTTGACTCAATAACCTGAAAACCATAATTTCCTGACTTAATGTAGACTCCGCCAGGAAAACGACCAGAAGTAGCATACCAACCTGCTTGGTGGGTACGCAGCCAGTCGTTCAACGCTACATAGACTGCATCTTGCTTAGTAATGGTAACTTGCTGTTTTATATCCTTACTAAGAAACATCTGCGCTTGTGGTTCTAACTGAATATCTACTGATTTACTGCAACCAAATAAGCTTATCGCTAACAATAAAATGATGAATCTATTCATGTAATTTACTCGTAACACCACGTTAAGTGGATATTAAAAATGGGCTAGTGAACTACCCCGCGACTATTTCGATAATTACAACAACTGCGAACTGTTGTTTGTCGATTACCTATATTTTAAGGCTATACTGAACCAGACTCACATTGTTTTTTACGTAATGAATTGACTATCCACAATGGATTTTTTAAATCCGAGGTTAAAACGTCAGAAACACTCAAGCCACTATCTACGTCTTGTATCCAGAGTGAAACTTTGTCGTCAACTACTTGCCGGTTTAGCATATAACTTTTATTAGCATCTAAATGAACTTTAAAGTTTACGAATGCCACTCTGCGACTAGTGGGAACATAGCGTTCTGAAATACTAGCTTTAACCCACAAGTCATGAAAACCACTGACATACTGTTTGGGCTCTGCCCAACCCGTTAATTTTTGATGAGAACACATCAAGTAAACGTATTCTAGAGTCGAGCTATTGTCTCTTTTAAAGTTTTCAAACCTAAAATGATTTTCTTTCACTTCTGCTTTTACCGGAAAGTTGCTACAACTCATGAGAAAAGCACTTAAAGAGAGACTTAATAAAAAGTTAAGGTATTTCAATATCACTTCCTGTTAAAAGAAATTTAACGATAATACCATTTTAACCTTAATACTTTGTTAGTGGCAAATAAGAGCGGGCTAAAAAATTACGGCACGCACAATAAAATAATATCGTCAGCAATATCTTTTAAAGCCTAGGTATATGCAAAGATGAATGTCGCTATGGCCACACTGATAAGTAAAACTGATTATAAAATTATTTTCATGATGTAAGTTTATTTCCATATAAAACTTGCTGAATATACGGCCACTTTTTATTAGTGTATTCATCCCTATCTTCTTTATAGACAATGGCTAATTCTTGTTTTAAATTTGCATATCCTTCAGCGATAATTGGGTTAGAACGTAATAAATCTCTGAATTTTAACCGTTCATTCCAGATCGGGCTTTCAAACGGTACCAAATGTAAGTGATGTGTGCGAAATTCATCAGAAGGCTTACAAAACCAATGCATAACATCAGACTTGTAAGGCCAGTATTTGTAGCCATTTTGGGTAAGCGCCATAATAGCAGGTTCAGCGAGTGCCAAAGACTTAACACCAAACATTATATCTATTATTGGTTTTGCAATCATGCCCGGAACAGCTGTACTACCAACATGTTCAACCGAACCATAAAGCCAATCACCTGCAACAGAGATTAGCACTTTTTTTTCTGCGGCAAATTTATCAGCCCAAGATGAATTATATGCTTTAAGAACGATTGACGCTTGACTCATGCTTTGTCGTTCCTTTGTCATTTCACCTCACCAAACGGGAAGTCACAGTCGGTTATCATATTAAGTACCGGGAAAAATTGAGAGTAAATATTGTCGATTATGCGATTGGTCATCTTCAATTACATACCATCTTCTACCATAGTTTTAATTTTAATCGCCTTAACAAAATGATCTAATCTGTGAGTCTGTATCCACCATGTTGCAACTTCCATAAGTAATTCAGGCGTTTCATTTTTATTAGCAAAAAAGGCATAAAATGACAGTCCGACGTTATCACCTTTATTTATTATTTTTTTATTACAAACGTCGATAATTTTTAATCGTAACTCTGTTTTCATTGTTTACTCATCACCTTATAATTTACCATTAACCCACAGGCCCATAAGGCATATCAACGGCTTTAGTTTTTCTAAGCATCAATCTATGCAAAGACCTAGTCAGTCAGTTAAATTTTTTATTTTAGCTTCAATAAACACAAACCATATAAAGCACTCAACATCAATTAGAATGACTTGACCTCAGCATTGTTAAGACGTTATTTCTTGAAGATGATTATATAAATGCATAACATGCGCTATTTCATACTCCTCTTTCGATAGTTCACCATAGGCAAAGTGCGGTGCAAGAATCCCTTGGTAGCGCTTAAAATCGAGCAATGATTTTTTTAAGCGATTTAGAGCTATTGTTGAATCGATATTTTTAGCAAACATTGGAGCACTTGGAATGGGCTCATCTAACCCATGTGTCATTTTACCTTTAGATAAAAAAATTGAGAATGCGAGTTTACCAACAGTGCTCTTAAATAAATCTGATTTATGCTCTGGAAATTGAGACATTGAAAATTCAACACTTTGCGCGCAATGTGTAAATATTTGATACGGGTTCCATTCTCCCTGGTGAATAAGGCTTTCATTAGATAAATCATCTAGCTTTTTTAAAGCCATATCGACGGTAAGGCTATCTTTATTGCCCTCTTTAATCAGTAGAAATGCGCCTGCACCTATTCCTATAACAGCTCCACTACTTAACAGTGAAGCTTTAACAAATTGCCTACGTTTCATTCCATATCCTTAAAGAGCGAGTGTTTCAATAGCAGGTTACGTTTAGGAGCTAAAAGCTATAAACTACTGTGCAATAAAAAAGTACAGTTAAAATCCCCTGAAACTTGAATAACTTGTTTTATTGCTATTATTTTAAATTACCTGAAGATAACTACAACACTAGGTTGATTTAAAAATTTTGTTTTAAATATCTAATTATTTTTATTCAAGTCTACCCATTGGACTACTCGGTTTTCACCCATCAACATCAAGATAAAAAAGCATTAAGCTTCCTTCTATTTTTTGTCTTGTTCCATTATAGCAATTCTAGTGTTTAGCTCTGCAAGAGACTTCTGAATATCCATTAACACTGGGTTAGATTTAGAATGGTTTCTTATTTCTTCTTCACGAAAGCCAAGTCTAGAATCAAGATAACCAATGATCAATGACAAAAGTACAAAGGTTATCAATATTATAGGAACTGCAATCATTGGACTTGTAAATACAAATTCAGTAATAAAATTATCACCTAGGGATTTGATAAAAACAAAAATTATTAGCAGAAACTGTACATATCCAATATACATTTTCGACCTATCTATGTAGACCTTCCATCGAATCAAAGTTTTTTTGTTAAGTCGCGAAATCAAGTAAACTCCTAGCGGTATAACGCCATATTAAGCGTCAGAATGTTAATTAAAGTGTTGAATGAAATAAATGGTATTTTCTTTGCAAGGTGTTTTTCTTTGCAAAAATATGTATAAACCTTACTGAGAAATTATTGATACCGCATCGCCTTGACATTTTTTGGTTGCCAAACAGTTATTGATAATATCTACAGGTAAAATCCAGCAAGTATAATTAATAATGGCATCTCCTCCTAACTTGACTGTTTCAAGTTTTAAGACCTGTATTGCCTCGCCCTGGTCACCGATAACTCTCGCAGTAGTTCTACTATCACCGGAATTACTCGAAAGCTCTTTTATGCGGGAAAAATCAAAACCAGTCTTTTGTCTTTTTGCTACCAGTAAGACAAATTTACTCGCATTATGGTCTTCTCTGGTAAAATAATTAGCAGTGTTGACACCCTAATAAGAAAATACTCGATAGTAAGAGCGTATTGAATTTCAATTTTCATCCAAAGATTAAGTTTATATAATACCAAGAGGAAGTTAAGCGATATGCACTAAATCCATTTAGGCGCAAAGAGGCTAACAAAATATAATGCCAATTTACTGCGCTAAAGTTACCACAAAAAAGAACGGAAACAAGCAGGAAATAATTTAATAAGCACCGTGATTAACTACAATCTCCGTTAAGCGATTAAGCGTAGTTAGCTAGCTAGCGCGAGCAAAAGGCTATTTTAGCTTTAATTAGCTAGTGTAATTTTCTTGTGGGATAAAATTTTTTTCCATAATGTCTATAATAATAGCCTCTGACAATTCATTTAGTGCATATTCAGCCGATGAATAAATATCACCTTCTTTGCTACCCAATGCTATTACTATAGTATTAGGCTTCTCATCATAAATGAGTACAACAATTTTCTTGTTTTGGGCTATGCAATCAATAGTAATCGCATCAGCTTTCATGCCTTGGTTGCGTAGATTTTTATCCATTATGCCCATCAATGTATCAACATTATCAAACTTGTTGTAGAACAAATCATTAGCCTTAGCGATAATCTCTGATACTTTTTGTAATGTACTTTTCATTTTTATTGACCTCAATGGGGATAATATAGAGCCAATGCTATGTTCAGTGGCAAAAATCATTAACTAGACTAAAAAAAATGCTTAGCTAGTCAACTGTTCAGCGCTTATTATAAAGCTTATTATCTGCTGATTCCGCTCCTAATCTAACAAGATATTTATACCTATTAAAATTAAAGTCACACCGCCCAAAAATTCTGCCTTACTTTCTAACCAAGTACCACTTTTAGAACCGATGAACACACCCAACCAACTAAAGAAAAAAGTCATGCTACCAATAATAAGGCAAGCGACGAATGGATTTACAGCTAAAAGGGTAAAAGTAAAACCAGCTGCCATTGCATCAATACTGGTAGCGATGGCAAGTATTAGCATAACGCGATGAGTTACTTTAACAATATCTTCTTCTATGCCCTCAGAAAAAGATTCATAAATCATTTTAATACCGATCAGTAAAAGCAATAAAAATGCTAGCCATGTAGCATAAGACTCAATCCAACCTAGTATTCCTCGACCGCCAAGATAACCCAATAAAGGCATCACTCCTTGAAATAGCCCAAAATATACTGCTGACATTAATGCCAAAGGCATAACTTTACTATTGTGCTTTGCACCTAAACCAATTGATACAGCAAAAGCGTCCATACTCAATGCTACAGCTAAAATTAAGACTTCAATCATTAATTCGACCATTAAATTAAAAAATAAAAAACCAACACCAAATTAAAAATAAATTATAGATAAATCGCGGTTGACTAGAATGAAAGAGACACTGTTTGATTGCTTTAACGTTCAAGGCCAGAACCTTAATACGATAGCTGTAAAAGAGCTCATCTATCAACTAAATAGACCAATAAAACTTGCTAGAAACTTCACTAAACATTCATTTTCTCCAACGAGTGTAGAGAGAATAAGTGCTGAGGTTATTATAGATCTGGTGGCTGCCCTAAGTCACATTTTTTACACTTTAATAGGTGGCCTAATAAAGAATTTCGCCCCTTTTCTGTTATTACCCAAGGGCGACATATAAAAGGAGGATTATGTCTGACATGCTGAAAGTGACCACATTGTAATTCAGCGACCCAATCATCTTCTTCATCTTTATGATAGCCAACAATAGGTTTATTCATTCATACAGCTCACAATTTTTCAGAGATAAAAAATAATCGGTGACTAACATACTCGAAAAACTTCTAAGCATTCATCCAAGAATTAAATTTTGCTTTAATTAAAAAAACTAACGATCAAAAACGGTTAACAACCACTGATTAAGTCTATTCTAGTTAGCTTAGATCATAGCCACAGTAAAATTAATCAAGGTTATCTTCTTTTTAGCATAAGTTGTTAGGCCGTCGACCTAAAAATATACTTTTCTTCGAAATTAATAAGCATTTAAACATGTCTAGTCATTATCAAAACACACCAAGAGTAACAAATGAATACCAAAAATTTCACCACTATATTTTTAATTGGCATTTTTTCTAGTATTGCCTTTATTGTAATCCAACCTTTATTTGGAATGCTTACGTTAACTTCAAGACACGCATCAGCATATGTAAACTTAGGTAATTATAACGAAACTACCGCCATGGCATTATCATGGTTTGTCCATATTAGCGTATCAGTATTTTATACGTTTATTGCTAGTATTATTTATAACTTTAACGCTTCATATTTAGTAAGTGTTACGCAAGTAACCTTTTTAGGGTGGCTAACGACACTTACAGCAACCCCTGCCAATGAATGGCTTGTAAAACTGATAACCACAGGACAATTTACATCAATAACGTCTTTATCTGAGTTAAACACTGAAATTGGTCCTAAATTGTGGCTTCATATCTTATTTTTTGCATTCGTATTAATTGGACTGGGACTAGCTAGATTAATCACTTCACCCAAAGCATCGGTTTAAGCAATTTATAAGCTCTCTGTATATGAAGCTTGAATTAATTTTTCAGCTTCTATAATAGTCAAATTTGATGATTTGCAAATTACATAACCATTAACTTGAGAAATGATATATTTAGGGGGAAGGTCTCTGGGAATATGTTCAAACTCTCTTTTTACAAGCTCAATTGAAGTAAAATCTGCTGAACCACATAATTGTGTAGCTCTGCGATTAAATATTTTATGAGCAGCCTTATGGTCACTCCATGGTGCAAAATTGGTTTTTGCCACAATAAAATAAAGCCCTTTATGAAGCTCATTGTCTGAAAACCCACCACCTAAGGCATTTGGCCCATTATTTAAATTATGATTGGACACAGTACAGCCACATAACAAAAAGGCTAATACAACACACTTTGAAATTTCCAATATCATTCCTTTAATATATAAAGCCCATAACAGGTAAAAATTGATTAGCTAAAATGCTGAACAACGTCAGAAAACCAGCTATGTTGTATTTACGCCAATACTATAATAATTAATACCTTCAATCGAAAAATAATAAGTAGCTTGAGCCGTGCAAGGAGGGGAAACATAAACTTCCCCTCATAATAAATCTGAAACTAACGTTACCTGCCAATACTTATTCATACGACACAAACCCATTAAGAATAAAGCAACAGTTGCTAAACGGGCGCAAAAGAAAAAACAGTCAACATACGTTTAAAAACTTATTATGTGACTCTCTAAATCACACCACCGGTTTTCAAAATAATAGCCGTTAATGCCAACAAAAAAGCACCTGAATAAACCATTTTTCCAGAATATGCGGCTTTGTCCCAATTCATAGCACAATAAACTAATGAAAGAGGAAAACACAAAAACACAGACCAACCAAATAAGTGCTGTTTATTTCCCAGAGCTACAATTGCAGCAAAAATCGAACCTATAACCAATAGCATTAACCCTATGGAGCCGGTTAATAACGCTACTACTATAATGTTTTGAATCATAGTTAATTACACACCTATATTTACAATAAAAAATGATAAATAATACCACGTTGAGCGGTAAAAAGTTGCTTGAAAAAGTAGATGATAAAAGAATAAATGGCTAGCTATTATTTATTCTTTTAAAGGTCTTTTCCTACCTCTCGTACATTATAATTCTGGAATGGATACAGAGTAAACCAGAGCGCAAAAGACAGCAATAAGACTTAAAGAATCGAGGATTGATATAATTGATGATTGAAAAAAGAGACTCTTAGGCTATTAAGACAACTAATTTTTATATCCAAATAACCAAGCTAAAAAGTGTATCCTAGCCGGGTAAATTTGTTAGGCACCAACAGCAACCCGCTGGTATTTAGTCGTGCAAATGCCTTGTTATGTATTTATTCGCCGGTCTACTCTTTTGTTATTAGCCACAACGCATGCAAAATTCCAGGCACATAGAAAATGAGACATAAAACGATATTTATTAATAAATGTTTTCCTATGCCACTTTTAAGAAAAACCGCAATAGGTGGTAATAAAAGTGCTAATATAATATGTATAAGTTTATTGTAAGCGTCTGGCAAAGTGCATCTAAATATTCACTCGTGATCAAGTTAAGTTACTTCAAACAATTATTTGGAGTAACTTATGAAAATAACGCGAAGCCATGAGCAATGGCGAACTATCCTTAACGAA
>NZ_VOLR01000036.1 GCF_007954355.1 Colwellia hornerae
GTAAACTGTTGAGATAAAGGACGATATAAACTCGCTTTACTGTATCAATCGGTATTTTGATAAGCTAGAAAGAGAAAATTGGCTCATGGTTATCACTTGTCGTTATTATGGGTGGCATAGTTAACTGGCATAGTTAACTGGTAGGTTTACTACGGCTGATATTTGATGTTATGAGTAAACTGTTGAGATAAAGAACGATATAAACTCGCTTTACTTTATCAATTGGTATTTTGATAAGCTAGAAAGAGAAAAATTGGCTCATGGTTATCACTTGTCGTTATTATGGGTGGCATAGTTAACTGGTAGGTTTACTACGGCTGACATTTGATGTTATGAGTAAACTGTTGAGATAAAGGACGATATAAACTCGCTTTACTTTATCAATCGGTATTTTGATAAGCTAGAAAGAGAAAATTGGCTCATCATTATCACTTGTCGTTATTATGGGGGGCATAGTTAACTGGTTAACTGTGTTATGAGTAAACTGTTGAGATAAAGGACGATATAAACTCGCTTTACTTTATCAATCGGTATTTTGATAAGCTAGAAAGAGAAAATTGGCTCATGGTTATTATTTTTGGTTATTATGGGTGGCATAGTTATTATGTTTAAAGTGGTAGGTTTACCACGGCTGACATTTGATGTTATGAGTAAACTGTTGAGATAAAGGACGATATAAACTCGCTTTACTTTATCAATCGGTATTTTGATAAGCTAGAAAGAGAAAATTGGCTCATGGTTATTATTTTTGGTTATTATGGGTGGCATAGTTATTAGCAATAAGCTAGAAAGAGAAAATTGGCTCATGGTTATTATTTTTGGTTATTATGGGTGGCATAGTTATTATATGCTGCTTAGTATTAATTCAAATTTTGCTTAAATTACAATACACAAATACAATTAAGTTAAAGATTATTCACTTATTGAAAATATTCTTAATTAAGGTAGTCAATAAATGTTAAACACGCCGAGCATGGAGATTAATAATCATCTAGCTAATCGATTACTATTAGTGATGATCGTATTTTCGACACCAGCCTTAACTAGCTCTTTTTTTCGGATTTTTAACATTGGTTTCCAGCCCATAATGGGCATTCAAATAACTCTGTACCTTATTGCATTGCTCATGTTTTTTTTTCGTGAGCGAGTACTCTACAAAATAAAAGCTTATTTCATAACCAGCTGTTTTCTCTTATTGGCCATTGGCGGCATGATTCAATTTGGCTTATATGGCGCAGGGATATTACTGATGATTATGTACACTGCTTTGTGCAGTTTACTTTTTAATCGTATCTCAGCATTAATCAGTATCGCGGTTGGCTTTATCATAATTTCGTCTATCGGTTTTGCTTATATTACCGGCCATCTAACCTATATAGTTAATGCTGAGGAGTACCACACTTCTGTCAATGCATGGTTCCTGATGTTAGGTACCACCATTTTTGTCGCGACAAATTTATATATTGTACTGACATTTATGTCTTCTCAGTATCAACAATCATTAAGCGAGTTAGATAAACAAGTTCAATTAAGAACAAAAGCTTACGAAGCAGAAAAAATTAAAGCCGAAGAAGCTAGCGAAATTAAGTCGCAGTTTCTTGCTAATATGTCTCATGAAATTAGAACTCCTATGAATGGTGTGTTGGGGGTGATGCAGTTATTACGTTTAGAACATTCCAACGAAAAACAAACTTCCTTGATCGATACCGCTATTTTTTCAGCCAATAATTTATTAAGAATTTTGAATGATATTTTAGACTTTTCAAAAATTGAAGCAAATAAATTAGATATTGAAAATATCGAATTTGAACTACAACCTATTTTAGATTCTATCTATTCAAATGTAGAGCTAGATATAAAAATGAAAGACATATCGCTCAACTTCATCAATCAAACCAGTAAAAATTTGCTATGGACAGGAGACCCTACTCGTTTTTATCAGGTATTGCTTAACCTTGTAACCAATGCAACTAAGTTTACTGAAACTGGCACTATTAATGTCTATATTGCTCAGAAGAACATCAATGGAGTGTCATACCTAACTTCAGAAGTTGCCGATACAGGTATAGGTATGAGCAGCGAAGAAATCAATAAGCTTTTCCAAAATTTTAGTCAAGCAGATGCATCGAACACTAGGAGATTTGGTGGAACTGGTCTGGGGCTAGCCATTGCAAAACGCTTAGCAACATTAATGGGAGGAAGCTTAACGGTCACCAGTCAAAAAGGTGAGGGGTCAATATTTATTTTTACGATAAAATCTACACCTATTATCTCTCCTTTAATTGAAGCTAAAAATCAAAAAATCACCAGTAACAACTCAGCACCAGATTGGTCAAATAAACGAATATTAATTGCAGAAGATAATAGAATTAATCAGCGAATTATTTGTGCTATGTTAGAGCCAAGTCATGCAATATTACGCTGTGTAAATAATGGTAAAGAAGCTGTAGACTTAGCCTTTGAGTTTAAGCCTGACATTGTGTTAATGGATATTCAAATGCCAGAAATGGACGGTGTTACAGCAAGTATTGAACTCAGAAATAAGCAATTTAATAAACCAATAATCGCATTCACCGCAAACGTGATGAAAGGTGATGTTGAACACTACTTAGAAAACGGAATGAATGATTGTATACCAAAGCCTATTGATATAAATCTGTTATACCGAACCATTTCACAATTTTTTTAAAGTGACCAAAGGAGTTAATCTAGATAAAAGTAGGCACTAGAAATAACAACTTATTTAAGTTGTTGACTAAATATTGAATATTCTGCTCAAAAACAAAGAAACCAATAAATTCCCATTTGTTTTATCCCTCAAATAAACATACCGCCTCATCAATAGGCAAAATAGAGTTGGCTAAAATAGATGAATAGAGGGACAAAATAGATAACATTATTTTGTCCCTCGTTAAAATATATTGGTGTATAACCTAATACTAGGTGTTAATTACTGACTTTAAAGTGCCCAACTAAATTGGTTAAATCTTTTGATACAACAAGTAAGTCATTCGAACCATCGGCCAATGTATCTGCAGTATTAACAATACCTTTTGCCGATTGATTAATGCCACTAATATTGTCATTGATCAAGTCGGATGAACCGCACTGTTGATCTGCTGCTTGAGTAATACGTGAAATATTTTCCTTCATTTGTCTAACCAAAGAACTGATTTCGTTAAATGATTGGTTCGCTTGTTCAATTTTTTCGATAGTCTGTTTTGATTGTTCGACATTCACAGCCATTTGTTGAGAAACAACACGTGTTTTATCAAGCAGGTTCATCAATACCGCATCAATTTCTTCGGTAGCGTCTCGCGAGCGTTGCGCTAACGTTCTCACTTCATCTGCGACTACAGCAAAACCTCGCCCTTGCTCACCAGCTCTTGCCGCTTCAATAGCCGCATTAAGAGCTAACAGATTAGTCTGCTCAGCAATACTTCTAATAACATCTAATATTTTGGTAATATTCTCACTTTCCAGCTCAAGTGACCTCATCGATTGAGATGATTCACTTAACGATTTATTTAACGAACTCACTTCACTTACCGTGATAGATATTAACGAAATTCCCTTTTTTGAGTACTCTTCCGTTTTCATAATTGTTGTTGAACTTTCTTGGCAGTCGTTTGATGTTTGATGCGCGATATCTGTCATCGTTGCGATAAGGTTATTAACATTATCTATAGATTTTTCTTGTTGATGGCTTACTGCTTTTACATCAGCGATTTGTATCCCCGATTCATTAGCCACCATATTTAATGTCGATGCACAGGTTTTAATATCAACAACAAGCTGATGAATTGAGTCTAAGAATTGATTAAACCATTGAGCCAACTCACTGACTTCATCTTGACCAATAATGTCTAGTCGCTTAGTTAGGTTTCCATCTCCTTGTGCAATATCACGTAAACCTTCAGCAACACGGTTAATGGGTTGAACAATACGATTGGCTAACCAAGATCCCATGGCAATAAATAATGTAACCATAATTAAGGCAAGCACGGTAATAGTCAGGCTCATACTATATGCCGGAGCTAGAATTTCATCACTATGGATGACACCCACAAAACGCCACTTTAATTCTTTTGAATAATAACTGGCAACATCAACATCTTCACCTAAATGCTCTGTAGAAAAATGATGTTGATTTGGATTTTTTTGTAATATAGAAAATAATGATGATGATGAAAGATCTTTAATACTTTTGAAGTTATTCTCTGGTGTTTTTGCATCAGCTAATACGGTTCCTGACTCATCAATAAGAATGAGATAACCGCTTTCACCTAGTTTTGTATTGCTCAATATATCTGTTAAGGTTGAAAGGGTAACATCCATACCTTGTACGCCTATGATATCCCCTTGCTTATTTTTGACCACGAACGCAGAAGTTACTACGGGTTTTCCTATGACATCTTGATATGCTTCAGTAATAATTGGAGCGTTTGGGGAAGCTAGTGCTTGTTTATACCAAGGACGTTGTCTTGGATCATAACCTCCAAGTTCTTCTAGCGGGTATTGAACAAAGCCACCTTCTTTGGTACCTGTGTATACGTAAAGTAAATCAGGGTGTGATGTACCAAAATCTTCATATAACTTATATAAATCTAATTCTTCCACAGAGTCGTCTTTGGGCACCATCATATGATCAGCGTCAATATAAGTATGAGTATTATCAGGAAGTTGAGTCGTCAGCTTATTTTCAGCTAAAAATTTTACATTAGCTTTAATTTGTTGAAAGAACAGTTGAAAGCCATTGTCTACTTGTCTTAATTCATCCTGAGTGCGTTCCACAAAGTTTGATGAAGACTTAGAAATTGTCATTGATATACTGACAATTGCAATAGCAATAATAGGCAAAATAACGGTAGCGGCAAAACTCAAGGTTAGTTTAGAGCGAATATTCATAAAAAGTCGTTAAATAGTCGTATATGTAACCATAATATAACTGAGAGTGACGCTAAGACCAAGATCCTTTTACTGGAGTTTTTCATATAAATATCATGCGATAAACTTAGCCAGCAAAGTAAATTCGATTATCCATTTTATCGACAATGCTTATGAGGCATGTATTGTTGTGTCGATATATTCGATATATTCGATAGATTTTACCAGATAAATTAGTTGTATAATCTTTAATTGAAGCGCAAAAATTTATCGGCTGTTAACCAAAGTATAATCGGTATATACGGATAAAATGCCCTGGTTAACAAACATCTAAGCGAAATGGCTATCCACCATTGACACGTAATGCTTTAGGTCTTTTTTTAAGGTGTGCTATTGTACTTTGACCTAGCCACAATGATGCTATTTTGGTATATTTTTCAGCGCCAATAATCTGTAAACTGCTCTCTTTTATCGCATGACCGAAATCTTCCCACCCCATCCATACAGCGGTTAGTTTTTTTGCCGACACTATAATTTTAACATCAACTTTAAGCGCATGATCTACATGGCATAAGTCGACTTCGCCATTCTCTAGTACTAACCAATGGCTACTCTTATTTTCGGGTACATCGGTCAGAAAAAATTGTACAACAAAGGGATCAGGTAATTCCGGCAGTGGGTTAATATTTCTATGTATATCCCACATTAACAAATTAACATCGATATTATTAATAGAAGGTTCAATTTCGAGCCATTCTTGTCCCCAACAAGCCATAGAAACGACTACATTTTTCAGTGCTTTACCTGCATCGGTTAACTTGTAATCTACGTGCTTCCCCGTCAGCTTTTCATGACGAGTGAGTAAACCAATTTCAGTCATCTCTTTTAGTCTATGGGAGAGAAGAGTACGAGACATTCTTGGCACACCGCGGCTAATATCATTGAAATTAGTCGAACCAAATAATAATTCTCGCAAAATAATGATAGTCCATCTGTTACAAAGGAATTCTGCTGACATAGCCAGCGGGCAATATTGGTGGTATGGCGAGGAGGTCTTCATAATAATCTCTTATTCTGTGGCTTTTGCTCATTTTTCGAGTAACACCTAGTTAATAGCATAGTATAAAAATAGCGTTTTATTTAGGAGTAGGTGGTGAATTTTTTGTACCTATGAGTACATTTTATGCACTAGACAGTTATAAAGTGCAGTATTAAAATTATCCATTCAAACTATTAAAGGACAAACTGACATGGATACTCAAGTAAAGCAGTTGAACGACAATGAAACCAGCATAGACCAAACATTAATTGAAATGCTTGAATCAAGACTACGTGGCGATCTTTTATTGCCGAGCCATTGTGAATATGAACAAGCAAGACAAATATGGAATGGCATGATCGATAGACATCCTGCGATGATAGTTCGTTGCATGGGCACAGCTGACGTTATCACAACAGTGAAGTTTGCTAGCGATCATCAATTATTATTATCAGTAAAAAGTGGTGGGCACAATATTGCAGGAAGCGCAGTCTGCGAAGGAGGGTTAATGATTGACCTAAGTACTATGACAGGAGTAACTGTTGACCCTGTTAACAAAACAGCTCAGGTACAATGTGGTGCTTTACTTGGTGATGTCGATCACGAATGTCAAATTTTTGGTTTGGCTGTCCCTACAGGGATTAATTCAACAACGGGTATTGCCGGACTAGCTCTTGGCGGAGGATATGGCTGGCTAAGCCGTCTTCTGGGCCATACGGTTGATAATATTATTTCGGTAGATATTGTTACGGCAGAGGGTAAGTTTCTTCATTTAAGTGACAATGAAAATACTGATTTATTCTGGGCGATCAGAGGTGGAAGTGGCAATTTTGGAGTGGTTACTAAGTTCGAGTTCGCCTTGCATAACGTTGGTCCTACTATTTTAAGTGGTCCGGTTGTTTTTCCGCTTGAACAAGCAAGGGATGTACTTAAAAAGTATCGTTTAATCGCTAAAAATTTGCCCGATGAAGCAAGTTGCTGGACAGTAATGCGTAAAGCGCCTCCGTTTCCATTTCTTGACCCCAAATATCATGGTCAGCCAGTATTGGTACTCGCGATGGCATATGTTGGTGATATTAGAAAAGGTGAACAAGTTTTGGCACCATTACGTGAACTTGGTCAATCTATTGGTGATGCTGTCGGTCCATGTCCCTATAAAAACTGGCAATCTGCTTTTGACCCATTACTGACTCCCGGCTCACGTAATTATTGGAAGTCGAGTGACTTTACCGAAATTTCTGATGCCGTTATCGATATATTACTCGATGCGGTTACAAAACTACCTTCAGATGAATGTGAAATATTTACCGCACAATTAGGTGGCGCGGCATCTCGAGTACCATCGAATGCTATGGCTTACCCTCATCGCTCAACGTTATACACGATGAATATTCATGGCCGTTGGCAAAATAAAACAGACGATGAATCGTCAATTGCTTGGGTGCGAACATTATTTAATAGTGTAGAGGAGCATTCAACAGGCAGTGTTTATGTCAACTTCGTACCAGAGCAAGACGAAATCAGAAAAGTTGGGCCATATGGTGCTAATAAAGCAAAGCTCGAACATATTAAGATGAAATATGATCCTAAAAACCTATTTCGTTCCAATATAAACATATTACCTAAATAAAGACGAATAAATAATCCAACCATGTTTACTGGACTTTCATAAAGCGCTAAAAATATTGATAGGGTATGGAAGATGATACTACCGGGGTTTTTTCTGACAATAGCCTTTTTTATTTATTTTTAGCCCCTGTAAATAGTGATTATAAGGGGCTATTATCCGCTAGGAAAATATATCTATCAGGCTAGCGGTATTAATCAGTTGGCTGTTTTTCGCTGACGGCTTGCTTACGTTTTATCACCCAGCAAAATTCACTGAGTTATTGATCACTTCAAATCATAAAATAGTAGTTTTTTGATTCAAGACAAGTTGAGAGAATACCAATAAAGCGGTATTTAGCCACTTTTATTGCTTAATCGAAAATGGACATTTCGATAAAATTGAGCTTATATTAATCATCAGATATTAACGTTATTACGGCGTTTTCAGTGTAAAACGGAGCTTATGTTTCTTTTAGGATTATATTTATTTATTGCTTTGTTCTTTTCATTTTTGTGTTCTATCGCAGAAGCTGTATTGTTGAGTGTTTCTTGGGTATATGTCGCCTTAATAGAAGCCAAAGGCTACAAGTCAGGTAAGATTCTTCGTGCCTTAAAAAAAGATATAAATAAGCCTTTGGCGGCTATTTTGACGTTAAATACTATCGCTCACACAGTCGGGGCCGCAGGTGTTGGTGCTCAAGCCGCTTTAGTTTTAGAAGATGTTTCACTCGGCGTTGTATCGGCGGTATTAACTTTTTTAATCCTCGTTTTTTCAGAAATAATTCCAAAAACGATCGGCGCATCTTATTGGAAAGTATTAGCTCCGGTTACTGCACACAGCCTGAAATTTATTATTTTTATATTAATGCCAATAATCAAAGTATTAGAATTGGTTACGCGTAAAATGGTGAAAAAGGAAAGAGTCGGTTTTAGGCGCAATGAGTTTTCTCTGATGGCGCAACTCAGTGCTGAAGAAGGGCATATCGACCCGCAAGAAGCGACAATATTACAAAACCTGTTACGACTGCAAAAAATCAAAATACAAGAGGTCATGACCCCAAGAACGGTGGTTTTTTTTCAGTCTCAGCAACTTCGAGTTGGAGAGTTTTTTCATAAGCATAAGAAAAATCGTTTTACTCGCATACCGGTGTACGATAAAAAACCCGATAATATTATTGGTTTTGTTATTCGAGCCGACTTGTTGTTAGCGCAGGCTCGTGGCAATAGTGATATTAGTCTAAGTAACTATGTTAGAGAAATGCCAACTCTGCTCGATAATATGTGCTTGCTACATGCGATGAAAGAATTATTACTGAGTTCAACTCATATCTCACTTATTGTAAATGAATACGGCACGGTGCGTGGGATATTAACATTGGAAGATATTTTAGAAACGTTAATTGGTCATGAAATCATTGACGAAGGCGACAAATATATTGATATGCAAAAGTTGGCAAAGCATTTATGGAAAGCTAAAGCCAAAAAGTATGGTATTAAGGTAGAAAAAAAATAAAATGTGCTCAATCGATTAGTTTTATTTCAATGTTTAATTAGCACTTTAATAGGGATGGAGATAAAAAGTATTTTATCTCCAATGATTTTTGTGCGACTAGGATAGAGCTGATCTTACCCTTTTAATATTATTGCAATCACAACAACAGGCAGAAAAATACTCTTGCTAAAATAAACCCATCAAAAAAAGTAAGTCTTTGTGATCTCCTTGTTTAACTTCTTTGTTAATGGCGCGTACTTATTTTGTTACATGATGTCGCTGTTTATCCTTGAATACTTAATGAAAAAATTCTCAGAGTTACATAAAATAGAGCAATAAAAATAAAGGGAACTATGATGAAAAAGAAATATTTAGCGGCTGTCATAGCTGCAAGTTTAACGTTATCCGCCTGTATGGCAACCAGTACAGACTCTAGCAATAGCATGTCACAGCAAGCAAGCCAAGAGAGTGCCAACAAAGTCTTTAGCCAAAAATACTTGTTTAAAGAATTGGCTAATGGTTTACGTGTCTTAGTGGTAAAAACAGACTATCCAGATCTTGTTTCAGTACAAATTCCAGTGTCTGTAGGTTCTCGTGATGAAAATGAAGTCGGTAAAACAGGCTTTGCCCACTTCTTTGAACATATGATGTTTAAAGGCTCTGAAAAATATCCACAAGCTGTTTATGCTGACTTATTTAAAAATGCCGGTGTTGATAACGGCGCTTACACCACTAACGATTATACAAATTATCATTTAGATTTTTCTAAAGATCATTTAGATAAAGTCTTAGAAATTCAAGCAGATCACTTTAAAAATCTTAAATACACCGATGCACAATTTAAAACGGAAGCCTTAACAGTAAAAGGCGAATATTTAAAAAACAATGCCAGCCCAACTCGAAAGTTATTAGCGGCAGTGCG
Source organism: Colwellia hornerae (assembly GCF_007954355.1). Taxonomy (GTDB): domain Bacteria; phylum Pseudomonadota; class Gammaproteobacteria; order Enterobacterales; family Alteromonadaceae; genus Colwellia_A; species Colwellia_A hornerae. Next base: position 9,949 of record NZ_VOLR01000036.1, read on the forward strand.
AAAAGAAGCCTTTGATACTCATACTTATCAGCATACCACTATGGGCTTCTTTGAAGATGTAGAAGCAATGCCTGACCAAGTGGCATACGGAGAACAGTTCTTTAAACAATTCTATAAGCCAGAGTACGTTTCTTTAGTGATTGTCGGTGATGTTGAACCAGAAGCAACAATGGCGATGGTTGAGAAGCATTGGGGGAATTGGCAAAAAGGTGATTTTGTTAGCACGATAGCACCCGAGCCAAAACAAGAAGCTGCAAAATATGTTCATGAGAAATTTGAGGGTTTACCAGGACACTGGTTATTAGTTTCTTATAAAGGTGCTGATTGGCAACCAAAGAAAAAAGATCGCGCGGCTTTAGATTTAATTTCTGAATTATATTTTTCCAATAACTCAGCATTGTATCAAGAACTTGTGGTTGATAAGCAGTTGGCGAGCCAAATGTTTAACTACAACCCTGAAACAAAAGATGCTGGCTTACGTCACGTATTTATCAAAGTGAATGATGAAAAAGACTTAGCAACGGTTCGTGATGCGATAAATCGTACTTATGCTCAAGTAAGAACCGAGCTTGTTTCTTCAGAAAAACTTGATAACTTAAAGTCTAATCTAAAATATAGTTTTGTTAATAGTTTAGATTCTTCAGAGTCTATCGCTGCAACATTGGCGAGTTATATGCATTTTGACCGAGATCCAGAAACGATTAATCACCTCTACAATAGCTTTGACAATATTACAGCTGAAGATATTCAACGTATAGCCAATGACTATTTTATTGATGAAAACCGCACAACAGTGACCTTATCAGCATTAGATGAGATTGCCGACTTCGAACAAGAAGTTGACTTAAATGGCGCTGTTGCAAAAATAGTAATGAAAAACGCGCAACCGAGTACGCCACAGTTTGCGGTATTAGATAAGACCAATGACTCACCGTTGATTGATGTAAACTTCCTCTTTTATACAGGTGCTGCAGCAGATCCAGCCGGTAAAAAAGGGGTAGCGGCTTTAACTGCTCGTATGCTAACTCAAGGCGGTTCGGCAACATTAAGCTATCAAGATATTAAGAAAGGTTTATACCCTTTAGCGGGGCGGTTTTCGTCGCAGCTTGATAAAGAAATGATGTCATTTACCGGTCGAGTGCATAAAGATAATGCAAGCCAGTGGTACGAACTTATTAGCGATCAATTATTGAATCCTGGCTGGCGTGAAGACGATTTTAAGCGTCTGAAAAAAGAGCTTATTGACGGTATTAAATCTGGTCTTAAATCTTCTAATGATGAAGAACTCGGTAAAGAAGTGCTTTATAGCGAACTTTATCAAGGCCATGCCTACGAAAACTACAATAGTGGCGACTTGTCTGACTTAGCCGCAATCACGCTTGAAGATGTTAAAGCGTTTTACAGCAGCCAACTTACCCAAGCTAAATTGAACTTAGGTATAACTGGCGCTATGCCAGCTGTTTTAAAAGCAAAGCTTATGAAAGACTTAGCGACGTTACCCGCGGGTGATGAAAAGCGCTTAACGATTGCTAAAGCACCGGTGTTAAAAGGTCATCACGCGACAATTGTAGAAAAGAATGCGCAATCTACAGCAGTATCTTTTGGTTTTCCCATTGATACTATCCGCAGTGACAAAGACTGGGCTGCACTTTGGTTAGTGCGTTCTTACTTTGGTGAACACCGTAGTTCTAACAGCTACTTATACCAACAAATTCGTCAAGCGCGTGGTATGAACTACGGCGATTATTCTTATATTGAATATTTTCCACGGGGTATGTACCAAACTAAGCCTGATGCAAACTTAGGTCGTTCGAGCCAAATTTTTCAAGTGTGGTTACGTCCTTTACGTTCAAATAACGATGCTCATTTCGCAACGCGTGCCGCTTTGTATGAATTGGACAACTTGATTGAAAAAGGGATGAGCGAAAAAGACTTTCAAGCAACACGCAATTATTTAACGAACTATGCACCGCAATTAGTGGCAAGCCAAGATCAGCAGTTAGGTTATGCACTTGATAGTGAGTTTTATCAAACGCAAGAGTTTGTTAAGTACGTTCGCGAGCAATTTGCAAAACTATCGTTAGATGACGTTAACCGTGTTATTAAAGAAAACTTACAAACAGATGATATTCATTATGTTTTCATATCAGGCGATGGTAAAGACATGAAGCAACGTTTATTGACTGAACAAGTATCACCGTTAACATACAACAGTGATAAGCCGGCAGAGCTTTTAGCCACCGATAAAATTATCGAAAGCTACAAGCTAACGTTGCCGTCGAAAAATGTTGAAGTGATTGCGGTAGACAGCGTCTTTGAATAAGGTTTTAAAATAAACCTTAACGATAACTGTGTATTTTACTGATCTTAAAAACACCACGCTTGTCGTGGTGTTTTTTATTGAGCATAACTAATAAAAGTGTAGGTAACATGTGGCCAAATAATAAGTGATAACAGAGTAAATGTAGGCCTCACTTATTTTCTTTAATCACGTTCAATAATTACTTTCACTAATTATTTGAAATACCTGTGCTTTTAATAGATATTAAAGGCACTTTACCTTTATGTCAGATAACTATGTTTAAAACAATTAGCACACCTTCCTTGCTTTTTTTAGCGGTTACTTTTACGTCTTTATTCGTCACAAGCGTACAGGCAAAAACGCCATTAGATAGCAACGAAAATAACATAGTTAAACAAGTTAAATTAGCTTTACCACAAGCACTTAAAGATATTGAGCAAGCCGTAAATATAAACAGTGGTTCAATGAATTTTGACGGTGTAAAGCAGGTAGGTTTATTGGCTAAGCAACAACTTTCAGCAATAGGCTTTGACGTACAATGGCTCGATGGTAGTGCTTTTAATCGTGCAGGCCATATTTTAGCCACTCACCAAAGTAATAACCCCAAGGCAGTTAAAATTTTAATGATAGGTCATTTAGATACAGTCTTTGCCAAAAATGACAATTTTCAAAAATTTGAAATGCTCAGTAATACAGAAGCGGCAGGTCCGGGTGTTGCTGATATGAAAGGCGGTAATACGATTATAATTTCGGCAATGCGAGCCTTAAAAAAACTTGATTTACTTGATAATGTCAGTATAAAAATACTATTAACTGGCGATGAAGAAAGCAGTGGCCGTCCTCTATCTCTATCAAAAAAAGCCATTGTTGATGCGGCTATTTGGGCTGACATTGCCCTTGGTTTTGAAAATGGCGACAATAATATAAATACCGGCATGGCATCACGTAGAGGTTATACCGGCTGGACCTTAAACGTAGTAGGCAAACCCGCACACTCGTCGCAAATATTTAATGACGAAGTGGGCTATGGCGCAATTTATGAGACAGCGCGTATTTTAGAAGCATTTAGGGCCGAATTGGAACAGGAAAAAAATCTGACGTTTAACCCTGGAATGATTATTGGTGGCACGAATATAGACTTTGATCTCGCTAAGTCATCGGGCTCGGCATTTGGTAAAAATAATGTTATTGCACAAAAAGCGAAGGTGAAAGGTGACTTAAGAGCACTTTCAAATAAGCAGCTACAAAGTGTTCAACAAACCATGCAAAACATTGTTAAGAATAATTTAAATCACACGCAAGCCGAGCTCACTTTTGAACCAGGTTATCCTCCTATGGCGCTCACTCAAGGTAATTTGGACTTACTGGCGCAATATAGCCAAGTCAGCGAAGACCTAGGTTATAACGTGGTAAAAGCGGCTAATCCACGTAAAGCGGGTGCAGCCGATATTTCATTTGCCGCAGAGCATGTAGATATGTCTCTTGATGGTCTAGGTTTACTGGGCTCTGGCGCGCATACTAAAAATGAAATTGCCGACTTAACAACCCTGAATAAAAATATCGAAAAAGCCGCAATCTTAATTTATCGTGTGTCTAAACAATAGTTTGTATAAAAGCTCATAAAAACTTATTTTTGATGGATTTACGCAGGTGATAAAATAAATCCATCAAGAGTCATCAATTTCTAATTAAGTCTGTTTTATGGAGAATTACACCAAGAAGAATAGGGCGTATGTTTACTGCTGTAATAAGACTCTACAGTTTTTATGCACGGTCAGCGATACGGATTGATGCTTTAATAATGTTAACCGTTTCACTAGTTTTACCTCTTCGACTACCTAGAGTTTCAATTTTAGTTAGGCTATCTTCTAAATCAGTCACCACTTTACCAAAAACAGTATGATTACCGTCTAAATGAGGTGTGGCCTTAAAGGTGATGAAAAATTGACTGCCATCAGTGCTTGGGCCTGAATTTGCCATACTTAACATACCCGGCTCACTATGACCTATGTCACCATTAAATTCGCCATTGTACTTATAACCTGGGTTGCCAGTACCATTACCGAGCGGATCGCCACCTTGCGCCATAAAACCAGGAATAACACGATGAAAACTTAACTCATCATAGAAACCCAATTTAGTTAAGTAAATAGTACTAGAAGCATGCATAGGGGCTGAATCAGTAAATAGCTTGATGGTTAAGTTGCCTTGGTTTGTTTGCAGCTCCCAAAAGTAATCTTTTCCTTGGGTGAAGGTCAGTAATGGTGGCTTACTTAACGTCGTTTTCCAAGCGGGGTCTGTTTTATCAACCGCTTGTTTAGTAATAAATCTATCCATAGTGTTTAATGCGGGATCTATTCCACAACAGGCAGCCAGTATAATGATTAACAGAAGGCTGGTGATGATGCTGTTCTTATGATTCATACAAAACTTCTTATTTTTTGTTTTTATTTATTGAAAATATATTATGTTATCAAATATTATCAGGTTTTAACGACTAAGAAATAATCATTTTTACAAAGTGATTGCTCTAGCTGCTTGTGATTAAACTTTTACTTTTAAAGATAATCTTCTTGGTTGAATACCTTCATGGAACACAGTGTCGAATGAAGGAATTATACAATTTCTGCTAAATCATCCACTTTGGATACTATGACTAACTTTTACTTACAACCTTCACCAACTCAAATTTATCAGCATCTAAAAAGGCGGGGAATTTATCTTTAAAGTTGTCAAGTTTGCTAAAGTCGAGTTGGGTTGTGATGATTTGCTGTAGGTGATCAGTGGCAGAAAGTATGTTTTCACCATCAAAATTAATGACAGTTGTGCCACCAGAGTGAGGCATATCGTTACCGTCTGGTCCAATTCGATTAACCCCGACCACAAAACTTTGATTTTCCATCGCCCTGGCTTTTAATAAGGTATCCCATATGTGACGACGTGGAGCGGGCCAATTAGCTACGTTGACCATAAGGTCGTAATCTTGGCGGTTTCTCGACCAAACAGGAAAGCGCAAATCATAACAAACCAATGGCAGTATTTTTATACCCTTAATGGTGATTATTTTTCTGTGCTGGCCTTGTTCAACAAAGTCTTGTTCTTTACCTAAACGAAATAAATGGCGCTTGTCATAATGTTCAACCCGACCATCAGCAAAGACCCAATAAAAACGATTCACTTTTTTATCATTTTGGCTGACTAAAACCGTGCCAGCCACTACACAGTTATATTGCTTTGCTATTTTCTTTAACCAATGCAGAGCAGAGCTGCCATCTTTTGGCTCTTGCACATCTTTGCGATTAATACAAAAACCGGTCGAAAATGTTTCTGGTAGCAATAATAAATCGGCAGCAGCATGGTCAGTAAAATGATCTTTGAAAAGTTGCTCTAAACGATCAAAATTGCTTTGTTTGTCTAACCAACTAATATCGAACTGCACTGCGGCTATGGTTAAAGTTGACATAATATTCCTGCTGCTTTAAGTAATGTATCGTCGTTTTTTGCGAAACAAAGCCTGATCACTTTATTGTTTTGATGATAAGACTCTCTTTTATCTACCGGATAAAGGGGGCTCAACGGAATGGCGGCAACACCGACTTCTTTGGTTAACCACTGGCAAAACTCACGATCATTAAGTGCTGATATGGCAGAGTAATCAAGTAATAGAAAATAAGTACCTTTTGACGGCAGCATGTTAAAGCGAGAGTCTTTTAGTGCATTAATCAGTAGGTCTCTTTTTTGCTGATAGAAACTGGATAACTCGGTGATATGCTCTGGGTGCTCTTTTAGCATTTGCGCTATAGCTATTTGTGCCGGCGTAAATGAACAAAAGGTAACGTACTGATGAATTTTTCTAAACTCAACCGTAAGCGCATCAGGTGCGGCGCAATAACCCATTTTCCAGCCGGTACAATGAAAGGTTTTACCAAAACTAGAAACGACAAAGGCGCGTTTAAATAAGTCAGGGTAACGCAAAACACTTTCATGACGTAAGCCGTCAAAGGTCATGTGTTCGTAGACTTCATCGCTGATCAGATATAAATCATACTTTTCAAGCAAAGCCTGTAAGCTACTAAGATCTGCAGCACTTAGTATTGAACCCGTTGGATTGTGTGGGCTGTTAACAATAATAGCACGTGTTTTTTCATTAATGGTTTGCTCAACTAAAGACCAGTTTATCGCATAACTAGGCGCATCCAGTGCGATATGGCGACAAACGCCACCAGCAAGTTCAATGGCGGGCTCATAAGAATCATAAGCGGGATCAAAAATAATCACTTCATCATCTGGGCGAACCAAGGTTTGTATCGCAACCCACAGTGCTTCAGTAGCTCCTGAGGTAATGGTAACGTTTTTTAGCCCATCGAGTTTTTGTTCAGTGCTTAAATCTGTTTGATACTGGCGATGTACCATAGCGGCAACTTGCGTTAATAACTCAGGTAAACCGTTTGAGGGTGAGTATTGATTTTTACCTTCACTAATGGCTAGATTTATTTTATCTTTCAAAAACGCTGGCGTATCAAATTCAGGAAAGCCTTGCGACAAGTTAATCGCTTGATATTGATTTGCCATCATCGACATTTCGGTGAAAATACTGGTAGCTAGGTTGGGCAGTTTACTGGTAAAAGAAGATGGCACAAAAGACTCCCTGGATTGTTTAATCGATATTTTTGCGGAAAATTAGCTTAAATAAGTATGGTTCAATTGGCCTTTGGTTAAATAGACAGTGAAGCCATAATTGAATGTTAAGGCTAACGGCTGATGAGTTCAATCGTTATCCTTTTTAAATCGATATCTTAGTGTAAACAACCGCTAATAAATTAACGGCTACTTTTAGCGCGCACCGTTAACAACATTAAACTTATTGCGATAGCAGCAAAATAATAAGGCATGCCTGCTTGCCAACTTACGCTGCTATTAACGCCAAAAAAGTCTACATAGAGCGCTGTTTGAATAGGTCCCATGTACCAAAGTGCTGGGTATAGCACTTCAAACATTCGCTTTGTGCCGGTTAATACACCACAAAAATAGGCGAGGGATACGGTAAATGAAATGGCGACAATTAATTGTATGATTAACAGCCACTCAGACAGCGCCGCAAATCTAAGTACACTACCAAAACTTGCCACTGCCAATAATATCCATGCAGCAGAGTAGCTCGCTAAACTTTGCAATACTGCTGACTTTTTACTGTAGGTGACTAACTCTATCGTGTTTGCTTGTTTTTCTACTTGACCAAGCTGCGAAAGCACTAAAACACACCATAACCATGACAGCGGCAAAAATACACTAATTAGTAATTGCTGACTGATAAAGAGTTGAATAATATTTAACGTTAAAAGGCCTAGCAGCCAGTAAATCGAATGGCTTTTTAATAATAGTTTTAGTTCTAAACGCAATAAGCGAGTAAAAGCAAAGTGCTTGGTTAGCAAGGTAAATAGCCCATCAAGTCGATTGAACACTTGTTGGGTTAAGGTGCTTATTAACCATGAGGTTTGTTTGGTTTCAGCTACTGAATTTCGACTAAAACGATCAAAAAAGATCACCGCAACGATAAAACAGCTTAAGCAAATGATCAATAATGGCAGAATACTCGACAAATACTGTGCTGTTGGCTCTATTCCTTGCCACAGAAAAGTTTTTACTGCATTTGCTTCATCAACAACCGTTACGCCAATATGTGTTGAGCCTGCTTGTGACGGAAACCGTTCTGCAACCTCGGCTTCTATATGTGAAAGTATCGCGCCAACTCCCGAAACGCTTTCAATGGTTTGAACAATAGAGCCGGTCCACAAGAAAAAGTAAACAACATTGCCAAAACCACCTTTAAGCCACTTTATTGATTCAAACATTATTGCCAGCGAAGCAACAACTAATAACACCGGCAGTACAAAGACTAATTGTGGCCAAGCTAACGCCCAAAGGTCTATTTGATAATTTTCGCCATAGTAAAGTTGCAGCAAAATACAACTGACCAGCATAACCAATACGATTACAGACAAAATTAAGACATTGGTACACCATTTGGCAAATAAAAAAGTTAATTTACTAATAGCAGTGGCGGCAATAAGTTCACTGGTCATCGATTTTCGATCTAATTCAAGGCCATTCTTCACCAGATAAAAACAAATAATAGGTAAAAATAAAACGTTTAACATTGCTAAACAAACACCTAACCAGGCGCTGTTATAAAGCCCCCTATAACCATTGATAACGAGTGTTTGATATTGGGCATCAAGTGAAGGGAAAAAAAGTAAGGTTAATACCGACATTGCCAGTAAAGTAACCACAAAGCTTTGCTGGCGTGTTCGCTGTTTAAAATCAGCGACCGTACATTGCCATAATTGATTCATTAACATGCCCTCGCAAGAACAGTTTGAGCACGCTTATTGCTGGTAAAGTAGAGATACGCATCTTCTAATGTTGCTGCTCTCGATAGCGCTCGTGCATCAGGGCAGTGTTCAGCGACAATATTTAACTCGACCTTATTTTCTTTTCGCACACTGTGGCTGACAATAAAGTCGTGCTAAATTTGTTTTAATTCATTAACGTTAGCGGTAAGTTGCCAGCATTTATTGGCAACTTTTTCTTGCAGTGCCCTTGGCCTTGCTGACTGAATTAATTGCCCGCTTTGCATAATCGCAATTTGGTTAGCAATAGATTCAATATCTGCGACTATGTGTGTTGATAAAATAATGCAACGATCCTCGGCTAATTCAGTTAATAACTGGCGAAAATTGGCACGTTCTTGGGGATCTAGACCAACAGTTGGTTCATCAAGAATTAATAATTTCGGGTCATTAAGTAAAGCCTGTGCAATGCCAATGCGCTGTTTCATTCCCCCCGAATAACCTTTCAATGGCATATGAGTAGCATGGGTAAGGTTGAGTTTAGCAAGTAAATCTTCGATTCTTTGAGACGCTAAAGGTTCATTTAACCCTTTTAAACCCGCCATGTATTGCAAAAATTCAATAGCTGACAATTGGTCATAAACGCCAAAATATTGAGGTAGGTAGCCGAGTTCGTTACGCAATAATTGTGGTGATTTTACAATGTCTTGTCCTTGCCATAATATTTTACCTTGGCTAGGTTTTGTTATCGTAGCAAGAATACGCATTAAGCTAGATTTTCCTGCGCCATTAGCGCCGAGTAAGCCTAAAATCCCTGGTTTAACTTGTAGTGATAATGATTTGATTGCTAGTTGTGCTTGCTTGCCATTTTGGTATTGATGACTTAGTGATTGAATATCCAATAACATTGTATTTCCCTTCGAAATTAAGATGTTATCTATTTAGCAAAGTTTACGCCAAAAATAAGTTCTTTAGATTCAATGGTTTATTGTTTTTGGTTTTTGTTTTTGTGAAAGATAATGTTCAATTAAACCAATTATTAGTGAAATTATTAACGATTAACAAATTTCTATAGGGTACAGCGGTGACAATGTGTTTTATAATACTTGCGTGAAATAATAGCGTGAGCTTTTCAGATGGATCAGCATGATAATGTTAATAACTTTTAGGCGTATTTAATGAAAATTACCGTGGTCTTTATTGTTGTACTCTTGTTACTTACTGCAACCGATGTTTTCTCTTTCGAAGCGAAAAAAGTTGATGTCGGTGATCTTATTTCAAAAGAACAATTCTCACTATACAAAGATGTTGGCGAATTCATCGAACATTCCCCGAAATTCACCATTGAAGTAAAGCCTGAGCCAGAAGATATCGCCGAATATGGTACTGATGTTGTTAAATCGTTGACCGGTTCAGACTGTGACAGAGATGGTATTATGGATGATAATGCTAAGTGTAATGCTGTTTATTACAAACTGTGGATGAGATATGAGCGTTAATCAATCGTCAAAATATAATCTTAACCAGTTAAGCCGAGGTAAAAGCCGTTAATGTTAGAAAATCAAAGTCAGTTGCAGCAACATTATGACGTTCAAGGTTACTTTGTCATTAGAAATTACTTTAATGACACTGAAATTTCAGCGCTTAGACAAGTGGTATTAAAATTTCATGAGCTATGGAAAAAAGATCATGCACAATTCTATCAAGAAGAAGCGTTCAACTCTTCTTTAATTACCGGCAGCCAGTACTTAGCATTTGACGATCGCGTTAAGCTTTTTAACTTTATTAGTTCAAAAAAAATAATGGCTGTTGCTGAATCGGTTATAGCGGCTAAACCAGCTTTTATGAATACCCAGTTGTTTTTTAACCCCGTTAACCCCGCGCAAAAAGACTTTTGGCATCGAGACTGCCAATATGATCATGAGGTTGAAGAACAGAAAAAAGCCATTAAAGAAACGCAAGTAGTCCACCTGCGTGTGCCATTATTTGATGAACTTGGCATGGAGTTAGTGCCAGGAACGCACAAGCGCTGGGATAACGAAGAAGAATTTAATGTTCGACAAGAAGAAAAAGGCCGAGTAAGCAGCGAAAACCTTTCTACCGGCAAAGCAATAAAGTTAGCAGCCGGCGATTTATTAGTTTTTTCGGCCGATATGATCCATCGTGGTTTGTATGGGCTTGATCGATTAGCATTAGATATTTTAGTTTTTGACCCCGCAGGCGATTTTGCTGACTACGTTGATGACGATTGTTTACCCGAATTATCAATGCTGGATAAGATTGACGACCCAAGATTATTTACCAATACCCTCGATTTAAAGGCAATAAAACTACAATAACACTTATTATTGGTATTACTTGGTATTTATTTTAAAATTCAGCTATGCAGATAGACTGAAGTTTTTATAAAAAAAACAGTTGGTAATTTCAATGATTAATATAAATTAATCAATAGCTTATTATATTAATTTTATACATGATAAATAATCATATAACCCAGTTTCTCGATTAATTAACATTAGATAAAATAGGTAGATTTAATTGATTCCAAAATTTGCTTCGCACGGTCAATGTCAATTCACACTCGATAATAATATTATTATCGATGCAGTGGTTCCATGGAATGTCGAGTTTTTCAAACAAATGCCCGCTAATCTACAACAAGTAGTTCTAGACAGTTTCATCAATATAAATTACGGCATCATCGTGATACTTAAAGGAGAAACATTAGTAACACAGGATGATTTAGATTATCACTTGTATAAAGTGAAGCACTGAACTGTTAAGGCCATTACGATTAATATGGCACATAGTTCATTTGCACTAACCACTCAGCTTGAATTTAAGGCTGTTTATAAAAAGGCAGGTATTAAAAAAAAATTTTTAGTGACACACCCGCCGCTAAAAAATGGTTAGAGAGTGAATTAATTTTTTATGATAGTCTTTAAAAATAGTGTGGCAATAAAGCGTCTTTGTTCATTCTGGATATTTATTTGAGTTGTACTATTCTTAAATTTATTAGTTTGCTGCTAGATTGAAATAAATACTTATTGCGCTTTCTCGTTCAGCTAGCCATTTTTCTGTCAATATTTAGATAACGTTGGTTTTAATTTAAGTATTTTTTATTTTAATGAATGACTTGAACCAACAGATATAGTTGGCCGTTGTTTACTCGTTTATCTTTTTAACTAACTATTTTGACGCTAATAATGCGTTAGGTGATTTCATGTTTACAGAAAATCCAGACGATTTTATCTATAATTCATCGATTGGCATTCATGCGGTATCGCCAGAAGGTATTATTGTCTATGCCAATGAGTGTGAACTTGAAGTGTTAGGTTATACAAAAAATGAATATATAGGGCATCACATCTCAGAGTTTCAGATAGATGAAACGTGTTTATCTGACATGATGACACGTTTGAGCCATTTTGATATATTGAAAAATTATCCAGCAAGAGTACAAGGCAAAGATGAAATTAAATATATCATCTACAACTCTAGTGTTTATGAAGAAGGTGGAGAATTTAAACATACGCGTTGTTATGGAACTGAGGTAGAAAAAGTTATTTATGATGTGTTTTTTAAGCATTTTGATTTTTAAAAATAGACAGGGTATGCAAGAGACTGTTCAAATATCATAAGATACCATGGCTGTTTTTTAGCTTTGGGCTTTAACCAGCACTTTTTATGTCTGCTATTTGGCCCATCAGCTTCTATTTGCTCGAGAAGCTAAGCCGTTTAGCGTATCCTACTCACCATTAAGTTTATTGCCATTTATTATTTATTATGAACATTGAAGTAAAAAACATTCCAGTCCCCCAAGTGACCTGTGCTAATTGCCAGGCATGTTGCTGTAGCTTAGAAGTTAGAATTATTTCAGATACCGGTGTTCCTCATCGGCATATCTATATTGATGACCATGGACATGAATCAATGTTACGCCTAGATGATGGCCTGTGCTCTGCGCTAAACCGAGATACATTATTGTGTTCTATCTATGAAAACAGACCTTGGGTTTGTCGAGAATTTGAGATGGGTTCATATGAATGTATCGACGAAAGAACAGAAAAGCTCTATACCTCTAAAAATAATTAAGCCTTGATTTTATAGCAATAAAAAACCCTAACAGCTAATGTTAGGGTTTTTGTTTTTACACGATACGATGATAAATAATAAGTCGTTAACTTATCTTACCAGCCACCATTTACTGATTATCCGTTACTGACTTCTTCAAAGTCAGCGTCAATAACATCTTCGTTTTTAGCGCTATCATTAGCCGCATCACCTTGAGGCTGCTCTGCTTGTGAAGCTTGCATTATTTTACTATGTGCTTCTTGTAATGCTTTTTGTCGCATCTCTATCGCCGCTTTATCATTACCATTAACCGCCATTTTTAGTTGCTCAATTAATGTTTTAAGCTCAGCTTGTTGATCTTCATTTAAGCTGGTCATTGACGTTTGCACGTTATGAATCAATTGATCTGCTTGGTTACGTTGTTCAACTAACTCGCGTTTTTGCTTATCTTCAGTTGCGTGCTTTTGAGCATCGTCGACCATGCGATTAACTTCATCTTCAGTTAAACCACTTGATGCAGTAATTTTAATACTCTGCTCTTTACCGGTTGCTTTATCTTTTGCTGAGACATTTAAAATACCATCGGCATCAATATCAAAAGTGACTTCAACTTGCACCGAGCCACGAGGACCTGGGTTAATATCTGTTAAGTTAAATTGACCTAACGATTTATTATCTGTTGCCATATCACGCTGACCTTGCAATACATGCACGGTTACCGCGGCTTGATTGTCTTCAGCGGTAGAGAAGGTTTCAGAAGCACGTGTTGGTATTGTAGTATTTTTATCAATAAGCTTAGTCATAACACCGCCTAAAGTTTCAATGCCTAGTGATAATGGCGTTACATCAAGTAACAACACATCTCCAACCGTGCCTGATAATACACCGGCTTGAATTGCTGCACCAATAGCCACCGCTTCATCTGGGTTAACATCTTTACGTGGTTCTTTGCCAAAGAAGGTCTTAACCGCTTCTTGTACTTTTGGCATACGTGATTGACCACCTACCAAAATAATCTCGTCAATATCACCTTTGCTTAAGCCTGCATCTTTAAGTGCTTGGTCACACGGAGCAATAGTCTTTTTCACTAAGTCATCAACCAAAGACTCTAATTTTGCTCGAGTAATTTGTACGTTTAAATGTTTAGGACCACTAGCATCAGCGGTAACATACGGCAAGTTTACGTCAGTTTGTAGTGCTGATGATAACTCTATTTTTGCTTTTTCAGCCGCTTCTTTAATACGTTGTAACGCTAACGGGTCTTGGTGAATATCAATACCGCTTTCTTTTTTAAACTCATCTGCAAGGTAGTTAATCAGGCGTAAATCAAAGTCTTCGCCACCTAAAAAGGTATCACCATTGGTTGCTAACACTTCAAATTGTTTTTCGCCATCTATGTTGGAAATTTCAATAATTGAAATATCAAAGGTACCGCCACCTAAATCATACACCACCACTTTCTGGTCAGCTTTGTTATTTTTATCAACGCCGTAGGCTAATGCTGCAGCGGTTGGTTCATTAATAATACGCTTAACATTAAGTCCGGCAATTTTACCAGCATCTTTCGTTGCTTGGCGCTGTGAATCATTAAAGTACGCGGGTACGGTAATAACCGCTTCGGTAACCGTTTCACCTAAATAGGCTTCAGCATCTTTTTTCAATTTACGTAAAATTTGCGCTGATACTTCTTGTGGTGATAATTTTTTACCATTAACTTCAACCCAAGCATCTCCATTGTCCGCTTTGACAATTTTATAAGGGGCTAACTTAATATCTTTTTGTACTTCTTTATCATCAAATTTACGACCAATTAAACGTTTAATCGCAAATAATGTATTTTTAGAGTTGGTAACGGCTTGTCTTTTAGCCGGTTGACCCGCTAATGTTTCTTCGTTTGCATAAGCAACAATTGATGGAGTTGTGCGGCTGCCCTCTGCATTTTCAATAATTTTAGCAACGCCACCTTCCATAACTGCTACACATGAATTTGTTGTACCTAAATCTATACCAATAATCTTAGACATAATAATTACCTATTATTTAATAAAAAAGGTCTAATGCTTTATGGTCATTATCCAGCAAGCAACTTGACCGTATAAACAAACTAACGTTGATGGTTTAACGTTAGCTGTTTGGTTAGTGGCGCTATAATACCTAAGGTCATAAAATGCTTCTGTCACAAATATGACAGTAACGATCATTTTATAATTTTTAACTTATCTAGGCTCGATAAGTTAAAAGTCAGCAGGTTAACGGGAAAAATAGTACAGAAATTTAAAAATAACATTGTCTTTTGCTCTCTAGATACAAAGGGTAGAATAAAACTATTCGTGCACGCTATGGCTTAAATATTACTCTTATGAATAAAGACGCTACTCACCTTCCTCAAAAAGCCAGCCCAGTTTTAGTCAAGCAAGCTAATATTTTTGCAGATTTACCGGCAAAATTAATTGAAGATTTTCAACAAGAATTTCAGCTTGATGAATGGTACAAAGGTGATTACTTTAATCCTGCGTTACTCACACAGCGATTTTTTGTGGTGATTGATGGTAGTTTAGAAATTAAACAAAGTAATCCAGAAACGGGCAGAGAAGCCACTTTAGATATGCTTTATGCGGGCGACTGTTTTGATTTAATGGTGCTGTTAGACGATCAACCGCATGAGGTTATTGTTTCACCTTTGACAAGGGTAAAGTTATTGTCAGTGAAACTTTCCACCATGCGCCATTGGTTGTGGACGTACCCAGAGTTTAACCAGCAATTTATGCCTTACCTAGCGAAAAAGATGCGTGAAAAAGAACAACAAGCGAGTAGTCTAGTTTTACACGATGTTACCACGCGTTTAAGTCGTATTATTTTAGAACATATTAATAAAATTAAGTTTTATAACGGCACGATAGAAGCAGAGCATCAACATCATTTGGTTAACGGTTTAAACGATGAAACCTTAGCGCGGATGACTGGCTCAGTGAGACAAGTCATTAATAAGCAGTTACAACACTGGAAAAAAGAAGGTACGCTTGATAAGAAACGTAATCAATTGATTATTAAGGATTTGGAGGCTTTGGTGAAAGAAGCTAAATATACAGAAACTTTACCCAACGCCCCTTTTTTTAAACCCTAAAGACAAAAAACTCGCTAATTAATAGCGGCGCTGGTGTTTTTCTTGATTATTATGTATATCAACGCATTTAAAACCACAAAACAGCAGATCTATTTTACTTTAACAGTTGTTCTTGAAGCTGAGAAATATTTTTAGTGCGTGAACGAATACATTGCTTTATCGTTTCATCAACGGTATTCAGCTTTTCTTTTAAGCCTGGGATGTCTTTAATCCAAGTAGAAAAAGTTTGATTGACCTTTATTCTTATATCTTCTTCACAGCTGGTGTAAAAGTTATAAGGAAACCATTGTTTCTGGTTGATGTGTTTTAATATTTTATCTTTGTTGACCGCTATGTAATCAATGACATGATGGCGAAGTGCGGGGTTAAAAGAAGGGTACTGAAATCGATAACCAATTTCATCGGTGGGTACTTTTCCAGATACTAAAAAGTTGTAATAACGGGTTACAATATCGAGGGAAGTAAAATAGCCCATAGAAGTAAGTATGTCTGACTTTAAGTTACTGTTTGTTGTTCTTAAATACGCTAATTCAAACAATTGATATACGTCTTCATTTGAATTAGCAGCCACTACTTTTAATACGGCGTTCGACATGCTTGAATCAAGCGAAGATTGTTCTGATAAAACATCCTGATAGTTTGCCTTAGCAAATTTAATCGCGCCTTTATCGGCAAGTCGACCTCCGGCTAAAGCCAGTAAACTTGCCTTTAGCGCTTTATCGGCAATAGTTTCTTTTTTCGAGCTATTCCATTTTACCGTTTTAAATATAACGCTAAGGTGCCTTGTTATATAACGTGAATATTCTTCACTGATGGCTTCAGGGATGAAATCTGTATAGCTATAATCAATATCTCTAATAATATCAGTCGCTATCTTCTTATTTAATGATAAGTCTGACAACAAGGCTAGCTTGACAGAAAGCACGTCAGCATAGGCACGCTTAGCAATTTTTGTCAGATGTTCGTTATTATTAAGCCACGCTAGTTTTTCGGCGTCATTTAAGCGGGTAATATTATTCTTAATAAATTTTTCATCTTCATCTGGAAGAATGTAGCGATAATAACCTACTGCGTTAGCATCAGGAAAAATAGCTTTCACCCCTTTGGGTATCGTTAACTCTATTGACTCTTTATTTAAAAAGACACTCCGCGTGATAATGTTATCATCAGTTAAAAACTTGATCATTAAAGGCACTTGCCATGACATATCCTGCGGCTTTTTGTTTTTATTATGGTTTTTCTGTTCGATTCGTTGTGTTAGAACTTGGTTGTTAGTTTTAAAGGGGGATTGTGATATTAATAACTTATCGTTATTTCTTTGTAAAGATAACAACGGGAAACCAGCTTGTTCTAAAAAAGAAGAGAAAAATCCCTCTAAGTCTTTCTTACTAGTAATCTCGATATGTTTAACAAAGTCTTGTAGGCTAGCATTTTTATTTCTGTATTCTAGGACGTAAGATATAACAGCCTGACGGAAAATGTCTTCCCCCACATAATGCTCAACCATATTTAAAATAGCGTTGCCTTTACCATAAACAAGCCCACCTAATGAATCGACGTCAGCTTTCGATTTTACGGTTCGTCTAACGGGTAATTGATTATTTACATTGTCGTCTGACAAAGAACGTATTTGTGGTAAATCGAGCTCGGCCGACAGCTCAGGGAAAATCTGGATCACAACTTTATGAGCAAGCCATTCGGCAAATGACTCGTTTAACCATAAGTCATTCCACCATTGCATAGTCACTAAATTACCAAACCACATGTGAGCGATTTCATGGGCGATGAGTTTCAGCGAGTATTTTTGTTGACGAATCGACGGCGTATCATCCAACAAAATAAAGTCTTCTTTGAAATAGATTAAGCCAACATGCTCCATAGCTGCATTACTATAATTAGGTACAGCCACCATATCCAATTTTTTATATGGGTATTCAATAGTGAAAAATGATTCAACTTCTTTAAATATCTTACCGATATGTTTTATCGCATAAGTAGTCTGTGGAAGCTTACCTTTAACAACATATAATTTACTAGGTATCTTCATCTCAGGAATATCAACCGAGTCAAACTTACCCACTGAAAATGCAAGCACATCGGTGTAAATTGGTGCCGTTGGTTCAAACACAAAAGTGTGCCAATCGTTATGTGAAATTAGTTGTATTTGCGGCGTATTACTTACGACTAAATACCCTTTGGGTACGTTAACTTTTAACTGAAAAGGTATTTTGAAGTTTGGCTGATCGAATGACGGAAAAACGCTGCGGGCAAGCATGGCTTGAAATTGCGTAAACAGGTAGTTGTTATTTTTTTCTGTAACTTTGAAAAGGCCATTTCCGGTATCTGAGTATTTGCCATCAAAAGATAAAGACAGTTGGTATATACCTTTTGGTAAGGTGTTTTTTGTCGGCAAAGAAATAATATCATATTGACTTGTGCTGCCAACAGTTAACAAAGTTGTTTTATTTTTGTTGTTTTTATTTTTTATAATGGCTGAGCTTATTAATAAATTTTTTGAATAAAGTTTTATATTTTGAGTGGCTTTTGTGATGTTAATTTCAATTGTTGTTGTACCTGAATATCCATCTAATTCAGGATTAAGTTTCAGCTCTACTATTTGAGATAACGGGACAATGTCATTAGATAATTTAAAGTTTTCAGTGCTTACCGATATCGCGTTTGTACTGAAAAGTAGAACACTGAAAAAGAGAGTGCTGAGAAAACTGTCGCTATTATAGTTAGATTTATTCATCCTGTTTTTCCTAAGTAAAGCAGCTATCATTCGTTTTTATTTTATTAACTAATTGATACCCCAAAGGTATAATTAAATACAGTGTAGACAACCACATGAAAGCAACGATGGGACCCGTTTTTATCATCTCTATATCGATAAAGAAAAACAATGTATTGCCAAGTATGTAAGGTAATAGCACCAAGATAATTGAAACTAATAAATGCTCTATTATCGAAATGCCTATACTCGCAGTAACGTTATAGAGAATATAAAATGCGGTTAATGCATAGATTATGGCGGGTTGATAAAACCACATATTCCAATCTACAGGCTTTGATAATAGCTGAAAAGTGCTTTGCCAAAGTATCGGCTCAAGAAATATTTGATAGGTATTTCCAGCTAACCATTGCTGCCGCAACACATCACTTAATACCCTCGCATCTGCTAAGTTACTTAGCCAAAATACTGATAAGATCATCAAGAATGAAATTGATATCACCACCACACTAACTAATAATACTAAAAGGTTGTTCTTCGATAATATGAAATGAGTACAGATCGAGCAGGTATGTTTAATTAGCCAAGCATTAGCCACCATTGAAGCTTGATTTTTTTCGTTAGCAGATTGCGTAATAGTAGAATGTACAATGGTGGAATATTCTTCTTCCAAATCACCACAAATATCATCAGAAAAACATTTAGGGATACATAAACGAATAAACCACTTACACGATGTTAAAATGCTCATATTTTTACCTAGTATTTATTCATAGGTTGGACATTAAGAGATAATTGGATCTAGGCCGCACTTTAATCGTCCTTTTTCCTTATCTCTTGTCGGGTTCGCTCTTTGAGCATACTTTGACAAAAAATTGATAGTTTTTTGCCATGTTTT
>NZ_VOLR01000037.1 GCF_007954355.1 Colwellia hornerae
AAAACATGGCAAAAAACTATCAATTTTTTGTCAAAGTATGCTCAAAGAGCGAACCCGACAAGAGATAAGGAAAAAGGACGATTAAAGTGCGGCCTAGATCCAATTATCTCTTAATGTCCAACCTATGTATAAGTATTAACTCCGATATATTTATAAGTAACATCTGCTGGCCAATGACTATTGTTTAGATCATTTTCAGCGCGGTGGTGCTCATAATGAGAAATGTATTTGCTAACATTTTCACGCCAGTCTTCAGAGGCTTTAGCTTGACTATTCCACTGACGGTAATCATCAAGGTCTGACCAAGTATCACAACAAGACCGGACGATGTAAGCATCCATATTTGTCCCCATATCTGCTTGATAAACAGACCAGCTTCGAGGGTCTTTCATTAATTTTCGATAGGCAACGTGGGCTATAAACGCTTGTTCAAATTTAGCTGTTTGTCCTAGTTTTGGTACGAAAATCCAGACGTTAGAGATGTTTTTCATTGATTTTTCTGCTGCACTTACCGGTACTGATACCCAACTTAACAGTAAGAACAGGGTTAATAATACAAAATAAAATAATATTACTTTTAGATTTTTAGTCATGTTAGCTTCCTTTTTATGATTGTTCATCCATGACAACCGCCAACAACTAAATGGAATATGGAAGAAAAATAATAATACAAAATAGTGGTATTATTATTTGAGTTGGTACATAAAAAGTGTAGGTGAAAAATCGAATAAAAGCCATTTTGACACCATTATTATACAATAATTTTGTGCTGTAACATTTTGAGTTATTGTTACTGGGCTTGTCGGCAATGCCAGAATGTTGCGGTTATTTATTGTTGCACTATTTTATCTAAAAAATGGCTATGTAGTTAAGGATGCTTGATAAAAACTCATTTTATTATAATAAGTTAGCTATAAAAGTTGTGGTTAGATAATTGAATAAATATTGCCCTTTGTTAAAGCTCAAGGATATAATAAACAGAAATATAATAATAAAAGGATGTTCTGTGTACCCCAAAACCAAAACCAAAACCATATTGACATTAGCCTTCATGTTTTTCAGCTACTGTACCACGGCTATCGCGTTGGAAAATAACAATATGGAAAACAAACTAGCGGTAAAAAATCTCAATATTAATACACTCTTTGAGGAAGACGATTACCGTGATGTTAGTTTATCTCCCGATGGTAAACATCTTGCTTTGATCCAAGATCAAAAAGGGACGCCAGTTCTTATTATCGTTGCTGTTGATACGATGAAAGCGATTAATCAAATTTCTTTTGCCAATAATGACAGTGTCGGTCAATACCGTTGGGCAAATAATGAAAGATTGCTGGTTTTTCTTGCGAGTAAAAAAAGAAATCAAGAGAGGAAGGGCTACTATGGTGAAATTTATAGTATTAATATTGATGAAGATGAAGGTAACTTTATTTTTGGGGTCCGTTCACTTGTTCGTCGAGGAAAAATAAAAAAAGGGACTAAAGACCACGACTACGAAAAACATTTGGCGCATCCTAAAATAATCAGCATGTTAAAGGATGATCCTGAACATATCATTATTTCAACTTCACAATATAATGATAAAGGTATGTGGGTTTTTAAGTTAAATATATATGAAGGTCAGATAGAAACATTAGCAAAAATTGATGATAGCAAGGCAAACCATCGAACAACTCAGCTAGATTACTTTGATGCACGCCAAGAGTTATGGCTTAGCAGTAAAACGCAAGATGATATTACTATCGCGCGTTATAATTTTGATGATGGGTCTTGGTTATACTATAAGCCTAAAAACGCAAGCACTAGCTTATCAATTATCAGTATTTATAAAGATCAAAAGCAACTGGTGGTAAGTGATTATTGTGGTAACGATACTATCGCTATTTGTTTATTTGATCCAAAAACTGAGCAATTATCGACGTTATATAAAGTGGATGGTTATGATACCAATTGGCTTTACTTAGATAATCAAGATAGCGCTTTTGCAGTCTCTTACTTTGACGAGTACCCTCAATTTAAAATTTTAGATAAAAAACATCCTCTGGCTGAAAAACTTTCAGACTTCTTAGGACAATTTGTTGGTTATCATATTAATGTTAGCTGGGACCAGACACTCGAGACAAAAGCCTTAATCTCTCTTTCGAGCGACATTCAGCCGACCTTATGGTATTTATTTGACCGTGAAACAAATAAGCTGAGCTACGTTGCACATAGCAAGAAGGGTATTGATACTAAACAATTACATCCGCAATACTCGTTTAAATTTAACGCGAGAGATAACACCCCCATTCAAGGATATATAACCTTACCAACAAAAACGACTACTGGCGCAGTACCTGCTGTTGTTTTAGTTCACGGTGGTCCTCACGCTCGAGATTATTGGGGGTTTAATCCAGAGGTTCAATTATTAGCTTCGAGAGGCTATGCGGTGGTTCAGGTTAACTATCGGGGTTCAAAAGGCTTAGGTTGGAAATTTGAAGCCGCTGGCTTTGGGCAGTGGGGAGAAAAAATTCAATATGACATTTTAGATGGCATCAATTATTTAGTCGACAAACAATACATAGACAAAAGCCGACTTTGCATCATGGGCGCAAGTTTTGGCGGCTATAGTGCTATTCAAAGTAGCATTATTACACCGGATCTTTTTAAGTGTACTATTGCTCGTTCAGGGGTTTATGACTTGCCATTACTTGTTGAACACGAAGAGCCTGAGCTAGCAAAAATATTAATTAAAAGAGTCGGTCTAGAAAACATCCAAAAAGATCATTCGCCAATTCATAAGATTAATTTATTAAAAACGCCCGTTTTATTAGTGCATGGCACCAAGGATGACAGAACGCCTTTAGAACAAGCAGAAGTATTACTTAAGCAATTAAAGAAGCATAACAAGTCGTACGAATGGTTTGAAATTGAAAATGAAGGGCATAACTTTTATAAGGCGGAAAACCGAATTATATATTATGAAAAAGTTCTTCAATTTCTAAACAAACATAATCCGCTTACTTTATAATGATGGCTCCCTTGTGCACGATTGTATAAGGGGAACTTACTGGCTAATTTCAGCCAAGATATTACCTAACTCAGTAATGTAGTGTTTTTTAAGTGGGATTTTTTTGAACATCAATTTTATAAAAATTATTGCGAGTACTATTTTTGCCCTTTTAGCGTTTGCGGCAAACTCTGTGCTATGTAGGTTAGCACTAGGTGATAATGCCATTGATGCAAGCAGCTTTACTATTATACGGCTGCTTTCTGGCATTATTATATTAGTTATTTTACTGCAAGTAACGCGTAAATCGAATGACATAAAACCTAAAGCAAAAGGCAGTTGGTTGGCAGCAGGTATGCTCTTTATTTATGCTATCGCTTTTTCATTTGGCTATATCTCATTAGATACAGGAACAGGCGCACTGATTTTATTTGGCGCTGTGCAATTAACGATGATTATGGCAAGTGTAATTTCAGGAAATAAACTTCATTTTACCGAATGGCTAGGGCTCATTATTGCATTTTTAGGCTTTGTTTATTTAATTGTACCAAGCCTAGTAACACCATCATTTAAAGGCTTTATGCTTATGGCCGTTTCAGGTATTGCTTGGGGGCTTTATACACTTGTTGGCAGAACATCAAAAAATCCACTTAGTGATACCGCCTATAATTTTATGAGAACGTCTCCTTTTATTTTAATACTAATAATTTTTGGACTTAATGATGCCCATATAACACCAATGGGAATATTCCTTGCGGTATTGTCTGGTGCTATAGCTTCTGGCATAGGCTATTTTGTGTGGTATATAGCGCTGCGAGGACTCTCTGTTACACAAGCCGCTGTTGTGCAATTGTTTGTGCCTGTTATTGCTGCTGCAGGCGGTATAGTGTTTACCAATGAACTGATTACCTTACGTTTGGTTGAGTCATCAGCTTTAGTGCTTGGTGGCATTTTAACGGTGATCTTAGGTCGATACTATTTTGTTCAGTTAGCAGAAAAGAAGCCACCTATCAGTTAATTTAATAGCATAAAAGAAGCCACCCATCACTTATCAATGTTATTAATTAAGGCTCAGTTGACCATTATTGCAAGGTTAGCTGAGTCATTTTAAGAAAAAAACAGTATTAAAGTTAGTGTCTTAGCTTAAATATTAGCTTAAATATTAATACACCTCGTCATTGAACATCGTTTACTCCACATTCAGACTACCTTTAAACTCATCGGGTTAGGTTGGTATTGAATAGCATGACAGTGCAGCACAACACTAAAGCTCAATAGTACCGAATAGTCCAATAGTATAGTTATAGGGTTCGATCGTATGCGACAGCCTTAAATTAAGTAACTACAATAATAAGAATTTGCACTATTGTACTTTTTTGGCGGTAGTGATCCCGTCGAACACTGCACTAATTCTAATGGCGAAAGCTTAGCTGAGTTTATTATTTTACCTTAATGAGGAAAAATTAACCTAAGGTGCTAACCTATGAGGATAGTGATAAATATTAATGATTGTTTCAATAAGATATTGGCTGCGATGAGCACCTTGATATTTTAAGAGATGAAACTAATCCTTTTAAATATTGCTGCTCAATATTTTGATGTATCAGGCATATGTTAAGTGAAAATCAGCTCGTTATTCTTAAAAATCATCAACAAGTTTATCTTAAGGAACAAGTTTATGCGGTTGCAAATAATTCAATCTGTTCTGACATAGATAAGCGAAAATAAAAATCAGCCACTCCAATAAGTGGCGTACTTAATAAATAGATGAGTTGATAATCTTTTAGCTCAGTTTTGGAGAGAAAGTTATGATTGCATTCAAGTTAAATGGGAAAAATGTTTCCTCTACTGCAGAGGACGACACGCCTTTATTATGGGTTATTCGTGATGAATTTGGTTTTAAAGGCACAAAATTTGGCTGTGGTATTGGCATGTGTGGTGCTTGTACCGTACATATTGATGGTGCGGCGGTTAGAACCTGTTCTTTTCCATTAATAGCAGCTGCAAACAAAAATATAACCACGATTGAAGGTTTAGACAACAAACATCCGTTGCAGCAAACCTGGATTGAAGAACAAGTACCTCAGTGTGGTTACTGTCAATCAGGACAAATTATGCAGGCGGCAACTTTGCTGGCTAGTAATTCGTCGCCAAGTGACCAAGAAATCGTCGATCATATGAGTGGAAATTTATGTCGTTGTATGGCCTATGTTCGTATTCAAAGTGCCATTAAAAGTGCTGCAGATGTTATGTCAGCCGATGTACAAACTTTTGATCCACGCTCTTCAACCCAACAATCATAAAGGCGTATGACAATGCAAAATATTAAAGATGCAAAAAATAATGTCAGCTTATCTCGCCGTCGTTTTTTAGTTGGCACGGTAAGTAGTACATTGTTAATGGCGTTTGCGCCTCTAGCCAGCGCAGCCAATATTGGGCAAAGCCCACAAGACACTCTAAAAAATAAATTATTTTCGCCAACCGTCTGGTTTGAAATTAACCCACAGGGTGATGTTAACATTAATATTGCTAAGGCTGAAATGGGGCAACATATTGGTACGGCACTCGCTCGTGTTGTGGCTGATGAGTTAGGCGCTGATTGGTCTAAAGTCTCTATTACTCATGTAGACACTGACCCTAAATGGGGTTATATGGTTACGGGTGGCTCTTGGTCAGTATTTCAAACGTTTAAGCCACTTTCTCAAGCAGGTGCAGCCGGTCGTATCGCGCTAATAGAAGCAGCAGCAAAAATATTGAATTGTCCAGCAGAGCAATGTCGTGTTGAAAATGGCGCGGTCATTTATCAAGAACAATCGTTAAGTTTTGGTGACATTGTCACTCAGGGCACTTTTAATCGTGTCTTTACGCCCAAAGAGATTGATGCCTTACCCTTGAAACCAGCCAGTAAAAGAACATTAGTCGGCAAGCCTGGTTTAGCCCTTGATATTCCAGCTAAAACCAATGGCTCGGCGGTTTATGGTATTGATGTTGAGTTGGAGGGGATGGTTTATGCTCGACCTATCGTTCCACCAACACGCTATGGCAGTAAAGTTACCAATGTTGATGATAGTGCGGCTAAAAAGGTTAAAGGTTATCTTGGCTATCATATTTTGCAAGACCCTAGTGAAAACATTCAGGGCTGGGTGAGTGTTGAAGCCGATACTTATTACGGCGCGATTAAAGCCGGCGATGCGTTAAAAGTAAGCTATCAAGCGGGTAAAACTGCCAAGGTTAGTGAGCAAGATATTATCAAAGAAGGTGAGCGTTTAGTTGCTGATGAAAATGAAGGTGGCTTGTTTATAAATGACGGCGACTTTTCAGCAGCCAGTGCTAAAGCCGATAAATCTATTAATGCTGTTTATCGCACCCATACCGCGTTACATTTTGCTTTAGAGCCGGTTAACGCAACGGTCGAAGAAAAAAATGGTCTGTGGCACGTTTATACCGGTAATCAATGGCAGTCGTTAACTTTACCTGCGATCGCTAAAGCGTTACAAGTTGCAGATGAAAATGTGGTTATGCATCAGCAATACTTAGGCGGTGGCTTTGGTCGTCGTTTATTTGGCGATTATGCTATTCCGGCGGTATTAACGGCTAAAGCCATTGGCAAACCGGTAAAAATGGTCTTTACCCGAGAAGATGACTCTAGGTTTGACCAACCAAGATCGCCTTCGGTTGTCTCATTTCAAGCGCTATTTGATCAAAAGAATAAATTTACTGGCATGCAACACGCACTTGCTGCAGGTTGGCCAACCTTATCAATGGCGCCAGGGTTTATGCCTGAAAGCTTAGATAAAAAAATTCGTGTTGATATGTTTTCCACCAGCGGTGCAGATCATTGGTACAGCATGGAAAACCATCGGGTGCGTGTGGCTAATAATAGCCTAGCACAACAGACTATGCTGCCCGGTTGGTTAAGATCAGTCGGGCAGGGTTGGATTGTTTGGGGACTAGAATCATTTATTGATGAAATAGCCCATCAAAGTAAAATGGATCCTATTGATTTTCGTTTATCCATGCTTGATGGTTTAGGCAATCAGGCGGGTAAAGCACCAGAAAGTGTTGGTGGTGCTAAGCGTTTAGCTCATGTATTAACTAGGCTTAAAGAAAAGACCGCCAATGTTAAGTTAGGAAAAAACGAAGCGATTGGTGTTGCGATAAGTTCGGGACAAGAACGTACTATGCCGGCTTGGATGGCTTGTGCCGCTCAGGTCCATGTCGAACCAAGTTCTGGAAAAATAACGGTTAAAAAATTGACTATGATTGCTGATGCTGGCGTTATTGTTCATCCTGATGGCGCTTTAGCTCAAGTACAAGGGTCAATGTTATGGGGAACAAGCTTAGCATTACACGAACAAAGTCCAATAGAAAATGGTCAAGTAAGTAACACTAACTTAAATACCTATACGCCATTAAGAATGAATGATGTGCCTGAGCTTGACATTGAATTTGTTGAAAGCGAAGAGTTTCCTGTTGGCTTAGGTGAGCCTGGCGTTGTCTCGATTGCGCCAGCTATCGCCAATGCTATCTTTCAGATAACAGGGGTTAGAGTACGAGATTTACCGATTACGTCAGCGGCGTTAGTAAATACATAAAATATCATTAGTTTTTATAATCGTTAAGATGACCAATAAGTAAGCCGGTCATAGGTAATGATTACAAAGTCTTTAGTGTCGATAATATGTCACTAAAGGCTTTTTTTTGCCTGTCTAACGAGCGGTCAACGCCGCTATAAACTTGACATGATGTAGACTAGTTATTATGTAAATCATTAAAAAAACAACAAGTAATAAATTTGAAAGATATTGGGCTTATTGCTTGGTCCACAAGCGTTGTCTAATGTTAGTGAGACAAGTTAACATACAGTGAGGGTGACTTTTATTGTAATCAGCTGATACAATATTACTTAACGGATAAGCGCGAAATATTGGCGATAACATACGGCTTATATAAATAAATGCCTTGAATTAAAGTTAATCAGTTCAAGGCATTTATTGAGTGATATTTCGCTAATAAATAATAGGTATTATCGATTTATAAGGCGGCAAAACGCTTGGTATGTACATCGGTGCTACCAAACAAAAATTGAATGGTGGTCAAACGTTTGAATAGGTGGCCCACATCAAGTTCGTCTGTCATACCGATAGCGCCGTGAATTTGTATCGCCTCGCGACCTACTAAATTCGCGGCTTTACCAATTCGACTTTTCGCCGCAGATAATGCTTTAGCATCATGACCATTATTGCTGTCCATTTTTAATGCCGCCATTAATAGTATTGATTTAGCTTGTTGATGCTCAATAAACATATTAACTAATCGATGCTGAAGCGCTTGAAAAGAGCCAATAGTACGACCAAACTGTTTGCGTGTTTTTGTATATTCTAACGTTCTGTCATGGGCAATTTGCATGGCACCAACGGCTTCAGCGCAAATCGCTAACGTTGCTTTGTCAATGATGTTGTCAATGGCAGGCAAGGCATTATCTTGCTCTCCTAACAGTCCAAGAGTTGGGGTATTATCAAACCAAATATCAGCGGCTTGATGACCATCAACATTTGCATAACCTGTGCGTTTAACACTAGGGTGGTTAGCATCGACAAAGAATAAGCTAATGCCATTGTGATCATTTGTTTGACCCGAAGTGCGCGCAGCAACAATTAAGGTATCGGCATGATGTCCATTCAATACCACAGATTTTTGGCCACTAATAACAAATTCACCCTTGTTTTCTATCGCGCTACATTTTACGTTGTTTAATTGATAACGACTTTGTGGCTCTGCATAGGCAAAAGCCATTTGCAGTTCACCGGCCATAATTCTAGGTAAATAATCATCTTTTTGCACTTGGTTACCTGCTAAGGCTATTAACCCCCCAGACATAACAGCTGTTGCAATAAAAGGTTCAACGACCATACCTTTGCCAAACTCTTCCATGACGATCATAAGGTCAACCATAGAACCACCTAAACCACCGTCTTCTTCGGTAAATGGCAGCATTAACCAACCAAGTTCAGCAAAAAAATGCCAATTCTCTTGGCTAAAACCAGTTGCTGATGCAAGTATTTTTCGACGAGTATCAAAATCGTAATCATTGAGAATAAATTTAGATACACTATCTTGTATCATTTGTTGCTCGCTGCTTAACGAAAAGTCCATAGTAAACTCCTAATATTAATTTAAAGGCCTAAAACGGCTTTGCTGATGATGTTAGTTTGAATTTCGTTACTACCGCCATATATGGAAGCTTTGCGATTATTAAAGTAACGTAATGCACTATTCGTCGCCATATCAGGGCCAATGCTTTGTCCATCAAAGTCATCATGAAACTGCTGAGGTACAAATGGCATTGAATAATATCCAGCAGCTTCGACATATAATTCGTCGATTGCTTGAATAATTTGTGTACCAACAATTTTTAAAATTGAAGATTCTGGCCCAGGCGCTTGGCCTGTGCTGATAGCAGAAAGTGTGCGTAATTCAGTATATTCTAGTGCGAGTAAATCAATTTCTACCTGGGCAACTTTTTGCGCAAAAATAGCATCATCAATTAACTTATTATCGCCATCAGGCGATGTTTGGGCTAGTGCTTTCAATTGGACTAAACGGTCTTTAGAGATAGCAACACGAGCAATACCCGTTCGTTCATGCGTTAATAATACTTTAGCGTAGGTCCAACCTTTACCTTCTTCACCAATAAGATTGACAGTTGGGACACGTGCATTATCAAAATGAACTTCATTAACTTCATGTCGACCATCAATGGTAATAATAGGTGATACGGTAATTTTAGGGTCATTCATGTTAATTAGCAGGAAACTGATCGCTTCTTGATTTTTAGCGCTCGGCTCACCTGTTCTGACTAAACAGAAGATCCAATCGGCATGTTGGCCAAGTGTTGTCCATGTTTTGGTACCGTTAACGACATATTCATCGCCTTCTTTTACAGCTGTTGTTCTTACCGATGCTAGGTCAGAACCTGCTCCAGGCTCAGAATATCCCTGACACCACCAAACATTGCTGGCTAATATATCTGGTAAGAAGCGTTGTTTTTGTTCGTCATTACCAAAGGTATAAATAACCGGAGCCACCATTTTTAAACCGAAGGGGATCACATCTGGGCCACCGGCCTTAGCACACTCATTGGCAAATATATATTTTTGCGTAGGTGTCCAACCAGTGCCGCCATGCTCAATGGGCCAATTAATGCCAGCCCAACCTTGTTTGTGTAGTATTTTTTGCCAAACGTTACATTCATCTTTTGATAAATGTAAGGCGTTTTTGGTTTTTTCAGCGATACCTTTAGGCAATTTTTCTTGCAAAAATTGCTGCACTTCTTGTTGAAAGTCTTTTTCTTGAGCAGTAAAGTTTAAATTCATTGTGCAAATCCTTCGTTGTTCTTAATTTATTGGATGTCTTTGATCATGTTTTTTGCAATTATCATTTGTTGGATCTGAGTCGTGCCTTCGTATAATCTAAATAATCTTACGTCACGGTAAAGTCTTTCTACGGCGTATTCTGATATATAACCAGCACCCCCGTGAATTTGAACAGCTTTGTCAGCGACTCGACCAACCATTTCCGTTGCAAATAATTTACAACAAGAGGCTTCAGTCGTTATTTTCTTACCTAAATCTTTTTGTCTTGCGGCATCAAGTACCATACATTTTGCCGCGTAAGCTTCGGCTTTACTGTCAGCAAGCATTACTTGTATCATTTGGTGCTCAGCAATGGGTTTACCAAATTGAGTTCTATCTATTGCGTATCTTAAGGCATCGTCAATCAATCTTTCGGCAATACCAACACTTAATGCTGAAATGTGCAGCCGACCTCTATCTAATACTTTCATTGAGGTTATAAAGCCTTTACCTGCAACACCACCAATAATATTTTCGGCTGGGACATGACAATTTTCAAAAATAACATCACAGGTATGAGACCCTTGCTGGCCCATTTTTTTATCTTTAGGTCCAAGAGTAATACCCGGTGTAGAGGCGTCTACAATAAATGCAGATATACCTTTAGCGCCTTTAATTGAGGGATCTGTGCGCGCCATCACGGTAAATGTTCCGGCTCTTGGTGCATTAGTAATATAACGCTTAGTACCATTAAGAATATACTTATCGCCTTGCTTTATTGCCGTAGTTTTTACGGCAGAGGCGTCAGAGCCAACATCTGGTTCGGTTAAGCAAAAAGCACCAATAAGTTCACCTGAAGCATATTTAGGTAAGTAGGTTTGTTTTTGTTTTTCGGTGCCATCAAATACAATAGCAGCTGAACCTATACCATTGTTAGTGCCAATAAGAGAACGAAAAGCAGGTGAGGTTCTACCTAACTCTATAGCGACCAGCGCTTCTTCTTCCATCGTTAAACCTAAGCCATCATACTCTTGTGGAATTGTCATACCAAACAATCCCATAGCTTTCATTTCTTGGACAATATCATCGGGTATAGCGTCGCTTTCAGCCACTTCATTTTCTGCAGGGACTAAACGCTCTCTAACGAATTTTGAAATACTGTCCAAAAATTGATTCAACATTTCTTGATCTCGAATCATAGTAACCCTTAATAAATCTTCATATTCCGCACAGTGGAACATTAAAGTCATATTTCGTCAAGTGGTTATTTTAATTAACATCTATTAAAACTTATAATTATAGTGCTTTAATGAGCTTTAATAAGGTTTTAGTCAGTTTTACCCCTTTGATCTAATATTTTTCAAGTAAATACTACAAATTAACGATTAATTAAATTTATTCAAAAACAACTTGCATATTCCGCTATGCAGAATTAGTATCGATTTAATTGTTCTCGAGATGTATTGCTTTGTTATTGTGTTTTTAATTTGATTGGCTTAGATGTTAGCCCTCTTATAGTTGGATTACTCAGTGATTTCTTTAGCGCAGCATAGGGTTTAAATGGATAACGATTTCGCCATCGTATCTGACCTTAATAAGTATTTGATGTGCGGTTTATTTTATGTAACCAAAACGTTGGAGGGGATTTAGCGCAGTCACCAGAATAATTAATTGTGCTATTTGGGTTAGCAATTAACCCTTAATTGAAAATATTAAAACCATAATAATAAAAGTGAATCAAAGGGGAAACAGATGAAAAATATAAGATTAAAACGCAACGCGATTACCATAGGTATTAGTGCGATGCTGGGGTTAATGGCAACGAGTGCTTTGTCTGCTGAAGTTGTTAAAAGTACCAAGGATAAAGATGTTGAGAAAATAAGTGTTATAGGTTCACATTTAAAAGGCTCAGCATTAGAAACTTCTGCCCCCGTGCAAACTATTGACCGGGCCGACTTAGAAAAAATTGGTTCGCCTTCTATCGTTGAAATGACACATAAATTGTCAATCAGTTCTGGTATACAAGGTAATTCAAACCAATATGGTTCTAATGGTACTGAAGGTACTTCTAATATTAACTTGAGAGGATTAGGAGCAGGTCGTACTCTAGTGTTAATTAATGGTAAAAGACACACTTTCAATCCTTACGCTATTGTAGACCAACAAATGCTTTATGTTAACACCCAAGATATTCCTTCTATGGCTGTTAAACGAATCGATATGTTAAAAGAGGGCGCAGCGGCTATATATGGTTCGGATGCTGTAGCTGGGGTGGTTAACTTTTCTACGCGAAGAGACTTTGAAGGTTTAGAAGTTAAAGCGGATTATAAAAGCTTACAAGATAGCGACGGCGATTATGGTTTAGGTTTTATTTGGGGGCTAGGCGATAAGAGTACTCATTGGGTGACGTCGCTGAGCTATGATAAAACCAGTACGGTAAGCACCGCAGATAAAGACTGGGCGGTACAAGACTTTGCAACTAACCCACAAGGTGGTTGGTCATCAATAGGTAATCCACCGTCGATATTTAATGCCGCTTGGCTCGGTGATAACTCACAACCTAAATATTATATGGACCCTGGCTGTGAATTATTAGGAGGAACGATAGCAGGACTGTGTAAATTCCAATATACGCCATACTCAGCATTAAACGATGGTGATACACATCTAAAAGTGTTTAGTGAATTAACTCACGAATTTAAAAATGACGTTCAGTTACATGTTGAAGTGCTGTACTCACAGACTGATGTGCCGACCACTTATGGTTCTCCATCGTATCCGCCACAAAAACTAGTCGATTTTTCAGATCGCTATGTACCTACTTATCATCCAGCATGGCAAGACTTAGTGGCAAGCAATCCTGAATTTGCAAACGCTGCTCATCCATCATTAGACCGTGTCGCTTATATTGGCCGTACCGTCGGTGTTGAAGGTCCCTCGAGTGAAGGGGGCTTAAAGTATAATACCTACCGAATAGCGGCAGATTTAGAAGGGGCATTTGAAAATGGCTATAACTGGCAAACAGGCTTCGCTTATTCAAATTCAAAGCTTGATTATAGAAGTAACCCAGACACACAAATAGTCACATTGAAGAATGCGTTATTAGGTTATGGTGGCGATAACTGTGACAGGGAAGCAGGTGTTCCAGGTGAAAATGGTTGTTTATACTTCAATCCTTTTTCAAATGGTATTGAAACCTCGGCTTCTAATGGTGTGACTAACCCAAATTATAAAGCTGAACTTGCCAACACAGAAGAAGTTTTAGATTACGTTTCAGGTACCCGAACTTCGCAAAAATCTACAGAGTTATTTGTATTTGATGGTTTAGTTTCTGGTGACTTAGCAATTGAATTAGACGGCGGTGGTGTAGAATTTGCTGTTGGTGTTCAGTACCGTCATGAGACCTTTGCAAATGAAGTGAATGATCTGGGGAATTTAGCGATAAATCCTTGTCCAGAGCTTGGAGCTACAGATTGTGCAAACCCAACAGGTGTTTTTCATTTTAGAAGTGGCGAGATCAACCAAGATTCATCTCAAGGAATTTACGCTGTTTTTACCGAGTTTTCATTACCCGTATCAGACGACTTAAAGATGCAAGTTGCGTTGCGATATGAGAACTATGGCGGCGAAGTTGGCGATACCTTAGATCCAAAAATATCCGCACAATACCGTATTAATGATACCTTTTCATTACGAGGTTCTGCGAGCACTACCTTTAGAGGACCAACACTAAATCAACTAGAGGGTAGTAATACAACGCTTTCTTATGTGGGTGCTGCAGGTGCTTTTAAAGCTGTTGATACACAAGGCAATAGTGCGCTGGCACCTGAATCAGCTGTTGCATTAAACTTTGGTATTATTGGTGAGTTTTGGGATGAACGCTTATTCACCACCATAGATTTTTGGTCATTTGATTTAAGTGACCCGATCATCGTTGAAAATTATAATGCCGTGTTATCAGCTGCAGTGGCGGGGAATGGAGACTATATTGATCAAATACAATGGACAGAGCCTGGAAATGCGAAAACAGTAGAGCGTATTGAAACTAACATCATTAATGGTGCTGACGTTCAAACTAGTGGTATTGATGTTCAATTACGTTTAAATGTTACTGATTACTGGACCATGGACATGAATGGTACTTACACTGCAGAATACGAAGTAACAGGAGATGGTTTATCAGATACGTTTGATGCCGCTGGTTACTTGAATAAAACGAATTCAAACCGCCCAATACCAAAATTTAAAGCCACTATGATCAATAGCTTCGATTTTGATAATCACAATGTTAGTTTATCTACTTATTATATTAGTGATTATAAAGATGAGCGAGATGAGTTATTTAGCACTAACACAAAAGGGCAAGTTATCGATAGCCATATACAATATGATTTAAGTTATAACTATCGATTTAATGAAGATCTAACAAAGTTGAACTTTACCGTAAGTAACTTAACGGATGAAGAGCCTCCTTTTGCAAGATTAGATTTAAACTTCGACCCTTTTACCCATGGACCTTTAGGTCGTTCGTTTAAATTAAGTGTTGTTCATAAATTTGGTGAATAACCTTTAATTGTCTTAAAAATCCGATGATCTGATCATCGGATTTTTTATGTATAGGATGTACGTATGCCATGATCACATGGATGTGAAAGAGTGGCGTGTATAGGATGTACGTATGCCATGATCACATGGATGTGAAAGAGTGGCGATGTATAGGATGTACGTATGTCATGATCACAGGACACTCTCATTAAATAAAATACTAATAATAAGGATCTCTTATGTTTCAACTCCTTAAACTACTTTCAGTACTATCCCTGAGCGTTTCGGTATCTGTATTGGCCGGGCCACTTAGCTTAACTAGTCGAGATATTGCTCAAGGAGAATTTATGTCAAAAATACATGAATTCAATGGCTATAGTTGTTCAGGAGGCGACTTGTCGCCACACCTAAAATGGTCTGACGCTCCAAAGGGCACAAAAAGTTTTGCTATTACAGCTTACGATCCAGATGCGCCTTCAGGCAGTGGTTGGTGGCATTGGCAAATAGTAAATATACCCTTGACCGTAATGGAAATACCAACTGGGGCTGGGCATAAAAATAGTGCACCTGCGGGGAGTATTCAAATACAAAATGATTTTGGCAGCCGAGCTTTTGGTGGTGCTTGTCCTCCTAAAGGTCATGGTGTGCACCATTATAGTTTTACAATACACGCACTTTCTGTAGAAAAACTTGAATTACCAGCAAATGCTTCTGGCGCATTAGCAGGCTACATGATAAATCTACACACCATAGAATCAAGTACGATTGAGTCTTTATATCAACGAGACTAATTTAAGTGAGTAAAGCAAGGCGATAAGTTATTGCTAGCTTTCGCTTTGCTCTACATTAGCCGGTATTATTAATGGCCACTTTGGTGGCTGGTTCCTTAAACACATTACAGTAAACTTATATTTTAACGAGGAGACAAAAGATGTTCAGTCATATAATGATCGGCGCAAATGATGTAGCACAATCAAAGGTTTTTTATGATGCGATTCTTGGTGCTATGGGTCACGAGCCCGGTGTAATTGACGCAAAAGGTCGTTGTTTTTATTTTACAAAAAATGGCGTTCTTGCGCTAAGTAAGCCGATAGATGGTAAGCCTGCTAGTCATGGTAATGGCTCTACTATTGGTTTTTCAGCTGATAGTACCGCTATTGCTGATGCATGGCACGCAGCGGGTGTTGCTAATGGTGGTCGTGCGTGTGAAGACCTTCCGGGTGTACGAGATGGAACAATAGGTAAGATTTATCTCGCTTATTTACGTGATCCCTCAGATAACAAAATTTGTGCGCTTCATCGAATAGGTTAATCGTTATAAGCAAGGGCAAAATATTGCTATACAATGACTGACATAATGGGTCTTATTGGTATTTTAGCGACTATTATTTGTCCTTGGCTTCTTTAACGATTTAATCGGTACTTTACTCTTTGCTACAAATTATTCGCGGACACTATTCGCTCATAAGAAGAAAAGCATCTAAATCCTACCCTGTGCTTGTTGATCTATAATTTGAGCGGTATTCAATTTTGACATTAAAAAATAGCTTTGAATAGGTCAGCATTAAAGGAATATAATGAACGTCTATCCTAAATTACTTATCCTAGCCGTGACCCTGATTATTTTTGGCGGTTTGTTGGCCAATCAAATACAGACTAATGGCGGTACAGTAAAAGTCAGTCACGTTCGCTTTGCAGGTAATAACGCCATTATTAGCCACGCAAGGCTTTACGTACCTGAAGGCATATCAAACAAAAATCCAGCCCCTGGTATTATAGCGACTCATGGTTACCTCAACTCAAATGAAACCCAATCAGGCTTTGCTATTGAATTTGCGCGCAGAGGCTATGTGGTATTGACGCCTGATCAACCCGGCCATGGTTATTCGGACCCAGCCGCTTTTAGCAATGGTTTTGGCGGCATAGATACACTGGCCTACATGAAAACATTACCTTTTGTTGATAAAAGTAATATTGGCCTCGAAGGTCATTCCATGGGGGGATGGGCCTCACTTGTAGCAGCAGGTGTCCACCCAAACGATTACCAATCTATTGTTATTCTAGGTTCATCGACTGGCTCTTTTGGAGCACCCACAGGGACGCCGGATTGGCCACGCAATATCGCTATCGTATTTTCCAAGTATGATGAGTTTTCCTCACTAATGTGGGGTGTTGATTTACCAACCGACATCACGAAAACCGATAAGCTCAAACAGCTGTTTAATCGTGATGAGGAAATCATTGCAGATAAACTTTATGGCAATGTCGCTGATGGCACAGCGCGTATTTTTCATCAACCCGCGGTTACTCATCCGGGTATTCACTTTTCATCTATCGCGATAGGTCATGCGATTAAGTGGTTTGATTTAACCTTATCAGGCGCAAAATCAATCCCAGCTACCGATCAAATTTGGTTATGGAAAGAAGTGGGCACTTTTATCGCTTTGCTCGGTATGATAATGCTTATTATACCGACACTAGGCAAAGTCTCGGCAACCTCGATGTTCAGTTCACTAAAGGCAGCAATGCCTAAGCTACAGAGTTTAACAGGACATAGTTGGTGGTTTGGCGCTGTTATCTTTACGGCATTGCCGGCGCTGACACTATTGCCATTTAAGGGCATAAGCGAAAGGTTAGGGTGGCAGGCATCCGCTTTATTTGCTCAAAATATTACCAGCCAAGTCATGATTTGGGCACTGCTGACTGGACTCATTTCAATGTTGCTACTGTTACTTTGGCATTTTTTGTTGAATCGTAAGACAGGTGCCAGTTTCGAAAGTTATGGATTAACCTGGAATGGCCAAATAAAAGTATCGTCGATTGCACACTCATTTTTACTGGCTTTTGTTGTTGTTGGGGGGCTTTATATATCACTACTGTTAACGGATTTTTTATTTGATGTCGACTATCGTATTTGGGTGTTTGCAATTAAACCGTTGAGCCTAATGCAAATGGGTATTGCTTTGTCTTATCTGATGCCTTTTAGCCTATTCTTTATTATAGTTGGTGCTGTACTACATGGTCAATTACGACGTGATGATTGGAGCTTTAGCAAAGAATTAAGCGTCAACTGGTTACTACTGAATCTAGGTTATCTTGTGTTTTTGAGCGTGCAATACACACCAATGTTCATGGGCAGCACGCTCTTAATAGCCAGTGAGCCATTATGGTCTATTATTGTGCTGCAATTTATCCCCTTGATGACCATAGCCTCATTGGTATTTACTGTTGCCTATCGTATAACTGGTCGGGTTTATACCGGCGCTTTTATTAACGGCATAATAATTACTTGGGTAATGGTTGCTAGCCAAGCAACGCATTTCGCTTAGTAACCCGCTGCGTTAGTCCTTTAATAGCAGCGAATGGCCGCAGTATCGATAAATTGTTATTAGAGGATGGCCATATTGGCCTAATATAATGATATTTTTAAAGTTTAATTTTATCAATTACATGAATAAAGTAAAAGTATAGAAGATGTTAAATGTTGACGAAAATTATTGATTGGCCTTGGCAGGCTATTACTTTATTATCAAGGATGACGTATTACTTAACCTATGCTTTTAGGGACTTATGAAAAAAAATTCAATTCCACAGTTTATTGGGGTCATCATTAGTTTTATTGCTATTTGGTTAGTTAATGATTTCTTTTTGGTTGATCAATGCTTAGATAATAGTGGTACCTTCAATTACAGCAAAGGTGAATGTGTATTAGTTAATGGTGAAATACAAGCATCTGATTTAGGAAAGTATTTAATCGCAATCTATTTTTTTATGGGCTTATTAATTGCGTTGTCAGTTTCAATGCTCATTCAAAAAATATGTAAAGCTGAGCAGAAATAAACACTATCGACTGCTACTTTAATCGGCTCTTCATTACCTTATCATTGGCGTTGGTACTATATATTCTCAGGTGAGCGCCAAAATTCAAGCCAGTTTACTTATATGATTCACAGGTAGCGACGTTTAGTGGAGTATTTATCGGCTATTGAATCTCTATATCCTGCTATTTACTGGCAGAAAGGTTAATGTTTTCATCAAATGAATGTCTTCTTGGTAAAAAGCAGTCTAAAATCCTAGCCCATCAGTTTTTCTGGCAGAACTACGGCTAAATAATTACTGCTATTAATAATTGCAACGATACAATAAGTCGTTAAATTGTCAGAGTCTTAATCAAATGCACCGCTTTACATTTAACCTCGATATGGGTTTTTAACACGAATTTTTTCCGCAAAAGTGAAGTTAAAATCAGGTTAAATAAACAGGAATTTATAAAGTTGAACAACGAAGATATCAATTGGACCATTTGTCAGCAGTGCCAAGGCATTGGCCAAAAAAATAAAAGACCACGTAAAAAAATGCGACTTCTGTATCAGCATCAGTTGGCTGAATTTGCAAAAAAACAAAGCGAAGGCACACCTCCAGTTCGTCCTAAGGGACATCTATTTGATTGTTTAAATTGCTGTGGAACTGGCCTCGTTCAGGCAAAAAAAATTACCATTGTAGATAAAGAAAGCTACCCACATATTGCTATTATTGGTGGCGGTATCGGCGGTGTTGCACTAGCAGTGGCTTGTTTGCACCGCGGTATTCCTTTTACGCTTTATGAAAGAGATAGTGGCTTTGATACTCGCTCTCAAGGTTACGGACTCACATTACAACAAGCCAGTCGAGCGATAGCGGGGCTTGGCATTTCTTCGTTAACTCAAGGCGTTATTTCAACTCGGCATGTTGTTCATACCACTACCGGTAAAGTTATTGGTGAATGGGGCATCAGAAAGTGGCATCCCTCTGCGGTGAAAACGTCGGTTAAGCGCACTAATGTTCATATCGCTCGCCAATTTTTACGTTTAGCGTTACTTAAGCAACTCGTTGGCGATAACCAAGTAAAATGGTGTCACCAGTTAGTAGATTATAAGGAGTCGCTGGGTGGAGGTGTTGATTTGAGCTTTCAGGTCGAAGGTGAATTAAAAAGCGCCAAGGCCGATCTTGTCGTCGGCGCCGACGGTATTCGCAGCTCGGTGCGAAAATTGCTAATAGCGGAGGATAAAACACCTCTACGTTATCTAGACTGTATTGTTATTTTGGGTATTTGTCCTTTGGCGGCACTCGAAGGACTTGATAGTTCATTGTTGGACTCGGCCACTGTTTTTCAAACAGCTAATGGTAATGAACGTATTTATATGATGCCTTATGCGTCTGACTCTGTGATGTGGCAGCTTAGTTTTCCGATGCCTGAAGCTGAGGCTAAAGCGTTAAGCGCTAAAGGTCCTCAGGCACTTAAAGATGAAGCGTGTCGAAGAACTCAGTGGCATGATCCTATACCGCAAGTCTTAGCTGCTACCTTAGTGGCTCAAGTCTCGGGTTATCCAGTGTATGACCGGCCATTACTCGAAGCAGAATTATTGCAGCAAGGGCAACAAGCGACGCTCATTGGTGATGCAGCTCACCCGATGAGTCCATTCAAAGGACAAGGAGCCAATCAAGCGCTTCTCGATGCATTGTCGCTTGCACGAGGTATATCAATAGGATGTCGGCCGTTATCTCAATGGCGTAATGCTGGAATAAGGGAAAGTGTACTCAATGAGTTTGAAGCCGAAATGCTAGCACGCAGTGCCTCTAAAGTGAAAGATTCTGCAGAAGCTGCAAAGTTTCTGCATACCGACACTGTGCTACATGAAGGTGATGAGCCGAGAGGGCGTTGCCTTCAAAGAGATGACTCATAAGTAAACCTTGACCGAGCAAGCTTATTTTTACCGTTATATTTATAGAGATTTTTTATGATTTATTGGCCATGTATTTTAAAGTTAGAAGGCGAAGATGAGCTTACTTATTTAGCTTCTGCGCTAGAGTTTATTTCAGAATGCCAGGACTTAATTCTTAGCGATGAAGATTATGTTATAGATTCTAAGGGTGTTTGCTATTTAATAGAATGTGTATCACAACAACAGGTACTAGTTAAAACAGAGCGGACAGTTGTCCTAGCACAAGTTCTCGATTTGATCCGTGCGCATGAGTTTAGTAAAGCAGAACTTTGTCTCACTAAAATATATTTCTTAACAGTAGCAGATGCTATTAACTCGCTACGCTATTAAATCAAAGTGAACAACTAATGAGTGGTACAACGCCTGTAAAGCCTATTTATTAGGGTTAATTAGCTATTTTTTTTATATATAAAATAAAAAACACCTATTATCACACGCTATCCTTTATTTAATAGCACCATCATTTTGTTAATTAACTCATGATATCAAACACGTAAAATTATTTTATAAATACGCCTTTTATAAAACTTTATACACAATCATAACTTTATTATTTTCCTCTTATTAATGTCTAAGCATAAATTGCTTTAGCGACATTTACCTACTATATTTATTTTACATTTACGTTGCATTAACTTTTTATTTACTTTTTGTGTTGGCAAAATACAGCTCGTTTTATCAAAGTTATGTGAATGTTTCATTACTTGAAATAGGAAAACTTGAGCATTTATAGCTTTAAATAAAGTAAAAGTATTTTTTAACCTGAGTTCCAAAAAGTCTATCAGGTTGAATGTACCTGGTTAATTTATTTGATGTATTTTAACTTTTATTTATAAGTTATTAAAATTAAGTAACTGAATATTATTGTAATTATTAATAGATAAGGGATTTCTATGAGATATTTAACGATAGCATTAATTTTACCTATAATGGCATTTGCTAAACAAACTCCATTCAATGAAGCAATGACTGCGGAAATTTCTTCAGCAATTGTCAGCCAAAGCTTACCAACAATGCAAAAATCATCAACAAAAGTGTCTACTTTAGCTCCTCCTCCTGGTGGCGGTGATCCCGGGGGCGATCCTGGTGGTGGTGGATTTGGTATTGCCAATGAAGATATCTTAGCGCGTATGTCTGTAAAAGATTCGGTTACGCCTTATACAACTGACTTACTTGGGGAGCATATTGACCTTAACTCTGGAACGATTGGATTCAGCCATACTGATTTGGTGGCTAAAGGGATTGGGCCCGACATTGTCATAGGTCGAAAATTTTATCCTGAGGCTGCCGGTTTAACTGCTTATAATTCAGCTTTTTTTGATGATTGGTTACTTGAAGTCCCCGCGATTCATACCACACTACTTTTTAATGGTTCCCGATATTCAGGTTCATGGGGAATAGGCAAGCAATGCTCTGGCCCATTAAACCCTGGCGGGATTTCTAGTCATGGTAGCGTGTTTGAATCTCATGAATACTGGAACGGTGACTCTCTTATTTTACCGGGTCGACAAGAGAAGTTAGTTGAAAAAAACGGTAGAAAAACAAAATCTAATTGGAAGTTCGATTGTTTTACTCGTACAGGTGGCAATGGCGAAGGCTTTATCGGTCACTCACCCGATGGGCTTAAGTACACTTTTGACAAAATGAGATTAATATCCGCTAAGGGTATTTATCGAGACTATAAAGTTACCTCACGGTATCAAGCCTTTATGTTGGCTTCAAAAGTAGAAGATCGTTTCGGTAATTGGATTCAGTATAATTATTCTGGTAACAAGCTAACCTCAATAACGTCCAGTGACGGCAGAACAGTATCTATGGCTTATGGAACTGGCTCCCATCTAAATCATATCACTAAAGTTTCTTATAACGGACGTCATTGGACATATTCATATGGCAGTACTAAAGGGCTAGACTCTGTAACCAGACCTGATGGTAAAAACTGGCTTTTTGATTTAAGCCCATATGGAAATGCTAAACCAACTGTTGGCACCAGGGACGGTGACAAAATGGATGATTGTGCATACACCATAAATTATACACCAAAAAACAGTACCGCAAGTATCACACACCCTGATGGTGTAACTGGCACATTTCAATTTGAAGGAAAAGTTCAAGGAAGAAGTAACACGCTGGAAACCACTACCAGTAATAACGGTCCTTATATACAACCGCAATGCTACGCCACCATGTCTATTATTCAAAAAGTGTTAGAGGGACCGGGAATGTCCAAGATGACATGGAATTATGATTATTCTGAAAATACAGGTTTTGCCGCTAATGAGAATATTCATAGTAGTATGTTATTAAAGGGTACATTACCAAGTAATATCAATAATAAAGATTATAAATGGACACAAGTAATAGCTCCAGATAACAGTCGAACCAAATACTATCATAATCGTGATTACTCCAGTTACTTAGACGGTAGCTTAGTTGCTGTAGAAGAGTTTGATACAAACGGCGCGATGCTGCTCCAAACAAAGAAAACATTTACTCGTCAAAATATTGGTAATGTGGGATTTGAGCTAAGCAGTGGTGTTGCTCATTCAAACAGAGCGTTAATTGCTTCTGAAGTAAAAGAATACTACAGAGTGGGTGGTAAAGATGTTTTTACTCTCCTAACCACCTCATATGATATTTATGGTAAGCCAACGCAGACACATCAATACAATGATGCCAATGGTAACAAACATAAATATATTCAAACCACCTATAATAATGATTTAACACATTGGCTAATTGGTCGGCCATATCAAACAAAGGTCTTTAACGGTTCTATTTATAAAGAAGTAGCAAAAACGACTTATCACTCTGCAACGGGAAGGTATAAATCACAACCTGCTGACCAATATTCTTTCGGTCGTTGGCATACCAATTACACCTATTTATTAAATGGACTACCTAATAAAATAACAAGAAATGCCAATAATCAGTGGGTAAAATATTCAAATTATTATCGTGGAATTCCTAGAACTATTCAGACACCTAAGAGCCGTAGTACAGATTTTCAATATGGTTATCGAATAGTCAATGCCAATGCTCAGGTTACCAAAATAACGGATTTTGAAGGTAACTGTGAAAACTACAGCTATAACACTTTAGGGCGCCTAATCTTAATAGACCCTTGTGACGCTAAATGGTCAAATACCAATATTTCATATTCACAGACATCAGGTGGTATTGGCATTCCAGGAACAGTTTCAGATATGACGGTTCAAACGGTGAGTCAAGGTGATTACCGTAAACAGACTTTTTATGATGGACTACTAAGGCCAATGGCTGTAAAAGAGTGGGATAATAACGATAGTAGTAATACAACAAGGTATGTAAGAACAAACTTTAACTACTTAAATAAACCCATTTTTCAAAGTCAGCAGACAAGTTCTGCGTCTACTTATTATGGTATTAATTACAGCTATGATGGATTAGGACGTCCAAAGGCGGTTAATAACAATGCCATTTCAGGTCAAATATCTTATCGATATCTGGTTAATGACAAAGTAGAAGTAAATGATAATAAAGGTAATGTTACCACAACCACTTATTTGTCGTATGCATCTCCTAGTCAGTC
Source organism: Colwellia hornerae (assembly GCF_007954355.1). Taxonomy (GTDB): domain Bacteria; phylum Pseudomonadota; class Gammaproteobacteria; order Enterobacterales; family Alteromonadaceae; genus Colwellia_A; species Colwellia_A hornerae. Next base: position 24,223 of record NZ_VOLR01000037.1, read on the forward strand.
AATGCCTATTTTAATTAATTCTCCCGCTAATGT
>NZ_VOLR01000038.1 GCF_007954355.1 Colwellia hornerae
GTTTCCTTATCTACGCCACACAAAAAAGCCTTGCGTACCGTACGACTGCAAATGTGATAATAAGGGGTGTCCAATAAACTGATTTGTTGTGAGCGAGGCTTAGGCATAATAGTCACCTGACTGAATAAAAGTACCTTAAGTCTAGTTTATTGAGCGAAAACTGCATCAGTTATTATGGGTGGCCTAATAAGAAGAAAGTGTTCGATGGGAAAATGTATGATAAATGGATGGTATTATCGTGCCTGTATATAAAGAAATGATTCGAAATACAGAGCAATTATAATTCAACTAAACAGAAAAAATACTGTTAACCTTTCCTGTAGTCGGTAATTATAAAAATAAAAAAGACGAATCATTTCTGATTCGCCTTTATACATAATTTGAAAGCTTTCAACTCTAAATGTCAGTTTCCAACTCTAAGTGTTGTGCTCAAAAGAAAAACTAGTCTTGGTAGCTTTCAATTGGAGGACATGAACAAATTAAGTTACGGTCTCCGTATACATCATCGATACGGTTAACTGTTGGCCAAAATTTATTTTTGGCTGCAGCTGGAACTGGGAATACCGCTTCTTTAATAGAATAACCACGATCCCAAGTATCAGTAATATCTGCTAACGTATGCGGAGCATTATGCAAAGGGTTGTTGTCACTTGACCATTCACCTGATTCAACTTTACGTACTTCGTCGCGAATAGAAACCATGGCTTCAACAAAACGGTCAAGTTCAACTTTAGACTCAGACTCTGTAGGTTCAATCATGAAAGTACCCGCTACTGGAAACGACATAGTGGGTGCATGAAAACCATAATCAATTAAGCGTTTTGCTATATCGACTTCGGTAATACCCGACGTTGCTTTAAGTGGACGCAAATCGATAATACATTCATGAGCAACACGGCCATTTTTTCCTGCATATAAAAGCGGGTAATGTTCACTTAATTTTTTAGCTAAGTAGTTGGCGTTAGTAATCGCATATTTAGTCGCATCTGTTACGCCCTGCTTACCTAGCATTGCACAGTAAAGGTAAGAGATACATAAAATACCCGCACTACCAAATGGTGCGGCTGCAACTGCGCCATTACCTTTAGTGCTTTCATCAACGTTAATTAATGCATGATCAGGCAAGAATGGTGCAAGGTGTGCTTTAACACCAATAGGTCCCATACCTGGGCCACCACCACCGTGTGGAATAGCAAAAGTTTTATGCAAGTTTAGGTGAGAAACGTCAGCGCCAATATAGCCTGGCGACGTTACGCCTACTTGTGCGTTCATGTTTGCGCCATCAAGGTAAACTTGACCGCCATGTTCGTGAACGATGTTACAGATTTCTGCAACTGTTGTTTCATATACGCCGTGCGTTGACGGGTATGTGATCATAATACAGGCAAGATTGTCGGCCATTTCGCTTGCTTTAGTGCGCAAGTCGTTCATGTCAACGTTGCCTTCTTTATCACAAGCAACAACAACAACTTTCATACCAACCATTTGCGCAGACGCAGGGTTTGTGCCGTGAGCAGAAGATGGAATTAAACAGATGTTACGATGTGCATCGCCACGACTTTCATGATATTTAACAATCGCGATTAAACCCGCGTACTCGCCTTGAGCACCTGAATTTGGTTGCATTGAAATGTTGTCGTAACCGGTAAGTTCAACTAACCAATCGCCTAACTCGTCAATCATTTGCTTATAACCTAAGGCTTGGTCAACAGGTGCAAATGGGTGCATGTTAGCGAATTCAGGCCATGATACCGGTATCATTTGCGCTGTTGCATTTAATTTCATCGTACAAGAGCCCAAAGAAATCATTGAATGGTTCAATGCTAAATCTTTGTTTTCTAATCTTTTGATGTAACGAAGCATTTCTGTTTCGCTGTGGTATGAATTAAATACCGGGTGAGTCAATATTTCAGATTCACGTACTAATGCTGCAGGAATTGAACAATGACCGCTGCTTACTATTTTGTCGTCGAGGTCGCTAACGTCTAAACCATGACCTTCGCCCAATAATATATCGAATAAACCAGCGATATTTTCACGAGTCGTTGTTTCATCAATAGAAATACTAATCTGACCGTCGATGTCAGTACGGAAGTTAACGCCAGCGGCTAATGCGCGCGCAACGATTTCTTCTTTGTTATCTAAATTAAACGTTAAAGTGTCAAAGTAGTTAGCATGAACAGCGGTTAAGCCTTTTGTGGCTGTGCCTAAGCATAAAATATCTGCGAAACGATGAATGCGATTAGCAATAATTTTTAAGCCTTTAGGACCATGATAAACCGCGTAAAACGCCGCCATGTTCGCTAAGAGTACTTGAGCTGTACAAATGTTTGAGTTAGCTTTTTCACGGCGAATATGCTGCTCACGAGTTTGCATTGCCATACGTAGTGCAGCATTACCACGGGTATCTTTAGACACACCAATAATACGACCAGGTAATGAACGTTTGTATTTTTCAGAAGTAGTAAAAAATGCTGCGTGTGGCCCGCCGTAGCCCATTGGCACGCCAAAACGTTGGCTTGAACCAATAACGGCATCAGCACCTAATTCGCCTGGCGCTTTTAACATCACTAAACTCATGATATCGGCAGCTACCGCAACAATACCTTTGTTTGCGTGAATTTTTTCAATTAACTCGCTAATGTCTGTGACTTCACCCGTTGCACTTGGGTATTGCAGTAAAGCACCAAAAACATCATGGTCAGCTGCTTCGTGAGCAGGAGCAACGATAACATCAAAATCAAACATTTCTGCACGCTGTTTAACAACGTCGATAGTTTGTGGGTAAACATCACTTGAGATAAAGAATAAGTTTGATTTTTTGTTTTTAGAAACTCGTTTTGCTAATGCCATGGCCTCAGCAGCTGCAGTACCTTCATCTAATAATGAAGCAGAGGCTAGTTCTAAACCGGTAAGGTCAATACACATCTGCTGGTAGTTTAATAATGATTCTAAACGACCTTGAGCAATTTCTGGTTGGTAAGGCGTGTAAGCTGTGTACCAGCCTGGATTTTCTAACACGTTACGCAAAATAACGTTCGGGGTTAATGTGCCGTAGTAACCTAAACCAATGTAGGTGTCGTTTACTTTGTTTAAGCTTGCAACCGCTTTTAAATCGCTTAAAGCTTGCGCTTCTGTTTTACTTTCTTCAATCGCAGGCAATGCTGATAAACGAATATCACTTGGTACGATTTCATTGATAAGTGCGTCAACCGACTCTGCGCCAATGTCATTTAACATTGCTTGAGTTTGTTCGGCATTAGGGCCAATGTGACGACGAATAAAGTCTTGAGTTTGCTCTAAATAAGCAAGTGATTTTGATTGAGTAGTCATAAAACAGCTTCTCTTAAGTGTGAAATAAATTAACTGGGTCATTAGTTACTGAGTAACTAAAAGAAAGCCCCGAACAATCAGTTAGAGGCTTAATAACAGATTTCGTAAACAGTTAGCTTTTAGGTAAGGCGCTAAATTATCAGTCTTATCAGCTTAGTAAGCCTTTAGCTAAAGGTTTAAAAAGCAAGTGAGTTAGACGAGTAACAAAAGCAACGCCACATAAAAGCTAAATGTACCCAAAATTAGTCTTCGTCAATAGAGTTTGCGTAACCTTCAGCATCTAATAAAGCATCTAACTCTGCTTCATCAGCTAACTGAACCTTGAATAACCAACCGGCGCCAAAAGCGTCTGAGTTAACTAGTTCAGGAGAATCTTCTAAGTCTTCATTTACTTCAATAACTTTACCTGAAACAGGTGCGTAGATGTCTGAAGCCGCTTTAACAGATTCTGCTACTGCAACGTCGTCACCCGTACTGATTTCATCATCAACATCAGGTAATTCAACAAATACCATGTCACCTAATAAGTCTTGTGCATGCTCAGTGATACCAACAGTAACTACGCCGTTACCTTCTTGACGTACCCATTCGTGTGATGTTGCATATTTTAGTTCTGAAGGAATGTTGCTCATTTTTTATTTTCCTGAGGTTAATTATTGTTTGTCGTAAACTCAATTTCAATTGTCGCTATTGGCTAACAATTAAATACTATAGCTTAATTATTCTTCTATATTGGACAAGGGTAAATAAATTCACCCTCAACCAATGTTGTCATTCTACTTGGTTCTCTAACAAATTTTTATCATTAAAAATTGATTAAAAAACTTTTTTTCCATTGCGAACAAAGCTGGCTTTGATCACTTTAACATTCACTAATTTTTTGCGCATTTCTACTTCAACAGTGTCACCTAAGCTTACACTGCGAGGTACACGAGCCATAGCAATACTATGACCTAGTGTTGGCGAAAATGTACCTGAGGTAATGATACCTTCACCAAATGGCGTAATCACTTTAAGGCCAGTGCGTAATACGCCCTTTTCTTCAAAAACCAAACCGACAAGTTTAGGTTGGTCGCCAGCCGCTTTTTGAGCAGTTAATACTTCACGGCCAATAAAGTTACGATCGGTCGGTTCCCAGCTAATGGTCCATGCCATGTTAGCCGCTAATGGCGAAACAGTTTCGTCCATATCTAAACCGTAAAGATTCATACCAGCTTCTAAACGTAAGGTATCACGAGCGCCTAAACCACAAGGTGCAACACCTGCGTCGAGTAGTTTTTGCCATAGATCTGCTGCTTGGTCTTCTGGAACAACAATTTCATAACCATCTTCACCAGTATAACCAGTAGTGGCAATAAATAAATCACCGGCTTGAACACCAAAGAATGGCTTCATACCTTCAACGGCTTGAGCTTGCTCTGCTGTTAATAATGTAGCTACTTTAGCTTTAGCTTGTGGCCCTTGCACGGCAATCATGCCAAATTCAGGACGTTCGGTAATTGTAACTTCAAAACCAGCCGCTTGTTCATTCATCCACGCTAAATCTTTTACGCGCGTTGCTGAGTTAACAACCAAACGGTAATAAGTTTCAGTGAAGAAATAAATGATCAAATCATCAATAACACCACCTTCGTGATTTAACATACCGGTATAAAGGGCTTTGCCTGCAACGGCTAATTTTGCAACATCGTTAATCACTAAACGGCGTAAATATGCTTGAGCATCAACACCTTTAATATCAACAATGGTCATGTGTGAAACATCAAACATGCCAGCATCAGTTCGAACAGCATTATGCTCTTCTATTTGCGAGCCGTAGTTAATTGGCATTTCCCAGCCGTGAAAATCAACTAGTTTTGCGCCAGCTTCAATATGCTTAGCATGTAATACGGTTTTATTAGTCATCGTATGTATTCCACTTTAATTGTATGAATTCGCCATTAAGCCAAGCTTAAAGGTAGTATATTTACAAAATAATTGACCAGATTATAGCCGCGCAAAGCCACCTATTCAACTAAAAATGAAGTAAACAGTCAAAAATACAAATTTTAAACCAGATAAATATTTTAATCCAAATTTAATTTTCAAAAGAGTCACTATAAAAAATTATAATCAGTTTCGCTTGATTAAAAAATCGAATCTTGGGTTTTTATTTTGTGTTTTTTACTGACATTTTTTTTCAGTAGAACTTATTAATTTAAAAACTAATAATATCAAAAGCAATAGAGAGTATTACGACGTTTAGGAAATTATTTTGTATCGATTTACTAGGTAATTAAAAGACAATCTTTAGATAAGTTTTATAAGGCCGAGCAAACGTTAATACCAGCTATTACGGTCATGTCAAAAGCGTTTGCTTAAATAATCGAAGCAAAGTTAATTTTATAATAATTTGTCTTTGATTGTTGCAAGTTTAGGTAACTCACTTTTCAAACCCAATGCCTGTTTAATTAAGACTTGCTTAACGGGCTTTAAGTTATTGATTAAAGACAAACCCAGACCTCTCACCAATTTTATCGCGCCTTGTTGAGGCGTAAACACTTGTTTAATTGACTCCATTGCTGCAACCATTTCGGTTGCTTCAGCTTTACGCCAACGGGAATATTCATTTAACAAGCGAGTAGTTAACCAAGCATCATTAGGGGCTTTTTGTTGGGTTATTTTGTCATTAATAATTTGTGCCAATGATACCGCGTCAAGTAAACCTAAATTAACGCCCTGGCCTGCTAATGGGTGAATGGTATGAGCAGCGTCACCAACCAAAGCAATACGCTCTTGAACAAAGCTTTGGGCAATACGCATAGTTAGCGGATGAGTAAAACGCTTACTCTGCAGTTCAATATTCCCTAATTTCCCATCACTTGCTGCCGTTAACGCTTTTGAAAACTCTATTGGGGTTAAGCCATTTAAACGGATTGCGTCTTCGGGAGATGTTGACCAAACGATTGAACATAAATCGTGCGTTCCCTGAGCGTCGTTAAGTGGCAGTAGCGCTAGAGGGCCAGTTTCTAAAAAAACTTGCCATGCGGTATTTTGGTGCCCTTGTGAGCATTTTACGGTAGCAACAATGGCGTGATGGTCATAATCACGAAAAGTTAAGGGGAACGCCATTTGACGTCTAACCCAAGAATTTGCGCCATCGGCCCCAACCACTAATTTGGCGGTTATTGGCATAGGGTTGCCGTTAGTTGCCGTAAAGCTAACAAAAGCTTCACTTTCACCAATACTTATATTACTCAAGGTATTTTCAGTATAAAAAGTTATGCCTTGATCTGCTTGTGCTTTTTGCCAAAGACTCAGACGTATAACGCTATTTTCAACGATCCAACCTAACTGTTCATTCGATGAACTCTGTTGTAAATCGTCACAAGAAAAAAGCAACTTTCCAAAGCCGGCTTTATCCCAAACATGCATATCAGTATAAGCTTGAATACGTTTTTGTTGAATTATTGACCAAACATCAAGATTATCAAAAATTTGTTTACTGGCAACATTAAGCGCACTGACCCGAACATCAGGCTGTTCTGATAATTCAGTCGGTGGTGAAGTGTCTACAATCGCAACAGTTAGCTGCGTTTGCTGACGCAGTGCTAAAGCTAAGGTTAGCCCCACCATGCCACCGCCAACAATTAATACATCAAATTTTTGCATGTTATTCTTCTTAATTTTAAAATCGCTTTACGCTTTGTTTAACTTTATCTTTATAGTGGCCGTGATTTAGCCACTAATAACCCATCGTTTTTCTAACGAGGCGACTTTTTAATGGTGATAAATAATTCATGACTTTCAAACCAACATTACGACCAACAACTAAAGCGGGCAATTTATTTGAAAAAAGTGTCACTAACGAATCCGTTAAGCCGATGACCTGCTGATGATCTAATTTTCGGTGCGAGGCATAATCACTCAACAGTGAAAACTGTCCAATGTCCTTATTATTTGTTAAGGCTATTTTGATCAGTTCTACCATTTGCCTAACATCTCTTACACCCAAGTTAAACCCTTGTCCGGCAATAGGATGAATAGTATGAGAAGCATTACCAATAAGTGCCATCCGATGAAACACCTGTTCATCAGCCATTAATAATTTAAGCGGATAAATGTCACGTTTACCCACTTGGGTTATTGCGCCAAGCCAACTGCCAAAAGCATTTTCAAGTTCATCTTGGAATTGCTTATCGCTAAGTGCTAGCATTTTATCTGCTTGCTCAGGCGGTAATGTCCACACCAAGGAACAGCGACTATCACTTGTTGCGCGCCCTTGGTTTGACAGCGGTAACATCGCAATAGGCCCAGTATCAGTAAAGCGTTCAAAAGCCAGATTATTGTGGGCAATTGTCGTACTTACATTGGTAATGAGTGCCGATTGACCATAGTCAGAGGTTTGCACAGCAATGTTAGCAAGTTTTCGACAGGCTGAATGAACACCATCACAGGCTAGTAGTAATTTGGCGCTAAGCTTTGCTGTTGAATTAAGCGTTAGTTCAACTTGCTCTTTTCGCCAAGTAATATCGGTTATTTTATCGGGAGTGAACCAAGTGATATTACCCGTTATTTTGTTTTTCTCTTTTAAGCTCGCTAATAAGGCTTGCCCAAGCAATGACATTTCAACAACAAAACCTAAGGCATTGACTTGATGATGCTCAGCATAAAGCCGAGCTTTACCGTAAAAGCCCCGATCTGAGATATGAATATTTTTAATAGGCTCGGCTAGGTACTTTAATTGTTGCCAAATCCCTAAACGTTCTAAATAGGTAGCTGTACCATGTGAAAGCGCTAACACTCGATCGTCAAAAGTTAATCTTGGGTCTTCTAATACCGGATTAGCTTCAACAATGGCAATAGACAGTGACTGACCCTGTTGTTTTTTGCAGTCGATCAAACTCAGCGCCATTAATGCACCAGATAAACCACCACCAGAAATTACGATATCGAATTCTTTTTTCATAGTTACTTTTTAGCTATTTAATACAATCGCTTAAGATAAAGTGTAAAAGTGAAATGCTAAGTTCATTGCTAACTCTCCATTGAGTTGTGTAATGAAACATTGATTAATGATTGCTGCCTGAATTTAAGTACGCAAATCTATGCTGATAAGTTCATATGGCAAGGTGAATTGACAATAAAAAACAAGTCAGTTAACTATGCGCAATCATTATTTGTTCAATTTCAGCAATTGATTTTGGCGCATTTACTGTTAAGTTTTCATGACCTTGATCAGTTACCACTATATTATCTTCAATTCTTATCGCTATACCGCGCCATTTTTTATCAACACTATAATCATCAAGTGGAATATAAATGCCCGGCTCTATGGTCATCACCATACCTTGTTCAAACGCTCGACATTGCTCGCGCTTATCATTTGACTGATAATCACCAACATCATGAACATCTAAACCCAACCAATGCCCTAGACCATGAATAAAGTACTTCTTACAGGCTTTATCCTCGAGTAACTGTGCTAAATTCCCAGACAATATACCTAAACGATGTAAACCTGAAGTCAGGAAGTTATTCACTAAAACATTAAGCTCGGCAAAGGTTGCTTGCGGCTTTATTGCACCAATCGCTAAGTTCTGTGCATCTAGCACCAATTGATAAACGTCTCGTTGTGCTGATGTGAATTTACCATTTGCAGGAAAGGTACGGGTAATGTCAGCCGCATAGCCGCTAAGTTCACCACCGGCGTCAATCAACACCAATTCGTTATTTTTCAGTACGTCATCATTGTTAGTGTAATGTAAAATATTGCCATTATCACCACAGGCAACAATACTGCCATAAGCTGGGTGCCTTGCACCATTACTGGCAAATTCATGCAATATTTCCGCTTCTAATTGATATTCAAATTTACCAATCGCTGACTGTTTCATCGCTCTGGCATGAGCCGCACCGCTAATAATATTTACTTGACGCATAATATCGAGTTCACCGGCACTTTTTATTAAACGCATTTCTTCAATAATATTTCGACAATCAACCAGTAATGTCGGTGCTTTTACGCCAAGGCGACTTTGCGCTTTAACAGCTGACAACCATGCATATATTTGACTATCAAAGCAGGTGTTTTTTCCTTGGCAAAACAACAAGTGACTTTTATCGGCAATATAATCAGGGAGGTATTGATCTATTTCGGTTAGTGGAAAACATTGATCTACACCATAATGCGCTACCGCTAACGCTTGTCCTACTCGCCTACCATGCCAGACTTCTTGAAGGGGATTTTTCTCAAGATTAAATAAAATACTTTTTTCATTCTTTTCGCCCTCATCAGCAGATTTAATCAGCACTAAAATAGCATCAGGTTCGTTATACCCCGTTAGATAATAAAAAGTTTTATCTTGGCAAAAAGCATATTCGGTATCATTACTGCGCGTGACTTCTTGTGCCGCGGGAAATATCGCAATAGAATTTTCTGGCATCGAGGTAAAAAATTGAGCACGACGTTGAATGAATTCTGCCAAAGGTAATAAAGTATTTTTTACTAAAGTTAATGTATTCATGACTTAATCTTTTTTTAGTGGACAGTATCTTCTGCGCTTTTACTTTCTGGCGGTGAGCCGAGCTCGGTAAAACACAATAAGGCAGAAATTCTGACATATTCAGCTATTTCAAAATAGGCTTGTTCGGTATCTTCGTCTTCTTCCATTTCGTCAGACAAATTAGCAATTTCAGCAAAATCAATAAGGACTTCTTTAACGTCTGCTGATAATACTGCTTTGTTTTTTTGTTGTAAGCCAAATCCTAAGTTAAAGCCTTGTACCCAAACACTTAAGGCATGGCCACGCTCAACCATACTATCGTCGTCATCTGGTAAGGTTAATTGAAACCCATAAGAATCATCAATAATATCATGCCAAACTTTTGCAAACATTGATTTTACCAACGACTTAACGGCACGAGGTAAGCCTTCACCATTGTTAAATAAGTCATTAATCATCACGATATAGTCTTCACTTTCAAAGGTAAAACCAGCACAAACTAAGCCGGTTAATACCCCGTGTAATTCAGCACCATGGACGGTAATGCTTTCTGTTGTAAGAATTGCTTGCACGGAGGCAAAGTCTAAAGAGGTTTCGTTGGACATGTTTTAATCATCAATAAAATGCGTGAGTTAATGCTAGGTATCGTAACATTCACGCTTTTATGATGCTAGAGATTAAAAGGAGAAAACCCTAGAGAACGCTTGCATAGTGTACGGCTCATCGCTATAGTGCTGAGATATGCATATATTACTATTAATTAAGATGTTTTTGTGAGAATCAGCCTGTTATGAGTCAACACTCGGTTACCATTGAAGTTGCTAATAGAAGACTAAAGATTTCATGTCCGAGCGGGCAAGAATCGTCTTTACTATTAGCTGCGGAAGAATTAAACCAACGTTTGCTAACAGACAGTAAAACTTGCTCTATAAAGACACCTGAGCAATCTCTGGTAATGACCGCACTTAACTTATCTAATGATTTATTAGCCGCTCGTAAAGAACTAATCGATGAGCGTGCTGCGCTGCAAAGTAAAATTGATTTACTACAAGCGACTATAAAACAAGCTGTAATTTCCGAATACCTCAAGAAAGCCTGATTTTTCAGCAACCTCTGTTCACTAAAAAAACAAACAAACCTAAGTTGCAAAAAAACACTTAAATCGCTTCAAGAAATTAGCTATACTAACGTCGTCTTCTGGGGTGTTTGTATGTTAACTATGTCCCTGAGCCGATAAGTTTTACCTAAGGAAGTTGATTATTAGCTATTGTGCAAGCCCGGCTCGTATCGGGAAGCCTACGGTTGAAATGATACCTCCGCCCTGAACACCCGGTGTTCAGGACTAAAGTCGACTGCGGCACCTTGGAAGCATCCTTTTTTCAAAAATATTAGGTTTAAACCTGATACCTCCGCGCAGCACCTAACAACACCCGGTGTTCAGGACTAAAGTCGACTGCGGCACCTTGGAAGCATCCTTTTCTTTATATAACAATTATCCTGCAAGTTAATATCAACCGCTATACTTTAGGCGATAATCGTTGTTTCAAAGTAAATAAAATTTAATATCAATAAGTCACAGTAATTCAAAGCGGTAATGCTGTCATTGCTAAGTAAAACCTGCCAAAATAATTTAATTGGAAAGACAAAAGAAAGCATAATAAATTAATGTTTTCTATACTCAATTTATCTCCCTTTATCAAATGAGTTATCTGTTTATATGAATATAAAATATCTCTGTATACTGCTCTTTTTAATTGGCATTACTTCATCAAGTAATGCCGAGCAGCTTGTCGTCACAGAAATATTACCCCCATATCAATTCTATCAAGAGAATAATGTTCTGAATGGCTTTTCGGTAGAGGTAATGGACGAAATATTCAAAATTACCGATGATGATATTGATCTACGGGTGTTACCTTGGGCGCGTGCTTATAAAACAGCCATCAATCAAGCAAATACACTTATTTTCTCCCTATCACGAACTTTATTAAGAGAGGACTCATTCATTTGGGGTGGTAAATTAATGACAGAGGATGTTTATGCTTGGGGCTTAAAAGAAAAATTTCAAACACCAATAACTAATATCAAACAACTCAGAAAATACAAAATAGCGGTCACTAACTCGTCAAGTACAGCCCAACATTTTCAACAACAACAATATCCCTATCTTCATGTACTCGGCTCCCCAGAGCAAAGTTTACAAATGCTATATATTAATAGAGTTGATATTATAACGGGTACAAAAAACACCTTAACAGCACGCGCAAGTGAATTAAATTTAGATATAACTAAGCTTAAAAAAATGATTTCTCTATCTGCCGTAAATCATGATTTATATTTTGCCTTTAGTCTGAATAGTGATGAAGAAATTGTTACTAAATATATGGATGCCTATAAAACAATCAAAAATAACGGTATTTTAGATAAACTAAAAAATAAATGGCAAGTAAAATAATCGGCTAAATAGCGCCTAGACCGCTTTTCTTGATAACATCAACACAACAAAGACCCATTTTACTTCGTTAGTCATTAATAATAGAGATCATGAGCCAAAATTACCTAGCCACAAAATCAGACAAAGCGCCATTAAAGCAAGTTCATTCAAACACCCAAGCGATCGGTATTTTCGACTCTGGCATTGGAGGTTTGTCGATTGCTCAATGTATTCATCAACATTTACCTGATGAAAACCTTATTTATGTGGCTGATAGTCAATTTGCCCCTTATGGCGACAAATCATCAACAGAAATCATTGAACGGGTAAATAAAATTGCTGACTGGTTAATTCATCAGCAGGTAAAAGCTATTGTTGTTGCCTGTAATACCGCAACTGTTATCGCTATTGAGCAACTACGTTTAAGGGTATCAATTCCAATCATTGGTGTTGAGCCGGCAATAAAGCCCGCAGCACTCCACAGTAAAACAAAGAAAGTCGCCTTGTTAGTAACAGAGGCGACCGCAATAAACACTCGATTTTTGTCTTTAGTAGATAAGCATAAAAATGGCGCTGAAATTTATATTCAACCGTGCCCTGGGCTAGTAGAGCTTATCGAGCAAGGCCTTCATCAAAGTGAACAGTGCTTTAAAATACTGCATACTTTTTTGCAACCTCTACTGCAAAGTAATATAGATACACTAGTATTAGGCTGCACACATTACCCCTTTGTTCGTTCACTTATACAAAATATTGTTGGTGATAACATTACTATAATGGAAACCGCTCAGCCGGTAACTGACCAGCTTGCCAGACAACTTGCAAACCAAGGATTATTGGCAAGTAATCAATCTATGTCGCAACAACACTTTTTTAGCTCTAGGGTATCTACACAACAAGCGAGATTGATGTCGGTACTTTTTGGTCAGAATGTTACCCTTCAGCAATTTTGTGCTCTATAAATCAACAATTCATAATTATTTTTAGCCGTTTAGCCATCTAGGCGTAAAAAAACTAGAAAATAGTTAATCTTGCAGTTAGAATAACTTCAATTCGAAAATATTTTAAACTATTACATTTTTCTGAGGTTATATGTCTACTCAATTTTTCACTTCTGAATCAGTTTCTGAAGGTCATCCGGATAAAATCGCCGATCAAATTTCTGATGCGGTACTTGATGCTATTATCGCTAAAGATAAGAATGCTCGTGTCGCTTGTGAAACTATGGTGAAAACTGGTGTAGCTATTATTTCAGGTGAGGTTTCTACTACCGCATGGGTTGATTTAGAAACTATTACCCGTAATGTTATTAGTAATATTGGTTATACCTCGTCTGACGTTGGTTTTGATGGTGAAACTTGTGGCATTATGAATTTAATTGGCCAGCAATCACCTGAGATTGCCCAAGGTGTTGACCGAGCAAATCCTGAAGATCAAGGTGCTGGTGACCAAGGATTAATGTTTGGTTATGCGACCAATGAAACTGAAACGTTAATGCCTGCGCCAATATTTTATTCTCATCGTTTAGTAGAGCGCCAAGCTGAAGTGCGTAAATCAGGGGTCTTACCTTGGTTACGTCCTGATGCTAAATCTCAAGTCACTTTTATTTATGAAGATAATAAGCCAGTAGCCATTGACGCAGTTGTTTTATCAACTCAACATAATCCGGAAATTTCTCAAGAAGATTTACACGAAGCTGTGATGGAAAACATCATAAAAGCTGTGTTACCTGCCGAGTTATTAACTAAAGATACTAAATACTTTATTAATCCTACTGGCCGCTTTGTTATTGGTGGCCCGGTGGGTGATTGTGGTTTAACGGGTCGTAAAATTATTGTTGATACCTATGGCGGCATGGCTCGTCATGGTGGTGGTGCTTTCTCAGGAAAAGATCCATCAAAAGTTGATCGCAGTGCTGCTTATGCTGGTCGTTATGTAGCAAAAAACATCGTTGCTGCTGGTTTGGCTGACCGTTGTGAAATTCAAATTTCTTATGCCATTGGTATTGCGGAGCCAACGTCAATTTCAATTGAAACTTTTGGTACTGGTAAAGTCTCAGAAGCAAAACTTATTGAATTGGTGAGAGCACATTTTGATCTTCGTCCATACGGCATTACTAAGATGCTTGATTTGTTGCACCCTATGTATCAGATGACAGCAGCTTACGGACATTTTGGTCGTGAACCTGTTGAAGTCACTGTTGGTGATGATACTTTTACTGCATTTACGTGGGAAAGAACCGATAAAGCTGACGCACTTCGCAAAGCCGCTGGTTTTTAACTTAAGTAATAACCCCCTATAAAAAAAGCGACTCAAAAGGTCGCTTTTTTTGTTTAAAAGGTAAATAACAATTTAGCTCATAGCTACTTTGTAGACTGCGCTTTTTTGCTGGCAACTTTTTCTTTTCGTCGCTGTTCGATAACATCTTGAACATTGCCACCGATATGCTTTTCACCTCGTTGGTTAGCTAAATTTATTTGACGCTCACGCTCAGCAAAACCACTGCGCTGCTCATCGGTATACTTGTCATAACAACGATGACAACTCACGCCTTTAACATAGTGTTCGCTCTGCATTTCTTCGCTTGTTATCGGGTAACGACAAGCAAAACATTGGTCGTACTGGCCTTGTTCTAAACCATGACCAACGGCAACACGACCATCAAAAACAAAACATTCGCCTTCCCACATTGAATTCTCTTGTTCAACTTCTTCTAAATATTTAAGCACACCTCCCTCTAGGTGATAAACGTCTTCGAAGCCTTGCTCTTTCAAGTAAGCTGTTGATTTTTCGCAACGAATACCACCAGTACAATACATAGCCACTTTTTTGTGCTTATTTTTATCTAAATGTTGGGCAACATATTCGGGAAATTCACGGAACGTTTCAGTCTTAGGGTTAACCGCGTTTTTAAAGGTACCAATTTCAATTTCATAATCGTTACGCGTATCAATCAATAAAACTTCTGGATCGGAGATAAGCGCATTCCAATCTTTTGGTTTCACATAAGTACCGACGGTTAATAATGGGTCAATACCTTCAACGCCCATAGTAACGATTTCTTTTTTTAATTTAACTTTGCTGCGTTGAAAAGGGTTTTCGTCGGCATATGAATATTTATGGGAGACATTCATTAAACGCTCATCTGTTTCCAAATGAGCTAAGAGCGCGTCAATACCGGCTTGTGAACCAGCAACCGTGCCGTTAATGCCTTCATTTGCTATTAATAGCGTGCCTTTAACCTCGTTCTCTAACATAACGGTTAATAAAGGTGTTTTAAGTTGTTCGAAATTTTCTAAGCGCACAAATTTATAAAGTGCACAAACAGTGATGTTTTGCATAGTAGTAAGACCCATTGAGCCAGCCAGAACGTAAATCCGGAGCTGTAGATTGATATAAAGCTGACAACTAAAAATAACTATGTCAGTAGCAAGGCGCGCATTCTATCAAAAGCTTTTATTGAGTTAAAGCTTGTCAGCATTTTTATCTAAAACGCCATGGTATGTAAATAATTTCACCCGATGAAAAGTAATAACGGACATTATTTATCTTAAACAGGCTTTATTACGCCAATTTTGGCAAATGCTAATTGAAATAAGTCGCTCCCGCCCTTATATTTCTTGATAAGATAATAAAAAATAATAAAGATTATGAGCAACCCTAGAATTTATCAGCAACAATCATTTGCTATTGGCGACACGATTACCTTAAGTGAAGATGCCTTCGGCCATACCATACGAGTTCTGCGTTTAAAGAGTGGTGATAATTTAACCCTTTTTAATGGCGAATTAAACCAAGGTGTACTTGGCGATTATCAAGCTGAAATAACCGACGTTAGTAAAAAAAATGCCCAAGTCATTATAAAATCGTTTACCGAGAAAAATGTTGAATCGCCATTAAATATTCATTTAGGACAAGGTATTTCTCGTGGCGATCGAATGGACTTTACCTTACAGAAATCGGTTGAGCTAGGTGTTAACACCATAACCCCTCTATTTACCGAACGTTGCGGGGTAAAGCTAACCGGAGAACGTTTACAGAAAAAAATAGACCAATGGCAAAAAATAGTCGTCAGTGCTTGTGAACAAAGTGGCCGTTGTTCGGTCCCTATAGTTATGCCTGCTGTTTATTTAGATGAATGGCTTACTCAACCAAGTACTTCATTAAAACTAAATTTACACCCAAAAGCGCAATACTCAATAATGAATTTACCTGAAAAAAACATCAGTGATTCAAATCAGCGAGTGCGTTTACTTATTGGTCCCGAAGGCGGTTTAAGTGAAGATGAAATTAAACGAGCCAATGAAGCCTCTTTTGTTGATGTTTTATTAGGGCCAAGAATATTAAGAACAGAAACGGCAGCATTAACGGCAATTACCGCATTGCAATGCCGCTTTGGCGATATTAATTAGTAACGAACACCTTAGGAAATAAAAATGACAATTAAACTTGGCGTAGTAATGGACCCTATTTCACAGGTCAATGTAAAGAAAGATTCATCTATGGCGATGATGTTCGAAGCTCAAAAGCGCGGTTACGAAATTTATTACATGGAAATGAAAGACTTATACCTTGACCAAGGACAATGCCGTGCCACAGCACAAAAATTGAAGGTTTTTGACGATCCTCAACATTGGTATGAACTAGACGAAGTAAACGACATCGCTGTTTCAGAGCTTGACGCGGTTTTAATGCGTAAAGATCCTCCTTTTGATACCGAATTTATCTACGCAACCTACATGCTTGAGCGCGCAGAAGTTGAAGGCACATTAATTGTAAACAAGCCGCAAAGTTTACGTGACTGTAACGAAAAACTTTTTACTGCCTGGTTTGCCGAGTTGACACCACGTACCTTAGTAACACGTAATAATGATAAAATTCGTGAATTTCATCAAAAAGAAAAAGACATTATTATCAAGCCGCTTGATGGTATGGGCGGTGCGTCGATTTTTCGCATTAAAGAAAACGATGCTAATGTCGGCGTTATATTAGAAACACTGACTAACCACGGTAACCAATACGCTATGGTGCAAGAGTTTATGCCAGAGATTAAAGATGGCGATAAACGCATTCTTATCGTTAATGGTGAACCTATGCCCTATTGCCTAGCCCGCATCCCTGCACAAGGTGAAACGCGTGGTAATTTAGCTGCTGGTGGCCGTGGTGAAGCCAGGCCGCTTAGCGCTACCGATAGGTTAATTGCTGAAACTATTGCACCAGAATTGAAGAAACGTGGTCTATACTTTGTTGGGTTAGATGTTATTGGTGACAAAGTTACCGAAATTAACGTTACCAGTCCCACCTGTATCCGAGAAATTGAAGCTGCATATCCGATTAATATCAGTGGAAAGTTAATGGATGCAATAGAAGAAAATATTCGTCCTAGAGTATAAATATTTTAGTTATATTTTTTACCATTTAAAGTTATTAGTCTCTACTAGCGGTGGTCCTTTGAAATAAACGATCACCATACCTCTATAAAAACAATGATACATAGAGTTTTTTTAAAACTTAAAGTGTAAAAGGTGATGGTATGGAAAGCTTAGAAAATCAACTATTAATTGCAATGCCTGCATTAGACGATGCCTATTTTAATAAAACCGTGACTTATATTTGTGAGCACAATGAAGAAGGCGCGATGGGGCTTATTATTAACTTACCCGTTAACGTGACTTTAAACGAATTACTCGTCCAGATAGATGCTAAAAAAGAACAGGCACCTGAATTAGGTCAACAAGTGTTAACCGGAGGTCCTGTTTCTCAGGACCGGGGTTTTGTTTTACACAGCCCACAAGATTGCTGGAAACAATCTTTATCGCTCAGTAAAGAGGTAATGATCACCACCTCGAAAGATATTTTAATGGCGTTAGGCACAGAAGGAGCACCAGAAAAATATATGGTTACCTTAGGCTATGCCGGTTGGGGACCAGGACAATTAGAAGAAGAAATTAAAACTAACGCCTGGCTTTTAACCCCTGCTGATGGTGATATTGTTTTTAATACACCGATTGAGCAGCGCTGGAAAAAAGCCACTGAAAAACTAGGTATTGATATGGCCCATTTATCTACGGATATCGGCCATGCTTAACAACGTTAAGGAATAATAAGTGTCAAAAAATGTCGGCCAACGCACCGTTTTAGGTTTTGATTTTGGTAAAAAATATATTGGCGTTGCTGTTGGCCAAGAACTGACTGGAAGTGCCTCTCCTTTAGGCTCAATTAGAGCTAAAGAAGGTATTCCTAATGAGATGGAATTAACAAAATTCATTAAAGAATGGCAACCCGATTATTTAGTGGTGGGTTTGCCATTGAATATGGATGGTAGTGAGCAACAGTTAACCCTTGATGCCAAGAAATTTGGTAACCGCTTGTCAAATAAATTTGCTCTGAAGGTAGAGTTTCAAGACGAACGTTTAACTACAGCGGATGCCAAAGAACGTTTGTTTGCCGCTGGTGGTTATCGTAATTTAAAAAAAGATAATATTGATGCTGAGTCAGCAAGATTAATTATTGAAAGTTATTTTGAAACGCTTTACGACTAGAAAATTGCAGTATAGCCAAACCACATAACGCTCATGCTGCAAGTGGTTTGGCTATCTATTTTTAGATGGTTAAAGCAGCTGAGTCTAACAACTACAACCTTTATTAAGCGTATATTAACCTAAGTATCTTTAGGGCCAAAACCGTCTATGGTCACGCCGCTTAATGCACCGGTCCCCCCTTGTTCATTACTGCGCAACTTGATCATCAAGCGTAAATCATTCGGTGAATCAGCATGATGCAACGCATCAGCATAGTTTATTGAGCCTTTTTGATACAATTCAAATAAAGCACCATCAAAGGTCTGCATACCAAGTTCTTTCGACTTTTCCATCACTTCTTTAATACTACCAATATCACCTTTTTTAATAAGTTCTGCGATATAAGGCGAGTTAAGTAAGATTTCAATCGCTGCAACACGCCCGTTACCGTCGCAGGTAGGGATCAGTTGCTGAGCAATAATACCGCGTAAATTTAACGCTAAATCAAACAGCAACTTACCATGTTGTCCCGCAGGTACTAAGTGCATGATACGGTCAATCGCTTGGTTGGCATTATTTGCATGCAAGGTTGCAATACATAGGTGCCCAGTTTCAGCAAAACTTAAGGCATGCTCCATGGTTTCTTGGTTACGAATTTCACCAATTAGAATAACATCGGGTGCTTGGCGTAATGAGCTTTTTAAAGCGGCATCGAAACTTTCAGTATCTAAGCCAACCTCACGTTGCGTTACCATACAACGAGCATGTTCATGCACAAATTCAACAGGGTCTTCAATGGTAAGAATATGGCCACGCGAATTTTTATTACGATAACCAATCAATGAAGCCATTGATGTTGACTTACCTGTACCCGTACCGCCAACAAAAAGCACTAAACCGCGCTTTGACATAACCACATCTTTTAAAATGGGCGGTAAACCGAGTTCATCAGCATCAGGAATTTCTGTGACAATACGTCGAACAACCATACCGGCCATGTCGCGTTGCCAAAAAGCTGAAATACGGAAACGACCAATGTCGTCAATTGAAATGGCAAAGTTACATTCTTTTTCTTCAGTAAATTGCTTTTTCTGTTTATCGTTCATAGCATTATGAACAAGCGCTAACGATTCATCGCTTGTTAAAAGATGATCATCAATTGCTTGTAACTCGCCATTTACTTTCGCGCTTACCGCAAGCTTAGCGGTAACAAACATATCAGAGGCACCTGCTTTTACCATTTTTTGTAATAAGTCATGAAAATTCATTGGTCTTTCTCTTATCTTTTAAATCGTAATGTGAAGAGTGAAATAATAGACACTCATGGTTTGAACTGGCTTTAAAACCTCGACATTAATCTTAGCTCGCTTTAAAAACCTCTAAATTGGTTTTTATCAACCGCTTTTTCCATCGCATCTTGTTTGGTGATTAAGCCTCGATTAACTAGACCTTGTAAACCTTGTAGACAACAGACACCCATGGTTTGGGCTGGCTTTAAAACCTCTACATTGATCTTAGCTCGCTTTAAAACATCTACATTAATTTTAGCGTGTTTTAAAAACCTCTAAATTGGTTTTTATCAACCGCTTTTTCCATCGCATCTTGTTTGGTGATTAAGCCTCGATTAACTAGACCTTGTAGACAACAGACACCCATGGTTTGGGCTGGTTTTAAAACCTCTACATTGATCTTAGCTCGCTTTAAAAACCTCTAAATTGGTTTTTATCAACCGCTTTTTCCATCGCATCTTGTTTGGTGATTAAGCCTCGATTAACTAGACCTTGTAGACAACAGACACCCATGGTTTGGGCTGGCTTTAAAACCTCTACATTGATATTAGCTCGCTTTAAAAACCTCTAAATTGGTTTTTATCAACCGCTTTTTCCATCGCATCTTGTTTGGTGATTAAGCCTCGATTAACTAGACCTTGTAGACAACAGACACCCATGGTTTGAGCTGGTTTTAAAACCTC
>NZ_VOLR01000039.1 GCF_007954355.1 Colwellia hornerae
CACATTTGCTCCAACAATTAGTATCATTGGACATCAAGGCTGTGGACCGATTGACGTACCGGAGCCCACCACTATTTGGTTATTAGGCTTAGGTTTACTTATTATCGCTAAGAGAAAGCAAGTTTAACCTTTGGATATTTAAAAACGGCTCCTTAGGAGTCGTTTTTATTTTTGCTGTGTATACATTTTAGGTATAACTGGCTTTTGCTAGATCATTTAATGAGCACAGTTCTAATCATCATTATCTTTATTACACAATATTAACCAATATTTACTTTTTGTTATCTTATGGGCACATTACGTTAACCTATAAGTACATCATTTACTTGACCATAAATATATAAAGTTAATTATTGCAATGACTTAAGGCACACCTGTTTAAATAAAAAACAACATACTATCTTATCTGCTATTATACAATTGTACAATTCTTGGAATAAGTTTTTTTGTTCTGTAAAAATTAAGTTTTTTATATGCTGAGCTATCAGCTATATAAAATGGTGTCTAATTTGAAACTTATCAAGCTACTCCTCTTTTTTTTGGTGTTATCTGCTGTGCCTAGCGCACAAGCGAGCTTTCAACCTTTGTTAGGCTCCGACCTAAATAACCAGTCGCTTTATGCCAGTGGTTATATAACTATGGGCGCACGTACAACTATTGGTGGTAATATTCAAAGTGCTACCGCGATAACACTGGCAGCAAATGCGATTGTTGGTGGTAATATCGAGGCAGGAACCGCAGTAACGCTTGGCGCAGCTGCTGGTGTAAATGGTTATATTCAAAGTGCAACAACCGTTACCCTAGGCGCGTCTGCTGTTGTCGACGGCTCTATTACTGCAGGTACTACAGCAACTGTCGGTGCGAGTGCAAAAATTGATGGCGAGCTGAACGCTGGCACAACAGTAACCATAGCGGCAACAGTTGAGGTTGGCGGTAATGTTTTGGCGGGCAGCACAGTAACGGTTGGCGCAAGTTCGCTTTTCGGGGGTGATGTTGATGCCGGAACTACCACCACTATTGGTGCTGGTGTTGGCATAGTTGGCGCGCTTACCGCTAGTTCTTTGAAAATTGTTGCACTGCCCACCATCGTTAATAGTCAGGAAGCGCTCATTACCTCTGTGCAACAAGATATAAAAGACCTGGGTACAGGAACAGAACTCGTATCAACCACTTTTGGCACCAATGACGAAACACTTGAAGCCGGTATCTACAGCACGATAAATTATTTAACCATAGCGATTGGTAAAACCTTAACGCTTGATGGCAAAGGCATGGATGGCTCTTGGATTTTTAACATTGCCAACTATCTGACCTTCTCTGCAAACGCAAAAGTGATATTGAAAGACGTTACTGATAACAGCACTATTATCTGGAATGTTCTTGGTGACAAAACCGGCTCAGCCGGTTACACACAATTGGGCGCGGGCGCTGAGGCTAGAGGTTATATTTTTGCTAGAGGTTTTGTTCAAACGGGTGCTGATTCAATGATAGCCGGCATAGGCAACGATTGCGGCGGTGCTTATTCAGCAAGTAACTTTATTGAATTTGGTGCTGATACCGTTATTGGTAAAAAAGATTGTACCAATGGCGAGCGCAGAGTTTCTGCAGATGGCATTGCCGTCACCCAAGTTCCTGAGCCTGCCACGCTGTGGTTATTCGCTCTAGCACTTTTCGGCTTAGCAATTAAGGCGCAACGTAAATTTGGAGCCTTTTTTATTAGTCTTTAACTAAGTTATGATCTTAACGTGAGTGTAACCAAAGCAATACCATGATCGGTACTTTCGCCATCTCGTTCAAAAATAGGATTAATTAAATGTCGATCATACGTGTCGTACGCACTGACCTGGTAAAGACTATCGTGATAACTAGCGTCAAAATCACATGATAATAATATATAATCAAGTACCGAGCTGCTCGCACCAAAATAATGTGTCGGAGTGCGCGGCACTTTTTCCTCTTCAGGCGTTTCATTTGTCACTGCTACTTGAAATAAATCCCAAGCATCTTGCAAGCAATATTTAGCAAGATAGGCATCACGGTCAATGGCCGAAACAAAACGTAGGGTATTGGTCAGTAAATGACTTAACACCCCATCAGTTAAGGTATTATTAAAGTCGCCCATTAATACCATTGGCTGACCGGTAGTCTCGCGCCGCGCTATTATTTCAATCATTAATAACGTCGCTTCACTGCCACGTTGTATCGTTGAGCCCCAACTACCCGCCACTTGTGCTTTTAGGCTTTCAATAATGGTTTGCTCTGGCGTGCGACTTATATTTTTATTATCGACTTCAATCATCGAACGCTTAGATTTAAAGTGCACAACATAACAATCACAGTTACCCATATGAGGCACATCAACCGTTGCCCTTAACACTTTTCGGCTAAAAGAGAATTCATCGGCTAAACCTAATGATAGTGCAAGCTCAGTGTTTGCTTTTACCGCAGCAACCTCAACAATAGGGTAACGAGATGCTATGGCAACAACAGGACGTCTGTAAATAAAGTCATCTATCACTTGAGGTTCATCAACCACTGCAAAATAACAATAACCCTGCCCTGCAACTAATTGCTGTAACGACTCGGGACTAAAGACTTCTTGAAAGCCAATAATGTCAGGTTGGTATTCACGTAAATATTCAGCAATCCAATGTTGCTTTTTACGCCACTGCTCAACACTATAAATTCGTTCAAATTCATAAAAAGCATTGGGCGGCTCAAGATAATTAAACAAATTAAAGGTAGCTATTTTAAGCTGTAAATTTGATACAGCTATAGAAGGCAGTATTGGATCTATTTCTTCTGGGGCTTTTTTATCTGGATAGTCGATAATGTTAACTCTAATAAACGTTGAACTGTGAGTATACCTGAGATAAAAAATTAAAAACCAACAAGATAAATTACCATTTAGCTAACAGCTTATTTACGTCACCTTTTGCTGTCTTTGATAACTTTTGTATTAATGAAAAAGGCACAAACTCATGATTAATTTTTTCTTCAATATCATCAAGCATAGATAACCATAGCTTTGCTGTCATCTCAGCATCAAATAACGCCCGGTGAAAGGCCCCATCTGATGGGATATTTTTATAACGGATCAGCGTACCTAGTTTATGATTAGGCGCATCTGTATTAATTCTGCGTGAGACAAGTAATGAACAAATAAATTGTCCCGAGTATTTTCGAGCAATGTTATTAAGCTCGGCGTCCAAGAATTTTTGATCAAAGGAAGCATTATGGGCAAGTAGATTATCGTCACCAAGAAAGTCGGCAAATTCTGCCATCACTTCACCACAAGAACCAACCTTAGCAAGCATCTGATTAGATATCCCGGTGTATTGTTCAATAAAACGACTGATCAGAAAACCAGGATTCATTAATGATTGAAATTTATCAGTAACTTTACCGTTTACAATTCTCACCGCACCTATTTCTATGGCTCTATCACCTTGATTGGGTGATAGTCCAGTGGTTTCAAAATCAAGTACCACTAACGAATTCGCATTTTCATGCATGTAGGTTAACCCTATAAATTTAAGCAGCGCTGATTTTAACGGCTCTATTTCAAAATGAAAGTAATCATTGTTCTCAAGCAATGTTAAATTATTCTGTTCAATAATCAACTTAGAAACTATACTGTATAAAAACACAGGTGAGATTTAAGTAATGAAAGTTATTCCTATTTACATTGAAGCAGGTATTTCAGGGTTTGAATCACCTGCAGCCGAATATAAAGAACTGGGTTTATCACTAGACAAACTCCTTATTAGGCATCCTAATGCGACATTTATCGGCCAAGCATCTGGTGAATCTATGCAGGGCGTAGGCATTTTTGATGGTGATTTACTTATCGTTGATCGCTCACTCACCGCCAGAAATGGTGATGTCATCGTGGCAAATTACAATGGCTGCTTTGTCTGTAAGTTGATTGATAAAAAACAAGCTCGGCTGTTATCAGCGTCGAAAGATTTTGCGCCGGTTAGCATTAAACCCGAAGACGACTTTCAATTAGAAGGTATCGTTACTCGCTCTATTCGACTCCATCATCAGGCTCCTGAATTAACCGCATGTATGCATTAGTTGATGCGGTATCTTTTTATGCCAGTGCCGAGAAAGTCTTCGATCCAAGCATAAGAAATAAACCCGTTGTGGTATTAACGAATAACGACGGCTGTATTTGTGCTGTTTGCCCAATTGCCCGCCGGTTGGGCATTCCAAAATTTACGCCCTACTTTCAAATAAAGGCCTTACTGCATAAACATGGCGTTGTGGTACGGTCTTCCAACTACGAGCTATATGCTGACTTAAGTGAAAGAATGATGAATGTTATTGCGAGGTATTGTGATGACCAATATATTTACTCAATTGATGAGTCATTTTTACATTTTAAAAACTATAGTGGCGTTATTAAAGATTGGCACCAATACGGCCATGAAATAAGACGTGCCATTTGGAAAGAAACCCGATTACCTGTGGGAGTAGGCTTTGGCACAACGTCAACCTTGGCTAAAGCAGCAAATCATGCGGCTAAAAAACTTGCCGGCTACAAGGGTGTAGCCGTTATTGATAACGCCCAGCGTGCTAAAGAAATATTAGAAAAAATGGCGGTAAATGAAGTTTGGGGAATTGGCAGTAAAATATCTCAACGACTCAAACAGCAAAATATTAGCACGGCTTATCAATTATCAGTGCAATGCCCTAAAGTTATGCGCAAGCAATTTAGTGTTCTCACTGAACGTACTGTCAACGAATTAAAGGGTATTAGCTGTTTAACCTGGGATGATGTAAAAGCACCTAAACAGGAAATATTCTCTACGCGTAGTTTTGGGCAACGTATTGTTGATATTCATACTTTGCAAGCAGCCTTAACCACCCATAGTACGATAGTCGCTAAAAAAGTAAGGCGTCAGTCTTCACTTATCAAAAAGCTGCTAGTGTTCGCTTCAAACTCTCCTCATGATGAAAATTATTACAAACAAACAATGGTTTATACTTTTACCGTAGCAACAGATAATAGTTGTGACATAGCTACGGCGGTAAGTTTAATGCTCGCTGAAATCTTTATACCCGGTGTGCACTTTTATCGTTGTGGTGTCGGTGCCATCGCTTTGGAAAGTAGACAATATCAACAAGCTGATTTATTTGTATCTGATAACTCAAACCCAATACTAATGAATTGCCTTGATAGCATTAACCGTCGTTATGGCAAAGGTACACTGACCTTAGGTGCAGAGGGGAAATCAGACGCTTGGCAAATGAAACGACACTTTTTAAGCCCACAGTATACAAGTAACTGGCGAGACATCCCCAAAATTCGCTGTTAACTTTATGAATAAGCATAGTCGCAGTAACAATAGGATCCGAATAGTTAAGGCTAAACCGGATAGCCGTATAAAAATGACCAAGGGCTATCGCGTTAAAAGATGTTCACACCCCATTTTAATGCCTCGTTATAGCAATTTAACAGTCTAGCCTCAGATATTTTATTGCGGTCAACAAAACGAGTAACATTCTTACTCGTTGATACTTCATAATGCTTAGCCAATGTTAACAGCTCCGACAGTTCACCTTGCTGCTCGGATAGCGCCAATTTTATATCGGATGAAAAAAGAAAACTTTTCACAACATCTGCCATGGGTAAATTTAATATTGCATCTAAATTACTCAATATTCCCGTTAGAAAGGCTTTTTCTTTGAGATGGCTAAATGATTTTTCTTCTGTTATCAGTTCCATCATTTTGGCACGTACTAATGACTCGATAAAAAGTTCTGGCGAACTTTCAGATGATAATGCTGACATTGATATAATTGCCACATACTGCTTTATTTTATTTGTACCCAGATAGGTAATGGCTTGCTTAATCGAGGTGATTTCAATGTTGCCACACTCTGCCGCACTGTTTACCAATTTTAATATACCACTTACTAACGTTACATCACGGCTAATAATCACAGTTAGTTGATTAAAGTCTAAATGCGGTTTGTGGGCCTCTAAGAAAAGTTGAATTAAATTAATTTTTAGCGGCGATACACATGTACCGGACTTTATCTCGGGTTTGTGAAAAAAGTAGCCTTGATAATAGTCTATAGCTATCGCTTTAAATTGTTGGTATTGCTTATTCGTTTCAATACGTTCAGCAATTATTTTTATATGGCTATTAGTTGATAGCAGCCGCTTTTTAAGTCCTTCTATTTGAGCGTAAGTAACCTGTTCAATATCAACTTTAATAATAGAAATATATGGAAAAAGCACTTCCCATTTACTTGCAAAATCATAATCATCCAAGGCAATTACGTAACCTTTTTTATAAAGTTGAGCAAGATTAAAAACGAGCTTATCAGAGATGTTTACTGTTTCTATAATTTCAACGACTATATCTTTTGGGTTAAACAACAAAGGCGAATTTTGTAACAAGGTAAACTCATCAAAATTAATAAAGGCCAATTTGCCAAAGCAAACATCAGCTAGATTACCCAATATATGATTTTGTAGTATGACTTTTGAGGTGGCTTTCTCGAGAGAGGATTCATTAAATACATTATCTAAGCTGTCTCTAAAGAGCAGTTCATAACCGATTGTTTTAAGATTGATGTCTAAAATCGCTTGTCTTGCGATGAAGGTATTTAATACAATTTCCATTAATTAAACCTATGAGATTTTATCATTAAAGGATAGTAGCTCTATGCAGAAAGTCTATCTAAATATTTATAAAATATAATAAAACATATCAACGCATGGTTAGTTGGGTGTACAGTGATAGCAGACTAATAAGCACTGATAAAATGAGTCAATAAATCTAATCGACTCTAGTCTTACCATGTAAATTATATTCAGTGAGCAAACTTAATATATCATTATACAAATCATTAACAATATTATAGTAGTGAACGTAAAACACCTTATTTATGGCACTTAACCTCAATTTAGACAACGAAAAGTTGATATTAATGCAATCAAAATAGATGAAAAATATATGTGTGATATAAAATTAACGCTTCAAAACGAAAATAAAGATTTATTAATGACTATTACGCCGGTCAAAGGGCAACCGAAAGCTAACTTAAAAAAACTACAAACGGCATTCAAATTATCTGCATATTCTACTTTTTTACTGATTGACGCAGCGATGGAGCTTCTACTAGCAGAGGTGGCTAAAGGTGATGAAAGTGATGAACAAAAATCAACTGCCGGTACGGGTTCAATTATAGCAAATGCTGTTGATGCGAGTTTAAAGGTCACATTAGCCCCTGAAAGTATGTCTGCCACATTAGAATTCACCGCAGCTTATGGCGGTAAAACCATTGAGAACCCAGCTGTTATAGCCATATTAAAAGAAAACAATATCACCAAAGGTATCATTAAAGAAAACCTCATCAATATTGTAAAAGAGGGCCGGTTACTTCAAGGAGGTAAAAGTATATCTACCGAAATAGCAAAAGGTAAAATGAGCAAAAATGGAAAGGATGGTTACGTAAAATATTTAGTCGATGACCCCGCAGAGCGAATTAGCTGTCCTAAAAAGCTCGAAAATGGCAATGTCGATATGCGTGAATTAGGTAATTTAATTCATGTAAAAGCCGGTAAAAAATTAGCGCAGTTAATACCGCCAACCGATGGTATTAAAGGCTTTGATGTGACTGGAACTATTATAGACGCAGTATCGGGTGAAACGTGTTTTCTAGAAGAGTCTGAAGGTTCGTCTTTTTTAGATGAAAACAATAACATACTTGTTGCTGTTATTGATGGTATGCCAAAATATTTAGAGAACAGTGTTGCGGTGCACAAGTTGTTGGAAATTGAAAATATAGATGTCGGCACCGGGAATATTCGTTTTGATGGCTCTATTTATGTGCAAGGCAATGTTTGTGAAGGTATGCAACTATCGGCAACTGAAGACATAGTCATCGGTGGCTTGGTTGAAACCGCTTCAATTTCCGCTGGTGGTAATATATCGATTGCACAGGGTATTATCGGTCGACAAGTGTCAGAAAAAAATGACTTAAAAAATAGCACTATGCTCCAAGCAGATGGAGATATTAGCGCGCAGTTTGCACAGTATGTCGATATTTTTTGCAAAAAAAATCTTAACATCACACAATATATTTCTCATAGTCAAATTACTGTTGAAGGTGATTTATGGGTGGGTAATATCGCTAATGAAAAAGCGGATGGAAAGATTTTTGGTAGCCGTGTGCTCGCCGGAGGTTCAGTTCATGTTGGCACTCTTGGCTCAGTTTGTGGCGCAATAACAAACATAAATTTCAATTATTGGTTCAAGATTGTCGAAGAGTTAAGAGTAATTGCTGATGAAGCCAACCATAAAATAATTAGGCGCTTGCCTAGAATATATAAATTATTACAAAAAGCTGGCAAGCTAGATAACGAAAATACTAAACAAATAAATCGCATTACCTATGCCTTAAAACAGCATTTATACTTGTTAGGTAAACTCAATAAAGAATGGCTAGAGAAAGGTAATAATATCGATGAACATTTAAATAATTTTGAGCTAGCAGCATATCAATCGATACTGTCTGGTGTAAATATTGAAGTTACCAATAAAAACTCTACTTTTAAGCGCGATCATCAAGCTACACAGATAAAATGGTTTGAAAATAAAATCAGTATAGAGCCAATAGTTAATTAATGGATATAACTTAAATTAATTAACCGTCAAACCCCACACTGATACGCTCGATAAAATTTAGACGTTTTAAATGTTTATCCGTGTATAACCCTGAACATCAATTACTCGGCATTAAATCACCGAGGTTAACACGAACATTATTCAGTTAACGAACAGCACAGCCATCACTTTATAAGTTCTGCATGCGTTTTTTTAATCTTTCTAAATCAATCGCGTTTGAGCGTACCGTAAGTTTAATGTGACTATACTCGTAGTCTTCCTTGGTAACACTCATACTCGATCGAATTTCACCTATGATACCTTTAGCGGTATAAGGAATAATAATCTCATCTTCAATCATATCGTCCTGCGCAGCGTTAACAATATATTTATGCAGCTTAGTGATATCAAGAGGATTGCGAGTAGAGGTGATCATAGCATCAGGAAACTCTTCCATCAGTGCTTGTTGCTGCTCAATGCTAAGTTGATCAGCTTTGTTCAGTACCAGTAATTTTTTACTGTCTTCAACACCAACTTCTGCCAGTACTTCGTGCACGACATCGAGTTGTGAACGAAAGGAAGCATCAGAAGCATCGACTACATATAAGAGTAACGAGGCATCATGAGCTTCGGCTAAAGTTGAATGGAACGAAGCAACTAAATCGTGTGGTAACTTTTTAATAAAACCGACCGTATCTGACACTAATATACGTGGTTGTGTGGCTGGGTATAGCGCACGAACTGTGGTATCTAGCGTCGCAAAAAGTTTGTTTTCACCAACGACATCACTGCCGGTAATCGCGCGCATCATTGATGATTTACCTGCATTGGTATAACCCACTAATGCCACACAAAAAAGCTCAGAACGTTGAGTCCGTCGGCCTTTCATCTCATGTTGAACACTGACCAATTCGCGCTTAAGGTCTGCTAATTGGTCACGCACTGCTCGGCGGTTTAGCTCGAGCGTTGTTTCACCAGCACCTTTACCCATCTGACGTTCTTTATCACCACATGACGTTTCTCTAAGTCGTGGCGCTACGTAGTTAAGGCGCGCAATCTCAACTTGTAGCTTCGCTGTTTTAGTACGGGCATGGCGACTAAATATTTCGATAATAATACCGGTACGATCAAAAACCTCTACGCCTAATTGATTTTCGACATTACGCAACTGAGAGGGACTTAAGTCGCAATCAAAGACCACCACATCAGCACAACCAAACGGCAGATTGTCTGAGGGTATATCTGAAGGCACACCAGAAAGTTCAGTTTCATCGAGTAAATCGTCAGCATCGTCTAAACCCTCAACGACACCCTGGTTACCGGTAAGATGGGCTATTTCTGCCAGTTTACCTAAACCCAGTACATTAACTTTTTTAGTTGAACTCTGTTTTTGAGACTGAGTGCCAACGACTTTAAAGCCGAGTGTTGTCACTAAACGCGCAAGCTCTGCAAGTGATTCTGTTGCTTCATCACCTTTAAAATGCGGTGTACAAATAGAAATAAGTAAAGCGTTAGTAAGTGATGCTTTTGCTGTTAGTTGCATAATTATTTATGTTAGTGCACCTGAATGAAGTGCAAACCTAAGTTTTTATCTAAAGTAGTGTCATCCTACGCTGTTATAGCTAAGCTTTATAGGGTAATGGCAGACTAAATAGCGAGTTTATTTTAGTTGATAAGAAATCACTGAATGATGTCGGTGGCAGATCCCTCCATTAAGATAATAAACGCAGTTTAGTAAGAGTCCGCACGATTATTATTTACAGTCGACCAAAGCCTAAAGCTTGCTGTCGTCTATTAACAAAAGATTGATAATACCAACAGATTTTAATTATCTTCTTTACTATTCTTTGACTATACTACTCACTCATTAACAATTAGTTAGTAGTCTTATATTCATGTCCAAAATATCAATACCAAAAATATTAAGCGGGCTATTTTTTACCTATCTACTTTTATTCTCTACGATATCAACAGCGCAGCAAATCATAAAAGTGGGTGTGGGTAACTTCCCTCCTTTTTTTATTGAAAAAGACACGCAAGGTTTATTTGTCGAAGTCATTGATGAAATATTCAAAAATCTTCCACAATATAAAGTGCAATACATCCCGATGAGTAACAACCGGATATTGCATGAAATAAACTATGGTAAGTCAATTGATATTGCTTCTAACATTTTTCCTAGCTCAAAGGTCAAAGCCCATTTATCCGAGCCTGTTTTTCGCTTTAGAGACGTAGCAATTTCGAAAAAACTAAGCCAATTAACAATAAATGACGTAGCTGACTTGCAAGAAAAGTCGATTGCAGCATATCAGGGAGCAACGGAGTTACTCGGTGAAAAATTCAAACAAATGGCGGTAGAAAATACAGAATATTCTGAGCATGCTCACCCTAAAGAAACCACACAATTAATGCTTTCGGGAAAAAAGGATATTAGAGTCGGTGATATCAACGTATTTTGGTACGATTTAAGTAACAAACATTTCAATAATGATGCAAGCGTCGCCCGTAACAATTTCACCGTACATTATTTATGGCCATTTACTTATTCGCACATGGCTTTTAAAGACAAGTCGCTAAAAGATGCAGTAAATAAAGTCATAAAAGAATTAAAGAAAAATGGCTCGATAGAAAAAATATATGCCAGCCATGAAATGCAAAAGTAGCGTAGTGTTATTTATGACAACTCAATGGGCTGGCGTTATTTTACGCAATAAACACAAGATATAGCACTGGATATGTTTATTGCGTTACTGCAATCAATAACCATTAAATAATTACAACTTTCAGACGTAGATAAAAACGATATATTATGGTTTTAAAGATAGCGCTCGTTGTTCTTTATATAAAGCTCGTTCAAGCCAATAATCAACACTCACATAACGCCCTGCCCCAATAAATAAAAGGGCTAATAGCATAATAAAGTAAGTCACAGAGAACTCAATACCGTTATTTAACATCACCACACTACCGCTTGACGTTATATAATCATAATTAGTATGTTCTTGTAGCACTTCTTTTACGATAGCTAATTTATTAGAGGCTTCAATGACTCTTTCATTGGCAAAAGGAGCACTTGGGTCTGTTATCGCTTGCCAGCCATTATCCCAATGTACCGTACCCGCCGCGACTATCATAGTGAACATTAATGGCACTGAAAACCACCTTACGGCAAAGCCAAAAAAAAGTGCTATCGCACCAAAAAATTCGGTTGCTGTTGCTAACAATGCCATCAAAAATGGAAACGGAAGCCCTAGGCCCCATTCAGTATTACCAAACCATTCAACAATTCCTTCAAAACCGGCTATCTTTTTAGTACCCGCCATCCAAAATACTGGCACTAAATACATTCTCAGTAATAGCGGTGCTAAAAAATCAACTTGTTGAGTTTTATTTAACAAGGCGTGAATTTTTATTAACTGTGTTTTCAATGTTTATTCCTTATCAAAAGTGACACTAAAAAAAGGGTCTTTAAATTAAATAGTGATTTTCAATTAATTATTCGTTAACTTAGTTATTTGATGCGCTCAAATTAAAAAGGTTACAACTTTTTTGAAAAAACAACCTTTAGCTACTTCAATGAAAGATATCGATAACGAAAATAAACTTATTGAGGGGCTGATCAATAATAACGATTTAGCTTACGAGGCATTAGTACGTCAATACGGCGCGAAAATGTATACGGTTGCATGGCGTTTTTTTTCCACTGATGACGATGCACAGGAGTGTTTGCAAAAAGCCTTTATTCAAGTTTTTAAAAATATCCCCTCTTTTAAAAAAAATTCAAACTTGTCGACTTGGCTGCACCGTATTACGGTCAATGAAGCATTAATGATGCTTCGACAAAAGAAAAGACAACATACATCCTCATTAGAGACCTTTTATCAGCAATACAATGACTATGGAGAGCGTACTGTGTTTGCTGATAATTTAGGTCATAGCTTAAGCCATAATCTCAGTAATAATATTGAAATGATATTTGAAAAAGGTGAAACAAAATTATCGCTTAATGAGCTTATTTACCAACTTCCTGAAAAATATTGTAACGTTATACTGCTTAGAGACATCCAAGAGTTAAGCACTAAAGAAACGGCTGAAATTTTAGCAATATCTGAAGCTTCAGTGAAAACTCAATTACACCGAGCTAGGTTGCTTTTAAAAGCTATTTTAGAACAGGAAGACAAAGAAAGCGCAGAGAAAAATTGGACGGTAAACTGATATGTTAATGATTAAACGATTGATGACCCAGCATATGCCAGGTATGTTGACCTGTGAAGAGGTTGACGGTTTTTTATATGATTTTCATGACGGTAATTTGTCTTATATTGAACGCTTTAAATTTAAACTGCACTTAAGTATGTGCCCTGAATGTAGAGATTATCTTGATGGCTATAAAAATGCCATTCGTATGTCTCAGACAGGATTTATTAAAGCGAATAAAAGCACAGAGGTGCCAGAAGATCTTATGCAAGCTATCTTAAAAAGTCGAACGTCTAAATAATTCATTTTATTAATTCTACTATTGGACATTTAACAGAATGATCACCAGTCAATTGGAAATTATTGAACAAGGCCAGTTGTACCTTAAGACTGTCTCTAAAAAAAATTATGCGGAAATCATCTTGCCTAACTTTATCAGTTCTGCCGGTACGCATATGCGGCATATTATTGATCATTATTTAGCGATAATATCAGGTATTGAAAATAAGATGATTAACTATGACCTCAGGGTTCGTGGTGGTCAAATAGAGTTATCGCCTGAACTTGCCGGAGTAAAATTAAATGAAATAGCAAATTGGATACAAAGCATGTCCGAAGACAAGCTCAATAAAGTGATTACATTAGCGACCGAAGTTTCAGTCACCAATAAAAACATTCAAAAAGTACAAACCTCTATTGCTAGGGAGTTGGTTTTTGCCGGCAGCCATGCAGTTCATCATTATGCCATGATTGCTCAAATAACTTTTGCTCAACACAGTGCAGCGCAAACAGCGGAATTACCACAAAATTTTGGTTTTGCACCTGCTACCGCAACATTTTTAAGGCAAGCTGCTGAATTACCTGTTGATGCAGAAAGTGAAAATGCCATCATGTCAGCGATAAATTAAATGTGCACACTAACTTATTTACTCAATAATAATGGCTATGAGCTGTTTTTTAATCGTGATGAACAACGCTCACGTTTGTTAGCCACGCCACCTAAATATCATCCAAGGAGTAACGCCATTTACCCAGTAGATCCTGTTGGTGGTGGTACTTGGATTGCCGTTAGCAAAAAAGGCTTGGCGCTTGCTTTATTAAATAATTACCAAGCACCACCTAATACCCACAATAACGTCATCAGTCGTGGTCAACTTATTCTTACTTTACTACAAGGTCGAGGAAGTATTATTGCGCAATTGAAAACAATGAATTTACACGTTTTCCAGCCTTTTCAACTGTGCGTTTTTCCTGAAGATTTATCGATTAACAAGCCAAATATTCACTGTGTAAAGTGGAATGGTAAGCAACTTATAGAAGTGAGCGTAGATGTTGAGGCTGATTTACCGATAACATCATCAAGTATTGATTTTATTGCCGTGCGCCAAAATAGAAAACATCGCTTTGAACGATTAGTTGATGGTAATAAGCCATTGTCAAAGCAACACAAAGACTTTCACTTTTCAACAGAAAAAGACAGTAAGTACTCGGTAAATATGCAAAGAAAAGATGCAAGAACGGTCAGTATTTCTCACTTATCAGTAAAGACTTGTCTCGTTGAAGAAAGTGAAATTTGTTTCAAATATTTTGATAATGTCGTGCAAAAATCTTACACAACTTCATCTCCAAAAGAAAAAAACACTGAATTCGCCCAACATTTTTAATCACTCAAATGTCATTGAGTTCATCTCTTTTATTATAATTTAAATACGCTGTTTTAGCTGAACCTAAATAAAGTTTTAATAGCTTATCAGGCGCTGCTGGTAAATTAACACTGAGTAATAAGCCCGGTGTATCATTGAAATGAACATCTATGCCAGTGCAGTGAAACTTAGCCCCTAACTTATAATATTGCTTCAATAATACCGGGACATCTTTACCGTCTGCTTCGATGCCCATCACTAATGCCGACAGCTCATTTAACACGACAGGCGCGGCGCTAATAAAATCTTTTACTTCTGGATGAAGTTGTCCTGCGAAGGGTGTTTTAGCGTTGACGCCACCTTTATCTGTTACCATAATTTCATCAATTAATGCGACTGAGCGAGGATCATATAATTTGCTCAATGATACCGTGCCATACAATGTTCTGTAATGTGGATTTTGACAGACAAAGGCACCAATACCTTTCCATAATAACAGCAAGCCATGAAAACTGTTTTGATGCGCGGCGATAATAAATGAACGGCCCATTTCTAAACAAGGTTGTTGCTGATTAATAAACTCAGGGCCAAAATTAAACATTTGCGCAAGATAAAGTTGTGATACATCGCTATTTTTTTGTAAAAGATCGGTCTGTCCTATTCGATAAGCACCAATGATTTCTTCATTTTTATGGTCAAAAATAAATAAGTGCATATACGTTGCATCAAATTTATCGGTATCGCACGCTTCACCACTGCCTTCATCTAAGGTTCTAAAAGTTATTTCACGTAATCGAGTTATTTCTTTTACACAATGCGGAATTTGCTGTTGATAACCGTAATAAACAGCAAATGACTTAAAGTTGACTAAGTGCTGTTCTTCGGGCAGTTGAGCAAGCTCTCTTTTCATTGCTTTTTTGTCCACCATCGGAATAACTGCTTCAAATGATGTTCTTTGCTCATGCTCAGGCCAAGGGCTAAAATAGTTATCATCATTTAAATAGCATTGTAAGCGGACAAAGTCATTCATTCTTTTAGTACCATTAAATTCATTAAGTTGCTTTATGGTGAGCAGATTATTGGTTTTTAAAGCGATTTTATGTGCTTGTAATTTAAACATTTCATGCGCTAACATCAGTAATCGAAAACGATAATAGATTCTGCCCATATTATGAAAAAGTTTGCTATTAGCACCTGATATAAAAACAGGTAAGATAGGCGAGTCTGTTTTTGTGGCAAGCTTGATAGTGAGTCGATTCCAATCAGCATCGGCAATTCGTTGTTTATCCGCTTGAAAAAAAGCGACACGCCCTGCCGGGAATATAACCACTAAACCATCATTTTCGAGGTGGCGAAAACATTGTTTTATCGCCAAGCCATTTATCATCGCTTTAGGCTTTAATGGATTAGCAAAGATAAAGTAATCTTTAATTTCTTTAAATATTTTTAAACCAACGTTTGCCATCACCTTAGTATCAGCGCGAACCTCGGTTAATAAATGCGCAATAATAACCCCTTCAATCATGCCGTAAGGATGATTGCAGACCACAATACAACGACCACGTTGCGGTACTTTTGCCAAAACATCATTAACACCAGAAACCTGAACACCTAAGCCATTGAGTAATTTTTGTGAAAATTCCTGCTTATTTAATCCAGATAACTCACAAGCTTCATAAACCCTGCGCAGTTTACTTATCCCTAATAACTTGTCCCAAAAAGGACCGGTGATTTTAAGCATCATTCCCAGCAACGTATTAGGCGCCATAGCAGCAAGGCGTAGGTCTGAATAAGGTTTTTCTAGCGGTTCATTGTTCATAAAGTCTTCAGTCATAAGGGAGTAATTGGGTTAACTTGATTAAATAGCTTCCCAGTTAACTCTCGATAATATTTTAGATGTTAGAAGCTAGGTAAAGGTTACAAATTTTACTGAAAGAATTAAAGCTCTAATAAGACTTTTGCTATCTAAAGGCTGAGTTTATCAATAATAGCTATTGCCCCCTTGTACTTAGTCCGTAGCCAGTCGAAGGGGTGAACTCTTTAGCTGTATTGCTGACACTTATCGCTTAAGCATCTGATAAGGTTTAGTTAACTATAGTCATTAGCTCGCATCTTGTTGCTAATTAAATATCATAAAAACGTGCTTTTCACTCAAGATTAACTAAGATTATAAAAAAAGTAATAATGATAACGCACTAAGCGGTTAATAAGGGAATATGTAAGATGAGCTATTTAGACGAAACGTTAATTAAAGGCGAAATAGCTTCTGGTATTCTAACATTAAATGCTGACTACGTATTAGTAGCAGTAAACACTCAATATTTGTTGATGACAGGGCTTGATAAAAACGACTTACTCGGCGGTTCAATTGATAAAATTGATAAAATTTCTGCAGATATAATTCAGCACAATAACAGTAACTCCACTTTTGGTCATTTTAGTTCAACTTTACAGCGAAAGGATGGTGGACTGATTCCTGTAGACGTTTGTTTTTTCTCTCAGCCGACAGATAGCAAAGAGCAAACATTACTCTTTTTTAAAGAAACTAACTATAACGATATTACTAAATCTAATATTTCTATTATTGAACAAATTTTTGACCATACTAATGAAGCGATTATAGTGACCGATAATCAAGGCTATATACAAACAGTCAATAAAGGTTTTTCCCATATCACCGGGTACACACAAGAAGAAGTTTGGGGTAAAACCCCTGCGATCCTCAACTCAGGAAAACAAGATAAATACTTTTATAAACAATTTTGGCGAAAGCTTATTAATGAGGGATGTTGGCAAGGTGAAATTTGGAATAAAAGGAAAAATGGTGAAATTTACCCTGAATGGTTAAATATAAGCAGTATAAAAGACAGTCACGGTCACATTTCTAATTATATATGTCAGTTTACCGATATTACCAGTCGAAAAAAGTCTGAAGAAGAAATGCACTTTCACGCCTATCACGACACATTAACCAGCTTGCCTAACAGGCATTTATTATTTGAAAAACTTGAACATTTATTTGAACTTCATCGAGAAACTCCGACCTGTTTTGCTGTGCTTTTTTGTGATTTAGATAGATTTAAATTTATTAATGATTCACTCGGGCACGAAGTAGGAGATGAGTTATTAAAGAGTGTCGCAAATAGGCTTAATGCTAAATTACGTGACAATGACATTATAGCAAGAAGTGGTGGAGATGAATTTATAGTTGTTGTTGAGGGAGAAAAGTCGCTAATAAATTTAGATAAAATTTGTGAACAAATATTATCGCTGTTTGACAAACCTTTTCAGACAAAATTTGGTGAATTTAAAACAACAATCAGTATCGGTGTAAGTACATTCCCTCTGGACTCCCTTGATGTTAGAGAGCTTATCTCTTTTGCTGATGTTGCTATGATGAAAGTAAAAAAGTCAGGAGGGAATCATTACTCATTATTTGATACAAAAGAAAAAGAACTAATTAAACAAAGAATGGAGCTTGATAGAGAGATTTACCAAGCGATTGAAAAACAGCAGTTTGAAGTGTGGTATCAACCACAAATCAATGCAGATTCCGGTGAGGTTTATGGTATTGAATGCTTACTTAGATGGATTCATCCAGAGCAAGGGACTATATCACCTGCCCTTTTTATTCCAATAGCAGAAGCAAATGGCTCGATTAAAGAACTAGGGTACTTTGTCTTAAAAAGCGCATGCCGACAACTGCGAGCGTGGCGAATTAGCAATTTATTTACCGGTGTGATGGCAATTAATGTTTCATTAAGACAGTTTGATCGCAATGACCTTTTTGCTCAAGTTCAAAAAGTATTAACTGAAGAAATGATCCCTGGCAGTGCCATTGAGCTTGAAGTCACTGAATCTCTTTTTTCTGAAGATAATAATCACCACACTCCTATTTTAGTGGCTTTAAGGGAATTAGGTGTCAAAGTTGCAATTGATGATTTTGGTACCGGCTATTCTTCGTTGCAACGCTTAAAAAGTTTACCTATTGATAATGTAAAAATTGATAAATGCTTTGTTGATAATATTGTTGATTGTCCTGAAGACAGAGCAATAGTAATGGCATTAATTTTGTTATCAAAAACCTTTAACGTTAGCCTCATTGCTGAAGGTATAGAGACGCAAGACCAAGCAGATAAGTTGTGTGAGTTAGGCTGTAGTAACCATCAGGGTTTTCTTTACAGTAAACCGCTAAATGCGAGTGATTTTGAAAAATGGTTGTTAGCATTCAAACAAAAAAATCAAAATAACATTCAACAAAAAAGAAAATAACGAATGAAATCAATTAACTTACAGAATCATCCTGACGTTATCATGATCTATCAAGATAAAGAGGATGTAACTTTAGCACTGCAGCAAATATTAGCATTAGATATTAAGTTTAAAGCTTATAAATATGATCCAAAAAATATCAATAAAATAGCAGAGATGAAGCCTAAAGTTTTGTTATTATCATCAAACAATGTAAAAAATACCATACAATATTATATTAATTTCTTAGAGGAATATAAGCAGAATATAGCAGCACATAGTGCTATTTTACTCATTAATAACCGTGAAACTTCTCGCGCTTATTTAGCCTGTGAAAACGGACTTTTTGATAATTATGTCATTATTAATCCATTGAATGAACCTTATCGATTAAAGCTTATATTGCTACAAGAATTACAGCTCATAGAAAGCCATAAGCATACTAGTTTAGAGCAACTGGTCTCTGCGGGTGAAGATGAACTTGCTTCATGTATAGAACATGGTGTTGCACTTAAAAAATCGTTTCTGCATGAAATAAAAAAGTGTGAAGCCGGTATCTTACTTGCCGCTGATAAAGCGGTTGATAATAAGGATGCTAAAAAAGTATTACAAAATCTAATTGGCTTTACTTTAGAAGAGATGAATGAAAATGTATCGGGCAACATTGAAAACATCATAGAACAATTAATAGATTTAAAAACCAATAAAGATGTTATTAAACATGGAGTTGATAAATTTCACAACCCTAAAAACAAAACAATTGTTGGTGTTAACCCTGAATTATTGACCGCTGATGATGAGAAAGGCGCAACCAGAAAAACTGCTCGTTATAAAGTGTTAATTGCCGAGCCATCTAATTTATTTACTCGCGTAATTGAAGAGATATTTTCTGAAACTGTATTTAAGTATCTCTTAGTCAACGATGGACAAGTAGCCCTGTCAAAAATAACAACATTTAAACCTGATGTAATCCTGCTTGCCTATGACTTACCAACAATTAACGGCCTTGATATTACAAAAAGTATTCGCGAAGAAGGTAATAATGTTCCCGTCATTGCGTATATTCATCATCGTGATAAGGCAGTGATTAAGTCATGGGTTCCATTAGGCTTAAGTGGTTATTTGATTAAACCATCAAAGAAAAGTATGATTTTGAAAAGCGTTACCGAAGCGGTACAAAATCCAATCGAAGTTATTCCTCATAATAAAGCGGCGAGTAGATCTGAAATAGCCTGGGTTGCCGAATACTCGGTAGGTAATAAAGAGATTGATGAACAACATAAAGTACTCTTTACGATTATCAATGATTTTTTTCAACAAGAGAGTAAGCAGGCCGCTATCATGACTTTTAAAAATTTATCTTCATATATCGATTTACATTTTGAGACTGAAGAGAATTTATTAAGACAAATCAATTATCCTGACACTGAAGATCATATAAAAAAGCACGCTGAGCTAAGAAATAAATTTCATTTACTTGAAGAAAAACTAACAGATTATCATAGGTTGGACATTAAGAGATAATTGGATCTAGGCCGCACTTTAATCGTCCTTTTTCCTTATCTCTTGTCGGGTTCGCTCTTTGAGCATACTTTGACAAAAAATTGATAGTTTTTTGCCATGTTTT
>NZ_VOLR01000003.1 GCF_007954355.1 Colwellia hornerae
TCATGCCTTTGGCATACAGGTACAGGATTTTATCGTCCATTGACGTAAATCGTGTTTGGTTCTTTTTGACTAATTTCGGTTCAAAGCTTCCTTCTCTATCGCGTGGGGTTTCAAGTTCAACTTGACCGTCTTCGGTGCGAATAGATTTCGAGGAGTAGCCATTTCGGCTATTGTTCGTGGTGGATTTCTCATGGAGTGCATAACCAAGATGCTCTTCAAGCTCAGCGTTTAACGCGGCTTCAACGGTTATCTTGGTTAATATTCTACGAAAGTCTGTTAAGTCTTGCTCGGACTTAATACCTTTGGCTGCTTGCTTAGCAAATACTTCTAGTTCTTTCTTATTCATAGTCTGCCTATCCTAAACCCTATATGGGTATTAATGATAGGCAGTTACACAGATTTTGTTACAGGGTCCTTTATCGGCTGCCGCGATTAAGGTATCTGTGGTAATACCCTCGTCAGGATAAACGGAAACACCAATACTACAACCCACGGTTAACTTTTCATTATTAATAATAAAGGGTCTACTGATAGCATTCATAATACTCTCAACCAAAGTAGATACGTTAGACTTATCAATCGTATTCTCAAGTAAAACAACAAATTCGTCACCTCCAATTCTTGCTACCGTATCTGAATTACGAATTGACTGCTTAAGACGTAAGGATACTTCTATCAGAACTTGATCGCCAAACGCATGACCCTTGGTATCATTAATTATTTTAAACTTATCTAAATCAATAAAAAGTAGGGCAAAATTTCTCATGTCACGTTCTGATTGTTCGATTAGGTGATCAATTCGATCAAACACTAGGTATCGATTTGGAATTTTTGTTAGTTGATCATAATGCGCTAGGTGTTCAAGACGTTTGGTCTCGTTTATTCTATCTGATATATCTCGATTAACACCTAATGCACCTACGAGTTGATTATTAGCATCAAAAAGTGGCACACACATAGATTCAATCCAGCCAATACTGCCATCTTTATGGAGCATCCTAACTTCACCGGTCCATTTTCCGTACTTCTCTACAGCGCTTATCACTTCTGAAGTAATATGCTCAGTGTCTTCAGGAAGGTGTAGGATATTGACAGGTTTACCGATGACCTCTTCTTTGGAATAGCCATATAAATTTTCAGAGCCTTTATTCCAGTCAGTAATAATGCCTTGTAGGTCAGTGATCACCAAGGAATCAAAGAGGTAATCGAATGCTTTATTAATTTGTTTAAATGTATCTAGATCCATAATTTTTATAATTGCCGTCTTTATATACAATTTCCTAAAAATAATAATATATTACGAATGAGCTTTAGTCATGTGAGTTTGATTAAATTTCATTCACTTTTTAAATACCCAAATGAGTGAAATCCTCATTATGCTAATACTAACTAATGGCACTTTAGCGGCATTAATTATTTATTTGAAAGAGAGCATTTAGTTTTCTTATCAAAAAAAGCACTTTAAATTTTAATGAGTGAAACATCACATTTAGCATAATTGGCAACACCATTTGCTGTTGAGCCAATCAAAGCATGAATACCTTTTTTAGAATGGGTACCAAGTATAATTAGGTCTGCCTTTTTTCTTTCTGCAAATATGCAAATTTGCTCGTATGGTTTTCCAAACATCACCTTGACATCTTTCTTTGATATACCTAATGACGAGGCTTTTGATTCAATTGAAGGTAATGCACTTTCTTTTAATTCTTTTTGATAGTCTTTAGGAAGCAATGTATATGGGATGATATGAGTAACAAACAATTTAGCATTGTATATTTGAGATAACTCATGGGCTTTTGAAAGCACTCCTAGTCCTTCTTCACTAGCTTCTATTGCGCAAATAATAGTTTTATACATATACAGCTCCATTAATGTTTTTGGTTAATAAAATAATAATTTATTTTATATCACATTGATTAAAATGTAATATTTTGGCACATATTACAGCTTGTTATCTTGATCATATCGGTTATATTTTGTTAAAAACACATAATAAAGTATTGCATGAATGTCTATAACACCGACAAAATGATCATTAGTATTGCTAAGTTTGGTCAACGTATGAGTGTTTCTTAACCTGATAAGTAAACCTCTGTTTAAATCAATATTCAGTAGTTCTGAAACAGATATATTTGCTTAGCCTGATGTTGAAATTTATGTCTATTCAAAGCTATAACAAAGGTCGCTAGTATAACTAGCGACCATTTTAAGCTTAATGCTGCTGAGGATAGGCGATAACCCAATCAGCTGGCTCATCACCTTGTTTATCAAATTTATATTTAACTGAGGCAAACCCACAGACTTTTACGAGCCCGTTAAAGTCAAAAGGCTGCTTTACACCTGCTTTTGATTCCATGAATGCAGCATCGCTTGGTATTATAACTTTTGCATGTTCGGCTGAGATCACAAATGCAGCTTCAGCCAATATTAGATCGTTATTATGACGCTTTATAATCTGAGCATTTCCTAAGCTATTTCCATCTAAATCTTTGAACTCGAACTCTTCTGGATGATTAATCTCAACAACATCACCGCCATCAAGTTGATATGCAATTAACATGTTTACCATAGTTTATTTATCCCTATTTGATTTGTTTTTATTTCTTAGAGGGCTTTGAACGTTCATAGCCTAGTAAGCAAGTCCAAACTTATATTACATTAAAAATAACAAATTATTATTGATATGAACGTACTTAAAACCAGATTTTGCTAATAATTTAGTGTTAGCCATCATAATTGAAGAAGCTGAAGGATTTTTTAGAGTAACAAAATAGGGAGTGTTAAAGAGTAAATAATCTACTTAGCTTTGTAGATACAAAATTTGCAAAGCTAAGTGCACTTTTATAAACAACTAAACCGCTTAGTCATTCGTTTCATCAACTCTTTGTGAGTATCGTTGATAGATTTATTAGAAACCTAAAGTGAGAGGTAGTAAACGATCATGGGTCTATAAAAATCAAAAAGATTAGTTTACAGAGCCTACTTGTTGAAAATAGCACAAATGGTGCAGTATATTGCACAGGTAGGTCAAAGTGCCTTTTAGTTGTTACCTGTAGGTAACCTGTTGTTAACAAGGGTAAAAAAAACCATAAACATGGCAAATATTACTAACAGGTTTATATATTTAATGTTATAAACATTTTTCAATATATATATGGATATATAATAATGTATAAATTAGCTCAAATCGATGACCATAAGTCGGTAATAAATTTATTAGATAAAGAAGCATCAAAATCTATAACATCAGTACTCCAGTCAAGTCTTTCTCAAAAACAAATAAATGCCTTACTTGATAACGCTCCCATATGTATCAAAGTATTAGACCTTGATTGTAACTTAAAATATATGAGCCCAGCGGGTGTTAAATTACTCAATATTGATGATATAACTAGCTTTTATGGGCAACCGTATCCTTTCAGTTTT
The DNA here is from genome assembly GCF_007954355.1 of Colwellia hornerae. Classification (GTDB taxonomy): domain Bacteria; phylum Pseudomonadota; class Gammaproteobacteria; order Enterobacterales; family Alteromonadaceae; genus Colwellia_A; species Colwellia_A hornerae. Next base: position 3,427 of record NZ_VOLR01000003.1, read on the forward strand.
TATCCGCAATCATTTCGTGAAAATATGACTAAGAGTTTAAATAAAGCACAAAAAACGAATGAAATCGTTGAACAAGAAGCTAATGTAGTTGATTTCAAGGGAAATGAATTACGTTTTCACTCAATTATTATTCCTGTCGAATGTGAAAGTGACCAAAATGAAAGCATATTAGTCATATCTATTGAATCACCTTTAAGCAACGAGGCGGATGTAAAGTTATCAAAACTTAAAAACCTCCAAGAAAACATAGGTGAGCAATCCATAAAAGAGCAGGCTAATCAAAAAATTAATATAAGTTTTATGACTAAAGTTGAAAATATTGTTCTCGCTAACATGAATGATAATAACTTTGATGTAAACGCCTTAGCTGAAAAGTTATTTATGAGCCGTTCAACATTACAACGAAGATTAAAAAAAGAAACAGGACTAAGTGCCGCAATATTTATTCGCCAAAAGAGGTTGTTCAAGGCGGATGAGTTTATCCAATCTAAGGTTCATAAAACATTAGCAGAAACTGCATATGCAGTTGGTTTTAAGCACCTTGGATACTTTTCAACACTTTATAAAAAGTATAAGCTCACGACATAAAACTCCTGTAATCCTTATAGTGTTTAACATTAACATTAACATTAACATTATCATTATCATTAGCATAAAAGAGGCAATTATATGCACAAATTGGTCAACATGAATTTTTAGCTATTAAATACTCCCAACCTATTGTTAGTATCGCTTACTGGTACTAAAGATACTTCTAAAATCATAACTGGATTTTGTAGTAGTAAATGGAATTTGAATGAATAAAGAATACTTTAATAGTAAGTTGTTGTTTTTGATTATGCTTGGAGTTATTGTTTTAAGCTTTTTGTTGATAACAACTGAAGAAGATAAAAATGTAGATACTCAAGTTAATCAGTCTGCATTACCCATAACTAATAAGTTAACTCAACCAACCCCAAATCCCCAAAATTTTGCAGACCGTATTATTAAAAATACCGGGAAGATATTGTCTATTCAAACGGGTGGCGGTTACTCTTTCATAAACGTGGAATTGCCTTCAAGAAAAACATTAACTTTAGCTGCTGCTAATCTACCAAACAAGCTTTTGGTTGGTAATGTTATTAATTGGGAAAATCCTCGTTTAAGCAAAAATTACTATAGTCATGCGCTTAAGAAAAATTTTGAGCAACTATATATGGCGACTATTAAAGATGAATCAATTAAAACTGGCGTGATTACCGCTATTAAGTCAGTTGATAAAAATACCTTTCTAAGCGTTCAGCAAGAACAATGTCTTCAAGAACTGATTGTTAAAAGTGAACGTATTTCAGGTGAGTTATTTATTGGCAATAAGATTGAATGGCAACAAGAAATCATATTAGAAAAGAAAAATAGCCAACCTCCAAATACGCATACCCCTCCCAGATCACCAGTGATGGTCGATTGGATAAAAAAGTCAGAAAAATAAATTAATAAGCAAACTTCAATAAATGGAATAATAATATGAAGAACGCATACTATAAAAAAACTTTAGCACTAACTTTTTCTCTAATATCACTGGCTGTGACAGCAAGTACTACAGGGCAACTCTCTTTAACAGACTCATCAGGTATTACTGTACCGACTTACCAAGATGGTGAAAGTGCCTACATACAAGTTGTCGATAGCGACGGAAATGTAGACCCTGCGGTAGCTGAAACCTTAACGGTTAAAATTACCTCAGAAACAGAAGATACGGGTACGCCTTTTAGTGCGACCACACCAGTTGCACCAACAAGTAATGTTGGCGATGGCACGTTGACTGTTTTAAAAACCTCTTACGATACCAAAACCGAAGATTGGACAATCTTATCTTTGGGTCAAGATATGGCGATGGGCACCTCATACTTTAGAGTTACAGGTAGTGTCTCAGGACTACAAAACCAAAACTACTTCATGACAGACATGATGACAGGAGAGTCTGTTAGTTATACCAGTGACAATAATGAAGTAAGTTTTAAAATAGAAAATAACAGTGTTGCTTTTTCTGTAGGCGATACCATTACCTTTTCAACCAGCGCGGGCACCATTGTTGGCGAAAGCGTTACGCTAACGGAAACGGACGTTGATACCGGAATCTTCATTAGCAGCATTACACTTAATGAATCAGAAATACCGAATACTGCCGATGGCATTTTAGATGTTCAATCGGGCGATTTAATTACCGTATTTTATGAAGATGTCAGTGGTGATTGGGGCGATGCAGAGCAAGTACGTAGCACTGCACTTTATGCCGCGACGGTGATTAAAGGCTCTACCTTATTAGCAAATACCGTTTGGACAGAAGAGAATAGTCCTTATCTTGTCACGGGTGATGTTACGGTTTCAGCTAATACCACGTTAACTATTATGCCAGGCGTTAAGGTGTTATTCCTAGCAAACACCGATGACACAGTAGGAGGGCAAGCCCCTTATGACAGTGAACTGATTATTAAGGGCAGCTTAAATGTTGCTGGAAGTGAGTCTAAAGGTGTCACACTAACCAGTAGTAATCGAGAGCCTGCAACAGGTGACTGGGGTGGTATTCGTATAGAGCAAGGAAGTGCAAGTTTTTCTTATAGTACGATTGAGTATAGTGCGTATGGTATTGATATTTATAATAGTAACTCTAAGTCCATTACGGTAACCAATAGTATAATTCGTAATAATGGTTACGGAATTAAAGATGAATCCTCCTACAATGCTCAAATCACACTAACGAGTAATATCTTTCAAGATAACAATAGTTATGCTGTGTATGGCTCAAGCAGTTATGCAAATTGGTCTCTAAATGAAAATATCCTCGATAAAAATGGACAGTCGATATATATATCCCAAGCGTATGATGTATCACTGGTTAATAATAAAGTCAGCAATAATTCAGGGTCGGTGAATATTTATCATGTACGCAGTAACTTTATTTTTACTGGTAATGTGGTTACGGACAATTCAGGCCATGGTTTAGAGTTTCAGAGTGGCTATTCGTCAGGGGACAGTATGACCGATAGTATTATTATCGAAGATAACATCATCGATAATAATGACTCTTATGGGATCTATTTTAATAGCATAGGTAATGCTAACCCCGCTATTAACCGTAATAAAGTGCGTAATAACTCAGGTTATGGGATTTATATTTACACATCTGAAAATAATACCCAACCTTCCATTCATAATAATGAAATAACGGGTAACAGTAATATAGGTTTGTACGTTTCAGGTAAAGCTATCCCTTCAATTATTGGAAATACTATTGATAATAATGGCTCAGGTATTTATGTAAATTACGACGATGTTAATGGTAATGGTGACTTTGATTTAACTGATAATATTATTACTAACAACCAAGGTTACGGTATTAATGTTAATGGTTATGCCAAGCCGCTAATCAACAACAATGATATTGTTGGTAATACGGGATATGCATTAGAAAACCATACTAGCTTTGCACTTGTTGCGAAGAATAACTGGTGGGGTGTTGATGACAGCGCTGAAATTAATGCAGGCACAAACCCGAAAGCCTTAAGTTTTATTTATGATGGCAACACTAGTAGTGGTGCAGGAAAGGTTAACTATGCGGGCTGGTTGAATAATAGTAATTCTGGTGGTGGAACCCCAGTTTCAGACACCATGACAGGACAACTCAGCTTAACGGATTCATCGGATGTTGTTGTACCGACTTATCAAAATGGTGAAAGTGCCTACATACAAGTTGTCGATAGCGACGGAAATGTAGACCCTGCGGTAGCTGAAACCTTAACGGTTAAAATTACCTCAGAAACAGAAGATACGGGTACGCCTTTTAGTGCGACCACACCAGTTGCACCAACAAGTAATGTTGGCGATGGCACGTTGACTGTTTTAAAAACCTCTTACGATACCAAAACCGAAGATTGGACAATCTTATCTTTGGGTCAAGATATGGCGATGGGCACCTCATACTTTAGAGTTACAGGTAGTGTCTCAGGACTACAAAACCAAAACTACTTCATGACAGACATGATGACAGGAGAGTCTGTTAGTTATACCAGTGACAATAATGAAGTAAGTTTTAAAATAGAAAATAACAGTGTTGCTTTTTCTGTAGGCGATACCATTACCTTTTCAACCAGCGCGGGCACCATTGTTGGCGAAAGCGTTACGCTAACGGAAACGGACGTTGATACCGGAATCTTCATTAGCAGCATTACACTTAATGAATCAGAAATACCGAATACTGCCGATGGCATTTTAGATGTTCAATCGGGCGATTTAATTACCGTATTTTATGAAGATGTCAGTGGTGATTGGGGCGATGCAGAGCAAGTACGTAGCACTGCACTTTATGCCGCGACGGTGATTAAAGGCTCTACCTTATTAGCAAATACCGTTTGGACAGAAGAGAATAGTCCTTATCTTGTCACGGGTGATGTTACGGTTTCAGCTAATACCACGTTAACTATTATGCCAGGCGTTAAGGTGTTATTCCTAGCAAACACCGATGACACAGTAGGAGGGCAAGCCCCTTATGACAGTGAACTGATTATTAAGGGCAGCTTAAATGTTGCTGGAACTGAGTCTAAAGGTGTCACACTAACCAGTAGTAATCGAGAGCCTGCAACAGGTGACTGGGGTGGTATTCGTATAGAGCAAGGAAGTGCAAGTTTTTCTTATAGTACGATTGAGTATAGTGCGTATGGTATTGATATTTATAATAGTAACTCTAAGTCCATTACGGTAACCAATAGTATAATTCGTAATAATGGTTACGGAATTAAAGATGAATCCTCCTACAATGCTCAAATCACACTAACGAGTAATATCTTTCAAGATAACAATAGTTATGCTGTGTATGGCTCAAGCAGTTATGCAAATTGGTCTCTAAATGAAAATATCCTCGATAAAAATGGACAGTCGATATATATATCCCAAGCGTATGATGTATCACTGGTTAATAATAAAGTCAGCAATAATTCAGGGTCGGTGAATATTTATCATGTACGCAGTAACTTTATTTTTACTGGTAATGTGGTTACGGACAATTCAGGCCATGGTTTAGAGTTTCAGAGTGGCTATTCGTCAGGGGACAGTATGACCGATAGTATTATTATCGAAGATAACATCATCGATAATAATGACTCTTATGGGATCTATTTTAATAGCATAGGTAATGCTAACCCCGCTATTAACCGTAATAAAGTGCGTAATAACTCAGGTTATGGGATTTATATTTACACATCTGAAAATAATACCCAACCTTCCATTCATAATAATGAAATAACGGGTAACAGTAATATAGGTTTGTACGTTTCAGGTAAAGCTATCCCTTCAATTATTGGAAATACTATTGATAATAATGGCTCAGGTATTTATGTAAATTACGACGATGTTAATGGTAATGGTGACTTTGATTTAACTGATAATATTATTACTAACAACCAAGGTTACGGTATTAATGTTAATGGTTATGCCAAGCCGCTAATCAACAACAATGATATTGTTGGTAATACGGGATATGCATTAGAAAACCATACTAGCTTTGCACTTGTTGCGAAGAATAACTGGTGGGGTGTTGATGACAGCGCTGAAATTAATGCAGGCACAAACCCGAAAGCCTTAAGTTTTATTTATGATGGCAACACTAGTAGTGGTGCAGGAAAGGTTAATTATGCGGGCTGGTTGAGCTTCTCAATTCAAGATCAAACACCACCAGTAACTACCTTATCAAGCACGAGTATACTTTCACCTTTATCTTTTGAAATCACGTTGTCGTGTAATGATGATATTGGTGGTGTTAGCTCTGGCTGTAGTCAAACGTATTACACTAATGATGGTAGCGAACCAACAACTAACTCTACGATGTATGAAAGCTCCATAACGCTTAGTGAAACTAGTGTTATTAAGTTTTTCTCTGTTGATATAGCAGGTCATCAAGAAGCCATAACTTCTAAGCGCTTTTATATTGGCGATACAGACTCTAAAGAAGCTATGCGAATTGGTGAGTTTTCTATTAGCAGCCAGGAAGCAACTAAAGATTTTTCTACCGTAATTCCAGACCCTGTTATTTTATTAGGGGCACCTACTTTTAAGGACAGCGGCGCTGGTGTAGCGAAAATAACGAGTATTACTGAAAATAGTGTTACGGCTTTATTTTCTGAGTGGGAAAGCCAAGATGGTGTTCATGCTGAAGAAAGTGTTCCTTACGCTGCGCTTACAAAAGGCAAATACTTACTAGATAACGGTGATGAGTTTGAAGTGGGTAATATTAAGCTTTCTTCTATTCAACAGTGGCAAAATGTTTCATTTGAAAACCCATTTTCTGCTACTCCTCAGGTGTTCTTAACAAGTCAAAGTAATTCAAATGATAAAGTATTTAACTTACTTTCTTACGATATTACCAACACTGGTTTTTCAGCAAAATTAGTTGAACAAGAAAACAATACTGTAAGTGACTATAGTGAAGTAATTGGTTACTTGGCCTATTACAAAAACGAATTAAACCCCATAGAGCAGAGTGTTCCGCTTGTAACATCCTCAACTCTTGAAGTAAATTCTGATTGGACATCAATTGATACCTTTGCCATTAGCTTGCAGGAAGATACTTCATTTGATGAAGAATTAGTTCATACCAGCGAACTTATTTCAATTGTTAATATCAATGGAACTTTCTTATTCCAACAAGTAGGTGAATTAGAGTCGGATACTAGCTCACTTCGTCGATCAAATTTAGATACAGACTTAGATGGTTTTGTTGATGTACTAGATACCGACGATGACAACGATACTGTTATAGACGCAGACGATGCTTTCCCATTAGATGCAGCTGAATCTGTAGATACTGATTTAGATGGTATTGGTAACAATGCCGATACCGATGATGATAATGATGGTGTTGTAGACGGCACAGATGCCTTTCCGTTGGATGCAACGGAATCCCTTGATACTGATGGTGATGGTATAGGTAATAATACCGATACCGATGATGATGGTGATGGCACTAATGATGATGAAGACGCATTACCACTAGATCCTGGTGAGAAATTAGATACGGACGGTGATGGTGTAGGCAATAATACTGATGATGATGATGATGGTGATGGTGTTCTCGACGGTGAAGATGCTTTTCCATTAAATGCTAACGAATTTGCCGATTTTGATTCTGATGGCTTCGGTGATAATAGTGATACTGATGATGACAATGATAATGTCGCAGATACCCTTGATGCATTCCCTTTCGATGCAACAGAGTCGGTAGACACAGATTCAGATGGTACAGGTAATAATGCTGATACTGATGATGATAACGATAGTGTCTTAGATGATTCAGATGCCTTCCCGTTAGATGCAACTGAGTCTGTCGATACAGATTTGGATGGTATTGGCAACAATGCTGATACAGATGATGATAACGATAGTGTTTTAGATACTAACGATGGGTTCCCACTAGATGCCAGTGAGTCTGTCGATACTGATTTGGATGGTACAGGTAATAATGCTGATACTGATGATGATAACGATGGTGTTGCTGATTCCGCGGATGCTTTCCCACTAGATGCTACGGAAACTATAGATACTGATTTAGATGGTATTGGCAACAGTGCTGATACAGATGATGATGGTGATGGTTTTATCGATACTGATGAAGTTGCTGCTGAAACTGATCCATTAAATAATGAAAGCATACCAACTGATAATGATGGTGATTTCATCTCTGACTTCACAGATACCGATGATGATAATGATGGTGTCTTAGATGTTGATGATGCTTTCCCATTAGACGGCACGGAATCAGTAGATACAGATTTAGATGGTATTGGTAACAACGCAGATATTGATGATGATAATGATGGAATTATTGACGAAGATGATAGTGCTCCTTTAGATGACTCTCTTGGCGACAATGAACCACCTGTTTTTATTGAACTTTCTGATGTTACTTTTGAAGCTACAGGTACTACGACTGATGTAGAATTAGTTGTGCCAGAAGTCACTGATAATAACCTTAATGCGCCAACTGTTGTGTCTGACTATAGCGATGCACTGTCATTGGGTACGCATGAGGTAACATGGACAGCAACAGATTTTGCTGGAAACGTCACTACAGCTATACAATTAGTGATAATTGTTGATACAACCGTTGCGATGTTTGATGAGCTTCAAATACAAACTCTGACTGCAATAGGTATTCTTAGCGATGTTTCAGACGCGATAAACAATGTTCAGGCTTATGACTTAGTTGATGGAAACATTAATGCAGTTGTTATTGGTGATACGCTTTATCCTTCGGGTGCTCATCTTGTGCCAGTATCGGCAACCGATAGCTCAGGTAATATTGCTGAAACAGAGGTAGACGTGCACATTAACCCACTTGTAGAATTAAGCCAAAGCAGAAAAGTTGAGCCAGGCGCTACGGTTGTATTACCTGTAACGCTTTCAGGTAATGCTGCGGTTTACCCTGTTGGAGTAACTTATACGCTGATGAAGTCTGGTTCAATCGTTAAAACGAACGAACTTTCAATTGCTGAAAATATTTCAGGTGTTATTACCATTGAAATACCCAATGACGCACTTAATGGTGATGTTTACGCTGTTGCCATAACATCAGCTAACAACGCAGCATTAGGTTTTGTAACGTCTATTCAATTAACGGTAGATCAAACCAACTTTACACCCACACTAATATTAGTGACTCAACAAAATGATAAAAAAATCAGTGTTGTTGATGGTCAAAGTGGCATTGTCACTGTGAAGGCCTTTGTTCATGATATTAATGTAAATGATATACACGATATTACTTGGAGTTCATTGAACAATACTCTGGTTGATTTAAATACTGATAGTTTAATATCTACTTTTGAGTTCTCTCCTGATGGCTTAACGTCAGACACTTATCAATTAACCGTGAATGTAAGTGAAAGTAACACTAGTGAGCTATATAGTATTTCTGTTGATAAAAATATTGTTGTCGATGCTTCACTTCCACCATTGGATATAAATACGGATAGTGATAACGATGGAATTTCAGATGCTGACGAAGGCTATAGTGATAGTGATAATGATGGTATATCTGATTACTTAGATATTGACGATAATCCAAGTCGTTTACCGATTGATGACTCAACAGCAGCAATGCAAACTGTGAGTGGCTTAAGTTTAAGCCTTGGTGATATAGTTACAACGTCAGGTGGCGCAACAGCAGCTAATGCAACAGTTAATGTTAACAATATTTCTAACGATGAGCATTTTACTACGTTATCGACTATCACTAACTTTAATGTTTCAGGTTTGACTGAGGCTGGTCAATCTGTGCCTATTGTCATTCCTCTAGCAAACGGCAAAACAATACCTGAAGGTAGTATCTATAGAAAGTATAGCAACAGTAAAGGTTGGTTTGATTTTGTGGTTGATAGTAATAATGGTGTTTATTCGGCTTTAACTGATGAAGACGGTAACTGTCCTTACCCATTATCAACCCAGTATCAACAAGGTCTAACTGCTGGCAACAACTGTATTCAACTACTCATTAAAGATGGTGGAGAAAATGATGCAGACGGTCTTGCAAATGGTATGATTAAAGACCCTGGAGCGCTAACGTCACAATTCACCAACCAAGCACCTGTTATTGTTGTTAATACTGATGAAACAGTAAATGAAGGCAGTGTTGTTACCTTGGATGCATCAGCGACTACCGATGCAGAAAATGACGTATTAACCTATCTATGGGTACAGTTAACGGGTCCAACGGTTGAGCTCTCAGGGCAAGATACGGGGATATTAAGCTTTACAGCGCCACAGGTTAGTAACGATGAGTTTTTAACTTTTGAGCTCACTGTCAATGATGGTCAAGACAGCTCTGCAACCGAAGTTAACGTATTAGTTCTTCAAGTGAATGTTGCACCAACGGTTTCAATTGATAGTCATGCTTCATCTTATGATGAAGGTACTACTATCTCGTTAACCGCAACAGGTGCTGATGAAGATAACGACGCGCTAAGTTATCAATGGGAGCAAACCACAGGCCCTGCAGTAACGCTATCTGGAGCTTCAAATATAACAGTTACTTTTACGGCACCAGCCGTTTCAAGTGATCAGAGTTTCGAGTTCAAGGTAACGGTGTCAGATGGTGTTGATGCTATATCTAAAACGACGACGGTGACTGTTAATAATGTAGCTACTGTGACTCCTTTAGTAACGCCGCCAAAAGAAAGTGGTGGAGGCTCTATGGGCTGGATACTTATCGTAATGAGTTTTGGATTATTTAGAAGACAGTTGATAAAAAGAGCCGCTTAAATTTAAATATCAGACAGCTTAATAAGGAGATACGTAAAATATGCGTATCTCCTTTTTTTATGTGAATATTAGGATAAATACACATGAAAAATTATCTTCAGTGATGAAAATCACTTTATTAAAGTATGATTTTAGATATGGCATACCACCTAAGGGATTTGAAGTAGTAGGTTCAAGTAAAGCTAGCGAAGGATTTACATCGTAAACAGCCAACTGTCTCAGTTTTTAGTGTTGTGCAATTGTAGTTTCTTCAAAATAACAGGCATAAGCGTTAAAGATTTAAATTTCGTATAAACGAATAGACCCGAATACATAAGGTCGGTGGGTTTGAGGTATATGATTTTTTAGAAAATCACTGCTCATTATAAAGTGGCTAAACAAAAAAGCCCCTGCTAATGCAAAGGGGCTCACTCGAACTTACTGTTTAGTGTCTTAAAATCGTAGGCTAAGAAGTAACGAACTTGAGACAGCCACAACTTCACCTTCGCCACCAGAATTTGCTATAAAATCGGTATAATCATCAGCAGCTCTTATCCCAACCATAAGTTCAAGAGATATAACATCCCAGTTATAACCAAAGCCACCACTTAGCTGAATACCAGAGAACTTTTCATCTTGGTTTTGACTTGACTAAAAACCAATACTGTTGAGTACTGGTTTAAATAAGTTATAGCACAACCTGATAACTAGCCAGCCTTTGGGTGTCAGATGCAGCTTCAGTGGATATTAAGGGGAGAGGGAACTTCTATTTGATGGGTTGAGAGAGAGATAATTTTTATTTTTTAAACATCAATTTATAGCAACTTCTACATTGATATTTAAATTCATTCCTATGGCTGAAATGTTTTTCTGTCCAACTTCTCTGGATCTTCTTAACAGGTGATTCGTTATTGCAAAACTTACATTTATTCATTATTAAACCTTTAATATTAGAAAGGCTCAACGTTATACACGCTGTTTAGAATCCTTTCTAATTAGATATTTTACTCTAATTTCATGATGAAATATAGTTTTAGTGTTGCTGCAACAGAGAATGGGTTTGAAATATATGATTTTTTTAGAAATCACTGCTCATTATAAAGTGGCTAAACAAAAAAGCCCCTGCTAATGCAAAGGGGCTCACTCGAACTTACTGTTTAGTGTCTTAAAATCGTAGGCTAAGAAGTAACGAACTTGAGACAGCCACAACTTCACCTTCGCAACCAGAATTTGCTATAAAATCGGCATAATCATCAGCAGCTCTTATCCCAACCATAAGTTCAAGAGATATAACATCCCAGTTATAACCAAAGCCACCACTTAGCTGAATACCAGAGAACTTTTCATCTTGGTTTTGACTTGACCATGTGTCGTTGAAAAAACCACCACCAATATAAGCCTTGAAACCTTGTGAAGCCAGACCTGTACCATAATATGCGGCGACATCTAAACCATTAGATTCTAGTTCAGAAGAATCAGTGTATTCTAAAGAAAAATAACTAGCTCTAATGGCTGTGTTGTCAGAAAATGCATAACTCGCTGAAAAGTTTAAGCCATCAAATTCAATATCTTCATCGCCATATTTACCATCAACGTTAACGGTAGATGCATAAGAACCGACACCAACGCTCCACAATTTAATTGTTTGATTTGATTCTTCAGCTGATACTGAGAATGTAAGAAGTGAAGCGGCTGAAAAACAGATAGACGTTAGAAATTTATTCATTTTAATCCTTTAAAATTTTATATGTTAAATCAAGTATTCCATTACTTTAGTACGCGTTTTTGACCCGAATAAGTAAAGTCGGTGGGTTTTTGTCTTTGATTGATTTTTATTGAAAAAGTGGTGGCCCCTCCCTGACTTGAACAGGGGACCTGCCGATTATGAGTCGGATGCTCTAACCAACTGAGCTAAGGGGCCATTTATTTCTGCTTTGTATTGAGGGTTCAACTTAAAGCGGCGTGAAGTATAAGCATTTTTTATTTTGTTGTCACTAGCGTATTTTTAAAAAGTGCTAAATTATATAGTGTTTGGTCAATTGTTAGGCAATAAGGGTGGTTTTTATCAGTATTGCCTAAACTCTATTACTTAATCGTTACTATTTTTCTAATCAATAAAGATAATGAAAGCATTGTTAACCAAAATATTGAACCACCAGAAGATTTTTTCGGTGTCGATGTAACTACTGGAGATGAAGCCACTACGGTAATGGTAATACTATCTGTTGTTGATGCTCCTTTAGAGTCTGTTGCAGTAAATTTAAATGTTAGTGACTCAGCACGATTAGGCGCTGTGAAAATTGTGATTAAAGTATCGGCATTAGACAAGGTTACACTCGAACCTGCAGTTTGTTCCCAAAGATAGGTCATCGTATCGCTTTCTGCATCTCTGGCTTGTGCTGCTAAGCTTTGTGTCTGACCACCAGTTAATTCGAAATTCGCTCCCAGTGTCACAATAGGGGCGGTATTCAACGGAGGCGCAATAACTGAGATGGTAATACTCTTTGTTGTTGATGCGCCCCTAAAGTCTGTTGCCGTGAATTGAAACATTAGCGATTCAGCACTATTGGGTGCAGTAAAACTTGCTGATAATGTATCTGCATTCGTTAATACCACCTCAGAGCCTGACGTTTGCTCCCATCGGTAAGTCATAGCGTCGTTTTCATTATCACTTGTTTGAGCTATTAAACTTTGTGTTTGACCGGTATTTACTTCAAAATCTTCACTAAGTGTCACTACAGGGGCGGTATTTTGATCGTCATCAGCGATAGTAAACGTTATTTCAGCATTACTACCAAGGTTGCTGTCGTCAACGCTTGATAACGTTAAGGTGAAAATCTCACTTTCTTCTTCTTCGGTATCATCAATAATCGTTAGGGTAATTTCTTTAGTATCATTTTCGCCGTCAGCCCAAGATATTTGACCAGATGCATCAAGCATATCGCTACCAATAATGGCTTCACCTGACGTTAGCTGATACCCAAAGGCAATGCTACCTTTTGTGCTGCCCATACGATTTACGTTTACAATGTACTCACCCACATTTTCTGCGATAGTTTGCTGGTTAAACTCAAAGCTTCCGCTGCCATTATCGACTAGGCCATCAATATTTATGGTGTTGTAATTATTAGCGCCGAGCGTGGCGCCATCGGTTGGATTATATAAACGTATAAAAAATGACTCTGCTATTTCAGTACTTGTTGGGTCATCAGCAATGGCGATACTAATTGTTTTGTCTGCATTGTCATTGGCTGCCCAAGTCAGTGTGCTACTTGCTACTGTAAAGTCAGTATCTTGCTTGGCACTCCCCTGAATCACTTGGTAACTAACTGCAGCGCTTGTACTGGCATTTGAGGCATTACGTTGCACTGTTAAGTCAAAACTTGTTCCTTGAGCGGTTTGTGTACTTTTATTTTCAAAGCCGAACATACCTTTAGTTGAAGCATTGGTGTTGTCTTTTAATACATAGAGGCCACTATTAATATCGCTGACTAAAATATTTCCGGAAGGTAAAAACGGATAAACGCCCCAAGCACCATTAAAACTAGCGTTATTACTTGGTGTGAAAGTATCAAAAAAGCCAACTTCTGTTGGAGTTGCTGGGTCAGTTATATCTAAAACAGTTAACCCTCGCTCATAGTTAGACATATAGTATCTGTTACCACGAACAAAACCATTGTGATCTATCGCTCTTGTAGGGCCGGTCCACTGGCCTACCTGTGTTGGGCTGTTAAGATCTGCAATCGAAAATATTCTAACGGTAGAGTTTAAACCACCGCGCTGTTCGTCAAACTCGTCATGTAATAAGATGAACTGTTTATCTTCTGTTCCCCAGCCAGAATGGACATATTTATTGTTTTGAGCTACATCGTTATAGCTGGCTGTACCTAATTGAGTTGAGTTATTAGGATCGGTGATATTCCATAACTTCATGACGTCCTCATTGAAATCAATGAAAACAGTACAACTACCCGAGGTTAAACCACAATCATTAACCGAGCGCTGATCATCAATCACCAAAGAAGCACCATCATGGGTGTAGCCACTACCAAAGTTTTTAGCGATAACATTAACTAATGTTTTTGGGTTTGCTAATGAATAGCTTTGAAATGCACCACTTTTACTATTTGCGCCAATAAGTTGCAGCGAAGCAGTTTGGTCAGGCAGAGTAATGTTAAGGGTATGATCGACATTAGTTATGTAAACATTATGCGATGTACTCACCACATTATTCTTCTCAACTAGGCTTATCGAGTTAGGGAGGTTGTTAAGGTCAATAATTGCTACGCCACCATTACTTCCTTCAGTGGTCACGTAGGCATAAGCTTGCCATAGATTAATATTTTCATCAAAGTATTGATAAACTTTAACATCACGCCAAGAAGAGTTAACTCCCTGAACAGTACCGACTTCTACAGGTGTAGTAGGGGTGGTAACGTTAACGACAATCACACCATTATTTACACCCATGATGGCAAATTCATTATTGGTATTTAAATCTACATGTCCCCAAATATCATTACCCGCACTCGGTAAGCTAGACATTTGTGATAAAGGTAAATGAGTAAGTAAATCGATATTATTACAATCAAATACATCGGCTCTACCACTTACGCATGCTTCATTAGATTGGCTTTGGCTTAATTGGTGATAACTGGCAAGTTTGAGTGTTAAGTCTTTATCTTTAGCAAAGGCTTTACCATCGGCAATGACCCTAAAACCATTTTTTCTTAATTCATCAACCATATCAGTTGGAATATTATATAAAGTGGTTACATTAGATTGTGGGCTTTGTGATTGATAATGATCGAAACGATTATAGCCTCCAAAAACTGGCACAAGAGCACTTTTTAAGAAGAATAGCTCTTCGCTAGAAGTAATGGTAAATTCCCCTGAACCTACGAGTACTTTGTCACCCTTGTTAGCTTGGCTAACCGCATAGGCAATTGTTTTACAAGGTCTAAGAACATTATCACACCGCTCCTTGTCTATGCCATTGCTTGCGACAAACCTTGATTTATCATGTTCTGAGTGCGCAAATATATCGGCAGAGAGTATAAGAGATGATATTGAAATAATTGCAATACCGATGGGCAGTGATAATTTAGCCATAAGGTGCTCGTTTCTTCGTTAGCTGTTGAGTTTTTGTTGGCTTTACCATAGCAAGTTAACGTACAATTTAACACCAGGCAGTTAACGGTAGTTTAACCTAATGTAAATATTACTTTGCATTCAACGATTAAGCCAAATTAAAATGACTTATATATTAAATAAATCTCTCTCTGGCGCTGCTATTTTACTGTTAAGCGTAACGTTACTTTCAGGATGTTTTCAAAAAGAAAAACCAACCACGCTTACTTTTACACCGGTTTATAAAGAGGTTGCTTTGAACTGTGCCAGTAACTTCAGTGGTAATAATGAACAAGCACTAGGTGTAGCATCAACAAAGTGGCAGTATCAACAATTACAGTTTTTTATACATGATGTTGAAGTTAACACTAAAAAAAGTGGCTGGCAGCCATGGTTGATGACAACAAACGCCCATCAAGCAGAGAATATCGCCTTATTGGGAGAGGAGTGTAACAGAGAAGGTCATCAAGACTATTGGCAACTTGAATTAACGCCTTTAAATGAAACTAGGGTTATAACCGATATTCGTTTTACCTTAGGTGTACCGTTTGCACTGAATCATCTTAATCCATTAACACAGCCTAGCCCGTTAAATGAAGCTTCAATGTTCTGGGGATGGCAGGGTGGTCACAAATTTATACGTGCAGAGTTAGCTTCACCCGATGATGATTGGTTGTTTCATCTAGGCTCTACCGGTTGTAAAGCTTTAAGTCCTGTTCGTGCGCCAAAAAGTGAATGTTTGTACCCTAACCGAGTTGTCATTTCTTTGCCTTTTACTTCACAAATAACTACCATCGAGTTTGATTTAGCCGCATTAATTGCTGATATAGCATTAACACGTGCGAACAGTTGTCAGTCGGCGGTAGATGAAGAAAGCTGTAAAGTGTTATTTAAAAATTTAGGGATAAATACCAATAATACTGATCAGTCCATGCTATTTAAAACAAATCTTAAGGCGCAAATAGATGGTTAGCCAACGTTTAAAGACAGTAACACTTTACTTATCGGGCTTAGTGCTAGTAACTCTTTGTTTATTAATACAATCTTGTAGTGATAGTAAAGAGTTAGCAGCAGAATATCAGTGGCCCATTATCGAAGGTTTTCCTAAGCCGCAAGTACCGCAAGATAACCCAATGACCCAAGCAAAAGTTAATTTAGGTAAGCAGCTATTTTTTGATAGAAATTTATCTGCTAATCAACAACAAGCTTGCGCCAGTTGTCATCATCAACAATTTGCTTTTGGCGAAAATACCCCTCACTCATTTGGTAGCACCGCACAACCACATCGCCGTAATGCCTCTGCTTTAGTTAACATAGCGTACAACAAAACGTTAACCTGGGCCCATGACGGTTTAACCTCTATTGAGCAGCAAATACTATTACCTATGTTTGGTGAATCACCGGTCGAATTAGGTATAACCGGTCATGAAGATGAGGTTTTAGCGCGATTTAATACCACGAGTTATCAGCGTTTATTTACTGAAGCCTTCCCAGAAAAAACCATAAGTTTTGATTTAATTGTTAAAGCATTAGCAAGTTACGTGCGCAGTTTAATTTCTTTAGATTCGCCGTTCGATGCTTATGCCTATTTGGCTGATGATAATGCTATTTCTGCATCAGCTTTACGTGGTATGAATTTATTTTTCTCTGAGCAGCTTGAATGCCATCATTGCCATGGTGGATTTAATTTTACCCAGTCTACCAGTCATGAAAAGCAACTTATTGATCGCAGACCCTTCCACAATACCGGTTTGTATAATGTGAGCCAGCAAAGTGGTAGTAACAAATCAGGTTACCCTAAGCATGATACCGGTTTGTCTGAAATTTCAACGTTAATGAGAGATAATGGTCGCTTTAGAGCGCCAACATTACGTAATATTGAAGTTAGTGCGCCCTACATGCACGATGGAAGTATTGGAAGCCTAGCGGAAGTTATTGATTTTTATGCGGCAGGTGGACGAAATATTACCAAAGGTGAATATCAAGGTGATGGGCGAAGTAATCCCCTAAAAAGTCAGTTCATTAAAGGATTTGTCTTAACAAAAGAAGAAAAAGCAGACTTAATTGCCTTTTTGAAAACCTTGACGGACCAAACATTTCTATCTGATCCGCAACATGTTATCACCGAATAATAAGGACTAAAAGGTAAAGGTTAATCCGGCTGATAATTCGCTTTGTACCCACATATCGCTCGATATTGCGATTTTACAGCTGTTGTTATCACAGAAAAGTGCATCTTGAGAATCAATAAGTGTCGCATAAACTCTTGCACCTAAACGAATCGCTATACGGTCATTTAATTGCAATTTACTGTAAAGGCCTAAGTTAACCGACAGTTTGGTTTCATCATCAAGTTCTTTTGCCTCGGGTGAAAAATGAGTAACACCAAAGCCACCAGAAAACCACACCGGTATTAAGCTGTTTGAAAACGGTACATTTCCTCCAATGTGTAGGTAGGTCACTGCCAAATCGATGGTATCAGGGGTGAATAAACTGTCAGGAATTAATTCGCTCTCATAATGGCTTATTAGCAATTCACCTTGGCGTTTATTGTCATAAGGCCAGGCAACAATCACCCCAAAACTTGAGCTGTCATCTATATCTACCTGTAATGATTGAAGATCATTTTCTTCGTAAAAATTTCCTGAAATATCAAAATCTCCTCCCAAACGATAACCTGCAAAGGGTGTTACTTCGATTGGTCCAGATTTAGTGGCTAAAGTGGGTAGCGTTAAGAATATAGAAAATAGTAAGATGAAAAAGCGCATAGAAAGTCCTTTTATGAAAAATTTGATTGGCTGTTTGTTAAGTCGAGTTATTTGAAGACAAAAAAAATCCAGTAACTAATTACTGGATTTTAAGTCATCTATTTAAAAATGAAAGTTTTATTCGCCGTCTAAGAAACTTTTAAGTTGCTCAGAGCGAGAAGGGTGACGTAGTTTACGTAACGCTTTTGCTTCAATTTGACGAATACGTTCACGGGTAACATCAAACTGCTTGCCCACTTCTTCTAACGTATGATCGGTATTCATATCAATACCAAAACGCATTCTCAACACTTTAGCTTCACGAGCCGTTAGCCCTGCTAATACTTCGTGCGTCGCATCTTTCAAATTTTCAGCGGTAGCAGAGTCAACGGGTAGCTCGCCATTACCATCTTCAATAAAGTCGCCTAAGTGTGAATCTTCGTCATCACCAATAGGGGTTTCCATTGAAATAGGTTCTTTAGCAATTTTTAATACCTTGCGAATCTTATCTTCCGGCATGATCATGCGTTCAGCTAATTCTTCAGGTGTTGGCTCACGTCCCATTTCTTGTAACATTTGACGAGAAATACGATTCAATTTATTAATCGTTTCTATCATATGTACTGGGATACGGATCGTTCTGGCTTGGTCAGCAATTGAACGGGTGATCGCTTGACGGATCCACCACGTTGCATACGTTGAAAATTTGTAACCACGACGGTATTCAAATTTATCAACCGCTTTCATCAAACCAATGTTACCTTCTTGAATTAAATCTAAGAATTGTAAACCACGGTTGGTATATTTTTTAGCAATCGAGATAACTAAACGTAAGTTAGCTTCAACCATTTCTTTTTTCGCACGACGAGCCTTAGCTTCACCGATAGACATACGACGGTTAATATCTTTAATACCGTGTACATTTAAGAAGGTTTCTTTCTCTAATTGATTTAATTTATAAATACAACGTTCAACGTCTAATTCAATATCAGACATTTTTGCTGAGTAAGCATGACCCGCAGCTTTTTGTTCGTTAAACCAATCTTTAGAGGTTTCATTACCTGGAAAAATCTTGATAAAGGTTGTTTTAGGCATGCCAGCACCAACAACACAGTGCTTCATGATTAAACGTTCTTGAATACGTAATCTATCCATTACGCTACGCATGTTTTTAACAAGCTTATCAAAAAGTTTAGGAATTAAGCGGAATTCTTTAAATACTTCAGCTAAATCATCAATTGCTGCTTGTGCGTCTTTATGACCGCGACCTTTAGCATTAATTACTTTATTTGCTTTTTCGTAGGCATTGCGAAGTAGAGTGAACTTTTCTTTAGCAAGCTCAGGACAAGGACCGGTATCTTCTTCTTCCTCATCTTCTTCGTCACCATCAGACTTATCTTCGTCGTTAAGCTCTTCTTTTGAAAGCTCTGAACCAATATGTGTCGCTGCTGCTGGGATTTCTTCTTCTTCAGCATCAGGGTCTAAAAAGCCAACAATAATATCGGTTAAACGAACTTCTTCAGCTTCAAAGTTGTCCCACATATCGAGTAAGAAATTGATTGCCGGCGGATATTCAGCAACACTACGCTGAACTTCCTTGATGCCTTCTTCAATACGCTTGGCGATAACAATTTCGCCTTTACGTGTTAATAGCTCAACCGTACCCATTTCACGCATATACATACGGACAGGATCAGTTGTTCTACCAATTTCGCTTTCAACCGTAGCAAGTGCTTGGGCAGCTGCTTCTGCAGCATCTTCATCAGTATTACCTTCTGTCATCATCAAGGTATCTTGATCTGGAGCAGTTTCGAATACCTGAATACCCATGTCGTTGATCATTCTAACGATGTCTTCAACTTGGTCTGAATCGATTATATCTTGTGGCAGGTGATCGTTAACTTGAGCAAAAGTTAAGTAACCTTGCTCTTTACCTTTGGTAATGAGCTCTTTAAGTCTAGATTGTGGGGCTTGATTCATTGACGAGTGTCCACCTAAATTATGGCTATCAAAATGAAAACAGTAAGCCGGAAATTATAGCTAATTGCTTAGTATATTGCCAGCGTTAAACTATGTTCAACTTATTTTTGTTTGCTACGCACTTAACAATGCATGTAATTCTTGTTTCTCATTTTTACTTAAGCCACTTGCATGTTCTTTGGCAAGCAATTGCTCCGTACGTTGTTCAATAAATTTGTTTAAAAAACTTTCTATTACATCAATAAACATCGATTCAGCATTTTCAGGTTCAACATGATGTTGTAAGCACATTAACTTTGTTAATTGGCTACCTTCAGTGGTCCCTCGAAAATGTTCAATGAGCTGAGCACTGTTAATTTCTGAATTTTGTTTACATAAAACTAACAGTCGATTGAGCAAAGGAATACCTGGCATATCGAGCTGTTGTAAAATAGTAATATCTGGTAATGCACTAATGATATGGGGGTGCTCAAGTAATAATGCAATAGCAAGGCGTAATGGTGTGATCTTACTTTGCTTCTTTACCGTGCTCGCCTTGTTGTTTTGATTGTTCTTTTTACGTAATTCGTCTAAACGTTTTTCGTTGCCACGAGCGAATTTATTGGCTAATTCGGTCAAAATTGAATCTTTTAAGGTACTATCAGGCAGTTTATTTAAATAGGGTTGGAAGAGCTCAATCATTTTTGATTTCCCTTCCAAGGTACTCATATTCACTTGCAAAGAAAGGTGGTCAAAGAGAAAAACTGACAAGGGTGTCGCGTTATCTAGGATCTCTTCGAAAGCTTGTTGACCTTTTTCTCTGATCAAGGAATCGGGGTCTTCACCGTCAGGTAAAAATACAAATTTTAAACTGGTACCATCGTTGATTAAAGGCAGGGCATTCTCCATGGCTCGCCATGCGGCATCTCGTCCTGCTCGGTCACCA
Source organism: Colwellia hornerae (assembly GCF_007954355.1). Lineage (GTDB taxonomy): Bacteria > Pseudomonadota > Gammaproteobacteria > Enterobacterales > Alteromonadaceae > Colwellia_A > Colwellia_A hornerae. The sequence continues at coordinate 24,475 of NZ_VOLR01000003.1, forward strand.
TCATAACAACAAATAACTTCTTTAACGGTTCTAAATAACGTCTGGCATTGCTCTGGGGTGGTAGAGGTACCAAGCGATGCTACGGCATAGTCAACACCATGTTGTGCTAGTGCCACAACATCCATATAACCTTCAACCACGACCAATCGTGACAATTGTTTATTAGCTTGTTTTGCTTCAAACAATCCGTAAAGTTCATGGCCTTTATGATAAATACGTGTTTCTGGAGAGTTTAAATACTTTGGCGTGCCATCGCCTAATACACGGCCACCAAAACCAATAACCCGACCTCGCTTGTCACGAATGGGGAATTGAATGCGACCTCTAAAACGGTCATAAGGACGATTTTTATCGCCAGGAATTGCCATACCTAAATCTACAAGTTGCTGAGTGGTTTGAGGGTTTTTGGCAAAATGGTTCATCATCCCATCCCAAGCATCACTGATATAACCAATACCAAAGCGCTTTACCACTTCGCCACTTAAGCCGCGACCTTTTAAATAATCAATGGCAGAGTCTTTATCGGTAGCGACCTTTAATTGTTGTTGATAAAAACGACTGATTTTTTCCATCAGTTCGTAATCATCTTGTTTTTGTTGGTGAACTTGTTGTTGTTGCTTTAGTTGCGCAGGGCTTTGGTTATTTTGTTCGCGTGGCACTTCCATATTATAATGGGAGGCAAGTTCTTCAATAGCGTCAGGGAACTCTAAACGGTCAAATTCCATCAAAAACGAAATAGCATTGCCGTGTTCTCCACAGCCAAAGCAATGATAAAATTGTTTATCTTGGCTAACACTGAACGAGGGAGACTTTTCGGTATGGAACGGGCAACAAGCTTGATAATTTTTACCGGCTTTTTTTAACGGTACTCGAGAGTCAATTAATTCAACAATATCAGCACGCGCTAATAAATCATCAATAAATTGTCGAGGGATCATACCAGCCATGTCTACATTTTCTTTGGTTGTTTGTGCGAAGGTTATTTTAAACCTAATTGGCCTGTACTGGATAGGTGTTTTTTAACTTCTCAGCCAAGTGAAACGATAAATAGGTATTATATAAAACAATAAAGCCGTGAAAATAAATTCCACGGCTTTAAAATGTACTTTTTAATAAAACGAAAACAGTAAACTTTTATCAGAACCCGTTATGCGTTTAAGGTATTACGAACTTGGCCGCTTACTGCGCCTAAGTCTGCTTTACCTTGCATTAAAGGTTTTAATACCGCCATTACTTTACCCATGTCAGCCATTGAAGCGGCACCGGTATCAGCAATAGTTTTGGTAATTAACTGACTAATTTCTTCACTTGAAAGCGGTTGCGGAAGAAAAAATCCTAACGCGGTTACTTCTTCAGCTTCTTTAGCAGCTAATTCATCACGACCACCCTCAGTAAACATTTTGATGGACTCTTTGCGCTGTTTAACCATTTTGGTTAAAATCACAATGATGTTCTCATCAGTGGGTTCGAGGTTATGATCGATTTCGGCTTGTTTAATTGATGATATGGCCATACGAATAACACCAAGACGACATTTGTCTTTAGCACGCATCGCAATTTTCATTTCATCTCTGAGTTGGTCTATTAAACTCATTTATTTTACTCGATAGTCTTAAATACTACTAAGGTATCTTAGTACATGCGAACGCGGCGAGCGTTTTCACGAGAAACTTTTTTAGCAGCACGCTTAACAGCGGCAGCTTTCTTACGTTTACGTTCCCAAGTAGGCTTTTCGTAAGATTCGCGACGGCGAACTTCTGAAAGGATCCCTGCTTTTTCACATGAACGTTTAAAACGACGTAATGCAACGTCAAATGGTTCGTTTTCTCTAACTTTAATTACTGGCATGTATAACCTTAGTATGTATCTATATGATTGGTGTATCGCTTAAGCATTATTGCTTCGCAAACACCCACTCTATCAAAATTGGGTGACGTATTCTAAAGCGAAGCACTAGTTAAAGTAAAGTGTAATATTTTTTAAAACTAAAATTAGCGGGTTTAATACTCAGTTGATTATATGTCCACTCATTTTTATGGGATAAAACCAATCACTACTTGATAAGTGTTGGCGCTTACCTTTATCGATTTTCTCTTAAAAAAGTAGATCACAACCTTAATCAAATGGGTATAATAGTGAATGTGGCGTTAAAATCGCTCGATAAAATGAAATAAACATTATTTAGGTTTTTAGGTTAAGGGTATTATGCGAATTTTAGGTATAGAAACATCTTGTGATGAAACGGGTATTGCTATTTATGATGATGGTGAGGGCGATTTGCCAAAAGGTATTGTTGCCCATCGTTTATATAGTCAAATAGCTGTTCATGCCGACTACGGCGGAGTTGTTCCTGAATTAGCGTCACGAGATCATGTCCGTAAAACAATACCTTTAATTAAAGAAGTGTTAAAAGAAGCCAACTTAACCCCCGCTGATTTAGACGGTGTTGCTTATACCGCTGGACCTGGTTTAGTCGGGGCATTATTAGTGGGTTGTTCTATTGGCAGAAGTTTAGCTTATGGCTGGGGACTACCTGCCGTACCTGTTCACCATATGGAAGGGCATTTACTGGCGCCTATGTTAGAAGAAAACGTGCCAGAATTTCCTTTCGTTGCTTTGCTGGTTTCTGGTGGACATACCATGTTGGTGCGTGTCGACGGTATTGGCCGATATGAATTACTGGGTGAATCCGTTGATGATGCTGCGGGTGAAGCGTTCGATAAAACCGCTAAGCTACTTGGACTTGATTACCCAGGCGGCCCTGCTTTATCAAAGATGGCTGAACAAGGTACAAAAGGACGGTTTAAATTGCCACGTCCAATGACCGACCGTCCAGGTTTGAATTTTAGTTTTAGTGGTTTAAAGACCGCTGCGGGTACCGTTATTCGCAAAGAAATAGCGTTACAAAAAGCACAAGGTAATGAAGGTATGGATGAGCAAACACATGCTGATGTCGCTTATGCATTTCAAGAAGCGGTTGTTGATACCTTAGCAATAAAATGTCGCCGTGCTTTACAGCAATGTCAGCTAAAACGTTTAGTGATTGCTGGTGGCGTTAGCGCTAACACGTCACTTCGAGAAAAATTAGCGGAAATCACGAAAAAGCTTGGTGGTGAAGTTTTTTATCCACGACCTGAGTTTTGTACTGATAACGGTGCGATGATAGCTTATGCAGGTTTGCAGCGTTTAAAAGCGGGAACAGATGCAGATTTGTCGTTTAAAGCTACGCCACGTTGGCCATTAGATACGTTATCTGCTGTTTAATAACGCGCGAGTTAATGGCGACATATAATGACTTTATTTGCTTTTAGTAAAGGATGTTTTACTTTCATTTCCTTTAATTAATCGCCAAATATTGTCCTTGTGACGAAAAATAATTAATACCGATAACATCATCACTGGGTACATATATAACGGTTTTAACAGCCAGATATAAAAAGGCGCAAGCGATACCGTCATAATAGCGGCTAGGCTTGAATAGCGAGTAAAATAAATCACGCTTACCCAAGTCAGTATCAATAACCCTCCTAAGTCTAAACCTATTGGTAATAATACGCCCAGTGCGGTGGCAACGCCTTTTCCACCTTGAAAATTAAAAAATATAGGGTACATATGACCTAAACAAGCCGCCAGTGCTATTAACCCTAAATTAAGAGGTTCTAAATTAAGGAAATAAGCGCCCCACACCGGAATAGTGCCTTTGAGGATATCAAAGACCAGCACCAATGCCGCTATGAATTTGTTACTGATACGCAAAACATTGGTTGCGCCAGGATTGTTTGAACCGATAGTGCGAGGGTCAGGAAGTTTTAATAACTTACACAATAAAATAGCACTAGAAATCGAGCCGACCAAATAGGCAGCAAGCATTATCATCAATGTTATTAATAGAGCGCTAATACCAAAAACTCCCAGTTTATTGTTAAAATGATGGTTAATTATTACAAATTTTCAACAATTTTAGATATTCTAGCCTGTCATAATGCCAATGGAAATAAGTTTTTCTATCGTCTATTAATAAAAAAAATGAATTGATCCGTCAACCACTAGTTTTTATAACCTTGCACAGGTAAAATCGACCTATATTTTTAGTTGTTTCATTAAAGACGAGTATACGTTAATGGATAAAGTTTATATTGAAGGCTTGAGCATTCAAACCACCATAGGTTTCTTCGAATGGGAAAAAGAGATAAAACAAACCTTAGTGATTGATTTAGTTATGGGGTGGGATACCGCCAAACCGGCCGAAAATGACGAACTAGCTAAAACACTCGACTATGCCGACATATCAATAAAAATAGCTGAATTTGCTAATAAAAACCCCGTCGATTTGATTGAAACATTAGCAGAGCGTTTAGCTAAATTCTTAATCGACACGTATCATATCCCTTGGCTTAAATTAAAAGTAGCTAAGCCTAATGCGGTGCATAATGCCATAACGGTTGGTGTTGAAATTGAACGTGGTAGCCAAGCAAATAACAGTAATCATGGGTAATGGCGCGTTTATATATTTCGCTTGGCAGTAATGTAAATCGCCAGCACTATTTGCATAAAGGTCTAACTGCACTTGAGGCGCTGCTCGGTGAGTTAACGCTATCGTCTTTATTTGCCAGCAAAGCCGTAGGGTTCGACGGTGCTGAATTTTATAATATGGTGATTGGCGCGACGACCGAGCTTAATATAGTGCAAGTTACTAAAGCACTTCGTGAAATTGAGTTTACCAATGGTCGAGAAATTGATGCCAAAAAGTATAGCCCACGTACCTTAGATTTAGATTTATTGCTATTTGACGATTTAGTGCTAGACACTCCGGCGCAAATTCCACGTGCCGAAATAACAGAAAATGCCTTTGTTTTATGGCCACTGGCTGAAGTAGCGCCTGAGCTAAAACACCCTATTTTAAAAAAATCTTACCAGCAACTTTGGCAAGCTTACGATAAAAAACAACAACAGATAACGACAGTAGACTTTTCTTGGTCAAGCCAATTATAAAAGTTAGACACTGAAAAAATTGAATTATACATAAGGAATATAATAAGCAATGACCATTACAGAGATATTTATTTTAGCTATTCTGCAAGGCTTAACGGAGTTTTTACCGGTATCGAGTTCAGCACATTTAATTTTACCCTCGGCGGTTTTAGGCTGGAAAGACCAAGGTATAGCACTCGATGTTGCTCTGCATGTTGGGACCTTACTCGCGGTTGTTTTATATTTTCGCAAAGATGTCGCTAATATGGCTGTTGCTTGGATTGGCAGTATAAAGGGTGATAATACTAGCTTTGATGGCAAGCTTGCTTGGTGGATATTATTTGCCACTATCCCGTTAGGAATATTTGGTCTACTCGGTAAAGACTTTATCGAAGCGCATTTACGTACGGCGCTGGTTATTGCTGCTACTACCTTAATTTTTGGTTTTTTACTGGGCTTTGCAGACATTAAAGCGGGTAAAAGAAAAGCGACTGAGCATATCGATTTTGAAAAACTAGGTTTTAAAGGCGCTATGCTGATTGGTTTAGCACAAGCGGTGGCATTAATTCCTGGTACCTCGCGTTCAGGTATCACAATGACTATCGGTTTGATGCTTGGGCTAAGTCGTGAAAATGCGGCTCGATTTTCTTTTTTACTGTCAATTCCTGCGATTGCAATGGCGGGGAGTTATTTAACCTTAAAGCTAATTACTGAAACAGGCCCCGTTGATTGGAGCGCTATTGGTCTTGGCAGTGTGTTAGCTTTTTTTAGCGCCTATGCCTGCATTCACTACTTTCTTATTCTATTGGAAAAAGTCGGTATGATGCCATTTGTTATCTATCGCTTAGTACTGGGTGTGGCATTACTTTGGTTTGTGCTGGCTTGATTGATCTAAATCGATGCTGCGATCGTTTAGTTAATATATAACTAATAATAAAGATAAAATAAAGCATTTAAACTGATTTTAAATGCGCATTTAATACAAATATAAAATACAAAAGTGAGTAACGTATGAATTTATCATTAACCGAAGAACAGATGATGATTCAAGATATGGCAAAAAAATTCGCTGAAAGCGAATTAGCTCCTGTAGCCGCCGAACTTGATGAAACCCAAGATCAAACACTTTTTCTCAACAACCTTGCACAGTTAACTGAGCTGGGTTTTATGGGCTTAAATATTAAAGCTGAATATGGCGGTGTAGAAGCGGGTACTGTTGCTTTTAGTTTAGCGATAACAGAAATTGCACGGGCATGCGCATCGACAGCCGTAACAACATCAGTGACAAATATGGTCGCTGAAGTTATTCAAGCGGTTGGTAACGAAGAGCAAAAGCAAAAGTATTTACCTAAAATTTGTAGTGGTGAATATAAAGCTGGTGCTTTTTGTTTAACAGAGAATGACGCCGGCTCAGACCCTGCTGGTATGAAAACTTCAGCGGTACTTGATGGTGATGAATACGTTCTCAATGGCAGCAAGTTATATATCACGAGTGCTAGCTTTGCCGATATTTTTGTTGTTTGGGCGGTCACTGACGCAACAGCTCGAAAAGGTAAGGGTATTTCATGTTTCTTAGTGGAAGCAAATACGCCAGGTATTACGGTCAGTAAGCCAGAAGAAAAGATGGGACAAAAAGCATCACCTACCAATGAAGTGAATTTTAATAATTGTCGCATACCGGCAACTGCTATGATGGGCAAAGAAAATAAAGGCTTTGGTGTTGCTGTTGGCGAACTTGCTGGCGGCCGTATTGGTATTGGTTCCTTAGCATTAGGGATTGGCTTAGCCGCCATGGATTACGCCCGTGCATTTATCACTGAACGTAAGCAGTTTGGCCAAGCATTATCAAACTTCCAAGGTTTACAATGGAAACTTGCCGAGCGTTACACAGATTTAGAAGCAGCACGTTTATTATTAATGCAGGCAGCTTACACCAAAGAACAAGGCTTACCCTTTGGTAAGGCTGCTTCTATGGCGAAGTTATTTGCCGCAGAAAAAGCAAATATTGCTTGTTACGACGCTTTACAATTAATGGGTGGCGCCGGTTATATAAAAGAATATCCGCTCGAGCGCATGGCACGTGATGTGCGCATTACCACTATTTATGAAGGTACCAGCGAGATACAAAAAATAATTATTGCTCGCGAGTTGTTAAGCGAAGTCTAATTACTATCACTCTTAATGATATTAAAGCTGAACTTCTTTCTATCGATAGGCGTTCAGCTTTTTGCGTTAAGACACTTGCGCTTTTTATAATTGCCCCAAAATATAGATTATAGACGCTCATCAATAAACTAAATGGAAGTGAATGTGACTACAAATGCCATTGAAATTACCCTAGAAAATTTTCAACAAATTATTTTAGAAGAATCAAAAACAAAGTTAGTCTTAGTTGACTTTTGGGCGGAACAGGTCCCTGAAAGTTTAGAGCTAAAAGATAAACTAGCCATTGGCTTACAAGGTTTTGAGCAATATATATTATACGCCACGGTCGATTGTCAAACTCAGCAACAAATTGCCCAACAGTTTGGTATTCAAGGGCTACCTACGGCTATTTTAGTGAAAGATGGCCAACCACTTGATGGCTTAACTGGGCCACAAGATGACGATAGTATTAAAGCATTTTTAGCGAATCATCTACCTAAACAAGAAGACTTATTACTTATTCAGGCACAAAAGTTGTTAGCTGATAATAATATTAATGATGCCTTCACGGTAATTAATAGTGCTTATCAACTTAACAGTGAACGTGCCGACATTAAATTAATGATGGCAGATGTTTATTTACAAACCGGTAAAATAAGCGAAGCAGAAGCTTTATTAGCCACTATTTTAATGGTTGATCAAGACAGTCATTACCAAGCGCTTATCGCGAAACTTGAGCTTGCTAGTCAAGCGGCAGACTCGCCAGAAATTAAAGCACTAGAGGCGCAATTAGTGGACGACGTTAACAACATTGCTCTACAACATCAACTTGTGGCGCAATACAGCCAAGTCAATCGTCATGAAGAAGCGTTAATCTTACTGTTTCGTTTAATGCAAAAAGACAGTGGTGATGCTGCGAGTAAAGATCTTTATCTTGATGTGCTAAAAGCCTTACCTGATGGTGATTCATTAGCAAATAAATACCGCAGAAAATTATATACCTTGATGTATTAAGCCGGTACTTGGCAGCAGATACGTCACACTGTTATCTTTCAGTGCGACGTATCTGTTAAATATCAGCTTTTATTCCCAAGCTAACCATGTCGCTTTAAGTCTCTGATGGCTTTAGCTTACCGACGAATGTTTTTCTAAATTTTGCGAGCTTAGGCGAAACAATCGCCTGACAGTAAGGGTTACCTGGGTTATTGTTGAAATAGTCTTGATGAACATTTTCACCAGAAAAGAATTCTGATGCTTGAGTCACTTCGGTCACAACAGCTGAGTTATACATATTACTGGCGTCGACTTCTTTAATAATATCTTCGGTAATTTGCTGCTGTTCTTTACTGTGATAAAAAACGCCTGAACGATACTGAGTGCCTATATCGTTACCCTGACGATTTAATTGACTGGCATCGTGTAGCGTAAAAAAAACTTCTAATATTTCACGACAGGTGATCGCTGCGCTATCGAAAGTTAACTGCACGACTTCGGCATGGCCGGTTTGACCTGAGCAAACGTCTTCATAAGTTGCTAGCGCTGCGCTGCCGCCCATATAACCTGACACGGCAGATTTTATGCCGACTAATTGGTTGTATGCACCTTCAATACACCAAAAGCAACCGCCTGCCAGGGTGATTTTTTCTTCATGTGATGACATTAAAATAAACCTTAATAGATATGATTAAAATAACTGTATAACAATAGACGTTTAGATGTCTATATGTTTTTGTCTGAAATTTAATAAAAACTGTTTTTGATCAGTTAAAAATATAAAAATTAGCGTAACATCAACAAATATTATTAACCAATATAAAACATTATGTCGTTATTTTTTAGAAAGTTTAATCAAGTTCGCACCGTTCTTTTATTGCGCAGTGTGGCTATTATTATTCAGCTGATATTAATACTTTTTGTCAATGGCGTTTTAAACTATCAGCTGCCTTGGTTACCGTTAATTGTTGTTATTTCAATTGAAGCTTTATTTACATTAGTCAGCTATTTATATTATCAGTCTGGGAGGGAGGCTGATAAACTCGCCTTACTTGGGCAAATTTGTGCCGACATTCTATTTCTCTCATTTATTTTGTATTTCAGTGGCGGAGCCACGAATGCTTTTGTCTCATTATTGCTTATTCCTATTGCCATTGCTGCTGTGACGTTAACACCGCTCTTACTGGGAGGTGTCGCACTACTAGCGATTGCTTCATACAGTGTTTTACTGTGGTTATTACCGATGTCAGTTATGCACGGCAATATGCAAAGCCACTTTATTGGTATGTGGATTAACTTCCTCTTTTCGAGCATTGTTGTTGCAACTGTTGTTGGGCAAATGGCACGAAGGATCTCTCAAAAAGAACAAGCGATAGCTGCATTTCGTGAAGAGCAATTAAAGCAAGAAAAAATCATGTCATTAGGGGTCGCTTCTGCGCAAATAACTCATCAGCTCGCTACACCTATAGCAACGGTACAGCTACTCGTCGATGAACTTAGTGAAGAGTTACCTGAGCATCCCGCGATTGTTGAACTACAAGGACAGTTATTACGTTGTGGCAGAAGTTTAGCTGAGTTTCGTGAAATGGTTTTTGAGATTAAAGAGCAAAAGTCAAAACAGGTGCTTTGTGCTGATATTATTAAACAAATGCGCGATCATATTAACTTAAATTACCCTAATGTTAGGGTGACGTTTTTATCTGAAAAAAACCAATATATAGCCAATAAAAACGCTAAAGTGTTAGCCGATGCGTCTTTATTGCCAGCGATTCTAAACTTAATTAATAATGCGGTTCGAGCCACTAAAACTAGCGATAGTGATAAAATTGAATTATCTAGCATTTACGATGAAAAAAATTGGCAGCTAAGCATTCGTGATTTTGGCCGTGGTTTTACTCAGTCAACATTAAGTGAGTTAGGGGTTAAACCCGTCAACAGTAAACAAGGATTAGGTATGGCAGTATTTTTGAGTCATGCAAGTTTAGAGCGATTAGGCGTTACACTTACCTTAACTAATCACGTTGCGGGTGGTGCATTAGTAACGTTGAAATTGCCGTTAGTGCTTAATAATATGCAGGAAAAAAGTGAATGAAATTATTAATTGTTGAAGATGACAGTACTTTTGCTAATACGCTTAAAAGGCGTATGGAAAAGCATGGCTACATCTGTTGGTTGGCCGATAATATTAATGATGCCTTATTAACTTGTCATCGACAATTGCCAGAATTCATATTACTCGATATGAAACTCCATCATGAAAGTGGCTTAAATTTAATTAATCCGATGAGGAAGTTATTGCCAAAGAGTCGTATTATTTTGTTAACCGGCTTTGCCAGTATCGCTACTGCCGTTGACGCAATAAAGCTTGGCGCAGATGATTACTTAACCAAGCCGGTCGATACACAGACTTTATTATCGGCCTTAGCTAAAAACGATAACAGTTCTTCGCTAAAAAAATCAACGTTGACTGCAAATTCAGGACAAAAGATTATAAATGAGCCAACGCTGTCAACCGAGCAGGTCGAATGGGAATATATTCAACAAGTCTTAAAATTTAATAATGGTAATGTTTCAGCAACAGCACGTCAGCTTTCAATGCACCGCAGAACCTTACAACGCAAGCTACAAAAAAAACCAACGATTAATGGCGAAGTAGATTAAATATTAGTTTCAAGGTTGTAAGCAATATGCTGATGAAATCTCAGCGTTAATTCATCTTTATTAATGGGGATTTCGAGTTCGGTCGCTAATAAACGCATTGCTTGTTCTATTTGGTTAATAAACCTGCCATAGCCGCTGTGCTGCGAATCTTCTGCGGTAGCGACAAAAATAAATTGCACGTTATCAACCAACTCATCGGCTTTCCATTTACTTACCAAGCCACACGGACTTTGTTTAGGGTTATAGCCTAACATTTGTAACTCACCCATTTTTGAAATTATTTCATGCAAACTATGTCGGACAATGGGCACTAATCCATTAGCGATTAACGCGCCATTATTGAGATTAAAGCGCTTTGCTACCAGTGAAAAAGTATCGGTTAAATAGGTATAAAGTGGATTGTATGGATCTTTAGAATTGGCATCAATGTCAACTAAACTCAATAAACGATTATCAACCGTTAGATTAATTACCGCATAACTTATTGCCGATGCGTTCGGTGTGATAACAACATTTTGCGATTTATAACGTTCATCAATAGGTCGTAATTTATGTGCTTGTGTACCTAAACAACCTTTGTTTTTAGCAAATAAATCATAGGTAAGATGCTGATGATCACGCAAACGTATCGCTTTGTTAGCTAGTTTTGTCTGCTCGGTAAAGCTATACAGTAACTGGGTGACTTTTTGATGAAATACCGCGGCATTAAAGCGAATATCGTCACCGGAAGCTAAGAACAGCAAGGTGATCTTTTTTGCACGAATACTGGCATCAAAAAATGAATTTTGTAATTGATGATTTTGTGGATCGTAATAAAACAAAATTTGCTGACTGGTTTGCCATTGATGCATTTCTTGACTGTAGCGCACGCGTACCAATTTATCGTTAGCAATAAATAAGCTACTTTTTATCGCATAGTCATTACTTAGTGTAAATAATAATTGTGATAAGCTTTGATAAAAATCATAGTAAGGTTGAGCGCTATGCATTGAAATGCTCGGAGAAATTAACTGTATCAATTCATCGGTAATGGCAAACTCAGCTAAAATATATTGGTTATCTCGCGAATTTGAAGGAATATAAGCTTTATGTGCCGCACTGCGTTTTCTTACGATAGACATGTTCGTTCCCTGTTTGAAGTTAGTCGATAATCTTATAGTGATTATAAATAGACCTTGTGACACTTTTATGATGTTAAAAGGTTTTGGGTTATCATCCTGACAGGAAAAATTCAATTAGTAGAGACACTATGTTTTCAGATCAAAAAGCTTTGCTCGATGCCGTCAATCAAATAATGCCTTTTGGAAAATATGCCGGCAGACCCTTGCTAAAATTGCCAGAGCCTTATTTAGTTTGGTTTAAATCGAAAGGTTTTCCTGAAGGCAAGCTAGGGCAGCAACTTGCATTAATCTACGAAGTAAAACTTAATGGCCTTGAGGGCATGTTAGAACCGCTATTACGTTCAAGCCGCTTAGGTATTCCAAAACATTGAAATAATTTTTTATAAAAAAAAATTTTTAATACTCAAAAGGTATAAAGTTTTTCGCTAACAAATTGTTTTATTTATTTAATCTTATAATTAAGATTTTTCAGCTCTTCACCATTAACTATCGAACACTTTTTAATCGTAATGTTACTTGATTTAGCCTCTTGCTTAATCTTAACTGAATTGTCGACTGCTGTTTTATTCGACAAGTATTAATAAGTATTACCAAGACAATGATGGAGAGTTATCGATGCAAACAAAGAAAAGAGATCGTTTAGGCAGAGCACATTCTAATGGGTATAAAGCAGGCCTTACTGGAAAAACCAAAGAAAAATGTCCTTATCAAAATACTGATGCAAAATCAGAGTGGCTAGGGGGTTGGCGTGATGCGTTGACTGATAAAAATTTAGGACTATTCAAGTTATAAGTCAAAAGTAGGCACAATAGAAAGGAGCCCTTTAATGTTGTTCACTAAGGGCAGTCTCTTTTTTAATTCACCTTATTGCCTATTCAGGAAGCTGCCAGTTTATTGGGGACATTTTTTTTGAGAGTAACCAGTGATTGGCTTTTGAGAAGTGCTGACAGCCAAAAAAACCGCGATAGGCCGATAAGGGTGAAGGATGTGGACCATTTAATACCAAATGCTTTTCAATATTAATATTTTTACCTTTTTTTTGTGCATGCGCTCCCCAAAGTAAGAACACACAACCGCTACTTTCCTGATTAATGTGCTTTATCACCGCATCAGTAAATTTTTCCCAACCTAACTTAGCATGAGAGTGTGCTTGTGCTTGTTTTACCGTTAATACCGTGTTCAGTAACAGCACCCCTTGCTCTGCCCAAGGCGTTAAACAGCCGTGGTTTGGCTTATTAAAATCATCGAATTCATTAACAAGCTCTTTATAAATATTTACTAAAGAAGGTGGGACTTTGATACCTGATTGTACAGAAAAAGCCAGCCCATGGGCTTGGTCTTCACCGTGATAAGGGTCTTGCCCTAAAATTACCACTTTAGTGTCTTTAATATCTTGATAACAAAAAGCATTAAAAATATCGTTTTGCGCCGGAAAGATAACCTCGCCTTTTGCTCGTTGTTGAGCAAGTGCTTGACTTAGTTCGATGAAATATGGCTTGGCTTGTTCTTCATTAATAAGTTGTTGCCATTGTGGCTTAATATTTTGATTTATCATGAGGTATAAAAATGGCCGTTAATCTAAATTAACGACCATTATAAACGTGTTTTTAACTGAACGAAATTAGTGATCGTTTAATAATAAATAATCACGCAAGTCGTTAAAGTTAGCGGCCATATCTTTTGATAAAATGGTTTCGCTAGCGCAGTCAGCAAGCTCTTTCGGTAAACCTATCGGTTGTCCTAAAATACTTTCAACCACCTCTTTGAATTTTGCTGGATGTGCGGTACCTAAAAACACACCAAATTCATCGTCATTGGCATTGTACTGTAACGCCTTATAGGCAACGGCTGCATGTGGTTCGCTGATGTATCCCAGTTTGGCTAGCTGTAAAACAGTCGACTGTGTTTGTTCTTCATCAATAGCAACCGAGCTAATACAATCGCTAGGAACTATGCCAGACTTTAGCATGTGTTCAACGCGAGGCCAGTTGTTTGGATCGCTAACATCCATAGCATTTGAAATTGTTGCTACAGTAGCATTTGGCGTCCATTGACCTGTTTTAAGGTAACGAGGCACCGTATCGTTGGCATTGGTTGCCGCGATAAATCTTTTTATCGGTAAGCCGAGTGCTTTAGCAAATAAACCGGCGGTTAAGTTACCAAAGTTACCACTAGGAATCGAAACCACAACATCGTTTAATTCAGCTTTACACTTTTGACGAGATAATTGCGCAAAACCTTCAAAGTAGTAACATACCTGAGCTAATAAGCGGCTGATATTTATTGAGTTAGCTGAGTTTAAGCCTATGGTAGTGGCGAGTTCTCTATCATCAAATGATTTTTTAACTAATGCCTGACAATCATCAAAACTGCCGTCAATAGCCAGTGTTTCAATATTGCCGCCTAAGGTTGTAAACATTTTTTCTTGTAGCAGGCTGATCTTCCCTTTCGGGTATAATATCACCACGCGAATATTTTCAATGTTATGAAAAGCATGAGCAACCGCCGCGCCTGTGTCACCTGAGGTTGCCGTTAATATAGTGATCTTTTTATCTTTGCTAAAAACTTGCAAGCATTTAGCCATAAAACGCGCACCAAAATCTTTAAAGGCGAGTGTCGGACCATGAAAAAGCTCTAATATGGCTCTGTCTTTATTGATGGGTTGAATTTGTGCTGGAAAGTTAAAAGCACTGGTCACAATCTCAGTTAATTGCGCTTTGGTTAAATCACCTTCTACAAAAGGGTAGAGGACTTGCACACTTCTTTCGACTAACGGCATGGCGAGTAATTCATCGATATTATCTAACACTGGGATTGTTTCAGGAAAAAAGAGCCCCTGATTTTTCCCTAGTCCTTGCTTAACCGCACCAGCAAAACTGACTTGTTCATCGTTTTCTTTTAAATTATAAAATTTCACAACATATTCCTAATAAATTCGGTATTTTTAATAAAGTGATTAAGCGGGCAATCGCTCAGCGCCGGTTAAATCAACCTGACAGACATGAACAAAACCTGAGTCTGTTTGTAAATAATTTGTTTGCAACCAAAGCGCAGTATTTTGTGCTTTTTCAAGGGAATCACAGACACAAAATAAAGTAGGCCCTGAGCCTGAAATGCCTACGGCTAAATGGCCTTGAGCGCTTAAATAGTCTTTGGCTTCGATAAATTTGGGTAGTAAGTGCTGGCGATAAGGCTCTGCAAGCACATCTTTGAGCACTGAAAAGGCTTGTTGTTTATCATTACGGTGACAAGCATCGACAAAAGTCGCTAAATTTTGACCAAAAGTAATGGCATCGGCACGACTGTATTGCTTGGGTAAAACATCTCGTGCAGCCTTCGTTGAGACATTAATACCAGGGTAAGCCATTACGTAATAGCAATTATCAAATTGCGGTAAACTCCGGCTAATAACGTGCTTGTCAGGCACCATTAATTGTAGACCACCTAAGTAACATGGTGCGACATTGTCGTAATGTAAACTGCCACTTATCTTTGCTTCCATTGCCCCCATCATAAATAACAGCGTTTTTTCATCAAAATATTGCTGATAAAATTCATTGAGCGCGACCAGTGCGGCGACCACAGAACAAGCGCTTGAACCTAAACCACTGCCAACTGGCATCTTTTTATCTAATGTTAGTTGGACTTTTTTAACCGGTTGTTGCGCTTTTTCAAGTGCTAGGTTGTAAAGCTCTAAACAATGCCAAACAATATTGTCTGTCGCCTTACCCGGTAATTTATTGGCAAATTCGCCAATAACAATCAGTTTATTTTCTGTGGCGGACTCGATAGCAACAACATCACCTAATAAAGTGCCATCAATGGGCTTAACCGCTAGGCCTAAAACATCAAAGCCGACGTTTAAGTTGCCAATTGATGCGGGAGCAAAAACAGATATAGTCATTAGTGCTGCTGCTCCCATGCTAATGTTCTTAATAAGTCACCAAATACACCCGCAGCAGTAACTGCTGCACCCGCGCCATAACCACGTAATACAAACGGTAATGGTTGGTAATAACGGCTATGTATTGCCAAGGCATTTTCGCCATCTTTCACACTATAAAGTGGATGATCACTGGCAACGGCTTCAATGGCTACTTTACATTTTCCATCAACAATATTGCCAATATAACGTAAAACTTTACCTTCGGCTTTTGCTACTTCTACGCGTTGAGAGAATTCATCATCTATTTTCGCTAAGTTCTGCATAAATTCATTAACATCGCCACTGGCATCAAAGTTCGCAGGTAACACTGATTCTATAGAAATATCAGATAACTCAAGCGGTATTCCAGCTTCTCGCGCCATAATAAGCAGCTTACGCGCTACGTCCATACCGCTTAAATCGTCACGTGGATCAGGCTCGGTAAAGCCATTGTCTTTGGCGATAGCTGTGGCCTGAGAAACGGTCATACCTTCTTCTAGCTTACCAAACATATAAGAAAGTGAACCAGACAATATCCCTTCAAAACGGACTAATTCATCGCCCGCTTTTAGCAAACTTTGTAAGGTGTCAATTACCGGTAAGCCAGCACCAACCGTCGTTTCATATAAGAAGCGACGATTAGATTTCTGTGCTGCACTGCGCAAGGCTTGATAATATTGCCAAGAGTCAGTATTGGCTTTTTTATTTGGCGTTACAATATTAAAACCTTCTTCAAGGTACTCTACATAGCTCATTGCTAAAGACTCACTAGACGTTGAGTCGACTAACACTGGATTGATCAGGTGATTCTCGCGGACAAAAGCCTTGATGTTTTCAACATTTACCGGAACAGAGTCACCTTTCATTTCTGCTTGCCAGTTATCTAAATCAATCCCTTCGGTATTAAAGACCATGCCTTTACTGTTAGCAATGCCGTATACTTTTAAGGAAATATTTTGCTTTTTAAGTTTAGGTTGTTGACGCGCGATTTGCGCAAGAAGCTCGCTACCCACGACGCCACAACCAACAAGAAACACATCAATAGTCGGCTTGTGGGTGAAGAAATTCTGATGACTGACTTTCATTGCATCGGTACATTTACGTTTTTCTACCACAACAGAAATACTACGCTCTGACGAATCTTGGGCAATGGCAATTACATTGACACGTGCTTGAGCTAATGAACTGAAAAATTTAGCGGCAACCCCTTGTTGATGGTGCATACCGTCACCAACCAGAGAAATAATCGACAATTCATGTTGTAATTTCAGTGGTTCAAGTAAACCATTCAGTAACTCTAGTTCGAATTCTTGCTGCAGACTTAGTTCGGCTAATTCAGCATCACTGGTGTGGATACAAAAACTGATACAGTATTCGCTCGAAGATTGACTAATTAAGACTAAAGAAATTTTTTCTTGGCTCATGGTGGCAAATACACGACTTGCCATGCCAACCATACCTTTCATGCCAGGTCCTGAGACATTGACCATGGTTAAATCATCGAGATTAGATATTGCTTTAACTTTTTTAGTTTGATCATCTTCATTAGATATTAAGGTCCCTGGCGCAGCAGGATTACCGGTGTTTTTAATCAAACAAGGAATATGAAACTGGGCAATGGGGCCAATCGTTTTAGGGTGCAGTACGCTAGCACCAAAATATGAAAGTTCCATCGCTTCTTGATATGACAAGTAATCGAGTAATTTTGCTTCCTTTATCAGGCGTGGATCTGCGTTAAAAACACCATCAACATCCGTCCATATTTCACAACATTCAGCTTGAGCACAAACGGCAAGAACGGCTGCAGAGTAATCAGAACCATTGCGGCCAAGGGTCGTTACTTGTCCTTGTTTGTTAACACCAATAAAACCAGGCATTAAGGCGACTTTATTGAGATTATGGTAATGGTTTTCGAAGTTTTCTTTTGATAGCACTAAATCAGCGACAGCATTGAGAGATGCATCATTAGTGATTAGAAATTTTTCTGGTTCAATAACCGACGTTGCAATATCTTGTGCGTTTAATACTGATTCAAGCAAGGCAACACTTAAGCGCTCACCAATACTAATTATTATAGCGCGGATATGATCCGGGCAATAAGACAGCATAGTCGCACCTTGTAAATAACGTGAAAGCCTATGTTCCCAGTTTATAAGGGTTTGCTCTGCATGTAAGGGACTGAATTTTGGTAAGCTGGCACCCAGATCATCAATGATGGTAATAATGGCTTTTCTGAAATGTTCTAAATCGCTTTGTAGCTTTATTTCATCACTAATATTTTCTGCCATAGCGACTAAATGGTTGGTTACACCTTGTGGGGCGGAAACAACAACGGCAACGGCAGAGTCGTTACTTTTGTCAGCTATAATTTTGGCAACTTGCACAAAACGTTCCGCTGATCCTAGAGATGAACCTCCAAACTTTAATACACGCATTTTACTTCCTTTTTATTGTAAATTCTTTGCGAGCCAAAAAATTTACAATGATTAAAACCTTAAAACAAAAAAAAGCCCGGAACCTAAGGGGTCACGGGCTTTTATTTATTGTGTTTTTTACACGTCAGCCGATGACAACCATCCCATTGAGGGTGGTAGTGATAATAATAATGGTAATACGACGGACAAATGTTTTCATGGTTATAAAATGCCTGAGCAGTGTTTTACTGTCAATAGTTTTTTATGAATAAAAAGTTATATTTTATTCATAAAAAAGCAGTAAGGTAGTTTAATTTGGATAATAAAACGCATATATTCAGTTTTTTAGGCTGCAGTAACATCTTTTGCAACGCAAACAATGTTTCTTCCAGAAGCCTTAGCGTCATATAAGGCAAGGTCTGTGTGGGATATTAAGTCTTCATAGCGGGTGTCAGCTTCGGTGATCACCGCAACGCCAACACTGGCGGTAACTTTTATTTCAGTTTCTTGAAAGTTAATGATATTTTTACTAATCGCAACGCGGATCCGTTCGGCAACATCTAAAGCGCCGACCATATCAGTATTAGGCAGAATAATCGCAAACTCTTCACCACCGTAGCGACCAAATAAATCACCTAAGCGTAGCAGTTTACTGATCACTTTAGCCGTTTCTATTAATACTATGTCGCCACCTAAATGTCCGTAAGTATCATTAAGTAATTTGAAATGATCTAAATCGAACATAATAAGCGCTAAACCATGCTTATATCGGCGCGCGCGTGAAAATTCTTTTTCGAGACACTCTTCCCAATGCTTACGATTAAAGACTTGTGTTAAGCCATCAATACGATTGGCCTGTGCAAGCTCTTCGAGTGTTTTCTTTAGTTTGCTTTGGTAATGACAGACATCGGTAACATCTTCAATCAGAATACAAACGTGCTCGTTATTGTCTTTGATTTCAAGTGGTAGAAATGAACAGTTTTGTGCCATAAAGTGACTGTCTGTGGTCATAGGACGAGTATGAGGTAATTCAAAAAGGTGATGCCTTTGTTCCCATGAACAAAAAGATTGGGTTTTTAGTTGAAAGACACTTTCAATTTTTCTTTTGAACCATTTTTCTGGCAGCTCTGGGAATATTTCAAAAATATTTTGTCCAATAACATTTTCAGGCTTTTTGTTAGCATGAACTTCTAAATATCGATTCCATAGCACGATATTATATTGGCTATCTATGATGAGAATACCGGTATTTAATTTATTAGCAATATCTGTGCAAAAATCATCAGCGGGCATTTAGAACTCTTCCAAAATTCTATCAATTACTGTTTTTATATTGATAATTGCCGACTCAGGAATAAATAAAACCATATCGCAATTAAATGAGTAATCAGTAACTTGATAAGTTATTTTAACTTTTAAAGCTAAGTCCCAATTAAAAGATTGCTGAGCAAGATGATCCGATATCGCACTTTGTGAACCCGCTAACAAGCGTGGTGCACTATAAGACATTTGATTATCTATTTGTTTGGCAAAAACATTTAAAAAAGTGGTGGTTAAAATCGAACTTAAGTCGATAATCTGCTCTTCAACTGATAATTCATCAGGCTCATAGCCAAGTAAATCGGCAAGACGATCAGAATCCTTAGGCTTGTACATAAGCAGTGCTTCACCACGAATGCCTTCATAACCGAAGAAACCTTGGCTAACAACCGCAGCAGAGTTTTCGTTACTGTTTAACATATTAAGTAAGCTAATCGTGCTAACTTGCTCGATACTTGGTACTTTCAAATAAACAAAGGTGTTTAAGTATCTGGCAAGTTGATCACTTGCTTGACCCATAGCAACATTGATTATTTCTTGTAAACAATCTTGCTGATCTTCATTTAAATTGAGATCGCTCATAAAAACCCATGATTTCTTAAATTAGTGTTAAGGACTTCTAATTCAACCGGTTTGCGTAAAAAAGCTTTAGCGCCTAGTTCAAGTACTTTACTTTGCATTTCGGGTTGTATGTCGGCTGATATAACAAAAATTGCCGGTGTGATGTTTTCATCTTTTAGGGTTTGGAGAACACCTAAGCCGTCTAAAACAGGCATGGTAAGATCAAGAAATAATATGTCAAATGCTTGACTGCGTAAAAGTTCAACGGCTTCTTGACCATTTGTTGCCAATTGTGCGTTAGCTGATAAGTGCTCTGGTAAGCTACGTAAAACTTGTTTACGGGCCATGTTAGAGTCATCACAAACAAGAACTGAAAAGCTCATGTAATGGGTAATCCTTTATTTTTTTTATTTTAAGGCGTTAATCTACCTTAAATAAGCGGTACTGTTAATTAATAAAGCATAAAAATGCTGATTTTTTACGCTTTTAATGAAGATATCTTTGATACCAGCTTAATATAGCAACAAAGTATAAATAATATCGTAACAAACTGGTCATAACTTCTCCGCTATATTTTTCTTTTATAGGTTAATTAGAAGGCAACTATTAGGTTAATTAACATGAGAGACATTATTGCCGAAAGGGTATAAATCGCAATGCCTTTCCAGCTGTAGGTTTTGAGTTTCATGGTTTATCTCTTCATCTATTGATTATAACAAAGGTTAATAAATTGTCATATCTGGTGAATTTAAAATAGTACTCTAAAACTAAGCGATATTCGTGCCAAAAATATAATGTAAGCCGAGGAAATTGTTGTAAATTTTATTGGACTAATGCTGAAGTGATTTTATCTTCTTTATAAGACGATTTATCTGTTAGCTCATTTATTGTCTACGAGGATATTATAATGGTTAAATAGTCGGCCATTGTAATTGGTTTTGATGGGATTTTAACCAGGTTTTGGCTAACCCGTAGTTAGGGTAATTCAGAGCAACTAACTGCCAAAACTTCGTCGAATGATTCATGTGCCGAAGATGACAAAGCTCGTGAACGATGACGTAATCGATAATCCATTTTGGCGTCATCGCTAATAAAGAACTGAAACTAAGTTCACTTCTACTATTACAGCTGCCCCATCTAGATTTATATAATCTTACTTTAAACGATTTGGGTAAAACACCAATTTTTTCGGCAAAATGAGATAATTTTTCATCAATATAAGCATGAGTTTGCTGTTTTAACCAAGCTTCAAGTTGTTGCTTTACATATTTGTCTTGGCTTTTTACATTATCAGCTATTTTTATTTTTAATTTACTAGCGAGAGTCGCTATGATGATATCTTGCTGAAGCGTTATTTCTGGAAATAGACCATAATGAATATCAAGTGTTTTAAGTTCGCCATTAATAAGCAATTGACTATCTTTTTGATAATAATTATTTTGAGTGGCAGGTTGTGCGTGTTGCTCAGCAATTTTTCTTTGTAACCAAAGACTTTTTGAGTTAACAATGTTCGCTATATCATCTTCAGAAACATATTTTGGCGCACGGATAATAATTTTTCCGTGCTTAACTTGTAAGCCAACCGTTTTTCTTTTGGCACTACGAATAAGTTGATATGACAGCATAACTAAATATTATCTCGTGTTTAGTAAAGATAAATTCAAACCGGTACGCCGCACTTTATTTGTTTGCGCTCGCTTTAGCTTTGCGCGGTGCTTTTACTTTTGCTGTCGCTTCAATTTCTGCTGACGAGTCAGTGCTATTTGCTGCTTCAACCGGCGCGGTAACGTTCTTTTTAACCGCAGTTTCTGGCTTAGCTTTCTTAGCTTGCAGAGCAACAAGGACATCTTCACGATTTTTAGCTAGGTAAATACAGAGTTCTTCACGCACTTTTTCATCAATATTAAAGCTACTGGCTTCAAACATTTCGGCTAAGCTGTCAGCCATATCAAGCATTTTGTCATACTCGTCTGCTGCTTTTTTATCCATGAATGTTTCTACCTCCACACCTTGTCTAATGACGACAAATCGACTTTCAACTGCCATTTTTTTTCCCTTATAGGATCAATATTATGCTTGATGGTTTTATCATATATGATTTAAAACCGCTTATACAATCAAAATTAACTGTATAAAACAACAGTATCATACGAGGTTTTTAATTAAATACAATCATTTTATAAAACCTCGTTATGGAAAAACACTGTTTTAACCGATAGTCACTATAGTAATCTGACTCTAAATTTACGACCTTTTAACTTGCCGTCACTGAGTTTTTTGAAAGCTTGCTTGGCAAACTTTCGGCTTACAGCTACATAAGCCCAGTTATCTGATAATTGAATTTTTCCTACTTCGCTTGCGGAAATGGTTTTATCGCCGGTTAGAGCGCCCAAGATATCGCCCGCACGTACTTTTTGTTTTTTACCGCCATCTATTTGTATCGTTGCCATTTTCGGAGAATACACCGAGGCGTTTAATACACTAGCGTCTGGCAGTAATTCGCCTTCGATAGTCCGGTCAAGGTAATCTTCTAATAAACCTATTTTGTAGCTTTCTTTTTCACTGAAAAAAGAACAAGCAATACCTGTGCTACCCGCTCGACCTGTGCGGCCAATACGGTGGACGTGAATTTCGCTATCACGAGCGATATGGTAATTAAATACCGCATCTAGCGCATCAATGTCTAAACCACGCGCGGCAACATCGGTGGCAACTAAAATTGAAATACTCTTATTGGCAAAGCGAACTAATACTTCGGTACGATCTCTTTGCTCTAAATCGCCATGTAAATCTTGAACATTAAAACCATAATTACGTAGTTCATTGACAACAATTTGTACGTCTTTTTTGGTATTACAAAAAACGATAGTCGATTCGGGTTGGTGCTTTAACAACAATAATCGGATACCGTCGATACGTTCACTGTCATTTTCTACTTTATAAAAGTGCTGTGATATCGTGCTTTCTTCGTGATTTCCCTCAACCGTTACCTTGGTGGGTGATTGCATTATTTTTTTAGCAATATCGGCAATTTCTGCAGGGTAAGTCGCACTAAATAATAAGGTTTGTCGCTGTTGAGGGATCTGACTAATAATAAAATCAACGGAAGCTTGAAAGCCCATTTCTAGCATACGATCGGCTTCGTCGAGTACTAGCATGTTTACATCGTCTAATTTTAAGGTGCCTTTACCTAAGTGATCTTCAATTCTTCCTGGCGTACCAACAATGATATGAGCACCATGCTCTAAAGAACCGACTTGCGGGCCAAAAGGCATACCACCACAAAGGGTCAGTATTTTGATGTTATGTATAGCACGGGCTAATTTACGAATTTCTTTCGCTACTTGATCGGCTAATTCACGTGTTGGACAAAGAATAAGTGATTGAATACGAAAACGTTTTACATCAAGTTTTTCTAAAACACCCAAACCAAAAGCAGCTGTTTTCCCCGAGCCCGTTTTACCCTGGGCAATAACGTCACCACCGGCAATAATAGTTGGCAAGCTTTGGGCTTGAATGTCGGTCATCTGTTGATAACCCATAGATTCTAAATTTTGAATTAACTCTGGTTTGAGTTGTAAGGTGGAAAAACTAAGCTGGCTCAACGGGAATTCCTTGGTATAAAAATAATGCGCCATTTTACCTTGTTTACTTATACCAAGTCTACTTAGTTAGTTCCCTCTCAGATTTTCCCTGCACTTTGAGAACAAATAGAATTATTTTGTATATAGCTATTCTATATGAAAGTAATTCTCTGTAGTTATCGAATCGCTGGGAAACTCCCGAAGGGCGAGTTTAAAAGGCTTACAGGCTGCGTTATTGATTTTGATAAGGGAATAACCATTCTCATCAATCAATGCCTTGCCTATAAACCTTCTAAATATCGCTGAGCGGGAAGAAACTAAGTAGAATTGGTATCATTACTCGATAAAAAAACGAATCATATGGTCGGCACACTTTTCTGGTTGTTCAAGCGGTAACATATGGCCGGTGTCGACAAGTGTTGTTAAAGAAATCAGCGTCGATTGCGTTAAAATATCGGCAATACGCGTTAACTTAACCAGTGAGTCATTATCACCAATTAAGAATTGAATAGGGATGGCAAGTGTAGGAAGTTTTACTAATAAATTTTCGCGCTGGGTTGTCACTGTTAATTGATGGATCAGTGTTTCTTTACCCAACGCAATATCCATTGCTCGAATACAGCTAATGATCTCTTGATTGTTGTGTTTGCTTGAGTGCAGCAAGGCGGTTATACGTTTGGTGGGGATGCCTGAGTAACCATGCAATTTTAAATAAGCAATCGTTCGGCTGCGCTCTTTTAATTCCGCAGCAGGTAACAAATAAGACATATTAGAAATAAGCAGTAATTTGTTAATTTTATCAGGATATTTCAACGCAAAAGCCGACGCGATATAGCCCCCTAAAGAAAAGCCAGCTAAATTTATTTTTCCTACGGGGAGTTTTTGCTCAAGTGCGGTGACTATTGCATTAATACTCTTTTCCACCGGAATGGCAATGTGGATAAGCTCGACATTTTCAGGTAAATAAGTCATGCAAGCCTGCCACAAACGTTGATCGCACATGGTACCTGGCAGGCAATATATTTTAATGTTCATAGAAGCTATCAAAATAGGTCAAAAATAGCGTGAACTATTGAATAACATCATCAAATAACTGTACGTTAACAATTTCATTGGCGGGAACATTGCCTTGGCTTGCCGGTAAAACAATATAACAGTTGGCTGTCGACATGCTGGTTAAAATTCCCGAACCTTGACTACCTGTGCTGGTAACCATCATCTCGCCTTGCTGATTAGTTGACAATACTGCCCGTTGAAAGTCCATGCGTCCGGCGCGTTTATTTAATTGGGTGGCTGTTTTTACTTTTAACAGCGGTAACTTTTTAGCTTGGGCATGCTGTAATTTTAATAATGCGGGTACGGCTAATTGATGGGCGGTGACCAAGGCTGAAACAGGGTTGCCGGGTAAGCCAAAAAAGTAACTATTAGGTAATTTTCCAAAAGCAAAAGGCTTACCTGGTTTCATCGCTATTTTCCAAAAACCAATCTCGCCTAATTGTTCAAGTATCAACTTAGTATAGTCGGCGTCACCTACAGAAACACCTCCTGAAGAAATAACAACATCGGCTTGCTGATCGGCTTGTTCAAATGCCGCGCGTATTGCTTGTTCATCATCAGCGATAATACCGAAGTTAATCACCGTGACATTAAGCTTGGTTAACATCGCGATTAATGCATGGCTATTACTTTCATAAATATCACCGTCATTGAGAGTTTCGCCCGGAGACTTTAATTCATCACCGGTCGCTAATACCGCAACCGTAATTTTACGATAGACTTCTACTGTTGGCACACCTAAAGAGGCCAGCACGCCAATATCTATCGCTGAGAGTTTTTTACCTTGGCTAAAAACTGCTTGGTTTATCGCAATATCTTCACCGGTAAAGCGTATGTTGTCGTTAAATTCCCTGGCTTCTAGAAATGTAATCTTGGTATCGTTTGCTTGGCAGTTTTCTTGCATTTCAACAGTATCACAACAGCTTGGTAATTTTGCACCTGTCATTATACGAATACATTCACCGATTTTGCATTCACCTTGAAAAGGCGCGCCAGCCATTGACCGGCCAATCAGGGTTAATTTATCGGTCGTTTGTAAACTTGCTAACTTAAACGCATAACCATCCATGGCCGAATTATGATGAGGAGGAACATTTAATGGGCTCGATATGTTACGCGCCAGTACACGATTTAAACCTAGCGCCAAAGAAATAGTTTCAGTTTCATTGATGGGTTTAATAGCCGATAGCATTTTTTCCATCGCTTGTTCGAAAGGTAATAATCCGGGAGCAGAACAACAATCAACCATAAGTAACTCTTCTATTTTATTTGTTTTTTTACACGGTAAATTAGCACCGCTTGCGGGGGTATTCCAATAAGCGCCTATTACAACTCACTTAATGGCATAGGAATACGTTATTATGACGTAAATTCGCTAGTAAAGAATACGTGCAAAGTGATGACTTTTTGATGCATATCAAAATTACTTATCGTCTAGCCGTATTTTAATAGTGAAATAGTTTACTATACTTGTATTCATTAAATGAATTATTCGCCGAGCTTTTCTAGCTAAATCTTTTTTTAGAATGCTATTTAAGCCGTGGTTAATAGTAATTTTGCTATAACCACCAGGGTTAACAAGGAAACTTGTTAGCCTCCCTACATTTGGAAAGGTGAGATGTTAACAGACAACTTTGGTCGCAAGTTTTATTACTTGCGCCTCTCTATTACTGACGTTTGCAACTTCCGTTGCACCTATTGCTTGCCTGACGGCTATTCATGCGACCATGATCGTGACTTTCTCTCCTTTGACGAAATTAAGCGTGTTGCTAACGCTTTTGCTCAAATGGGCACAGAAAAAATTCGTATCACCGGTGGCGAACCTTCACTGCGTAAAGACTTACCTGAAATTATTGCTGCTTGTAAGCAAACGCCCGGGATTAAAAAAGTTGCAATAACCACTAATGGTTATAAATTACCTGAGCACCTAGAAAGTTGGTTAGATGCCGGAATTGACGCGATTAATATTAGTATTGACAGCCTTGACCCGCGCATGTTCCATTCAATCACCGGTCATAATAAGTTACCCCATATTTTAAAAGGCATAGATATGGCGTTGGCAGATGGTCGTGCAACGATTAAAATTAATACGGTATTAATGCGCGAATACAACGGTCACGATATTAAAACCTTTCTTGATTGGCTGAAAGTGACTCCGGTGACGTTACGCTTTATTGAACTAATGCAAACCGGTGACAACCAAGAATTTTTTGATGCACAACATGTACAAGGTGCACGTATTAAGCAAAATCTAATCTTAGATGGTTGGTTACCGGTAGTTAACGATAAAGCAGCAGGCCCAGCGCAAGAATTTTATCATCCTGATTATCAAGGTAAAATCGGTTTAATTATGCCGTACAGCAAAGACTTTTGTAATACCTGCAACCGTTTACGGGTAAGTTCATTAGGTAAATTACATTTATGTTTATTTACCGAAGAAGGCTTACCGTTAAAAGAGTATTTACAAGAAGATGATGTTGAGCCATTGAAAGCACAAATTCGCGCGATGATGACTGATAAAAAAGCGACACATTTTCTGCAAGATAAACTCACCGGTGCCACTAAAAACCTTGCGATGTTGGGGGGCTAAGATGAGCGCTGCCTTTTTCAATCAAGGGTGTTTAGGTGTCGTATTAGCCGGCGGAAAATCTTCTCGCATGGGGAGTAATAAAGCCTTGTTAATGCGTAATCAAGCTGCCGTGCATGGGCAAGCAGGTCGCAATGAAAATATGCTCAGTTACAGTAAAGGCTTGCTGAAAAATATTGGTATAAATAATATTGTCGTTAGTGGCAATCTTGATGGTAGCGATATTGCAAACGGCAACAGCGAACATTATGTTGCTGACCAATTTGCAGAGCTTGGCCCGATGGGCGGTATTTACAGTGTAATCAAAAAATACCAACCTAAATCATTACTCATTTTACCGGTTGATTTACCCTTAATGACCAAGGAAACACTTGCACAGTTAAAAATTAAAGGTGAATTAGCTCAAAAAGCCTGCTTTTTTGCTGATCATTTTTTACCACTTTATTTACCCAATAATGCTTTTGTCGAACAATTTTTTATCACACATTTTGTCCAGTATCTACAAAATAACAAAAGTGCGTTAAGCGAAAAAAATAATCGCAAGAAAAATGGCCCGTCCATCCGTTCGATGTTTGCACAGGTGCCACATCAAGCTTTAGCTTTAAAGTCACCACAGTGTTTATTTAATACCAACACACCGCAAGAATGGCAGCAAGCGCAGTTGGGAATTAATCATTTAGACAACAAAATTAAAAAGTTGTCATGCTGAACTAATTGATTTAGCAGATAATTTAAATCTTAATACCATTTAGGAAAAACCATGAGCTCTTTACATAGCGGTAACGCTTTTATTCCCTTATCAATTGCCGTATTAACTGTTTCTGATACCCGTGACGAATCAAATGATACTTCAGGACAAGTCCTTGTTGAACGCTTAACTGAGGCAGGTCATAAACTTGCCGATAAAGTGATTGTTAAAGATGATGTTTATCAACTACGCGCCATTGTTTCAAAATGGATAGCCGACGATAATGTGCAAGCAATTATTTCGACTGGCGGCACCGGATTTACTGCTCGTGATAATACTCCTGAAGCCTTAATGCCGTTGTTTGATAAAAATGTTGAAGGTTTTGGTGAAGTTTTCCGCGCTATTTCGCTTGATGAAATTGGCACGTCGACAATTCAGTCGCGAGCGTTTGGCGGCATTGCCAACAGTACCGTTATTTTATGTGTACCGGGATCAACCAATGCTTGTCGTACTGCTTGGGATAAACTCATTAAAGAGCAGCTTGATGCTAGCCATCGCCCTTGTAACTTTGTGCCCCATTTAAAAATGGCAGAAGTTTGTGAGACGCGTGATTAATGAATGATTCAACAAATAATAGCCATGCGCCCACGTTAAGCCATGTCAACAAACGTGGTGAAGCGAATATGGTTGATGTCACTGAAAAAGCGCTGACCTCACGTTCTGCGACTGCCGAAGGTTTTATTCAAATGTCGGCACATACCTTGTCGTTAATTACTCAAGGTGATAATAAAAAGGGTGATGTATTTTCTGTTGCTCGTATTGCGGGTATTCAAGCGGCAAAAAAATGTAGTGATTTAATTCCACTTTGTCATCCGTTGATGTTGACCAAAGTAAAAGTTGATTTCACCATTGATGAAGAAAATAGCCAAGTGCATGTGACGAGTTTATGTAAACTAACCGGACAAACCGGTGTCGAAATGGAAGCCCTAACAGCGGTTGCTGTGGCCTGCTTAACATTATTTGATATGTGTAAAGCGGCTGACCCTTTAATGGAAATTCATGGTATCAGGGTGATGACCAAAGAAGGTGGTAAATCAGGCTCTTGGCAAGCAAAAGCCCAGCAAGCTTTACAGGATTCAAAGAATAAAGGATAAACTATGATCAAAGTAATATTTTTTGCCGCGTTGCGAGAACAACTTGGCTCTGCTGGTACGGAAATAAACGCCGACTCTGCCACTACTGTCGCTGAAGTTAAAGTTGCGTTAGGTGAAAAAAATAATAATTGGCAACATTACCTCACTAATAATTCATTACTTTGTGCGGTTAATCATCAAATGGTTAATAGTGATTTTTCGGTGAAAGCAGGAGACGAAGTGGCTTTCTTTCCACCCGTCACCGGAGGATAAAAGAGTTAATATGACGAGCCTCAATAATAAGTACCCAGAAATTAGTATTCAAACAGAAGACTTTGATCACGGTGTTGAAGTTAATCTGTTAGAAAATAATAATGTTGAAGATGGCGCCGTTGTTACCTTCAGCGGTCGAGTACGCAATAATAATTTGGGTTTAACAGTTAAAGGATTATTCCTTGAACACTACCCCGACATGACCGAAAAGCTATTAGCCGAAATAATTCAAACGGCAAAAAAACGCTGGGATATTGGCCGTGTAAAAATCATCCACCGCATTGGGCAGTTAGCTATTGGTGAACAAATTGTTTTTGTTGGTGTAACCAGTAAACATCGTCAAGATGCATTTGCCGCTAATGAATTTATTATGGATTTTTTAAAAGTATCAGCGCCGTTTTGGAAAAAAGAACTCACTGAACTTGGCGAAACTTGGTTAGCAGCGAAAGCCAGTGATAAAGAAAAAGCACAGGCGTGGAGTAAATAGCTTTGGCATTAATGCTGGCGGGTATATTTACTCGTTTTTTATTGATAGCGCTACTGATGTTACCGGTAAGTTTAGTGGCGGCTAAAGACATGGTCAGTGTCAATGAAGCACCTTTGCGCATTGCGGTTGCTTCGAATTTTGCACCGACATTAAAACAGTTACTGGCTCGCTATAACCCAAATCAAAAACAATTTTTAGCGCCAATTCTTATCGCGGCATCCAGTGGTACTTTATTTCTACAAATTGAACATGGCGCTACTTTTGATGTGTTTTTATCCGCTGACAGTGAACGACCACAATTATTATCAACAAGTGATTTAGCCGTTAAGGATAGTCTACAAACCTATGCTTTTGGGCAGCTAGCCCTTTGGTCTGCAAAGGGGCATATTGACAGCGATCTATTGGTAGCCCTTAATAATAACAAGCAACGCCTCGCCATCGCTAACCCAAGAATCGCGCCCTACGGTAAGGCTGCTAAGCAAGTATTAGAAAGTTTACAACGTTGGGACGATTATAAAAACCGCTTAATTCAAGGGATTAATATTGGCCAAACGTTTCAGCAAACACGTTCGCAAGCGGTAAACTTAGGCATTGTCAGTAATAGTCAATTAGTGCTCAATAATTTTAAGGGAGTCTTGATCTCTTCACATCTACATCAACCGATAAAACAGCAATTAGTGATTTTAAAGCACAGTAAAAAAATAGCCCAAGCTGAACGTTTTGTTACCTTGTTGATGAGTAAGCAAGCTCAGCAGTTTATTGTTGAATCAGGTTATGCATCTTCGAGTGAGATAAGTGCCAATGAGTAATAGCCACCCAGATATGCTGGCGCTGATCACCACATTAAAAATGGCGGGCTTAACCACGGTTATTTTGATGTTAATTGGCACACCACTCGCTTGGTACCTCGCTAAAATGCAAAGCCGAGCGAAAGTGTTTATTGAAGCATTAGTCGCTTTACCTTTAGTGCTACCACCAACAGTACTGGGATTTTATTTACTATTGCTGTTTTCTCCACAATACCTCCCGGGACAAATTTGGCAACAGGCAACCGGTCAACAGCTGGCATTTAGCTTTTCGGCCATTGTTATTGGCTCTGTTTTATACTCTTTACCCTTTGTGGTGCAGCCATTACAAAAGGCCTTTGAGCAATTGGGTGATGACTTATTAGAGGCCGCAGCCATGCTTGGCGCTAGCGCGATTGATCGGTTTTTCACCATAGTATTACCAATAACTAAAGCCAGTTTTATTACCGCAGCTAGTTTAGGGTTTGCTCATACGGTTGGTGAGTTTGGCGTGGTTTTGATGATTGGCGGTAATATTCCGGGTGAAACCCGCGTGTTGTCCATTGCTCTTTTTGACCATGTCGAAGCGTTCGATTACGCACAAGCACATATTATTTCTATAAGTTTGGTTATCTGCTCGCTTATTTTATTATCCTTAATTTATTTACTTAATCGACCAAAAAAATCTCAGCCTGTTTTGTCAAAGAGGTTTAGCTGATGGCCGATTTACGAATAAAAATTAATGTCGATTATGACGATTTTTCGTTATCTATTGATCAGCAAATATCACTTACTGGCATTACCGGTATTTTTGGTCATTCGGGTTCAGGTAAGTCGACGCTATTAAAAGTTATTGCGGGGCTTGATAAAGATGCTCAGGGTCAGTTGTTGATTAATGATACTATTTTATTCGACAGCCAAGCGAAAACTTTTCTTGCGCCACAGCAAAGAAATATAGGCTTAGTGTTTCAAAATAGTCGTTTGTTTCCTCATCTTACGGTTGAAGAAAATTTACGTTATGGACAAAAACGTAAAAAGAATAATGTTACGAATAAGCCATTAGATTTTTCAGAAATTGTAGCCTTAACCCAGCTAGAAAGTTTATTGGTGAAATCAGTCGCGCAGCTTTCAGGTGGCGAACAGCAGCGTGTGGCATTAGCTCGAGCATTATTAGCTGAGCCACGATTACTATTACTCGATGAACCGCTCAGTGCATTAGACGATCAGAATAAAATCCTGATGCTGACCTTGTTAGAGAAAGTGCAAAAGCAGTTAAACTTACCTATGTTATATGTCAGTCATTCTTTGGCTGAAATTCAGCAGTTAGCCAATAGTCTGTTAGTGTTATCCTCAGGAAAAGTCAGCCATTATGGTGATATTCATCAAGTGATACATCAGTTGACCACCGACAATGAAATACTGCATCAAACGAGTTTGTCATTAACGGTAAAAGAGCACTTACCCGCGTATGGCTTAACAAGTTTAGTTTTGGCTGAGCAGCAAATATTAATGGCCTTAAATGATCATCTTGAAATAGCTAAACAAGCGCGCTGTATTATTGCCGCTAGTGACATTAGTGTCACCTTGCATGAGCCAAGAGAAAGCTCGATAGTGAATCATTTACAGGGAATTATAACCGGTTTTAATCGCTGTAATGCACAAATACTGTTAACGGTTAATTGCTCAGGACAAGATTTTTTTGTCACCATTACCGCCTGGTCAGCTAATCGCTTATCCTTGGTGCTTGAACAGTCTATCTATATTCAATTTAAAGCTAATGCTGTGCGTATACTGCGTTAATCGCCATAAGGAAATTATTTAGCTAATGTTATCTCAACACGAACAACTACGTTACAGTCGTCAAATTATGCTCAATAAAATAGGTGAGCAAGGGCAGTTAGCGCTGCGTGAAGCTAAAGTACTAATCGTTGGTGTCGGCGGGCTAGGTAATCCGGTCAGTTTATATTTAGCGGCCGCCGGAGTAGGTACTTTATTTATCGCCGACGGTGACAAGGTCGAGATGACTAATTTACAGCGACAAATATTATTCACTGAAAATGACATTGGTCATAATAAAGCTGATGTTGGTGCTGAAAAATTGCAACAACATAACAGTGATATTACGATTGAAGTAATTGATGAGATGCTCGATGAAGAATTAGCAAACTATTACATTGAACAGGTCGATGTGGTGCTTGATTGTACCGACAATATCACCACGCGTTATTTATTAAATCAAATCTGTGTTGAGCAAAAAACGCCGTTAATTGTTGGTGCGGCTACGGGTTTTGACGGTCAGCAATTAGTGATTGACCCCAGAAATCCAGCGAGTGCTTGCTATCAATGCTTGTTTCCTGCGAGTGAAAAAGCGCCTAGCCAAAATTGTCAAACCGTTGGTATTGTCGGTCCGGTATTAGCGATTATAGCCGGTATGCAGTCGTTACAGGCCATTAAATTATTAACCGGCAACACCATACATATTAATCAGTTAAATCTCTTTGATGGTTTATCAAATCAATGGCAACAATTTACCTTAAATAAACAGGCCGATTGTCCGGTCTGTAGTACGAGCTAGACAACTTATGCGCATTAGTGACACTTAGTTAAATGAACTAAGTGTCACCTCATATAGCGATGCGTGTTTACTCACTTACGATGCTTTTTTTCTTATCGTCAGCTGCGATTGTTAATAACGTTGTGGCAATATAGGCGTTAATTTGGTCTTCCAGTACTTGTAGCGGTACGGAACCATTTTTCAAAATTTGATGATGAAACTCACGGACATCAAAGTTTTGTCCCAATTCAGCTGCTGTTTTTTTACGTAGGTTTCTGATGGTTATCTCACCAATCTTGTAAGATAACGCTTGTCCTGGCCATGATATATAACGATCAATTTCTGTTTGCACATTGTGTGATGAAAGTGCGGTGTTATCGGTCATAAAGTTTATCGCACGCGCTCTTGACCAGTCCATAACATGCATACCTGTATCAACAACAAGTCGGGCTGCCCGCCACATTTCATAGGTCAGTCGACCAAAATTACTGTAGTGGTCTTGGTATATGCCGGCTTCAATACCTAACCATTCAGCATACAAGCCCCAACCTTCGCCAAAGGCAGAAATGTAGGCATTTCTGCGGTATGAAGGTAAGTTATCTAATTCGCTATTCAATGATATTTGCAAATGATGCCCAGGGACACCCTCATGTAAGGTTAAAGCGGGTAAAACATAAAGTGGACGTTTGTCTAACGCGTAGGTATTAACCCAATAATAGCCGGGCTGAGTATCATTTTGCGCTCGAATATAGCGCCCGGTAGTATATTTAGGGGCGATGCTGTCTGGTACAGGTGCAACGCCATAAGGCGTGCGAGGTAAATGCTTAAAGAGTGCGGGTAATTTAGCATCCATTTGTTTGGCAATATAGGCAGCTTCTTTAAGTAAGGCTAACGGCGTTTTTGCATAAAACTGTGCATCAGTCCGTAAGAAATCAGTGAACTCAGCAAAAGTCCCTTTAAAGCCAGTTTTTACAATGATCTCAGCCATTTCTTGACGAATACGTTTTACTTCACTTAAACCTAAGGTATGAATTTGCTCAGGTGTCATATTTGTTGTGGTGTAGTGCTTAACTCTATTACGATAAAATTCATTACCGTTAGCTGTCGCTGACACGCCAATAGTTTTGCGGGCATTTGGAAAATACTCTTGGGTAAAAAATTGATAATAGTGCTGATAAGCAGGAATAACTTTAGTTTTTAATAGCGCAATAAGCTGGCTTTTTTTATCAGCAAGCACGTCAGGGGCAATTAAATTTGACGCTGTGTTAAAAGGCTTAAGAAATTCAGAATTTTCAGCATGCTCAGGAATAAAGGCAAGTATTGACTGTTCATAGCCTATTAATACCGCTTGAGGTTGGGTGATCCCTGTCGATAATCCCTGCTGCATCCAATAAATGTTTTGATCAAAATATAGCGGAAGCGCTGATAATTTATTTAAATAGAAGTCGATATCTTTTTCTTTATTAAATGCGGTATTGTTGATGAAAAAACTTAAATTAGAGTGAAAACCTGACTCAGCATTGAATGGCATGTAATGAGCTTTAAAATGATACTGAGCAATACTATTATCAAGTTGGGCTTTAATAATGGCATAATTAATTTTATTATCGTCTGAGAGTGACGTTTGAGTTATCTTTTCAAATGCTGCCGCGATAGTGAGACGCTGTTGGTATTTTTTTTCCAATGTTTGTGGTGATAAATCAGGCCAATAGCTTTCCTCGTTTGGCTCGCCACCTTCTTGATAAATACCTGTGCTGGCACGATGATCTAATAGTGCTTTAACCGTACTATCAAATTTTTCGTTAGCGGTGTTTTGTGGCGAGTTTTTGCTATTCATGGTGAGTTGACAAGCGCTAAGTGAAACAAGAATAGCGGGCATGACCAGAAACTTACACAAAGAAAAATTCATATTTTATTAAATTCCTACGGTTATAAACAGTCAATAAAGTAACGCAATTTTATCCAAGTAAATAGCATTGTACGACGAATTGTTCTTGTTATCCGATCAAGTGCCTGACAAGTACAACATTTACGCGAAACTGAATTTTCGTTATCTCAACGAAAAGCCGTTAAGTTTAGAGTTTTTTTCTCTATATTACTTTTATTTGAATTATTTTTGCGTATTGATTGTTTTTATTGGTTTTTGATTGCTCATTAATCAGGTTTTGCTAGAATTATTTATCGAAACAACACACGAGCCGTCAGTCATGTCACTTGAAAATCACTTTCTTCCTTTTAGAAATAATATTATTGGTCAATCATTAAACCATGAAATCAATGGTAAGCAATTAGATATTGTTTACGCTGATTGGACCGCAAGTGGTCGACTTTATGCGCCAATTGAACACTACATTACCGATACTTTAGGGCCTTTTGTTGCTAATACCCATACCGAAACCAATTTAACGGGTTGCGCGATGACCCATGCTTATCATGATGCGCAAAAAATAATAAAACGCCATGTAAACGCTTGCGATAATGACGTATTGATCACAGCAGAAGCAGGTATGACTGGTGTTATTAATAAGTTTCAACGTATTCTAGGTTTGCGTATTCCTGAACGGATGCAAGCACAAGTGAAGTTTGATGACTGTGATAAACCCGTTGTTTTCATTACCCATATGGAACACCATTCAAACCAAACCACTTGGTATGAGTGTGATATCACATTAGAGATTGTTGACCCTGACAGCCATGGTTTACCGTCACTTGAACATTTACAACTCTTGTTAGAAAAATACCAAGCTAGAAAAGTCAAAATAGGCTCGTTTTCCGCGTGTTCTAATGTTACCGGTATTAAAACCCCTTACCATTTGCTCGCAGAAAAAATGCACGAACATGGCGGCTTATGTTTTGTCGATTTTGCCTGTTCAGCACCTTATGTTGATATCGATATGCACCCAACAAACTCTAAACAAAGCTTAGACGCCATTTATTTTTCTCCGCATAAATTTCTTGGTGGGCCAGGCAGTTCGGGTGTTCTTATCTTCAATAAAGCACTCTATAAAAACAGAGTACCGGATCATCCCGGCGGTGGAACAGTCACTTGGACAAACCCATGGGGAGAGCACAGCTTTTTCAACAATATTGAAATGCGCGAAGATGGTGGCACGCCCGGATTTTTACAATGTATTCGCACCGCCTTAGCGATAAAAGTAAAGAACGCTATGGGCGTTGATAAAATTACCGCCCGTGAAAAAGAAATTACTGATTATGTTATGACTGAGTTAGCCAAAAATGACAAGGTAGTGATGCTAGAAAAGAATGTTAAAGACCGTTTAGCGATTGTTTCTTTTTACCTACCTAATGTTCATTATAATTTAGTGGTGCGTTTGCTCAACGATAAGTTTGGTGTGCAAACACGTGGTGGTTGTTCATGTGCGGGCACTTATGGCCATATATTATTAAATGTTGATCATGAT
Source organism: Colwellia hornerae (assembly GCF_007954355.1). Classification (GTDB taxonomy): domain Bacteria; phylum Pseudomonadota; class Gammaproteobacteria; order Enterobacterales; family Alteromonadaceae; genus Colwellia_A; species Colwellia_A hornerae. The sequence continues at coordinate 61,155 of NZ_VOLR01000003.1, forward strand.
ACGTCGAACAAGATCACCGAAAAAATTAATAGCGGTGACTATGCTGAAAAACCTGGCTGGATCCGTGCGTCGTTTCATCCTACCACCTCTGATAAGGAAGTAAGATATATTGTTGAAGCGATTAATCAAGTCACTGAAAATATTGTTGAATGGGCAAAAGAATATCGTTTTAATCCAGCTAGTGGCGATTTTGAACATAAAAATTCTGCGGTCGAATATCCAAGCCTCAGTGATTTTAATGCCTTAGTGCTACCTGATACTGCAGTGGCAGAAACTAAACATCAGGCTGATATAAAACAAAATAATAGCACCGAGATTAAAACGTCATCTTCATTACTTAAGAAAATCTTTGGTTAGTCCCATTTGTCATATTAATTAGTGGGAAAATGATCATTTTTCAAAGTGAATGATCATTTCCGCAGCAACACAATGACATTCATCTGCGCATTCAGGACACTCATAGCCTTGTTTACTGAGTTCATTCCAGCGATCTGGATGTTCTTTAATTAACACGCCACCACATTTAGTGAAATATTTTACTGCACTATTACCTGGGCTTTGTTTCCATAAATGACTGACCCCTGCACTTGCACCTTGTTTAATCGCGGCTTGTGTTGATAATTTGAGTAGCTGACTGCCAACACCATAACCACGGTAATTTTCATCAACCGTATTGCATTTGAAATAACAAACTTTTTCGCTGGGTTGTTGCCATAATTCTGGGCTGCACCAAACGTCAATTTCCCATTGATTAATGGCGTAAGTTAAGCGAAAACCTATCAGTATGTCATCTAAATAAGCGACAAAATTTGCATTGATTTCGGGACTGTCAGCAGATTTTAATATGCCTTTGTTATACCAAATGCTCATGTTTGAATCGTCAATATAACCAGCACCATGAACCGCTGTGCCTAAGGCAATTATTGCTGAAAAATCGCGGGGTAACATTTCACGGTACGACACTTGAGACTTTACTGAATTAAACTGTTTTTTCATTTTTTATATTTGTTTAAATAAAGTGATTTTTAGAAGATTGATCTTAGCAAATTTCCTATAAATACGGTAAAGTTTCTGTGGTTTTCTTTCTTAAAGTAGTTTTGAAAAATGTACGATCCTTTACACGATAAATCTCCTGGTTGTGGTGCCCCGTATCCCAAAAGTTACTGGGCTGAAAATGCTGATATTGATAATAATGCCCCGGCCAGTGACGGACAAATTAATCAAGATATAGATGTTGATGTTGCCATCATAGGCGCCGGTTATACTGGGCTTTCTTGTGCGTTACATTTAGCGCGTGAACATGGTATTAAAGCCCATGTTATAGAGGCAAATCAAACGGCTTGGGGTTGTAGTGGTAGAAATGCTGGCTTTATTCTCAAGTCTTCAGGGCGCAAGTCTTATAGTGATATGACGCAAAAATGGGGTGAAGAAGTGATGCGCGGCATTTATGATGAAATGTGCGCTGGCGTTGAAACGGTTAAATCACTGATCGCTGAAGGTATCGACTGTGATGTACAAGCACGTGGTTTTTTAAAAGTCGCCCATAAACCCAGTAAGTTAGCTGAGCTTATTAGCCAAGCAAAACTGCAACAAAAAACCTTCGCAGGTATCAAGAATAGTGATGTGGAGATCTTAACGAGAAACGAAGTTCGCCAACAATACATGGACGATAAAAATGCTTATGGCGCGATTCGATATCAAGATGGTTTTGGTTTAAATCCGTTAAAACTAGCCTGGGGCTATCAACGATTAGCACGTGAAGCAGGCGCTAAGGTTCATACCAGCTCTCCAGTGTTAGATATTTTAGATGAAGGGCACCAACAAAAATTGATAACACCTCAAGGTGTTGTTACGGCTAAAAAGATTGTTATTGCCACCAACGGATATACACCTAAAGGTTTTCATTCATTAACAACCGATCGAACTTTGCCGGTACTTTCACAAATTATTGTCACCGAGCCTTTGTCAGAGCAACAGTTAGCCGATTGTAATTTTTTAACCTCTAATGTGGTCATGGATACACGTGCGCTAAAATACTATTACCGAAAGCTGCCTGACAACCGTATTCTATTTGGTGGCCGTGGCGCTATAACGGGTAAGTCTGCCGACGATCCTTATTACGCACAGCGCTTGTTGGCAGTGCTAAAAACAAGTTTTCCACCGTTAGCGAAGTTAAATTACCAGTATGCTTGGTCAGGTTGGATCTGTATGTCGTTAGACGACTTGCCTCATATTTATCAAAACACTAAGAAAAATGTTTTTTACAGTATGGGTTACTGTGGCTCTGGCGTCTCATTTTCGGTGCAAGCAGGTAAGCGTCTGGCTGAAAAAGTAGCTGAAAAAGCTATCGACCCCAAAATAGAAAACTTGCCACTCTATAATTGCCAGTTACCCAAATTTCCATTCGCACCATTGCGACGAGTTGGCCAGTGGGGATATTTTCATTATGGAAAAATTAAAGATGAGTGGCTCTAGTTATTTTACCTTGGCCAAGGCGTAAGTTACTCTGATACTAAGTGAAGAAATGTTATTGAAACAGCTACTGACCAGACACATAGATAGGGCTATATTCAACCCAGATGTTTAATCAATGGATTAAACATCTGGGTTGGCTCTAAAGTTAAAACAATAGAGCCCTATGTCCCGAAAAGTCGGGTCTACTTAGGATTCACCAAAGATAGGGCGGATCCGTCAGAAATAAAAGTGATACGGGGACAAGGTATTAAAACATTTAAAGCTGTACTTTATTACTCAGTCCTTTTGAATAAACACCAAGTTAATTTTAAATACCATACGATAATTAAGTTAAGTGACTTACTGGTTTGGTAACGTTATGGCGCTAATGAGATTTTTTAATTAATCTATAGTGTTTTTGCTCGATAGGAGGGGGTAGGGCTAGCTTTTATCAACACTTGCTAGCACCTGACCTTATTGATACTTTTAATTTTTCTGCGTCTGACAATATTGATCGCCATAGTAATTATTTGAGTAGTTACAATTAACCTTGGCTTTTTTATCATTTGTTGTATTAAAAATTGTCTTGATGTTATTAATAATATTTTTCATTTTAATTACCTAATTTATTTTTGATAATATGATTGTCACCTAACATTGTCATTCAGTAAATTTCATAAAATTAAATATATAATTCTATAAAATGAAACGATTATTTAAAATCATGCTAACTGCATTTATCAGTGAGTTGTGCGGTAAAAATATTTTTGAGGATAGTCAACTCATCGGTTCTTACATAATTAGGTCTAATGATTAAGGCAATTGTTCTGTGCGGTCCCGGCTCATTTAAATGAATAGCTCGAAGTTCAGATTCGTTATAAGTCAATTGGTCTAAGGCCATTTGTGGTACAAGTGTTGTTCCGAGTTTACCGGCAACCATTTGGATCAGTGTATGCAAACTAGCAGAGCCAAAATCAGCACTTTGTTTTGGATTTTGTAATTGACAAGCTGCTAGTGCATGTTCTTTAAGGCAATGACCATCTTTTAACAACATCAATGTTTCAGTCGCTAACTCTGCACTGGTAATTTCTTGGGTTTTCTGTGGGCATTCATCTTTATGACAGACTAAATAAAAGTCTTCTTGCCAAAAGTTAAAACTCATTAAGCCTTCTATAGGATAGGGTAATGCGAGTATCGCGGCATCAATTGCTCCGGTTCGCACCATATCAACGAGGGTATGTGATTGCTCTTCTAGTATCTTTAATTTGAAGTTTGGGTACTGATGCCTTACTTCTGGCAATACCTTAGGTAAAAGGTATGGACCAATTGTTGGGATAACACCTATCGACATCGAACTAGAGAAAGGCTGATTATCGCTTTTTGATATTTGCAGTAATTCGTCTAGCTCCAACTTTACTTGTCGAGCTTTATTAAGGATCAGTTGTCCCTTTTGAGTCACTAAAACTTGTTTGTTATTACGCTCAAATATCATCATCCCCAATTGTTTTTCAAGTTCATTAATTGCGGTACTTAACGCTGATTGAGAAACATTGCATGCCTCTGCGGCTTTTTTAAAGTGTAAAGTCTTTTCAATAGCGAGTGCGTAGTGCAGTTGTTTTATTGAGATCATATTTCTAATGATAATTTTTATTGAACGTAAGTCATATCTTAATCAAAATTATTGAATTAGTCATCTTCTTTGCGTGCGGTATATCTGCTCTTGATATTATCAAGTCAGAACATAAGGTCGACGGTCGCATAATTTCCCAGCTAGTTATTAGGATAAAACATTTGATAATTCTATTTTTTAGAATATTGAAATCAATTTAATCAAATTTATTTATCGTTCAATTGAATTTAGTATACCCACATCGAAAGCAAACAAGCTTTTAAAACAAAACCATTTAACTAAAAACTTTTAAATAACAGAGGTAATACCCATGGCTCAAATAGGCAAAACTATCCCAGAATTTAAAGCTCAAGCATTTCATAACGACGAGTTTGTTGAAGTAACATCTGAGAGTACTAAAGGAAAATGGTCAATATTTTTATTCTACCCGGCAGATTTTACCTTTGTTTGTCCGACTGAATTAGAAGATATGGCAAACCAGTATGAAGAGTTGCAAGGTCTTGGTGTTGAAGTTTACTCAGTATCAACAGATACCCATTTTTCACATAAAGCATGGCACGACTCATCAGCAGCGATTGGAAAAATTAAATTTCCAATGATTGGTGACCAAACGGGCACAATTACTCGTGGTTTTGATGTGATGATTGAAGAAGACCATATGGCACACCGTGGTACATTTTTAGTCGACCCAGATGGTGTTATCCAAGTTGCTCATATTCATGCTGGTGGTATCGGTCGAAGTGCAAAAGATATGGTGCGTAATGTAAAAGCTGCACAATATGTACGTGAAAATGACGGTGAAGTATGTCCAGCGGCTTGGGAACAAGGTGAAGCAACCTTAACACCAAGTTTAGACTTAGTCGGTAAAATCTAAGACAGCAGTCTCGTAATGGGTGGAAGTAGTTATTCTGGTTAACCAGGCTTCTTTCGCCTTATTTCAACCAACAAGATGACAGCTCTTATGTCAAATTCAACAAGCTAAATAATGAGGTAACCCCATGTTAAGTGAAGATATTTTAAATGCAGTAAAAGCTTATACCCAAAATATGACCAACAAAGTATCACTAGTTTTACAAACGGGTGAACATCAAAAACGCAACGAATTAAAAGAATTTTTAACACAGTTAACATCGGTATCAGACAATCTAATACTTGTTGAGCGCGATGATGGCTTACGCAGCCCAATTACGTTCTACTTAGAAATTGACGGTAAAAATAATGGCATCCACTTTTCCGGTATTCCCAGCGGCCATGAATTTAATTCGTTGATATTAGCCATTCTCCAATCATCTGGTACCGAACTTAAATTAGACAGCACCTTGACTAAAATGGTGCAAAAAATCAAAGAAGATTTGCACTTTGAAGTCTTTATTTCCTTAAGTTGCCATAACTGTCCTGATGTTGTGCAATCGTTGAATCAGTTTGCCTTATTAAACGAAGGTATTAGCAGTGAAATGATTGATGGTGGCTTATTTAAGAACCTAATAGACGAACGTAATATTCAAGGTGTACCGAGTGTTTACCTTAATGGCGAATTATTTGCGAATGGAAAAATAGACACAGGTCAATTAGTCGATAAACTTATCGAACGTTTTCCTTATATTGTCGGTGGCGATGACAACGAGCAGTTACCGTTACAAGATATTACCGTTATAGGCGCAGGTCCTGCGGGTGTTGCTGCTGCTATTTATGCCGCTCGTAAAGGTTTAAAAGTGACTATTATTGCTGACCGTTTTGGTGGTCAGGTCAAAGATACCGTAGGTATAGAGAACTTAATTTCAGTCTCTAAAACGACCGGCACACAACTAACCGGTAATATGCAAGCGCACTTAAATGATTACGAGATCACGACAAGAGAGTTTGTACGTGTTGAAAAAATTGATAAAGGTGAGCCAGAGAGTAAAGCGCCGAAAAAGCTACATCTTTCTAGCGGCGAAGTTATCGATTCTAAAACGGTGATCATTGCTACTGGGGCTAAATGGCGCGAACTAGGCATACCAGGAGAAAAAGAAAATATTGGTTCTGGTGTCGCTTATTGTCCACATTGTGATGGCCCATTCTTTAAAGGTAAAGATGTTGCTGTGGTTGGTGGTGGTAACTCAGGAATAGAAGCGGCATTAGATTTAGCAAGTATGGTTAATCATGTTACCGTCTTCGAATTTTTACCTGGCTTAAAAGCAGATAAAATATTGGTAGAAAAAGCGCAAGCGCATAAAAAGATCACCATCATTAAAAATGTTGCAACTAAAGAAGTGATTGCTAAAGATGGTAAAGTTGTTGCGCTGGCTTATGAAGATAGAGCAACAGGTGAGATGAAGCAACAAAGCTTGTCGGGAATATTTATCCAAATAGGCTTACTACCCAACAGTGATTTTTTACAGGGTGTTGTTGAATGTACTAAGTATGGCGAAGTGATCATTGACGAAAAATGTCAGACTTCTGAGCCGGGTATCTTTGCTGCTGGAGATGTTTCTACCGTGCCTTATAAGCAAATTGTTATTGCGATGGGTGAGGGGTCAAAAGCATCATTATCAGCATTCGATTATCTTATTAGAGAAAGTTAATCAACATCACTTAATACACCTGAACTCATAGGACCGTTATTTTTTCAGGTGTGTCTTATCAAAAGCCTTATAAGTAAACCTTATAGGGCTTTATAGTTTTTAATATTTACAGCAACTAAATCAATTAACCGCTGCTGCGACTCTATACTGGCCCAAGCAATATGGGCGGTTAATGACAGATTATCGATTTCTTTTTTCATTAAAGCATTAATTAACGGGTGACTCGCTGTCGGAGGCTCTTGTTCTAACACATCAAGCACCGCGTGAGATATGATCTTATGCTTTAATGCCTGCAGTAAATCAGCACTATTAACCAGTGCGCCTCGAGCTGTGTTAATCAGTAACGCCGAGGGTTTCATCAGCGCTAAACTTTCACGGTTTATTAAGTTTGTTGTCTCATCGGTTTGTGGGCAATGCAAGCTGATGACATCGGATTTTTTTAATACATCATTGAAACTATGGCGGTTTTCTCTTGTTTTTGTTGCATTGAAACGCTCAGCAATAAGCACTTTCATACCAAAAGCTTCAGCAATTGTTGCCACTGCCTTGCCTAGGCACCCAAAGCCAATAATGCCTATTGTTTTTCCTGCTAGTTCTTGGCTTCCCTTACCATGAAAACAAAAAGTAGCGCTGTTTTGCCAATGTCCTTGTTGAGTATTATTGTTGTGGTGTGCGGTATGACTGAAATATTCAAGCATTTGCGCAAAGACATATTGGCTGACTGAGGCTTGTGAATAACCACTGACGTTGTTAACCGTAATATTAAGTGCTTTAGCGGCAACCAGGTCAACATTATTCATGCCCGTTGCGGCAATGCACACTAATTTTAGCTGGGGTAATTGCTCGAGTATATTTTTAGATAACAATACTTTGTTGGTGATAATAATCTCAGCGGTTTTACAACGCTCAATAATTTGACTGTCTGTGGTGGTGGTATAACAGCTTAATGTACTGACTTGAGATTTTATCCGAGTCAATGAAATGCTGGCACTAAAGGTTTGTTGATCTAAAAAAACGGTTTGCATAGCTAGTAGTCAAAAAGAAGTTATGTCGTTAGCTTAATAGAAATCAAGATAAAAAAAAACGGCAATCAGAGTATATCTCTGTTTGCCGTCTTATCATGTGATATTTATGTTATGGCATTAGTGTTACTTCGTTTAACCAGGGCGACCATCTGCTCGTGCTTTTAGCAACATGGGGCCGTAGTAAAAGGTAAAGAGTCCAAAAGCAAGCAACCAGAAAAAACCACTTATATCGACAAAGAGTAAAGTTTTTTCTGGTACTAGCCAAGGTCCAAATACTCGAACCATGGCCGATAGGGTAATCGATGCAAAAGCGACTGACATCATTTTAGGTGGGGTTAATGGTCGACCAGAATGTCCTAAAGAAACACGAGAAATCATCGCTAAAATAATTCCCCCCATGCCGCCAATCGTTAATAGATGCCAAACATGATTACTGGGGATTTCATCAATAATATAGCTAAACCCTAGTAAGATAAGGCCAAACCAAATAAATTTAATGGCGAAATGTAATGACCATAACAGTGGTACGCCCAGTGTTATCCAAGGTCGCCATCTCAACCAACGAATTAACTGAAACACCCCCGCAAAAATTAATATAACGCCAAAAAACATCGGCACAAAACCCACCAATGGATGTAACAACAGCATCAGCATAGCAAGCAGTAAACTGCCATTGGCAAGTTTATCAAGTAAAGGGGCAGGCGTTGCTTTCGTGGTTTGTGTACCATTAGCGGTAAACATTGGCACAACACGTCCAGACATAACGGACATTAAAAATATTACTAATAAAACGCCGGCATAACCGGAGTAGCTTAACGAAACACTTTGTGGGTAAAGGGTCGCTAAGTGCATTTCGCCATTGGCGATGGTAAACATCACCAAGAGTGGTACAAAAAATAAATTACGATACTGTTTTATTGCTAATATTGGTTTGGCGAGTGTATACGCTATGGCTAATAAGAAACTTAAATCTATTAAAGCACTTAATGTTGCCCCTAATAACTCAGGCATTAACATCACCACTCGACCTAATAACCATAAAAAGAATAAGGCGGCGAGGGGTTTGCCTTTAACACTGGCAATACCTGTCCAATTTTGCACAGCGGTGAGTAAGAACCCAACAATAATAGCGCTACCGAAACCAAAAATCATTTCATGAATATGCCACCAATAGCCACCACCGTAGGGTGAAAAGCTAATGGTCCCTTTATAGATTAATAACCATAAAGTAATGGCAATTAAACTAAAAACAGCACCACCTAAAAAAAAGGGTCGAAAGCCCAAGCGAAATATTGGCAGAATTTTCTGCTCTTCATTTAAATCAGTAATTTGCATCATGGTTTGTGTTTCAAATAATCAGTAACATCATATTAGCGTATTTATCATAATAATCGTTGTGATAAATCAACTCTTATGACAATTAACGCTAGATAATACAATTTAAAATTAAGCTTGCAGATAAAGGGTAAATAATAAAGCTAAGGCTACTTTATCTATTTTTGCTCAGTGGCAATTAGTTGGCTGGTTTTTCTAATTGGTACATTTCATCAGAAATATAGTCAAGTTTTTCGGTTAATAATTGTTGGGCATCATAAATACCTTGATTATAATAATGATTGCCCATTTCTTTGGTAAAAAAATCAAGCAAAAAGTCAGCGTCAAACTGAGCGAGGTCTTGATCAAGTTCGCTTGCAAAGTAGCGCTGTAGCTTTTGAACCAGTAATTCTTTTTGTGCCGATGAAAACTTAATCTCACTCATCTTTCTTCTCTGCTTTTTTAGATAAATAGTGTTTGCTAAATTATAGCCATAATACTCCAATCGAGGCCTTGTCTAAAGCGATTATAATTCCTGCTGAACTAGCGCCTTTGATGTATCATGGGTATATACTTATGACCAAGCATTAAGGTGAGTTGTTTAAGTGAAAGAGACATTGAAAAAATGGTGGCAAACTGATTGTCAATTTTGCCTTAAATACCGAAGAATGTTTATTTGGTTAATTATCATGATTGCAATAGATGCATTGTGGTTTAATCTTTTGTTTTAAAAAATTGGAGTTATATATGGGATATCGTTGGACAGACTCATTAGAGTTAGCATTAGACTTAATGGAAGCGCATCCAGATGCTGATCCGCTAAAATTACATTTTCCAGAATTGATGCAATGGGTGATAGCCCTTGATAATTTTGATGATGACCCTAAGCATTGTGGGGAAAGAGTCCTAGAAGCCATTCAATTAGCATGGATTTCTGAAGTCGATTAACGGCCGACAAATTTAAGGGCGATTTTTAATCTTGTTCAGGTAATTGATTGTTTTATAAGCCTCATCTGGCTTATACTACCCGCTTATATCACCACCATGAATTTTGATTATTCATCAACCATATGGTCTACATAAAAAATTATTATGACAATAAATATCAAACGCCCGTTATATATCCACTATGCGGGTCCAAGTCTGTTAGAAACCCCACTACTAAATAAAGGTAGCGCTTTTGATGAAGAAGAGCGCACCAACTTTAACTTAATGGGCTTATTGCCGCCTCGTTATGAAACTATAGACGAGCAAGTTGAACGTGCTTTTATGCAATATAATAAGTTTCGAACCAACCTAAACAAGCACATTTATTTACGTACCATTCATGATAATAACGAAACCTTATTTTTCAGACTCGTTCAGGCGCATTTAGCTGAGATGATGCCGATTATTTATACGCCGACAGTCGGTGATGCGTGTGAGCAGTTTTCAGATATTTATCGAAGTTCGCGTGGATTATTTATTTCTTATGAAGATAGACATCACATGGATGATATTCTTCGTAATGCGACTAAAAATAAGATAAAAGTCATTGTTGTTACCGATGGCGAGCGTATTCTTGGTCTGGGTGATCAAGGCATAGGTGGAATGGGTATTCCGATAGGCAAGCTTTCACTTTATACCGCTTGTGGCGGCATTAGCCCCGCGTATACTTTGCCGGTAATGCTCGATGTTGGTACGAATAATGAGAAGTTATTGAACGACCCTATGTATATGGGGCGTCGTCATAAACGTATTAATCAAGAAGAATACAACGAGTTTGTTGACATGTTTATTCAAGCAGTGAAACGTCGTTGGCCACATGTATTATTACAATTTGAAGATTTTGCTCAACCCAATGCCACACCATTACTTAATAAGTATCGTGATGAAATTTGTTGTTTCAATGATGATATTCAAGGAACCGCCTCAGTGACTGTCGGCACTTTACTAGCGGCATGTCGTATTAAAGGGCGAAAACTGGCTAAAGAAACCACATTATCACAGCAAAAAGTTGTCTTTGTTGGTAGTGGCTCTGCCGGTTGTGGTATTGCCGAACAAATTATTGCGCAAATGGTCAGTGAAGGTATTTCTGAAAAACAAGCACGCAGTCAAATTTTTATGGTCGACCGTTTTGGTCTATTAACCGATGGTATGGCTGATTTACGAGACTTTCAGCAAAAACTTGTGCAATCGTCTCATGCCATTTCAACGTGGACTATTTCAGCAAGATACGCGACATTATTAGACGTGATGAATCATGCTCAGCCAGATATTTTAATTGGCGTTTCAGGCGTGCCCGGTTTATTTACCGAACCAGTGATTAGAGCAATGAAATCACACTGCCCAATGCCAATTATTTTCCCGCTTAGTAATCCTATTAAACAAGTAGAAGCTACGCCAACGCAAGTGATTAACTGGACTCAAGGTGAGGTGATTGTTGCGACTGGCAGTCCATTTAAACCCGTTGAGTATCAAGGTAAAACCTTTCCTATCGTGCAATGTAATAATAGTTATATTTTTCCAGGTTTAGGTTTGGGCATTGTCTCAGCAAATATCAACCGTGTTACCGATGAAATGTTAATGGTTGCCAGTGAGACTCTTGCTAAAGCTTCGCCATTGGCCAATACCGGACAAGGTGAACTCTTACCTCCACTGACCGAAATTGCCAGTTTAAGCCGAAAAATAGCATTTGCGGTGGCAAAAGTGGCTTTTGATCAAAACTTAGCTTTACGCATTGATGATGAAAGTTTACTGGCGAAAATAGAACAAAACTTTTGGCAGCCAGAATATCGACAGTATCGTCGAAGCAGTGTTTAATATTGATTAACTTAAGCTAGCAACAAGCCCGTTAGCTATTTTTAAGCCAATCTGATGATTGGCTTTTTTATGTTCCGCGCCTTAATAAGAAAATCACCTTGGTCTTATTTAAAAGAAGAAATCCTTCTAAACCTAATAAAATTAGTCTTTTTATAAGATTTCGTCTATAATCGCGCCAAAATTATACACCTATTTTATCTAAAATATATATAAGGGCTTATCATGGCTATCGAACGTACTTTTTCTATCGTAAAACCAGACGCAGTTGCTAAAAACTTCATTGGTCAAATTTATAACCGTTTTGAAACTGCTGGTTTAAAAATTGTTGCTTCTAAAATGATTCACTTAAGCCAAGAAAAAGCTGAAGGCTTTTACGCTGAACACAGCGAACGTCCTTTCTTTGGCGCTTTAGTTTCATTTATGACTTCTGGTCCAGTTATGGTTCAAGTTTTAGAAGGCGAAAACGCTGTTCTTAAAAACCGTGAAATCATGGGTGCTACTAACCCAGCTGAAGCACTTGCTGGTACTATCCGTGCTGATCTTGCTGATAGCATCGACGAAAATGCTGCTCACGGTTCTGATGCTTTAGAATCTGCTGCACGTGAAATTGCTTACTTCTTCTCTGCTGATGAAATTTGCCCACGTACTCGTTAATTTGAGTTCAGTCTGGGTTGATTTTAATTAGACATCGTTAATGGCTGATATTTATTGAAGAAAGTGTTTATTTACTAACGTAAGCTCCGCGCTATCTTCTTGAACATCCATCATTACTGAGTTTAATCAAAGATTAGAAAATGAAAGGGTTTTACTGTTTTCAGTAAAATCCTTTTGTTATTTTTAGACTTATAATAAACCTTAAATTTTTTAATTTGCTAACCCTTTGTTTTACATAAAGAGAAGCTTAATTAAAAGCGTTAAGGTTTAATATAATTTGATCTGTAAACTGTTATGCTTTGTATGAAAGTTGTACAATTGTTTTTGTAATTTTGTTGTTTGAGAAGTAGTGAATCATGAGTGAAGTGACTGAAGTTGTAAGCCCGACCGTATCTGCGGTAAAGAAGAAAGTAAATCTATTAAACTTGGACCATCAAGGGATGCGTGAATACTTTGCTTCAATTGGCGAAAAGCCATTTCGTGCCGATCAAATGATGAAATGGATATATCATTTTGGTTACTCTGATTTTGAATTAATGACTAATTTGAATAAAAAATTACGTGAAAAATTACAGCGTGAAACAGAAATTAGTGCGCCAGAGATATCTGAAAAGCAAGTATCAACCGACGGCACGATAAAATATTCTTTACGCCTTGAAGGCGGTCAAGAAGTCGAAACGGTATGGATACCTGAAAACGATCGCGCAACATTATGTGTATCATCGCAAGTCGGTTGTGCGCTTGAATGTACGTTTTGTGCAACGGCGCAGCAAGGTTTTAATCGCAACCTATCAATGAGCGAAATTATTGGTCAGGTATGGCGTGTTGCCAATGATATTGGTGCGACTCGTATCGCCGGAAAACGCCCCATTACTAACATTGTTATGATGGGCATGGGCGAGCCGCTTTTAAATATGAAAAATTTAATTCCGGCGCTTGATACCATGTTAAACGATTTGGGCTACGGCCTTTCAAAACGTCGAGTAACAGTGAGTACTTCTGGTGTAGTACCAGCGCTTGATATGTTAAAAGAAAAAATAGATTGTGCATTAGCTATTTCAATTCACGCGGGTAACAATGAGCTTCGTGACGTATTGGTGCCAATTAATAAAAAGTATCCTTTAGAAGAGTTTATTGCGGCGGCTGGACGTTATATCGAAGGTTCTAAAGCCAATAAACAGGCAACGATTGAATATGTGATGTTAGATCATGTTAATGACAGTACTGACCAAGCACATGAACTTGCCATCGCTTTGAAAGATTTACCCAGTAAAATCAATCTGATCCCATTTAATCCTTACCCAGGTTCGCCTTATAAACGTTCAAGTAATTCACGTATTGACCGTTTTGACAAAGTTTTACAGTCATATGGTTTAACGGTTATTACTCGTCGTACCCGTGGTGATGATATTGATGCGGCTTGTGGGCAATTAGCCGGTGATGTTTTCGATAGAACAAAGCGAACAGCAATGAACTCTTCAAAAAATGACGTGTCTAATGCCCAAGAGATTTCAGTTAAACTGGTTTAACACTTTATTCTCGAGGTATTTATACCCGTTCGACAGCATGCTAGCTCAATAAGCATCTTGAAGTAGATCGGGTATAGGTATAATCTGTAATTATTACATTATGATAAGTGACATTGCGCAATATGATTAAATTTATGCCGTGGTTATTTATAACGAGCGTTATCGCTTTGTTAACTGTTCTTTCTGGATGTGTAACGCAAAACTACGAGAATGACAGTACGATACCTGTGGTAGAAAGCGACTCAAGTAATAATGAAATGGCAATGACTCGGATATCATTAGGTCTGGGTTATTTGAAAATGGGTAACACTAGCCAAGCAAAATTAAACTTAGAAAAAGCAAAGCGTTTTTCACCTAACTTATCTCAAGTTTACACGGCATTTGCGCACTATTACGATGTGGTTGGTGAATCGCAGCTTGCCACCAATGCTTATGAACAAGCGTTATCAATTGATGCAAAAAACCCAGATACTTTAAATAATTATGGTGTTTTTCTTTGTCGACATGAAAAGTATGCCGATGCTGAAAAATACACCTTAAAAGCGATAGCAATCCCAACGTACTTAATGGTTTCACAAAGTTACGAAAACCTGGCACTTTGTCAATTAAAAGCCGGTGAGTTTGTTAAAGCAGAAAAGTATTTTACAAAATCTATTCAGCATAGTCCCAATCGAGCATCAGCCCTATTACAAATGGTACGTTTACAGTACGTGATTGCCGACTATAAAACCGCGCAAAGGTATTTAAAGCGCTATGAAAAAGCAACCCGCCGCTTTAGTCCTGAAGCGCTTTCATTGGCTTATAAAGTGTTTAAAAAGCAACGTAATCATCGTATAGCTAAAAATTATGCCAGTATGCTGTTAAAAATGTTCCCAAATTCTTACCAAGCTAAGCAATATATCTTAAATGCGCTGGCTCATACTGAAGCGGATGACTTAGCAAGGGTTTATCAAGCTTCAATTATGCCGACCATTGATACCTCGCCACAGAAACGTGTCGTGGTTTTGTCACCGAATAAAGCTCAAAAAAAACGACCTAAACCAGAGAGTAAAAAAGTAAAGAACACTGAAAGTTCTAGCGTCGAGAAGATAACAGTCAAGCACACTCAAAGTCAGGAAAAAGTTGTTCTTGAAGCGAAAATACATATTGTTGTCAAAGGTGATAGCTTATTTAGCCTCTCAAAACAGTACAATACCCATATGAAAACATTAGAACGCTGGAATAATATCACTCGTAGCGATATTTTAAAGCTAGGCCAAAAGCTCCATGTGTCCTTGCCAACGCATACGGATGTTATACCAACCAATAATGCTACCAATAATGCAGAACAAGAGAAAACTCAATGACCCATGTTGAAAAGCCTAATAATATTAATAAGGCACAAGCTACTGCACCAGCAGATGAACTGCACAACAATATTGAAGAAGAGCTTTCTAAAGATAGTCAACTTATTGGTCCGGGCCAAATTCTTAGTGATGCTAGAAAGAAAGCGGGCTTATCTCAGCAAGATGTCGCTAATAAACTTAATTTCCGTCTGACTTTGGTTAATGAAATAGAAAGTGAGCTGTTTAATAGCAGCTTGCCAGAAACTTATAATCGTGGCTATTTACGTAGCTATGCAAAATTAGTTAATGTTTCTCAAGAGGATGTATTGGTGAGCTATCAACAACTAAATATTGCAAAAGCACAGGTATCTAAGTTACAAAGCTTTTCTAAAGGGACGGAAAAGTTAGCAGAAAGTAATCGTATTATGTGGGTTAGTTATATTATTTTAGCTATTCTCATTGGCTCTACGGTGATGTGGTGGCTGCAAAATAATAAAGAACAACCTCAGACGCCGATTGCAGATATTGAGATAAAAACTCAACGTGTTGAAGATGTTACCGACAACCAAGCGAGTAAGGTTTCGACAGCTAAAATTGACAACGTTATTGAAAGTACTACCAAAGCACCGTTAGTCGCTACTACAGTGTCAGAACAGCAAAGTAGTGACATTACACCTTCAGCGGTTAATATAGAAAGTAGTCAGCTGAGTGAAGCAGATACTGCCGCACTTGAAAGTCGCTCAATAATGGCGCAAGAGTCGACTGAAGCGGCTTTAACCGAAGTGATCTTTACCTTTTCTGGTGACTGCTGGGTAAATATTTCAGATGCAACAGGTGAGCGAATTGCTTGGGGTGTAAAAAAATTGGGTTACGTTATGACGATATCTGGGCAAGCACCTTTTGATGTTACCTTAGGAAGGCCTGAATTGGTGGCAATAAATTTTGCCGATGAAGCCATTGATATGAGTCAGTTTAATATCGGCAATATTGCTAAGTTTACTTTGCCGGTTACCCATTAGTCATTAGCATTTTGTATAAATAACGTTTGTTACGCTTACGTGACAAACCACCAAAGTTGTGAATTATTATGTTTAAAGAATCTCCAATCATCCGCCGTAAATCTCGTCAAATTATGGTCGGTAATGTTCCTGTTGGTGGCGATGCACCGATAACTGTGCAATCGATGACCAATACGTTGACGACTGATGTGGCAGCAACCGTTGCACAAATCAAAGCATTAGAAGGCGTGGGTGCTGATATTGTTCGGGTGAGTGTACCGACCATGGATGCAGCAGAAGCCTTTCGCGAAATTAAGAAATTAGTTAAAGTACCATTGGTTGCCGATATTCATTTTGATTATCGAATTGCTTTAAAAGTTGCTGAATATGGCGCAGATTGTTTACGCATTAATCCTGGTAACATCGGCCGTGAAGACCGAGTACGCAGTGTAGTTGAATGTGCACGTGATTTGAATATTCCTATACGCATTGGTGTGAATGGCGGATCATTAGAAAAAGATATCCAAGAAAAGTATACTGAGCCAACGCCTGAGGCACTCTTTGAATCGGCAATGCGTCATGTTGATATCCTAGATAGGCTTAACTTCGATCAATTCAAGGTCAGTGTTAAAGCCTCCGATGTTTTTCTTGCGGTCGAATCTTACCGATTATTAGCGAAGCAGATCGATAACCCACTTCACCTTGGTATTACTGAAGCGGGTGGTTTACGCTCTGGTTCAGTAAAATCTTCAGTGGGTTTAGGCTTGTTATTAGCAGAAGGCATTGGCGATACTTTACGTATTTCTTTGGCGGCAGATCCGATAGAAGAAATTAAAGTTGGTTTTGATATTTTAAAGTCACTAAAATTGCGTAGCCGAGGTATTAACCTTATTGCTTGTCCGAGCTGTTCTCGTCAAGAGTTTGATGTTATCGCCACGGTTAATGCGTTAGAACAACGTATTGAAGATATTTTAACGCCGATGGATGTCTCCATTATTGGTTGTATCGTTAACGGTCCTGGTGAAGCGATTATCTCTGATTTGGGTTTAACCGGTAGTAGCCGAAAAAGTGGTTATTATTTAGATGGTATCCGTCAAAAAGACCGCTTTGATAATAATAATTTAGTGGATCAACTCGAGGAGCGCATTCGTGCTAAAGCGAAACTTCTTGATGCGGCTTACAAAATAAAATTTAAAGAAATAGAGTAATATAATAACCTTAAAAAGAGCGAAACGTTATATCAGTGACAGTTCAGTTGAAAGCTACATTTTGAGGTATCATGGCTGTACTATTTACGTTTCGTCTCAAACTGCCTATAATGCGCGCTGCACTTAATTTTTCCCGTTTTATATAAATATCTATTTTATACAATAGACAAAGAGAGCCTTACTTTGAGTAAAACATTACAAGCCGTCAGAGGGATGAACGACTGTTTACCCACTGAAACTCCTATTTGGCAAATGGTTGAAACAGTTTTACGCCGAGTTGCTAGTAGCTATGGTTTTGCTGAAATACGTATGCCTATTGTCGAATCTACGGGGCTTTTTAAACGCTCTATTGGTGAAGTTACTGATATCGTTGAAAAAGAGATGTACACTTTTGACGACCGTAACGGCGACAGTTTAACGCTGCGCCCAGAAGGCACAGCATCTTGTGTGCGTGCAGGTAATCAGCATGGTTTACTGTATAACCAAGAACAGCGTTTATGGTACATGGGACCAATGTTTAGGCATGAACGTCCACAAAAAGGTCGTTATCGTCAGTTCCACCAATTTGGCTTAGAAGCCTTTGGAATTGGAACACCAGACATAGATGCCGAAATTATTATGCTAACTTCTCGTCTTTGGCGGGAACTTGGCATCAATGAGTTTGTCACACTAGAGCTAAACTCATTAGGTTCAAATGAAGAGCGCGCAAATTATCGTGATGCTTTAGTTGTTTTCTTAACTGAAAAAGAAGAGCAACTTGATGAAGACTCTAAACGTAGAATGCTGACCAATCCATTACGCGTTTTAGATAGCAAAAATAAAGATGTACAAGCGGCTTTAGTTGGTGCGCCAAAATTAAGTGATTATTTTGATGAAGAATCTAAAGCTCACTTTGCGGGTGTTTGCCAGCGTTTAGATGCTGCGGGTATTAATTATGTGATCAATGACCGCTTAGTTCGTGGTTTAGATTATTATAATCGCACGGTATTTGAATGGGTAACTGACAGCTTAGGCGCACAAGGTACTATTTGTGCGGGTGGTCGTTATGATGGTTTAGTCGAGCAATTAGGCGGTAAAGCAACGCCAGCATTTGGTTTTGCCTTAGGTATTGAACGCTTAGTGTTAATGTTAACAAGCTTAGAAAAAGCCAACAATATTCGCGCACAAGTTGATGTTTATGTTATTGGTTTAGGTGAGGGCGTTGATATTAAAGCTGCACTGCTCAGTGAACAATGGCGTGATCAAGTTAAAGATATTCGCATACAAAACCACTGCGGTGGTGGTAATATGAAAAAACAAATGAAACGGGCAGATAAATCGAGTGCGCAAGTGGCAATTATCATCGGAGAAGATGAACTTGCTGAGCAAAGCGTGACGATAAAGTATTTGCGTGGTCAACACGAACAACAGAAACTGTCGCTTGAACAAGTGCCAGCTTTATTAAACAGTTTAATTTAAGGTGAAGTAGTGGACGTTTATCAAACAGAAGAACAACAAGTAGAAGCCATTAAAGGTTTTTGGAAAGAAAATGGCACTGCAATTATTGCTGGTTTAGTTTTAGGTTTTGCTGGTTTTATTGGCTTTAACGTATATAAAGATACTCAACTTGAGAATGAAGTTATAACGTCTGATGCTTATCAAACTGTGATGGAAAGTGCAGGGGTAGACGGAAAGCTTTTTTCAGCAAGTGCGAGTAAATTTATTACTGAGAATAAAGACTCTAGCTACGCTTCATTAACGGCGCTTGCGCTAGCAAAAGAAGCGGCTACTCATAAAGATTGGCCACAAGTTGCTATTCATTTAGCAAGTGCTATTGAAAGCTCTACCAATCAAGGTATTAAAGCTATCGCAAGTATTCGGTTAGCGCGTGTGCAAATTCAACTTGAGCAATACACTGAAGCATTAGCAACTTTATCGGTAACGCTGCCAGAATCGTTTAAAAGTGCGATTGATGAAACTAAAGGCGATGCCTATTTCAAGCAAGGTAAAGTAGAACTTGCTCGTAATGCTTATCAAGCTGCACTAGATGTTGAAGGCCAAACAAATAATGGTGCCTTACAAATGAAATTAAATGATTTAGCCCAATTATCATCGATTGCTAAATAAAGAGGCTGATCATTAATATGTTAAAAAAATTACGCTTTAATAAAAAATTATTAGCGATAGCGCTATTATCATTAGGGCTTGGAGCTTGTTCTTCAACTGACGAAGAAGATGAAGCGACTAAAGTTGCTGAATTAACAGAAATCAAGCAAGCTTTTGAAGCTGATGTGCTCTGGGAATCAACTGTCGGTAATGGTGTCAGCGATTATTTTTCGCGTATTAAACCCAATGTCGCTTACGGCAAAATTTACAGTGCCAGTCGTGATGGTGATGTTGTTGCTCTTGAACTTGAAAATGGTGAAGAGATTTGGTCAACAGACTTAAGTGATATAAAAGGCGAACGCAGCTTTTTTGATCGCAGACAATCGGCTTTATTAAATGGTGGCCCGATCTCGGGTATCCAAAAAATATTTATTGGCAGTGAAAATGGCGAAGTATTCGCACTAGATGCCGATACGGGTAAGCTTGATTGGCAAGGAAAAGTAAAAGGCGAAGTTATTGCAGCTCCCGCCATTGATGCTGGTATTTTAGTCGTCAATACGGCTTCAGGTGTCATTAAGGCTTTTAACGCTTCTAACGGTCAAGATGAATGGCAAGTCGAACAAGAAGTGCCAGCATTAACGTTACGTGGTGTTAGTTCGCCGGCGATTTCTTCTGGCGGAGTTATGGTCGGTTCAGCTAACGGAACCATGAGCGTGTATATTCTTGAATCCGGTCAGCAAGGTTGGACGGCAGAAGTTGGTGAAGCTGGTGGCTCTACACAATTAGAGCGAGTTATTGATGTTGACTCTGCGCCACTTATTTACGGCGATAAAGTTTACAGTATTTCTGTAAAAGGCAATTTAACCGCGATAGATTTACGTAGCGGTCGGATGATTTGGGAACGTCAGTATTCGTCATATCATGATATGGCTATTAGTGGAAACACCCTATTTTTAACCGATATTAAAGGGCATGTTTATGCGGTTGACCGTTTAAACGGTTTTGAAAAGTGGAGCCAACTTGCACTCACTAATCGTGGTGTTACCGGTCCTGCTGTTATTGGTGATTATATTGTGGTTGGCGACTTTGAAGGCTATCTTCATTTTATCGACCAAACAACCGGTGATATCCTTGCTCGTCACGAAGTTGACAGCAGCGGTTTAAATATAGCACCAACCGTGCACGAAGATATTATTTACGCACAATCACGTAATGGTGATTTGCAAGCGATAAAAATTCCATAAGTCTTTTTATCAGCTAGAATTAAGCGGCTCCATTGCAGAATGCATTGGAGCCGTTGTTTGTTATTAAATAGAGTAAAAGTTTTGCATTTTGCATAACGGTGTTTACTCTACAAATGAATTTATAGAGGTAAACATGCTTCCAGTTGTTGCACTTGTCGGACGTCCTAATGTTGGCAAATCGACGTTATTTAACCGATTAACCCGAAGCCGTGATGCTCTCGTAGCAGATTATCCTGGCTTAACGCGTGATCGCCAATATGGCCAAGCGAAAGTAGAAGACCACCCTTTTATTGTTATTGATACCGGCGGTATTAATGGCAATGAACAAGGTATTGATGCATTAATGGCCGAACAGTCATTGATGGCGATAGCCGAAGCTGATGCCGTTTTATTTATGGTTGATGCCCGTGATGGTTTAACATCAGCGGATATCGGTATAGCTGACTATCTTCGCAAACAAAATAAAAAAATATTTTTGGTGGCGAATAAAGTTGATGGTATCGATGCTGATTCTGCCGTTGCTGAGTTTTATGAGTTATCACTGGGTGATACCGTTCATAAAATTGCCGCTGCCCATGGCCGTGGTGTTACACAATTATTAACATTGGCATTAACACCTCATATAGAAGCGCTTGGTGAAGCTCGTGAAAACGACGAGTTTGATGGAACACAGGAATTTTCAGCTAAAACTGATGAAGAAAAAATTGCTGAAGCACCATTTGAAAATGATAAAATCAAACTTGCCATTATTGGTAAGCCTAATGTGGGTAAGTCAACACTGACTAACCGTATATTAGGTGAAGACCGTGTTGTTGTTTTTGATGCGCCGGGTACCACTCGCGATAGTGTTTATATCCCGATGGAACACGATGGACGTGAATATACGCTTATTGATACTGCGGGTATTCGTCGTCGTAAAAATGTTACTGACGTTGTTGAAAAGTACTCAGTTATCAAAACCCTACGCGCTATTGAAGATGCCAACGTTTGTTTGTTAATCATTGATGCTCGCGAAGGTATTACCGATCAAGACTTAAGTTTACTTGGCTTTATTTTAGAAGCCGGTCGTTCGTTAGTGCTAGCGGTTAATAAATGGGATGGTTTAGAAGAACATGTTAAAGATCGTATTAAAACTGAACTAGATCGTCGCTTAGGTTTTATTGATTTTGCGCGTATTCATTTTATTTCAGCCTTACACGGTACAGGTGTTGGCCATTTATACGAGTCGGTTGAAGAAGCTTTCATTTCTGCCACGAAACGTATTTCTACTTCAATGGTAACCAAAATATTAGATATGGCTACGTTTGATCATCAACCACCGATGAGTCAAGGGCGCCGTATTAAGCTTAAGTATGCACATGCGGGTGGATATAATCCGCCAATTATTGTTATTCATGGTAACTTAGCGAAAAAACTTCCTGTTTCATATAAACGTTATTTGATGAATTATTACCGTAAATCATTAAAAATAATGGGTACACCGATTAGAATTGAATTTAGAGAAACAAGTAACCCGTTTGCCGGCAAGAAGAAGTTGACTTATACCGAGCAAAAGAAAATGGCGAGAGCTACGGAAGGTTACAAAAAGGACTAAAAATTTAAGTCTTTTTAATAATAAGTTAATATTACTGAAGCCAATCATTTGATTGGCTTTTTGCTAAGTGCTACATTTAAAAACCTTATTCTTAAATGTTAACATTATGACAGCCACTCCTAAAAAAATTGCGTTGGTTAACCGCTTAGACAGAAACCTTGGCTTATTGCAGTCAGGTTCAACTATCACCATCGATATAGCGACACCTGCTGGACAAAAAGCAAAATTTCGCAGTACCTTCATCGGCTATCTCCCTAAGCATTATGTTTTAGTGCAATTCCCTGATGCAAATAAATTAGGAAATTTTTCTCAATATATTACACAAGGGGCTAGTATTACCGTGCGAGGTTTAATTGAAGGGCATGAAGGCGCTGTGGTTGCTTTTGTGAGTAATGTTAAAAAAACCTTACAGATTCCATCGAGATTAATTGTCTTGGATTTCCCGCGTTCAGTCAGTTTACAAAGTTTACGTTCGGCGATGCGCATTGATACTGACATTATTGCTAAGATCAAAATTGCCAAAGAATATTGGCAAGCGACTATCATAGATATTTCGGTTAATGGCTGCCAAGTTTTGATCAATAACGGTGAGTCGTTAGTGATGGAAAAAGATAAATGTGTCGAATTAGTCGTTGAAGACTTTCAAGGATTAGGAAACTTAAAGTTTTCTGCAGAAACTTGTAGCTATAAATCACAAGCTAATGGTCTTTGTATTGGTTTAAAGTTTGAAGAAAAAAGCAAAGCCTCGGTAATAAAGTTACTCCAGCATGCCGTTATTGCTGAAAATTAAACCTTGTCGGTAACTTGGCTGAAAATGCGTCCATCACTGACTTCAATAGATATCTTATCGCCAAGAGCCACTTGATCTTTTGTGCGAATAATTTGCTGACGACTATTTCTACTGACACTATAGCCACGGGCAATAGTCGCGAGTGGGCTAACAATATTGAGCTGTTCAATAACGTTAACAAAATGTTCAGTTTTGTTGTTTAAGTTCACCTGTAATGCTCGTTGTAATCTTTCATCTAAGTGGCGCAAAGTACTTTGATGTTGAGTAATCACTTTTGTTGGTTCAAAATGCTGTAAATCCCGAGCTAATTTTTCAGGCTTTTGTCTAAAACGCGCCAATTCACGCTTTATTGCACTATCTAAGCGAATATTTAATTCATCTGACTTTTGCTGGTGTTGCTGAAGTTTCCTTTCAGGATGGACTTGCGTTAAGCGATGATTAAGGTTTTGTAGGCTTGAGTTATCTTGTTTAACTTTTTGAATAAATAACTGCTGAACACGTGTTGACCATTCTTGTAAGCGACTTTGTAATTCACTGTTGTCTTGCGAAACAAGTTCTGCCGCTGCAGAGGGCGTTGGTGCTCTTAAATCAGCAACGAGATCACTTAAGGTTGTGTCTATCTCGTGACCGACAGCGCTGATAATGGGAATTCGGCTATGAAAAATAGCGTTGACTACGTCTTCTTCATTAAAGCTCCATAAGTCTTCTAGAGAGCCACCACCACGACCAACAATTAATACTTGGCATTCTTCGCGTTGATTAGCGATATCAATAGCATGAACAATGTCATGTTTAGCATGCTCGCCTTGCACAAGTGCTGGGTATATAACTATGGTTATAGCGGGGTTACGCCTTTGTAAGACAGAAATAATATCTTTGACTGCAGCGCCGGTTGGCGAAGTCACTATGCCAACCGTGGTAATATTTCTAGGAATGGCTTGTTTGAACTGTTGAGCAAATAAGCCTTGGGCATTTAACTTACTTTTTAATTGCTCAAATTGTTGTCGTAATAAGCCTTCACCGGCATCTTCCATCATTTCAATAATTAATTGAAAATCACCACGCGGCTCATACAAAGAAACTTTGGCTCGCACTAACACCTGTTGGCCGTTGCGAGGCGCTGAACCACCCGCTAACTTAACTCGTCGGTTGTTACCTTTAAACATCGCGCAACGCACTTGTGATTTACTGTCTTTGAGTGATAAATACCAATGGCCTGAGCTAGCGGCAATGAAATTTGATATTTCACCAGATAACCATACGGTATTAAGTTCACTTTCTAGCATGAACTTAACTTTTCTGGTCAGTTCACTTACCTGTAAAATGTGCTGCGTAGCCATAAAATACTTATTTTATTTAATGTTAAGCATTATTATATATTTCTTTAAACTATCTAGGGGTATTTATTTTAGTTTATCGTTAAATTTAAGTTGTTCTTAAAGCACAAAACGGTTAAAATTCTGCCGCAATATTCACTCCCTAACCAACCTTTTTAGAGAGATGTTGCGATGCTAAGAATTGCCCAAGAAGCACTAACTTTTGATGATGTATTACTTGTACCTGCTCATTCAGAAGTACTCCCACATACGGCCGATTTAAAAACTAAATTAACCCGTAAAATTAATTTAAATATACCTATGGTATCTGCATCTATGGATACAGTTACCGAAGCACCTTTAGCTATTACCCTAGCGCAAGAAGGTGGTTTAGGTTTTATTCATAAAAATATGACCATTGCTGAACAAGCGGCTAACGTATTAAAAGTTAAAAAATACGAAAGTGGTATTGTTTCAGACCCCGTTACCGTCAATGCTAACTTCACCATTGAAGAAGTTATGCATAAAGCCGATGATCTTGGCTTTTCAGGTTTCCCTGTTGTTGATGAAAACGGTAATCTTACTGGTATTATTACTGGCCGTGACTTACGTTTTGAAACAGACTTAACTAAGCCTGTCTCTGCATTAATGACGCCGAGAGAAAATTTAGTGACAGTTAAAGAAGGCGCCGCACGTGAAGAAATACTCGGTTTAATGCACAGCAATCGTATTGAGAAAATTTTAGTGGTTGATGATGCATTCAAGTTAGTGGGTTTGATCACCGCTAAAGATTATCAAAAAGCTGAAAATAAACCTAACGCTTGTAAAGATCAATTAGGACGTTTACGAGTTGGTGCTGCAGTTGGTGTAGGCGCGGGTACTGATGAACGGATTGACGCGTTAGTTGCCGCGGGTGTTGATGTTTTACTGATTGACACTTCACATGGCCATTCGCAAGGTGTGCTTGATCGCGTAAAAGAAACCCGTCAAAAATATCCTGATTTACAAATTGTTGCCGGTAATGTTGCAACGGGAGCTGGTGCAAGAGCATTAGCCGATGTTGGCGTCGATGCGGTTAAAGTTGGCATAGGCCCAGGGTCAATTTGTACTACGCGTATTGTTACTGGTGTTGGAGTACCACAATTAACGGCTATCTCTAATGCGGTAGAAGCGCTTAAAGGCACAGGTATTCCTGTTATTGCTGATGGCGGCATTCGTTTCTCTGGTGATATTGCTAAGGCACTTGTTGCTGGTGCGCACTGTGTGATGGTGGGTAGTATGTTTGCTGGAACCGAAGAAGCGCCGGGTGAAGTTGAACTTTATCAGGGTCGTTACTACAAATCTTATCGTGGTATGGGATCTTTAGGCGCAATGAGCCAAAAAGAAGGTTCAAGTGACCGTTATTTCCAAAAATCTGATGGTGAAGCTGACAAATTGGTACCTGAAGGTATTGAAGGTCGTGTCGCGTATAAAGGACCTGTTTCGGCAATTATCCACCAGCAGATGGGTGGATTGCGCTCATCAATGGGGTTAACTGGCTGTAAAGATATTGAGACCATGCGAACTAAGCCTGAGTTTATGAAAATAACCTCGGCAGGTATGGGTGAGTCGCATGTCCATGACGTAACCATCACCAAAGAAGCACCCAATTACAGAATGGGGTAACCGAATAGCTTATTTCTTTGCTAGTTAACACAATAGCGGCATCAGCAGTACTCACTGACTATCGTCAACTCCGTGCTGCTTCTTTGCTTTTGTGCAAACGAGCTTCGAACATAACTATTGTTAATTGCTTTTGGTCAATGTAAAAAAATTCTACAGGCTGAGTTATCAATAAATAACTCAGCCTGTTCATTTTATAAATAAATAAAGTAGGAAAACAACATGAGTAAAGACATTCATGATCACCGAATACTAATTTTAGATTTTGGTTCACAATACACTCAGTTAATTGCTCGTCGTGTACGTGAAATAGGTGTTTATTGTGAGCTTTGGTCTTGGGATGTAACCGAAGAGCAAATTAAAGGTTTTAACCCAACAGGTATTATCTTAGCTGGCGGCCCTGAGTCAGTCACTGCTGAAAATTCACCTCGTGCACCTGAATATGTTTATAACGCCGGAGTTCCGGTTTTAGGTATTTGTTACGGCATGCAAACAATGGCTGAACAACTTGGCGGTGGCGTTGAAAGCTCAACGCATAAAGAGTTTGGTTATGCAGCGGTTGAACTTATTGCTAAATCTGCGTTATTCAACAATGTTGAAGACAGTATTGGCGCTAACGGTAATGCTTTACTTGATGTTTGGATGAGTCACGGTGATAAAGTGTCTGCTATTCCAGCAGGTTTTGTTACGGTTGCACAAACAGCAAGTTGTGCCTATGGCGCAATGGCGAATGAAGAAAAGCAATTCTACGGGGTACAGTTTCATCCTGAAGTGACGCACACTAAACAAGGTTTACGTATTTTAGAAAACTTTGTTGTTGAAATTTGTCAGTGTGAGAAATTATGGACTTCATCATCAATCATTGATGATGCTATCGCAAAAATGAAAGCCCAAGTTGGTGACGATGAAGTTATCTTAGGTCTTTCAGGCGGCGTCGATTCATCAGTGGTTGCTATGTTATTACATCGAGCGATCGGCGATAAATTGACCTGTGTATTTGTTGACAATGGTTTACTTCGTTTAGACGAAGGCCAGCAAGTTATGGATATGTTTGGTGATCACTTTGGCTTAAACATCATTAAAATTGAAGCAGAAGATAGATTTTTAAATCGTTTAGCGGGTGAAAGTGAGCCAGAAGCAAAACGTAAAATTATTGGTAATGTTTTTATTGATGTCTTTGAAGAAGAGTCGAATAAGCTAGATAATGCAAAATGGTTAGCACAGGGCACCATTTACCCTGACGTCATTGAATCAGCGGCCTCAGCAACGGGCAAAGCACATGTTATTAAATCGCATCATAATGTTGGCGGCTTACCTGATTACATGAAATTAGGCTTAGTAGAGCCCTTACGTGAATTGTTTAAAGATGAAGTACGTAAAATTGGCTTAGAGCTTGGTTTACCGTATGACATGCTTTACCGTCATCCGTTTCCTGGCCCTGGGTTAGGTGTACGTATTTTAGGTGAAGTGAAAAAAGAATATGCTGACCTATTACGTCGTGCCGATGCTATTTTCATTGAAGAATTACACAAGCATGATTTATATACCAAAGTAAGCCAAGCCTTTACCGTATTCTTACCGGTGAAGTCAGTAGGGGTTATGGGCGACGCACGTAAATATGACTGGGTTGTATCATTACGTTGTGTCGAAACTATCGACTTTATGACCGCACGTTGGTCACATCTCCCTTATGATTTCTTAGGGTTAGTCTCTAATCGTATCATTAACGAAATTGATGGTATTTCACGTGTTGTTTATGATATTTCAGGTAAGCCACCCGCAACGATTGAGTGGGAATAAATACCACTTTTATCGCTTATAAATAATGATGGCCTTAACATTTAAATGTTAGGGCTTTTTTTTATTGTTTTGTTTAACTTATTATTGTTGTAATGAAGTAATGAAGTAATGAAGTAATGAAGTAATAGGTAATGCAATCTGTAGCGAGAGACACTAGCAATGAAAAGGAAATATATTTAGCCTTCAAAAGGGTTGAAGGCTAAATCAAGCAGCTTAGTTTAGGTCAACTAGAAGCTATAAACGAGCGTTAACGCCGTTTGAGTGTTGGTGTTTTCTTTGCCTTCTTCAACATCAGTATTATGATCAACCTTAAAACTAACTTTTAATTGTAACGTTGAAATAAGCTTAGTCGTTATCGAGCTTTCTGCTTGATAATTACTGTTTTCACCACTTTTAGTCGCATACTTAGCAACAAAACGCTGTTTAAATTTAACATGTTCGTTTAAATTACGGGTATACAAGGCTTGTGCCTGAATAATAAAAGCAGATTTATTTTCAGTATACTCATTACCATTTTCATCTGCTAAACGTACTACGTCTTTTTTATAACCTGGTCCAATATCAGCATCAAATGTGCCTGTCTTACTTTCAAACCAACGACGACCCCAACCAGCAGAGATAGAGCTTTGAGTCTCAAATCCGCCAAAACGATTATCGTCGTGAGATACATTACCGTAGACGTAGTTAGTTTTTTTAGCGCCAATGGTATAGTTAGTTTGACCAACTATTTTCCATTGTTGGTTTGTTGTTTGAGAGCGTTGAACACCCTCCTCATCTTCAATTTCGGCTTTACTTGCCAGTAAGTCGAAGCGAACAGTACTGCGCCATAGACCTAATTCATGATCTAAATCGAAGCCAGCTTTTAAATCAGTGCTTTCATTATCGCCCGTTTTAAATAGTGCGCCTAATTCAGCTGACATGCTTAATGGATCTTTTGGAGCGACTACTTCTTCGGCAAAAGCATTAAGTGATAAGCTGCCACATAAGGCAACGATTGCTAATTTATTGTTCATTTTTGGTCTCTTGATTAACATGTACAGAAAGTTGTGGAAAGGGTATTTCGATGCCAGCATCGTCTAAGGCAATTTTAATTTTTTCAAGCAAGTCACGATGAAGTATCCAGTAGTCGTCTGATTTTACCCAAGGACGAACAACAAAGTTTACTGAGCTTTCGGCTAATTCTTGTACACCGATAACAGTTTCTTTTTCTTTTAATACTAATTCGTGCTCGGTGGTCAGTTTAGTGAGTAATGCTTTAGTTTTTGCAAGATCAGCGCTGTAACTTACCCCGATAACCAAATCTAATCGGCGCTCAGGCTTGGTTGAAAAATTGGTAATGGTGCTAGAAGTAATTTTTCCGTTTGGAATGATCACTGTTTTATTGTCGCCAGTTCTTAACTTCGATGAAAAAATATTAATTTCTTCAACGATACCAGCAATACCGGCTACATCAATAAAATCACCACTTTTAAAGGGTTTTAAGACGATGAGTAGTACACCGGAAGCAAAGTTAGATAAAGAACCTTGTAAGGCTAAACCAACCGCTAAACCCGCAGCACCAACAATCGCTACTAAAGAAGAGGTGTTGAACCCTAAGTGGGATATCGCGGCAATAATAGCAACAAAGAACACTACGCCATAAGCAATACTACCGACAAAACTAATCACTGCTTTATCTATGTTTTTAAGTGAAAGCATTTTATCTATGCCTTTACGAACGAGTTTTGCCACCCACTTACCGACAATAATAATAGCAATTGCAATGCCAAAATCTATCAGATACTGCAGTAATTTAGCTTCGTTTTGTGCGAACCAATCAAGGATCATATCCATAATATTAGTGTTCCTTTTAATGTTATTAATTTTAAAATGCGACCCATTATACAGTAATTTTTTTTATTGAAAAACCCTCCGCAACAAAATAGCTGAGTTATCAATAATGTTTTATAAAAAAAGACGATGGGTAATGATCAAAAGGAGAAGGGGATGATCGGCTGATAAAGCAATTATTTGGCCAATAGTCGGTTATTATCTTGCCAAGATAAAAAAGGAGCCGAAGCTCCTTAATGTTCATGACTAGTCGATGTTATTTTATAATAGCGTTCAGTTTGCCCGCATCATATAAATCAAACATAGTATCTAATGAAATAGGTTTAATTTTATCTGCATTACCCGAAGCGCCACTTAATACTCATGACTAGTCGATATTATTTTATAATAGCATTCAGTTTGCCCGCATCATATAAATCAAACATAGTATCTAATGAAATAGGTTTAATTTTATCTGCATTACCCGAAGCGCCACTTAATACTCATGACTAGCTGATGTTATTTTATAATAGCGTTCAGTTTGCCCGCATCATATAAATCAAACATAGTATCTAATGAAATAGGTTTAATTTTATCTGCATTACCTGAAGCGCCAAATGAGTCATAGCGAGCTATACAAATTTCAGTCATGGCTTTTGTGGTTTCAGCTAAAAATTTACGTGGGTCAAATTCGCTTGGGTTGTGTGCTAAGAAGCGACGAGTTGCCCCCGTTGATGCTAAACGTAAATCAGTATCGATATTAATTTTACGAACACCATTTTTAATGCCTTCTTGAATTTGCTCTACCGGTACACCATAAGTTTCAGGAATATTTCCACCATATTCATTGATAATAGCAAGCCACTCTTGTGGTACTGATGATGAACCATGCATAACTAAGTGCGTATTGGGGATACGGTTATGAATCGCTTTAATACGGTCAATCGCTAAAATATCACCTGTTGGTGGACGGGTAAATTTATAAGCACCATGAGAAGTACCACAAGCAATCGCTAAAGCATCAACTTGAGTTTTCTTTACAAAGTCAGCCGCTTCTTCTGGGTCAGTTAACATTTGTTCTTTTGTTAATATACCTACAGCGCCAATACCGTCTTCTTCACCGGCTTCACCCGTTTCTAATGAACCAAGGCAACCTAATTCACCTTCAACAGAAACACCACAAGCATGTGCCATTTCAACTGTTCTGCGCGTTACATCAACATTGTATTCATAGCTAGAGGGCGTTTTGCCGTCAGACATTAAAGAACCATCCATCATAACTGATGAAAAACCCATTTGAATTGAACGCTGACAAACACTCGGTGAAGTACCGTGATCTTGATGCATTACAACGGGGATATGAGGAAACTCTTCAATGGCGGCAAGAATTAAATGACGCAGAAAAGGAGCGCCAGCATACTTACGAGCACCTGCAGAGCCTTGTAAAATAACCGGGCTATTGGTTTTGTCTGCAGCGATCATTATTGCTCTAACTTGCTCTAAGTTGTTAACGTTAAAAGCGGGAATACCATATCCGTATTCTGCAGCGTGATCTAACATTTGGCGCATAGAAATTAAAGCCATTGAATTACTCCTAAGTGTTTAAGATGTCATATATTATTTGCCCAATTTCAAAAAAACAAGTTTCATTGTGAAATTTAAGCTTTCGTATCGTAAGTATATCAGATAAGAAATTGACATGGCAAAAGAAAAAATAACACCCTCAAAGGTTTTTATTTGATTATTCAGAACGTAATTAAATAATGTTATTTAATTACTATCAATAAGCTCGTTAAACTCGGTTTATAGCGAATATTCATGCTTTTGTTTTGTAAGTTTACAACGAAACAGTGAAATATAATGAAAGTGCCGTTGATGGTTTTTACGAAGTTTTTTAGAAATAATAAAAAAAGCTAAAAAAAACCGCCATTTAAAAAATAAATAGCGGCTTAACGTTGATGATTTAATTAAAGTGTTTTACGTTTTAGCGCGTTCTTCTAAGATAGCGACAGCCGGTAATACTTTTCCTTCTAAAAACTCTAAGAAA
The DNA here is from genome assembly GCF_007954355.1 of Colwellia hornerae. Lineage (GTDB taxonomy): Bacteria > Pseudomonadota > Gammaproteobacteria > Enterobacterales > Alteromonadaceae > Colwellia_A > Colwellia_A hornerae. The sequence goes on from NZ_VOLR01000003.1 coordinate 93,005, forward strand.
GCACCACCACCGGTTGAAATATAAGATATTTTATCGGCTATATCATATTTATCAACAGCAGCTAAGGTATCGCCACCTCCGGCAATTGAAAAGGCTGAGCTTTCGGCAATTGCTTTTGCAATAGTTTCTGTACCACTACCGAATTGGTCAAATTCAAAAACACCAACAGGTCCATTCCAAACTATAGTGCCAGCATTTTTAATGATTTCAACGAGTGCTTGTGCTGAATCAGGTCCGATATCAAAAATCATATCTTCATCGGTAACGTCGTTAACCGACTTTAATGTTGCGACAGCCGTTTCTGAAAACTCTGTACCAGTAATTACATCTGTTGGTACAGGAATATCGCCATCATTTGCTCTTGCCTGTTGCGTTAAGCGGTTAGCTTCATCAAGCAAGTCTTCTTCGTATAACGATTTACCAACATTATGGCCGCTTGCAGCTATAAAAGTATTGGCAATGCCACCGCCAACCACTAATTGGTCAACAATTTTCGCTAATGACTCTAACACGGTTAATTTTGTAGAAACTTTAGAACCACCAACAATCGCCACCAATGGACGGGCAGGGTTGTCTAGTGCTTTACCAAGCGCTGTTAATTCACCCGACAATAATGGACCGGCACAAGCAATAGGTGCAAATTTTGCGACACCGTGAGTACTAGCTTGCGCGCGGTGAGCAGTGCCAAAGGCATCCATAACGAATACATCACACAATGCTGCTAATTTTTTTGATAAAATATCATCATTGTTCTTTTCGCCAACATTAAAGCGAATGTTTTCAAAAACAACTAATTCACCTACTTTTGCATCAACGCCGTCTAAGTAATCTTTTGCTAAACGAACGGGCACATTTAATGCTGCTGCTAAGTAGTCAGCGACGGGTTTTAATGAATACTCTTCGTTGTATTCGCCTTCAGTTGGACGGCCAAGGTGAGACATAATCATCACTTTTGCGCCTGCTTCTAAAGCTAGTTTAAGGGTAGGTAAAGCCGCTCTTAATCGAGCATCAGAGGTTATTTTTCCGTCTTTAACAGGTACGTTGAGATCTTCACGGATCAAAACTCTTTGATTGGCTAGTGCCAAGTCGGTCATTTTAATTACTGACATTTACTGTTTCCTATTCGATAAATTTTAAAGTTATGGGTGTTTTTTACTGTTATTGTTTTTTAAGCTGAATATCTTTCGCCATGACTTTTGCTGTATCTATCATACGATTTGCAAAGCCCCATTCGTTATCGCACCAGACTAGCATTTTCACTAAACGCTTGTGACTAACACGTGTTTGATTGCCGTCAACAATGCAAGAATGTGGGTCATGATTAAAATCTACAGAAACCAGTGGCTCTTCTGTATAGCCTAAAATTCCTTGTAAACCATTGTTTTGCGCACCAATAATCGCTTGGTTAATAGCGCTAATGTCAACATCTGTCGACAAGGTTAAACTTAAATCCATTGCGGTAACATTAATGGTCGGCACTCGAACGGCAATAGCTTCAAAGCGTCCAGCAAATTTGGGCAGTATTCTTTCGATACCTGCTGCTAATTTAGTGTCAACCGGGATTATCGATTGGCTTGCTGCTCGACTAAGACGTAAGTCTGGATGATAAGCGTCGATAACTTGTTGATCATGCATAGAAGAATGAATAGTGGTAATACTACCGCTTTCAACGCCAAAAGCTTCATCAATCACTTTTATGACGGGCACAATACAATTTGTGGTGCATGAACCATTCGATACTATTTTATCTTTTTCACTGAGTTGCTGATGATTTATGCCATAAATAATGGTGGCATCAACGTCTTGTTCACCAGGATAAGAGTAAAGTACTTTACGGGCACCTTGGCTCAAGTGAATATTTCCATCGCGTTGATTCGCAAATTTACCGGTGCAATCAAGAACGATATCGATGTTATGTTTTTTCCATGGCATGTCTTCGAGGGACTTTTCATGGCTAAGTTGTATGACATCACCGGCGATAACTAACTGATTGTCAGCTAACTCAACTGAAAAGGGGAAACGACCATGGGTAGTGTCATATTTTAATAAATGCGCAATACCTTTAGGCTCGGCAAGTTCATTTATAGCGACAAGCTTTAAATATTGGTTATCAGCATTCTCATAGAGGGCACGAGCAACACTTCGACCAATTCGGCCAAAGCCATTAATAGCAATGTTTACAGACATAAGTTTATCGGCATAGGTTGATGGTATTAATTTACGGTATTTATAAAAGTAAAATACCCTCAAATGATCATCATGTCACTTGAGGGCTTTAACTTATCGACTTTAGTTAATGACTAAAGCTGGTTTACCGTCTTGACAACATTTGCCACGGTGAAACCAAAGTGCTCAAGTAACACGTTACCCGGTGCAGACTCACCAAAGGTTGTCATACCAACAACAGCACCAGAAAAACCAACATATTTGTACCAAAAATCAGTATGCGCAGCTTCAATAGCAACACGTTTAATTACCGATGAAGGTAATACTGACTCTTTATACTCGCTTGATTGCACATCAAAAGTATTGGTTGACGGCATAGAAACTACGCGTACTTTTTTACCTTCAGCGGTTAATTGTTTTGCCGAATCAAGTGCTAACGAAACTTCAGAACCAGTCGCAATTAATATAACGTCGGCAGCACCTGCACAGTCTTGCAATACATAAGCGCCTTTGGCGATGTTTGCGACTTGTGCACTGTTACGCGCTACTGCGGGTAAACCTTGGCGAGAAAATATTAATGACGTAGGGCCATTTTTACGTTCGATCGCTGATTTCCAAGCAACAACAGATTCTGTTGCATCACATGGACGCCAAGTATCCATATTCGGAGTCGTACGTAAATTCGTTAACTGTTCAATCGGCTGATGTGTTGGACCATCTTCACCTTGACCAATAGAATCGTGAGTGTAGACAAAAATATTTTGAATACCCATTAAAGCCGACATACGAACCGCGTTACGCGCATACTCCATAAACATCATGAACGTTGCGCCGTAGTTAATGAAACCACCGTGCAATGAAACACCATTCATAATACCGCTCATACCAAACTCACGTACGCCGTAATAAATGTAGTTACCGGCAGCGTCTTTTTCAATACCTTTTGAACCTGACCATAATGTTAAGTTAGAACCGGCTAAATCGGCAGAGCCACCTAATAATTCAGGTAAGATCGCGCCAAAAGCTTCAATAGTATTTTGTGAGGCTTTACGCGAAGCAATATTTTCGCCTTTATCTTGGCAAGCTTGGACTAAGGCATTGGCTTTTTCTTCAAAGTCGCTCGGTAAATCACCTTTAATGACTCGGCGCTCGTATTCTGCTGCGAGTGCTGGGTGAGCCTGTTGATATGCTGAAAACTGCTCATTCCAAGAAACTTGACTTGATTGACCTTTTTCTTTTTGATCCCATTGCGCGTAAACATCGCTTGGAATTTCAAAAGGAGCATGTGGCCAGTTTAACGCTTTACGTGTCGCTGCAATCTCATCATCACCTAATGGTGCGCCATGACAATCATGTGTGCCTTCTTTATTTGGTGAACCAAAACCAATAATTGTTTTACAACAAATCATTGATGGTTTATCTGTTACGGCTTTAGCTGCTGTAATTGCCGCCGCTATAGCGGCTGAGTCGTGACCGTCAACGCTTATTACGTGCCAGCCATAAGCTTCAAAACGAGCAGGTGTGTCGTCTGTAAACCAACCTTCAACTTTACCATCAATTGAAATACCGTTGTCATCCCAAAAAGCGACTAATTTACCTAAACCTAAAGTGCCGGCTAATGAACATACTTCGTGCGAAATACCTTCCATTAAACAGCCATCACCTAAGAAACAATAAGTAAAGTGATCAACGATGTCGTGACCTGGACGGTTAAATTGTGCTGCAAGCGTTCTTTCGGCAATTGCCATACCAACCGCATTAGAAATACCGGCACCTAATGGTCCTGTCGTCGTTTCTACACCTGGCGTGTAACCGTATTCTGGGTGACCCGGTGTTTTAGAATGTAATTGACGGAAGTTCTTTAATTCTTCAATCGGTAATTCATAACCGGTTAAATGTAATAAAGAATATATAAGCATTGAGCCATGACCGTTCGATAAAACAAAACGATCGCGGTCAGTCCAATTTGGGTCTGTTGGATTATGTTTAAGAAAATCGCGCCATAATACTTCGGCAATATCTGCCATGCCCATTGGGGCTCCAGGGTGTCCGGATTTCGCTTTTTGCACGGCATCCATACTTAAAGCTCTAATTGCATTGGCCAGTTCTTGACGAGACGGCATATTGACTCCAATTCTTTATTATATTTATACTTAAATTGAACTAAGTATTTGAGGGTGATAGTGACGCCATTTTCGCCTAGACCACCACTAAACTGCAAACGATATTATGCAAATAAGTGTTTTTTTTGGCATTAGTTAGACCAAATAGCTAAAAAGACTATTAATGTTAATATAATGTAACTAGTTGGCGGTTGATGTTTTATCTGTTTTTATTACTTTTAAATGGTTGAATTACCGATATTAATCGTATAGATTGGTTGAGTTTTGTACAGATGTCAAAATAACAAAAATAACACCTGACACAGGAACATTTATGAACAGGTCATCTTCACGAGGAATTAAGCTGACAACAGTGATTTTTGCGGTAATCGTATTAGCTGTTTCAGCAGCATTGAGTAATATCTCAATGGTAGGTGACAAGGAAGTTACAATAGAAAAAGCTACCAGTGAATAATAGCTGGTTGCGTATTTATATATTTTAAAAGCCTCGTTTACGAGGCTTTTTTATGTTCAGGATGAACGGTATAGCACGGTGCCATGGATGGCAAGGAGTGTATATGTTCAGGGTGAACGGTATAGCACGGTGCCATGGATGGCATATAGGATGAACCAGCGATCAAGCTAGTTCTTTCTGTAGCCATTTAAGTGCTTGCTGGCGACCAAGCTCTAAACCATTAAACTGCTTAACGTTTAACTTATCATTATTACGCTTGTTGATAATATCCTGCGTGTTAGCAACACCTTCTTTGGAATAATTAATTGAGGCTATCGATTTCATATGAACCAGAGAACCCATACTTAATTGAGCCTCTAGTGAATAGGTGTAAGGATAAATTTTATTGACAATAACACCAAAATCAGTTTTAAAAAAAGCACAAAAAATAGTTTCTATTTCTTCCATCATCTCAATTGAAATATCAATACCTTTATCGAAAATTACTTCGGCAATAGATTCATTTAAAAGATTTACTTGAGCAAAATTTAATCTATGTTTTTCCATTTTTAGTACTCATATTAAAAATATATTTAATGAACCGATAATTATAGTCTGTCTTTTTAATTACTAGTAGGCTAGATGGGTGATCTACTAATAATTTTATCGAGGGGGTAGCTAATAATAAAATAGCACTTTTAAGTTAATGGCTAATATTTACCGATAAAGCTACTGATTGGATATATATCGTACGTTTACTATACTGCTTTGGTTGCTTAAATAAGCACCTGTTATTGATGTCATCTTTAATAATAAAATTTAAAGATGTAATAATAATTCAATAATGAGATATAAAGGAACTATTATGAAAAAAATGCTCGCTATATTTGCCGCTCTTTTGTTTACATCTTCTGTGCTAGGCGAAGAAACTAAAGCCTATACACAATACGACACCTTTCGATTTACTATAAACAATAAAGACGCCAAGATACTCACTGATAATATGCGTAATCATATTAAAAAATACCATCTCCAAGGTATGCTTAAAACCAAAATATATAATATTACCTATGGTGCAAATACTAATGAATTCATTTGGGTCATGGGCCCAGTAAGTTATGCTGAGTTTGACTCGAGAGCTGATGATAAAAAACACGACGATGACTGGGCAGATAATATCAACCCGTATATTATCTCTTATAATCAAAGTGAGGTTTGGCGCAGCATGGACGGGTTATTGATTAATAATATAGACGAAAAAGCCAGCGATTCAAAGAGGTATATCACTAGATACCTTACTGTTAATTCAGACCAAGATGAGAAAGTTGTCAACTACTTATTAAATCAAATCAAAGATACGCTCAACAAAATTGGTAAAGTAAAGTATTGGGCAGTTATGGGAAATCAATTTATCCAAGGTAATTTAAATGGCCGTCATTTAATGGCAATTTCATCGATGGAAAATTGGGCGGAGTTAGATGATGACTGGGAGTTCGAAAAGCATTTTGAAGCTTTGCACGGTAAAGGTAGTTACACCGCGTTTCGCGATAATTATGGCCGAGTTTTTAAAAATCAATGGCAAGAGGTCATCGAGGTTAACAAAGAGATGAGTGGTATGTAACTCGCTAGCTAATAGCTTTTATAAAGGGCCAGTTTATTCTGGTCTTTTTTATGTCTTTAGGGCCACATCTTCTATAATTTACCGAGGATTAAATTTTTTGCACTTTAACCACCGCTAATCTTTACGCTCTCTTCTTAATGTAACGTCAGGTATTAATATCATTCATTCGCAACAAATTCAGAGAGACCCAAAATTATGATAAGGGTTTTACTTTACTTTTTCAGGTTATTAAAATATTTTTATCACTGTATTTTAACTCAAACTAATTAGGCGATTACAGGATGTTAAAATCAAGCGCTGTTGTTACTCTCTTTTCTTTATTACTTCTTTCTTGTGGAGGAGATGATGTAAATGCACCTGAAGCAGAAAAAATTTCACATAGAGGGTATAACGAAAACAGGTTAGATGGTTTTGTTGCTGCGATAAATGATGGCTTTAAGTTTATTGAAACAGATATAAGGATAAGAGAAGGGAAGCCTATATTGCTTCATGATGATGTTGAGTGTTCTGATTGTACGCATTTAGCCGAATTGTTAGCACTGGCACAAAATAACGATGTTACCTTGTTTTTAGAGTTTAAAGAGTCCGAAGCTATCGACGTATCTCTTCAAATAATTAGTCAATATAATGTGGATGTTGTGCTTTCGTCATTTAAAGTGAGTGATTTGGTTTATATAAATTCAATATCAGACTATAGCTTAGCTTTTATAACATCAAGCTATTACGATTTAGCTAACCTACCAAGTATTGATTACTTAATCATTAACCAAGTGAATATTGATAAATGCGTAGCTACTATTAAATGCGTGGCATGGACTATTCATAACGGAATCCAATACTATGATGTTATGTATAAAGTAGATTATGTGATGGTAGATCACTATAGAAGTATACCCTAAATATATTTTTCTCTACCTGCTATAGAGACTTATATTCTCTTGAGGTTATGGCCTTTATTGAGCGCTTTAGCTAAGTATTAAATATACCCTTGTGCCAACTTTACCTTTAATGTTCATCTCTTTTAAAATACCTATCAATGGCTTTTGTGAATTAAAGCAATATCAGCTAAATAAGCCATTATTTTATTTAGTTGTTGGCAACGTTTTTAAATATCCACTAACCACCTTTATTAATGGTGTATTTATCACCAAAATAATAAATATAAAGCTGAGAACGTTTATAAGGGATTACCTAGCGGTAAGAAATATCACTTTTTAAGCGAGCTGGCTGTGTGCTCATACCACTTGTGTTAGTGATTTTGGTGTCCCTGAGACGATTCGAACGTCCGACCTAGCGCTTAGGAGGCGCTTGCTCTATCCAACTGAGCTACAAGGACATTATAAGGCAAAAAGCATTGTTAATTTATCTTAAAAGTTGCGGTTGTTCTAGTTTTATTTTCTCTGTGCGTGGATGAAAAATAATTAATTAGAAATAACGGTTTATCATTCGCTTTAAATCGTTTTATACTGCAACTGAAGTTGATCAAACTATGGCTAAAACTATAAATAAGAGGTTGAATTTGTTAAAAAAACGTTACAAACAAGTTACCTTGATTTTTTGGTCTCTGTTAAGCGCTTTATTGATAACCACGCAAACATTTGCAGATGATGGCACAACCAATCGTGACTTTATCTTTTTTGTTGAACGTGTTGAAAAATTACAAAATACTAATATTACCGATGCACTTGCGTTGTTAGATTCTTATCAAACAAATATCAATGCGTTAACCGTTAGAAACCAGGTAAAGTATTACCAAGTACTGGCAGAAATTTATATTGAAGCCTCTCAATATAAATCGGCGCATAGCGCTGCATCGCAAGGGTTAAAAATAGCACAACATTTAACTAGCCCCACTATCTTGATTTCACAACTTTCATACTTACGTGGCTTTTCTTTAGAAAGTTTAGGTGATGCTAGTGGCGCTGTTGAGAACTATTTGAATGGTTTGGAAGTTGCTGAATCCTTAGATGCTAAAAAATTTATTGCCGATGGTTTTATAAACCTAGGTGCTATTTATTACCTGACTGAACAATATGAAAAGTCGTTGACTATGCTAAATAATGCGCTGGTTATCGCTAATACTCTAGATAATGACGAACTTAAAGGTTCGGTTAACAGCGAGCTGGGTATTTTATACTCTTATATGTATAAGCCTAAAAAATCGATAAAATTTTACCAAGCGTCTTACGAACATTATAAAAAAGCGGGTATGGAACTTTATGCGCTAAATAGTTTACAAAACATTGCAGTAAACTATATGGATCAAAGCCGATATGAAAAAGCGATCCAGTTATTTGAAGAAGTGATAGCCAGTGCTAATAAGTTTAGTAACAATGAAGTTATAGGTGGTGCTTATACTCGCTTATCTATGTCGCACGCTAAGAAAAAAGAGCCCGACTTAGACGTTGCCTATCAATATATTACGCTCGCTGAACAATACTTAAAAGGTGTGCAACAACATAATGCCTTACTATTTTTTAACGTCAATAAAGCATACGTACTTGAAGCAATGGAACGATATGATGAAGCGCTTGACAGTTTAGCTATTGCTGAAAAAATATTAGGGCAAAATAGTCAGACTAAAAATACGATTTCAAATTACCACTTGATGTATTTACAGTCTGAAATTTACTATAAAACGCAAAGATATCAGCAAGCATATGATAAACAGTCTCAATTTTTAACGCGTTTGTTTAAAGATCAAGAAAATACAAACATGGAAAAAATTGAAGAGTTACGACTAAGCTTTGAAAGTAAACAAGCAGACTTAAAGAACAAAATTCTCGAACAGGAAAAGTCTGTTCAAATAATGCAACTCAACGATGTGACTTATTATGAAGAAAATTTACATTCATTGATTATATTTGTTGGTATGGTGATATTAATACTGGCTTGGTTTTTACTTAAAATGTTACAAAGTCAAAAACATTTTGTTCGAATCAGCCAAGTTGATGATTTAACAGGTGTGGCTAACCGCCGACATTTAATAGAGTTGGGCGAGCAAATGTTTGCTCGAGCAGATAAACAGCAAGAATGTTTTAGTATACTGATGCTTGATGTTGATAATTTTAAGAGCATAAATGATAGTTTTGGACATAATATCGGAGACAAAATACTTAAAGATATTGCAGACTTAGCCAACCATATTATGCGTGAAAGTGATTGTTTTGGACGTTTTGGTGGCGAAGAATTTATTTCTTTATTACCAAACACCTCGCCACAAAATGCTTACGATCTGGCTGAGCGATTACGTTTGAGTATTGAAAATAAAGTGTGGCCATATAAAAAACTGTCGGGGGTTACCGTCAGTATTGGTATATCTTCTTACCAAAAAGGAAGTACTACAAGTTTTGCTCAACTAATAAAAGATGCGGATATTAATATGTATCAAGCAAAAAATTTAGGTAGAAATAAGGTGTGTTTTTAATGAAACCTTGCTCTTTTTCTCATATATCATTGTGGGTCTTCGTGGGTTTTTACTTGGCAAGTTTAGCTTTTCCTTCAGTAGTGCAAGCTTATTCGGCTGACGACGAGTTAGCTGCTCAAAACAATAATAGTGTCAAGGCATCCGCTGAGCCAGAAAACATTTTAAACAATAAAGTACCGCTGCCAATTAATGCTCGTATTTTGTCTTTGTTATCCCTGGTACAACAAAACGATCAAAAAAACACCGTGCAAGTTACAGGTGTTTTATTACAATTAGAAGAAATCAACTCAACCTTTAATGCCGCAGAACAGTATTTAATATTTTTGATACACGGTTTAATTGAACACCACGCTCAACAAGATAAACAGGCTATTGCTTGGCTTGAGAAAACATTAAACTTACGCGATGAAATTCCTGAAAAACAGCTTTATTTACCTGAGTTTTCAGAAGTGAATCTGATTTTTGCTCGCTCGTTTTCTGCTTTGGGTGACTTTAAGCAAGCGTTCGATTATAAGAAAAAATATATAAGGAATGGTTACCAATATTTTGAAGGAACCCGAGCTGATAAGGTTAAAGAGCTTAATATAACTTATGCAACCGATCAAAAAATTAAGCAAAATGAGTTACTAGCCAATCAAAATAAAATTAAACGTTTAAAAATTATTGCAGCAGAAAATAAAAAATTTGCTCAACAACGTAATATTTTAATTTTAGTCATTACTGTTATTGTTTTCTTTATACTTCTATTAAGACAAATAAAGGTCAGAAAAAAATTAAAATATTTAGCAAAAGTAGACAGTTTAACTAACTTATACAACCGACGTACTTTATTTGAAAAAGGTGCTGAATCAGTTGATATTGCTGTTAATGAAAAACAGAGCCTAAGCGTCATTTTACTAGATATAGATTTTTTCAAAAATATAAATGATAATTATGGTCATGATATTGGTGATGAAGTCATTATAATAATTGCAGAACTAGGCAGTGAAACTATGCGTTCTCGCGATCTTTTTGCCCGATTAGGTGGTGAAGAATTTGCCGGTATATTACCAGGGGTAGGCTGTGCAGAAGCTAAGGCAATAGCAGAGCGCTTGCGTGAGAAAGTGGCCAGCAAAGACTGGTCTGAATTTAATATTAAAGAACAACTTACGGTTTGTATTGGTGTCGCTTGTTTAGAGCAAGTAGAGCCAAACTTTGATGCTTTACTTAATGCCGCTGATATAGCCATGTATTATGCAAAAGCTAATGGACGCAACCGTGTCTATCAATTTAATGATGAAAGCCAAAATTATAACGACTAATTTACAGGTTTTGGTCAATAAGTGTTTTCCTACCTTGCCTACCCATTGTCATTCAAAATAGACTGTCAAAGGTGCATCTTGATTGGCAACTGCTATATAATCATATAAGCTAGAGTCTAGCCAAATTTACTCTAAAAATAATAACCAAAGTCACGGCTAGGGCTACTCCCTAACAGGGTGACAATTCAGGAATTAATTCATGTCAGACGCGCTTAATTTTAGCCTCGAAGGTATTGAACAGCGACCACTTCGACAATTTACCGAAGAGTCTTATTTAAACTATTCGATGTACGTGATCATGGATCGAGCTTTACCACATATCGGTGATGGCTTGAAGCCAGTACAAAGACGTATTGTCTATGCGATGTCTGAATTAGGCTTATCTGCCAACGCAAAATATAAAAAATCAGCGCGTACTGTTGGTGATGTACTGGGTAAATTCCATCCTCATGGCGACTCTGCTTGTTATGAAGCTATGGTATTAATGGCTCAGCCGTTTTCATATCGATATCCGCTGGTTGATGGACAAGGAAACTGGGGTGCGCCCGACGATCCGAAATCTTTCGCTGCTATGCGTTATACCGAGTCACGCTTATCACGTTTTAGTGAAGTTTTATTAGCCGAATTAGGTCAAGGTACCGTCGATTGGACACCAAACTTTGACGGCACCATGAATGAACCTAAAACCTTACCTGCTCGTTTACCTCATATACTCTTAAATGGTATTACGGGTATTGCCGTTGGTATGGCTACCGATATTCCACCTCATAACGTTCGTGAAGTGGCTAATGCATGTGTGCATTTAATTGAACAACCTAAAGCGGAAATTAGTGATTTACTTGAGTATGTCAAAGGTCCTGACTACCCAACCGACGCTGAAATAATTACGCCTAAAGCCGATATTGAAAAAATATATCGTACCGGTAAGGGCAGCATTAAAATGCGTGCCATTTATGAGGTTGTGCAGGGTGATATTGTTATTACCGCTCTACCTCATCAAGCTTCTGGCGGCAAAATACTCGAACAAATTGCTGGGCAAATGAATGCGAAAAAATTACCTATGGTGGTTGATTTGCGTGACGAGTCTGATCATGAAAATCCAACCCGACTAGTGGTTATACCTCGTTCTAATCGTGTCGATATTGAACAATTAATGAATCACTTGTTTGCCAGTACCGATTTAGAAAAAAGTTACCGTGTTAACTTAAACATGATTGGTTTGAATAATAAACCTGCGGTAAAAGACTTGCGGGTAATTTTAGCTGAATGGCTTGAATATCGTCGTGAAACTGTGCGCCGTCGCTTGCAGTATCGTCTCGACAAAGTGTTAGCTCGTTTACATTTATTAGACGGTTTATTGATCGCCTATTTAAATATTGATGAAGTTATCGAAATTATTCGAAACTTTGATAAGCCCAAAGAAGAACTTATTTCTCGTTTTGATTTATCAGAACGCCAAGCGGAATCAATTTTAGAAATTAAACTTCGCCAACTTGCTAAACTTGAAGAAATTAAAATAAGAGCAGAGCAAGCAGAGCTTAATATAGAACGTCAATACCTTGAAAAAATATTAAACTCAACAGCGCGAATGAACACGCTAATGAAAAAAGAAATTCAAGAAGCCGCTGAAAAATATGGTGACGATCGTCGTTCTGTTCTCATTGAACGTAGTGAAGCAAAGGCACTTTCTGAAAAAGACTTAGTCCCCAGTGAAGCTGTTACCGTTGTTGTTTCTCACAAAGGTTGGGCACGTTGCGCGAAAGGTCATGATATTGAACCTGAAGCGCTCAGTTATAAATCGGGCGATAGTTATCTGTGTTCTTCAAAAGGGCGAAGCAATAATCCTGTGGTCTTTATTGACTCAACTGGCCGTGCTTATACCACTGACGCACATACGTTACCAACAGCACGAAGCCAAGGTGAACCGTTAAGTGGCCGTTTTAGCCTATCGACAGGAGAAACTTTTGTCACCAGTTTAATGGCGAGTGATGAAAGTAAATACTTACTGAGTAGTGATGCTGGCTATGGTTTTGTTGGTAAGTTTTCTGACATGATCAGTCGTAATAAAAATGGTAAAGCACTATTAAGCGTACCAGTAAATGCTAAGGTGAATACGCCATTACCTATTGCTAATATTGATAATATGTTGGTGCTTGCCATTACGTCTGAAGGTCGAATGCTGGTATTTCCAGTTAAAGACTTACCGGTACTGAGTAAAGGTAAAGGTAATAAAATTATTAATATTTCTGCAGCGAGAGCAAAAAGTCGCGAAGAATTTGTTTCAATACTTAACGTTATTTCAGCAGAAAGTTCGGTAACATTGCATGCGGGTAAACGTAAGTTAACTTTAAAAGCCAGTGATGTTGAACACTATCGTGGCGAACGTGGCCGCCGTGGCAATAAATTACCACGAGGTTTACAACGCGTTGATCGTGTCGAAGTGGGTATGATCGCCGAAGAAAGTAATATTGAAGACGTTGTTATTCCAACAGCCAATGATGAAGATTAGGTAACAGCAACTTTTAATCACTATTTACTGCATCATTTGTAAGAAACTCAGGTAAAATAACATTATTATTTTACCTGAGTTTCTTATTTTTATGCCAGAGCCTTTTACCTACTCTACAACCTACGAACTAGACAAAGCCCATTTTCAAGAATGTTTTAGCGAATCTGTTGTCATCGTTACTTCAATCAGTGCTTATAAAAAATCAATTGCTTTAACCGTTGCCGGAATGTTGTTAGTACTGTTTACAGAAATGAATCCCTATGCTGCTTGGTTTGTTTTCGCTTTAGGTATTCTAGAAGCCGTCAGTACGTATTACCAAAAACCGTGGTGGGTGATGCGACAAATGTTGAGTAAAGCCGCCAAAGGTAATGTTGATTTAACGATTGATGAACACGGCATTGTCAGTAAATCATTTTATGCGAGCTTGACGTTATTGTGGTCAGACGTGCAATTAATTGAAAGTACCCAACTGGGTTGGTTAATAAAACACGCGCAAGGGCGCAGTTATATTTCCAATAAAAATTTATCGGCAGCAGCGATAACATTCCTCACAGAAAAACACCTTCAACAACACAACAGTTAATCTTGGTGAGTTAATTTTGTTTCTGTAAAGCTCAATTTATTTTACGCTTTATTCTACCTTTGCTCAGTATGCATCAGTGTCGTCGATAACCATCGAAGGCGCTCATTAATCTTGGGTATTCAGTTGTCTTGTCGGGCTGAGTGCTTTTTTGCTAAGACCTTAGTTACTTATCTTTGAGCAAGCGAGTTGAATTTTTTTTGTTATTTAGTCGTTAATAATAAGATTCGTTGGTATCAAGTAAGTGGGCGCTAACCGCTCATCTTTTCTTTAAAAACAGCTAAAAAATTAATTTTAACGCATATTCTGGGGCAAGGATCCACAAAACCCCACAAATTCATCAACTTTGCTCAAAGCCTTAATTTTATTGGCATTCGGCCAGATCATTTATACCAATCTTTGCTTGACATGACTTTACTTTTCTCACTAAACTGTATCAATGTGGGAATAAGTGGGAATTAGTGGATCTTAAAGGATTACTAAAATAATAAAGCAGGATTATGTTTAGAGGCACTAGCGCAATTACGCTCGACAGTAAAAATCGAATCACGGTACCAACCAAGTACCGCGAAGAGCTATTTGCTGATTGCCAAGGAAAAATGGTCTGTACCGTTGATATTCAACACCCCTGCCTACTACTTTACCCGCTTCCTGAATGGGAAGAGATAGAATTAAAATTGTGTAGTTTGTCAAGTATGAACCCACAAGAACGATTGTTACAGCAAGTGCTTTTAGGTAATGCTTCTGATTGTGAAATTGATAAGAGTGGTCGCTTATTAATTAATGGTCCGTTGCGTTTACATGCCAATTTAGAAAAAAGTGTGATGCTGGTAGGACAATTAAAGAAATTTGAAATTTGGAGTGAAAATGCCTGGCAAGCGCAAATGCAAAAAGGCATTAGCCAAATTCAGTCGGGTGAAATTGAACTGACTGACCGCTTGTTAGACTTATCACTGTAAATAGCAAAAATAAGACTAAAAATAGTTAATAACCCGATACCGAATTGATCACTTGGTATTCAGTAACATGGTGTTACCCAAAATGAAATTAGATAATTCACATATCTCGGTATTGCTTGACGAAGCAGTGACCGGACTCGCAATTAACCCTGATGGTACCTATATCGACTGCACGTTTGGTCGAGGCGGCCATTCAGCGCTTATACTTTCTCAACTCTCTGAAAATGGCCGACTTATTGCCATTGACCGAGATCTTACGGCGATTAAAGCAGCAGAAAAATTTGCTGACGATGCTCGATTCACTATCGAACATGAAGGTTTCGCCGACTTACAAAATATTGCTGAAAAGCATGAGTTACTTGGCAAAGTCGACGGTATTCTTCTTGACCTTGGCGTGTCTTCGCCACAGCTCGATGAAGCTGAACGTGGCTTTAGCTTTATGAATGACGGCCCATTAGATATGCGTATGGATACTTCGCGTGGACAAACTGCGGCACAATGGATAGCTGTGGCTGATGTTGAAGATATTACTTGGGTGCTACGTACCTTTGGTGAAGAAAAACATGCGTGGCGAATTGCCAACGCTATTGTCGATACACGTGAAGAAAGCCCTTATACCCGTACTAGTCAGTTAGCCAAAATTATTCAAACGACGGCACCACAACGCGAAATTAAAAAGCACCCGGCGACACGCAGTTTCCAAGCGATCCGCATATATATTAATAGTGAATTAGAGCAAATTGAAAAAGTGCTTGCGGCATCACTATCGGTACTTGCTGAAAATGGTCGTTTAGTGGTTATTAGCTTTCATTCTTTAGAAGACCGTCTTGTTAAACAGTTTATGAAAAAACACTCGCAAGGTAAAAAAGTGCCTCGTGGCTTACCGATCAGTGAAGCCGAATTGAATAAAGGTAAAAAACTAGAGCTTGTTGGTCGAAGACTAAAACCCAGTGAAAGCGAAGTTGAAGAAAATAAACGTTCACGAAGCTCAGTGATGAGGGTTGCAATGAGATTACCGCTTTAATGCGGCTGATATAGTTATGGCAAACTCGAAAATGGCGCTGCCACTAGCAGTTTGGTACGACATTCAGCGACATATATTTATATATTTGTTGTTAATGATGGTGGTTATTTCGGCATTTTCGGTGATTTACTTTACCCATTTAAATCGCCAAACCACTAGTGGTTTGGAAATATTATTAACAGAACGAGATGAATTAGATATTGAGTGGCGTAATTTATTGTTAGAGCAAAACAGCCTAGCTGAGCACAGTACGATAGAAAGCAAAGCTAGAAAATTATTACAGATGAAAAGACCGAATATAAATTCGGAAGTCATCATTCAACAATGAGCAAGTTAGTGAAGAAACAAATAGATAAACAGCAAATTTCGGTGGCATGGCGTTTTTACGTTGTGGTCGGCCTAATAGTGCTTGTTTATGCAGGTTTGTTGGCTCGCAGCGCATATATTCAAATCATTGAGCCCGACATGTTGAAAAAACAAGGGGATATGCGCTCATTACGTACTGCTGCTCATACGGTACAACGTGGTTCAATTGTCGACCGTAATGGTCGTGAACTCGCAATCAGTGTGCCCGTTGAAACAGTGTGGGCTGATCCTAAAATCATCATGGAAAATAATGCCCTAGCAATGAAGGAACATTGGCAAGCACTTGCTGATGTTTTAGGCCGTAATGTTAACAAGCTAACTTCACGCATTGTTAAAAATCCCAGTAAACGCTTCGTCTATGTCGAACGAAAAGTATCGCCAGCAATGGCTAAATACATTAAAGAATTAAAAATACCCGGTATTCATTTACGTAAAGAGTCAAAACGCTTTTATCCCTCAGGAGAAATAAGCGCTCATGTTGTTGGCTTTACCAATGTAGATGACAAAGGTATTGAGGGTGTTGAACGCGTTTACGATCAATTACTCACCGGTACTGATGGTGAGAAACAATACCGTAAAGATGCTAAGGGCCGTAAAATAGAGATACTGTCTGAACAAGCGTCTACTCAACCCAAAGATATCGTTTTGAGTATTGACCAACGTATTCAAGCCATCGCTTACAAAGAATTAAAAGGCGCGGTAAAAGCATTTAAAGCGACATCAGGCTCAGTCGTTGTGACTAATGCTCATACTGGCGAAATTTTAGCGCTGGTAAATAGCCCATCTTATAATCCTAATAACCGTCGAAATACAGCGATCCATCGTTTTCGAAATCGTGCGATCACCGATTTTTATGAACCGGGTTCAACCTTAAAGCCTTTAACCGCAATAACCGCTTTAGAATTTGGTTCAGTAAAGGCCGATAGTATTATTGATACCAGTCCAGGTTGGATGCGCTTAGGTGGCCGCAGAGTAAGCGATCCTATTAATCGTGGCAAATTAAGTATTACTGATATTTTGGTGAATTCTTCAAATATGGGCACCACCAAATTAGCGCTCTCAGTACCGAAAGAATTTTTACTTAATAAATTCTTTGATGCTGGCTTTGGCGAAGAAACGGGGGTCGGTTTAGTTGGTGAAAGCTCAGGTATCATGCATGATCGCCAACGTTGGTCGAAATTTGAATTAGCGACTTTATCTTGGGGACATGGTGTCGCGGCGACTCCACTTCAACTGGCACGTTTTTATTCAACCTTAGCTAATGGCGGTATTAAAAAGCCGCTCACGATTATTAAAAAAGATACCCTTGATACTATTCCGCTTCGAGATGTTCGGATTTTTTCAGAGCAATCGAGTGAGCAAGTCGTTGGTATGTTAGAAAATGTAGTTAATGAACATACCCCAAATGCTAAGGTAGAAGGTTACCGCGTTGGTGGTAAAACCGGCACCGCAATTAAAGCTTTTGCGGGTGGGTATGGTAACGAATATGTTGGCTTGTTTGCTGGCATTGCACCCATTTCTAATCCTGAAATTGTGGTAGTTGTGGTTATTAATGAACCTGGCGGCGATTTATACCATGGTGGTGAAGTTGCTGCTCCTGTTTTTTCAAGGGTGATGAAAGGTGCATTGCGGGTATTAAATATTGCCCCAGATGCAAAACGTGTTGCTGATGTTAGACCTGTGGTAAGTGAAGAACAGCCAACAATGAAAGTAAAACAGGAGCAAGCTGATGCCTAAAGTTGCTTTTTCATTGAGCCAAGCACAATTGTTTGACATTTTTAAACAGTTTGATTTGCCGTTACCCGCATTGGCTGAACAGGCTAATTTTCCACTTAACTTGGGTGACTTAGTTAATGATACCCGTAAAGTCAAAGCGGGTGATGTTTTTTGTGCAGTTATTGGCCATCAGCAAAATGGTAATGACTTTATTAGCCAAGCCGTTTCATTAGAGTGTGGATTAATCATTGCTGAATGCAGCCTTGCCAGTCAACACGGCGAAATTGTTTATTTATCGACAAAAAATTCAGGTAAAAAAATAGCACAAGTTTATTTTTATCAACTTAACGAACAGTTATTTTCATTTGCTAAAGCGTATTATCAAAATCCACAAAACAGTATGACAATGATAGGTATTACCGGCACCAATGGTAAAACCAGTACTAGTCAAATAATCTCAAAATTATTAGCGAGCTGCCAACAAAGAACGGCGGTTATTGGCACCAATGGCGCCGGACAAATTGAATCACTACTAACCGTTGAAAATACCACGCCGGCGGCAACGCAGCTGCATCAGTTGATGGCGGAATTCTCTGCTGATCATTGTAAAAATGTTGCTATGGAAATATCTTCTCATGCGCTCGAACAGCGACGGGTAGTTGCAGATTTACTTGATATTGCTGTATTCACCAATTTGACCCGTGACCACCTTGATTACCATCAAACCATGGCAAACTATGCCAACGCTAAATATAAGATTTTTAGTCATGATACTAAGCAAATAGCCATTATCAATGGTGATGACGAGCAAGGTAAACAGTGGCTAGCACATTGGCCGAATAAGCAAACTATTATCGTTTATGGTAAATCGGTCACGGTTACTCAATTTTCAGCTTATGCCCAAGCCAGTGAGATTAAAACCAATGTTAGTGGTGTTCAATTCATCTTGAATACCCATCTTGGTCAGCAAGAAATTGACAGCGCACTGATGGGCGATTTCAATATTGAAAATTTACTCGCTGCTATTGCTGTACTGATCAGCAAAAATATTTCATTAAATGATATCGCGTTAGCGGTTAAAGCCTTAACGCCTATTGTTGGCCGTATGGAAACATTTAAAGCCAATAATAAAGCGACCACTATTGTTGACTATGCTCATACTCCCGATGCATTAGTCAGTGCATTACATGCCTGTCGCCACCATTGTAAAGGTGAGTTATGGGTGGTGTTTGGTTGTGGCGGAGACAGAGACAAAGGCAAGCGACCATTAATGGCGCTAGCAGCAGAAAATGGTGCGGATCATCTGGTATTTACTACCGATAATCCAAGAACAGAAAAAGCTGAAGATATTGTTGCCGATATGCTAGTGGGTTGTCTTTTACCAGCAAAAGTCACCATTTTACTTGACCGAGAAGCCGCGATCAAAGCTACGTTGGCAAAAGCTAAACCTGATGACATGGTTCTACTTGCCGGTAAAGGCCATGAAGACTACATCATAGTGGCTAATGAAAAAATTAATTATAACGAACGTGAATTGGTTAAAGCCATTTATGACGGTTACCAACAACAAAGTAACACTGCCGGAGCAATTCTATGATCCCATTATGCTTAGCTGACATTGCTTTAGCCGTTGATGGCAAGCTTGTTGGAAAAAACATCTCTATTGATAGTATTAATACCGATAGCCGAGCATTAGCAAAAGGTGAGTTATTTCTTGCGCTCAAGGGCCCAAATTTTGATGCGCATCGTTTTTTGAATCAGGTCATTGAATTAGGCTGTGCAGCCGTTATTGTCGAACATGATTGTCAACTGAGTATTCCTCAAATTATTGTTGAAGATACCCATAAAGCCTTGGGTAAAATAGCCGCTTATGTGAAAGAAAAAGTTGCTCCTAAAACGGTTGCCATTACCGGAAGTAGCGGTAAAACGACAGTAAAAGAAATGGTAGCGGCAATTTTATCGCGTATAGGCAAGGTATTAGCAACACAAGGGAACTTTAATAACGACATTGGTGTGCCACTAACCTTATTGCGCCTTGAGCCACAACATGATTTTGCTGTTGTTGAGTTGGGTGCAAATCATATCGGTGAAATAGCTTATACCTCAGCATTAGTCAGGCCAGATGTGGCGATTATCAATAATATTGCGGCGGCTCATTTAGAAGGCTTTGGCGATTTATGTGGTGTTGCTCGCGCTAAAGGTGAAATTTTTGAAGGCTTAAGCAGTAATGGCGTTGCGCTATATAACCAAGATTGTAAATTTGCTAATAAGTGGCAATGGCGTTTGGTCGACAAAAAAGTGAAAACTTTCTCTTGCGAACAAACCGCTGACTGTTTCTCAAGTGATGTTGTACTTGATGATAGTGGTTGTGCCAGCTTTACCTTAAATAGCTACCACGGCAATACATCTATCGAATTAACGGTGCCGGGTAAACATAATGTCTGTAATGCGGTTGCTGCAGCAACGATTGCTTTAGAGTTTGGTGCCAGCCTTGATGATATTCGTTTGGGCTTGGCTGAAATGTCACCGGTAAAAGGGCGATTAAATTTACATCAGTTAACAGCCACCTTTAAATTAATTGATGATACTTATAACGCCAATGTTGAATCAATAAAAGCAGCTAGCGATTTACTGGCTAGTTATGCCGGTCGACGTATCCTTATCCTTGGTGATATGGGCGAATTGGGCGCACAAGCTCGTGGTTATCATCATGAAGTTGGCGAGTATGCTAAACAATGTAAAATTGATGATTTACTTACGCTGGGTGTGTTGAGTCAAAGCTCAGCCGATGCTTTTAATGGCCAACATTTTAGTGACAGAGCGTCGTTAATGCGTTGCTTAATATCCTTGTTGGAAAATGAGCAACAAGCGATTTCTATTTTAGTGAAAGGGTCACGTAGTGCCCGTATGGAAAATGTAGTGCAAGATATTATTAACTGGCATAAAAATGCTGAGCTCTCTTCGTCAACTTTAGAACATAAATCATCGGGAATAAGCTCATGCTAGTTTGGTTAAGTGAATATTTAACACAGTATTACAGTTTTTTTAATGTTTTTTCTTACCTAACATTTCGCGCCATTGTAAGTACATTAACGGCGTTAATTATATCTTTGTATTTTGGTCCTAAACTGATCCGTTTCTTGCAAAATATGCAAGTGGGTCAGGTAGTTCGCGATGATGGCCCCGAAAGCCATTTGGTAAAATCAGGCACGCCGACTATGGGTGGGCTGTTAATTTTAGCGGCTATCATGGTCAGTGTTTTATTATGGGCAGATTTAGGTAATACCTATGTTTGGGTGGTGCTTTTTGTTATTAGCAGTTTTGGTCTGATAGGTTTTGTTGACGATTATCGAAAAGTTATTCGCAAAGACCCTAATGGTTTAATTGCGCGTTGGAAATACTTTTGGCAAACCGTTGCCGGTCTAGCGACAGCTTTGTTTTTATATTCTCTAGCTCAAAGCCCTGAAGAAACAAGCTTACTTATTCCGTTCGTTAAAGATGTCTTACCTCAACTGGGTATTTTCTACGTTGGTATGACCTACTTTGTTATTGTCGGTACTAGTAACGCGGTTAATTTAACTGATGGTTTAGATGGCTTAGCGATAGTGCCAACGATAATGGTAGCCGGTGCTTTTGCTATTTTTGCCTACATGACAGGTCACGCAAACTTCTCTGAATATTTAAATATTCCCCATATTGCGATGGCGAGTGAATTAGTGATTGTTTGCACCGCTATTGTTGGTGCAGGTTTAGGTTTTCTCTGGTTTAACACTTACCCTGCACAAGTATTTATGGGCGATGTTGGTTCTTTATCACTCGGTGCAGCTTTGGGTGTTATCGCTGTTTTAGTTCGACAAGAATTAGTCTTATTCATTATGGGCGGTGTTTTTGTGATGGAAACCGTGTCAGTTATTTTGCAGGTCGGTTCCTATAAATTACGTGGTCAACGTATTTTCCGTATGGCGCCTATTCACCATCATTATGAATTAAAAGGCTGGCCTGAACCAAGAGTTATTGTCCGTTTTTGGATCATCTCATTAGTACTGGTATTGATTGGTTTAGCGACATTAAAACTTCGTTAATGACGAGTTATTGATTAATCGTTGAAAAATAATAATAGCAATAAAAATAGGTACATAGCATAAAATGACGCAAAAAGATTCACAAGCTCCGCTAGCCTTAGCGCAGTTAACAGCCAAAAAAATTGTTGTCCTCGGTGCAGGGTTAACAGGGTTGTCTTGTGTGCGTTATTTAGCAAAAAACGGTTTAAGCTGTTCGGTAAATGACAGTCGTGATCATGCAGTGAACATTAATGAGTTTCAGCAAGACTTTCCAAATACAGCGTTAACTTTAGGTCGATGGGATAAAAAATTGATCGCTTCAGCCGATGTTTTACTGGTTAGCCCAGGTATAGATACCAGCATTGCTGATATTGCTGAGCAGATAAGCAATCACTGTATTGTTGCCGGAGATGTTGAGCTTTATTGTCAAAATAATCACACCGCCATTCTTGCTGTTACCGGGTCAAATGGTAAATCCACAGTGGTTTCTTTATTGGCTTTTATTGGACAAAAACTGGCTAAAAAAGTTGAGCTAGGCGGTAATATTGGTGTGCCGGTGCTTGAACAATCACATAAATCATTAGACTGCTTAGTTTTAGAGCTTTCAAGTTTCCAGTTAGAAACGTTACGCAGTATGAATGCCATAGCAGCAACTGTTTTAAATGTTAGCGATGATCATTTAGACAGACATAAAACCTTAGGAAATTATGCCGCGATTAAACAAGGTATTTATCAACAGTGTCAAACGGCTATAACTAATCGTGATGACGTCAATACTCAACTTACCGGCAACGCGCAACAGTCACGCTCGTTTGGCAGCGATGCAGCGCTCGAAGGTGATTTTGGCATGGCGGTGATTGATGGACAAAGACAATTAATGTTTGGTTCAATGCCGCTTATTGGTGTTAATCAACTACCTATTGCCGGTTTACACAATGCCTTGAACTGTTTAGCGGTGTTGGCATTAGGTCATAGTGCCGGTTGGCCACTTGACGAGATGTTAACACATTTAGTTGAATTTAAAGGCTTGGCACATCGTTGTCAGCTCATATCAACGTATAGAAATGTTCAATGGATTAACGACTCTAAAGCAACCAATGTTGGTGCAACCCTCGCGGCGATTGAAGGCTTAGCAGCGATGATGTCAGCAGATAACAACTTATATGTTATTGCCGGTGGTGATGGTAAAGGAGCAGACTTCTCTCCCTTAGAAAGCGTATTTTCTAAAGACGTTAGCCATGTTTTTACTTTAGGTAAAGACGGTGATGAAGTGGCAGCAATCGCGAATAAAGCGCAGATAAAAAATAGTAAAGTTTCCAGCATCGAGGTCGCGATTAATACCCTTAGCAATATCGTTAAATCAGGCGATGTGGTGTTACTTTCACCTGCCTGTGCCAGCATAGATATGTTTAAAAACTTTGCTGAACGTGGTGAGTTTTTTGTGAATGCGGTTAATAAGCTAAGCTTAGAAAATAAAACACCAAGCCTGCGAGAGGTGAACTAATGACAACATCCGTTCTCTCTAAACTCGATAATATAAAATTGCCACAGTGGTTATCGGCAGAGCAAGGTCAAAGCAGTGCAACATTTGATCGTACTTACTTATTACTGGCTATTAGTATGTATATGATTGGCTTAATAATGGTCGCCAGTTCATCTATGCCAGTCGCAGAGCGATTGTTTAATGACCCGTTTCATTTTGTCGAACGTCACTTTATTTATATTTGTTTAAGTCTGGTGGTAGCTGTTATTACGATGAGCATACCAATGAGTCTTTGGCAAAAACATAGCGGGCATTTACTGCTCTTAGGCACTTTACTGTTAGTGGTGGTATTAGTGGTTGGTCGTACTGTTAATGGTTCGACCCGGTGGATTGTTGTTGGCCCTATTACATTACAAGCAGCAGAGCCGGCAAAATTGTTTTTCTTTTGTTATTTATCGGCTTATCTCGTTCGTCGTCGTGATGAAGTTATGGAAAACGTCAAAGGATTTGCTAAACCGCTGGTTGTCTTTGGTGTACTTGGCGGTTTGTTATTAATGCAGCCAGATTTAGGTACCATTATTGTGATGTTTGTTACCACTTTTGGCCTGTTATTTTTAGCTGGCGCTAAACTTTGGCAATTTGCTGGTGTATCTGGCGTTGGCATTAGTTTATTATCCGCGCTCGCTTATTTTTCTCCTTATCGTTGGGCGCGAGTTACTGGCTTTTTAGATCCTTGGGAAGACCCTTTCGGCAGCGGGTATCAATTAACACAATCATTAATGGCCTATGGCCGTGGTGAGATTTTCGGGCAAGGTTTAGGAAACAGTATTCAAAAGCTAGAATATTTACCGGAAGCGCATACCGATTTTGTGATGGCGGTTGTGGCAGAAGAGCTGGGCTTCGTTGGTATTAGCGTGATCTTAATGCTGAGTATGTTTTTAGTACTCAAAGCCCTGTTGCTTGGTAGGGCTGCTTTACAAAAAGAAAAATATTTTGAAGGCTTTTTTGCTTACGCTATCGGCATTTGGATAAGTTTCCAAGCCGCGGTTAATGTTGGTGCTAGCGCAGGTGTTGTACCCACTAAAGGTTTAACAATGCCGCTATTAAGTTACGGCGGTAGCTCAATGCTAATTATGACCATGGCGGTATTTATTTTAATGAGAATAGATCATGAGCTCCGCTTACAAAGTATTCAGGCGACCACTAAGAAAAAAGTAAAGCACAATAAAACAAAAAAAAGCAGTTCAATGAATAAAACACCAGTAAAGCTTAAAACTAAAGACGATAAGGAGGGCGAACAATATGACTGGATTTGAAGAAAAAACTAGCAAAAAAGCACCTACTTTATTAGTGATGGCGGGTGGCACTGGTGGCCATATTTTCCCGGGTATAGCTGTGGCAGAAATGCTCAAAGCTCAAGGGTGGACGATACATTGGCTTGGCACTGAAAAACGTATGGAAGCAAAAATTGTTCCTCAACATGGCTTTGATATTTCATTTATCAATATTGCTGGTGTACGTAATAAAAGCTTGTTAGAGCGCGTTAAAATACCATTTCAATTATTACAGTCAGTTTTACAATCAATTGCGATATTACGTAAAGTCAAACCCGATGTTGTCTTAGGCATGGGCGGTTATGCGAGTGCTCCCGGCGGTTTTGCTGCATGGTTAATGCGTATTCCCTTGGTATTACATGAACAAAATGCGGTTGCTGGCATGACAAATCGTTATTTAGCGAAAATAGCAACTAAAGTGTTAAGTGCATTCCCAAATGCTTTTACTGGTAATGTTG
This sequence comes from Colwellia hornerae, assembly GCF_007954355.1. Classification (GTDB taxonomy): domain Bacteria; phylum Pseudomonadota; class Gammaproteobacteria; order Enterobacterales; family Alteromonadaceae; genus Colwellia_A; species Colwellia_A hornerae. The sequence continues at coordinate 118,566 of NZ_VOLR01000003.1, forward strand.
ACTTTAAGGTCGTAGGAAACCCGTTGCGTAAAGAGATAACGGCGTTAACTCCAGTGATCCCTGAACATCCAAGCACGAGTAAAAAAGTACTGGTGGTTGGCGGCAGTCTTGGCGCAAAAATTTTGAACGAAACGGTGCCACAAGCGTTAAAGCAAATACAATTGCAAAATATTGATGTTTGGCATCAAACGGGTCGTGATAATCAAACAGCGGTTCTGGCTAGTTATAAAAAATTTGGCTTGTCGGAAGATAAAGTTAAAGTGACTGAGTTTATTGAAGATATGGCAGCGGCTTATCAATGGGCAGATATCGTTGTTTGTCGAGCGGGTGCATTAACAGTTTCAGAGTTAGCTATGGCAGCTAAACCCGCTATTTTTGTGCCTTTACCCCATGCTGTTGATGACCATCAAACCAAAAATGCGATGTATTTAGTATCACGTGGTGCTGCAAGATTATTACCACAAAAAGAATTTAACGGCACAACTTTAGCGCAAATGCTTAACAGCCTTTTTATTTCCGACAGTGTAGTACGCTCGATGGTTAAAGCTGCCCACGATGCTGCTCACGTTGATGCAACTCTTCGTGTTGCTAATACTTGCGCGGAGTTAGTTAACTAATGAGTAAGATAATGAAAAACAAAATAGCCAATAACACCGCACCAATTAAATTACCTGAGATGCGCCGTGTAAAGTGTATTCACTTTGTCGGTATTGGCGGTGCAGGTATGGGTGGTATTGCTGAAGTATTGTTAAATGAGGGCTACCAAATTACTGGCTCTGATATTGGTGAAAACCAAGTTGTTACCCGCTTAATGGCGTTAGGTGCAAAGATTACCCTTGGTCATGCGGCAGAAAATATTGTTGGCGCGAGTGTGATTGTTGTTTCAACGGCAATTAAAGCGGATAACCCCGAATTACTGAGTGCGCAAACCTTACGTATTCCTGTGGTACGTCGCGCAGAAATGTTAGCTGAATTAATGCGGTTTCGTCACGGCGTTGCTATTGCAGGGACTCATGGCAAAACAACAACGACCAGTTTAATTGCCAGTATTTTTGCTGAAGATAACTTAGACCCAACATTTGTGATTGGCGGCTTATTAAATAGTGCTGGCACTAATGCTCGTTTGGGAACAAGTCGTTACCTCATCGCTGAGGCTGATGAGAGTGACGCGTCATTTTTACACCTGCAACCTATGGTGTCAGTGATCACTAATATCGATGAAGATCACATGGAAACTTACCAAGGTGATTTTGAAAAACTTAAAGATACCTATATTGAATTTTTACATAACTTACCGTTTTACGGCTTAGCCGTTGTTTGTATTGACAACGATGTTGTGCGCGAACTGATACCCAGAATGAGTCGTCAAGTGATCACCTATGGTTTTAGTGAAGATGCTGATGTACGTGCAATAAACTTTCAACAAAATGGTGGTGTTAGTCACTTCACCGTGCAACGTGAAGGTTTTGCCGATATTGATATGTCAGTAAACTTACCCGGTGAACATAATGTGCTTAATGCTTTGGCGAGTATTGCGGTTGCGACCGATGAAGGTGTAGCTGATGCGGCTATTGTTAGTGCTTTAGAAAAGTTTGCTGGTATTGGTAGACGTTTTGAGCAATTGGCTAATTTAGCGACCGAAAAAGGCGAGATGGTGTTAGTGGATGATTACGGACATCATCCTCGTGAAGTTAAAGCAACGATTAAAGCGATGAGAAATGGCTGGCCAGATAAACGTTTGGTGATGATCTTTGAACCGCACCGTTATTCTCGTACGCGCGATCTATACGAAGACTTTGTTGAAGTGTTATCTGAAGTTGACTGCCTATTCTTACTCGATGTTTACGCCGCTGGCGAAGCACCTATTAGCAGTGCAGACAGTAAAAGTTTAGCCCGAAGTATTCGTCAACGTGGTCAAATAGAGCCTATTTATGTCAGTAGCGCTGAAATATTAGCGGAGTTATTACAGGCACAATTACAAGATGGCGATATGGTTATTACCCAAGGCGCAGGTACTATTGGCGTTATAGCCCGTGAAATTATGATAAACCCGTTACTAAATGTTGACCTTAAAGGGGCTAAAAAGTGAAAGCACTGACAGACCAAAGGTTAGCTGTTTTATATGGTGGCGATTCAGCAGAACGTGAAGTATCACTTAATTCAGGAAAAGCGATTGCCAGTGGCCTACAACAAGCCGGCTTCGACGTTGAACTCATCGACACGCGAGGTTTTTGTTTAGCTGATTTAACTAAACGAAATATCGATCGTGTTTTTATCGCTTTGCATGGCCGAGGCGGAGAAGATGGTTGTGTGCAGGGGGCTTTACAATATATGGGCATCCCCTATACCGGTTCTGATGTCTTAGGATCTGCGTTGTCTATGGACAAAATTCGTAGCAAGCAAGTATTTCAAGCACAAGGTTTACCGACAGCGCCTTTTGCTATTGTTGAAAAAGACGCTTACCAAGAAACCCAAGCTGAAAAAATATTGGCGACGCTCGGTGGTATGGTCATGGTTAAGCCTGCCAATGAAGGCTCAAGTATTGGCATGGCTAAAGCTAAAACAGCTAATGAATTACACCAAGCATTAACCACTGCCTTTGAATACGATGAGCAAATTTTAGTTGAAGCATGGATTAATGGCCCTGAATATACAGTGGCTATTTTAGGCGAAGAAGCGTTACCGGCGATTCATATGGAAACGCCTCGTGAGTTCTACGACTATGAAGCTAAATATCAATCAACGACAACGCAATATCATTGTCCTGCTGGCTTGAGTGATGAAGATGAAGATGCCCTTAAAGCATTAGCGCTTAAAGCTTTTAAAGCCACCGGTGCAAAAGGCTGGGGACGCGTAGATGTTATGCGCAACAACGATAATCAATGGCAATTACTTGAAGTAAATACCGTGCCTGGTATGACTGAAACTTCCTTGGTACCTAAAGCAGCAAAAGTACATGGTTTAAGTTTTAGTGAACTGGTAACAAAAATAGTCGCTATTAGCACAGGACAATTGGCAGATTAATAATGACAAAAAATAGTAAAAATCAACCGTCATTGTCACCATCAATGGCTGAGCAACAAGAAAATTTACATTGGTCTTTTTGGCTAGGTGTGACTTTTTTTGTGCTAGTGATTGTCACTATTATTTCATTCAGTTGGTTTTTAAATAATAAAATGTCATCTGAAGAGTCAATGCCGGTTACCTCGATTGTTATTGGCGGTGAAATGCCGTTTACCAATAGACAAGATATAGAAAATGCGATTGAAGATGTTAATTTAGGAAATTTTTTTAATGTTGATGTTAATCACGTACAACAGAAAGTGGCTGAACTGCCTTGGGTATACTCGGTATCTGTACGAAAAAAGTGGCCTAATGAACTAAAAATTTATGTCGTTGATCAAACCCCCATTGCTTTATGGAATGGCGACTTTTTGATTAACCAATATGGTAAAGCATTTCAGGCAGACACTACTCGTTTACAGTCTGCTTTACCAGCATTTTTTGGTCCAGAAGGCAGTGAAGATCTTGCCTTAAGTAATTTTGTTAATTTAAGTAAGTTACTGAAATTTAGTGAGTTATCAATTGATGAGTTGCTACTTACCGAACGTCATTCTTGGCAGTTAACACTAAAGAACGGCATAACGCTTAATTTAGGTAGAGAAAACAAAATTGAGCGAGTGCAACGCTTTATGGATGTTTACCCGCAAATAATGAAAACAAAAGAAGAAAATCAGCAAGTGGATTATGTTGATTTACGTTATGACACTGGACTCGCTGTTGGTTGGAAAACCGCAGAGAATAAACAAAGAGCTTAACTTTAATGTCAAAAGTAAACGAAAGAAACTTGGTAGTAGGTTTAGACATAGGAACGTCGAAAATATCTGTTGCTGTTGGTGAAATAACACCGGACAATCAATTAAGTATTGTTGGTGTTGGAAATCAGCCGGCACGAGGTATGGATAAAGGTGGCGTTAATGATTTGAATTTGGTTATTCAATCAATTCAGCGTGCCATCAACGAAGCAGAATTAATGGCCGATTGCCAAATTAGCTCGGTTTACTTAGGTATTTCAGGTAAGCATATTAGTTGTCAAAATGAAAATGGCATGGTGCCAATCAATGACAAAGAAGTGATTCAAGAAGATGTTGATAACGTAATACATACTGCACGTTCAGTACCGATTTCAGCTGAACGACGCATGTTACATGTACTACCACAAGAATTTAGTATTGACTGCCAAGATGGGATAAAAAGTCCGATTGGTATGTCAGGTGTTCGAATGGAGGCCAAAGTTCATATTGTTACTTGTGCTAACGACATGGCTAAAAATATCGTTAAATGTGTCGAGCGCTGTGAAGTAAAAGCCGACCAACTTATTTTTTCAGCGCTAGCATCCAGTTATGCCGTGTTAACCGATGATGAAAAAGAACTCGGTATTTGTGTGGTAGATATGGGTGCAGGCACGATGGATATTGCGGTATTTGCAGGCGGTGCTTTAAGACACACTGCGGTTATACCGGTGGCGGGTAATCAGGTCACCAGCGATATTGCTAAAATATTTAGAACACCGTTAAGCCATGCAGAAGACATTAAAGTGCAATATGCTTGTGCGCTTCGACAAATGGTGAGTATGGAAGAGAACATTGAAGTACCCAGTGTCGGTGGACGTCCTGCGCGCTCAATGTCTCGTCACACTTTAGCGGAAGTCGTCGAGCCACGTTACCAAGAGCTTTTTGAACTTATTCAAGAAGCGTTACGTGAAGCCGGCTTAGAAGATCAAATTGCCGCGGGTTATGTGTTAACCGGTGGTACAGCGAAAATGGAAGGTGTTGTTGAGTTTGCTGAAGAAGTATTTCAAATGCCGGTACGTGTCGCTAAGCCAACAGGTATGAGTGGTTTAAAAGAATATGTTGATGATTCAACTTACTCAACTGTGGTTGGTTTACTACATTACGGTATGCAAGCCAATGAACAACAAAGTATAGAGAGTAAGAAAAGTGAGGGTATTGCTAGTATTACTGCACGGATCTTAGCTTGGTTTAAAGGTGAGTTTTAACCCTCATTAATACATGATAATAGAAAGAATAAATAAATTTTTATAACCCGCCTCAGTGGATGGTGGATAAGTGAAAATTAATAGTTAAGTCGCGTTTTGGTGGAACAAAACATAAAAATCGGAGAGAGTAAAATGTTTGAATTAATGGAAGATCATAACGAAGAAGCAGTAATCAAAGTCATCGGTGTTGGTGGCGGTGGCGGTAACGCAGTTGAACACATGGTTTGTCAGACCATTGAAGGTGTTGAATTTATTACGGCAAATACCGATTCACAAGCATTACGTAATTCAGCAGCCAATGTTACTTTGCAACTTGGTGCAGATGTTACTAAAGGCTTAGGTGCAGGCGCTAACCCTGAAATTGGTCGTCGCAGCGCTGAAGAAGACAGAGAAACAATCAGAGAAACCTTACAAGGGGCTGATATGATTTTTATCGCCGCGGGTATGGGGGGTGGTACCGGAACTGGTGCTGCACCAGTTGTTGCTGAAATTGCAAAAGAAATGGGCATATTAACGGTTGCTGTTGTGACTAAGCCGTTCCCATTTGAAGGCAAAAAACGCATGAACTATGCTGATCAAGGTATTGAGTTATTGTCAAAAAGTGTCGACTCTTTAATCACGATACCTAATGAAAAATTATTAAAAGTTTTAGGCCCAGGTACGTCGTTACTTGACGCATTTAAAGCGGCTAATAACGTATTGTTAGGTGCTGTACAGGGTATTGCAGAGCTAATTACTCGTCCAGGCTTGATTAACGTCGATTTCGCAGATGTGCGCACAGTTATGTCAGAAATGGGCACAGCAATGATGGGTTCTGGTATTGCATCGGGTCCAGATCGCGCAGAAGAAGCTGCAGAAGCCGCAATTTCGAGTCCATTACTTGAAGATGTTGATTTAGCGGGTGCTCGCGGTATTTTAGTAAACATCACTGCCGGCATGGATATCAGTATCGATGAATTTGAAACAGTGGGTAATGCTGTAAAGGCCTTTGCTTCTGAAAATGCAACGGTTGTGGTTGGTGCGGTTATAGACCCTGAAATGACTAATGAATTACGTGTAACTGTCGTTGCAACCGGTATTGGTGCTGATCGCAAGCCAGATATAACATTAGTGAATCCAGCTCCTACTGTGGCACCTATTGCTGTTGGACAAGAGTTTATTGCTAGCCCACAGGCAGAAGTAAATTCGGCTCCGATAACAATGCAAGACAGTAATGCTCAAGTACAAACTGCAGCAGATATCGAGAACTATTTAGATATTCCGGCATTTTTACGTAAACAAGCTGATTAATTTGAGCTGTTAATTTTGTCATCATAGAATAAAAGAGTGCAGATAATCACTCATTTTATTCGAATGAATTTGTCACTAGGATACGGCTGGATGAACAGTTGTGTTTATAATAATGTGAAGCTAAAAGCTGATATTTTGATTTTGTTAAGTTTTTCTGCTATATTGTGCGCCCGTCAAAAGAGGACGGTGCATTTCAAGGTTAGTAAAAGCTTAATAAGGCATTTATGATTAAACAACGTACATTAAAAGACAGTGTAACCGCCGTTGGTGTTGGTTTACACAAAGGTGAAAAGGTGCAGTTGACTCTCCGTCCTGCGCCAGCAAATACCGGTATTGTTTTTCGCCGCATAGATTTAGATCCGATTGTTGAAATTTCAGCAACGCCTGAAGCTGTGGGCGAGACAACTTTGTGTACGTGCTTAGTCAATGAACAAGGTGTGAAGATTTCCACCGTCGAGCACTTGTTATCAGCTGCCGCAGGTTTAGGCATTGACAACTTAATTGTTGAAATTGACTCTCCTGAGATCCCGATTATGGACGGTAGTGCATTGCCGTTCGTTTATTTAATACAGTCGGTTGGCATTAAAACATTAGCAGCAGCAAAACGTTTTATTCGCATAAAGAAAACAGTTCGTGTAGAAGAAGGTGACAAATGGGCGGAATTAAAACCTCACCATGGTTTTAAAATAAATTTTGCCATTGAATTTGAACACCCCGTTATTTCTAAAACCTGTCAAACGATGAGTATGGACTTATCAAGTTGCTCATTTATTAAAGAAATTAGCCGAGCACGAACCTTTGGTTTTATGAGTGATATCGAATTACTTCGCTCGCACAATTTAGCTTTAGGTGGCAGTTTAGAGAATGCTATTGTACTTGATGAATACCGCATGCTTAATAAAGACGAGCTTCGTTATGATGATGAGTTTGTTAAACACAAAATCCTCGATGCGATTGGCGACTTGTATATGTGTGGTCACAGTATTTTAGGTGAGTTAAACGCCTTTAAATCAGGACATGGCTTAAATAATATCTTGTTAAGAGAAGTGTTTAAGCAAAAAGAAAGCTGGGAATGGGTGACTTACGAAGACGAAACACCGTCTCCAATTCAATACCAAGAAGTAACTGCTGCGGCATTTTAATAAAATATTGTTAATGTTACTCAATAAAAAAACCAGTCTAATGACTGGTTTTTTATTTTAAGATAAGTGGTCTTAATCATGCCTAGGTAAAATTACCGTATGGCGTTTTTGTCAGCGTGTTTTGCCAGTTTTTCTAATTTTTTACGTAAACTCTCTGGCGCGTTTTTAGCAATAGCCAATAATTGATTCGCGGTATTTTGTGAAATATGTAATGGCTCAGCAGGTTTTTCATCAGATTGATAAACGACTTTATTGCGATAAGGCGATACCTTTATTTCAATTTGATCAAAAGCCTTGTCGGTAGCAATGGCTAGTTCACGGCAAATATTCATTCGTTCAAACTGTAATCTCTGGCTCCAAACAGCAGATGTGACTTCAATCACTAAAGAATTTTGCTTAAAATTGGCAATATGCCAGACATCTGCTGGCAGGTCAGGGCATGTTTGGCGTACAATGTCAGACAAGATAGTTAAAGAGTTGGTTTTTGCTGCTATTTGTGCCAAAGTGCCTTTCGATGATTGAAAGAGCTCTGACATATCTGAAGGTTTTCTTGTTTTGCGTGCCATTAACCACTCTACTTTGGAATAGTATTTAAGTAATTATGAGTTTAACACTACTATATCGTGGAAAGAACGTTAGATTTTCAATGACACTGAATAAGTTGCATTGGTTGTCTGCTATTACTGTATTCGCGCTAATATCAGGCTTTGTCGTTCATTTGATTTTTTCTGCTGATGACGTACCTCAAGCTGTACCTTTTGCTTTGAATTCACCCGCTAAAATAGATCCTCGGCAATTAAGCGAACCACAATTAACCGCATTAACCATGAAACTCGCTGAGCTGCAAAGCCAAGTGTTACGGTTGAATGCCTTAGGTGATCGGTTAGCAAGTGAAGCCTCAATTCCAGAAAATGAATTTAATTTTCAACAATTACCACCATCTGGTGGGCCGATGCTGCAAAGCGAAAGCCAGTATAAAAAGCCACTGGTAGAGTTGTTAACTGAAATATCAATATTAGAAGAAAGTTTGCACCACGAAGATAATCAACTGACTACGCTTGAATCTTTGACTTTGGGTCACCATATAGAAAATAGCAGTTATTTGTCTGGTCGACCAATAATTGGCGGTTGGCTTTCTTCATATTACGGTGTACGTAAAGACCCATTTAGCGGCAAACCAGCGGTACATAAAGGTTTAGACTTTGCTGGTAAAGAAGGTGCTGCGATAATTGCAACGGCTTCAGGTGTGGTTACTTGGGCAAGTGATCGTTACGGCTATGGGCAACTTATCGAGATTAATCATGGTAAAGGATTAAAAACTCGTTATGGTCATAATAAAAATTTACTCGTTAAAGTAGGGGAAGTGGTTAGCAAAGGACAAGTTATTGCACGTATGGGTAGCACAGGGCGCTCGACAGGACCTCACATCCATTACGAAATTTTACGTAATAATGCACAAATAGATCCAATTAAGTTCGTATATAGAAAAGCAAAATAAAAACAATTTATGTGGCCCTTGTTGGTCACGTTATTTTCAGCGGAAGTATTTCTTCTAATATCAATATGGTTTAACAAGATGTTTGTAAAGTTAATGACGAAAATGTTTGGTAGTCGTAATGATCGATTAATTAAACAAATGAATAAAGAAGTTTTAAAAATAAATGCCTTAGAGCCCGTTATGGAAGCTCTTTCTGACGAAGAACTAAAAGCAAAAACCGCAGAATTTAAAGAGCGTTTAGCCAAAGAAGAATCTCTATCAAGTATCCTACCAGAAGCATTTGCTGTTGTACGTGAAGCCAGTAAACGTGTCTTTGGTATGCGCCACTTTGATGTACAAATGATCGGCGGCATGGTCTTAAATGATGGTAAAATTGCCGAAATGCGTACCGGTGAAGGTAAAACGTTAACAGCGACACTTCCTTCTTACCTTAACGCATTAACAGGTAAAGGTGTTCACGTTATAACGGTGAATGACTACCTAGCAACACGAGATGCTGACTGGTGTCGACCATTATTTGATTTTCTAGATATGACGGTAGGTTGTAATATTGCCGGATTAGCATCGGCTGAAAAGCAAGCGGCTTATAATTCAGATATTACCTACGGCACTAATAACGAATTTGGTTTTGATTACTTACGTGACAATATGGCTTTCTCGCCAGAAGAACGTACGCAAAAACCATTGAATTTCGCCGTTATTGATGAAGTCGATTCAATTTTAATTGATGAAGCTAGAACACCATTGATTATTTCGGGTCAAGCCGAAGACAGCTCTGAACTTTATCGTCAAATTAACCTTGTTGTGCCGACATTAGTACTACAAAACGAAGAAGACAAAGATAAAGATACTGGCCAATCTAAAGATTTTGTTGAAGGTGATTTCACCATTGATGAAAAATCTAAGCAAATCTATCTAACAGAGCATGGCCAAATAAGAATTGAAGAAATCATGAATGAGAAAGGTCTTATTCAAGATGGAGATTCTTTGTTTTCAGCGACCAATATTACCTTGTTACATCATGTTATGGCGGCATTACGTGCCCATAAACTTTTCCAAAAAGATGTTGACTATATTGTTAAAGATGACGAAATCGTTATTGTTGATGAACATACCGGTCGTACGATGGAAGGCCGTCGTTGGTCTGAAGGTTTACATCAAGCGGTTGAAGCTAAAGAAGGGGTGAATATTCAAAACGAAAATCAAACCTTAGCTTCGATAACTTTTCAGAATTTTTTCCGTATTTACGAAAAATTATCAGGAATGACAGGGACTGCTGACACAGAAGCATTTGAGTTTAATCATATTTATGGTTTAGAAACCGTAGTTATTCCAACCAATCAACCGATGATCCGTAAAGATCTCGCTGATCTAATCTATTTAACCGCTGATGAAAAGTTTGAAGCGATTTTAGAAGATATTAAAGATTGTGTTGAACGTGGACAACCTGTGCTTGTTGGTACGATTAGTATAGAAACCTCTGAGTTTTTATCTGACTTCTTAAAGAAAGCAAAAATTAAGCACAAAGTATTGAATGCTAAGTTTCACCAGCAGGAAGCTGAAATTGTTGCTGACGCGGGTAAAGTTGGCGCGGTAACTATCGCAACCAACATGGCAGGTCGTGGTACCGATATCGTCTTAGGCGGAAACTTTGATGCGATTGTTGCTAAGTTAAAAGACCAAAGCAAAGAAAGCATCGCTAAAGCGAAAGAAGAATGGATAATACAGCACAATAAAGTCTTGGAACTAGGTGGCTTACACATAGTAGCCACTGAACGTCATGAGTCTCGTCGTATTGATAATCAATTACGCGGCCGTTCAGGACGTCAAGGTGATGCTGGTTCAACACGCTTTTACTTATCGATGGAAGATGCCCTGATGCGAATTTTTGCTTCAGAACGTATTTCAAACATGATGCGCAAGTTAGGCATGGAGCATGGCGAAGCCATTGAACATCCATGGGTAACTCGCAGTATTGAAAATGCGCAACGTAAAGTGGAAGGTCGTAATTTTGATATTCGTAAACAACTACTTGAGTTTGATGATGTTTCTAATGATCAACGCCAAGTTATTTATGAACAACGTAACGAGTTAATGGACGAAGCTGATATTGCTGACGTTATTAAAAATATTCGTACTGATGTCGTAACTGGTATTATAAATCAGCATATTCCTCAGCAATCTATGGAAGAAATGTGGGATATCTCAGGTTTAGAAGAGCGCTTTAAGGGCGAGCTATCTTTAGAGTTTCCTATTGCAAAGTGGCTTGAAGAAGATACTAAGTTGCATGAAGAAACCTTACGCGAAAAATTATTAGCAGAAGTTGAAGCTAACTATACCGAGAAAGAAGAGCAAGTCGGTGCCGATGTTATCCGCCAGTTTGAAAAAGCCGTTATGTTACAAAGCTTAGATTCACATTGGAAAGAACATTTAGCGGCGATGGATCATTTACGTCAAGGTATACATTTACGTGGCTATGCCCAGAAAAACCCTAAACAAGAGTTTAAACGTGAATCTTTTGAGTTATTTGGTGAATTACTAGAGACTTTGAAATATGACGTTATCAGTATTCTTAGCAAAGTTAAAATTCGTGCTGAGTCTGACGTTGAAGCTGTTGAAGAACAACATCGTAAAGCTGAGGATGTTCCAAAAGAATACACGCATGAATCAGCTAGTAGTACCGAAACAAAACCAGAAGTAGCACGTGTTGGTCGTAACGAGGCTTGCCCATGTGGTTCAGGTAAGAAATATAAGCAATGTCATGGTAAATTAACTTAATCGTTATTTATTGATAAGCTTGAAAAAAACGCCAGTTATTCACTGGCGTTTTTTATGTCTAGGATATTCAGTGATGACTTTTGTTACAAACACATCTAACTACCAAATTTTAGCAGGTGATGTTGTAAAAATAGGCATGCAAGAAAGACTATGTTCAGAATGTGATTAGATAGCTTATCGTTTAGGTATAGGTTTATCTTTGCTGTTAACGACCAAGTCGCTGGTTAATTTAAAGCTTTAGGAGAGAGTCATGCAAAAAATTGTTCATGTAGCTGTGGGTGTCATTATGCGAGAACAACAATACTTTCTCACTAAGCGTCTTGAACATGCTCATCAAGGCGGTAAATGGGAGTTTCCTGGTGGTAAGGTGGAAAAAGATGAAACAGTTGCTCAGGCCCTACACAGAGAGCTTCAAGAGGAAGTGGCAATAGATGTTCTCTCTTGCTACCCACTCATTGAAGTTAGCCATGATTATGGCGATAAAAAGGTGTTATTAGACGTTTATGTGGTTGATAACTTCCAATATGAACCTACTGCCCAAGAAGGGCAGCAATCAGCTTGGTTTACCTTAGCACAATTAAGCCAGTTAGATTTTCCTGCTGCTAATGTGGCAATTGTTGCAAAGCTACTCGCTAATAAGTAACACTATTCTGGTTCAACAAAAAACTTATTACTTTGTAAAAACTCACCTTCAAGCGCGTCAAGCATCTCCTCGGTTAACTGAATGTCGCCTTGTAATGGCTGGCTGATCTTATGCCCTTCATCAGCCCATTCACCAATATCAATTAGCTGGCAACGTTTGCAACAGAAGGGGCGAAATTGACTTTCTGGTTGCCAAATAACTTCTTTTTGACAAGTTGGGCAAGATACTTTTAAGGTCATAGTTGGTGCTTGTAATTAAAGACTTAGTAGTAGGATTATACCCTTCCTTCTCCAAGATGAAACCTACATATTGAATGGCTAAAGGGTATTTTCGAAATTAATTACACTAATGCTAACAGCGAGCTAATTGAAATGAAGTCGCTTTATTTGAATACTTACGGCCGGTTTTATCACAAAGAGACATAAAGCGAATAGAATAGCGCAGACGATTACCACTTACCGTTGGATAATAAGCTGATTTTTCATCAACTTTAATACGAAGCAGTAAGATTCCTTCACCATTGTCCTGGTAAAAACCACTCTCAGTATCAATCTGTTTAAACTCTGCCCGTTGGCGAATAAACTTTAATATCATATCTAAAGCGCTTTTAATTTGTTCGAGCAAGCCAAGCCAACCTTGGACATCTTTAGCAAGAATTTCACTGTCTTGGTGTAACCAAAACTGTAATTGTGGTAAATCGAAACTCGAACTGCCGCCCTGCATGGCAAAGCGTTGTTTTAAAGTGGCTAGAAATTTGTCGTGTTTGAGTTGTGCCCATAAAGGAGTATTCGGTTTTAATAGGCAGATAAGCTCGACAGTTTGTTGTAGATTTTCAGCTAAAATGCTGTCATCTATTTCTGGCGCTTGTGACCATATCACTAAATTTTGTTCTAATTTTTCAAGATCTTTAATTAAATCACCGCGGACATCATTTCGCTCTAGGGTATCAATAATGGCAAATAAGGCGTTAAAGAAAACTTGATGGCTAACTGAAATTTTACGCTGCAGACAATCTTGTGCCTGAGCAAATAAATGTTCAAGTTTAAGGTAGTTACGGGTCCGTTCGTTAAGCGGATGTTCATATAAAATTTTAGTCATTAACCTGCTGTCATCAATGAAGTCTGGTGAATAACTTTCTATACTAACGACACCCAACTGAAATGGCGAATTTTTTTACTAAAAATAGTAAAATTTGTACAAGTTTACTAACTTGCTGCCAAATCTCGATATTTTTGGTCTAGCTTAATGACACTGGTTTTTATCAGATTCAAATCAGCACCGCTGTTATCAATAATATCATCGGCATGTTTTAAGCGGTCTTCTCTTGATATTTGACTAGCAATAATACGTTTAATTTCATCTATTGAACTAGGATCACGTAAAACAGCGCGTTTAATTTGTGCTGATTGACTAATATCAATCACTAAAATGCGTGCAACTAAACTCTGTAAGTTGTTTTCGATTAGCAGTGGCGCGACAAGCAAGCAATATGGTGACTGACTTTGCTGGATTTCTTCGAGCATCGTTTGTCTTATTAACGGATGAAGCAAGTTGTTAAGCCATTGTTTGTCTAATTCATTACTGAATATTTGACTGCGTAACAATGGTCGGTTAAGTGTGCCATCGGGCATAATAAACGGCTTGCCAAAATGCTGTGAGATTTGCAGTAATGCGTTGCTGTTAGGTGCAACAACTTTTCTTGCGGCGATGTCGGCATCAATAATATCAATACCTAAGTCGGCAAAAAAGTTGGCGATAGTGGTTTTACCACAACCTATACCACCGGTTAAACCAATAACGACCTTGTTAGCTATTGTCATTTTGCTAGAGCACTTGTGATAGGTACCAAGACCATATATTTTCACCCCATAAAAGTGTGATCCAACCTGCGGCGGCAAGATAAGGACCAAATGGAATGGCCTGGCCTTTTTGATGATCTTTAAAAAGCAGTAAACTGATGCCAATAAAGGCTCCGACCACCGATGCCATTAAAATAAGTAAGGGTAATAATTGCCAACCTAGCCAAGCACCAAAGAGGGCAAACAGTTTGAAATCACCGAAGCCCATGCCTTCTTTGCCTGTGGCTAATTTGAACAGCCAAAAAATAGTAAACAAGCTGGTATAACCGGCAATGGCGCCGATAACAGCATCTTCTATAGGCACAATTCCATTTGATAGATTTACGATTAACCCTAACCACATTAAAGGTAAAACAATTTGGTCGGGGAGTAGCATATGATCAAAGTCGATCATTGTTAAAGCAATTAAGCCCCACGTCAGTATCAAAGCATAACAAGTGATAACAGTGACACCAAAATGTTGGGCTATAACTACGCTCAATAAAGCTGTGCTTAATTCAACTAATGGATAACGCGCAGAAATTTTATTTTTACATTGGCTACATTTTCCTTTCAACACTAACCAGCTAATTACAGGAATGTTTTCATAAAAACGTATGCTATGTTGACAATGTGGGCAGCTAGAGTTGGGTGTTGATAAGGTGAGGGCACTCACTTGCTTTGTTGATGATGGCTTAAGCTCATCGGCAAGAAATTCTCGACATTCTTGATACCAACCTTGTTCTAACATCTTTGGAAAACGATAAATAACTACGTTTAAAAAACTACCAATTATTAACGAAAAAACAAAAACAAAGCCATAAAAAAACAGCGAGTTATTTTCTAATAGATGAATAAATTCTGACAAGATAAAACCTTTTTATTATTTTTAAAATGAGTTTGAAAAGTACTTTAAAACCTATTCGGGTGATAAATCAAACAACTTTACCGATTTCGAAAATTGGTAAGTACATGGCGATAATTAATCCACCAATAACGACACCGAGTACTGCCATTATCATCGGCTCTAATAAACTGGTCAGGGAGTCTACCGCGTCATCAACTTGTTGCTCGTATATAGTAGCAACTTTGGCAAGCATATCATCCACAGCGCCAGACTCTTCGCCAATGGCGACCATTTGTATGACCATATCAGGGAAAATATTACAGTTACGCATCGCTAAATTCATTTGCATGCCCGACGAGACTTCGGCGCGGATCTCTAGAATAGCGATACGAAAAACAGCATTACCAGAAGCACCTGCAGCCGACTCTAACGCGTCTGGTAATGGCACACCGGCAGCAAAAGTAGTAGAAAGTGTTCTTGCGTAGCGGGCAACCGCCGCCTTTTCGAGTAAGGCACCAATAACCGGAATTTTTAATATTATTCTATCAATACGGTCTCTAAAACTTTGGCTGTTAAGGTGAGCTTTTTTAAAAAAGAAACTGGCGATAAATAATCCGGCCAATCCTAAATACCAATAAGCTTGCATAAATTCTGATATCGAGATAACAAATAAAGTGAACGCGGGGAGCTCAGCGCCAAAACTGTTAAAAATATCTTGGAATACCGGCACCACAAAAATTAATAATATCGAGGTAACAATCAGCGCTATCACCAATACAGAGATAGGATAAGTCATCGCTTTTTTTATTTTCGACTTTAATGCCTCGGCTTTTTCTTTATAGGTAGCAATACGATCATAAATGGTTTCAAGTGCCCCCGATTGCTCGCCAGAACTGACTAAATCACAATATAAATCATCAAAATATTTTGGGTGGTCACGTAAACATTCAGACAAAGGAATACCCGATTGCAATTTATTACTGATATCGCCTAAAAGTCGTTGCATATTGCCATTGCTATGACCTTTACCTATCATTTCAACGGTTTGTACTAAGGGTACTCCGGCGCCAAGCATGGTCGCTATTTGCCGGGTAACAATGGCAATGTCTGCCGGTACTATTTTTTTATCATTAGCATTACCAAAAAGAGATTTGGCTTTCTTTTTAACTTTTCCAGGGGTAATGCCCTGTTTACGTAACTGGGCTTTTAATTCCAACATACTGGTGGCGGGTAGCTCACCATTTACTTTTTTGCCTTTACGGTTTACCCCTTGCCAAACAAATGTATCAAGAGCTTTAGCTTGTGGTAATTTTTTTTTCTTAGCCCCTGAACTTGCCATATATTATTTACCTGTAAAGTTAAATTATTAGTCATTGCTAATACTAGTCAATATCTCTAAAAATAATAGTGAGAGGTTTCTTATTATGCAGAAGTAACACGGTTTATTTCTGCTAAACTTGTTACCCCTTGATGGGCTTTTTCTAAACCCGATTGACGTAAATTATTATAACCTTCTCTTTGACACTGCTGGGCGATATCCATAGAATTACCACCTTCCATAATAATAGAAGACATTTTATCACTGATTTTTATCACTTCATAAACTCCAACTCGACCTTTATAACCGCCGGTACATTGCTCGCAACCCACAGGTTTAAATAATTGTATATTACTCAGTTGTAGAGCGGTAAAACCTTGTTTTTCCAGTTCAGCTGTCGGGACAACATCTTCAACTTTGCAGCGATTACATAAGCGTCTGGCTAAACGCTGAGCAATAATAATACTCACTGAACTGGCAACATTGTATGAAGGAACGCCCATATTTAACAGTCGAGTCAGTGTTTCTGAGGCGGAGTTTGTATGTAAAGTTGATAACACTAAGTGACCGGTTTGCGCGGCTTTAATCGCTATTTCAGCCGTTTCGAGGTCACGAATTTCGCCGACCATAACAATATCGGGATCTTGACGAAGAAAAGAGCGCAGCGCATTAGGAAAGGTTAAACCGGCGCGAACATTAATTTGTACTTGATTAACGCCATCTAAATTAATTTCTACGGGATCTTCTGCCGTAGATATATTACGTTCTTCGGTATTTAGAATATTTAAACCAGTATAAAGAGACACTGTTTTACCTGAGCCGGTTGGGCCGGTTACCAATATCATTCCTTGTGGCTGCTCTAAGGCTTCCATATATATTTTTTTCTGGGCCGGCTCATAGCCGAGCATTTCAATACCTAACATCGCGCTAGAAGAGTCAAGTATACGCATTACAACTTTTTCACCCCACATGGTGGGTAGCGTTGAGACACGAAAATCAATGGATTTTTTCTTTGATAAGGCTAATTTTATTCGCCCATCTTGCGGGACGCGCCGTTCAGCGATATCCAGTTTTGACATTACTTTTAAGCGCGCCGCCATACGAGAGGCAAGCGATACCGGTGGTTTTGCCATTTCAGTTAAAATGCCATCGACACGAAAGCGAATGCGGTAAGATTTTTCGTAAGGTTCAAAGTGCAAATCTGAAGCACCTTTGCGAATAGCGTCGAGTAATATTTTATTGATATAGACAACAATCGGCGCATCTTCTTTATCGCCGGTGGCGTTGTCATCTTCTTTGCGTTCTTCTTCAACGTCTATACCGGCCAATTCTGCAGCATCAATATCGGTGATATCTAAAGCATCACTTTCTTCTTCAAGAATTTTATCAATAAACAGTTGTAAGCTTTGATCATTAGTTAATACTAACTCAGTAGGAAAACCGGTATTAAATTGAATATCTTCTAATGCATCTAAATTGGTCGGGTCGGACATAGCGACGAATAACACTTTACCGCGTAAAAATAATGGCAGCGCATTATGTTTGCGGATCAGTTTTTCGTTGCGAATGCCTTCTGGGATCATCGTGCTATCGAAAGCGTTTAAATCGATTAACGGAAAGCCAAAACTACGAGACAGTATGGTCGCGATACTATTAGCGTTTAAATTTTTATCTTCAATAAGAAATCGTATGAAAGGTTTTGCTTGCTGAAGGAAGTCAGCACTAATGGTATCAATAGTATCTTTGGTAACAATATCATGCTTTAAAAGTGCAGTTAAAACACTGGATTGTTTATGATGACCTTTCATGGAGACCTTTTAGCGGTAAGGGTAATATTATGTATTTACTCACAATGTTAATAGTAAGTATAGCTGAATTCATTTTCGAAT
Source organism: Colwellia hornerae (assembly GCF_007954355.1). Taxonomy (GTDB): domain Bacteria; phylum Pseudomonadota; class Gammaproteobacteria; order Enterobacterales; family Alteromonadaceae; genus Colwellia_A; species Colwellia_A hornerae. The sequence goes on from NZ_VOLR01000003.1 coordinate 136,868, forward strand.
TAAGGAAAAAATTTTAAAATAGATTGATATAAAAAAAGCTCCATAGGAGCTTTTTATCTAAACTTACTTATGTAAAATAATTATATTATTTTGCTTTACACCAACCGCTTGTTAAACAACTAGCTGTTGTTGAAGTTATTGTCCAAGTTAGTGGGCTTCCTGTAGGGGTAGCAATCATATTTGAAGAGTCGGTTGCTGATGTTGACGCAGCTGTTATAACACCATCGGCAATAGTCATAGTATCAAGATTTGCGTAGGTTCCAGTAGCTACTGTAGCTGGAATACCTTGATAACCAGCATCACATGCTGTTAATGCACCTTCAGTTTGAAAGCATAGTTCGACCGCAGTTCTCGCGGCACCAACCATAGAAACCACTTCGGCAAATTTAGCTTTCTTCGTATAATCCTGGTAAGCAGGTAATGCTACCGCGGCTAAAATACCGATAATCGCAACAACGATCATTAATTCAATAAGGGTAAAACCCTTCGCTTTATTTAAAGATTTATTTTTTAAAGATTTAACATTGTTCATAATAGGTATATCCATACATGATTACGGGGGCTGAATTTATATTGCGACAAAATTCAGGAAATGTAAAATTTTGTGACACTTTTTTTATGTTTTTTTTGAAAATAGTTAGAAAACTGTTAATAACAAATAGCTTTTTAACTAAATATATCACTATTAAATGTTAAACAAAGCGCATAGAAAGGTCAATAGCATTGATATTTTTAGTTAATGCGCCCACCGAAATAAAATCGACACCTGCTTTTGCATAGCTTTTAAGTGTTTCTATGGTCATATTGCCAGAAACTTCTAATTTGGTTTTACCTTGTGATATTTCAATTGTTGCTATAACTGCTTGTTCGATCATTTCATGGCTAAAATTATCAAGCATAATAATATCACTGCCAGCATTTAATGCTTGAGTGAGTTCAGCGATACTTTCAACTTCAACTTCAACCGTTTTATTTGGATGATTTTTTCGAGCGGTCTGAATCGATTTCTCAATACCCCCACAGGCAGCAATATGATTTTCTTTAATTAAGAAAGCATCAAATAAACCAATCCGATGATTAACACCACCACCACATTTTACTGCATATTTTTGCGCACTACGCAAGCCAGGCACTGTTTTACGAGTATCAAGTAACTTGGTTTTGCTACCTGATAATTCTTTAACATAGCGACTGGTTAACGTTGCAGTCCCTGAAAGTGATTGTAAAAAATTTAAAGCACAGCGTTCGCCAGTCAGTAAAATACGTGCGTTTCCAGATAATTCAAATAAGGTGCTATTGGCTTTGACACTTTCACCGTCGTTAACAAACCAAGTAATATCAGTTTTAGTCTTATATATAGCATCTAGCTGGGCGAAAACTTCATTAACCCAAGCCACACCACAAATAATACAAGCTTCACGGGTAATGATATTAGCAACGGCTATATTTTCCAGTGGAATTAACTCAGCTGTAATATCTTGGCTATTTTTTAATGCGTCGGCGTTATCAACACCTAAATCTTCACATAATGCCCAAGTTACTGTTTTTTTAATATCGTGTTGTAGTTGCACAGAAAGCATTGAATTTTATTCTCTTTTTTTGGTAAATAATTAAGTAAGTTTTTAGTTGGTCGTTTATCGCCAGTAAATCACAGCAGGTAGATCATTGCTCGCGTAAAATAAGTTCCTTACCTATCTGGCTGAATTCTACCCTTTTTAATGCGCTCATGCCCAATAGAATTTCATTAGACTGCATGCTGGGATTGATGTGGGCACTAACATCATACAAATAAATATTACCAATACTGAGCTGTTGTAATTCAGTTTGATAAACAGTGGTAGTGCCATTTGCCGTATTAACAAGCGATGGCCGATTTCCTTTTAGCTGTAATTGCTCTGCTATATGAGCGGGAATAGACACTTGTGTTGCTCCAGTGTCGAGTAAAAAAACTACCGGCATCTCATTTATTTCACCATGTACAACATAATGACCTTGGCGATTTTGTTGTAATGTGACTTCCGCTTTACCCTGTGTATTTAAACTAATCTGCGGGTCTTTGTTAGGATCCCATTGTTTATCAAGTACATCTTGAAAGAAAAACACCATTAATGCCAACGCACATAACCAGGCTAACCAAATAAATACTTTTCCCATTTTGTTTGTCGGATCAAATTCAGTCATACTCTATATACATATCTTGAAATTAAATATTAACGCTATTGTATGACGAAAGACTTAAAAAATAAATTGTCCGCCGAGCAAAATAACAATATGCCTATTATCAGTGGCTGGCTTGTTAACGAAGAACAACAAAAATCACCACATTTTAGTGTGCGAGATAAAAATGATACGGTTCATTTATTGGTGGTACATAATATCTCATTACCGCCAAATCAATTTGGTGGTGGCTATATCACCGATTTTTTTTTAGGGAAGTTAGATAGTAAAGCACATTGCTATTTTGAAGAAATTGCTCAGTTAAAAGTCTCTGCCCATTGCTTGATCACTAGAGCAGGGCAAATTATTCAATATGTTTCATTTGATGATAAAGCTTGGCATGCGGGTGTATCTTCCTACCAAGGACAGGATAAATGTAATGATTTTTCTATTGGTATTGAGCTTGAGGGCGCTGATGATATTGCTTACACTCCCGCGCAATATCATACCTTGGCGCAATTAACCCAAGCATTGCAGCAAAGTTATCCCGCCATTAAAAGTAATATAACGGGACATAGTGATATCGCGCCAGGGAGAAAAACAGATCCGGGTAATGCTTTTAATTGGCAACATTTCCATGATTGTTTAAAGTCTAGTTAATTCAATAGCAAAGGGTATATACTCGTTACCAATCAAAATGCAGGTATCAGAGTGTTTGAATGGCAACGGCGATATACTCATTTTAAAAGTGGATAATAAATTAGGAAAACTATATGAGTCTTATTAGCTTACTTATTGCCTTGGCGGCAGAGCGTTACTTGTCGACGACAGCGTGGCAATTTAAAACCTATTTTCATGCTTATGTTAGTCTATTTAAACGCACTAAATTAAGGCATTTAGCCAAGCCGTCAATTGTCTCACAGCTTATCTTTATTGCCATACCCGTTGTTGTTTGTGACTTACTGTTCGAGCTTGTTGATGATGGCTTACTCTATTTAATTTTTTCAACCATGATTTTGATTGTTTGTTTTGGTTGTACGAAAACACGGCAGACCTATAAAGCTTATTTATTGTCGGCTTTTCGAGGCGAACCAACAACATGCGAATTGCATCATAGCCAACTGCAACAAGATACTTGCAGTGCGCCAATGAGTTTTGGCCAATTATTAGTATGGTTAAATTACCGATACTTTATTGCCATTATGATTTTATTTGTTGTTTTTGGACCCGCGGGCGCATTGTTTTATCGTCTACTAGTGACCATGAATGAATGTCCTGAAGTGCTTGCAGAAGAATGTAAAGACAAACAAGTAGAAGTTGACGCTGAGCTTGATGAAGCGGATGTTGAAGTGAATAATGATGCTGATACCAGCGACTCGACGGAAAAAAATGAATCTCAGCTATTGAAAGATATGCTCTTTTGGGTTGATTGGTTGCCAGTACGTATGGTTGCTTTTGGCTATATGCTGGTCGGACACTTTTCAAAAGCTATGCCGGTATGGTTAGAAAATTTATTTGATATTAACAAGCAACCTAACCAAATATTGATCAGTGTCGCACAAAAGTCTGAAGATTTTATGGTTGACCCTGATGACTGCACTGCTGAACCTTGTTTATTAGTAAGGTTAGCAAAGCGGACTTTGCTGTTATGCCTAGCGGTGATCGCGATATTAATACTAACGGGTATTCTTAATTAATTTCTTGCTTGGTAGTTTCTGGGTGGCACTGCTGTGACATCCTTTTTCAAGTACTGAGTCGAGCCCTCGATATATGACACTTTCGCATTAGCGTTAGTATTTACGTGAAAGTGTCACAATAGCAATGAACTATTAACCAGCCTTTTTAAAGCGAGTCTTTCTTTTTGATTTTCGCTTAAAAGGCACTTTAGGTAATTGCTCAAAAGACTGTTGTTCAGCTTGAGCCACCATACTTTTTAGCGTTGCAGTTAATGGCGTAATAAAATTTTGATAGTTACTTCTACGCTCACTAATATCATTGAGTGTCGCTTCCCACTGTGCTGTCATATCTGGCGTTGTTGCCATTTTAGGTAAAGCGTTGATCAGTGAAGTGCCAATATCTGTCGCCGTTATATTTTTACCAATACGTTGTAAAAATCCTCGTTTAAAAAGTAAATCAATAATACCAGCGCGTGTCGCTTCGGTACCCAAACCATCAGTTTCTTTGAGGATCTTTTTAATCTCGCTATTTTGTACAAAACGGGCAATACCTGTCATTGCGCCGAGTAGCGTTGCATCGTTGTAGGCAGTTGGTGCTTGTGTCACTTTCTCAGCAATTAAACCTTGCGGGCAATATAATGTTTCGCCTTGAGTTAATTTTGGCAATAATTGCTCTGTAAAAGTTGTTTGCTCATTATTTTCAGGGGATGTTGTTTTTGTTTTGCTCGATTGGAACATTATTTTCCAACCCAGCTGCTGTGGCACTTTAGCATTAACCTTGAATTTACCTTGCGCTATCTCTAATTCTACTTGTGTTTGCTGGTAACAATAAGGCGGGTAAAATTGGGCTAAATACTGGCGGACAATGAGCTGATAAATGTTTTTTTCAAAAGAGTTGAGAGAAAGATTACTGGCTGATTTTTCTGTAGGAATAATTGCATGGTGAGCACTTACTTTACTGTTATTCCACGCTTTACCTTTAATCGTGCTGTCGGCATTTTTAGCAAACTCGGCATACTTGTTATTTGATTCCGCTAAAATTTGTATAATAGCCTTAGCTTGTTGATGATGTTCTACGGGTAAGTACCTAGAGTCTGATCTGGGATAGGTGATTAATTGATGTTTTTCATATAATGCCTGACAAACATCCAGTACTAATTTTGCATTCATTGAAAATTGCTTGGCGGCATCAATTTGTAATGCTGACAAATTGTAGGGCAGTGCGGCAAATTGCTTTTTGTCTTGTTCGTTAAGCAAGGTCACTATAGCGGGCTTATCTGTGATGCGACTAACAACATTTTCTGCGAGTGCTTTATTAATAATTTTTTTATTTTCATCCATATGGGGAGCACAAGCCTCGCTTGGCTGCCATTTCGCAATGAACTTCTCACCCGCTGGGGTAATAATATCAGCATAAACATCAAAATAATCATGGGGAACAAATTCTGCGATTTGGCGATCTTTCTCAACCACTAAACCTAACAAGGGCGTTTGCACTCGACCGACAGAAAGCACACCATTAAAGCCTACTTTTTGTCCTTGCAAAGTATAAGCGCGGGTAAGATTTATCCCGTATAACCAATCAGCACGTGAGCGAGCCAGTGCTGATATAGATAAAGGCATAAAATCTTGGTTACTCTTTAATGCGTTTAGTGACCTTTTTACCGCTGGTAAGTTTAAATCGCTGATTAATAAACGTTTAACTTGCTGTTTTTTAGTTTTAGACACTTTTAAAAAATCAATTACTTCATCAACCAGTAATTGACCTTCGCGGTCGGGATCGCCAGCGTGAATGATTTCACTGGCATTTTTTACCAGTTTACGTAACACACTCAGTTGTGAACGGGTTTGTGCTTTTGGGGTGAGTTGCCATTGCTCGGGAATAATAGGCAGATGCTCCATCCGCCACTTTTTAAAGTCATCGTTGTAAACTTCGGGATCGGCTTGCTCAAGAATATGACCAATACACCAACTCACTACATCACCATTGCCTAGCTCTATATAGCCTTGTTGGCTTTTATGAGGTTTGGGTAACGCTGCCGCAATGGCACGTCCTAAACTTGGCTTTTCGGCAATATATAGTTTCAATAGAATTTCCAAGGGGTCAATACACACCATTAGAATAAGCTTAGCACAGTAACTGGTATTTTATACAGTATTTGTTCTAGGTTATAATGAGTTCATTTTATTGAAGATGATAATTTTAGTTAACGACCCACTTATACCTGTTATGGTGAGTGGGTCGTTATCTCGACGAGGACGCTGGGATGAAAATGAGCTTTACTTGTCTTTAGGTAAATATTTATAACCATGGATCATTGAAGAAACAATAGAATGTTTCTCACGTCGTTCAGCAAAAAATACCGCTAAAATATGCAGAGGGATTAATAACAACAAAAAGTAAAAGCTGTAAACATGAGCTGTTATAAAAGGCTTTCTAAAACTACGCATTTCTGTATAAGCATCCGCATCAACATTTTCTTTACTGTAAGGCTTAATTAAAGCTACTTGGCTTTTATCTTGGGCTATGCTGCCAGCAAAATACTGTCCAAAGGGCGGATAATAAATGTCGGTACCCGCAATCACTAAACCTGAAACCATTTGAATAGACAAACTTAACATTAAAGCGCCAACCATAAGTTTACCGAGCGGACTATGACCTTTAAATGCTTTATTTTTATCTTTTTTGAAATCGGCGAATTCTTGTTTAAAGGCTTTATTAAAAGGCAGTGTTTGTCCCCAACGCTCGTATCCTTTACCAATAAAACCAAGGATAATTCTAAAAATTAAATTTGCTGCAAAAACATATCCCACACAGACATGAATTGTTTTAAGCAGTATTTTCCCGTCCGTTGAGATACCTAGGTCTTTACCGAAATAAATAATACTGCCAATAACAATAAGCAGTAGTACTGATAATACATTTAACCAATGAAACAAACGAATATTTCTACTCCAAACAAAGGTTTTAACTATAGTGGAAGTGATATTTACTTGGTTATTTTGCATGATTATTACTCTTTTTATTGGTTAGTACTTTTCCTTATTATTTAATAATAACCGAAAGGTTTACCTGCCGCTAACACTAAGTGATGGCTACGGATATTAATGGTAACGGGATATTTTAACGTTGATTTATGTCTTTATAAATACGCGGCGTTATTTTGGTGTTCTGACTATTAATTTAATTAAATTCGGTGTAAGTCTCAGCGTTTTTTAAGAAGAGTTCCTGTAAACTAGCGATCACAATAATAAAATAAACATCTGCATCAGCGACACTCTTTTAAAATATTTTGTTGAAAATAATGTCGTGGCATCGATAACCAAGGAAATTTAGCGTGAAAAAAATTGTTTTATACAGCATGAGTAACTGCCCACATTGTGACACGGCGAAAGCATACTTAGATAAAAATAACATAGCTTATCGTTTGTGTAATGTGAAGACAGCAGCGGGGCAAAAAGAGTTTCGCAGAGCAAACTTTAGATCAGTACCTGTCATAAAAATTGGTGAACAATATCTGCAAGGTTTTAAAGTGAATACTTTTAAAGCGCTTTACGAGGATTAATATTGGCCGATACATGGGTGATTATACAATTTTATGGCTTTAACTCGTTTTAAAAAAAGGTCTATGCTAAAGTTAAAATACTTGAATGAATTAACAAGATCATTGATTACGGATGTGTAATGAAACTTGATTTTTTTCGGTTTTTTTCGGTTGTTATTATTATCGCTGTCTTTTCCTGTACCCAATCACAGGCAAGTAACAGTGGGCAATTAGCAGCAGAACAAACTGATGTGTTAAGTCGCTTATTGAATATGGATGAAGAAATACATCAACAGCCTCTGCAGTCTTATCAACAATTAGTCAGCGTAAAAAACACTTTCTCGACTATGCCAAAGCTACAAAAATCTTGGTGGTTATTACGTAAAGCGCAAGCAGAAAATTTGCTTTATTTCTATGAAGACTTTAATAAAACAGTGGCTCAAGCCATAGCACTTATTGACGAAAAAACCCCGTTACAAATTCAAAGTCAACTTTATATTTACCAAGGTTTAATTTATCGTCGCCATGCTCAGTATGCTGATTCTGTACTTATTCTTCGAAAAGCTATGTCTATGGCAAAGATAAATAATTTAACTTACCTTTTTATTATTGCTAAACAAGAACTTGCTTTTACAAAAAGTATAACTGAACTCTACGAGTTATCATTGAACGAAATGCAAGAAGCTTATTTAGACGCCTATTCATTAAAAGCACACTTTCTAATTGCTGTTATCAATGAAACCTACGGTGCTATTTATGGTTATATGGACGATTATGAAAAATCGATAGAATATTATCAAAAAGCGTTAAAGACTTATGAGCGTCTAAATTATCCAGCCCATATTTCAGAGGCGATTTACGGCATTGCTATAACCTATCGTTACTGGCAAAAATATGATTTGGCCATTCGCTATTTTGAGCTTTATCAAGAAAAAATTGCTTATACGCCTAATACCGAAATTTCCTTTTTTTCAGCTTATGGCTTAGGCGTGACACTGGCGGAAAAAGGCGATTGTGTTAAAGCGATTGATGTGATCAATCGTGCCCTAACGTTAAATGGCTTAATTGATTATAATGCTGAACTATATAAGCAGCAGGTCCACTGCTTTATTATCTTGGGTAAGTTGGAACAAGCGCAAGCATCGTTGACTAAAGCCGAAAATATATTTATGTCTTTACCTGAATTAGTTGGTACTAAATGGCAGCTGGAAGTCATAAAGCTTGGCTCAGAGCTTGCTCATGCAAGAAACAATGACAGCGAAGCTTTTCAATTATCTCGACAGTACTATAAAAAATATAATAAGTTACTGGTAAAAAATTCCAGCATACGTTTAACCACTGCGCGGGCATCGATGGAAAATGAGCGAAAATATATCGAACAAGCGCTTACTCTGCAACGAAAAAAAGTAGCCGTTTTAGAAAGTAATTCATACCATCAACAAAAATTACAGAACCTCTATCTATTGATATTTATGTTATGTGCTGGCGTGATTGTGGTTATTGTGATGACAATTCAGTATAAAAATAATAAGAAAATGTATGCGCTATCGATTAAAGACCCATTATCAAACCTCTATAACCGTCGCTATATTTTTGAGTACTTAACAAACTACCTTAAAGATGTCTTAATAGAAAAAACTGAACTTTCGGTTATTTTATTTGATATAGATGACTTTAAAGCGGTCAATGATAAGTTTGGTCACCCGGTCGGTGATACCGTTATTAAAAAAATAGCTGATCTTTGCCATGATGTCTTTCGTAATGAAGATGTCATTGGCCGCGTTGGGGGAGAAGAATTCTTATGTATTTTACCTCGTACCGACGAAACGCAATGTAAAGTGATTGCTGAACGTTTTTTGAAAAAAATTAGTCAGCAAATTTTTCTAGAAGAGCCAAGGGTACAGATAACCGTAAGTATCGGTATTGCAACCTTGTCTCAACTTAGCCCAACGAGTGAAATGTTATACCTACATGCCGATGCGGCCCTTTATCAGGCGAAGCATAACGGTAAAAATAATGTGGTTATATATTAATAGAAAGCCATTACCTCTTATGAATAATACAACACCGTTAACCGTTCAAGCTATTATATTATTACAGAACTATATAAAACAGCTTGGCTTTACTCCTGTGATTCACTTTGAATTAGAAGGTTGTTATCAGCTCGACAGTAAAATAAAAAGATTCTCATTGGATTACCAAAGAATTAATCGTCAGTTAGCCCGTGCAGGAATTGACGGAGAATTAGTGCCAGAGTATTGGCATAGTCAGTGGGAGTATGTTTCTATATTTAATGGTCAGTCACCGTTAAAAGAAGCTAATAACTTAAGTCAGGCGCTAAATCTTTTACCTCGCTTATTTGCTGAACAAGGCATCAGTAAAACATTAATCAAACCGGTTGTCTGGTCTGGTGATAAAGGCAAGTTAGCCAATGGTAGTGGTGATATCTTCACCACAGAAACACGAGCAGTGCATATTCCTAATGCTGTTCAAATGAATATTAGTGCGCTTGATAGTGAAGGTAAAAATATTATTATCGAACGCGGGTTTGGTGAATACTTACAGCAATGCTTTCTTGATACTAGCTTAAATTGTTGCTTAGTCTACTTACCTGAAGAAGAAGCTTTTGAACGACTAGCATTAAAAAGTAAGTACGGTTTAGCGGCAGAGTTATGTTCACCGGTTGATATTTCAGGCGGGCACCAAGGCAGTATTGCCTTGTACAAAGAAGTGGGTAAACATAATCAAGCGATGGGCGAAGAGCCGGTACTTTATAATCATAAAAATGAAGTGTTAGTTAAGCGACAAAATTGGCAAAAAACCGCCCGTATCGAGCACAGAATTGGTGCTTCAAGTGTGCAATATAATGCTTATTTTAATATTATTTATTCTTTATTGAACTTAATTGACGCGCTTGAAGTATATAAGGGTGATAACTGTCGCAGATTGCTCCGTAAAGAAGTTCATCAGCAAGATTTACCTTTTTCATTGTATGATAATACAGTACAAGAAAAATTGGGTGCAATATCACTATTTGAAAATGATCACTGGTTTAGCGAAAGTTTAAATAAGCTCTCGGGTCAATTTATAAATGGTGACCAAATATCAGGACAGTTGCTGTTAGGTGACAAATTAAAGCAAATGATTTTAGCGCCGTATCAACAAAAACGTATTCTCATTCATTCATGACCATTAATTTAATAAATATAATATGAATCTTATCAATAATCAAAATGTTACCCCACAGCTTAATGGCTTATCTGTAGATGAAAAACGTGCAGAGCTGAAAAGCTATTTCCACAATACTTGGACAACATATGAATCGTTATTTGCTCTAATCAATAACGATGAAGCCTATTACTTACGGCCTGAGACTTTACGGCACCCACTGATTTTTTATTTTGGCCATACGGCTACTTTTTTCATCAACAAATTACTTTTAGGTAAGTACATTAATAAGCGCGTAAATACTAAATTAGAGGCTGTTTGCGCGGTTGGTGTCGATGAAATGAGTTGGGACGACCTCAATAGTGAACATTACGACTGGCCTAATGTTGATGAAGTAAGAGAGTACCGTCATCAAGTTTTCGCTTTGGTTAATAATCTTATCGATACTATGGAAATCAGTTTACCTATCAAACAAGACTCGTTAGCTTGGGTGATATTAATGGGCTGTGAGCATGAACGTATTCATTTAGAAACGTCATCGGTGATTATGCGTATGTTACCGTTAGCTTGTTTAACGCAGCCATCAGCAGTAGATGAGCAATGGACCAGCTGTACTCATTTTTCAGTAGCTCCAGAAAATCAATTACTAGCCGTTGCTGAACAACCTATCGTATTAGGTAAAAAATCGACCGACGAAACTTACGGCTGGGATAATGAATATGGCGAGTTATCAGTTGATGTTAGCGCCTTTTCGGCATCTAAATATTTGGTTTCCAATCAAGAGTTTTTAGCTTTTATCGACGCTGGTGGTTATAAAAAACCACATTATTGGAGCGAAGAAGGGCAAAATTGGCTAAGTTTCACTAAAGCTGAAATGCCCCGTTTTTGGCGCAATAATAATGGTGAATATGTGCAGCGAAACTTGCTTAACGAAATGCCTTTACCTTTAAATTGGCCTGCAGAAGTGAATTACTTAGAAGCGAAAGCTTTCTGCCATTGGAAAAGCGAGCAAACTAAGACAAATATCGCTATGCCCACTGAAGCACAGTGGCATTGTTTAGTAAATAATGTCAGCGATAATGAAGAACAAGCACCAGCCAATATAAATTTAGCTCGCTATGCTTCATCATGTCCGGTTGACGAGTTTTCAACGGGAGATTTTTATGATGTTACTGGCAACGTATGGCAATGGAATGAGTCAGCAATAGATGGTTATGAGGGCTTTAAAGTTCATCCACTCTATGACGATTTCTCGACGCCAACCTTTGATGGTAAGCATAACTTAATTAAAGGTGGCTCATGGATCTCTACTGGCAACGAAACCCTTGCGTCGTCTCGTTATGCTTTTCGTCGTCATTTTACTCAGCATGCCGGTTTTCGCTATGTTGAAAACCTTGATGGCAAAATACCATTAACGCCGGTTAACCGATATGAAACCGACGTTGAAGTGTGCCAGCAACTTGAAAGCCATTATGGTGAGCAACATTTAAGTGTTGAAAACTATTCACAACAAGTTAGCCAACTATTGTTCAGTAAAGTAAAAGCGCTAGGTGCTAATACCGATAAATTACTGAATTTAGGTTGCAGTGTTGGACGAACTGCTTATGAGTTATCTGAATATTTTCAGCATATTGATGCGGTAGACTTTTCTGCGCGCTATATTCAATTTGGTGTACAGCTTCAACAACAGAAAACACTCCGTTACACCAACGTTATTTCAGGTGACATACAGAGTTTTCACGAAGTATCTCTTAAGGCGTTAGCGCTGAATGATAACGCTGACCATATCGTATTTAGTCAGGGTGATGCCAGTAATTTAAAACCAATGTTTAATGGTTATGATGCTATTTTAGTTGAGCATGCGCTAGAAAAGAGTTATCAGCCTAAACAGTTGTTAGCCACACTGTCGCAGCGACTTAATAAACAAGGATTACTTTTTGTATTAACAGATCATCAGTATTCAGCACAACACACAGAGAAAGAAAACTGGTTAGGTGGTCTTAAAGTCAACGGTGAAAATGTTATTGGTTTGGATGGCTTACATGAAAAATTAGCAGAAGAGTTCACTTTTCTAGAAGCACAACCTTTAACGCGAGTGATTAAGCAAAATCAATGCACTTTCACAGTCACAACGACAGAAATGTCAGTTTGGCAGCGGAAAAGCTAGTAGACGATGAGCAATACTTTACCGGCGCATATTGCCTTTGGTCAACGGCTTGCAGAAAATCAAAAGGTGACCATCGCGCACAATTTGAGCAACTCTTGCGGTCAGACATTATCCGTGGCGCAGTTGTGTCGTCTGGGCAATATTAGCCTTGATAACCTTCTGGCCGAGCAAGCGTTATCCTATGCGTCGCTAAGTGGCAGCCATTATTTACGAACACTTATTGCCGATTTTCACCAAGACCACAATCATCATAAAGTTAAGTTAACGGCTGAGAATGTTTTAACCTTTTGCGGCGCACAAGAGGCGTTGTCAGCCATTTACCAAACGGTGCTTGGCGAAGAAGAAATAACTCAATGTAATAAGCCTGAGCAACATGCAGCGATTGAAATTGTTGTTATCACGCCATGTTACCCATCTTTAGTGACAATGGCCGAGCAAATGGGGATAAAAGTAAGATGCCTTACCGTTGATTTTCAACAAAACTGGCAAATTAACCAAGCAGCACTTTTAGCCCTAGTAAACGAAAATACCCGACTAATTGTCTTGAATTCTCCCCATAATCCCAGTGGTAGCATAATAGACACTCAATTTGCTGAGCAAATATTAGCCGTCGCAAAACAGTTCAATTGCTACCTGTTAGCCGATGATGTATCACAAGCAAGCAATTATAATAATCTTGACTTAGCCCATCACTATTTAGACTATGAGCGCACCATTGTTGTTTCGGTATTATCGAAGAGTTTTGGTTTGGCAGGTTTACGTATTGGCTGGGCAGTATCTAAGGATAAGTTATTGCTGAAAAAATTATTAGCAGTAAAAGCCCAAGGCTCAATTTGTAGTTCAATTGTTGATGAGAAACTGGCAGAACTTGCCTTAGAAAACCACGTCAAAATCATCAGTGAAAACAATATTATTATTAAAGATAATATTGCGTTATTTCAGCAATTCATTGACAAAAACCAGTCACACTTTAGTTGGTTTCCACCCCAGGCCGGCTTACTTACCTTAGTGAAATGTCATAGCGATTTACCTATGCTTAAATGGGCTGAGCAGCTCGCTGAACAAGTGGGTATATTCGTTTATCCCTCTTGCCTATTTGGGCTTACTGGACCATATTTTCGTTTAGGGCTAGGTGCAAAAAACTTTCCAATGACACTAGACTCATTACAAGGTTTTGTTGACCGTTACTAATCGTTATTGCTAAGCAAGGTGATAATTAAGCTTGAAAGCGTGCAATAGCCATTAAGTTTTAATGGCTGAAATGTCTATAAAATTTATCGAATCTATCTGAGCAATTATTGGCTCACTTGATTTGGCTAGTGCTAAGGTGAATGAGCGCTTACAAGTAAAAATAGATCATAAAAAAGTGACAGGCTGCGCCACCCAAGACAAATAAATGCCAAATAGCGTGGTTGAAATGTATACGCTTTTGAACATAAAAAATAACCCCTAAACAATAAATAATACCGCCGAGAGCAAGTAGTGTTAAGGCTTGATTCGATAGTTTGTCATTTAGCTGTTCAATAATGGTTATAGAGATAAGTCCCATACCTAGATAGGTGATCAGCGATGTTTTTTTATAGCGATGACCAAACTTCATTTTAAAAAACACCCCTAATATAGCCATACTCCAAATAACCGTTAGCATAATCTTACCGAGTTGGTCGTCCAAGGCGATCATCATTAAAGGTGTATATGTTCCTGCGATCAACAGGTAAATAGCACAATGGTCGAGTAATTTAAAAAGCTTTTTTTTATCAGGGTCTTGAAATGCATGGTAAAAAGTTGAAGCGGTAAATAGTAAGACCAAACTGGCACCGTACACGGCATAACTAATTATTTTTACTAAGGAATTATCAGTAAAAGCTGAGGTGAGCAGCATGTAACAGGCAATAACAGACAATATTGCGCCCAAGGCGTGGGTCAAGGTGTTGGCTATTTCTTCATTAGTACTGTAGCTAGCTTGGCTGGTCATTTAGTATCCTGTTATTTTTAATCATTACTTTTGTATGTATTTCAGTGTACACGTGTACACTGAAATAGTAACAGAAAAAACAATTGAAACAAGAGGTCAGACCAATGAATTTAAGATATAAAAAAAGAGCTTTTATAAGCTCTTGATTAAATGAAAAATATTAATTATATCTTTCACAACAAATATTTTTTGTACAGTAAATTTTAACGTGAGACGCTATAAAGCTAATTCAATGACCATAGCTTTGAGTTCTTCTTTGGAAATAGAATTATTATGATTGACATCAAATTTATTAAAAATACTCTCACACATACGGATACCCTTATCTTGCAAAAGGCAGTCAATTAATTCAACAAATTCACTACGGCTAATAGCTCCGTCTTTATCTTCATCAAAAAATTCAAATAATTCGTCAACCCACTGATTAATGTTCATCAGTTATCCTTTTTAGTAGTATTACATCTAATAAATACTTTATCTTTAATTGTGCTATTTGTGAATGATTAATTGCAACATTAAGTTAATAAGAGCGATTTTATCTTTGATAGGTTAAAGTTTATTCACAGCACAACTCATCAATTTACATCCATTGATCGTTTATTCTTAGGCTTCAATACGACTTTATTCGCTACTAATTGAAATATCGGTGATTTTTTCAAAATGATAATTATTATTCAAAGGTTAGCGAGGTGGGTATTATATTTATCTAGATAAGACCTTAAATTTACTCGTAGCTATAGGGATAAATAGTGAAGGTATTTTTGTAGGGTTATTTTAATTAAGCTGTTAACTTTACTCTTTATTTTGTTCCTATTTTGTCATCTGATAACGCTTTTCAAATATTCATCTATACTTCATCCTGTTAGCTTACCTGTAAGCGACTTAATTTTTAACAAAATATAAACACATAAAATATAAGTACATAAAATTATAAACTCTAAGGTGGATAATATGAAAAGTAAAATAGCGGTACTGGCGCTTGCTAGTAGCTTTATTTCCTATGCAGTTCAAGCAGAGATTAATTTAAGTGGTTTTGCTTCAATAACGGGCGGAATCACTACATCGAGTGATGAAGCTTTGTATGGTTTTAACGATACCTTTGACTTTAAAAATGGTTCTTTACTGGCCATTCAAGCATCAAGTAATATCGGTGAAGGGCTTGATATTACTGCACAAATTGTTTCTCGGGGCGAAAATGACTGGGATACTAAATTTGAGTGGGCCTACGTTAGTTATAATGTTAATGATAAACTGAGACTTTTAGCGGGGCGTCAACGAGCCCCTTTCTATATGTACTCAGACTTTTTAGATGTCTCTTATGCGTATCCCTGGATAACACCTCCTCAAGGTGTTTATGACTTAATATTTAATACTTTTGACGGCCTCAGCGGCATATACAGCACTACTCTTGGAGAGTTTGACAGCACCTATCATTTTATTGTCGGTAATAATTCTGATGAAATTGAAGCTTTTGGTGAAACGACTAAGCCGAGTATGGATAATTTAATGGGGGGAGCCGCTACATTTACCCGCGATTGGCTAACATTAAGAGCGGCTTACTTTTCAGCCGACGTATCAATACCATTAATGAGTTTAGATACACTTGCCGGTAATTGGAATGCTGTTGGCTACCAAGCCTATGGTGATAACACTCGTATTTTTGAAGACAAAGGCACTTTTTGGGAGCTCGGTTTTCAAATGGATTTTGACGGCGTTATGGTTATCGGTGAATACACTAGCCTTGAAATAGATAATACCCTGCTTGGAGATGAAGAATCTTATTATCTGATGTTCAGTAAACGGTTCGACAATTACTTAATACATATTACCTACGGTGTTGATGAAACATCTATTAACGACTTTACCCGTGGACTGCCAACAGGGACGCCACTTGACGCTTTAAAATTACCAACTCAAGGGATCATTGCTTCAAGAAAAGCTGAACAGAGCTATGTAACTGTTGGTTTACGCTGGGATTTTCACAACTCAGCATCATTAAAGTTTGAATATACCGATTTTAGTGATGATATTAATAGCTCCAATGACGCGGGCTTATTCCGTACCTCACTTGTCACGATTTTTTAGGAGATTGATGATGAAATATATAAAAATCAATGCGATCTTACTCTCTACAGCCCTTAGTTTTACTGCGATTGCAGAGGTTGCTGTGATTGTTAACCCTGCAAACTCTAGTGCGTTAACTGATAGAGAAATATCACGAATTTTTTTAGGTAAAAATAAAACGTTTGCTAATGGTGCATCCGTTATGGCGGCAAATTTAAAGGATGAAAGTGCTGCTCGAGAAGAGTTTGAGAGTAAAGTGTTGAAAAAAACGAGCTACCAAGTTAAATCTTATTGGGCGAAGCTCATTTTTTCAGGTAAGGCCAAACCTTTAGCCGAATTTGATAGTGATGCAGATGTTTTAAATTTTGTTGCTGCTAACCCTGATGCTATCGGTTATATCGATGCCGCTAATGTCAGTGACAAAGTTAAAGTCATTAAAACCTTTAAGTAACTCTGTTATCATAAAACGTGTATCAACAGTGATTTTCAATTGACTGTTGGTATTCGTTTTTTTTAACTCATTTATTTAATAGGTATTTTTTGTGTCATCTCTGGTTAACTCACTCAAGCAAATCTTTGGCTTTGATGCCTTTCGTGATGGACAGCAACAAACGATTGAACAGCTCCTTAATGGCCAATCTTCTTTAGCGATATTTCCTACTGGCTCAGGTAAATCATTATGCTATCAGTTAGCCGCAATAGAACTTCCTCACTTAACTATTGTTGTTTCTCCTTTGCTGGCGCTAATGAAAGACCAATTAGCCTTTTTAGCGACCAAAGGTATAGCAGCGGCAAGTATCGACTCAACACTAACGCCACAGCAAAACCAGCAAGTCATGGCGGATACGCGTTCAGGCAAAATAAAGATTCTTATGGTGTCAGTTGAACGTTTTAAAAATGAACGCTTTCGCCAATTTATTGAGTCAGTGAATGTCTCTATGTTGGTTGTTGATGAGGCACATTGTATTTCTGAATGGGGGCATAACTTTCGCCCTGACTATTTAAAATTACCTAACTATCGCCAAGAACTCAATATCCCGCTGGTACTTTTGTTGACCGCAACCGCGACCAAAAAAGTAAAACAAGATATGGCGACTAAATTCGCTATTTTGCCCGAACATATCGTGCAAACCGGCTTTTATCGTCAAAATTTAGATTTATCAGTATTAGCGGTTTCAACTAAAGATAAAAATCAACAATTGCTAACAAGCATCGCTGGTCAAACAGGTTGTGGCATTGTTTATGTGACTTTACAGCAAAGTGCTGAGTACGTGGCGAACTTTTTGGCGCAACAAGGTTTGAATGCTCAGCCTTATCACGCCGGATTTATTAGTGAAAAACGACAGAAAATCCAAGAAGACTTTATGTCGGGAAAAGTACAAATCATCGTTGCTACTATTGCTTTTGGTATGGGGATTGATAAAGCCGATATTCGTTTTGTTATTCATTATGATTTACCAAAATCAATAGAAAACTACAGTCAGGAGATTGGCCGAGCAGGGCGCGATGGCTTAGCGTCAAATTGCATTACCCTAGCAAATTTAGATGGGTTAAATACCGTTGAAAATTTTGTTTTTGGTGATACGCCTGAACTGAGTGGTATTGAATGTGTTATACAAAACATTCAACAAGAATGTCAAAATGATCGTTGGGAATTACAAGGCTTATCACTGTCAAATACCAGTAATATTCGCCAGTTACCGATGAGAACCTTACTCGTTCAGTTAGAGCTACAGGGTATTATTAAACCGTTATTTTCATATTTTGCCGATTTCAAATATAAATTTACCACCAATAAAGACGAAGTGTTAAATTGTTTTGAAGGTGAACGCAAAGACTTCCTTGCCACTATTTTTAAATACAGCGGCTTTAAGAAAGTATGGGGAGAGCCAGACTTTGAGGCACTATTTCAGCATTATGGCTGTGACCGTGGTCGAGTGATTATTGCCTTGGAATACCTGCAAGAGCAACAATTAATCACCTTGGAAACAAAAAAAATCACTGAAGTGTTTAGTGTTAATAAAGCGCTATTGTCGGCCGAGATTCTTGCTAAGTCACTACATGATTATTTTGTCGAAAAAGAAGAAAAAGAAATAAAACGTATTGCGACATTGGTGCGTTTTTTTGAGTTGAAAACTTGTTTGAGTCGAAACTTATCTCTGTATTTTAATGATAAAAATAGCCCTGAAAATTGTGGGCATTGTTCGGTATGTCGTGGAGAAGTCGCTAAGCTAAGTTATTCACAAGAAAGTGCTCTGCCAGATGACGCCTTAATAGCTCACATGCTAACCGCACTTATCGAACATATGTCGACCAAGCACAAAGGTGTTTTATCTTTGGAAACAATGTGTCGATTTTTAACTGGATTAACCGTACCGCTTTTTAGCCGCAATAAAGTAAAGCAGCTATCTGGCTTTGGCTGTTGTGAAAATATTCGTTATCAAGAAGTGCGTGAAAAAGTTATCGCGGTTATGAAGAATTAACGGCGATTAATGAATGAAAAAGGCGAAATATAATGTCATTTATATTTCGCCTTGTTATTTTTTCGAATTAAGTATTTATCAATATTAGTCGTGGTTGTGGCCACAACCACCTTCACCATGGACGTGTCCATGCTTCAATTCATCTTCTGTGGCATCACGGACTTCTAAAATTTCCACATCAAATTTTAAATCAATACCGGCTAAAGGGTGATTTCCGTCAACGGTGATTTCATCCTCGGTGACATCAATAACAATAACTGTTTGCTCACCATCATCAGTGGTTGCACGTAATTGTGAACCAACTGCTAGATCTTCAACGCTTTCAAACATACTTTTTGGAACGGTTTGTACAAACTCATCATGGCGATCACCATAAGCATTTTCGGCACTGACTTCGACTTCGAATTTATCATCAACAACATGATCCGTTAAGGCATCTTCTAAGCCCGGAATGAGATAACCTGTGCCGTGAATAATAGATAAAGGGCTGTGATCATAAGAGCTGTCAATGAGGGTGTCTTCGCTGTCAGATACGGCATAGTGTAAAACGACAACTTTGTTTTCTGAAATTTTCATTATATGTCCTAAATTTTAAATAAATGTAACTAGCGACTATTCCGCTAAGTTATATGGTAATTCTACTAAGCTTAATGCCGAGTTTTCGTGGTTTTTAATCCGTAAATTTGTGGTGCTATCTATATCACTGGCTAAAACAGCCTGGAGATAATAAATACCATCATCACTAATATAGCTTGCTAAAATGTCACCGGCTTTACGCCAGTTTTCACCTAACTGTTGCTCAATAATATCACCTGCTTGCAAGGTTATTAACTCATTATTTGCAGATTTACTTTTTAACGAAAATAAAGCCCGTTTGTTTTTTCCTAAATATTGCATGCGAGCAACAGTTTCCTGTCCTAAGTAACAACCTTTAGTAAAACTTATGCCGTGAATCGCTTGTAAATTGAGCATTTGCGGCACATAAGTAGTAACCGTTTCTGGTGCTAGCAAGGGGAAACCTTCGTTAATTTCGATTAAATTCCACAACGCTTGAGAATACGTGACCAAGGCAAAGTCATTAATCATTTGTTCAGCAGCCTTCGCCTCGTCAATAATAAGATAACGTGTTAACTTTCCTGCTAGGTAGACAATAGTGGTACTACCGACTTGTAAAACCGGAGTTAAGCTATTGGGCAATTCAACAAATTTCTGATGTAGCACCGCTGTTGCCTTCTTTCCTGCAACGGCATAAAAGGCTAGATCTGTTGTTTGTTCAATAGTTACTTTGGCAAATACGCCAAACTTTTTTAGTTCTGCTAATGACTGGTTAATGCTGGTTATAGGTTGTAAAAGTAAATGGATATTTTGACGATTAATCAATCGAAAAACTGAAAATACTTTCCCTTTAGCGTCGCAATGACCACCCAATAATAAGTTGTTATCTGTCAGAGTATTTACATCACAAGTCACTTGTCCTTGTAGATATTTACTTTGTTCTGTTCCATGTACAGCAATTGCACCATATTCAGCTAAACTAATGATACAAGCATCGGGAAGGTTATCGTAATTTGGTAAGGTATTTTCAACAGAAATTGTCATAATTAAATTAGCATTTTTATTTTATCGATAGCTTAAATAATGAGGACTTTCTTGTGAAATTCAAGGTGTATATGATATTCGTTAGTTTATTTTTATAGATCGGATAAACAATATTGTAATGGCAAATGACTTTGTTAGAATAAGCCTAAATTTTATTTTACTGAGAGTTATATGTCTTTAACCGATAATAAACCGCGTTTAAGATGGGCTTGCCGTCGTGGAATGCTTGAATTAGATATACTTTTTATGCCTTTTGTTGAAGAGGCTTATGATTTGCTTTCAGAAAAAGAGAAGCAAGTTTTTGAACGTTTACTTGAAGAGCAAGACCCTGAATTATTTGCTTGGTTTATGGGGCATCAAGTGTGTGAAGACAAAGAACTTAACGCCATGGTACAGCTTATCCTCAAACGAGTTAAAGTTTAATATAACTGTTGAGCATCCGCATAAAAAATTCAATTTTATGCGGATCTTCTATACCGAACCCGATAGCTTTACCCTTAATATCATGGGTGAATGCCAGTTTTCGGCTGAAGATAAAAGGCAATTAAGCGCGAGCAGTCGCATTGGTTTTTGGGGGTGTTGGTTGGTTTTTGAAGATAATTTATCGGCAGAGCTTAGCCCCCTGAAAGATAATTTTTTGAAAAGGTGGCTAACACAACGAATGTTACCCAGCTATTTTATTTTCAAAACAAGCTTATCAGCTAAACAATATTCAAGATTATGCCGCGTTATTATTAAGTTGAATAACCCAAACTAGGGTAACTAATACCTTGATAACTCAGCATAACACTTCATATTAGGGGCTTAAAACGGTTGAGGTTGCTATCTCACTCAACTCAGGATAGTCAAGCGTGTAGTGTAAGCCTCTACTTTCTTTACGTTCCATCGCACATCTAATAATTAATTCAGCCACTTGCACTAAATTTCTTAATTCTAATAAATTATTACTGACTCTAAAGTTTTGATAGTAATCGTCTATTTCTCTCTGCAACAATTCAACACGGTGCAATGCTCTTTCTAAACGTTTTGTTGTTCTAACAATACCGACATAATCCCACATAAATAACCGTAGTTCATGCCAGTTATGCTGTATAACCACTTCTTCATCAGAATTTGTAACGCGACTTTCATCCCAAGCGGGTAACGCGACAATGCTTTGCTGAAGGTCAATTTTTTGTTCTATGTCTAAAGCCGCTGCGCGGGCAAACACTAAACATTCTAATAACGAATTACTTGCCATACGATTAGCGCCGTGTAAACCGGTATAAGCGACTTCTCCAATAGCATATAAGCTCTCAATATCAGTCTTACCTTGCTTGTTAATCATGACACCACCACAGGTGTAATGAGCAGCAGGTACGACGGGCATAGGTTGCTTGGTAATATCTATGCCTAAAGATTGTGTCTTTTCATAGATATTAGGGAAATGTTGCTTAATGAAATCAGCAGGCTTGTGGCTAATATCTAAATACATACAATCAGCACCAAGGCGTTTCATTTCAAAATCAATGGCACGGGCAACAATATCTCGTGGTGCAAGCTCGGCGCGCTCATCGAAGCTTGGCATAAATCGGCTGCCATCAGGACGACGTAAAATTGCCCCTTCACCACGTAATGCTTCCGTTAATAAAAAATTTCCGGCATCAGGATGAAATAAGCATGTCGGGTGGAATTGGTTAAACTCCATATTGGCGACACGGCATCCTGCTCGCCAGGCCATGGCTATACCGTCGCCGCTGGCAACATCAGGATTTGAAGTATATTGGTAAACCTTACTGGCGCCACCTGTAGCTAAAATTGTTTTTCGGGCAAAAATACGTTCAACACATTCGCTATTTCGGTTCCAGATGTAGGCACCAATACAGCGTTTTTGCTGATGATTATCTTCGCTTGGCTGTTCACAAACTAAATCAACAGCATTGTAGCGTTCAAAAATTCGAATACGTGGGTGATTTTTAACTTGATCGACTAACGTGGTTTGAATGGCTTGACCTGTGGCGTCAGCAGAGTGAAGAATTCTGCGATGACTATGCCCACCTTCACGGGTTAGATGATAACGTAACTCACCTTTTTCATCTTCTTCTTGGTCAAAGTTAACACCTTGGCCAATCAGCCACTCTAGACATGCTCGCGCATTTTCAGCGGTAAACTGCACTATGTCTTGGTCGCACAAACCAGCACCGGCAATTAAAGTGTCATTAACATGATCGGCAACACTATCATTCTCATCAAAAACAGCAGCGATACCTCCTTGGGCATAAAAGGTCGAACCTTCATTAACCAAAGCTTTGCTGAGCACGACGATATCGGCATTATTTGCTAAATGTAATGCAAGCGTTAAACCTGCTGCACCACTACCAATAATTAATACATCACAGTTGTGTTGTTTGTTCATAAAGTTATGATTTTAATGTATTCTACATATAGCAGGAATCTTAACGGTTATTCAGCTGTGGGAACAGATAAAATGGGCTGTATTTAGAAATAAACAGTAAATTTGATAGTTTTATTAATTATTTTAATTTTTTTCGAACTTTTTCAAACGAGTGTAGTCCTACTTGATGTGTTTGCCATGAGCCAAATGTTGAACCGGATTTTAGAAGTAAGTGATAATTAGGAGTATTGGCTCAGATGAGCGAAATAAACGTTGACCAAAAATTGGTTGAACGAGTACAGCGCGGAGATAAAAATGCTTTTAACCTTTTGGTGACAAAGTATCAGCATAAAGTAGCAAATTTAGTGTCGCGTTATGTAAAAAATCACAGTGATGTACCCGATATAGTTCAAGAAGCATTTATTAAAGCCTATAGAGCTTTACCTAATTTTAGAGGAGATAGTGCTTTTTATACTTGGCTTTATCGTATAGCCGTTAATTGCGCAAAGAACCATATGGTGGCGAGCAATCGAAAACCACCAGGTTCGGATATAGAAGTAGAAGATGCCGAGATTTATGATTCAGGTGAAGCTTTGCGAGAAAATGCTTCTCCTGAGAAGTTATTATTAACCAATGAAATCAAAAAAGTTATTTTTGATACCATTGAGCAACTGCCCAATGATTTGCGAACGGCAATTAACCTTCGAGAGTTAGAAGGGTTAAGTTACGAAGAAATAGCACATATCATGGATTGTCCTGTAGGGACTGTGCGTTCGAGAATATTTAGAGCTCGAGACGCGGTAGATAAAAAAATTAGGCCACTACTACAAAGCTAGTTTTTAACATTAGCTTTGCGGTATAAAAGATAAAATTAATTTAATTCACACGAATGTAAGTGTTAATTTTTAAGGTGTATATATGAGTGAAGGTAAGTTTGAGACAGTGTCATCTTGTGTTGATAATTTTCAACATGATGAGCAAACGTTTGATAATATTATCAACGATGAACATTTGTCGACTACTTGGGATCGTTATCATTTAATTGGAGATGTTTTACGTAATGACACTCCTGATGTTTTACAACTTGATTTATCTGCCGAAATAGCAAAAGCTATTGCCGCTGAGCCAACCGTCTTAGCCCCGAAAACGACTAATGTTTTTATGCTTAAGTTAAAAGCTAAAGTAGTCGAGTTTGCTAAACCTGTTGGTCAATTAGCGATTGCTGCTTCAGCGGCAGGTTTAATGGTTTTAGGTGTGCAAAGTAATGTTGCACAGAATAATGAAACTATTTTACCTAGCCAAATAGTGAAAACTATTCCTATGGCGGGTATTGCTGAACCGGTAAGTTTGAACTTTCAAGAACCAGACAGAGCTTCACAAAAGCAAGCTTTTATTGACCAACAACGTCGTTTTCATGCTTTGCTGTCTGATCATCAACAACAAATTAAATTAGGTTCACTGACTGTTGATAGTACGAATACAGATAATGAAAGTGAAACAACAAGTATTGACAACAAAAAGGCTAATAAAAGTAATTAATGAAATTCTTAAGCTATGTTTTACTGCTGTTAAGCATCAGTTTTTCAGCGGTTGGTGAAGAAAGTGAGCCCGCAAAAGTTTGGCTCGAACGTTTATCTAGCGCATTAAATAAACTTAATTTTAGCACCTCTTTTGTTGTTGTAAAAAATAATCAAGCGCAGCCATATCACTGGTTTCATGGCGTCGATGAAAGCGGTAAAGAACTTGAGATACTTTCTTTACTTAATGGACCACGTCGCGATATTTTACGCAAAGGCAACGTAGTAAGTTATATCGAGCCTGAACTGCCTCCTTATTCAGTGACTTCTCAACAAATTAGTGGCCCCATTCCTGCTATTTTAGCGGGTGATATTTCTCAATTAGAAAATATCTATGATTTTATTTCTGTTGGCCGGAGTCGTGTTTTAGGCCGCCCCGCACAATTAATCAGAATAGAAGCAAAGAATAACCACCGTTATGCCTATTGGCTTTGGTTGGATCAACAATCAAGCATGCTATTAAAGTTGTCTATTGTGACGAAACAAGGGCAACAATTAGAACAAATTCAGTTCACGCATCTAGAGATCACAGATAAACCTTCAGAAAGTGTCTTACAGCTAAATGAGACCGAACTTCCTGTGCTAGTTGATATTCCTGAAGAATATCAACAGCAAGAACTACAATGGGATGTTAATTGGCTGCCCGAAGGTTTTACGAAAATTAATGCGAATCGACATAAAATATCACTAACAAAACAACCCGTTGAGTTTATGCTGTTGAGTGATGGTCTGGTAGATATTTCAATTTATGTTAACAGTAGTCAAGAAAAACAGCGTAATGCTGACTTTGTTATGGATGGAGCAACGTTGGTGTTAAACCAAGTGAACGATGGCATTGAAGTGAGTGTTGTCGGAAAAATTCCTTCTAAAACAGCGAAAGCTATTGCCGACGCTATCACCATAAAACCACCGCAAAAACCATGATCGAAGAAAATGCTACCGTTGTTGCAATCGAATCAGCGGCGGAGCTAAATGCCGGTCTAAGCGCTATGCATAAAGTGACAGTAGAAAGCCAAATTAAATCAAGTTGCAGCGGCTGTAAACAGGTTGATAACTGCGGCAGTGGCCAAGTGGCTAAAGCTTTCCCGCAAGCTAAACTTAGCTTGGCACTAGAAACTGAATTAGCCGTAAAAGTTGGTGATACTGTGGTGTTGGGCTTATCGGATAAGCATTTATTATTAACCGCTTGGCAGGTTTATCTATGGCCATTGTTGGGGTTAGTTATAGCGTCAGTATTTGGCCAGTGGCTGGTTGAAAATAACGTATTTAGCCATGAGCTATTTGCGATAGCGTTAGGTGTTTTGGGCGGGTACATAGGTTTTACGCTCGCGAGACACCAGCAAAAACGTGGTAAATATTGTAATTTGTTAATCCCAAAAATTCTTCGTATAAATAACTCGGCAATAAATATCGTCGAAATTAGCGATTAAACCTCTTCGATAACTTCCATGCTCAGGGCAAAGGCTAAATAAGCACTTATGTCTAATAGGTTTTAGCAATATATTTACTCTTATCTGCAATTAATGTCGAGTAACTTCTCCATTCTCGACTTGCTGAAACCCCTATCTTGAAGTGGAACGGCTATATACACAAGTTAACACAACATAAAGATAGCCGCAGAGCGCTAAATTCGCTAAAATCTCATCACTATTGAATTAACCACAGCATTATTTGAACTTCCATTTATGAAAAATATACGTAACTTTTCAATTATCGCCCACATCGATCATGGTAAATCTACACTTTCTGATCGCTTGATCCAACATTGTGGTGGCTTACAAGAACGTGAAATGGAAGCACAAGTCCTAGATTCTATGGACATTGAGCGCGAGCGTGGCATCACTATCAAAGCACAAAGTGTTACGCTTGATTACCTAGCCAAAAATGGTGAAACGTATCAGCTTAACTTTATCGATACGCCGGGTCATGTTGATTTTTCTTATGAAGTTTCGCGCTCACTTGCTTCTTGTGAAGGTGCTTTACTTGTTGTCGATGCCGGACAAGGTGTTGAAGCACAAACTGTTGCTAACTGTTATACCGCTCTTGAAATGGATCTAGAAGTTATTCCAATTTTAAATAAAATTGATTTACCGCAAGCGGATCCTGATCGTGTGAGTGAAGAAATTGAAGATATCATTGGTATTGATGCAACAGGCGCTGTGCAGTGCTCTGCAAAAACAGGCTTAGGTATCGAAGATGTTTTAGAAACCATAGTTGCCAATATTCCTGCACCTACTGGTGATCCTACCGGTAACTTACAAGCCTTGATCATTGATTCTTGGTTTGATAACTATCAAGGTGTTGTTTCATTAGTACGTGTGATGAATGGTGAAGTGAAAAAAGGCGATAAAATGGTGGTCATGTCTACAGGACAAGTTCACCAAATTGATAAAGTCGGAATATTTACACCGAAACAAAAAGAAACGGGTATTTTGAGAACCGGTGAAGTTGGTTTTATTATTGCCGGTATTAAAGAAATTCATGGTGCGCCAGTAGGCGATACTATCACCATCAGTAAAAAAGAAGCTGCCAAAGCGCTTGCCGGTTTCAAAAAAGTTCAACCACAAGTTTATGCCGGAATATTCCCTATAAGTTCTGATGATTACGAAAATTTCCGTGATGCTTTGAACAAGTTAAGCCTAAACGATGCTTCATTGTTTTTTGAACCAGAAAATTCATCTGCGCTTGGCTTTGGCTTTCGTATTGGTTTCCTCGGTATGCTGCATATGGAGATTGTTCAAGAGCGTTTAGCGCGTGAATATGATCTTGACCTGATCACAACCGCACCTACGGTTAACTATGAAATTGCTTGTACTAATGGCGACGTTATATCTATCGATAACCCGGGTGATTTACCGGCTATTAATAGTATTGAAGAAATTCGTGAACCTATCGTTGAAGCTAATATTTTAGTGCCCCAAGAACATTTAGGTAATGTTATTACTTTATGTATCGAAAAACGTGGTGTACAAAAAGATATTATCTATCATGGAAAACAAGTAGCAGTCAGATATGAGCTGCCCATGGCTGAAGTGGTGATGGACTTTTTTGATAAGTTAAAATCAACCAGTCGTGGTTATGCTTCACTTGATTATAATTTTATCCGCTTTGAAGCTGCCGACATGGTGCGTGTTGATGTGATGATTAATGGCGATCGTGTTGATGCATTAGCGATGATAACGCACCGAGGAAACTCTGTTGCACGTGGTCGTATGCTCGTGGATAAATTAAAAGAACTTATCCATCGTCAGATGTTTGATATTGCTATTCAGGCGGCCATAGGTAATAACGTAATTGCCCGTACTACCGTTAAGCAATTACGAAAAAATGTTACCGCAAAATGTTATGGTGGTGATATTTCTCGTAAGAAAAAATTACTACAAAAACAAAAAGATGGTAAAAAACGTATGAAGCAAGTTGGCAACGTTGAAGTACCTCAAGAAGCGTTTTTAGCTGTACTTAAATTAGAAAGTTAGTAGGGAAGTTATGGCTGTTTATTTTTCAATATTTCTCGTTATTATTACTAGTATCACTGGCGTTGTTTGGTTGGCTGATAAGTTTTATTTAGCCGCGCAACGTCAATTAAAATTAGTGGACGCTCAGGCTCAATGCAAAGAAGCGTTGTCAGATGACGTTATCGCTAACTTAGTAGAGCCTTCAGTATTTGTTGATACTTCGGTACAAATATTTCCAGTTATCGCCTTTGTATTGATTTTACGTTCATTTTTATGGGAACCGTTTCAAATACCTTCGGGCTCTATGATGCCAACATTACTTGATGGCGACTTTATCTTAGTGAATAAGTTCAATTATGGCTTACGCGATCCAGTCGCACGTAATAAATTTTTTGAAGTAGGGCTACCTGAGCGCGGTGATGTTATTGTTTTTAAATACCCTCGCGACCCACAAATTGACTATATTAAACGTGTTATTGGTTTGCCAGGCGACAGAATTATCTATCGTAACAAATCGATATATATTAAACCTGCTTGTCAAGAAAGTGACGTTAAATGTCCAGACTTTGAGCAAGTAGTAAACACCTTTAAGAAAGATAACGAGTCACCAGACGGTTCATATGGTCTAAGTCGTTACACGGCTGATATGCCAAATAAAACACATGATATTTTAATGGATAATCAAATATTGCCGCGTACTCAGCATTATTATCAACAAAATAATACTCAACGTGATGAATTCTTGGTCCCTGAAGGTCATTATTATGTTATGGGTGACAATCGTGACAATAGTCTTGATGGACGTTTTTGGGGCTTTGTGCCCGAAGAAAATCTTGTTGGCGAAGCCGTAGCAATTTGGATGAGTTTTGATTTTGATCGTGACGAAGATAGTTTTTTACCTAAGTGGATACCGACTAATGTCAGGTTTTCACGTTTAGGTGGAATAAACTAATCGTGAAAAGCTCAGCAGTCGCACTAACTAGACTCAGTAAAAAGTTAGGATATACCTTTAATGATAATGACTTATTGCTTCAAGCATTAACACACCGAAGTGCTAAAGGAACTCATAACGAACGTTTAGAGTTTCTGGGCGACTCTATACTTGGTTTTGTCATTGCTGAAGTACTTTATCAGCAATTTCCTTCTCATGACGAAGGTGATTTAACACGTATGCGCTCTAGCCTTGTGCGAGGTGTTACCTTAGCTGAAATTGGCCGAGGCTTTAATTTAGGCGAATACTTAATTTTAGGCCCAGGTGAATTAAAAAGTGGTGGTCATCGTCGAGATTCCATTTTAGAAGATGCCGTTGAAGCAATTATCGGCGCTGTCTATTTAGATTCAGATAACGACACCACTAAAGCGTTAGTGCTTAGCTGGTTTGCTGAACGATTAGATATTATTAGACCCGGTAACGAACAAAAAGATCCTAAAACACGTTTACAAGAATATTTACAAGCACGTAAAATTGCTTTACCACTTTATGAAGTCATTCACACCAGTGGTCAGTCTCATAATCAACAGTTTACTGTGCGATGTACAACCAATGTGATAAACACCGAAGTGATCACTAAAGGCACTAGCCGTCGTAAAGCCGAACAAGCCGCAGCGCAACAAGTACTCGCGCTCATTTTTGATAAAAAATAACTCAGCGAAATATTATCATGACAAGTGAAAATAAACATTGTGGCTTAATTGCTATTGTCGGTCGTCCTAATGTTGGTAAATCAACATTGCTTAACAGCTTGTTAGGCCAAAAAATTAGTATCACCTCACGCAAGCCACAAACGACACGCCATCGTATTTTAGGAATTTTAACAGAAGAAAATAAACAAGCGGTATTAGTTGATACACCTGGTTTACACTCTGATGAAAAACGTGCAATTAATCGCTTAATGAATCGCGCAGCAAGTAGTTCAATCGCAGAAGTAGAATTAGTGGTTTTTCTGGTTGAAGGAACACATTGGACAACTGACGATGAACTTGTGCTTAGTAAGATAAAAAAATCGGGCGCACGATGTATTTTAGTGATTAATAAAATTGATAATGTCCAAGATAAAGAATCATTATTACCTCACTTGCAAAAATTAGGCGAGAAGCACGACTTTAGCGATATCGTACCTATCTCTGCAGCGAAAGGCGATAACGTCGATACTATTCGTCAACTTTGTCTTAGTTCACTTCCCGCAGGTGACTTCTGGTTCCCAGATGATTATGTTACTGACCGTTCAAGTCGTTTTATGGCCTCTGAAATCATTCGTGAAAAACTTATTCGTTTCACCGGTGATGAATTACCGTACTCAACGACTGTTGAAGTTGAGCAATTTAAAATGGACGAAAAGGGTATCATCCATATTAATGCGCTCATCTTAGTGGAAAGAAAAAGCCAGAAGCGTATGGTTATCGGTAATGGTGGAGAGCGACTTAAAACTATTGGTCAAGAAGCTCGCCGTGATATGGAAGCGCTTTTTGAGCAAAAAGTGTTTCTTGAAACCTGGGTAAAAGTGAAATCTGGTTGGGCTGATGATGAACGTGCACTTCGTAGTTTAGGCTACGGGGATGAATATTCAGGTTAGACTTTGACCCGTCTACTGGACTAAAAATAATGGAAGAATTTGAGCAAAGTGCATTTTTGTTGCATTCACGACCCTATCGTGAAAATCAAATATTGCTTGAATTCTTAACCGCTCATCAAGGAAAAGTGTCTGCCATTTCTTATTTAGGTAAGTCTTTAAAATCTAATAAGAAAGCTTTACTACAACCTTTTTCGCCACTAAAAATCGTTTTGAAAGGTCAAGGAAACCTCAAGTATTTACAACGTGTCGAACCCGAAAGAAAATCCTACCAGCTCAGTGGTAATTACCTCTACAGTGGCTTTTACCTTAATGAGTTACAAGTACGTCTACTAGGCGAACATATCCCCTACGACGAACTTTTTGGTCAATATCAACAAAGCATTGAACAATTATCGGAACAACGTTCAATTGAGTTTATATTGAGAAATTTTGAAAATAGGTTACTAGAAGAATTAGGGCTAACGATTGATTATTCTCCGATATTTCCAGAAAAAATTCATCGTTATCATTATTTTCCTGAGCAGGGTTTTGTCCCAGTAGTAAGCAAACAGGTACAGACTGGTTATAATGCAGTGCATTTAAAAGCGATTGCCCAAGAAGATTTATCATCTAAAGACGTAATGCAAACGTATAAAGTACTGATGCGACAAATTATTAATCATTTACTTGATGGTAAACCATTAAATAGCCGAAAACTATTTACAAAAAATTCATAAATTTAAGAGATAATAAAATGAGCGAACTATTCTTAGGCGTAAATGTTGACCATATTGCTACCTTACGAGAAGCAAGGGGCACAAATTATCCTGATCCCGTTTATGCTGCATCAGTAGCAGAACATGCTGGTGCCGATGGTATTACTGTCCATTTACGTGAAGACCGTCGTCATATCCAAGACCGAGACATTTATGTACTAAAACAAACACTTCATACCCGAATGAATTTTGAAATGGCGGTCACTGATGAAATGTTGGCTATCGCTTGTGAGGTTAAACCGGCATTTTGTTGTCTTGTTCCTGAAAAACGTGCTGAGCTGACGACTGAAGGCGGCTTAGACGTGGTTGGTCATTTAGATAAAATTAGCCGCGCAGTGGCACAATTAACGGCGGCGGGCATAGAAACAAGTTTGTTTATTGATGCAGATAAAAGCCAAATTGATGCTGCTATAGCAAGCAAAGCCCCTTATATTGAAATTCACACTGGCCATTATGCTGATGCTAAAAATGAACAAGATCAAAAGATTGAATTGATCCGGCTAATTGAAGGTATCAAATATGCGCACGCAAATGGTTTAAAAGTTAATGCCGGACACGGTTTAAATTACTTTAACGTTAAACCTATTGCGGCAATCGAAGAGATAATCGAACTCAACATCGGTCATGCTATTATTGCTCGAGCGGTGATTGATGGATTAGATAAGGCTATTCGTGATATGAAACAGCTTATGAGAGAAGCGCGTAGTTAACTCTTTAGTTCATCGCTATTAGCAGCTAACCGGTAGAATTGATAAAATTCTGCCTTATTTAACCAAGTGAAGCTAAGATAAATGTTATGACAACACTTAGCGTAAAACAAGAGATTTATTATGTCTGTGGTGGGTATCGGTACTGATATTATTGAAATAAGCCGTATAGAGAAAATGGCGATTAAAGTACGAGACCGTTTAGCACTGCGCGTGCTAACGCCAACAGAATATGAAAAATATCAATCGTTAAAAACCCCCGCCTTATATTTAGCAAAGCGTTGGGCGGGAAAAGAAGCAGCGTCCAAAGCACTTGGTACCGGTATAGCTAATGGTGTTTCTTTTCAAAATTTTGAAATAAAATCATTAGCTTCTGGCCAACCACAACTACTATTAAGTGGTCGTGCTGAAGAGTTAGCAAGGGCATTAGGCGCTGAAACTTGGCATATTTCACTCTCTGATGAAGCGCTATATGCTACCGCTTTCGTGGTACTTTCTCGATAGTTAAACAAATAAAAAATCGTGGTTGATAAAATCTGTTCTATACTAATAATAGCTACTGCTGTTTTTCTGCGCTATATCGATACAATGAAGTTGGTATTTATTTAACGGGGGGTAAGTTATGCAATTACAAAAGCAACCTTTTAATGATAGAAGACAAGAGTCCCCTGAGCATTCAGTTTGGTGGAAAAAACTGTCACTTGCCCAAAAATTTTCAGCGGGTAGTCTAGGTAAATTTGGTTATGAATTACTTTTTATACGTAATGAAAATGGTCGTAGTATCGCCGTGTTATCGAATAACAGTGGTAGCGTTATCATAACTGAAGATGGCGAAATTAACGGTTCACCCGATATCATTATTCGTTAACGTACCCATTTAAATTCTCCTTAGACCACTAAAAGCAATTTATTTTGCTTTTTTTTTAAGTTAATTATGACAGCCTGGTCATTGGTGACTTAGATGTTAATGTTATTGGCAGGAAATTATCTTTTTTCAATTTAATCTAAATTTAATCAGCCGTATTCGACTTTAGTTGAGTAGTCGCACTAATTAACTTCCTATATGATGTTGTCACTGTTTTAAAAATAAACTCAAAATCTATTAGCGTTTAGATGGATCTACATACCATTTAAGCAATAATCAACTTGGTACAACATCAAGTCAGCAATGAAGGACTCAACATGAACGAATTGAAAAGCTGTTATCCAGTTTTAGAGCAAGCCAAAGCACACACACATATTGATAGTGCAACATATGATGCGATGTACAAGCAATCAATTGAGCAACCTGATGTATTTTGGGGTGAGCAAGCTGAAAAATTTCTTGATTGGTATAAACCCTGGGACAGTGTCAGTGATGTTGACTTGAAAACGGCTGATATTAAATGGTTTTCTGGTGGTAAATTAAATGTAAGTTATAACTGTATTGATCGTCACTTGGCCACAAAAGCAAATGATACTGCTATCATTTGGGAAGGCGATGATCCCAGTGATGATAAAAAAATTACTTATCAAGAGTTACATGATCACGTTTGTCGTTTAGCGAATTTATTGAAAGCACGTGGCGTTAAAAAAGGAGATCGGGTTTGTATATATATGCCAATGATCCCTGAAGTCGGTTATGCGATGTTAGCTTGTGCTCGCATCGGCGCGGTACATTCAGTTGTATTTGGTGGTTTCTCAACCGAGGCTATCCGTTCGCGTGTCGCGGATGCTGATTGCCAAGTTATCATTACCTCTGATGAAAGTTTACGTGGTGGTCGCGTTATTCCACTGAAAGTGAATGTAGATGAAGCGGTTGCAGAATGTCCAAATGTCCATACGGTGATTGTAGTTGCGCGCACCGGCGGTGATGTTGCTTGGAATGACAAAATCGACATTAGTTATGAAGAAGAAGTCGCCAAACAATCAGCCGTCTGTGAACCAGAAGTTATGGACGCAGAAGATCCGTTGTTTATTCTTTATACTTCAGGTTCAACAGGCACACCAAAAGGTGTTTTACATACCTGTGGTGGTTATTCGCTTTACGCAGCAATGACTCATAAATATGTTTTTGACTATAAAGATGGCGAAATTTATTGGTGTACTGCCGATGCAGGTTGGATCACCGGCCACTCTTATATTTTTTATGGCCCGTTAGCTAACGGCGCAACTACACTGGTTTTTGAAGGCGTACCCACTTACCCTGATGCTGGACGTTTTTGGCAAATATGTGAAAAACACAAAGTTAATATTTTTTATACTGCACCTACTGCGATAAGAGCCTTGATGAGTATTGGTGACGATCTCGTTCATCAGTCAGATCTTTCGTCGTTACGTTTGCTCGGCACTGTTGGCGAGCCCATTAACCCTGAAGCTTGGCATTGGTATTATGAAGTTGTCGGCAAGTCTAACTGCCCAATCGTTGATACTTGGTGGCAAACAGAAACGGGTGGTATTTTAATTACTTCATTACCCGGTGCTGTTGATATGAAACCGGGTGCTGCAGGCAAGCCATTTTTCGGCGTCCAGCCAGCATTGTTTGATAAAGAAGGTAATACACTTACAGGTGCTGACCAAGGTTTGTTAATAATCACCGGGAGTTGGCCAGGGCAATTACGTACAGTTTATGGTGATCATGACCGTTTTTATCAAACCTATTTAAGCCAATATCCTGGTAATTACTTTACTGGTGATGGTGCACGTCGTGATGAAGATGGATTTTATTGGATCACCGGGCGTGTTGATGATGTCCTTAATGTTTCGGGTCATCGTTTAGGTACTGCTGAGATTGAAAGCGCTTTAGTGCTTCACCCTGCTGTAGCAGAAGCTGCTGTTGTTGGTTATCCGCATGAAATTAAAGGCCAAGGCGTTTATGCTTATGTGACTTTAATGGCTAATGCGAGTGAATCACCGGAGTTACTGAAAGCGTTAACTGAGTTTGTTGCTAAAGAATTAGGCCGTTTTGCAAAACCTGATTACATTCAGTATGCGCCTGGCTTGCCAAAAACACGTTCTGGTAAAATCATGCGTCGTATTTTACGTAAAATTGCTGAAAATGATATCGATACCTTAGGTGATACATCGACTTTGGCAGACCCTAGCGTGGTAGAAAACTTGATCAGTAATCGTATTGTTCATGGCGGTTAGTTGCTAACGATGACTTAATAAAAAGCGCCTTAGGGCGCTTTTTATATTTTTGTTGGAAAAGCGGATCGTGACGTGCACTAATGCCGTCAAGAGAAGTTCTCTGCGAAAGGGCATCCTCCGCTCTGGCGTGCGTGCTTCGTTCTATTTTCTGCATCCATGCAGTCCTGAACATATACGTTCCTTGCCATCCATGGCACCACGTTATACCGTTCATCCTGAACATATACGTTCCTTGCCATCCATGGCACCACGTTATACCGTTCATCCTGAACATATACGTTCCTTGCCATCCATGGCACCACGTTATACCGTTCATCCTGAACATAACCTAGAATAAAAACACTAAAACTACTGTACCTTCAAAAAAAACCCCTGTAAGATATTGTGTACAAACAGAGTAAATAATTCTTTACAATGTAAAGCAGTGGAACTGTCATGCAAAATCAACAACATCGATATTATTACTAGCCCTTCTTTTGCTAAGTCACACTTAGTTCTTTTGTTCTATATTTACCTTAATAAATAATCTTGCGATAAATGGAAAATACAATGTCTAACTCATTACCGAACGCTCAACCCAGTAAAGGCCCTCACGTAAAAACCCTTAATGATATTCATGTCAATTCAGAAGATGTATTAATAACACCTGATCAACTAAGAAATGAATTACCTCTGTCTGAAAGTGGACGTAATTTTGTTAAAGCTGCCCGTAAGGTGATCGCTGATATCATTCATAAAAAAGATCATCGTTTACTTGTTATTTCAGGTCCTTGTTCTGTGCATGATCTCGATGCCGCTAAAGAATATGCGCAAAAGCTAAAAGCCTTACATGATAAGCATCAAGACAGTCTTTATATTGTTATGCGTGTTTACTTTGAAAAGCCGCGTACCACAGTCGGTTGGAAAGGTTTAATAAACGATCCGCATATGGACGGTACCTTTGATGTCGAGACTGGTTTACGTAAAGCACGAGAGTTATTGATTTATTTAACAGATTTAGGCTTGCCATTAGCCACCGAAGCGCTTGATCCGATCAGCCCGCAATACTTGGCTGAACTTTTTAGTTGGTCGGCGATTGGTGCTAGAACAACTGAGTCGCAAACACACAGAGAAATGGCTTCAGGACTCTCTATGCCTATCGGCTTTAAAAACGGCACCAATGGTAGCCTAGATGTTGCTATTAATGCTCTGCAGTCGGCTGCGTCATCACATCGTTTTATGGGGATAAATCGTCAAGGACAAGTATCATTGATTAAAACTTCTGGAAATCCTGATGGCCATGTTATTTTGCGCGGTGGCACAAAACCAAATTACGATGCCGATAATGTCGCGTTATGCGAGAAAGAATTGAGTGCACAAGCGTTAGAACCTGGTATTGTTATCGATTGTTCGCATGGCAACTCAAATAAAGATTACCGTCGTCAGCCATTGGTGGCAGAAAATGTATTTAATCAAATCATTGCAGGTAATAAATCAATTATTGGTATAATGTTAGAAAGTCATCTTAACGCGGGAAACCAGAGTTCTGATGGGCCAAAAGAGTTATTAAAGTATGGTGTTTCAGTGACGGATGCCTGTATTGATTTTAATGATACTGCACTTTTATTCGCAAATGCGACCGATAAACTTGATGATGTTTTAAAGAAGCGTTTATCTTAAATTAGCATGAAGGCGAGTACGCTAAACGTAAATGAGTAAATTAATGGATAAGAAAAGCATAGCTCCTCAGTTGACAACATTGAGAAATGAAATTGATGAAATAGATACTCAATTAGTCGAGCTATTAGCCAAGCGCCGCAGAGTTACTACTAAAGTGGGCGAGTTGAAAAGTCGGGTTGGTATGCCGATTTATGCACCAGACCGAGAAGCTCAATTACTGACTATGCGACGCCAACAGGCGATGGACGCAGGCGTGTCTCCAGAATTAATTGAAGATATTTTAAGACGGCTAATGAGTGACTCTTACATCAGTCAAGATGCCAGTGGCTATCAATGTGTCAATACCGACAGTGGAAAAATAGTCGTTATCGGTGGTAACGGTCAGTTAGGTAAAGTGTTTGTTGATTTATTTGAGCGCTCTGGCTATCAGGTAGCCGTTCTTGAACAAGCCGATTGGCCAAATAGTGATAATATCCTTGCACAAGCAGGTGTCGTTATTGTGGCAGTACCTATTCGCTTAACATCAATGATCATTCAAAAGCTCTCTTGTTTACCTAAAACATGCATTTTAGCTGATGTGACGAGTGTAAAAGAAATGCCACTTTATGAAATGATGAAAGTACATCAAGGACCCGTTGTTGGTTTACATCCAATGTTTGGACCTGATGTGTCAGGGTTAATTAAACAAACAATTATTACCTGCGAAGGGCGTTTACCCGAGCAATATAATTGGTTGCTGAAACAATTTCAGGTCTGGGGAGCAAAGATTTATCCCGTCGATGCGTTGGCGCACGATCAAGCAATGTCTATGGTACAAGTGATGAGACATTTTTCAACAATAGCCTACGGGTATCATTTGATGACTGAAGGGGCTGATATATCGCAACTCGTTGAAATGAGTTCGCCTATTTATCGTTTAGAGTTAATTATGGTTGGACGTTTATTTGCCCAAGATCCCGTGCTCTATACCGATATCATTTTTTCAAATCATGATAATGTTGCGATGATGAAGCGTTTCGCTTATCGGTTTTTAGAGTTGTTAGAAGATGTTGAAATGGGTGATAAAGATGCTTTTGTTACTATGTTTGCCCAAGTTTCCGATTGGTTTGGTGATTATGCAGATATTTTTTTACAAGAAAGCAAAGCCATGTTATTAAAGGCTAACGAATTAAAAAAACATTAAATTTCTCCGTTCTATCAAAACAGTGCTGAAAAGGTAAGTTGAAGTATGACGGCGATAAAATAAGCAGAGTCCTAATGAAAAAACTATTATTAACAGTATTCACCATAGTCTTTTGTAATCTACTGTCGTTATCTGTTCACGCTGAGAATACCGATGGCTTTGCACTGGGTGTGATCAGTGAAGCTGAACTGTTGAGTGACTTTAGCGCTTTTAATAAAAACTTTAACGAGTTTTTATTAAGTGAGCAAGAAAAAGAAATTATTGCTCAGTGGCCTGAATCGTTAAAAATAGACATTTATTTTGCGACTTGGTGTCATGACAGTGAACGTGAAGTGCCTAAGTTACTTAAATTGCTGCAAGGTAATAAGCAAATTAGTGCCACGCTTATTGCACTTGATTACCAAAAAGAAGATCCACAGCAATTAGCCAAAGCAAATAATGTTAAATACACGCCAACCATCATTATTTATCAAGATGAAAGTAAAACAGTAGAGCTCGGGCGAGTTATTGAAAGACCCAATACCAGCTTAGTTGCCGATATTAATCAGTTATTACTTTGATCAGCCTTTGAATCTTGACAGATTCTTAGGCGCTGTCATAGGAGTAAACCGCATCACTTTACTGAAACACTAACACCTTTATCCAAGCCTTATTAAGTCATGGAGCTTATTAAATCTATAAGCTGAGTGACACCATTCATTAGCTAAGACCAACCATCAATAATTATCAGTGATCAGGCTGAGAATTTTGATTAAAAATTTTCGCTGCTTGATTGATCACATTATCAATGTGTTCAAAGAATTCAAAAAATTCAGGCTCTAAGTCATCAATGGTGACACCACCTTTTAGCTCGGTTTCTATCTGATGAACGACACGTCCTAGGCTTGGTACACCCGAGTAACAACAAGCGCCATTGAGCTTATGCATAAGTACTTTCAATTGCTCGACATCTTGTGAAGTCAATGCTTCAGAAATGTTCAGCTTTGTATCAGGTAGGCTTTGCACTAAACCTTTAAACATCTCTTGGGCGAGTTCTTCTTTATTGCCTGCTCGCTTTAATGCTAAAGGCCAGTCAATTACTTGATGGTTTCGTCTGTGCATAATCGTTGCGTTGTTAGGATCAATGACTTGTTGATTTAAAAATGTATTATCGACACTTTTGTTTTTCATTTTTCTAATATTTTGTGGCTGTGTTAAATCACAATATTCATAAATACAATGGCGCAACATAGCTTCATCAATAGGTTTAGTCATGTAAGAGTCAAAGCCCATTTTTAACAGTTTATCTTTCTCTTCTTTAAGGGCATGTGCCGTTACGGCAATGACGGGGGTATTGTCATTAAAAGTGATCGCTTTAATACTTTTTAGGG
The DNA here is from genome assembly GCF_007954355.1 of Colwellia hornerae. Lineage (GTDB taxonomy): Bacteria > Pseudomonadota > Gammaproteobacteria > Enterobacterales > Alteromonadaceae > Colwellia_A > Colwellia_A hornerae. The sequence goes on from NZ_VOLR01000003.1 coordinate 176,484, forward strand.
CAGATATGCCATCCATGACAGGCATTTGAATATCCATAAATATCATTGCAAATTTTTCATGTTTACAAATATCTACCGCTTCTTGACCATTAACCACAGTGGTAACTTCATTGACTTGTTCGAGTAAAAGTTCATTGATGAGCTTTAAATTTGCTTCGTTGTCATCAACCGCCAATATTTTAACTGGAATTTTATTCTCTTCTGACGTTGATCTTATAATGTCTAGTAGGTGATTTCGTGGTAATAACACCTTATTTAATCGTTCTGGCGTAATAGGTTTACTTAAACAGCTTTTCGCCCCACAAGCGATTAACGCCTCTTGTAAATTAGGTGAGTTACTGTTGATCGCTAAATGAATTTGAGTCACGCTGCTCGACAATGTCGCGATAAGCTCTTTTAACTCAATTAATGCCGTTGGCGTTATATCATGACTTATCAGGGCAAAGTCAAAATGTGCTTTTTCATTCAGTAAATTGTTAACTTGTAGTAAATTTTGCGCTGGATGAACAGCCAAGTTCCAATCGGTAAGAATTTCACTGGTCGCAATGCGACTGTGGGTATGAGGTTCAAAATAAAGGACACTTTTTCCTGCTAATTCGTGGTTATCAAAAATATTATCAATAGAGATAGGGTTTACTTCACAACGAAAAGTAAACCAAAATGTTGAACCTTGACCTTGTTCGGTAGAAAATCCCATATTACCGTTCATTTCAGTGACTAAGCGTTGCGAAATAACTAAGCCTAATCCCGTACCACCATAAAGCCGGGTAACGCTTTTATCTGCTTGACCAAAAGCCTCGAAAATAGTTTTCTGTTGCTCATGGTTCATACCAATACCGGTATCTTTAATCGTTACTTTTAAAATCGCAATATTATTTTCAATACGCTCGCTGTCGACATCAATATCAACAGAACCTTTATCAGTGAACTTCATGGCATTGCTGGTCAGGTTAATCAAGACCTGCTTAATTCGCATGGCATCACCAATGAGAGCATCGGGTAACTGTGGATTAACCCGTAAAGATAACTCAATATTTTTTTTGTGAGATGTTGGTGCAAGTAATGTTAATGTTTCCTCAACCGCTTCTCGCATCGAAAAAGGAATGTTTTCGATAACCATTTTTCCGGCGTCTAATTTAGAAAAATCTAAAATATCATTAATAATTGCCAGTAAATTAGCTGACGAACGCTCTATGGTTTGTAAATAGTCGCGCTGGGTAATCGTTAAAGGCGTCTTCAATACCTGGCGAGTAAAGCCAATAACACCATTAAGTGGTGTGCGCAGTTCGTGACTCATATTGGCTAAAAATTCTGATTTAACTCTATTGGCTTCTTGTGCTTTTCGTTTAGCAATATCAAGTTCAACGTTTTGTATTTCAAATTGTTCTAAACTTTCTCGTAAATCAGTAGTGGCTTGATCTATACTGCCTTGCATTTCTTCTTGGTAATCACCTAATGATTGTGCCATAGCGTTGACACCGTTTTTCAAAAAGTTTAATTCACCTATTAACTGTCCAGTTACCCGGCTCTCTAATTTACCTTCTCTGATCCGATCAACGGCAAGCACCATCGCGCCTATCGGACGAGTGAAGTTTTTAATTAGCCGGTAAGAAAAAAAGGCACTAAAAGCACTGCCAAGTAAGACAATCAGAAAAGAAAATATCATTTGGTCTTGTTGTTTTAAACGTATATTACTGCTATCAATTTGCATGGCAATATAGCCAATATTGTCTTGAGACATTGAGCGAGTTGCGTCATTTATCACGGTTTCATTAATAATAGGGCTGTGAAAAATGAAGTCATCGCCATTTTTAGAAAAAATAGTGCTGTTGGGAATAACTTGCCCCGCTTTAAGGCGTAATAAATTGGCGTCACCATGATAAGAGCTGGTAACAAATATTTGGTTGTCTTTGGTGAAAACAGCAATGCTTTTGATAATAGATGACTGGCTGCGATGGGTGAAATTCATTAAATTACGCAGTTGAACCCGATCTTTATTTAACATACCTAAAGAACTGGCAATTGCTAAGGGTTCAATAATACTTGCAGAGCGCTGTGTTAAAAAAGTATTTAATTCATTATAACGGCTATACGAAAAATAGCTGGCTATCGAGAAAGCGATCAGCGTGGTTGGTACTATGGTAAGTAAAATTACCCAATCTTTCAGACTTATTTTATGCATTATCTGCTGAACTTTAGTGTAAAATCATGACTTTGAATAACCTTATAATGGCATATCGTCATATAAATTTATAGCACTTAACAGGTATATTTCGTTATGGCGAACTTTTTTAAAGCAACGACTAAAAAACAAGAATTAGGTCAAGAAGTTAACATTAAGGTAACACGCCTTGATATCAACGGTTGTGGTGTTGGTTTGTATAATAAAAAGCCTATATTTATTGATGGCGCTTTGCCTGATGAAGTTGTAAAAGTGAAGGTTATAGAGCAAAAAAATAAATATAGCCGTGGCAAGTTAATTGACGTCTCTGTTGCTAATAAACAACGTATTGCCGCTAAGTGCCAGCACTTTCTCAGTTGTGGCGGCTGTGATTTACAGCATTTATCAGCAAGCGCTCAGCTTGATTTTAAGCAACAGAAGGTCAGTGATTTATTTTCGCGTAGCAACCACGAGCAGTCACTTCCTTGGCAAGCGCCTATCGTTAGCCAGCCTTGGCATTATCGCCGCAAGGCCCGTATTGGTGTGCAATATAATAAAGCAGGCCAAGCCATTATTGGTTTTAGGCAGCGGGGCAGCAATCAGCTAATTAATATTAAAAGTTGCCCTGTGCTCATCGAGCCAGTAAATAATATATTTTTACCTCTAAGAGCCTTACTAAAAAAATTATCAGGTAAAAATGCTATCGGTCATATTGAAGTTATTGCCACAGAAAAAGTGACGGTAGTCGTGCGCCAATTAGAGCAACTAACCAAGCAAGATAAAAGTCATTGGCAAGCATTCAGTGAGGATTTTTCTTGTGATGTACTCTTTGACTTAGGTAAAGAGATAGTGCCGCTCGATGAAGCGATTTCAGCAAGTTTGCAATATCTATTAGCGGACAATATTGCTATTTCTTTTAGTAGCGATAATTTTATTCAGGTCAATCATCAAGTCAATAAAAGTATGATAAGCCAAGCCATTGAGTGGTTAAACTTAACCAAGCAAGATATTGTTTTAGATTTGTTTTGTGGTTTAGGTAATTTTAGCTTACCAATAGCTAAAAACGTTGCACAAGTGGTCGGTATTGAAGGTGTTGAACTTATGGTCAGCAACGCGCATAAAAACGCTTTGCAAAATGGTTTAAGCAATTGTGAGTTTTATCAAGCTGACTTAAATAGTCATTGGAAAGATGAAGTTTGGGCAAATAAAAAATATACCAAACTGCTATTAGACCCGGCACGTGCAGGCGCATATCAAGCGTTACAACAATTGGTACATTTAAATATTAACAGCGTACTATATGTCAGTTGTGATCCGACAACCTTAGCCAAAGATAGTGAATTATTACTAGCGCAGGGTTACCGTATTGAAAAAATATCCTTAATGGATATGTTTTCTCAAACAAAGCATATTGAGACTATGGTATTGTTTGTGAAGTAGACATTTATCTTGTTTTTTCTAAAATTCAGTAGGTTATTCTTATGGTTTCGGTACGTAAATCTCATCAAATATCGGAAATAAACTTTGAGCAGTGGTTAAGCTCATTGGAGCTTAGCGAACAAAAGCATCAAGCACTTGAAAAGCTTTGGCAGCAAGTCAGTGACTTTTATCTTGACCAGCAAGAATGTCAGACTAAGTCTTTAGAGATGGTCGAAATCCTTGCCAGTTTGAATTTAGACCGTGATTCTTTGTGCGCGGCATTTTTGCTGCCGTTATACGAATACCAATGTATCTCATTAGAATATATTGAAGAAAATTTCTCTAAGAAAATACTCGATTTATGTAATGGCGTTAGCCAAATGCAAGCGATAAAGACATTACAGCAAGGTCAGTCTAATCAAGTATCGGCTAACCAAGTCGATAATATTCGCAAAATGTTAGTTGCCATGGTTGACGATGTTCGGGCGGTCGTTATTAAGCTTGCCGAGCGAGTCTGTTATTTACGGCTGGTAAAAAATGCTGATGAAGAAACACGAGTTTTAGCTGCTAAAGAAACCGCCAATATTTATGCACCACTCGCGAATAGATTAGGCATTGGTCAATTAAAGTGGGAACTCGAAGATATTTCCTTTCGCTATCTTCATCCCCTTGTATATAAAAATATAGCTCAACAATTAGATGAAAAACGCTTAGACCGTGAACAATATATGGCTAATTTTGTTAGTAATCTTAGTGGGCAATTAAAAGATTTAAATATTGCCGGGGAAGTGTATGGTCGCCCCAAGCATATTTTTAGCATTTGGAAAAAAATGCAGCAAAAATCGCTTGATTTTGAACAACTTTTTGATGTTAGAGCCGTGAGGGTTGTTGTCGATAAACTTCAAGATTGTTATGGCGCATTAGGTATAGTTCATACCAGTTGGCAGCATTTACCTAACGAATTTGATGATTATGTCGCGACGCCAAAACCTAATGGTTATCAATCGATTCATACGGTTGTATTAGGCCCAGAGGGAAAATCAGTAGAAGTACAAATAAGAACTCAGCAAATGCACGATGATGCAGAAATGGGGGTTGCAGCTCATTGGCGTTATAAAGAAGGCAGCACTGGCAGTAAGAACAATGATAAAAAAACTGGTTTTGATGAAAAAGTTAGCTGGTTAAGAAAAATTTTACAATGGCAAGATGACGTTAGCGAAAGTGGCGATTTACTCGATGAATTAAGGAGTCAGGTCTTTGAAGACCGTATCTATGTATTTACCCCCAACGGCGATGTTATTGATTTACCTGCTGGCTCTACACCCTTAGATTTTGCTTACTATATTCATTCAAATGTAGGTCATTGTTGCATCGGAGCGAAAGTTTCTGGACGTATTGTACCTTTTACTTACCGCTTAAAAACAGGCGATCAAGTCGAAGTACTAACCAGTAAAACACCTAACCCGAGTCGTGATTGGTTAAACCCTAATCTGCATTATACTCATGCACCAAGAACGCGGTCAAAAATTCAACATTTTTTTAGATTACTCGACCGTGACAAACATATTGCCATAGGTAAAGAACAGTTAGAGACAGAATTATCTAAAATCGATTTAACCGAAACTGACTTAATGTCAGCGAGTAGGCGTTTTAATATAAAATCGATTGATGATTTATATGCCGCTATTGGTTCAGGTAATGCCCGTTTAATGCAAGTGATTAATCATTTGCAATATCACGATGAAAGAAACAAAGCACCGGTAGAGCTTGATCCACAAAGCTTGGTAAAACCTCAACAGGCACAACAAAAATATCAAGCTGATGCAAATGGCATTACGGTATCTGGTGTCGGTAATTTATTAACCCATATGGCTAAATGTTGTCATCCGGTGCCAGGCGACAATATTGCTGGTTTTATTACGCAGGGACGAGGTATTTCGGTGCACCGCAATGATTGTGACCAATTGGCAAATGCGTTAACTCAGCAACCCGAACGTGAAGTAGAAGTTCAATGGGGTGAGCAAAATCAACAGAGCTATCTAGCAACAGTGAAAGTTATAGCGAGTGACCGTCAAGGTTTAGTGCGTGATATCTCTACAATTGTTTCCAATGAACGCGTCAGCATTGTTGGCATGGAAAGCCGCTCTGACCCGAATAAGCAAACGGTGGCTATGTTGTTAAATATTGAAATTGTTAACAATGAAATATTAGGACGTTTAATTGGTAAGTTACTACAACTTGATGATGTATTAGAGGTTAAACGACTCTAGTTTTATTTTATCTATTTTATGGAAAACGTATAAATATGTTAACTGAACAAGCTTCAATGAATAAACTACGCTGGATCATGACCCAATTACGCGATCCTAAAACAGGCTGCCCGTGGGACATTAAACAAGACTTTGCTTCGATAGTTCCCCACACAATCGAAGAAGCCTATGAAGTGGCTGATGCGGTCATTGACGCTGTTGAGCAGCAAGACTTCTCAGAATTAGAAAAAGAATTAGGGGATTTGTTATTTCAAATTGTTTTCTATAGTCAGCTCGGGCAAGAACAAAAGCAATTTGATTTTGACAGTGTCGTCGCGGCTATTTGTGAGAAAATCATTCGTCGACATCCCCATGTTTTTGGCGATAAAAATTTAACATCTGATGCGGATATCAATGCCAATTGGGAAAATGAAAAAGCGCAAGAAAGACAACAAAAAAACGCCAATGAACCCATCAGTATTTTAGCCGATATTCCGCGAAATTTACCGGCACTTTCTCAAGCGGCTAAGATTCAAAAACGCTGCGCACATGCCGGTTTTGATTGGCATAACATTGAAGATGTCTTTGCTAAAGTCGTCGAAGAAGTCGAAGAAGTTCACGTTGAAATTGAGCAAGATAATCCCGAAGCGCTTGCTGAAGAATTGGGTGATTTAATGTTTGCTGTTGTTAATCTTTGCCGTCATGCCAAACAAGATCCAGAGCAGTTATTGCGTCAAGCGAATCATAAATTTACAAAACGATTTCATGGTGTTGAAAAACAAGTAGCAAATTCTGGCGTTGAATTTGAACAACATTCGCTAGAAAAACTTGAAGAATATTGGCAGCAAGTCAAGCTTGATGAGAAAAAACGATGAACGATAGTATTCCCCAATTAGCTGACTGTTTACTCGTGCTAGAGAATAATATTGCTACGCTAACCTTTAATCGCCATGACGTACGTAATGCGTTAACGAGTACCGCCATTGCTGATGATATTGTTAGCACCGTCGAGTGGATTAATAAAACGGCTGATGTGGCTGTGCTGGTTATTACTGGCGCTGGCTCTGCGTTTTCATCGGGTGGAAACATTAAAGATATGGCTGAACGTGCTGGTGATTTTGCTGGTGACGTTCAAGAGCTTGAAGCACGTTATCGTCAAGGAATACAACGCATTCCGTTGGCAATACATAAGTGTGAAGTCCCTATAATTGCTGCTGTTAATGGTGCAGCAATCGGTGCAGGTTTTGATGTCGCTAATATGTGTGATATCCGCATAGCGTCAACAAAAGCTAAATTTGGCGAAACCTTTGCTAATTTAGGGCTGATCCCAGGTGATGGTGGTGCATGGTTTATGCAACGTGTTATCGGTTATCAAAAAGCCGCAGAGTTAACTTTTACCGGCCGAATCATCAATGCTGATGAAGCGAAAGAACTGGGGGTGGTGTTAAATGTTGTTGAAGCTGAGTTATTAATGGATAACGTGATGACTCTAGCAAACGAAATTGCCAGTAAACCAACGGCGGCAATGCGTTTAACTAAGCGGCTAATGAAAATGGCACAACGCACTGACTTACCCGATTTTCTTGATATTTGTGCGGTGTTTCAAGGCATGTGTCATAACAACCCTGATCATTTAGACGCGGTAAATGTGATGTTGGAAAAACTGGCTAAATAAAGTTTAAGCACCTTGCAACAGGTGCTTTACTCTTATTTATTATGCTTTGCTCGTTTTACGACTCTGCAATATCTGCATTATGATAAACGTTTTGTACATCATCACAATCATCTAGCATAGCGATAAATTTCTCAAAGTTTGCGGTGTCATCTTCACCAGTAATTTCAGTGTACGTTTGCGGTACCCAAGTGATTTCTTCAACTTCTAAATCAAATTCTGGCATTGAATTAGCAAATTCAGTTTTAATTTTGAAAAACTCAGTATGTGGTGCATAAACAGTAATGATACCGTCTTCAAGTTCAACATCTGTTACATCAATGTCAGCCATCATTAAGGTTTCTAAAACAGTTTCATCATCTTCGCCTTGAAAAGCAAAGACAGCTTGATGATTAAACATGTGAGAAACGGTGCCCGATGAACCAATTTTAGAATAGGTCTTGGTAAAACATTGACGAACATCTTTAATCGTTCTATTACCGTTATCGGTTAAACAATCAATAATAACCATACAGTTGCCAGGACCAAAACCTTCATATCGTGCGGCAACAAAATCTTCGCCACCGGCACCCGATGCTTTCTTTATCGCATTTTCAATGACGTGAGTAGGTACTTGATCTTTTTTAGCTCTCTCGATTAAGCCACGTAGTGTTAGGTTACCGTCTGGGTCAACGCCGCCTTCTTTGGCACTTACATAAATTGCTTTACCGTATTTTGAATAAACTTTAGTTTTTGCGCCTGCTGTTTTCGCCATTGATAATTTGCGATTTTGGTATGCTCTGCCCATCTGAATGCATCTCGTAGTTCTTAATAAATTGATGGGCTAGATTCTACCCGCTGAAGTCAATTTTGACTAGCCTGTAGTGCATTAATCATCAATATTTTCTATTTATTCTTATTAAATAATAATGAAAGCTGCTGAACTAGTCGTGGCTTAGTGTCGTAAGATGCCGTTAGATAGATGTAAATTGTTAAGGGCGAAAGTTCCTCGAAATTTTCAAATGTGGTCGTCGTTATTGTCTATTTTCAACAACTAAATTTTATGCTGTACCTTGTTTGATATTTATTTTGTTTGCTGGATTAAACGTTATTTTTTTAGGAGGGTTTCTGCTTTTGCGCCAAGGTAAACATAAATGCCTAAGCCGACAAGTAAACCAACTGAAGTTGCCATCATAGCAACAGCATTAACTAAGTATTCAGGTGAGCCGAGTACTGATTTAAACATCAGCAATAAAGCTTCTATTGAAACGGCAATTAAGATAGTGGCAATAAATCGAGTTATTGTTCGTCTTGTTGAACTATGCCGTAATATATCTTTTTGCATTAACACTTCTTCTTCTATCGTTGTTTTGCCTAAATCAAAAATGGCCAGTGCTAAGGTCAGAAAAATAATAATACCAAAAGGTTTTATTTGTAGATCTTCAGGGGTTGGTGAGAGTAATAAATTAACTATTTCGCTACCAGCAGAATATAAAAGAATACCGACAATAAAGAATAGTCCAACGACAATACATGAATAGACACTGACGAAAAAAGGATGGAATTTTTTTCTTTTTACATCACCCATTAAAAATTCAATGGCTTGCGCTAAGTTAATATCAATCACCAATACACCAATAACATCGCCATTTTTATTAGCATATTTCATTGAGGTAGAAATACAGAGATTATGGCTAGAGGTTGATAAGTAAGGTTCAGTAACTATGATGGTATTATTTTTATCTGCCTTTATATAATAGGGGCGATAAGAGCGGTCTATGCCAAGGCCTTCGGCCATACTTTTATTGATATTATTATGCTTAGCAATATTTTGACTACTTTGAACGCCATCGCGATCTAAAGTAAACATCAACTCAATAAAAGGGTAATGTTTAGTTAGCCAGTTCATTGAATTTTTTAGGAGGATTTCGTCTTTAAAAAAGTTTTCATCAAATGCACCGGCAACGATTGACGCCATCAATTCATGAATAGCATTGTGATATTCATGATATCTATCTATTACACTTATATAATTCATTAAACTCTACTTTGATGATAAATATTATTCAGGGGGAGTAGTCAGTCGAATAGGGTTAAGCTACTGGTGTTTATATTATTAGTAAGCTGGGTGTAAAAGTAGCAACGCTATTGATATCCTTAAATATTTAGCGATTTATGGTTGCGCTGCTACCGTTTATTAAATAAGCCATTCATTTACCTTGGTTGTCGAATTTCGTTAAAATCTTGGCTGTTTTCTGTTTCTTCAATATCCCACTGACTCACAGATAAGTGTTTGATGTTAACAATTAAAGTCGCAAAAGATGAAACGCTGTCTAGCATTCGTTTGATCATAATATATTTCCTAAAAAATAGTGTTAAGTTATTGATTAATCTGCAATCAGTGGTGAGGTTTCTGAAAGTGATGCTAACCGATATGCTTTTTGCTTGATAATTTTTAAGTTACCTAAGGTAATTGTGTTTTTATCAATTAATATCGCTTGGTTTAAATCTGCTAGGGCACCGCTAATATTATTGTTCTTGTACCTTGAAATACCACGATTACTGTAACTTAATGACTTAAGGTAAAGTCCATTGGTGTTAGTTAAGTTCATGGCTTCAATGCTGTCGATTGCAGCAGTGCATGCTGACTCTGACTGCTTTGCATTATCAGCTTGCAAATAGGCAACACATAAACTCATATGACTATTATACGAACTTTCATCTTGATGGCGTTTGGTGAGTTTGTTAATGCTTTTATTAAAGTTGCCTTTAACAATGTCTTGAGTACCTGCGGCATCTTTAACTACCGCAACTTTTAATGCGATGTCACTTTCAAAGGCTGATACAGGATTACTTATTAGTAAAGTTATCAATAACGGGGTTAATAAAGCTAATGTAGTTTTCATTTTTTTCTCTCTATTTAAAAGCGCATCTGGTTGATGCAGGTCTACTATAGAAATTTTCATCTCGCCAGACAAACGATTAAAATCAACGTATTGAGTGAATAAATTTCATCTGTCATTAGCATCGTTATTCGTTATTCGTTGTCATTGGCGAAGGTTTCTTTCACCCAATTAGCAAATAAAGTTAGCTCAGTTTTATTTTCCATATTTTCATGTTGGATTAGATAGTATTTGTCATTAGTGTTGAGCTCTTCATCGAAGAGTTTGACTAATAACTGCTCAGTAAACCATGTTTTACTGATCGGAAGAGGCACTAATGCTATGCCCATTCCTTGTTGAGCGGCTCGTGCAACGCCAAACATACTGTCAAACTGTATAATTTGTTTTGGATCAAAATCATCAATATTGACGTTGTCGGCCCATTGATGCCATGACCAAGGACGAGAGCGATGTAAAATCAGTGGAGTATTTTTTAATGCCAAAGTCCCCATGCTTTTAAGTTTTTTATAAAGTCTTTTATTACAAGCTGGGGTATAACGCACAGGGAATAATTCATGAACAATACTCGCATTTGGCTTGCCATTCGCTAAGACTATAGATAAGTCAGCGAGTTGCGAGGGTTCGCTGCCTGATTTTATCGTTTCTAATTGTAAGTTTATTTCTGGGTTTTTTTCAGACCATGTACTTAACTGGGGAATAAATAACTCACTGGCAAAAAATTCAGGCAAACTAATGACAATAGTTTTATTTTGTTGATTGTGAGTGAACTCCGAAATTGTTGATTCAAGCTGATGAATTATCGGTTGAATAGACTGATAAAACTGTTTCCCTGAACTGGTTAGTTCTATTGAACGTGTTCCTCTTTTAAAGAGGTCAAAACCTAATTGTTCCTCTAGCTGTTTTATTTGATGGCTAACCGCTGAAGGCGTTAAAAACAATTGTGCGGCGGCATGTTTGAAGCTTAAACATTTTGAAGCCACGCAGAATGACCGTAAACCACGTATGGGTGTTTGAATAGGCATGTGAGTAAAATAAATTGATGAAGACAAATGGCAACAGCAATAGTTATGCCGAAACTTAACTACTTGATAATATTAATTATATTGCTTTAGTAAAATAGTGGCTATTTTTAAAATGCACCACTTTGGATCATTTGCACGATAAGAACAATCTATTTATAGAGTTTAAAGCAGAAAAAAAGGACATCAATGATGTCCTTAAATATAGCAGTTTACCAATACAAACAGGTGTTTTTAAAGAATCTATAAATTATTATTAGAGCGACTCAACAAACAACTGCATCGTAAATTTATTTCTCAGGCACAGCAAATGAGATAAATTCATTCGATGGAGCAATTTTTTTCACCTGTAAAATAAAATGAGATAATACTGCTCATTCGTTGGACATTTATTCGTTAGGTACAGTAAGTAAAAGCCATTAAAGGAAAGTCTGCTTATTTTATTGCTTAGCTAAAAAAAGCTAAAAAAAAAGGACATCAAATGATGTCCTTAAAATGAAACAATATAAGCAGTACTATTTAAGAATCGGGGAAGATTCAAAATACAAATGAATGGTAAATTGATTGGTCAGTCACAGCAAGCGAGATAAATTCATCTGATAGATTAACTTTTTTCATCTATCAATTTTTATACAATTAATAAGTGTTACTAGGTTTATAAGCCCTTTTGATGTTTATAACTTACGCGCTTCACTTACATTATATATCGTTGCAGGGTATGTTCAGTTAATACCGCCGTTACTATCGATAAATTAAACGTTAGTATAAAAACTTTACATATTGATGATCAATATTTTGATTGGTGCGTATCTTATTATATTGTTAAAAAAATTAAAAAAACGATTAAAAGGTTGAGGTAATAATGAAAAGTTTTGAAGTGAATTTCGATGGTTTAGTGGGCCCAACTCATAATTATGCGGGGCTTTCTGAGGGGAATGTTGCCTCATTATCAAATACGAATAACAGCTCAAACCCTAAAGAAGCAGCCTTGCAAGGTTTGAAAAAAATGAAAGCGTTGCATGATATGGGCTTAAAACAAGGGGTATTTGCCCCTCAAGAACGTCCTGACCTCTATACGCTTAAAAGATTGGGCTTTCACGGCAGCGATGCGCAAATATTGTCAGCAGCTTATAAAGCTTCGCCAACACTACTCGCCGCTTGTTGCTCTGCATCAACGATGTGGACAGCCAATGCAGCAACCGTTTCACCATCAGCCGATACCATTGATAAAAAAGTACATTTTACCTCAGCTAATTTAGCCAATAAGTTTCATCGCTCCCTCGAACCTGAAACGACCAGTAAAATCCTTAAAGCTATGTTCAACGATGATAAGTATTTTCAGCATCATCAGCACCTTAACGATAATGAACACTTTGGTGATGAAGGCGCTGCTAACCATACGCGATTATGCGAAGGCTATGGAGATGCTGGTATAGAGATCTTTACTTATGGTCGTTATGCTTTTAATCGAAATAAACCAGCACCCGTTAAGTTTCCTGCTCGTCAAACGTTGGAGGCGAGTCAGGCGATCGCAAGATTACATGGTCTTTGTGAAGATAAAGCTGTTTTTGTTCAACAAAACCCCGCTATTATCGATCAAGGTGTTTTTCATAATGACGTGATTGCGGTCGGTAACCAGAATGTTTTTCTTTACCATGAACAAGCCTATTTAAATACGGCAGCATTCAAAGCCGAAGTTACTCGAAAGTATAGTGGTGAAAAACTGCACTTTCTTGAAGTTTCAACCGAGCAAGTGTCGATTGAAGCCGCGGTTAATACTTATTTGTTTAATACTCAAATTGTCACCTTAGCTGATAATTCTATGGCTATTATTGCCCCTAGGCATTGTCAGGAAAATAGTCAGGTTAATGATTATCTACAAACATTAATTGCCGGTGATAACCCAATAAATCATCTTGAATTTTTTGATGTAAATGAAAGTATGAAAAATGGTGGAGGTCCAGCATGTTTACGCTTAAGAGTTGCGCTCACCGAGCAGGAGTTACTTGGGGTTAATCCTGACTGCTTGCTAACACCAGCATTGTATAACCGACTAGTGACTTGGGTTAATCGTCATTATCGTGACAAACTAGTGATAGATGATTTACGAGACCCACAATTAATTATTGAGTCACGCACGGCATTAGATGAACTTTCACAAATTTTATCTTTAGGTGCTGTTTATCGTTTTCAACAATAATTAAATACTGGCAAAACAAGTTACTTTTGAGCAGGCGTTTTTAACTAGAAACGTGCTGCTTTTAGTTAATGTCGGTAGTTAAGACACAAATAGCTGATGTCAGCGATTAATGGTAAATAGACAAGCCTAATTCTTCTGCAATACCTTCTACTAACTTCATACCAACCACCGAATTACCAAAACTGTTTAACGGTGGGCTCCATGTACAGATCACGCCATAATTTGGCACAATAGCAATTAAACCACCACCTACACCACTTTTAGCCGGTAAACCAACAGAAAAAGCGAACTCACCAGATTGATCATACATACCACTGGTTGATAATATCGCATTAACGCGGTGGGCATCTTTCGGGCTACAGATAACCTGTTTTGTTAATGGGTCGATACCTTTATTAGCTAAAAAAAGTAAACTCTGTGCGAGCTGCTCGCAGCTCATGGCGATTGAACATTGGGTAAAATAATGGCTGAGTACATCAGGAATCTCGGCTTCAATATTACCAAAGCTTTTCATTAAGTAGGCTAGGGCGGCATTACGATTACCATGAGTGAACTCAGATTGATAAACGTCGAGATCAACACGAATATCTTCGTTATTTGCCAGCTTCCTGACAAAGCCTAAGAAAGCTAACTTACTTGCCGAATAATGGCTGGTTAATACGTCAGCCACTAATAAAGCACCGGCATTTATTACCGGGTTTCTGGGAATACCTTTTTCCCACTCCAACTGAATAATAGAATTGAAAGGTTGACCAGAAGGCTCCATTCTTACCCGTTGCCACAAAGAATCACCTAGGCGATTCATGGCCATCACTAAACCAAATATTTTTGAAATACTTTGAATAGAAAAAGCGTGCTGATAATCACCAGCGCCAACTGTTTTTCCGTCAATGGTAGCGACTGCTATGCCGGCAAAGTCAGGTTCTACACTGGCAAGAGCAGGAATATAATCGGCTACTGCACCCTCGACAAAGCTATCACGGTAAGAATGCAGCAATGCGTTGAGCTTACCTTGTAAATCAACAATGTTTTTTTTCATATAATGGTTTGGATGTTAAAAGGGCAGAGGCGCTATTATGCACAAAATAAAGTTGAGATGTAGTCTTAAAACGGACTAATTTACATAAAGGGTTTCGGTTCGAAAATTCAGCGACTTCTCTAATCAATAAAATACAATTCTTCGACAGCTATGGCGTTAGCTTAAAATCATTTATTTAAGCTAACGCGTGCCGATATCGCTTTTATGGCAGTTAGCTTGGTATCCAATTGGTAAGTTTTTGCTGTAATTTAATAATGTCTATCGGCTTGGCTAAATAGTCGTTCATACCGGCACTGAGACACTTTTCTTTATCGCCTTTCATGGCATTAGCCGTCATAGCAATAATAGCGATATCTTGGTGCTCTTTCCCTGCCTGACCGGCTCGGATAGCCTCAGTTGTTTGATAGCCATCCATTTCAGGCATCTGGCAATCCATCAAAATTAAGTCGTAGCTAGTTGAGTTGAGTTTTTCTAGCGCGTTAATCCCGTTTACTGCTATATCAGCGGTTAACTTTAATTTACTGAGAATTTTAGTCGCAACGATTTGATTAATTCTGTTGTCTTCCACCAAGAGTATTTTTTTAAAAGATAAGTTAACGTTTTTAATCGCTACGTTTTTATCAGTACTATCAGCAATATCATTTTCAGGTTTACCATAAACTAAATTAAAGGCAAAGCAGCTGCCTTTATCTAATGTGCTATTTATTTTTATATCTCCAGACATCAATTCACATAACTGTTTTACAATCGTTAAACCTAAACCGGTACCACCATATTTTCGGGTGGTTGAATTATCGGCCTGAGAAAAGGGAGTAAAAATATTTTGTTGCTGCTCCTTGGAAAGACCTATGCCGCTATCACTGACTTTACAGGAAAAGTTGAGTTTTTCTTTGTCTATAACTATCAGTTCAACTTCAAGGTCAATACTGCCTTGCTCGGTAAACTTAATAGCATTACTAATAAGATTAATCAGTATTTGTTTAAGCCGAGTAGGATCGCCAATGACTGTCTCTTGACAGAGCGACATCGATTTAATGTTGAGTGCTAATGATTTTTTTTCGGCAAGCGCATTCATTATTATGACGACTTCGTTAATAATGTCAGCAATATTAAAATGAATACTTTCTATTTCTAGTTTGCCTGATTCAATTTTTGAGTAGTCTAAAATACTATTAATTAAGGTCAATAAGGATTCAGAACTCGAATTTACCAGATTAATATATTCTTTTTGTTCATCGTTTAACGGCGTGTTAGATAATAAACTGAGCATACCGACCACGCCATTCATTGGCGTTCTAATTTCGTGGCTCATATTAGCTAAAAACATACTTTTTGCTTTGGTTGCCTGTTCAGCCTTTTTTTGTGATAAAACCAGCTGTTGATTTAATTGTTGTGATTGTATTAATAAGTCATTGGTTTGCTGATTTTTTAATTGAAATATCGACGCCGACTTCATTAAATGACCTATTTCATCTGCTCGATTAACGTTAAGTTCAAACTGTTCATTAATTATTTTGTTTTCGGCAAGCGCATCAAAAACTTGGGTCACTTTTTCTATTGGAAATATAAGTCTTTTTAAAATATAGACAGTGATAAGACTGGTGAGAAAAATCCCAAGAATAAACATAATATTGCCACGAACAATAGACTCGTCAACTAGAGTATTAAGGTGGGCGTTACTTGAGTTGAGATGTGTTAAGGCAACTTCACTTAAATTTTTTGCTAAATATAAAAATTCGTTGGCAGAGCCAGACATAACCACATTGACTAAGTAATTATAATTTCGGGTTACTTGTGTCAATAACTTAAAGTCACTAGATAAAGTGGTTAATGTTGAAGTAAAGCCATTGATATTTAGTGGTGCTGCGGTACTTTCTACTTGGCTAAAAATGTGCTGAAAATTCATAATATTTTCAGTATTAGGTAGTATAAAGTATTGATAAGCAGCAAGTTGTAAGGCTGAGGTTAGATCACCAAGTCTTTTGGTTGTCAGGTCAGCGTTTTGAATAGATTGATTAAGGTGTATACCATTAGAGGCTTCAGCGGTAATGCTAGTCAGATGGTTTAGCTGGGTCACTATGGTTTTATTAAATAATTCACTTTTTTTGTCGATGAGTAAGACAACAGAATCAAAGTTTTCTCGGTAAGCTTTTAAGTGATTACGCATACTCTCTATCGCGACTTGTTGATTGGTGCCAATGTTATATCTATTGATAAAGAGTGACGTTATATCTAATTTACGCGTGACCGAACTCATAATATCATTTAATCGTTTTAACACTGATGGCGCTTGATTTTCTTTGTAAATAAGCACATTTCGCTGCAAATCTAAGACATCTTTTTCTAATGTTTTAACTTGAACGACAGTATCAACTATCTCCTGATTAGAGGTTAAGCCAGTGACAAAAAGTTTTTGGCTTTGATACGAAACAGTCTCTTGACCAATAAAAAGTAAAATAATAATGGTGAGTGAAAAAATTAATTGTGCTTTTAAGCTGCGAAACATTGCTGACACCATTGAGTTTCAATACTTATTACATTGGCATGAAAGTTTGATTGTTTAGGCATTGATAAACTCATACCACTTTTGCAGGCTATAATCATAGGTTGGCATCACGGTATTCCAAACAGCTACATTGCTAAATCTTTTTTCATAACTGCCGCCACGACGAATATTTCCTTTATAAACAGATACTTTATTATCAGTACCTCTTAAATCGATTGCGGCGGGTTTTCCGTCATACCAATAATCCCACTCTTGCGGAGAAAGATAGCGAGCAGCACGATCGGGGTTTGAAATATAATAGCCTTGTCTGGCAATGTAAGCGCCTGGCCAACCAGACAGCCACCAATTCATGTAATCATATGCTGCGTCTTTTACCTTGCCGGTTGTTGCCTTAGATAAACACATAACTCCGTGCCAACCGCGGTAACCCTCTTTAGGAGATGCGTAAGTTACGGGGACATTCATCCCGTTTAATGATGCTACCGCAGGAGAAAACATACTCTCTATTACCACACGACCCGACTTCATAAATTGAATCGACTCAGGCACCGAAGTCCATAAACCACTAAAATGTCCCGCTTGTTTCAAGCTTATTAATATGCCAAATAGCTTGTCTAATTCTGGTTTGGTCATCGCGCCAATATTATTAAATGACATCAGGTTCTTAGCTTGTGCGGCAAGTGCTAAGTCAAAAAGACCTATGGTAGGTGCGTTGATAATACCGACACGACCACTGTATTTTTCATCTAATAGCCAGCCCCAACTTTCGGTTTCATAAGGTATACCTTTTTTAATAAAATCAGTGTTGTAGCCAAAAGAGTCAACATTATGCACATAAGGTAAGAAACTTATATCGTTAGTATGGTTTTCACCTAATTGGTTGTTTTTTTGCACATGTAATATTTTATAAGGAGCATCGCCGTCGCCCAGTTTCGCCGACTGGGTTATTTTACCCGTTTTGCTTAAGTTATTGATTTCATCCCAGTGGGTAATTCTTCTTTTGTCTATCGATTGAATAGCACCAGAGCGCCAAAGCACATTAATACTATTTGACCATTGTTCATAGAGATCAAATGACTGCGGAAACATAGATGCTTTTTGTAAAACGGCAGCGCTGCCTTTAGGCTCAAATATCAAATTGATCCCTAGGTCTTCCATGGCTTTTTGTCGTAACTCTTCTTGTAATGTTACATGCGTACCTAATATGCGTAAGGTCACTTTATTACGGGCAAAGACATAGGGCGCTTTGGCAATCGCTATCGTTGCCGCGCCGCCTAAGGCAATTTTTTTAATCACGCTTCTACGAGACTTATCCATTTGATTTTTCGCATATAATTTATTTGATATTTCGAGTATAGATAATTAAGCAAAATAATCTAATGCGGATCGCACAATATTTACTTTTTAGATAAAAAACTTACTTTATGTTAATTAATTGATATTTTAATGTTGAAATAAAGATATCAATATCGGTTTTACTAATATCTAAATGGGTCACCAAGCGCATGTTTTGACTGGGAGATATTATAATGTCTTGTGTTTTTAACGCGCGAGCAACGGCATTAATATCGATTGAACTATCGACTTTTACAAAAACCATATTAGTGGTGACTTGCTCAACGTTAACACTAAAGCCGGTAATACTATTAAGTTGCTGTGCCAAGTAATAAGCATTTTCGTGGTCAATGCTAAGTTTTTCAACATTTTCAGTTAACGCAATTTTAGCTGCAGCGCAGAGGATCCCGGCTTGACGCATACCGCCACCCAGTACTTTTCGCCATCTTCTCGCCTGCTTTATCACTTGCGTGGAGCCTAGTAATAATGAGCCAATAGGGGCGCCTAAGCCTTTAGATAAACAGACTGACATGGTATCAAAGTATTGGGCTATCTCAGTAATATCTACGTTTAATGCGGTCGCAGCGTTATATACTCGTGCGCCGTCTAAATGCAAACTCAACTGATGCTTGTTAACAAACTCGCGCAGCTCTGCTAAATAGTGTAACGGCAGTACTTTGCCATTAATGGTATTTTCAATGCTGACCAGTTTTGTGCGAGCAAAATGTGAATCATCTGGCTTAATTGCCTGAGCAAGCTTAGTTAAGCAAAGACTGCCATCTTTCTCATTCTCTATTGGTTGTGGTTGAATCGAACCAAGTACCGCCGCGCCGCCACCTTCAAATTTGTAGTTATGGGCTTGTTGGCCACATAAATACTCGTCGCCACGCTGACAGTGTGCCATTAAGGCGAGTAGATTTGCTTGTGTTCCTGAGCTACAAAAGAGTGCTGCTTCAAAGCCATGACGTTTCGCTGACCATAGCTCTAACTCGTTAACTGTTGGGTCATCACCATAAACATCATCACCGACCTCAGCCTGAGACATGGCCTCACGCATTTTTAAAGAAGGTCTAGTTACGGTGTCAGAGCGAAAATCAATCATGTTAAATCCAAATAAAGCTTTAAGAATGACAAAGTATAAACGCTTATAGGGCGGTAAATATAGTGAAATAACATCATTTTACCAATGAAGTTGCTCTGAGTAACGCCAGTGACTGACTTCTTTTAAGTGAGTAAAATATCAGTAGTATTGATGAGGGCGGTGGTTTGAACTGCTACCTAGTTGTCTTAAGGATTAATAATAAAAGAAAAGATCTAAGTGTTGACGGGCAAATCATTTGATATATTTGCTTTAAGGGCAGGTTACCGATATAAATTTTAACGATTTATACCGGACTAACCACTTTAGTAACGAAGGGAAAATTTTATGATTAGTTCTCACCATTCAATATTTTATCTAGCTTTAACTCAGTTAATTTCATGGTACTTCTGACCACATAAAACATAATCGCAATCAGCATCACCATTGAAGGTATCGCAATGACCGGATAACTTAACAGGGTCATTTCGCCAAGCTGCTCATTAAACGCTACTGTACCTGCCGGACTAACGACAATCCATTTAGCCAAGAGGTAATTCATCGTGGCAGAAAAAACAAAGGTCGAAGATAAAAGGTGATTTGCCCACTGAATTCTTGCTTTAAATTCATCAGTTTTGTTTTTGCTTGCTAGCGTTTGATAGATCAAATCTAAATTAAACAACAGCGGGTTTAATAATATTTTGGCAATTAAGGGTTTTCCCCAAAAGCCAGATACCAGTACAACTAAGCCGATAACAGATGGGATGGCGGCTTCTTTGATAGCTAACCATTCTACGTCCAGTTCAAATAACCCTATGCCACCGGTTAACAAGGTACTGAAAAATCCCAACAATGAAATAAAATTCATCGACTTGTTTTTAATAAAATCATACAAGCCATAACCGAGTGGAAATAATAAGGCGATAATTAATGCAGGTACAGTGCCTAAATATTCATCTGCCGAAAATTTCATTAAAATAATCGATGGAATAGCAATGTTATAAAGGAGCTCTAAAAAGGTATTAGGGCGTTTAGCAGGTGTTTGAATTGACATTATATTTCATATTTAGGCACAACTGACCATCGCCAGTTTATTTTAGTCTGCCGACATTTTATCTAATAATAGCTAAAATGTCATATTATAATCTGCCAATGCTCGCAAGCTTTACATTTACTGGCAAGCGCTATCCATTATTCTACCCAAGTGCTGTTAATTAAGCTGGCTTTATCGATGTGATGTTCACTGAGTAATGCCGCTAACTCTGATTTACATGAACCACAGTTTGTGCCACATTTTAATGTCTCTCCTAATTGTTCAACAGAACTACAGCCGCCTTTAATTGCGCCTTCAATGTCTTTTTCACCAATATTAAAACAGCTACAAATTTGTTTACCTTTGGCGAACTCTTCACTTGAAGTCCCAGCTAATAAAGATTTAATATCGGCTTCACTTAGAGATGACTGACTAAAAACATAGTTAAGCCATGCGCTTTCGATCTTGGGCTGTGTTGTTGAGACATAACATAAAAAAACTAATTTATTGGCTTGTAAACAGATAACGTAAGAGGTGTCTCCTTGGCTAAATTGGTACCACTCACCGGATATATGGCTACTTGTTTGGCACCAATTTAAAAGATCATTCTCACGTTGAGAGTTTGCAAATTGATAGCTGATACCATAATGGGTGCGTGCTTTGCTCCAAAAGTCATTATCCATTTGGCTTTGTACGATAAACTCTTCACTCAGATGAAGTTGGCCAAACTGGGTAAAGTCTGTTTTGCTTAATGCAATAGCCCCGTGTTTAATTTCAGCTTGACCAGAAAGAGGGTCGGTAATGCTCGCATATAAGTTACTCACATTTGCACTAGACGCAAATTGTTTATTCCAATGAATCGGCATAAAGCATTCATTAAGGCGCTGGTTTTTATCTAACTTTGCATGCACCGCTGCTTGTCCAACACTTGAAGTAATATTGACTATTTCATCGTTAACTATGTTTAATCGTGCCGCGTCATCAGGATTAATATAGAGGTAACATTTATCGGTATGAGCGGTGAGCTGAGCGGATTTACCGGTGCGGGACATCGTATGCCATTGATCTCTTAATCGACCACTGTTTAACCTCAAGGGGAATTTAGCGGATAATTTTTGAGTGGGCTGGCGCGGTGTAATAGGAAAAAAGAGTGCCTTACCAGAAGGGGTAGAAAACTGTCCGTCTTCATAAACACGTTTTTTACCTTCAGGGTAAGTGTCGTTAACGGGCCATTGTAGAGGCTTTAAACGGTCATATTGTCGTGGAGTAATGGCTGAGAATGCAGAGATATCAAAAACACGTTTGCCATTATTTTCAAAACCTGACAATTGAGCGAACTCTCTAAAAATCTCACTAACGTGTGAATAGTCAAAGCCTGAAAAACCCATGGCCTTGGCAACGTCTGCAATAATTTTCCAGTCGTGCTTTGCTGCTCCGCTCGGGGCGATGGCATTAGTTTGACGCGAAATTCGGCGTTCTGAGTTGGTTACTGTACCGTTTTTTTCTAGCCATGGCGTTGCCGGTAGTTTTACATCGGCAAAATCTAAAGTATCATTGTTTTCAGCACAGTCAGAGACCACAACAAATTCACATTTATTTAATGCTCGTGCTATTTTGTTACCATCGGGCAAGCTTACCATCGGATTAGTCGCCATTATCCAGACCGCTTTTACTTTACCGTCATCGATAGCGTCAAACAGATCAATCGCTTTATAGCCTGCTTTATTAGCGATAGTAGGCGATTGCCAAAAACCTTGTACGGTTGAGCGGTGTTCAGGGTTTTCAATATCCATATGTGAGGCTAATTGATTAGATAAACCACCGACCTCTCTCCCGCCCATGGCATTGGGTTGACCTGTAATAGAAAAAGGCCCACAACCGTCTTTGGCTATTTTACCTGTGGCTAAATGACAATTAATAATGCTTTGGCATTTATCAGTACCTGAATTTGACTGATTAATGCCCATTGAATAAAAGCTCAGTACTTTTTCAGTGCGGGCAAATAGTTGATAGACACGTGCAAGGGTTTTTTGATCCACATCACAGTACGCTGATACTTCAGCCAGTGACCATTTTTTTGCCGCCAAGGCGGCTTGTTCGAAACCTTGAGTATGTTTTGTAATATAGTCGCGGTTTAAGCCATTATTATCGCTTAAATAATTTAACAGGCCGTTAAAAAATGCAACATCAGTGCCTGGTTTTATCGGTAAAAAGTAATCTGCAATTTGACAGGTTGCGGTTTTACGCGGGTCAATAACCACAATTTTCATTGCGGGGTTACGTTTTTTAGCACGTTCAATGCGTTGAAATAATACCGGATGAGTCCAAGCGGCATTAGAGCCAGTAATTAATAACAGTTCTGTACTGTCTAAATCGTCATAGCTACAGGGCACAACGTCTTCACCAAAACTGCGTTTATAAGCGGCAACCGCCGAAGACATGCAAAGGCGTGAATTGGTATCAATGTTGGCAGAGCCGATATAGCCTTTCATTAATTTATTCGCGATATAATAATCTTCAGTCAGCAGTTGTCCTGAGACATAAAAAGCGACAGCGTCAGGGCCATGTTCTTTGATTATTTGTGCAAATTTATCGGCAACATGCTGGGTCGCCGTTGGCCAATCAACCGTTTGGTTATTTATTTGTGGTTCAAGCAGGCGGTTGGTTAAATCGGTGGTGGCTAATAAATTGGTGCCTTTAACGCACAGTTGTCCAAAGTTGGCTGGGTGCTCTACTGTGCCGACTAATGCGCTGGCCTTGCCATTGTTAACGGTAATATCAATACCACAACCTACACCACAGTATGCACAAGTCGATTGAACTATATATGGCGATTGAGAACAACTCATAAAATTTACCTTTAAAACAGAGAATGATGCTAGGTGTAACCCGCTTTATATTGGGTGTTTGGACAGTTTTATTTATTTTTACATGGTATTAAAAGACACTTTCACCTATGTCTATTTTCGCTTCAACACCAAGTTTTTCAAACGCTAGGTCAGCGACACGCTTCAATAAAACACTACAGCTACCACAGCCTGTACTGGCTTTAGTACAGGCTTTAATATCGTCAACAGTACTCGCTCCTTGATCAATTGAGTCGATAATGTCGCCTTTAGTTACGTGATGACATAAGCAAATAATAGCCGTATTGGGCAGTGCACCAACATCTAAGGTAGGCTTTTCTCCTGATGAAGGTAATATCAGCGTTTCGGGTGATGCAGGTAAATCTATGGCATTAAGCATATATTGCAATAACGTGTCGTATTCACGGGTATCACCAATTAATACCGCGCCAAGCATTTTTCTTTTGTCACTAGAGATAACCATTTTCTTGTAAACGCCCGCCGGTTGGTTTTGATAGGTATAGGTTATTGCCCCAGGTGTTTTTCCATGTGCGTCACCTATTGAACCTACCTCAACACCCATGAGTTTTAACTTGGTACTCATATCAGCACCAGTAAACATCGCTTGTTCACCGATGATCTGTTGTGCCGCCACTTTAGCCATCTGGTAACCCGGAGCAACTAAACCAAAAATAAAGTTGTTCCAAAGCGCACATTCGCCAATCGCATAGATATTTTCATCAGAGGTCTGACAGTGGTTATTAATGACAATACCGCCTCTTTCACCCATTTCAAGCGCGAATGATTTAGCTAGATTGTCATAAGGGCGAATACCTGCGGAGAATAAAATAAGGTCAGTTTCTAGCACAGTATTATCACTAAAACACAGCTTGTAATGACAGGTTTCGCCGTCTTCAATTACGCTGGTGGCTTTTGATGTATGCACCTCAACACCCAAGGCTTCAATTTTTTCTTTTAATAACCGACCGCCACCAGCATCAATTTGCACTGCCATTAATTGTGGCGTAAATTCAACCACATGGGTTTTTAAGCCTAAGTGACTTAGCGCATTTGCAGCTTCAAGGCCAAGTAAACCACCGCCAATAACGACTCCTACTTTACTGACCTTTGCGCTGGCTTGAATCTTATCTAAGTCATCTATGGTGCGATAAACTAAACAATGCTCGCGATCTTTTCCAGGTATAGGCGGTACAAAAGGATAAGAGCCCGTTGCTAAAATAAGTTTGTCATAAGCGATCACTTGACCGTTTTGTGTAACAACATGCTTACTGACCCGATCGATGTCTACGACTTTGGCATGAGTTTGAAAATTTACTCGCCAATCTTGATAGGTTTTTTCGTCAGTCATGGCGAGATCTTCAGCTGTTTTACCGCTAAAGTATGCTGAAAGGTGAACACGGTCATAAGCAAGGCGTGACTCTGCCGACAAAACAGTTATCTCTATGGCTGGGTCGGCCGCGCTGAGTTGAACTAATTGCTCAACAAAATGGTGACCTACCATGCCGTTACCAACCACGACCACTTTTTGTTTTGCTATATTTTTTTGATTACTTGAGCTAATTTTATTTACCTGCTGAAACCTGCACCTTGAAGTGGCGCGGGTATATCGGGTTGTAATTTTTGATAATGCTTAACTAATATGCTGAGCGTTATCATCATAAGTTATCTTTGGTGAGCTAAAACTTAGCACTAAGCCATAGCCAAAATTTATCTGTGTCGACTTTACCTATCGCTGAATCGCCTGCAGAGTAAGTCGCGTACTTTATGCCGGCTGTATAATTTTTAGCGAATTTCTTGGTGTAAACCACATTGACTTCACGACCTAAATCGTCAACTGTGTCAGTGGCTTTATCAGCAGAGTAATCATGTACGGCAAGGGTCCAACTACCATTAAAGACTTTACCGGCAATAGAGGCATATATATCAACCAAGCCCTCTTTTGGGGTGAGTAAAAACTGATCGGCCCAACCATTGAATTTATGCAGTGTCGCTAGCGGTGTTGAAAAACCATACATTGCCTCATCACTACCCAGTACTTCAGCGCCTAATTTAACGGCTACAGCATCAAAGCTATAACCGCCTTCTATGGCCATATAGCTTGTCGAATAGTTAGTGGAACTAGTGTCAGCACTTTGTCTGGCATATTCAGCAAAGTATGTAAATTTATTCTTATTAGCGTTTAAACGCAGTCCAAAAGTATCTACCCCCTTGGTCGCGCCTTCATCAACGTCTAAAAGATAGCTGTAAGCGGTTAGCAGCCCATAGTCTGTTTTATAAGCAATATTAAGTAGATGATCTTTTGAGTGCAGATCTTTTATTTGTGCAAAAATACGGTTGCGTTTATTAATGTAGCTATAGCTTATTTTTAGATGATCTACTGGCGTATAATCTAGTGTTACTGCATCAAATGTTTGTCTATCTTGACGCCAGCCAACATGACCAAGATAACGATGGTTATCTAAGGTGATAACTTGTCGACCGACTTTAGCGATAATTTTATCTTGTTGGTATTGCACAAACGCCTGGTCTAGTTCCGTAGTTTCTGGATCGGCAACAACCGCATACGGCGTATTGTTACCTAAGGTATCGTTATAGTTTTTAATACCAGCTACTTGGCGTGAGTCTTCAAATTCAACCACGCCGGTAAAACCATGGTAGTTAGCACTGGTGTAATTTAATCGGGTTCTTAACGTTAATGCGCCGGCATCTTTTAAAGCGTTGTCTTGGGCAACTGCTTCGTAGCGCAAGTTAAAATCGATGCTGGTTTTAGCTTCATTGTCACTCTCACTATTTGCACTAGCTGAAACACTTGAAGCTGCGATTAAAATCAATGCAGTAAATGTTGAAAGTTGACGAACTGATGGCATGGTTTATTCCTTGATTTTTTTAAACGTCGGCTACATTTATGGTTGTTATTTGTTAAATATTGCTATGAATAGTGAGTGATATTCGTGCCTGTTCAATAACAATAAGGTGTGTTCTGTTAATTTTATTTAATCAAAGAAATAAAATATTATCTTATTGAACGATACAGCAGGTTTTATGCCAGTATATAAAGTTATTTTATATCAGTGGCTTAGGTTTTTTATCGATTTCTTAAAACTATTTTTTGTTAGATTATGATGCACGCTTGCACCAAAATAAAAATAACGAATAGAGTCTAAGTATCAATAAAGTCATCCCCTTTGGTATTCAATATTGAGCGCACTGATTTTTATTTATCGTCATCAGCTTCAAGCACGCTACATTGATCACTAGCGTATGATTGATGGTTTTCAATTTAGCTTTTATGCGCGCCTCTTATTACAAAAAACACGATCAATAAAGCCATTGTTGAGCAGCGCTTAAAATCGGACTCTCGATAAAACTTTCGGAGTGATTAACGTGATCAAATCCCTTGATACGCGTATCTCGACATCACTAAAAACAAAAATCCCAGCTTAGTCACTTAAGCTGGGATGGTAAAATCGATAAGAGTAAAGACTTAACCGAATATTTCTAATTTTCCATCAGTAATGCGTGTTTGATAGGTTTTAATCGCTAAGGTACCATCATCTAAACAGGCTCCGGTATTTAAAACAAAGCGCTGTTTTAATAAGGGGGAGGCAACGTAGACATCACCTTTAGTTTCACCAATTAAACCACGATATAAAACATTCGCTTTGCCAAAAGGATCAAAGTTAGCAACCGCATAAATGGTATCGTCACCGACTTGAAATAGGGCTACTTGCTCTTGATTGGCTAATATGGCACAAACACCTGAATTTTTAATTAAGTCACTGGTTGGGCAGATGGTTTGCCAGGTATTTTCTGTGGTCATTTTACTTTCCTTATGGGTAAACGTTTCTTATGCAAGTGTTAAATCAACGGCTTGAATTTGAACACCGTATTTTTTCTCATCACCTTGAGCAGGTCGAATTTGATCACGCTCAGTAACAAACTCGATATTGCCATCGACAGTGTCTGAGTTAACAAACTGACGGAAACGTTTCAATTGTTCGGTACTTTCGATGGTTGTTTTCCACTCACATTGATAGGTATCAACGACATTTTGCATTTGCTTTTCTAATTCAGCATTAATACCTAAGTGATCGTCTTTCACTATTTTTTCCATGTAGGCTAAACCACCTGCTAAGTTCTCTAACCACACGGATGTGCGCGTTAGCCGATCTGCGGTGCGTACATAAAACATTAAGTAACGATCAATATATTTTACTAAAGTTTCATCATCTAAATCAGTCGCGAATAAGTCACCGTGGCGAGGCTTCATCCCGCCATTGCCGCTAACGTATAAGTTCCAGCCGTTTTCAGTGGCAATAATACCAATGTCTTTACTTTGTGCTTCAGCACATTCACGTGTACAACCCGAAACAGCAAACTTAATTTTATGAGGAGAACGCAAACCCTTATAACGGTCTTCTAAGAAAATGGCCATAGCCATGCTATCTTGTTGGCCATAACGACACCAAGTGCTGCCAACACAAGATTTAACCGTACGTAACGATTTACCGTAAGCGTGACCTGTTTCCATGCCAGCATCAATTAAGCGTTTCCAAATTGCTGGTAATTGATCAACACGCGCGCCAAATAAATCGATACGTTGGCCCCCCGTGACTTTGGTATAGAGCTTATATTCTTTAGCGACTTCACCAATAACAATTAATTTATCTGGGGTTACTTCACCGCCAGGCATACGGGGAACGACAGAATAAGTGCCATCTTTTTGCATGTTACCTAGGAAGACATCGTTGGTGTCTTGCAGTGATACATGGTCTGCTTTTAATATATAATCGTTCCATACCGAAGCGAGAATAGACGCTGCTGCAGGTTTACAAATTTCACAACCTAAGCCTGAACCATGCTTTTCTATTAATACGTCAAAGGTTTTTATTTGCTCTGCTTTAACAATGTGAAATAGCTCAACACGGCTGTAAGCAAAATGTTCACAAAGGTCAGTGTTGATTTCAACACCACGTTTTTCTAATTCGTGGTCTGTTACTTTTTTCAATAAGGCGGCACAACCACCACAGCCTGTTCCTGCTTTTGTTGAAGACTTAACTTCACCGACATCAACGGCGCCACAATCAATAGCAGCAATAATATCGCCTTTGGTGACATTCAAACATGAACAGATAGTGGCGGTATTAGGTAAAGCGTCGACGCCTAAAGTGGGTTTTTCACCTGAAGTGGGTAAAATTAAACCGTCGGGGTTCTCTGGTAATTCAATGCCATTTAATGCGTATTGCAATAAGGTATCGTATTCACTGGTATCACCGACTAAAACAGCGCCTATTAATTCTTTACCATTTGCACTGACCACTATTTTTTTATAAATTTGGTCAGGTTGGTTTGAATAGACGTAGCTTTTACAACCTTGAGTACGTCCATGAGCGTCGCCGATTGAACCTACGTCCATGCCCATTAACTTTAATTTAGTGCTCATATCCGCACCGGTAAATTGCTGCTCACCGCCAATAATATTATCGGCAGTTACTTTAGCCATAGTGTAACCTGGCGCCACTAAACCAAAAATAAAGTTATTCCACAAAGCACACTCACCAATAGCGTAAATATTTTTGTCAGAGGTTTTACAATTGTTATCAACGACAATACCGCCACGCTCGCCAACCGCTAAATCAAACTCACGTGCTAAATTATCATAGGGGCGAATACCCGCTGAGAATAAGATAACGTCAGTTTCTAAATGGGTTCCATCGGCAAAATTCATCCGGTGAACACATGTTTCACCGTCGACAATTTCATTGGTGGCTTTTTGTGTATGGACTTGAACACCAATGCCCTCGATCATTGAACGAAGTAAAGCGCCGCCGTCTTTGTCTAATTGCACGCCCATCAATTGTGGCGCAAACTCTACTACGTGTGTCTGCAAGCCGAGTTCTTTAAGGGCGTTAGCGGCTTCTAAACCTAACAAACCACCACCAACCACCACACCAACTTTACCGGCTTTAGCTGACGCTTGAATATCTTCTAAATCTTGAATAGTTCGGTAAACCAAACAATGGTCGCGCTCTTTACCAGGAATAGGTGGAACAAAGGGGTATGAACCGGTTGCCATAACTAATTTGTCGTAAGCGAAAGTGTCACCGGTTTCAGTGGTAACGATTTTTGCCGCTTTATCAATATCAGTGACTTTCGCGTTAGTGAAAAACTTAACGCCTATTTCGTTGTAATATGCTGGCGTAGTCATGGCTAAATCATCAGCAGTTTTTCCAGAAAAGTACTCTGATAAGTGAACACGGTCATAAGCTAAACGATCTTCAGCTGATAATACGGTAATTTCATAGCCAGCATGTTTAGCCATTTCATCAACAAAGTGATGGCCAACCATGCCATTACCAACGACGACGATCTTCTGAGGTTGTCTGCTCATTTTTTTGCAATCCTACTTCTTTAAATTACTGCTGTATTAGCAGAATTAGATAATGCTTTGTTATTTGCAAAAAACGAACCAATTGAATTTTCACAATAAATTCAATTGGATAGCGTTTTTGATAAAGATGAAGTTAGAGGGTTTGCACTACAGTGACGACGTTAACGCACCACGGGTGTGCGTCAAGCTGATGAATAGCAAGCTGATGAGTAGCAAGCTAATGAATTAACAGTGTTACTGTGTAACGCGTTAATTAACTAAAGATACCACGAGCCCAATAAACAATAACGCTGCTATTGATTGCCAAAACAATACCGGGTCACGTTGTAACCAAGGTTGATTATTGTATGCTTCAACGGCAGATGCGCTAGGTTTATTTAAATCACTAAAAAATTCTGAAAAGGCTCGATAACGCTGTTTTGGGTCTGCCGCTGTTGCTTTTTGAAGGCTTAGATCTAACCACAAGGGTAACTCTGCTCGGAACTGTTTAATGCTACGATACTGCATATCGCTATAATTTTTAATAGTGACTTCAGCGCGCTGCATCGGCTTGTAAGGAAGTTCACCTGATAACATTTCATAACAAATAACCCCCAATGAAAATAGGTCACTTTGATAGTCAGCTTGCATATGCAATAAGGTTTCAGGCGCAATATAATTTAAAGAACCGTGCGGCACTTGTTCTTTTATTGTTTCTTGGTTTTCATCAAGCGAAGCGACAAATACAGTGCCGTAATCAATCAATTTAATTTGACCATATTCATCGATCATAATGTTGTCGGGTTTTAAGTCGCGGTGCACTAAATCTAAACGTTGAAAGGATCGTAATGCACCGATCACTTGTTTCATTATATCGCGGACTTGTGCAATGCTAGGTTTAGGATTGTCATGTAACCATTCAC
Organism: Colwellia hornerae; assembly: GCF_007954355.1. Taxonomy (GTDB): domain Bacteria; phylum Pseudomonadota; class Gammaproteobacteria; order Enterobacterales; family Alteromonadaceae; genus Colwellia_A; species Colwellia_A hornerae. The sequence continues at coordinate 207,237 of NZ_VOLR01000003.1, forward strand.
CTAAGGTTTGTCCTTTAATATATTCACAGACATGGTATAAAAACTGGCTGTCTTGTTTACCGGGTAATACACGCATAACGTTAACGTGCTTAATGCGTTCACCGACCCAAGCTTCGCGCATAAAACCTTGCAAATAAATGGCGTCGTCTGAAAAATTAGTAGACGGGGCTTTTAACACATAAGGTTTGCTTGTTTTTACATCGATGACTAAATACAAGTGTGAACGAATGCTGGCGTGTATCACTTTTTTAACAAGGTAATCATCAAGCTGTTGCCCAACTTTTAATGCCGGCGGAATAGCTTTTGAACTCAAGTCGCGTTCAATTTCCGCGAGTTTACGATTGGGTACCGCGTCAATATAAACCAGCAAACAGGTAACATTGTCATGACTACCACGCTCAAGTGCGGTTTCAACAATTTTTTCAGAAAGTGCTTCTAAGTCAGACTTAGCTGGTGATAACGGTAATCCATCAAAAAGTGTTTTAAAAATAGCTTTGCTGACATAGTCATGAATACCATCACAACTCAGCATAAATAAATCACCTGCCTGTAAATCTACTTGATAGACATCAACTTCTAAATGGCTATCAGCACCTAATGCGCGGGTTAATAAATCCCGTTGTCCTATTTGTTTACGATTATGATCACGGGTTATCACTTCTAATTGTTGATGGCGATATTTTGTTATACGGGTATCGCCAACATGAAAGATATAAGCTGTGGTTGATTTTGCAATAAGTGCTGAAAAAGTCGTTAGCCATTGGGGAGAGTCTTGATTAACTAAAGCATCAACAAATCCGCTTTGTGAATACAACCAGTTATTTAAACTGGTTAATACTTTAGCGGCAGATTTTTGTGTCGACCATGTTTCGGGCGTAGCAAGATACTCTTGAATAAATTGAGTGACCGCCAGCTGTGAAGCTTCAGCGGCTTTACTCGCGCTTGATACTCCATCAGCAATGGCAACAACCGCACCTTTAGCACGTAGTTCTTGTTGTGTCGGAATAATAGCAGCGAAAGCATCTTGGTTTTCTGCTTTTAAACCTTTATAAGAAAAACCACCAAAACACAATTGTAAATCTACAACTGCGCTTTGGGCCGTTTGCTGTTCGGTAGTCATCTTAGCTTAGTGACCGACATTAATTAGTTCAATCGTGCCATCTTCATGTACTTCAGTCATGGTGCCTTTGGGCTCTTTCATAAAGAGTAATGTAATAAAGCCTACCACAGCGGTAGCGGCAATCACCATAAAGAATGTCGAGTAATCAACCATGGTTAATACAGTTAAGTAAACCACTGCCCCCACGTTACCATAAGCGCCAGTCATACCAGCAATTTGCCCGGTTAAACGACGTTTAATTAATGGAACTGCTGCAAATACGGCACCTTCACCCGCTTGTACGAAGAATGAACAAGCCATTGCCGTTACTACCGCTAAGGCTAATGGCCATTCTCCAGTAATTTCTGACATGGCATAATAACCTGCGGCTAAACCCGCTGTTAAAATTAATAAGGTTTTCTTTCGGCCAAATTTGTCTGATAACCAACCGCCACCGGGGCGAGACATTAAATTCATAAATGCATAAGTTGAGGCTAACATCGCGGCGTAAACCATGTTTAATTCGAATGTTTCGGCGAAGAATAACGGTAACATCGAAACAACGGCTAACTCTGAACCGAAAGTTGCAAAATAAAGTACATTTAATACCGCCACTTGTTTGAACGGGTAACGATGAATTTCTTCAACCGGTGTTGAAAATAAGTGACCATTTACTTTAATGGTTTGTTTTAATTCAATGGCAAATAAAACCACTAAGCTAATGTAGGCAATGACGGCACTTTGTTCTGTTAATAAACTGACACCAGCAGGTGATAATTTCCAGGTGAGTAAAGCTAAAGCGCCATACATAGGAATTTTCATAATGAGTAATAAGAAGAAATCGCCCGTTGAGGTAACTTCCATTGCCCCTGTTTGCTTAGGCTTAAAGTACGTTGACCCCTTAGGTGTATCGGTTACGTTTTGATACCAGATAACACTGAAAATCAAGCTTAATGCACCGGTAAAAGCAACCGCGTACCTCCAGCCGTCTTCACCACCAAAGGCCAACGCGAGTGTAGGTAATGACATGGCAGCCGCCGCTGAACCAAAGTTACCCCAACCACCATAAATGCCTTCAGCCATGCCTAATTCGTTGGCGGGAAACCATTCAGACACCATACGGATACCGATAACAAAACCTGCACCAATAAAACCTATTAAGAAGCGCGAAAGTGCCGCTTGTTCAAAGGTATCTGCAAGCGCAAACATAAAACAAGGAATACTACACACGCCAAGCAACACCGCGAATGTTAAGCGCGGACCGTATTTATCGGTGAGCATACCAATAACAACACGCGCTGGAATGGTTAACGCTACGTTTAATAACATTAATGTTTTTATTTCAGCTTTTGTTAGCCCTAATGAATCAGCAATAACTGATACTAAGGGAGCAAAGTTAAACCAAACAGCAAAGGTAATGAAAAACGCTATCCAACTCATATGTAACGCTTTCATCTTACCTTTGAATGAAAATATATTGAGACTTTCTTGTCCGCTCATGTAACAACTCCTAAAATTTTTCCTATTAAATAAGCAAACTTATTTAATACTGATAATTGATTGAGTTATCTAGAGCAAATGTAATGCCATCATTATTAATTTATATAGCGCATTGTTTTAAAAGCTTTTATTGTTATTTATCTTGTGTCGATTATTTTTAGTGCACAACACAATGACGATTACGCACCCATAGAGTGCAAAAAAAGAGTAAGTCATTAGTGCATCATTAATGGGCACTCATATTTAGCATCCACCTTTAACAAAGAGTCAATAAAACAGTCATGATATTAGGCTCCTTATCAGTACAAGGCTTGAACCAAACATCACATCGATGCTATCAACCATAAAAAGCGATTGTTATTTCAGGCGCAGTGGTTTGTTGTCTAAAACATAAGACGCGCTATTAAGTAAGTTATTACCGGGTCAGTTAGGATTGATAATAGTGTATAAAAAGGCTGTTTTTAAATAACAATATTGGCTTAAATCTCCTTGATTAGTTATCTGGGTAAATTTATATCTAGGGGTTTTCCCCTGTATAAACTAGGGGCTGATCCTGATGGTTTTAGTGGTTAAATTCCCGTCAAATGAAAGGGTAAATAAAATACACTTTTAAAGACGGGTAGATACAAAGTATGAAGACAATAATAAAGAACATGGCATTAACCATGTCAATCGCAGGTATCAGTCTAAGTGCAACCGCAGCGGCAGTCATTGGCTCTCAATTAGAGCAACAATTACAAAATATGACCGTAACCGACAGCGCTATGGTGGTTGTTTCCTATGATCAACTTGATGCATTAACAACTACCCAGTTGCAAAGCTTATTAAACCTTGGTTTAACGCAAGGTGTACAGTTTAAATCACTGCCTATTATTGGTGTGATGGCAAACGCAAATCAAATTAATCACTTGGCAACAATGCCAGGTGTTCGTTCGGTCTTCGCTAACCGTTCATTAGAATATTACAACGCTGAAGCACGTCAGATAACCGGTGTAGAAAAGCTGCAATCTAGCACATTCGATAGCAAAAATGGCATAAAATACACCGGCAAGGGCGTTACTGTTATTGTTAATGACTCGGGTATTGATGCAACATTAGATGATTTGGAGTACGGCGTTAAAGTTATAGAAAATGTGCAGGGCGTTACCCATGCGCAGGCGCTGTCATTAACCGGCGTCGATGGTATGTGGCTAGAAGGTCAACGTAACACCGATTTAAATGTTGGTCATGGTACCCATTGTGCCGGTACTGTTGGCGGTTGGGGCACTCACTCTGACGGTAAATACCAAGGTGCAGCACCCGGTGCAGACATCATCGGTTATGGCTCAGGTGCGGGCCTTTCTATTTTAGATGCGTTGGGCGGTTATGACTATGCCACTACCCATGTTTTTGACTTTAACTCCCCTATTCGAGTGATGAGTAACTCTTGGGGTTCTAGCGGTAAATACGCCCCTGCAGGTCCAATATCTTTAGCGTCATATAAAGCTCACAGATTGGGTGTTATTTCAGTATTTGCTGCCGGTAATAGTGGCTCAGGCGAAGACACGCACAACCCATACGCACAAATCCCATGGGGTATGTCGGTAGGAGCTAGCACTAAGCAAGGCGATTTAATCGACTTTTCATCGCGCGGTAAACGTGGCGAAACAGGCGATTTTACTATGCCTGATGGCTCAACTTGGACTTATAAGAACGAAGTCACTATCGTTGCACCCGGTGTTGATATTATTTCGACTCGTGCTAAAACTAATCTTGCTTCTAATGGTGGTGCCGACGATGTTGGCGTGATTGAAAACGAATACTTACCTTTTTACACAAGAATTTCTGGTACTTCGATGGCAGCGCCACATGTTGCCGGTATTATTGCCTTGATGTGGGAAGCTAATCCCGATTTAACCAATTTACAAATAAAAACTATCCTCCAAGAAACAGCCACTAATATGCCAGGTTACCAATCTTGGGAAGTAGGCGCGGGCCATGTCAATGCTTATGCTGCAGTAGCGGGTGCCTTAGCTTATGATGAGCAAAATAGAGTGACGGTTAATAACCTTAATACTTTTAATGCCAATGCGATAATCATCGATGATGAAGCGCCTGAGCCATTTAGCGTTTTATTTACCCCAGCAGGTGAACCTGAAGTCCATGTATTTAACGTTCAAGATGATGCAGCATGGATAAGTGCTTCCTCTGAAACACTGGCCAATCTGGTTAAACTTAAATTGGAAGCTCCAGACGGTACCGTCTATTTTGGTAACTTAACAACGCCTGTGCTGAGCAGCACCATGCGAGTTTCTGCACCAGCACAAACCGGAGAATGGAAATTATCTGCCTTTGGTATCACTTCTTTATCAGGTGTACAAGCTGATCCAACAGGTACCACTAATGGTCCTGGTATCCCTGAATATATCGAAGGTGAAATTTCGATTTTAACCTCAGGTGGCTACGAAGGGTTAAACGACATTGCCGGTCATCCGGCAGAAAAAGCAATTGAATTTGCGGTCAGTGAGCGCTTAGTTGATAGTAAAAATGATCAGACTTATCGCCCGGATGCTAAATTAAGACGCAAAGAGCTGGCGCAATATTTAGTCATGGGGATGTCAATTAGACAACAACGTGGCTTTTTAAATGATAATAAAACCGTCTTTACTGATGTTAATGCGAGATATGCGCCTTTTGTTGACGCTGTCACTGAAACGGGGTCTGCACTTAAGGACCGAGTACAAAACCAAGCACCGGTGATGATCTCTAATGGTGATAGTTTTCAACCACATGCTAAGGTGAATAAACAAGAGTTAGCTTATTCACTGGTACAGGCGCTGGGATTAGCAACACAAGTAAAAGACTTTAGTGGTGAAATAACCGTCGAATATAACGGTGAGCGTATTGCTATTATGGACTCAAGCGAGGTTGCTACTGAGCTAAAAGGTTACGTGCAGGCTGCAATAGATATGTCATTAATCGGGGTTCGTTTCGCGATTGAACAAGGACCTTATGACCTATCGCCAACTGTTGTTGCTTACTTTGAACCAGCAAGTGCTGTTAAACGTGGTGACTATGCCGTTATCATTAGTCGATTATATGACAGTTACTTACGTAAATAACTGTTAACACTTAATATTTGTATTTTTAACATTGATAACAAAACCAACCCGACCAGGCTTGGTTTTGTTGTTATTAAAAAGCCATACAACTTGCTAATTTGTGTAGATCAACGTAGGTTCTAGTTAAGTCTGATATGTAAAAAAATGTAAAAGATTGTAAAGTAAAAAAATGTAAAGAAATGTAAAAATAATTTGATGACATTGTCAGGTTACTACCCAGAGGAAAAAATATGTTACATATAAAAAAGCTACTTACTTTAGTACTAACATCAACAGCTATATTGGTGAGTACGGTATCATTCGCTTCTGAACCGGTGTCAGTCAATGTTCAAGGTAATAAGGTTGAAGCCGTTATCCACTTGCCGGGCAACATTTCTGCCGATATGACCTTACAATTTGAAAATGCAGTTGGCCTAACGAAAGAGAGTTTAGGGCTAACAGCAGAAATTATCGACGTTACCTCATTAGATTTTATTGATCGTTTACCCGATGACTTAAATATTTCCCCATCAGCAGCATTTCCAATGATGATCACGATTGAGCCATTGGCAAACAGTGGTTTTTCATTTTCAGGCTTAGCGACTGTGGATTTACACACTCATAACTTAGAATATACCGCTGGCACACCACTACGATTCTTTAAGGCACCACTTAATGGTGAATTTAAAGATATCACCATGACTATGGGGGCAGGTAGCTACAGAACACGTGGTTCAACGGGGCGTTTCTCACAATTTATTATTGTTGCCGACTTACGTGCACCGTTAGTTGTAATTAGCCAAAAATTTAACGATTTACAAATGGCACTCAATAACTTTTCACCAAAAATAAATGCCGCGGTTCACGCCATGCTATTGCAAGATGTAAATGAAATTAATCAACTTATCTTGTCGACTAATTATCATATGGCGAGTAGCAAAATTAATGACTTTAATCGCCGTATTAATGATAATAAAGGCATAAATATTCCCGATGTTTGGCGTTCAAGTCGTGATATTCATAACGTTGCTGGTGAGCTAATGGCTTATGCCAATACCTTACGATTCAGCTTGCGATTAATCAAATAACGTCGACAAAATAGTGTTCAATTAAGGGTGATCTCATGCCAGCTAAAATTACGATTTGTTATCCGGACCAACCAGCGATGGAAAGTTTTCTTTATGAAGATAATGGTTACCGTTTAGGACGTTCTCACGAATGTGAGCTGTTGCTCGATCACCCAACTGTATCTCGTCAGCATGCCAAAGTTGCGCACTTGAACGAAATTTGGCAGCTTGATGATGAGCGCAGTCGCAATGGCACTAAAGTTAATGGCATAGCGATAACCCATTCCACTTTAAATGATGACGCGATTATTTCTATTGGTGAGCTTGACTGCCTCTTTGAAACTAAGTCGTCAAAACAAGTTGATGCGATAATGACTCATAATGCCTGGCGGTTGTCGAGCAGCCAAGCGCCCACTGCAATCCCGTTGACCGAGCATTTAAAACAAAATCTCTCTGAACAGTTGCAAAATATCATCATGTTAACCGGTACTCAACGCGGTATTGTCTTGCTTGGCGATACGCTAGCATCACTCAATGTCAGTATTGCCCATGGTATGCAACGAGATGATTTTAAACTATCACAATTTGAAGGCAGTGTTGGCGCGATAACTCGTTGTTTTGAAAGCGGACAAAACGTTGTTGCCATGGATGTTTCATGTCATGAGCTGTTAAGTGCTCGTAAAAGCATCGAACTGAAACAAATTGCTGCATTAGCCTGCATTCCATTATTTTATGATAAGAAAGTAGTGGGAATTGTTTATACCGACAGCAAAATGTCTGATAAAGTGCTCACCGAGTTGGATATAGAAATTTTAAGCAGTATGAGCCAACAACTCGAAGCAACCGTTCAGGCGATGTTGCTGCAACAATCTATTGATTCATTGCAACTAATTCTTAATGACAACTCGATACGGACATCTAGCGATAAAGATTATAGTTTGCTTAATTTGTGCCACTAATACCACATCATTAGTAAAAAGGCTGTATGAGCGATCCTAAAGCACCCAAGTTAATAAATAGCGATGATGATCAGCTAAATGCGACCCAAATAATACCATTGTCTAAGCCGCTCGCTGCTGGAGAATGCCTTGTTGGTCGTTTTGAAATTGAAAGTCTACAAGGACAAGGCCGTTACGGCTTTGTTTACCGTGCCTATGATAAGCAGCTTGACACCTTTATCGCCATCAAAGTCCTTAATAAATCGCTGAGTCAAGATAAGCAAACCATTGCTGATTTTAAAAAAGAATTATTATTGGTTCGTCAACTAAGTCACCCCAATATTATCCGTGTTCATGAATACTACCAAGACGAAGACGTTCATTTCTTAACCATGGATTGGATTTCGGGCAGCAGTTTAGAAGAAGCTATCGCATCGAAATCACTCACTATTGACCAAACCTATCAAATTATTGAGCAATTATTAGATGGCTTAGCCTTTGCTGAAAAAGCGGGGGTTACTCATAAAGATATTAAGCCTGAAAATATCATGTTAGATGAATCAGGTCGGCTCTTTATTGCTGATTTTGGCTTATCTGCTTTTAATAAAGAAAGTAACGCTGATCGTGTTTCAGGTACACCTTATTATGCGCCGCCTGAGTATTTACAAACCGGTAAAATAAATTTAACCACTGATTTGTATGCCGCAGGTGTGGTGATCTTTCAGTTATGTTGTCATTGCTTACCGTTTAGTGGCCATTCGATTGATGAGATTTTACAGACTAAGTTGTTAGATAAACCAAAATTTAAGGCTGTTAAAGAAGAGTTTAACTTTTTAAAACCCTGGTTATTGACCTTAATCTCTCCGCATCCAGCATCCCGACCCGATAATATTGCCCAAGCGCAGAATAAATATATTAGTCTATTAGCAGAAAAAGATAACCAACCTATCAGCAAGCAGCGTTTAATTGTGACGGTTACGTCGATGATCTTATTTTTTATCATCGCTGTTGTTTTGTTTACCAGTCGACAAACGCCGATTAAAGCCAATGCGGTAGATCATTACGCAGTGGCGATATTACCTTTGCAGACACAAACGGGCGTATTTGATCAAACTTTCGCTAACTATTTGAATTACCAATTAACCGATATTAAAAACTTACGGGTGATTGAGCAAGCGAGATTAAGCCAGCTGTTAGCACAACTAGGTATTACGCCACCCATTGACGACGCTAATATGGAGTTGATATCTGACTTACTGCAAATTGACGTGCTGATTAGCCCACAAACATTCATTGCCGGCTCTGAGGCTAAAGAAATTCAGTTTCAATTGGTTTCTGTCGACGGTTATAACATTCAACGTGAAACCCTAATAAAAGAGCCTTATAACGAGAAAGATTGGCAAGAAGTTACTCGTCATTTTGTCGATAAATTTACGCAGCGTTTAGACATAGAAGTCAATGCCGATAAAACCATTGATATTGAAGAAAATCCTCTGGTTGATTTATTTCCTATTAAAGCACTTATTTTAAAGGGTGAATTTGAACAAGCGCAGCAAGCGTTAAAACAAATATTAGCGCGAGAACCGAGTTCGGCGCAAACCTGGCTGCAACAAGGCGAATTAAACCTAACAATAGGTTTATTTATGGAAGCAGAACAGGCTTATAGCCAGGCGATAGCATTAAGCGCCGCTAATTCTTATACGGCAAAGCTAGCGAGTGCCCGCTTAAATGACTTAGCGGGTAAAGTCGAGCAAGCGCAAGCCGATTATTTAACCCTAGTAAATGCATTTCCTTACAACACTGAACTTAAGATGATGCTATCAGAGTTTTATTTTTTTATTGAACAACATAAGAAAATGGAAGCCTTATTACAAGACGTGGTAAAAATTGATCCCAACCATCCTAGTGCATGGTTTATGTTAGGTCGAGTGGCATTTTTACAAGGTGACTTCGAAAAAGCGTTAAATGAATATTTTGTTAAGGCACTGGTCACCGCTAAAAAGCTAAAAAATCGCGTTCAAGAAGGCGAGGCTCTCAATGCCTTTGGTGTGGTTTATGAACAGCTAGGAGAAACGGAACTTGCCTTTGATTATTATCAACAATCGTTAAAAATTAGAAAGCAGCTGAGTAACTTAGCCGATGCAGCAACCACCATGACTAACTTAGCCGCTATGCATTTAGCGGTTGGTCAATACCAACAGACTGAACAGTACTTAACAGAAAGTTTAGCTATCTATCAGACGTTAGACGATCAAGAGGGGCTATCTAATACCTATAATGAGTTAGGAAAATTGGCTGAAGAGCAAGCTTCCTATCAAACTGCCCTAGAAAACTATCGTCATGCGTTAAATATTCGCGTTGAACTCAATAACTTAATGCTCCAGGCCGAGAGCATGAATAATATTGGCTTTACTTATTTTATGTTGCTTGACCCAGAACATGCCTTAGTTTATTGGCGTCAATCAGAGCAGTTGTACCAGCAAATACAATTTCCCATTGGCATTATCCATGTGCGACAAAACTTGGGTCAGATGGAGTTAGCCAAGGGAAACTGGCGTAATGCCTATCACCTATTTAACAATACCTTAACCGATGCTGAAAAGCTCAACATTACCGAAGAGTCGATCGTGTCGCGCAGCTACTTAACGAAACTGGCTTTTTTACAAGGTAACTTTTATGCAAGCATTGAAGAGTTAACGGCAACTTATCAAGCGGCGGTAAAAGCTAATGACGTTAGAGCTATGGCTGAATTTGGTCTATGGTTAGCCGATTGGTCATTACAGCTTGGCGATCAAGAGCAAGCTATTAAGCATTTGGCTAACATTAGTGATATCGTCTCGACAAATGGTAATAAAGAACACCAAGCAAAATTTCAATTCTTAAAGAGTCATACCAAAAATAGTGTCTCAGCCTCTTTAATTCGTAATGAAAACAATTTGGTCTTAGATCACGCCCATCAATCTATCTATATTCGTCAGTTAATGTATGAAGCAAAGCAAGCATTACGCTTAGGAAAAAAGGATATTAATGTTTATTTAACACCACTAGCTAACGTTGATTTTAGCCTTCAGCAATATCAGTATATTGAATATTTAGAGCTTTTAGCTATACAGCAATATTTTGCCGGTGCTTGGCTTGATTTAAAAGGCACCTTACGATCAGCCGATATTCTATTAAGAAAAATGGGGGATTATTGGCGTAGTTTTCAATTTGATCGTTTGCGTGCCCAATTGGCAATTGTTAATAAACAAGACCCAACAAAATATTATAAAAAAGTGACTAAAAAATTGACGCATCTTAAGGCTAATTTACCTCCGGAATTCTCCGGTAAATTCATAGAAACTCAAGATTATTTTGAACTAAATGATTCATTAATGGAGTTATCACGCCATGACCAATAATGCCAATATTGCTAAAATGGTTGACCAACTTAATGAAAAGCAAAAACAAATTTCACAACAGCTTTATTCAGGTAATGAACAAATGCGTGGTTTGGCAAAACGCGTTTGGCGAGTGCAAGAAGATGAACGCAAGCATATCGCTCGAGAATTACATGATGGGGTCGGACAGCTGCTGACCGCTTTGATTAATCAGCTTAAGCAAGTTAAAAAAGGGGATGAGAGTATAGCGCTTGATGAAAGTATTGATCTTGCTCGCCAAGCTTTATCAGATACCCGAGTGATTTCTCGCTTAATGCGACCAAGAATTTTAGATGATCTTGGGCTTATTCCTGCCCTTGATTGGTTAGTGCGTATTATGGCCGAACCCGAAAAAGCCACCATTGATTTTCATCATCAAGTTGACAGTATTTTAGATAGTGATACCCAAACGCTGGCGTTTCGAGTGATACAAGAAGCGTTGACCAACGCGATTAAGCATGCACAAGCACAAACCATTACTCTTAATTTAATTGCAACTGATAATCTGTTAATGATTAAAATAAAAGATGACGGTATCGGGATGAAAGCCGATCAAGAAGCTAGTCCTGAGGGCTTTGGCTTAGGAGCAATGCGCGATAGAATAAGTGCTTTTGGCGGTCAATTAACGATAATATCGCAGCCAGGACAAGGCTGTGAAATAAAGATTTTGGTAACGGGGAGGAATGGCTGATGATCCGTGTTCTTATTGCAGACGATCATACAATTTTACGTCATGGTCTGGTCAGTTTACTTAGTAAAGATGATTGCATTCAAGTGGTTGCCGAAGCAGCCGACGGACTTGAAGCGGTGAGTAAAGCGCTGGAATTAAAACCCACCGTCATCGTTATCGATATTAGCATGCCAGGATTAAACGGTATGGAAGCGGTTAAACGCTTAAATGGTCAACTGCCAGACACAAAAGTGTTAGTGCTAACTATGCATGAAGAGCAAGAGTATGTCATTCATATGGTTAGAGCGGGTGCTTCTGGTTACTTATTAAAAGACAGTGCGAGTGACGAACTCATTGATGCGGTAAAAGCATTAGCGGCTGGAAAAACCTATTACAGCCAATATGCGGCAAGTGTGTTGGCGTCACAATACAACCAACCGGCAGAAAATTGGCAAGACCCCTACAAAAACCTGACAAATCGTGAACGTGAAGTATTTCATTTGATTATCGAAGGTAAAACCACCAAAGAAATTGCCCGTTCATTAGATATAAGTGTTAAAACAGCAGAAAACCATCGCGGTAAAGTGCTCGATAAATTAAACGTTGCTAACGCAGCTGAATTGGTCCGTTATGCGGCCAAAAACAACCTACTGCTATAAACAAGGTATATTTACCTCTTCCTTGTAGGGGTTTTACCTGATTATTTTAAACCTTAATGTTTGGCATGCTCGATGTATCAAAACATATAAGGTTTATTCCCATGCTAAAAACACCATTAAAAAATAAAATATTAATCGCTGGCCTTATCGGTGCTGGCTTAACTTTCATGTCACTCAATATTGCCGCTAAATCTATTGGACCTGAATTAAAAGGTTTTATGGCCACGGCTGAAGTACATGATGTTTTTAATGTCATCGTTACGTTCGAAGGTAAAGGTGCTATTAATGCACAACAGCTAAATGTTATTGAATCAACGGGTGTTATTGGCGGCGTAAGCTTTAAGCAGTTTCCAATTGTCGGCATAACGGCAACGAAGGCGCAAATAGAAGCTATTTATAAATCAAATGAAGTACGCTCTGTTTACTACAACGCGCCTTTATCATTCGAAAATGAACGCGCAACACAAATTACCGGTGTTGACCGTTTACGTGATGACCGTTCTTTACGCAGTAACGGTATGCCATATTCAGGACGTGGTATCGGGGTTGTGGTTAATGACTCTGGTGTCGATGGCACACACAGCGACATTAAGTTTCCTAACCATGTTGTTCAAAACGTATTAGCACAAACTAACCTACACTCGTTATCAGATATTTTACCGATAACTTACCAAGAAGATACTGCGAACAGTGATATTGCTGGCGGTCATGGTTCTCATGTAGCGGGTATTATTGGCGGCAATGGTGCGATGTCGAGCGGTAAATATCAAGGTGTTGCACCTGGCGCAAAAATTATTGGTTATGGCTCAGGTGCGGGTTTATTTATTTTAGACACGATCGGTGGCTTTGATTACGCTATGACGCATAAACATGATTACAACATTCGCGTTATTTCAAACTCTTTTGGAAGTACCAGTGATACAGGTACTGACTTTAACCCTGATCATCCAACTAACGTAGTGACTAAATCGTTATCAGATGCGGGTATTATTGTTGTTTTCTCTGCCGGTAATTCGGGTAGCGGCGAAGCGACAATCACCGGTAACTTTAAAAAAGCACCTTGGGTTATTACCGTAGCAGCAGGTGATAAAGACGGTAAGTTAGCTGACTTTAGTTCACGTGGTGTTAAAGGTAAAGGCGGCGAAGTTACGGTTGATGATGAGCTCTTTCAGTGGGAAGACCGTCCTACTGTTACTGCGCCGGGTGTTGATATTATTTCAACTCGTGCTTCATTATCAAGCTTAAGTGCCTTGAGTGTTGGCGATGATAGCGATGTAATGGCAGCAAATCACGTGCCTTATTATACTTCTATGAGTGGTACATCAATGTCAGCGCCACATGTTGCTGGTGTTGTTGCCTTAATGTTAGAAGCTGACCCCAGCCTTACATGGCGTGAAGTTAAGTTAATTCTTCAAGATACAGCAACCAATATGCCTGGTCGAGAAACATGGGAAGCCGGCGCCGGTTATGTCAATGCCTACGCGGCAGTGCAATCAATCGTTGATGAACGTTTAGCTTTTGGCAAAACAACGAAACTCAACCGAGATTTTAATGCTAAAGCGTTAACCTCAGTACAGGCAGAATATGCTGAGACTGTGCCGTTTAGTCCTGTTGGCGATAATAACGGTGTTATTGTGCCCGTCAGTGCCGAAGCTTCTATGGTAATGGTTCGAGCAAACATTGATGATAATACAGTAGCACTTACCTTGACTAGTCCTTCTGGCAAACGTTATGGTTCAAGTATCGCTTTACCCGTTTTAGGTCAAAACATTGCAGTGACAGCGCCAGCTGAAGCAGGTGATTGGATACTTAAAGCAGGGGGTATTGGTAGCCTTTCTGGTGTTGCACTTGACCCTAGCGGATTAACTAATGGTTATGCGGTACCGGGTGATATTGACGTAACGATTAAGATTATAAAAACTGATGGTTATGTCGGTCTTGATGACTTAACCAACCACCCGGCTAAAGCGTTTATTGAATTCGCTGTTAGTGAAGAATTAGTCGATGCCAATACGGCAGGTTTTGAACCAGATAATAACCTTACCCGTCAAGACCTAGCTGATTTTTTAAGCTTAGGTGCCGGTATTCGTCAATCAAATTTGGCAACAACAAGCTCATTTGCTGATGTCACAGGAAATACTACTTACACTGCTGCTATTAACGCGGCTAGTGAAAAGGGTGCCGCTTTACGAAATGGTGCACAAGATCAACAGGCAGTAATGTTGACGAATGGTACTCATTTTAATCCACAAGGCTTAGTTAATCGCAACGAGTTAGCTTATTCTTTTGTACAGTCACTGGCTTTACAATCGGTTGCAACAAGCTTTACCGGTGAGATTACCGCTATTTATGGCGAACAACGTATAGCGATAGCAGACCAAGCTGATATTCCAGATGAAATGAAAGGTTACGTACAATTAGCCTTAGACTTAGGGATACTAGCTGCAAGCTTTGACGTTGAACAGGGTACTTATGATTTAGCCCCGACTATAACGGCGAGCTTTAACGGTAATCAACACGTCAGCCGCGCTGATTACGCGGTAGCCGCGACACGTTTTTTTAATAACTACCTATAGACTGAGTATTAAGGTAAATAAAGCCTATCGGCTAGCATCAGATAGGCTTTAATTACCGACTATTATCAAAATAGATACAAGTATTAGATTGGCATTTTTTAGTAGCACAATACCTTGATGAATTATCTTTTTTAGCATTACTCATTAATATTATTTTTTGGGATTAAATAGGAATATCAGATGAAAACTAAATTTATAATATCCAGCATCACAAGCTTTATCTTCGCGTGTAGTTGTTTAGTTAATGTTGCCTCGGCATCGTTAATTACTATTGATTTTGAAAGTTTCCCTGAACGTAATTTTAGTCAAGGTAGTGAAAACGGCTTTAATATAAGTGCTATGGGGGTCGATACAAAGATTGTAAACCAAGGATTAAATACTGGGAATACCGCTTTTTCTGATGGCGGCTCACTAGTACCATCAACTTGGTATTTCTCAACTAACGGCTTATTTACGTTTGAACAGCTTGATATTGGCTCATTCTATAATCAGGGTGACTATGTCATTGTTACAGGTTGGCTAGGTAATGTCTTTCAAGCAGAGGACAATTACAAAACGACTACCTCAAAATGGAATAAACAATTATCAACAGAAGAAGCAATGAACTTAAAGGGGATCATGGTTGATAAAATTAGCATCTCGATGTTAAGTACCAGTCGTCTTTTCGGCATAATGGATAATGTCGTGATGAATAGAGTGCCAGAGCCGACCAGTTTAGCTATTTTTGCTTTAGGTATAATAGGATTAGCAGCACGACGCCTTAAGTCATAAACGTATTGATTGTTTGAAATTGATTTAGATAAAAAGTTAATGTTCAAGTATCTGATGTCGAGGGAGAATAATGTTAACGAGTTTAAATACCTTACATCATCATTAAGAATAACAGCCTAATTATTAGCTAATTAGGCTGTTTTTTTTACAAAATTAGCCTTGAGCGTTTAATTTTTGTAACTCGACCTCAAGTTCCTCAGATGCCTTTTTTGCTCTAAACTCCTCATAAAGAGCCGCTTTAGAGGTGGGGTCAATATTATTCCCTGACTTACTGACTAGTTTTTCAAATAACAAATCACTTTTAGCCTCAGACAATGTCACTAAAGTACACAATTGTTTTTTACCATCTATTTTTGCAAACTCTACTTTGTCCGCTTTAGTATTCACAAGCGTTTGCTGTGAAATTTGCTTAGATACTTGCTCAAATGTGCCACCAGTATTTTGCTTACCATCTGTTTCTAGCTTGCGCTGATACATTTTATCAAGAACACTGACTTTGAGATTAATTTGTTGTGATATTTCCGCACGTCCCATCGCTAAGCTTTGAGCTTTATCAATTGATAAGTTGCCCGACCATGGCACACAAGATGCCGCAGCTAAGGCATTATCGACATTAGGATTTAAGACCCAAGCTGGCACAGAATCTGTTGATTCTAGCATAATAGACGTTGACTCATTGGTACTACTACAAGCGCCTATTAATAAGCAAATGGCCACTATTGATGTTTTTTTCATATTGATTCCTTGGCAAGTAAATTGTTGTAATAAGAAGTTCTTTTAAGTACTTTTTTTAAATAGTTAACCGTTTCTTGATGTGGCAAATTATCAATTAAATTAAAATATAATTGTTGTGATGATTGTTGATTAGCTGATTGAGTTGCTCTTTTCAACGAGGTGGTATTACTAAGTGCTTTTGCTACATTACCCGGCCCGGTGTTGTAACCAGCAATTGCCATGTAGAGTCTGTTTTTATTGTCTTTTACCCCTTTAAAATAGCGAGACATCAGTAAATGAAGGTAGACACTGCCAGCTTCAATATTTTGTTCGGCGCTATATAAATATTCAGGTCGCAGTAGCGTTGTTTTTCCATTTAAAAACTCAGTAACATCTTTACCTGCACTCCCAGGCACAATTTGCATTAAGCCAAAAGCGGGGACGTGTGAGCGAGCGAGAGGATTAAAACTCGACTCTGTGTGGATAATAGCAAGGATCAATGAGGCTGGTATTTTCCATTTTATAGCCTGCTGTTGTGCTAATGGATAATAACGTTGAGCATTATCATTAAGTAAGCTTGGTTTTAATGGAATAGTGATGGTGGTTATATCTTGATCACTTTTACTCGAAATTGTGCCCAATTCACCAATATATTTTTTAGCTAATAAGGGAGGAGACTTTTTGGCGATAGCTAATTTCTTATTATCTTTAGTTAATTTTTTATTAACCGATTGCACGATCGGATCTCGGGCTAATGTATCAGATAGTGATATATTAGTGAGATTTGAGATGGTTTTATTCGCTAATACAGTGATCTGTTGCGACGTTAAAGATTGACGAACTTCGACTGTTATAGCACCTGAATCAAAATTAACCGTGGTACGTTGGTTTAAGTCATCAGAATAATCGACCCATTGTTTTTTTCCTGGTAATAATGGCTTGTGCCATTTTTTTGAAATTTTTTCTCGATACTCATCTTCAGCTGATTTCCATACTTCAACAAATTGCGCGAATTCTTTGTCTATTGTTTTTTTATAATCAGAAAAATCTTGCTCTTGCTTTGCTAAGTATCGCTTAAATTCTAATGACGCTTCGTTATCGCGGGCAAAAGATAACTGCGGTAGTAAACTAAAAATAGCTAGCCAAATCGTCAGCTGTTTGTTCATCTTTTAATTCCTTTTGCATATTTACTTTACGTTGTAGTTGATAGCAGGTCTTACTATCACAATTTGCCAGCATATCGATTGCCGGTTGATAATTGCCCTGCTCAAGCCAAAAGCTTGCAAGTGCGGCTTTGCTTGCATTTAACAATAAATTTATATCATTAGCTTGTTGCTCGAAAATTTCTTTTCCTTTTTTACCACCGGTTTGGCTCGCTATTAATATGATAGAGTCATTTCTAGTGGCCAAGTTCGCCATTGAAAGCTGTAATAAAGGTTTTAAAAATTTAGTCTCACCTTGCTCTAGAGCCCACCAAGCGTTGATCAGTGCTAACATTGCCTTATTCAAGTCAGGCTTAGTTTCTGTTACCAGACCACTACAGCTTAAGCCTCCCTCAATTCTTTTTTCTTGGTAATTACTTAAATGACTCGTGGCGTAATTAATTTTATCGGGTAACGTTAAGTTTAATTGTTTAGCTAATTGCTGCTGTTTTTCAACCCTCAGAGGATATGATAAAGCCCTATGACAGGCTTTCTTCCACAGCCGAAAAGGCAGCTCGGTGTTTAATGGAAATACTTGAGCACTCTCGGCTTGATTTACCACTTTAAAAGAGGGAGTGTGGTGAACAGTTGCGGCGGAAGTCGCCACAACTGATACCGACAGCATTGCTGCAAAGAGCATTATAAATCGCCTGATTTACTTACCTGGCCAGACGCTGCTTTGGTATTTTTACCCTTTTCATTAAGGCCACCATTAGCATTGATTTTGTGAGTTGACTTAACTCGGTTTCTACTCGTTGCATTCATTTCTTTATTTGCCTCACGAGCGGTTTTTTCTAGGCTAGGTGCGTAAATTGCCACAGTGTATTGCCAATTACCGTCAGTAGAAACAAAACTTTTGGTTGAAACACCAGGAGGAAGTGTTCCTGCTGTTAGCGTTTTATAATCATCTGTTGTTTTAAGTTGGTTAATAAATGTTGATTGCTCTTCATCAAGGACGGATACTTGTGATGGGTCTAACGTTTCAGGGTCGTAATCAAATTGAGTGTTTTTATCTATTTGCTTTTCATCAAAGCTGCCATCCCAATAAACTTGCTCTCCTTTTAAAGTACCTAGCAACGCTGCACGAGCACGCGTCTCAGATTGGCGTTTTGCAACCGTTTTAAGCTTCCTGGCAACTGACTTATTTTTGTTACTTCTGACAATGGCAGAGCCAAAACCCATAACATAATTTTCATTAGTTTCAGGATTAGTTAAAACCTTGGCACCTACTGGCGGTAAAATACCACTTTTTAGATCACTGATAATATGCTTGAAAATTTCATTTGGTGCTGTAGTTACTGCAACAGCTCCTGCTTGATGTCTAATTTGAGCACGCGTTTTTGGCGTAGAAATTAAGCTAACACGTACCAAATTCTCTTCAATATTATCGTCTACATCAAAAGTAACATAGCCAGCTAAAGAGCCAGAAACACTTTCAACACAAGCTTCTTGCTGAGCGTCCGCAGTGTTCGCCATACTTTCATTACCACTGTCAATAACGTCCATACTTACTGAAACCATATTAGAACAAGCTAGAGAAACGCCTTTCATATTGGCAACAAACTGTTTTTTGGCAATTAAAAAGGCTTTGTTATAAGCACCACGTTTTGAAAGTAAGCTGGCATTATTATTATTAAAAGTTTGGTAACTTGCACTTCCCACTGAAAGAATGCCCATCCCAGAGCCGACTTTAATCATTTTTATGCCATCTTCTTCCTCTTCGATCAATGCCTGATACGCGACGGCAACCGCAGCGACGTCATCAGTGCCAACCACTACATCGCCTTTCACCGTTACCGTATCCGCATTTGGAATACTTTGTCCCGGTTTTGCTGGAATAAGGTCTGTTAAATCAAAATCATCGCTAGCTAAAGTGGGTAGAGATAAAGCTAATGCCAAAGTAAGTATTGTAAATTTCATAATATTCCTTTAATTAAATAATATTGTTTGGTCATCTATGACCTGTCCATTTGGAAATGATGGTGTGCTAATAGCCGCTAAAGAATTTTGCAGTATTAAAGCTAATTCTCTGGTGTCTCCTGGGTAACGAAGACTAGCAACTAAGTATTTATTTTTCGTGAAAATCGCAACATCCTTTACCCCACCTATGGTGGAAATAACCGCGTGTAATTTTTCTGGCTGAGAGAGATAGCTTGAACGAATTTTTATTTCACGAACCAAACCACCTTGACTTACGACGTTGATGAAGGCTTTACTCATTGCCTGTTGCAGAGTTTTCAACTGTTCAGGCATTTCAAAAGTCACTCGGGTTAAATCATCTAAGAGATGTTCTGAGTCGGGTAAAGCAACCAAACTTGGATCATTATCCCATTTACCATAAAGATTATTTGCTAAATCGCGCACCTCAATGGTTAATGACAAACGTTTACTGTTAGCAGGGCCTCGTAACTTATGTTTAGCAATAACCTGTAAACTAGCGCCAGAGCCTGTTTCAATGCCTTGCTCTGAAAGCCAAGTTTTTAAAATAGGTTCAAAGTTATCGTCGGCAATTACCTTAACTCTTGGCGAACCGATTTGATCAAGAAAATCATTTGATTGCGCGATCAATGGTGACTTTTCAACGACTACCTGTAAGGTCACTTGCAAGCCATCTTTTGAAAGTTTCTTTGATGCTAAAGGTTGCCATGACTTAACCAGACCGGCGCTTCGGCTAGACATTTGCTGACTCATTAAATCTCTTAATGCATTATGTTCCTCATTGTTACTAATTTGCATAATGGTTTGAGATGATTGAACTGAGTTTTGGCTAAGGTAGATGCCAACTACACGAGAAATAGCTCTGCGCAGCGCATCTTGTTCAGCACGTTGTCGAGCAGAGTCGCCTGCCTTAGACCAACCTTCACCAATAACGGTTACCGTGACAGTTGAACTATCATCTTGCCACTCTAATGAGTCGGGAGTATTTGAACTACTCAGCGATTTTTTTACGTTAACAGCTACTACTAAGCAGGTATCACTACCTTGTAAATATGGCTGGCCAATAGTAAATTGCATTCTGCCACTATTCAGACCTTCGAGTATGGTGTCGCGTGAGTTGCTATACACTTGTGCAAGGCTTGACTCAAAACTTTCACTGTCATCACCAAACTCAAGTGTTTTATTGCCTTTAATAAATCGGCTAAGTTCAGCTGCCGCAGAATTTTGAGCTTGTGTTATCGCGGCTTGTCCTCGCCCATATGCACAAGCAGAGGTGCTAATATCACCGTTATCTAAAACCATAACGTCACCATAACTGGCAAAGCTAAGTAACAGAGATGATAGAATTAGTTTTCTCACGTTCTATTCTCAAGAAAGTTTGCTGGAGTACCAACAGATACAGCAAAAATTTTCACACCATTACCTGGTCTGAAAATACCAGACCCAGCTTGTTTTTTAATTGAATCAGCTAATTTACTATTTTTCCATTTAACAATCTTACCACTAGCGCTTTGCTTTGATGGCGTTACAGTTGCAACACCAATCGGTTCAACAAAACCTGCTTCATATTGAAACACAATCATAGTTTCATCAACTAACACGCCTGCATTTTGGCCACGGTCTAAGCTAAGTCGGTCGCCTTTTATCCCTAACACTTGAGCTGTTGCTGGCATTTCACTTAACATTCGGGTTAAAAAAATATCAAAACCACGGCTTGCCATATCGGACATCATTGCCTGTACTACTTGGGGGTCAGCAAAGTTAAAACCGCTATAATAGCGACCACTAACAATAACCACATTTAACTCATCTTTACTTTTAACAACATCAGCTGATTTAACCCGAATTTTACCAATATTTGGATGTGACATTTTCTCTTTAGTGAAGGGGTCAATTACCGCTGCAGTCATTTCAAGGGTATAATCCATAACACCTGAAGATTGAGCATAAAAAGTGTCAACTGTCTTAGTCGTATCAATTTTTACGACAAAATCAGGTGCTAAAATTCTTTGACTAGCCGCTCGTTTTGCATAAGCCGACGCGCCTTGCTCAGCTAAATATGTTTCTTGCTCTTGTCCTATTACTTGGTCGTCACGGGTAATAATTCTAAAACGACTTAATCCAGCTAATTGATTTTCAAGCATTTGTACTAACTTTAGATTGTTAACCTCCTTTAAATGCTCTACACCTTTCCCTTGCCCTGCAACATCATTGTTATCAAAATAAATTCTTACAATGGGTTTTTTTAATGGACAGCCATCACTTTCTTTTTGAATATCAAAAGTGCATCGCTCCAATCCTTGAGTATCAAAATAGGCAGGCACGGTAATATCATCATCAGCGAAATCATAAGCACTTTTGGCAATACTGGCATTTGATGCTTTATTTTTGACTGTTACTTTGTTGGTTTGATTACTTGGTCCTGTGCTTTGACAGCCGACAATTAATGTTGTGACTATGGCACTAACTAGGATCTTTTTTAACATGTTATAGGTATTCCTTTGTACTCTGTTGGCCACTTTTGCTGAACAAAACCTGACCTTTTGAGGATTCAATTAATTGTGCAATAGCTTCAATTGCTCGCTGTTTTGCTATGTTAGGTGAAGAGGCACGATGTTGATTTTTAAGCCTATTGGTAAATAAAACACGATAAGGAGGTTCGCTTTCGAGTAGCTCTACAGAAAGCACAACCTCAACGACGTACTCATTACCGTCTCTTGCTGACTTGCTTTTAATCGAGGGTTGTAACCAATAAACTGTACCCGCGCCACCCGTTAAACTTAAGTTGATACTCGTATTTATAACGCCAAGTTCGATAGGGGCTTGTACTTCAATGATCGCTTTATTTTTTAATGCTGAAATTAATTGCTGCCATTGTTTAAACTTCTGCCAGATACCAGACGAGAGGGTTTTTTCTTCATTTATTGAACTGAGTAAAATAAGGTTGTTTTCAACGCTTGATTGTTGAGCTAATTGTCTTACAGCCCACACCCGCTGTTGCCATAAAGGTTGTAGGTGCAATTGAGAAGATGTAGTGATATTGTCAAAAAACGTGCTAACCCGAGAAGCTAAGTTATTATAAAACTGCTGCTTAGATAGTTTAATTAACAATGCTGTTTGATTATTTTTAAATGTTTTTTCAGCTATCGAAACTAAATTTAATGGAATAGACTCGGTGGTCAATTTAATTTGCTGCGACAATGTGTAGCTATTTCTATTGTCTTTCTTTTGAATAGAAACAATCGATTGTGAACTAACATTTGCTTGGAGTTGCTGGCTTAAATCGTCAAAAGCAAACTTTTTTGCCATTACTTCATTTTCAGCAATACCTACACCGCAAAAATATTCTTCACTACAGTTAGATTGATAGACCCAACTCGGCCAGACTGCTGCCTTAGCCGAAATTGAGAATATTACTAGTAGCAGTAATAAATTAACCGCGCGCATCCAACTGCTCTTGTAGTTTATTAAGGCTATCAGCAACTTCTTGATCGGCTTGAATCAAACCATTAATTTCATTAAGCAATGAAATTTGATCTTTAGCCCGAATAACTGCAGTGGCAACAGTTAGCTCTTCGTCATCATCATCATCTTTAAAATAACCCATAGTGGCATTGATAGCAGCAGCTTGTGCTATTTGAGTACCGTATTGGGTAACTAAATAACCCAATTGAACACTTTGCTTAACGAGTTCAATAGTCAATTGAGAATTTTCTTCTGAAATCGTTTCAGTAGCCGAAGTGTAGGCGGCTAATTTATTGCCGATTTTGTCTTCATCAGTTTTAGTGCCAAGATCAAATATTTTAGCTTCAGCTAATAGCTCCTCATCAGTTTTACCTTCATTTGCAGCTAGAAAACTGGTGACATCGCGATGTTGTTTGACAACTTCACGATATTGCACTGAAACATTTCTTTGCTGTTTTACGAAAGCTGATAAGCCATTTAAAAACTCATCAATACCAGGAGACACTTGGACAACTTCATAACCAACAGTATCAATCTCAGCAATAATACGCTCGACTTCGACATCGCGATCTACGTTGGCTTTTTGTTCATTAGATAAGCTGCTACAACCAGCAATAAGAGACAGGGCTATTACAGCCGCAGTAAGACTTTTTCTTAACATTTGAAACTCCATTTAATTAACAAATTATGACAAGGGGGGGCCATCAACATAACTAGTCTTTGAGCATTCCTTGCTTCTTTCAAAACACATAATACATAATTATTTATTTTAATCAATGGATTATCTGGGCGAAATTCGACATGATTTATTTCACAGGTCAATGAGTATTATTATTTTAAAAAATATTTTCTCTAAGTATCGCTTTTATTTAGGCTCGTTTTTGGGGGAAGGATTCACTTTAAAATTTCGATGGGGCTGTGAGTTAATACGTCTATTAAGCTGGCTTTAAAGCCAATAGATTAAATAGATAGCAGGCTGATTCGAGCATTTTTAGCAGACTAACCAAGCTGAATTTATCGGGGGAAATCTAGTTGTAATTTTGCTCGCCGAGAGTTGACTTTCTTTAACTATAAATTAATGACTTTGCATACTTGTTGTGTAAAAAAGTCCTTAATTTGACTACTTATAATTTTCGCAATATGTTCAACATAGTCTATTCACATCATTAGCCGTTTTTTGTAAAAATTGGGTATTAAGCATTTATTTTTGTTAATACCCAAACTAGATTTAACTCAAAAATCATTTATTACAGTGGTTGTGATAAATTTGTGCTGAACATAAAACGGTATTCTATGCTCAATCTTATCTTAACTCTCTGCGTAATAACTTGCCGACACTTGATTTAGGAATTTCATTGATAAAAATGACATGTTTAGGGGTTTTATAGGCCGTTAGTCCTTGGCGACAGAAATTAATAACATCTTGTTCGGTGATTTTTTCATCTTCTTTTACAACAAAAAGCTTAACCGCTTCGCCAGTTTTATCATCGTCTACGCCAATACAAGCTGATTCTACTATGCCAGCCATTTTAGCCACTTCAGCTTCAATTTCATTAGGATAAACATTAAAACCAGAGACATTAATCATATCTTTTTTACGGTCAACAATATGAAAGAAACCTTTGTCGTCAAGTATACCGACATCGCCCGTTTTAAAATAACCATCTTGGGTCATACATTCATCGCTTGCTTGCGCATTGTTCCAATAACCTTGCATAACTTGTGGACCCTTAGCACATAGTTCACCCGATTCGCCTTGCGATACTATATTGCCATCATCGTCTCGAATAGAAATATCTGTATTAGGTAACGGCACGCCAATCCCTGGTATATAGACGGTTTCGTTATCAATAGTAGTGCCAAAGTTTAATGATAAAACAGGTGAAGTCTCAGATAAACCATAGCCTTCATGCAACCTAGCGCCGGTAACTTGCTGCCATTTATCGGCAACGGCTTGTTGCACTGCTGCGCCACCGCCCAAAGAAAGTTTTAATGCTGAAAAATCAACTTGATCAAAGCCCGGTGTATGTAATAAACCATTAAATAAGGTATTTACTCCGGTAAACATGGTTGCGTCGGTGTTTTTCCATATGTCTACAAAACTGACCATATCTCGAGGATTAGTCACTAAAACGTTTTTGGCGCCAAAGTAAAAGTAGCTGAGTGTATTCGCCATCAACGCAAAGATGTGGTACATCGGGATGGCGGTAATAACAACGTCGTTACCGTAATGAATATGATTTTTAGCAAACTCTTCGAATTGTAAAATATTAGCAATTAAATTGCCATGGCTAAGCATAGCGCCTTTAGATAAGCCAGTAGTTCCGCCGGTATACTGTAAGAATAATAAATCAGCTTGGCAGAGTGTCGGTTCAGCCAAGGCGAGGTTTTCTCCTTGAGTTAAGGCATCAGTAAAGCGAACTGTTGGCGTTAAACGCGGATCAACCGGTTGACAAGGTAAGCCTTTATTAACGAGATCGTCTAAGTTAACCGTAATTACATTTTTAATGTCGGTAGTATCAATAATATCAGCGAGCATTTTTGTTGAGGGTGAAAATATAATAATAGTGTCGACTTGTGCATCATTAAGTTGGTGCTTAAGTTCTCGTGCGGTGTACATAGGATTAACATTTACCTGCACCCCGCCAACACGAATAATGCCCCACATTGCAATTGGAAAAGCTAAAGTATTTGGGCACATCAGCGCGACACGTTCGCCTTTAGCTATGTTTAATTTACTTTGTAAAAAAGCAGCAAAGTCGCGAGACAGTTTATCGACTTGCTCAAAAGTGAGTTCAGCATCAAAATTACTAAAAGCGGTTTGTCGCTTATATTTAGCGGTGGTCTGGTGAAATAACGCTAATAAAGAGCTATAGCGATTTAAATCAACTTGCTGAGCGACGTTTTTTGGATAATTTATCAGCCAAGGTTTAGTCATGTGATTTCCTTAAGTAACGCGTTGTTTTGAGTTTAAAAAGTAATAGTTAACACAAGTAAAGCGATTAACATTGTAAAATTAATTTTAATTAATTAGCGTATAAATAACGCAAATAAAATCTTATGAATTCTCTTACCAAAAGGTGGAAATAATAACGATCCTAAGCTTATTTTTCCTCGCGATAATACTGACTTCCCATGAGAAAAAGTTTTAAAACCTTCACTACCATGGTATTGCCCCATACCCGATGCACCTATGCCTCCAAAAGGTAGATCATCAATAGCAACATGGAATGCTGCATCATTAATGCAAACGCCACCTGCATGGGTATTTAATAAAATTTGTTGCTGAAATGACTTGTTAAAACTACAAATATATAAGGCAAGTGGACGAGGCTTACTGTTAATATAGTCTATCGCTTCGCTTACGTCTTTATAACCTATTATTGGTAGTAGCGGGCCGAAAATTTCTTGCTGCATTACGGTCATATCGTCGCTGACATTAGTCAATAAGGTTAACGGCATTTTTCTTGATTGAGTCTGATCACTTTCTGGTTGTAAGGACGTAACAGTAGCGCCTTGCTCACTAGCATTAGCGAGTAAACCATCAATGCGGGCCTTTTGGGCCGGGTTAATTATAGCGGTGCAGTCTTCATTACCTTGAACTTTAGGGTACATACTTTGATAGTACATTTGAAAAGCCTGGGTCAATTCAGCTACTTTATTTTCTGGGCAGAATACATAATCAGGGGCGACACAGGTTTGTCCAGAATTGAGGGTTTTTCCAAGAATCAATCGACTGACAGCGGTTTTTATATCTATATCGTCATCAATAATCGTCGGTGATTTACCACCTAACTCTAAGGTGACTGGGACTAAATTTTCAGCAGCGGCTTTCATCACTAATTTACCAACGCCGGTAGAGCCGGTGAAAAATAAATGATCAAAAACTAACTTTGAAAATGACGCAGCCATGGCAGCTTCGCCGCAAACAATGGCGACTTGTTCAACAGGAAAGGTTTCGGTGATCAGCTTTGCTAATAAGTGATTCGTTTTTGGGGTGTACTCACTCATTTTTATCATTGCGGTATCACCGGCAGCTAAGGCAGCCGTTAAGGGGCCAAAGGCTAGAAAAACTGGATAATTCCATGGCGCTATAATACCAATAACACCTTTAGGTTGATAAACCACTTCACCCTTTGCCGGTTGAAATAATATACCAATATGCTTTTTTTCAGGTTTCATCCATTGCTTTAGGTGTTTAATACTGTAATTAATACCCATGACAGTGGTGAGAATATCGCCAATCTTTGTATCTTCGGTACTGCGATGACCAAAATCATCACTCATAGCATCAATAAAGGCTTGTTGATTATTTATCATCAAGGCTTTTAATTTTTTCAAGTCACTCACACGCTGGTCATAGCTTGGGTAAGTGTGGTTAGCAAAATATTGCTTTTGCTGTAAAAATGCATCTTCTAGTGCTAGTTGTGTTGTTATTGTTGTCATTATTTCTTACTCCTGTGAGAGCCTATATTGAGTAACCATGCAATTGCGGGGATCAGCGTTAGAGCGCCTAACATGTTAAAAATAAACATAAAGGTCAGTAATATACCCATATCTGCCTGAAATTTTATCGGTGAAAATACCCAAGTAGCAACACCAATAGCTAAGGTTATCCCTGTAAAGGCAACGGCTTTACCGGTTTGATTTAAGGCGTAGCGATAGGTCATGTATAATGACTTACCTTGGCCGAGCGCTTCTTTAACTTTACTAAATATATAAATACCGTAATCAACACCGATACCGACACCTAAAGCAATAACGGGTAAAGTGGCTACTTTTACGCCAATGCCTAATACGCCCATTAAACCTTGGCTCATAATGCTAGTTAATATCAGTGGAGTAATGATACAAATTACAATGCGACCACTTCTAAAAGTAATTAAACAGATAATAATAACAATGGCATAGACCCAAACGAGCATTTCAGTTTGTGCTTCTTCGATAACCATATTGGTCGCTGATTCTATGCCAGCATTGCCTGCAGCCATTAAAAATTCTATACCATCAATTTGATTTTCTTGATTAAACTTTTCTACTGCTTTAACAACATTATCAAGAGTTTGTGCTTTATGGTCTTTGAGAAAAACCAGCACTGGCACCATAGAGCAGTCTTTATTCATCAATCCTTGTGGTGTTTTAGACAATGAAGCATTGGTCATTAATTGATTACGGTTTAAGCCATACCATTTTAAAGAACCTTCATTCATGCCAAACAGTCCAAATTTTGAAACATCGGCGACGGACTTAACCGCTTGAACACCCGCGACATTGCGTAATTGCCATTGGAATTGATCGACCCAAACCAAGGTTTGATATTGAGCACACTGCTCGATCTCTGTTTTGACCATAATGACAAATAAGTCTGTGCTGGTGCTGTAATTATCAACAATATAAGCATTATCAAGGTTATAGCGAGAATCAGGTCTTAACTCTGGAGCGCCGGCATCTAAATCACCAATTTTCATTGATTGTGAAAAATACAAACCAAGTATTAAACAGCCTAGCCCAACCGCTAAAGCTACTTTTGCTAATGGAGGCTTAGCAAAGTTTTTAAATAAACTTTCAACTATACCGGTTTTGTGAGCTGACTTTTGTGCATATTTTAGGCCCGCTGGAGAAACGCCGATATAACTCATTAATATCGGCAAGGCGATTAAATTAGTAACAATAATGATTGCAACACCAATACTGGCAGCGATGGCTAACTCTCGTATCACCTCTATGTCAATGACCATTAAGGTGGTAAAACCGATAGCATCACTGACTAAAGCGGTAATGCCAGCAATATAGAGTGAGCGAAAAGCAAGCTTGGCAGCGTCAATTTTGCCTGCGCCGGTTACGCTATGGTGAATAATAGAATTAATAATCTGTACGCCATGACTGACACCAATAGCAAACACTAAAAAAGGCACCAACATAGAATAAGGATTAATGCCAAAGCCCAGTAAATTTAAAATACCTAATTGACAAAACACGGCAAATATTGAAAATACCAGCACAGATATTGTGCTACGTAAACAACGCGAATAAAGCCAAAGTAGTACAAAAGTAATAACAACGGCCAAGACAAAAAAAGCAACAACTTGTAAGGCGCCATCGATTAAATCACCAACAACTTTTGCAAAGCCAACAATGCGTATCGTGACATCGTCACTACTGTATTTGTCTCTTATTTTCTCTTCTAAAACGCTTGATAACTCTCGGTAGTCCAGTGGTAAGCCTGTTTCAGGATTAATGTCTTGTAATGGTGCTAAAATAATAGCGGATTGAAAGTTATTAGCGACCAGTACACCAATTTGTCCCGACTTAAAAACGTTAGCTTTAACGCGGTCAATCATTTTTGTTGAGCCATTATAGCCATCAGGAATTACCGCACCGCCGACAAAGCCTTCTTCAGTGACTTCTTGCCAGCGAACATTGGGTGTCCATAATGACTTTAAACCATCTCGGCTGATCCCCGGGATATAGAAAACTTCATCGGTTACTTGCTTTAAGGTTTGTTGAAAGTCAGCGTTGAAAATATCTCCTTTTTTGTTTTCAACCACAATTCGAATGACATTACCTAAATCAGCGAGTTCTTTTTTGTAGGTTAAAAAATTATTAACATAAGTGTGCGAGCCAGGGATCATTTTAGTGAAGCTAGCTTCAGGTTTAACTTTAATTGCTTGCAGGGTTAACAAGGTGATACAAATAACGATTATCGTCATCAAGAGTGCGCGATGACTAAAAACAAAGTGCTCTATTTTTTGTGCTAACTTGCTCGGTGTATGTGTCGATTTATCAGTAGACATAAGTTGTTCCCTATTCCTTAATTGGCCATTGGGTAATGCCGAATTGACCAGCAAGAATTAATGAGTTTTCTTTAACTAAAATACTAGAGAATGCCGCGCCTGAAGGGTGCTTTTTAATGTTTAATAACGCTAGGTTTTCCGGCAAAAAACTAACAATTAAACCGCCATGTCCCACTAAGTAAGCGCTGCCCTGTTTAGAGAAGTTACCGCCAAGTAAGCTGATACCATTAGGTAATTTTTCATGCTGCCAATGTGCGCCACCATCAAGGGATATCATCAAGTTTCCTTGCAAGCCAAACGCGACAAGTTGTGTTTGGCTATCAATGAAATGACTACCGTTAGCTGCTCTTTTATCAAGATTACGGGTGTTAGCGATAATGCCAAATAAGCTACCAGAATAGGGGAGTGTCATTACTGACCAAGTTTGTCCCAAATCATTAGATTTAAAGCCGAGGCCATTTTCACCAACAATATAGAGTTCATTATCTACTGTCGCTATTACCGCATTAAGGTGATAATTGTCAGGATTATCAAGTTGATTATTGATTAACTGCCACGTTTCTCCTTTGTCTGTACTCGTGAGGAGAGTACCGTAGGCGCCACAGGCAAATAAGATATCGTTTGAGGTTTGAGTAACAGAAAGCAGGGGTTTATTTGGCCCGGATGTTAATTCTAACTGGTTATCTTCAATCGCAAAGGCTAAATCTTCTAGTTGGTAAGTTAATTCCTCAAGTTCATCTTCATCTTGCGTTTGCTTTATCAACTGTTGTAAGTCTTGATATTGTTGTTTTACTTGTTCTATTTTGAGTTTGGTTAATTCAACACCGGTAAATACTTTCTGCCAATTCGTGCTGTCGCTCTTGGCTTTGAGAATAACACCATCATGGCCCACGGCTATTTTACTGCCGTCAGATAATATTGTTACCCCAGTGATAGCAACACTGACAGGAGACTGTTGCTGTTGCCAACTGCTGCTACTTTGCCAATTGATAATATGGCCACGTTCACCAACCACCAGCACACTGCCATTGTTTGGCGTCATCGCCATTAATACACTTTGACTTGCCAAAGCGCTTTTTTGGGCGGGTAATGCTAATAAATCTGCGGAGTTTTTTGCTTGAGCCAGAGTCAGTAATGAACCAAGCAAAGTAACAAGCATTACACTTGTTATGCGAAAGGCAATATAAGGTGTGCGCATAGAAAACCTAATAAGTAAAAAGTTATGCT
Organism: Colwellia hornerae; assembly: GCF_007954355.1. Classification (GTDB taxonomy): domain Bacteria; phylum Pseudomonadota; class Gammaproteobacteria; order Enterobacterales; family Alteromonadaceae; genus Colwellia_A; species Colwellia_A hornerae. The sequence goes on from NZ_VOLR01000003.1 coordinate 238,356, forward strand.
TATTAGTATTAATGAACAATGCTGACTTGAGAGGTGTTAAACGTGCCAAATGATTATCTTTGCAACACGGGATGTTTTGTTATTGATTTAAAGGCGAATAAAGGAGAGTAAATACGCCTTTATTATGCTTTGTTCTTGTGTCGGTAATCACCAGGTGTTTGATTTGTCCATCGTTTAAAAGCGCGATTAAAGTTGCCAACACTTGAAAAACCAACCAAATAGCCAATTTCACTGAGACTTAAATGTTTCTGAACAATGTAATTCATGGCTAATTTTTTGCGAGTACTCTCTAATATTTCTTTATAACTTGTGCCTTGGTCATGTAACTTACGCTGCAAATTACGTAAGCTCATCCCTAGATATTCGGCTATTTCAGTTTGTGATGGCGCACCAAGGGGTAATAATTCAAAAATTTTATTTTTGATAACATGAGTTAAATCACTCTTATCGACTCTTGCCATAAACTCATCGAGCATTTTCTCATGGCTATGGGTTATCAAGGGATTACCGCACATTAATTTTTCTTTTGTTTGTTTAAGATTAAATATAATGGCGGTGTGGTGACTATCAAATTCTATTTCACAATTAAAGAAAACTGCTAGATAAGATAAGTCATAGCTCGGCTTAGGGTAAGCAAAACAGACCTTTTCAGGCGCAAATTTTAATGTAACAAGTTCCCGGGAAAAGCGAACAATAGTGGCTAAAAAAGTCTCAACGATTTCTTGTGATAAAACCGGTCTGTTGGTTGACTCATAAGTAAAAATGTTCATTTCAAAGACCAATTGTTCATTGACCTCATGGTTAATGAGTTGACAAGAGTTTGAAACAACTCTTTTGTAATGGGCTATACGCTCTAATGCATCGTGTAAAGTATTCGAAGACATCATGGCATAACCCAGAGCATGAAATATTCCTGGGTGAAATTGCTTAGCAACTAAAATAGAAAAATCATGACGAGCTAGTTTTTTATTACAGTACTCAATGAGTAAAGAGAATTTCTCTGCAGCAATACGAGATTCTTGATCACTTACAGCGTCTAAAGAAATATTACATTCATCTAATGCCTGAACGGCATCAATGCCATGTGCCTCCATAGCCCTTGATATAGGGATCATCCAGCCGGTTAATGTTGAATAATAATCTTGCATTGCGTTGCCTAACCTCTTGAAGTTGTACCACTGTACGGGTTTTGCACGAAATGACAATAGGTTGGCACATTTAGCGAAATATTAATCTATTGATTGGCGTAATGTGATCGTGGAAGAAATATTACATTACCTATTACAACGATAATAACAGGCGAATAATATGCTAAATAATAACCGTAAAATCAAACCAATAGCTCTGGTTGTTGCTATGGCGCTGGGTGCATCATCTTCGCACGCCGCAGACTTTAACTTTGGTGAAGACAATGACATCCTACTGCAAATCAACTCACAACTAGATATTGGTGCAAGTTGGCGGTTAGGGGATGCCGACCCTCGTTTTATTGGTAAAACTAATGGTGGTACTGGTTTTACATCAACCACAGATGATGGCAATTTAAATTACGCTAAGCATGATGCGTATTCAAAAATAATTAAAGGCGTGCATGATCTACAGTTAAGCCAAGGTGATTTTGGCGCTTTTGTACGTTTTAAATATTGGTATGATTATGCGCTTAAGGATGGCGACGTTCTTCATGGTAATTCTAATAATGGCTACACGCCCAATACTCCACTTAGCGATGATGGCTTCGAAAACAATACTAAATTTTCGGGGATCACCTTACTTGATGCTTATATCTATGGTTCATTTGATTTAGGCGAATCTCCACTCGACGTTCGTTTGGGTCGTCAAGTGGTAAGCTGGGGTGAAAGTACCTTTATTCAAGGGGGAATGAACTCATCTAATCCTTTTGATGTTCCCGCATTACGTCGCCCAGGAGCAACCTTAAAAGAAGGTATTTTACCGGTTGGTATGCTGTACGGTAATTTAGGTTTAACCGAAAAATTAAGTATCGAAGCCTTTTATCAATATGAATGGGAAAAAACCCAAATTGATGGCTGTGGTACTTATTTCTCTGGCGCAGACTTTGCGGCAAGTGGCTGTGACTTTGTTTCTGTTGGACCCTTTGGAGATCAAGCGGGTTTGTCAGCTGGTTTTGCTGCAGAACGACAAGCTGATGTAGAGCCCGATGATGGTGGTCAATATGGTGTTGCGGCGCGTTATTATGCAGAAGAGTTAAATGACACCGAGTTTGGCTTTTACTACATGAACATTCACTCACGTGTCCCTCTTATTAATGCTATTCGTACCCGTGTGCCTTTAGCAACGGGAAGCCCAACACCGGTTTTTGTTCCTAAAGTATTAGACCCAACAGGGGGGGCTTTAGCCGCACTCAATCCCGGTTACAATATTGAGTTTCCTGAAGATTTAAAGTTTTATGGGCTCAGCTTTGCCACTAATGTTGGCGGCGTGGCCTTATCAGGTGAAATTTCTTATAAGCCGGATACGCCTATTCAAATTAGTGGTCCTGAGATCTTAAATGGCGCGTTATCTGAATCACCAGTGTTACGCTTTAGCCCAAGGGTTACTGCTGTTGGCTATGGCGAACAAGTAAAAGGTTGGGATGAATTTGATGTTACTCAATTGCAAATGACGGCTATTCAATTTTTTGAAAATACCTTGGGTGCTTCTCGTATTACCGTTATAGCCGAAGTCGGGGTGATTTTAACCGATGGTGTTGAAGATTCAGACCAACATTATGGCCGTAATTCAGTGTTTGGTTTAGGTGACTTTGATGTCGGTGGTGGTTTTAATTGTACTAACTTAGTGGCTGCCGGTGCCTTGTCAGGTGATTGTCGAGCTGATGGTTTTGTGAGTGACAATGCATGGGGCTATCGAATGAAAGCGATATTTAATTATAGCGATGTTTATGCCGGTATATCATTAAAACCTAGCGTTTTTTGGGCGCATGATGTCAGTGGTTATTCGCCAGACCCGGGCCAGCAATTCCATGAAGGTCGTAAAAACTTAGGCTTTTCTTTAGAAGCTTCCTATCAACAAAAATATACCATGACGTTAGGTTACAACAACTATTCAGGTGGTAGTCACAGTAATTTAGAAGATAAAGATCTCGTCTCGCTGTCATTTGGCATTTCATATTAATTATATTACAAAACATTAAGAGAATTATGATGAAAAAATATATTACAACAGCAAGTTTACTGATGTTATCACTAGCCACCAGCGCTGTATTTGCAAAAGTAACTTCAGAAAAAGCAGAGCAATTAGGTAAAACTTTAACACCTTTAGGTGCTGAAATGGCGGCAAATGCTGCCGGAACGATTCCCGCATGGACCGGAGGGTTAAACAGTAAAAATACCACAAAAAGTGCAGATTCAGGCCGTCCGGCTAACCCTTTTACTGAAGATAAAGTTTTGTTTGAAATTACTAGCGCGAACTTTAGCGATTACCAAGCTAATTTAAGCGCGGGTCAAATCAATATGTTTGAAAAATATGCAGACTATAAAATGCCTATTTATAAAACGAGAAGAACCGCAGCCTACTCAAATGAGCTTTATGACATTGTTAAGAAAAATGCCACTACAGCTGAATTAGTGCAGTCAGGCAATGGTATTGCTAATTTTAAAACAACCATCCCTTTTCCGCTTGCTGAAAATGGTTCCGAGGTTATTTGGAACCATATAACCCGTTATCGAGGCGGCACGGCTAAACGCTTTTTAACGACTATTCCAGTGCAAGCCAATGGTTCATTTGTACCGGTTAAAATGAATGATCAATTAGTGTGGCCAGAATTTTTACAAGGTGGTCGTGATGATAATAAAGATGCCAATATTTTGTTTTATTATTTACAACAAATTACCGCACCATCGCGCTTAACGGGCACAGCATTATTGGTTCATGAAACAATCGATCAAGTTAAAGAAGCCCGTAAAGCTTGGGTTTACAACGCAGGTCAACGTCGTGTGCGTCGTGCACCTAATGTGGCCTATGACGGACCAGGTGCTGGAACGGACGGCTTAAGAGCGACCGATAACTACGATATGTACAATGGTGCACCAGATCGTTATAACTGGAAATTAATCGGTAAAAAAGAGCTTTATATTCCATACAACTCTTATAACTTACTTGATACAAACGCCAAATATGAAGACATCATAGAAAAAGGTCACCTGAATGCCGCGCACTTAAGATATGAGCTACACCGTGTTTGGCAAGTAGAGGCGACATTAAAAGAAGGTGCTAGACATATTTATGCAAAACGTACCTTCTTTATTGATGAAGATACTTGGGGCGCATCTGTTATTGATCAATATGATGGCCGCGGCGAGTTATGGAAATTATCGGAAGCACATAACATTCAATTTTATGATGTTGATACACCGTGGATGGTTGCTGAAACCTTACATGACTTAAACTCTGGACGATACTTAGTTACCGGTTTAAGTAATGAAGAGCCAACCTTTATGGTCTGGGGAGAAAAAGTTAAAAGAAAAGATTTTTCTACTTCAGCATTAAGACGCTTAGGTCGTTAATTCATCTAAAGTAAAGCTAGCTGGTTAATATGTTTTAATGCATTGTTTTTCATCAATGTTAGTAAATATTAATCAGCTTTTTAGTTAAATGTTAAGGAAGAAAACGCATGTTAAAGCGACGTCTATCATTTTTTGGATTTTTATATTGCTTGCTGTTCATTTCGATAGGTTCTACTTATGCCGATACTGCGTTAAAACCCGCCAGTAAATATACTCTTGCTCACCAAAATAAATTATTAGAAAACCTACCTTTTAGCGATAAACTCGATTTCTCTTTAGCTGAAAAAGGCTTAATCAAACGACCAGAAAAATTACTCATCAAAGATGAACAGGGCAATGTTGTTTGGGAGCTAGGTAATTATCAATTTTTACTTGATAACAATAATATCAATACCGTTAATCCCAGTTTATTACGTCAAGCTAAGCTAAATATGGCTTATGGCTTATATAAAGTTACCGAACGTATTTATCAAGTTAGAGGTTATGACCTTGCCAACATTACCTTTATTAAAGGTGACAGCGGTTGGATTATTTTTGATCCCTTACTTACTGCGGCGACCTCTAAAGCGGCCTTTAAATTAGTAACGGCAGAGCTGGGCCAATTCCCGGTAAAGGCGGTTATTTATAGTCACGCCCATGCCGATCACTTTGGTGGTATTAAAGGCGTTGTCAGTCAAGCGCAAGTTGATTCCGGGCAAGTGCAAATTATCGCCCCCCGAGGCTTTATGGAACATGCCATTAAAGAGAATATATTAGCGGGTAATGCGATGACCCGCCGTGCTACTTATCAATATGGTAATGCCCTTGCTAAAGGGGCTAAAGGCCAAGTCGACGCCGCGATTGGTAAAGGGCTATCGACAGGTTATATCGATTTAATTGCACCGAGTAGAGAAATATTGGCCGATGAAGAGACCCTGATTATTGATGGTATTGAAATGGTCATGCAAAACACGCCAGGCACAGAGTCACCGGCAGAAATGAATACCTATTTTCCACAGTTTAAAACCCTTTGGTTGGCTGAAAATGTCACCGGCACATTACATAATATTTATACCTTACGTGGTGCTGAAGTACGTGATTCACAAGCGTGGAGTAAGTTTATCAATAAAGTGATATACCGTTTTGCTTATGACAGTGAAGTGATGTTTGCTTCGCATTCTTGGCCAAGGTGGGGCAAAGAATACATTATTGAAGTCTTAGAAAAACAGCGTGATATGTATGGATACTTACATGATAAAACCTTAAATCTTGCTAATAAGGGTGTCACCATTAATGAGATACATAACCAACTAGCGGTTCCGGATGTCTTAGCGCATCAATGGTATAACCGTGGTTACCATGGTTCTTACTCTCATAATGTCAGAGGTATTATTAATAAATACTTAGGCTTTTATGATGCAAATCCCGCCAACCTTAATAAATTGAGTCCGGGAGAGTCTTCCGTCAAATATATTGAATTAATGGGCGGCGCACAACCGGTATTATCTCAAGCGAATAAAGCCTTTAATAATGGTGAATATCGCTGGGTGGCTGAATTGCTTAATCATTTGATTTTTGCTCAGCCAGAAAATGAACAAGCAAAACATCTTCAAGCTGACACGTTAGAGCAATTGGGTTATCAAGCTGAGAATGCCGGTTGGCGTAATAGTTATTTGGCTGCTGCCTTTGAACTGCGCCACGGCATACCTAAAACAGCCAAAGCTACAAAAGCTGGCCCTGATATGATCAAATCGATGAGCAGTGAATTAATTTTTGATTTTCTGGGGGTGCGTTTAAACACCGATAAAGCATTGGAGCACCACTTTAAAATTAATTTTGTCTTCCCCGACCGTAATGAAAAATTCTTAGTTGAGTTGAGCAATGCTCATTTGAATAACATTGAAAATATTCAAGCGGTACAAGCCGACTTAACCGTTACTATCAATCGCAAAGACTTAAATCTTTTGTTGTTAAAGCAACAATCATTTGGGCAACTGGTTAAATCAGGCAAGATGCAGCTCGATGGAAATGGCAAAGTATTTGGTCAATTGTTGATGATGATGGATGACTTTCCTTTTTGGTTCAATATTGTTACTCCGTAATAATATAAAAATAAATTAAGAGCGCTTTATTATGAATATTCAAAAAAATATCGGCAATGAATTTGACTATATTATTGTTGGTGGAGGCTCAGCAGGTTGCGTACTAGCGAATCGATTAACTGAAAATGGTAAGTTCACTGTTTGTTTATTAGAAGCCGGCACCGATAACAATAGTATGTTAGTCAATACGCCGGGGGCATTTTCAGCCTTTATGTTTTTGAAAAAATTCAATTGGAGCTTTAATGCCAAAGCTAAGAATGATATTCGTCATGGCAAACCCCTTTTTGTTCCACGTGGTAGAGGTTTAGGCGGCAGCTCAGCGACCAATGCCATGCTTTATATACGCGGACAAAAGCAAGACTATGATCATTGGGCCGCACTCGGTAATGAGGGCTGGGCATTTAGTGATATCTTGCCTTATTTTAAAAAATCAGAAAGCAATAGTCTTGGCGAAAGTGAGTTTCATGGTAGTAAAGGACCCTTACACGTTACTTCACGGCCAGTTTTTTATGAGATTAGTAAGCGTTATATCACAGCAAGCCAACAGGCTGGTTTTAAAGTGACCGATGACTTTAATGGCAGTGACCAAGAAGGAGTTGGCTATTACCAGTGCACAATAAAAAATGGTAAACGATGCTCTGCCGCTCATGCGTATTTACTGCCGGTCATGTCTCGACCTAACCTTACGGTATTCACTGGTGCCCAGGTAAGCAAAGTGCTGCTAAAAGGTAAAGCAGCCTATGGCGTTGAAGTTTATATTAAAGGTATAAAAAGAGTATTAACCGCTAACAAAGAAGTAGTGTTAAGTGGCGGTAGTATCGCTTCACCACAGCTATTAATGTTATCAGGCATCGGTGATAAAAGTGAACTTGCCCAGCACGGTATAGCGTGTTTGCATCAATTGAAAGGTGTTGGCAAAAACTTACGAGAGCATGTTGACGCCTGTGTCTTAGTTAAAAGTAAAAAAACAGACGGTTTTACACTGTCAGTTACTGGTTTGCTAAAAATGCTCCCAGATACCCTTAAATATATCACCAGTAAAAAAGGTAAACTTGCTAATAGCATTCTAGAAGCGGGCGGCTTTATTAAATCGAATAACAATGAAGACAGACCTGATATTCAATTACATATGTTGCCTTTGTTATTTGATGATAATGGCAGAGACTTGAGGTTGTTATCACAACATGGCTTTTCATGTCATGTTTGTATTTTGCGCCCAGAAAGTACCGGAACCGTATCGTTATTGTCAGCTAACTATCAAGATGCGCCAGAGATAGATTTTAACTTTTTCTCTGATGTGAACGGTAAAGACAAAGCGGTATTAATTAATGGTATGCGTCAATTGCGTAAAATATTAACCGCACCGGCATTAGCAGAGCATTATGATAATGAAATGCATCCAGGAAATGCTTTTGAAAGTGATGAACAAATTTTTGCTAAAACCAAAGAGCGCTTAGGTTTAGTTTATCATCCGGTGGGTACCTGTAAAATGGGGAACGATGAAATGGCTGTGGTTAATAATGAATTGAAAGTTCACGGTATTGCTAACCTTAGGGTTATTGATGCCTCTATTATGCCAACGCTTATCAGTGGTAATACCAATGCACCGACCATGGCTATCGCAGAAAAAGCGGCAGAGATGATGTTAATCAGTTAATGAAGGGGATAAAAATGCTCAGCACCATTATAGTTATGCTTAAAATGTCACTTACAGCTTTATGGATATTAGCCTTGCTAGGTCTATTATCGCTATCACCTCTGCCTGCAGAATATCAGTTTTATCTGCTGGCCTTAGCTATTATTGTTCTTTTAGTGCACTTTATTGAGTTTTTTACGATGAGAGCTAACTTTAAAAATCACACTAAGTCAGAAATGAATTTTCGACAAACTATGCTGTGGGGCTTGGGCTATTGGCTACCGATACTTAAGCACTATCAAGAGCAAGCAAAGCTAAAAACATAACTCTTTACTTATAATATTGGGCTTAAAAAGCATCACAGCTAGTAATCTAGCTGTTATTTTACACCAAGTTATGCCATAGCCAAAGCCATACGAGTGTGTGATGTGCCCGCATCGGATAGCAATTGACTTGCGAATAAGATGTAATGACATAATAAAAAAAGTTGCCCAATCGCTGTAAATCGCCGAACAAGGCCAAAGATATCGTTAAAGGATAAGGGCATTAATGGCTTTCTTAACTGAGCGATAATACCAGTAAACTTTATTATCTCTCTTGTCGCTATGGTTTGATTTTTGTTTTAATACTTAAACAATAATAGCTATGCTAAAGAGTAGCGAGCGATTAATTTTTTAGATGAGCACGAGCAAAGAAAAATAAGTTTAGTATGATATTTAGGTTTTGTGGAAAAATGAACGTCCCCAATTATCTTAGTTATTTCGGCTATGGATTTTTATTAATAATAAAAATATTTATTTTTACAATGCACACTGTTAGATATCATAGTAAATTAGCTATCAATGAAACATCTTAAGTGAACAAAATGAAGATTAACGAAATAGCAGAAAAGAACTATCTTTGGGTAGAAAAAATGGGCTGGCATAATAAAACAACGTTAGAAGCGCTGGCACTTGTTGCATCTGAAGTGGGTGAAGCGATAAATGAATGTCGGCACGAAAAACCTAGTGATGCTTTTGGTGAAGAACTTGCCGATATCATCCTAAGAGTGCTAGACATTTCTCATTGGCAAGGGATTGATATTGAAAATGAAATTTTAAAAAAAATGAGCAAAAATGAAATCAGAGGCACAAGGGGAAGACTTAAATAAGTTAAAGAATAATGCCGGTGTATAGTCATTTCTCTACAAGTAAACGTTCAAATTTAATTTTTTATAAAGTGCAGTAGCAATAGGGTTGCTGCTACATTCAAGCCTAAGTAAAATCTCTCTTTCTTCAAGTGCAATAATATTTCCAGCGTTAACCATCCTTATAAAACGGCCAAGTCGCGATATTCATTACGCTAGCGTCTTCTGCTTAGTTTTAAGCCTTTTTTATCTGTTGTGAAGCTAAAATACAAACTAAAACGGGGTAAGGATTGTCGCTATTATATGCGGCTATCAACAACTAAACGATATCAATTTTTTTATCAGGCTGATTAAAAAATTGATATTGAGTATTTCTATTAACAGCGCAGAATCTAGCAAATTTAGTAAGTTAACTGTTCATGACTACAGTTTCTGTTGAACGGTTGCTACTACATTTTTTTAATAAAATTTAAATCGTATAAAACAATGCAACACAACCACTTATTAAGGTCATCATGGGTAACTTAATGGCAGATAATAAAATCACTTTTAGTGATGATAAATTATCAGTTTATAACTTTGGCGATAATTTTTTATCAGAAAAGTCGAATATAGATAAACGATTTTTTGAAGGCGGCACTCGTTATAGAGACGCTGTACAAATAATCGTGGCAACAGGAGAGTATTGGATATTTGACTATGGTGTAGTGGTTTTTTGGGCGGTAGCCGCAGGTGAACGCCAAGCGTTAATCAATCGACTCAAGAGTGACAACACCACCTATATTGAAAATATTGAAGAACATTTACGCTTTACTTTTTCTAATGAACTGATCATTAAAAAAGATACCATAGTACTACCGGATAACGATCCGTTGACACGTCTGGCGATAAGCCATGCGTTAGCGCAATCTAACAAGTTGATGGAATTTGAACTGCAAGCGCAAAATAAAATAATGGATTATTCTCATATTCCTGAAGAATTGGCTAAGTTGGGTAAAATATCGATTAGCCAAAAAGACATAGCTAAAATTAGAGGTACGCTACTGAGTACTAAAAGCGATATTATTTTACATTATGGATTACTTGATACCCCAGATTTTATTTGGGAATACCCTGAATATGAAGCGACTTATGAACGTATGGCGCGTTATATGGATATTCATCAACGCGTGGAGTTATTGTCTAAAAAGCTATCGACCATTCATGAACTATTTGAAATGTTAGCGGCTGAACAAAAGCATCAACATTCATCATTTTTAGAATGGATTATTATTGTGTTAATTGCTATTGAAATTGTTTTGTTTGTTGTTCAAGAGTTGAAAAGTTTGGCGAGCTAACTCGCCAATTTTTATTGTTAATATTTAATTTTTTAATGTTGGTTTTAAGTTAGTAAGCACTTAAGTTATTGAGTAAAAGTAACTTTAAGTGCTTTGTTATACAAGCTTATGCTTAGCGGTCCAAATATGTGCCAATTCTAACGCTATTGTTGCAGCGGCTAATGCGGTTACTTCACTGTGATCATAAGACGGAGCGACTTCAACTACGTCCATACCAACTAGATTAATACCCTCTAAACCTCGCAATATTTTCAATACTTTATCCGTGGTTAAACCGCCACATACCGGCGTGCCAGTACCAGGAGCAAAGGCGGGATCTAAGCAATCAATATCAAAGGTCAGGTAAACAGGCGTATCGCCAACCCTATCTTTAATTAATGTGATGATCTCAATGACACTCATATCATTAGCTTGCATGGCATTAATGACAGAAAAACCATGATCTTTTTCTTTGTAATTTGTGCGAATACCCACCTGAATAGATTTTTCTTTATCTATCAGGTTTTCTTTAGGCGCATGATAAAACATAGTGCCATGGTCATAACAACTGCCATTGCTATAAGTATCGGTATGCGCATCGAAATGTATCAGTGCCATGGTGCCAAATTTTTTCGCATAAGCCCGCAGTATCGGCAAAGTAACAAAATGATCGCCGCCTAGCGATAAAATGGTTTTGTCTGCATCAAGTAACTGACCTACAGCCGTTTCAACTTGCGTACAAAAATGTGCAGAGTCTCCAGGAGAAAACACCAAGTCGCCAGCATCAATGATTTTACAGTGTTTTAATAAGCTAAAAGGCCAAGGGAATCGCTTACCTTCCCAAGCTAAATTAATAGAAGCTTGTCTAATAGCAGTAGGACCCATACGAGCGCCTGAGCGCCCGGTGGTGGCCATGTCATATGGTAAGCCTAAAACAACAATATCAGCAGCCGACTCAATGGGGTTTTGCACCAAAGGCTGACGTAAAAATGTCATCGCATTTGAGTAAATTGACTCATCAACTTGATTGAAAATATTTTTCATTGTGCTTAATCTCTACAAATCTTCAAGGTAGGTGTAGCCTTGTAAGCCATCAACTAACTCTTTAAAAATTGCTTCACCTTCGCTTTTTGATAATCTAGCATCGATAAGCTCGGCATAGGTTTTTTTAAATAATTCGGCATCTAAATGCACATAGTTCAGCATATCTTCGACCGTATCACCTTCATTAATTTCCGTTATTTCTGCTTCACCGTCGTCATTGATAAACACAACTGCACTGTGGGTATCACCGAACAAATTATGCATATCACCCAAAATTTCTTGATAAGCACCGACTAAGAAAAATCCCAGTAAATAAGGCTCATCTTCTGTCCATGCCGGCACCGGTAATGTGCTTTCAATACCTTGTCCGTCAACATAGTGGTCGATAGTGCCATCTGAATCACAAGTAATGTCTAATAACACTGCTCGTTTTTCATGTGACTTTTCCAAGTTACTTAAGGGTAAAACAGGAAAAACCTGATCAATACCCCATGCATCCGGTAATGATTGAAATAAAGAAAAGTTAACAAAAAATTTATCGGCAAGTTTTTCTGTTAAATCATCCATTATTGGGCGATGAAAACGATTCTTACCATCCATTAACTGATTTAATTCATAACAAACCCGTAAGTTAATTTGCTCAGCCCAAGCACGTTGCGTTAAATTTAATAACCCCATCGAAAACTGGTTGTGTACTTCAGCTAAATCACTTTGGGTGTCATGATAAATTTCAATAAGGGCGCGATCATCATTACGATCATTTAATTGCGCTAACGAACGCCACATATTACTTAATAAAATAGATTCATCAGGCGTCGGCGCGATGATGTTTTCTGGTTCATAAGACTCAGTGCCAATAACATTAGAGATAAGTACCGCATGATGTGCGGTTAATGCTCGACCTGATTCCGAAATAATCATTGGCATAGGTTGATGATAACTTTTACAAATATCACCAATAGTATGGACGATGTTATTAGCGTACTCAGCAACGCTGTAGTTCATTGAATTATGTGATTGGCTACGTGTACCATCATAGTCAATCGCCAAACCACCACCTACATCCATGCATAAAATACCTGCGCCAAGATTGCGCAGCTCACAATAAAACCTCGAGGCTTCACTAACGCCTAACCTAACGTCTCTTATATTAGCTATTTGCGAGCCTAAGTGAAAATGCACAAGTTTTAACGCGTCAAGCATGTTTTCTGCTTTAAGGACTTTTACAACGTTAAGGACTTGTGAAGCTGACAAACCAAACTTTGATTTTTCACCACCACTGGCTTGCCATTTACCTTTGCCTTGAGAGGCTAAACGCACACGTATGCCCAAGCGAGGCTCTACATTGAGTTTTTTTGCTTCGGTTAAAATCATTTCTAATTCAGACATTTTTTCTAAAACGATATGAACTTTATGGCCTAACTTTTCGCCAATTAACGCTAAGCGCACATATTCTCGGTCTTTATAGCCGTTACAAACAATAACCGATGAAACTTTTTGCGCCATAGCTAAAACAGCTAATAATTCTGCTTTACTGCCTGCTTCAAGACCAAGTTGTGTGGACTCTTTATTATTTTGGCTCGCCAAAATTTCATCAACAACTTCACGCTGTTGATTGACTTTAATAGGATAAACTAATAAATATTTTTCCTGATAATCATAGTCTTCTATCGCTTTATTGAAGGCTTCACATAAACTGTGAATGCGATGATGAATTATTTGCGGGAAACGCACTAATGCAGGTAGTGTTAAGCCTTTATCTTCAATCATTTTAGCGATATTGATTAAATCTACTGTGTGATCTTGACGCTCAAATTTTGGCGCAACATATACATTTCCAGCATCATTAATACCGAAATAGCCCTGACTCCAATGACGTACGTTATAGTGCGCGCGAGCGTGAGCAAGATTATCTTTGTTCATTGATTTTCCTTTACTTATTCTACTTAATAATAGAATGGCAATTCTTCATGGGTAATTAGGGCGAATTAGAATTTAACAGCCGCTTAATGTCCAACAAAAAAAATAATGATAGGTAACAATTATTATTGATGAGTGGCGTTAATAATTCAACTCAGCAGACAAATTAGTGTTAGCAATTGGTAGGGGGATTTAATTTGCGGGGCTAGTGCACTGATGTCGATATTCGATTTCGGTGCGCCGACCCCGCAAATTCTTAGCAGGTATATATATTTAATTGTTTATAAAAATGACCTACTACTCTTTTTTATGTTGGGTAATACTATACAAATCATGGCGTCTATCACGCATGGTATGCACAGCGCCATGACTATGTAACTGTTTTAATAAATCTAGATTTACGTCTACGATAACAGTCATTTCTGAGTTAGGTGTCGCTTCTGCTTTAATCCCCGTTGTTGGAAAAGCAAAATCAGACGGCGTAAAGACCGCCGATTGGGCATATTGAATATCCATATTATTCACTTTCGGCAAATTACCTACCGCGCCAGCAATAGCCACATAACATTCATTTTCAATCGCTCTTGCCATAGCACAGTGACGTACACGCGTGTAGCCATTCTGGGTGTCGGTTAAGAACGGTACAAACAAGATATTCATCCCTTGGTCGGCAAGTATTCTCGAGTACTCTGGGAATTCAACATCATAACAAATCATAATGCCAATTTTGCCACAGTCAGTATCAAACACTTTCAGGTTTTTACCACCGACCATAGACCAACTACGCACTTCTGCTGGCGTTAAATGAATTTTGTCATAACGTTCCCATGAACCATCACGACGACACAAGAAACCTGAGTTATAAAGACTGCCATCAACAAAAAACGGCATACTACCGGTAATTATATTAATATTGTAACTAATGGCAAATTCGATAAACTTATCGCGAATTTGTTCGGTATATTCCGATAGTCTGCGAATACTCTCGGTTAAACGCAAATGGTTAAATTCAGCCATCAAAGGCGCATTGAACAACTCAGGAAACAGCACGAAATCACTTTTATAATCGGATACTGCATCAACATAAAATTCCATTTGTTCAAATAAATCATCAATGCTTTTCATTGAACGCATTTGCCATTGCACTAAACCTAAACGAACCTCTGAGCGTGGGGCGTTGATCAGTTTTACCGATTTAGTATAAAAAATATTAGGCCATTCAAGTAACGTGGCATACTCCATTGATTCTCTATCGCCCGATAAGTAACCGGTCAATAACTTGCGGACATAAAAATCATTGGCAAGCTGAAAACTTAAGACTGGATCATATAATTCTTTGATTTTTACTTTTTCAATATACTGTTTAGCGCTCATTTTATCTGAATGTTGCGCATAGTTTGGCATACGACCACCCGCTACAATAGCGCGTAAATTCAAGTTTTCACAAAGCTCCTTACGAGCATCATACAAGCGTCTAGCCAATCGTAAACCGCGATAATCAGGGTGAATAAAGACCTCTATTCCATATAAAGAATCACCTTTAGGATCATGATTATCAAAGGTCATATTGCTAGTTATTTCAGAATAAGTATGTTCATCACCAAAATCAGCATATTCAATGATTAATGAAAAGGCACAACCGACCACAATGCCATCAACAACTACACAGATTTGCCCCTCTGGAAATTTAGTTAATAAGGCTTTAACCGTGGGTTCATTCCAAGTTGCTAATTCTTTGTTAAGGTAAACTGATTCACTCGCCTGGCGAAGTTCTGTCATATCTTGTAATGTTAAATGACGGACGGTAACGCTATTTGCTTCCATTTATATTCCTAATTAATATTGGTATTAATCATACTTTTCTCTCATCGTAGAGTGCAAAAAGACGATTATTGTGATTTGTATACCAAAAAATAAACTTATACAAGCATATTAAAAAAAATCAGAACAAAGACACTCACCCAAATACCTAGGCAGGCACTCACTTAAAATCACTACCTAGGTAGACACTCACTTAAAATTGAAATCCACCTAATATAATCCAGAACAAAGACACTCACTTTAAATCAGAACAAAGACACTCACTTAAAGTTGAAGCTCACTTGAAATAAATACCTAAGCAGACACTCACTTAAAATTGAAATCCACCTAAAATTGAACAATAACAGTCTCTGCACTAAACTAAAATAACGTAGCTCTGTTATTTAGGATGAATGATGGCAACGCCAAGGAAGCAACAAATTAGCTTAGAAGACACCCCTTATTATCATTGTGTAGCTCGTTGTGTTCGTCGGGCTTTCTTGTGTGGTGAAGATAAATATTCAGGCCAAAGCTATGAGCACCGTCGAAGCTGGGTAGAAGACAAACTTCATTTTCTTACGCAAGTATTCGCTATCGATGTCTGTGCTTATGCTGTAATGAGTAACCATTATCATGTAGTAGTATTTATTGATGAGGCCAAAGCTAAGCAATGGAGCATGATAGAAGTGCTTGAACGTTGGCATACTCTATACAAAGGGACTTTACTGACCAAGCAATATTGTCAAGGTGAAGCTTTAGCAAAGCCATTACTTGATATAGTTAAGTCAACAGCTGAAGTTTATCGAAAACGGCTCATGAAAATTAGTTGGTTTATGGGTTATATTAACGAGGGTATTGCCAGGGCCGCTAATCAAGAAGATAACTGCACAGGTAGATTCTGGGAAGGTAGATTTAAATCACAAGCGCTATTAGACGAAGCTGCTCTTGCGTCTTGTATGGCATATGTTGATTTAAATCCTATTCGAGCTAATGCAGCAGAAACACCAGAAAATTCAGAACATACGAGTGTCAAACATCGATGTGAGCAGGCAATAAAAAGCAAACAACCGAGCACGCTATTACCCTTTATTGGTAATCCAATAAAGGGTATGCCAAAAGGTTTACCTTTTGAACTCAAAGATTATCTTAAATTAATTGAGTTAACAGGTCGATGCATGAGAGAAGGTACATGTGGTTTCATAGAAGAAAGCCAACCTGCAATTCTCAATCGATTAAACATATCCGCTGAAAATTGGTTAATAATCACCACTGAATTTAATACCCAGTTCCACGGTGCCATTGGTCATGAAATTGCACTGAGTGACTACTGTGAGCATAAACAGTTAAAGCGACGACAAAACTTGAGTCATTGTAACCAACTATTTTCTTAAATAGTTAACCTATCAAAATATCTTCAGATTATTAATCAGGTTCTTGCTGCTGATGAATATTGCCTAAATATCGATGATTCAAGGAAAATGAAGTTGAAAAACTGTTTTTAGTACATTTTCAAACTATTAAAAATCGATATGAGTTTCGATAGCAGCTCATTTATTAAAATATCTATGTTGTGTGAATTAAAGTGAGTGTCTGTGTTTTTTGGCTGTGTAATTTAAAGTGAGTGTCATTGTGTTTTTTGTGTGTTTTTTTTGTTTTTATGGCGGTTACTGTAAAATATAGAATAAAAAACCTTAACATTGCTGTTAAGGTTTTTTATTTTTCAAGATAAGGCAATGTCTAATTACCATCAGTAACAGAACTTTAATTGATTAACTTTGTGGCACATAAAAATGTTCTTAATTAAAAATATTGGTCTCCGCTATTTATCCACGGGCAATACTAGTTTTAGGTTTTATTCTATCTATTTTTTAACCCATAGCCCTGCGCTATTTTGGATAAAGTGGCCTGGTTGAGTTTTATCATAAGCTTTTTTACCCGCTAATGCGGTAACTTGTTGCATGGTGATTTTATTAGCGCGTGCTAAATTCATATAAATACTTTTGCGCTTTTCGTTAACACTGGTGACTAAGTTTTTAGCGTCGGGGCTATCTATAACCAGACCTAAGTAACCATTAGACATTTCACCAACTAAGCCTTGTTGCTTTGCATCGTCAAGTGAAATAGCCCAAGCGGAAAAGGCCATAGTAGAGACCAATAGAGCACAGCTTAATTTCTTTATAAATTTCTTCGTTAAATTTTTCATGGTATCTCCCTAAAATATGTCGCTTTCAGCACTGAATATGTCGTCTAGTTCTTTATCTACCTTCACCTTTATTTCATGATCAATTTTTAAATTCAAATTAATGGTGATTGGCTCTTTTGCGCTAACTTCTATTTTATGTGTGCAGGCACTTATGATGAAAACAGTGCATACTACGATTAGTACTTTACTCATACTTACTCCTTATTTTTTTGTAAACCTTTGATAAGACTTTCTTCAAAACGTTGTGTTATTGATAATGATTCAAGTAAACCAAGCAAGTCATAACTCAAATTCAAATTTAAATTTACATCGTTATCAATATCTGGATTGCGACCTTTTATTACCGTATTTAACTGCATGTAACCGTCGTCTGCCATTGATACTGCAGAAGAAAGCTGATGATAATGCAAGTTTTGTAGTGCATCAAACGCTAGTTTTAGTTGACTATTGTTTGCTTTAAGCTCTGCTACGGCTGGGTTGTCAATGACCTGTATCAGTCCGTTGCTCGTATTATGTAACTCACCTTTTTCAATAATATATTTATCGCCATCAAAAGTAACGGGAAGTTGGCCTGATATGTGACCCGTTACAACAATCCCTTGTTTCTCATCTAATGCTAATACTTGCTCTAAGTCTATACTACTTAGCTGAACATTAACTGAATGACCATGTGTAACAGGCCATTGTATATTTGGAATAAAGAAACTGCCTCCTAAAACATTAGCTTTAAGTTTTTTGGCTGAAAGCTTAAAGCTTTTATTGAATGTCCAGTTGGTGTTAATTGATAGCTTTGAAATAGGGGTGACAGTTTCAATTAACTCAACTGTTAGGTTTTCTTTAGCACTGGGTTGAGTCGTTATTTTTCCTGCGATTAAGGAAAAATGTTGTTGCCAATTGAGCTCCTGCAACCAAATGCCATTGATTTCACCACTGAGTGAGGTAATTGCCACCGAAACGTTAAATGGCGTGTTTTCAATGTTGTTTAAAGCGTTTATTTGACCCGAAATATTGTAATCTAATAGGCCATCAATCAATTCAACTTCAGTTGGCAATTGAATATTCAACGCTAATAAATCGGTGAGTTGTAAATTTTTGGCGGCAATGACTACTTTAGGTGACTTGACTGAGCCAGTAAAAACAATGCTGCCCAGGTTCACTCCGTCAGCAATGGCTTGAGCATGAAGCTGAATATTGTCAAAGCTGCCGTTGATTTCACTAAAAAGATTAAACGAAGTTATCTTGATTTTTTTAGGAATATTCAGTTGTGAAGCTTGGTTATCGACTTTTAGTTTAATGTTTAGATGGTTGTCCTCTAATAACTCTACGCTACCCTTCAACTTTGTTGTTAATTTTTTTAAGGTCAACAGTGTTTTAGCTTTCTGTGTAGTTGGCGCTATTGTGGTAATGTTTTTGTTCTGTTGATTGTTCTTTTTATCCGCAGTCTTTTTCGTAAGGACAGTAATAGTATTTAAGGTAATAGAAGAGTCTGCTGTTAAATTAATCGTGGTGGTTTGTTTGGCTTTATTTAGTGAACCGACTAAGTGTAAAACAACAGGCTCAGGGGTAAATTTCGCTATATTAACTAACTTCAGCTGACTATCAATTAAAAAACTTTCTACTGCTAATGTGTAAGGTATTTTGGGGGTAGGTAAGGTAAAGGTAATATTATCAAGTTTTATTTGATGAGGTCGTGCACCGCTAAAAGCGCTTATTTCAAGTTCACTAAGGTAGCCCTTATTATCGTTCAAGGTTATTAATAGCTCCCCTTGTGGCTTTACAATTAAGTGCGTTAACGGGTTATTTTCAAATGTTGCTAGTATTGTTGACGGTAGTCCTGCTTTGGTTAACTTTGCTAATAGCAGTGATTGACTATATTCCAATAAGATTTCATTTTTTTTAAAAAATGTTAGTGCGACTTTTATCTTGTCGTTGTCGGTTAAATCAAATTGACTGTTGAAATTCAGTGCACCTGACAGCTTAAACGCGCCGCTATTGCCAATGCCGTTATCAGAACTTATTGAAACGTCAGTCATTTGATTTTGTAGACTAATTGAATTGGCTTGATATTTGATTAGCGCATTGAGATTACCTGAAACCTCGCTAGCTAATAAGTCATTTTCTAAGGCGGGTGTTATCGGTAATTGGTGATCGCTAACAAAGCTTTTTAGTAAATTTAATTTACTTGAGAACGCAATTGAAAAACCTTCTTTTTCTTGGTTCAAACTTGCACTAATAAACTCTATGTTGTCAGGTGTTTTTAATGAAAAAGACAAGCTGTTAGCTAATGTTGATACATTCGCAATATATACTGTTTTAGCTTGGTTGCTGGCAGTAAAGGGTAAGTAGGATAGTTTGGCGATATTTGTTTTTATCGGTAAATGTAACTGCTTAAGTTGCTTTAGATAAGGCTGTAAACTTAAGGTCAAAAATTGGCCTAAGCTTTGGTTTTTTTCCTCATCACTTGAAAAAGCATCATCTTTCTTTAAAAATAAATGCTCTATAGCTTTAACCTCTGCCAACCTTATATCAATATCGGTTATTTTAAGGGCAGGGGAAAGTTGCCATTCCACTCTCATGTCTACAATTTGAATATTAGCCTTTGGGGTTTGTAAACATAGCTTGTTGACACTGATGGCGATATTACTGGCAAGACTTAGATCTAGGCAAGTCACCGCTATCTTGTCTGAATTGAGTTGCGTCTTTATGAAGTGATTGATGACTGAAACTCTAGCACTATAAGTGATAGTGAAAATAATCAGTAAGGTGATAACAGCAATTAAGATAAATTTAAGAAATCGCACTTAGGCTCCCTTGCCATAGTTACTTTTTTAACCAAAGTAGAAAATATGTTAATGACTATTAATCGTTGATGTCCATTAATCCACGGTTTATTTTCTGTCATAACAGTTAACAGGGTAGCCTAATTTAACACAATCGAATATAGCTAGTGCTTGATAAATTACAGGAGTGAACAACAATATAGGTACTTTAAATTCATCAGTAGCTGTCAGTTCTTAACTTCACAATATTTAACTTCAAAGTATCTAGCTTCACAATTATCGAATCTGTCGAGAAAACCCGCTGATCGACGCGGAGCGGCGTCGGTGGGATGAATCGATAAACTAACCTTGTTCTTGAATGTATTTACGAACTGTTTCTGCTGATGCGTTGCCGACTGAACAAACAAAGTATCCGTCAGACCAACAGGTTTTTTCGCTCCAAAATTGCTTTTTAAGCCAAGCGAACTTACCACAAAGACTTTGGGGGGGGGACTGCTTAATTCTGCGAATATAGCTGGCTGCACAAATGGTCGGCGATATCGTCAACAAAATATGAATATGATCTTTGTCTACTTCACTTTCCTCCACATCAAACTCTGAGCGCGATGCAATTTCAATAATTTTAAGCTTTACAAAATCGCCAACTTCCCCTTGTAGTCATTGTTTTCGATATTTAACCACAAGAATTAAATGGAGGACTATTAGATACTTGCAGTGAGAATTAGTTTGATATTCCATTTGACAAAATCTACTTGCACAGTAGTCTATACAGTATATGAAAAAAACGCTCAGATACAATTTTAGGGTAAAGCCCTCGCAGGAACAGGAAGCTAAACTTATTGAGTTTGGCTCTTATGCTCGTGGGCTGTGGAACTTATTGTTGTCTGAAAATATGCGTCGATATCAGTACGATAAAACTTTTTTGTTTTATGCTGAAATGGCAAAATTGATTAAGGACTTAAAGAAATTCGACGAGTTTTCTTGGTTGAAAGCCTTTGATTCTGCGGCGGCACAACAAGTAGCGCGAGATTTAGAAACCGCTTTAAAGAACGCTTTTACTAAAGGTCGGTTGCAGAAATTCCCGACTTTTAAGGTCAGTTTTAAACAGAAAAAATTGCACAATGACAGCTTTAGATGTGTAAATAATTCAAACTGCATCCGCATCGAAAATGGCGCTATCAGCATTCCGAAAGTTGGCAAAGTCAACATTGTTCAGCATCGTAAATTAGCGAGTAAAATCAAAACAGTAACCGTCCAGTTATCGCATGGGAAATGGAGCGTTTCACTCACTCAAGAAGTTGAATGTAAGGCAGCTAAGCAGCTATTATCCTCAATTGTTGGTTACGATATCAACAGCCAGCACACGGTTGTTGGTTCAAATGGTTGGTACGTAAAAAACCCAAAAGCGTTT
>NZ_VOLR01000040.1 GCF_007954355.1 Colwellia hornerae
TGACATCATTATTAAACTGTTTTACGTCTTTCCTTTCCTTTACCTAAGTAAAGAACAGAACCGACTATGTAAAATCAATGTAATGTGAGTGTCCACACAAATTGCATGATAACTAATTGTTAAAGAAAAACTCATCTACTTGAAGTAGAGAGTTAGATATAAAACGCATTCGTTTATACCTTTGGAGCCTTGCTCCGTTGCTGCAGGTCTTGCCTGAAGCGAGATGCGTATTCTACGCACTCTAGTTTTGATGTCAACGTTTTATTTAATTTAATTTGAAGTTTCTTTTCGAAGATTCAAACCTAACTTTTAAAACGTTAAGTTAACTACTTTACCCTAAAGTGATGTAGATAACTTATCAAAACAGTCCGTTGGGTTACCCCTTGGAACTGGAGCGCATTTTAGACATTTCTCGCTGGGCGTCAACCCTTTTCTGTCATATATTTGAAATAACCGATCGTTCGGTCAATTAACGTACAGACCGCGTTGTTATTGAGCTTTATTCATCCTACCTAAGCGTTTAATAACTTTTCATCACTAATAACTAAACAATACTTGGTAATGATCATTTCAGTTTACTGCAGAGGATATTGTTATATTCGTCGATTTTAGCTAATAAAAAAGCCTCTTATAAGAGGCTTTCATTTAAACACTTAAAAAGTATAGCTTAACTTTGCTCTCTAGCGATTGCTCGATAGGCAATATCTGTTCTAAATTGTACTTCTTCCCAGCTTATTTCTTGTAATAATGCGTAGGCAGATTTTTGCGCTTGTGTAACCGTTTCACCTAATGCTGTAGCACAAAGCACTCGACCGCCAGCAGTCACTATATCACCATTAATTTGAGTAGTTCCCGCATGGAAAGTTTTTCTGTCTGTATGCTGATTAGTTTGCAAGCCTGAAATGACTTTACCCTTAGCGTAAGTACCCGGATAGCCACCGGCCGCTAATACAACGCCAACGGCTGGGCGTGGATCGAAATCAATAGTCGCTGTATCTAACTTACCTGCACAGGCTAGTAAACATAATTCAACGATATCTGACTTTAAGCGCATCATAATAGGTTGTGTTTCTGGATCACCAAATCGACAGTTATATTCAATAACTTTTGGTGTACCACTCGCATCGATCATTAAGCCAGCATATAAGAAACCAGTATAAGGAGCATCTTCTTTAGCCATACCTTGCACAGTAGGATAAATAACTTCATCCATAATGCGTTGATGAAGTTCAGCAGTGACTACCGGTGCTGGTGAATAAGCCCCCATACCACCGGTATTTGGTCCTTCATCATTATTATAAGCACGCTTATGATCTTGGCTCGTTGCCATGGCTAAAACGTTTTTACCATCAACCATAACGATGAAACTTGCTTCTTCGCCATCTAAAAATTCTTCGATGACCACACGATGTCCGGCATCACCAAAAGCATTACCTGCGAGCATATCTTTAATCGCGTCTTCAGCTTCTGCTAATGTCATCGCGACAATTACGCCTTTACCTGCTGCTAAGCCATCAGCTTTAATAACAATTGGTGCACCTTTTTCTCGAACATAAGCTAACGCAGCTTCGATTTCAGTAAAATTTTGGTACCAACCGGTAGGAATGTTGTGACGAGCTAAGAAGTCTTTAGTAAATGCTTTTGAGCCTTCAAGTTGTGACGCTTTAGCACTTGGACCAAAAATAGTTAACCCCTCGGCTTGAAAAGCATCAACAACGCCGTCAACAAGCGGTTGCTCTGGGCCAACAATCGTTAGGGCAATGTTCTGAGTTTTAGCAAAGTCGACTAGTGCAGCAGTGTCGCCAGCAGATATGGCAATATTTTCTACTTTATGCTCTGTTGCTGAACCAGCATTACCTGGCGCAACAAATACTTTTTCTACTTGTGATGATTGTGCAGCTTTCCATGCAAGTGCATGTTCACGACCACCACTACCTATTACTAAAACATTCATTTATCTTAACCCTACTTTATTTGCTAGAAAATATGCTAAAAAACTTGCGCCATTATAAGGGAAGTTATGGCGCAAGTCTTAAGATTATTTAGCTACTTTTGCAAATTTTAAAGTCATACGATCGCTTTCACCGATGGCTAGATATTTTTCTCTATCTTTATCTTTCAATGCAAGTGAAGGGGGTAATGTCCAAACACCTTTCTCATAACTTGCTTTATCTTTAGTGTTAGCATTAACTTCACTGCTGGCAATTAAAGTAAAACCTGCAGCTTCAGCTTGTGCAATCGTTTTCTCCATAGAAACATAGCCGCTATTCATATCGCTTGCGGTTGCTCCTTTTGGTAGGCGATGTTCAACGACACCTAAAATACCACCGGTTTTTAATGCTTTAAAGGCATCAATGAATACTTGGCTGACGCCCTCTTCGCCCCAGTTATGTAAATTACGAAAAGTAAGTACCATATCGGCTGTACCCGCTGGTGCTAATTCACTGGCTTTTTTAGGTACAAAGTTAGAGAGCTCTACTTCACTAAACATTTCATGGCTAGCAAGTTTTTTTACTAAATTTTTACGGGAGTTACTGTAGTAGTTATCTTCACCGGTATCGGGATAATGAGCACCGATTAACTTTCCTTTGCCCTTTAATGCCGGAGCTAAAATTTCAGTGTACCAACCACCACCAGGCGTAATTTCAACAACGGTCATCGACGGTTCAAAACCAAAAAATTCTAAGGTTTGTTGTGGATGACGGTATTGGTCACGCATTTTATTGGCAGCAGATCTATGCTCACTAGCAACAGCATGTTCTAGCTGTGCATTAGCTGAAGCTTCCATGGTGTGAGCACCGGATGAAGCACTGGCCAGTGACAAGCTAATAATTGAGGCAGACAGTAAAGTTTTTATTGTTTTCATTTGCTTTTCCATATCAAGAATAAAGGTTAACTCGACATGTTATAGCAGATTTTAAAAGAAGAAACAGATAAGGGGGATAAAAGAAAAGTATTTAGCCTTGTTGAAGTGTAACATTTTATCAACAAGGCTAATAATGTCGTTAATTGGAGCTGCTTTAAGCTGTGGTGTGCACTTTAAAAGAAAAAGCACGCAGCTAACGATAGTTAGTGAGTACTTTTGACGAATAAATAGCATGTCACAGCGGCAAGCCCATCAATTAATGACGGAAGTGGCGCATTCCGGTAAATACCATAGCAATATCATGTTCGTCGGCTGCGGCAATAACTTCATTATCGCGCATAGAACCGCCCGGTTGAATAACGGCAGTAATACCGGCTTCAGCGGCAGCATCTAAACCATCACGAAATGGAAAGAATGCATCCGATGCCATGACTGAACCTTTAACTTCTAGGTTTTCATCAGCGGCTTTAATACCAGCAACTTTAGCGGAGTAAACGCGGCTCATTTGGCCAGCACCAACACCGATAGTCATACTATTTTTAACGTAAACAATCGCATTAGATTTCACGTATTTCGCTACTTTCCAACAGAATTGCAAGTCACGCATTTCATCTGCTGTTGGTTGACGCTTAGTAACAACTTTCAAATCATCGCTGGTCACTTTGCCTTGGTCTCTGTCTTGAACCAATAAACCACCGTTAACACGCTTAAGATCAAAACCAGTAGTTTTGCTTGACCATTCACCACAGGCTAATAAACGTAAGTTAGGCTTAGCTGCAACAATTTGTGCCGCGGCCTCTGAAATACTTGGCGCGATAATCACTTCAACAAACTGGC
This sequence comes from Colwellia hornerae, assembly GCF_007954355.1. Taxonomy (GTDB): domain Bacteria; phylum Pseudomonadota; class Gammaproteobacteria; order Enterobacterales; family Alteromonadaceae; genus Colwellia_A; species Colwellia_A hornerae. The sequence continues at coordinate 3,704 of NZ_VOLR01000040.1, forward strand.
GAGAAACAATAGCTTCTGCTGTATCGGCATCTAATTCACGGTTAAAAGCGATAATGCCACCAAATGCTGAGGTAGGATCTGTACGATAAGCACCTTCGTATGCGGCTAAAATATTATCGCCAATAGAAACACCACAAGGGTTAGCATGTTTAACGATAACACACGCCGGCTCATCAAATTCTTTAACACATTCTAAAGCGGCATCGGTATCAGCTATATTGTTATAAGAAAGCGCTTTACCTTGTAATTGCTGAGCCGTTGAAACTGATGCTTCTTGAGGATTGGCTTCAACATAAAAAGCAGCATCTTGATGTGAATTTTCACCGTAACGTAAATCTTCAGTTTTAATAAACTGGCTATTAAAGGTACGTGGAAATTTGTTTTTTTCTTTAAAGTTAACTTCACTTTTTTCACTGCCATGCGCACTAAGCATTTTGCCAAAGTAGTTTGCGATCATGCCATCGTAAGCGGCAGTATGTTCATAGGCAGCAATAGCTAAGTCAAAACGGGTGTTATACGTTAATGAATCGTCGTTAGTATTCATTTCTGCTAATACGCGGTCATAATCGCCAGCATTAACAATAATCGTCACATCTTTATGATTTTTTGCTGCGGCACGAACCATAGTAGGTCCACCGATATCAATATTTTCAATCGCGTTTTCTAAGGTACAGTTTTCATCACTAACCGCGTTAGCAAATGGGTAAAGGTTAACGACAACAAGATCAATCGCGCTAATATCGTTTTCAGCCATAACGGCTTCATCCATACCACGGCGCGCTAAAATTCCGCCATGAACTTTTGGATGAAGTGTTTTAACACGACCATCCATAATTTCAGGGTGACCTGTGTATTTAGAAACTTCAGTAACTTGTATACCATTATCAGCTAATAATTTTGCTGTGCCGCCGGTTGATAAAATATCAACACCTTTTTGCGCTAAACTACGAGCGAAATCGACAATACCTGTTTTATCAGAAACACTTAATAATGCACGTTTGATTGGGCGTGGAGTATCCATTGCTTTATTGTTAACCTTAAAGTTAGTTTAATTGTCTGGCCGTTGACATGTGTCCTTGGCAGTGATTTTCTTAAAATAAATACTTTACTCAGTAATGAGTAGCTAGCTGAAGAAAAATCCTTCGCTAGAAATAAAGAAAGCACCCTAGGGTGCTTTCGATTGACAGGGACAACCTGTCTATTTTTTAGTTCATGCCGTATTTTTTAAGCTTTTTACGTAAAGTACCGCGGTTGATACCTAACAAGTTAGCTGCACGTGTTTGGTTACCGCGCGTATACTTCATAACTTCTTCTAACATTGGCGCTTCGATTTCAGAAAGTACAAGGTCGTACATATCATCTACATCATTACCATTTAATTGCGATAAGTAGTTACTGATAGCTTGTTTAGCTTGAGTACGTAATGGAGAATACTCAGCTTGAGTTTGGATCTTGCCAGTAACGAATGGTGATGAAATATTTTGTTCAAACATAAAGTTCAGACTCTTTCTAGTTAATTTAAATTATCAAAATACAGTTCTAATGCATCAAGTTGATCGGTAGATGACTCTAACGCATTAAAAACAGAACGAAATTTTTTCTCTTGATCATACGCGAGCATATACCAAGCAACGTGCTTACGAGCAAAACGAACACCCATAAAATCACCGTAAAAATTGTGTAAGTCCTTTACATGTCCAATGACTATCGGACAAATCTCTTCCAATGAGGGGGCAGACAAATGTTCACCCGTTTTCAAGAAATGGTTAATCTCTCGAAAAATCCAAGGTTTCCCTTGGGCACCACGACCCACCATTACGGCATCAGCCCCAGTAAAATTTAATACCTGCGCCGCTTTGATTGCGCTGGTAATATCGCCATTAGCTACAACGGGAATACTAACCGCTTGCTTGATGGCTTTTATCGTTTCGTATTCCGCATTCCCTTTATAAAAATCATTACGGGTGCGACCATGAACAACTAAAGACTGAATACCGTTGTGCTCAGCAATTTTAGCAATTTCAATGCCGTTACGGGTGTTCTCACACCAGCCGGTACGAATTTTAAGGGTTACTGGCACGTTTACCGCATCAACAACACTTCGCACAATTTCTTCAACCAATTTAGGTTCTTTTAATAATGCAGAACCCGCGAGCTTTTTATTGACCTTTTTAGCAGGACAGCCCATATTGATATCTATAATTTGCGCGCCATTTTCAACATTAACTTTAGCAGCAAACGCTAACTCTTCAGGATCTGAACCGGCAATTTGTACCGAACGAATACCTGCAAATTCACTATGAATACTTCGTCGCTTAGATTTTTCGGTATGCCATACTTTGGGATTAGACGAAATCATTTCTGACACGGCTAGCCCTGCTCCCATTTGACAACACAGTTGTCGAAAAGGTTGGTCGGTTATTCCGGCCATTGGAGCAAGCATTACATTACTTGATAAAGTATACGAACCTATATTCATGTTGCTGTTTTTTTGAGCTACTATTCAAAAGGGCGCTAAGTTTACGTGTTTTTAAGGGAATTGAAAAGCATATAAATTGAACAATTCTTGCTTTTTTTTGCGTTTTTAATATTGACTTTTTGCAAACTATTGATGTGAGCAGAATTTGTACAAATAGCTAACGAATACTGCTCAATTAATAACAGGGTTTTTGACTAATTCTTTTTCCCCGAAAGACGAACCCATTCATCTTGAACAGCAATGGCATCCATTTCACACCACTGGCTATAAATATTTTGTAGTTCATTGGCCTGTTCTTCTAAAACACCTGATAGTGCAAGCTGACCATTTGGTGCAACAAATTCAATAATCGTTGGCGCTAATTCACGTAATGGTCCGGCTAAAATATTAGCGACCACCACATCAGCTTTAAAACTTGGCTGATCTTTCGGTAAGAAAAGTGCTAAACGGTCTGCAATACCGTTGCGTTCAGCATTTGCTTTACTTGCTTGTAATGCTTGTGGGTCAATATCAATACCAATAACTTTTTTTGCGCCTAGTTTAAGTGCCGCCAGCGATAAAATTCCTGAGCCACAACCAAAATCAACTACAGTTTTGCCGACTAAATCTAATCCATCTAACCAGGTTAAGCATAATGCCGTGGTTGGATGGGTGCCGGTGCCAAATGCTAAACCTGGGTCAAGCATAACATTGACCGCTGTCGGATCAGGTACTTCGCGCCAGCTTGGACATATCCATAAACGCTCACCAAATTTCATCGGGTGGAAGTTGTCCATCCACTCTCTTTCCCAATCTTTATCTTCAAGTTGCTCTAACTTGTAAGCCATATTGTTTTTATCTGGATGGATACTTTTCAAATAGGTAATCGTTTTATCCATGTCGTGACTGGCATCGAATAAGCCCATGACCACAGTATTGTGCCAATAGATAACTTCGTCACCCGGCAATGGTTCATAAATAGGGGTATCTTGAGCGTCGATAAACGTCACAGCTTGTGCGCCACAAGCGCTTAACCAATCACTATATTTTTCTGATGTGTCTTCATTCGCACTCAAGCGAAGTTGTATCCAAGGCATGGGAGGTGCTCACTATAAATTTTTCACTAGTTTAGCATTTGTTAGTTAATACCTACAAAGACTTCTGCTAGAGTATTGCTAGGATAATTATTCTCTCTAGCCTATTAAGGAACTCTATGATGCTCGATCTTCTCCCTGATTTATATGACATTTACCCTAACGCATTAACACTGGCGCAGCCGATATTTACTGACTATGGCAGAAATAACATTTTCTATGGGGAAATAGTCACCGTATCTTGTATTAATGACAATTCAAAAGTCAAAGCCTTAGTTGATACTAACGGCACAGGTAAAGTGATGGTTGTTGATGGTAAAGCAAGCCTGACGCGAGCACTTTTAGGCGATATGCTGGCTGAAAAAGCAGTTAAAAATGGTTGGCAAGGAATCGTCATTAATGGCTGTATTCGTGATGCTGGCACTATTTCCACCCTCAAGTTAGGTGTTAAAGCATTGGGTTGTTGCCCAATAAAAACTGAAAAACTAGGTATTGGTGAGGTTAATGTTCCGATTACCTTTGCTGGTATTCATTTTATCCCCGGACAGTTTGTCTATGGCGACAGTAATGGTTTAGCCATCAGTGAAACGCTTTTATCATTACCATCTTAACGCTATTATTTCGACTTAGGCTCAGATTAAAGACAATAAAAGACAATATAGGTTATTTACATGAAATATTTCCCCATTTTTCTTGATGGTAAAAACATATCGGCAATGATCATTGGTGGTGGTGATGTCGCGGCACGTAAAATTGAATTACTGCTAAAAAGTACCACTAACATTACGGTTATGGCTGAAAGCTTATCAGACAGTGTACAACGCTTGATCGATGCGCATGATTTGACTTGGCTCGCTCATAATTATCAACATGATCATTTAACTGGTATTAACTTAGTTATTGCTGCAACCGATGATGAAGAGGTAAATAAAGCGGTTGCTGCTGAATCACAACCCCTCAACATTTTAACCAATGTAGTAGATCAGCCTGAACTGTGTACCTACATTACGCCAGCTATTATTGATCGTTCTCCAATGATTATAGCAATGTCTAGCTGTGGGAGCGCACCGATACTATTGAGGATGCTCCGAGAACAAATTGAGAAAACCTTGCCCAATGGCTACGGTAAGTTAGCTGAGTTCAGTTTCAAATTTAGAGACCATGTAAAAGCAAAAGTGCAAGGTTTACGTAACCGCCGAACTTTTTGGGAAAGGGCATTACGTGGGACTATAGGCGCAGCTATTTTAGATGGTGAACATTTTAAAGCTGAGCAACAGCTCATCACAAGTTTAAAAAACAAAGTATCTCCTCCTCAAGGGGAAATAGTATTTGTTCATACAAAAACAGGTAATCCAGATAAATTAACATTGCAAATCCACCGTGAAATGCAATTTGCCGATGCGGTATTTTATGATGATGACGTTAATATTGATTTTATTGAATATATACGCCGAGATGCTGATAAATATCCACAAAGTATCTCCTCAACAATTCAGGTTAACTTTCAGCATGCGTTAGATTTATCAGAAAAAGGGCAAAAAGTTATTTATCTACTCGCTGGCTTTACAGAGTTACCTACCAACTCTGCTTTATCTTTAAGTACGATAAGGAAAACACAACTCACTTGTGCCGACTGATCCAGCACAACGTTAAAATGAGAACAAAAAAATAGGCTCTATTTACATAGAGCCTAATCAAAACAATGCTTTGCGCAAACATTGTTTTATCTGGAGGAGGTAATACAAAAAATAATTTTAAAATATGTGTTTAAGTTGTTTCATTCAAAAAATTGATGTCTTTGTTGGTCAATCAACATAAACATAATAACAAAACCCTTTACACATGCAAATAGGAATGATTAGTGTTTGTGTTAAGTGATTTTCATCGCTAATAAGTGATTATCCCACCTTAGGTGCTCAAATGAAAAAGGTAGCATTGATGAAGAGTTGCTACTTTTAGCTAACTCAGCAATTTGACCTTTACCACTGCTCGCAAATAACTTATCGGTATAGGCAAGACCAGCACCATCAGATAAACGTTCAGTCCCTAAAAAACTATCATTATCTAAAGACCAATATGTGATCATATCTGCGCGAGGACAACTTATTGCCACGAGCGCATTATTATCGTCAACACAGATACTTGCCGTATATTGATTCATCGATCGCCACTGCTGCTTTGGCGCTTTTAAATACTTTAATGCAGAGCCCTGTATATGGGAAACCGCTAAAGGAACAAGATCGGTTCGAACTCCTTGGTATTGCAGGCCAGCAATAACTTTATCTTTTGCACTAACGCCAAGGTGCCTAATACTCAACTGCGGGTTATCAAGCTGATGCTGCTCAGTAATCTTTCCTGAAACTAAATCTAAATAGGATAAGTTGGGTTTCATCGAGTCCAAATTAAGTTTTTTTCTTGGCTGCTCCGGATGAGTTTTAATGCCTCCATTGGCAATAACTAACGTTTCATCATCGGACATCAAAGCAATTTGGTGAGGACCAATGCCACCTGATGGGTATCTATTAATTATTTGATAATTGCTTGCGTCACGTTCCACAATAAAACCATTACCCGTGTCATAGTTATTTTCACTGGTCAGTAGCGTATTTCTTTTTGTAGATAACACACCGTGACCATAAAAATGATAACCCTGCTCTGGTCTTATATGATGAACGACCTGGCCAGAAATAAAATCAACTTCAAAAGCATACAGCCCTGGTCTTCGTGCAAAAACTATCGCCCTGCCTGGTTTACCTTCAATATTAATCGCGTCATGGCCACGTGCCGGTAAAGCGATACGGCTAACCTCGTTACCCTGTAAATCAATCGCACAAACAAAGTGCTGATTCTTATTATCTGTAGCAGCACTGACTAACCAATATTGCTCAGCCTTTTTACTCGCAACAAAAGAAAATAGCCCCACAGCACTAACTGCTGCAGTTGCGGCTAAAAAATGTCGACGCGTTAACAACATGATAGTTCATCCATTAGAAGGTAAATTTCATCCCAATAGTCACTTGTCTTGGTTTACCCGGTCTCGCCCCAAAAGGTCGGCGAGAAACAACTGCGGTTTCATCAGTTAAGTTATCGATCTTAAGATAAGCTTTAACGTGATTAGATAGTAGATACCAAGATGAAAGGTCAAGTTGTAGAAGTTCATCGGTCCATAATCTAGAAAGTTCAGTATTATCACCTGTGGCTTCTTGCATCGCCTCTACATGTTTTAATAACAAAGCAGCACGCCAATTTTCATGCTGAAGTGCCATTTCTATACTTATTTGGTTTTGAGGTAAATAAGGTAAAGCATCACCACTTTCAACACGACCCCATTGTGAAAAACTAGATTTAAAACTATTCTGAAATTCAGACATTGTATGGGTGAAAGCCACGTTAATGGGTAACGTTAACCCTTTGGTTAATTCAAACTCAGCAGTAAAGCTTGCTTCTAAGCCATAAACGTTAACTTCGCCGGCATTAAATTCTTCATCTAATGTTTGATCACAACCACTTGAAAACGTACAAGTGCCTTTGAGATTACTGTAGTTGTTATAAAAACCTATAACTTCAGCCCTAAAATCTTGCTGGCTATAACGTAAACCAAACTCATAATTCCAACTCTCTTCTGGGTCAACACTATCTCCCTGACCTGGACTATTTGGCACATAACCTTTGTTAACACCAAGTAATAAACCAAGACTTTCATCTATCTTGTAAAAAATACCTAAGCCAGGCATAACAACCGTGTCTGATGATGTTAACTTTTCACCGGTTAAATAGTCATAGCTTTCACCTTTAATATATTCAACACGCACACCTGTAGTAATATTAAATTGGCCAAAATCTACATTTGCATTTACATAACTCGCCAGCGCTGTAGCGCTATCTTTATTTTGAGTGGTGGTTTGCTGTTGCTCATCGGCAAAAACTAATTCTCCACCTTGCATAAAATATTGATTGGAGCGGTGATTTCGTTCGACTTCATCTCGATGAAAACGTAAGCCGGCATCGAGTGCTAAATCAGCCCCCATCAACTCACTATCCCATAGCAATTTAGTTTCCAGTCCCTGCGAGTAATAGCGACGATCATTTAACGTAAAAAGTAAGTTTTCTTCCGATGTGGCTGAATCTCGCTTGCCCTTTAATACTTCCATAAATAAAGCATTAATACCGGTTTCAGGAGATGTTAATATCGTTTGCATGCTCCGACTTGAATTAAAACTATCTAATCGGTCCCAATCTCGATCAAACTCACGATGGTAAGCTTGGGTATAAAAGCTAGTTTGGTCATTCAATTCGATATAATGAGATAGCTGAAACTGATAATGCTCCCAATCCATTTTATCGTTTTTACTGGCTATATACCGACGTTCAGCATTTTCAATAAAATCTGTATCCGTTAGCCCTAAATAGGTTTCATTGGAAACTTCATCAGAGTAACCGCCTTTGAACTGCCATATTTGATAATACTGCGCATTACTAGGAACAAAGTTAAGCTTGAAGATAATCTCATTTTTTTTGAATCCAGTATCGCCACCACCATCTAGGGCTTTAAAACCATCAGAATTGATTGTTAATCCTTCAATAAGAAAGCCTATATCGCCATAGCCGGCAAGTGTTTTGGTTTGACTCAAATAACCATGCGCTTTTTGATAATTGTCTTGACCGAGCGCTAAATCGATTTGCGCCTGTGGTTTTTTAGCACTACTGATAGGACGGGACAACATGTTGATCGCACCACCCACGGTATTTGGGCCATACTTGATTGCTGAAGGGCCTTTAAATATTTCGACCTGAGTCATACGTGACATTAATGGAAAATAATAGGCTGCAGGGGCTGCATAAGGGGCTGGCGCAATAAGGATACCATCTTCCATAATAGCAACTTTGCTACTCCTTTCTGTCGTTGCACCGCGTAAACCTATATTGGGCCTTAAACCATAACCATCTTCTTCTCGAATGTAGACTCCGGACACTGATTGTAAAACTCGATGAATATCATCAAATTCAAATTGATCTAAAGTTTCTTCACCCAATACAAAAGCAGATCCTGTTGCTGTTGCTAATTGATTACGCTGACCAAAAATACTGATCACTTCAAGCTGTTTTTCTTTTTGATTGTTATCTGCTATCTGCGGTTCTTGCACTTTTTTGCTTTCAAGCTCTGCTGCATAGGTGGTTATAGTCATTTGAGTCAGAAAAAATGAACAAAGCAAAGCGAGTTCAGTTAAAGGAAATTTTTGCACGCTTAATCACCATCATTTGAGTTAAAGCCAATATTAATATCAGTTGCTTGAATAAAATCGATAGACAATATATCGCGCAGTTCACGTAATTTTTGAATATTATTATCAATAATGACTCGACCTTCATCACTACTGAGTAATTCAGCATATAAACCAGATAAGTCTTCCGTTGCTGTTATTGCTGCTGTAAGACGATCGTTCATCTGTATAGCGATGGTTTGTTGACCTAAAAATTCAACGAGTATCTTTTCAAGGCTATAACCACCTCCAGCACTATATATTTGCTGAAATGATAATACATTTGCCTTAATGCTGACTAATGATTGCTCACTGAGGTAAAACTCTGTAATGGAAGGACTTCCAGGAGCATTTAAAGCAAAAGGCTGAAGCATTTTTTCGTCTTTAACTCGCTCCACTTGTTCTAGCCAATTAGTAACAATTTCTTCAACCGCATCCTTAACACCAGTAAATTCACCGGTGCCGCCAATAACTTGTGCGATATAATTCCCGCCAGTTGCCTGCCATGCCTCGAGTACTTCCCCACTAATAGTTGTTACGTTGTCGCTTACCGCTACCATCACTTCACACCGTTTAATTTTATTGCTGGCGTTCAGTAATGAGTCTTGATTCGTTGCCGGATAAAGTAAATACTCAAGTGCAGGAACACCTTGACCACTGACACTACTTTTAGCGACGGCATCAGCATCTAGCGTGGTTTGAGTAAGTAAGAAGTTCTCAACATCCCTTGCAACGTAACCTCGACTGTCAGGCCATAATTGTATTCTAAAGTTTCGGTTATGCTGCAAAATAGGTCCTATTTTTAACCATTGAATACTCTGCCAAGCTAAATTTAATTCCTGCCAAGCGACTTTTAATTCTGTTAGGTCTGAAGCCTTAGCATTATCGAGTTGACAAAACGCTTTACCGCTATCGGAAAACTGTGTGGCTTTAGTCTCTAATGTTTGATAATTAGGTAAGATAACCTTGTTGCTTAAATCGGTTAGCCACAAGGTAAACTGATTATCAAGTGTCCCGCTTGGCGTGGTTGGTGTGATTGGCGTTATTGGAGTAAGTGGCGTTATTTCCTTTTCACTTCCACCGCCACAGCCAGCTCCGACGAGTACGAGTGTGCCAACAAGTAATACTTGCTGATAAAGACAGTTAATTGATTGGATATTTCTCATTTTTATTTCCTGATATTTCTCAATTGAAATTGAATTAAACTAAATAGCTTTTAAGAATTTTATTAAATTTTTTCGTTGGCTCGATGTTAACTGAGTAAATTTTCTCTGCGCGGCTTCTGCTTCTCCGCCATGCCATAAAATCGCCTCGCTAATACTATGAGCCCGGCCATCATGCAAAAATCGTTGCTGTTTAGTGGTCGACTTTTGCAGGCCAATTCCCCATAAAGGAGGTGTACGCCACTCTTGACCATTAGCATCATCTTCTACGACATTGTCTGCTAACTTTTCGCCCATGTCATGTAATGCCAAATCGGTATACGGCCAAATAAGTTGATTGGCTAAAACCTCTACCGGATAATTCTTATCGGTTCGATAGCTCGGGGTATGACATTGTTGGCAACCCATTTGATAAAAATGTTCACGCCCCTTTAAGACTTCTTCTTGGGCTAAATTTCGAGCAGGCGGTACACCTAATAATTGATTAAAACTGACCACTAACGCAAATAATTTATCAGAAATTTCAACAGGAACTTGCTGATGAAGGGTCTCGATTAAAGGTTCGCCTAAAAGCGCAGTTTTTTGGCAAATGACTTGCGACTCAGTACAACTTTCTGTTGGAAATAAGCTGTTAGTAATACCAATATCATTGCGAAATGCTGCGCCAACTTGTTGGGCTAAAGTAGGATGTTTAGCCTTTAATGAAAATCGGCCAATGTCTATTTTACCTGTAGCAATATTTAATACCCGGTTGTACTTTGCTGAAATGCCATCTTGGTTATTGTCGTTAATGTCTTCTTGGGCAAGGAGATCATCTACCTGGATAGCATCAAGTAAACCCGCACCAAAAATGTTAGGAGCAAAACGTGGTGTCATACCGATATGTGGGGCTAAGTCTCCATAAGCCATGTTGGTCAATTGATATTTAGGCTGACTTAATTCATAGGCCGTGCCATCGCTATAATACCCAGAGACAGCCTGATAACTAAGCTCGAGTAGTGCTTCTCCTTTGGGTGCATATTCAAGTTTAGGGTGCCTAAACAATATACCTCGTGGTTGAATTTGGTCTCCATAATTTGGGTCAACTAAGGAGAGTCCCTCGGCTAATACTGGCGTATGGTCACTAATATTTCGGAAATGATCACGCAAGCCGAGTTTTATCACTAAAGATGGCATACTTTCGCCAACCGCTGGCATTGGCCCGCGGCTGCCTGCATCATGACAACTAATACATGATCGTGTATTAAAGAGTGGCCCTAATCCATCTCGAGATTTAGTGGAACTTGGTGAAGCAACCCATGGGTCTCTAAAAAATGAAAATCCCGTCCAAAAATTTAATTTTTGCATGCCTGTAACGGCCGCTCCGGGATGGATATAACTTTGCCTTTTCAATCGCTTGACAGTCATAGTGCCACCAGGAGCTAGTTCACTTTGCTGAAGATCAGGGGCTTTATGCTCTGAACAGCCAAAAGTGAAAACGGCAACTATAAATAACGGATACTTCGTCAATAATTTTATCCGTGCTGCACTTTGATAAAAAGCTGGTTTGTTTTTTATCATCACAACGACTCAACAAAATGCAATAACTGCTGTCGCTCAATTTGGCTTAATTGCATAAAAGCATTTTTACTATTTAACGCTTCACCCTCATGCCAAAGAATAGCTTCCTCAATTGTTCTAGCCCGGCCATCATGTAAAAAAGTGGCTTCTGGGTTAACTGTCTGCACTAGACCTATACCCCAAAGAGGAGGAGTCTTCCATTCTGTACCAGAAGCATCACCTTGAATAACGTCATCGGCTAACCCATCGCAACGTTGTACATATTCACATTCAGCACCACCCGTGCATGAATCCCCATTAACCAGTTCACGAGTTACTGCACAAGAGCCCCCCATATCATGGAGTAATAAATCAGTATAAGGAAAAATTGTTTGCTCAGACAATACTTCAATGGGTTGAGCATTAGGCTCTAAGGATAACAAGGTTAATTCTCCTAAAACACTTCCCGCTGCTATGCCTGTAATATGTCTAGGTGTATGGCATCCAACACAGTTTGATGTAAAAAATAACTTTCGACCTTCTACTATATTACTCTCCCACTCTTCACTAATCGTGTCAAAACCACGTCTTGCTGGAACCCCTAGTAATCGATTGTAAAATTCGACTAACGCTAGTTCTTTGTTACTAATGTCAGTTTTATCTGCTGTTTTTATTTCTTGTTCGGCGATAAAGTTACAGGATAATTGCTGATCAGAGCATGGTTCATCGACAAAGATACTCGAAGTAAGACCCATGTCTCCTTGATAAGCAGATGCTACTTGCTTTAGTACCGATGGGTTTTGTGCTTTATAAGTAAAACGCCCTAGCGCCGTTTCTCCGGTTGTTACATCAGTAACCATGGACACACGCCCAGAAATCCCATCATTATCTTCATCTGATACGTCGACCAGTGCTAGAATATTTTCAGCAGGTATGGCTTCTAACAAGCCAACGCCATGTATACCCGGTGCTAATCGGGGAGAAAAGCGAATATCGTCGATAAAATCACCAAAACTTAGATCTTTTATTCGATAAACAGGTGAACGTAATTGGTAGCTACTGCCGTCCGGGTATTGTCCTGAGAGTGTTACATACTCAATATATGGTGTTGCTTCTCCAACTAATTCATTACCATTTAATGAACCGTCATAAACAGCCAAACCTAAATTGATATCGCCACCGTCAAAACTTTGTACAGCAAAGGGCTGTAATTGATCACCATAAATTGGATCTTTTGCACCAGTTTTATCAGCGAGTTTGAATAACATAGTTAACATGGGTTCTTTTTTTGACGCGGGTAGTTCTCCGCGTCCATCGCTAATATGACAGTTTTGGCAAACAGGATTATTAAGCAAAGGGCCAGTATCGTTATGTTTAGTCCTAAATAAATGATCACCCGCCGTAAAAAAACCATCTTGTTGAAAATTACGTTTTATCATCTCGGGCCGAGTACCAAAAGCATCTTTATTATTAACAAATACGGTTGCATCTCCACCCATTAAATATTCTTCAATTAAAATAATATCTTCTGACAAGGGTGTTAAACCACTATGGTCTAGTAAAACGACTGGTGGTATTGGTGGTAAAACGATGACGGGCTCAGCTTTTTTAGAACTACCGCCACACGCCCCTAAAAAACTAGTAACTAATATCACTACACCGATTTTTTTTATCAATTCTGCCACCGTTTTTGCTCTTAAACTCGTTATGTCACTGAAACTGGAAATGGGCTCTTAAAAGCCCATGATTTAATAAACATTTAAAGAATGATTACAGTGTAGATTATTCGATAGTTGTACTGCCATCTTGTTTTAGATCACCGGCTGTAACACCAAGTGCATCAATCACTTGCTCTATATCATCAGTTTGGGTTACTAATCCTGCAATAACCGCCACAACATTTGGCTGTTCAATATCTGTCGCTGTTAAAACATCGAATGGCATACCCATTTTTGCTTTGGTATCAATCACAGCTGCTGCCGACATCGTTACTTCTAGTGAACCACGTAATTTATTGGCTAATACATGTTCACCTTCAGTGACTAACAAGTCATAAATAGATGCACCTTCAATAACTTCGCCATCAATACGAGTATATTGAGCATTGAATGTATTCTGAACACCTTTTGCATTTAAGAAAATATCGCGGTGAGTATTATCACTAAAACATGAATGCTCATCTTCCTGTGAATTATTAATTAATGCGATATTTATACGCTCGCTTCCTAATTCACCGTAACTTAAGCGACCCATACCTTCCAGTATAAGACCTAGTGATCCGTCACCACCAGCAACAAAAGTTTTATAATGACTGCCATTTTGCGGCTCCCATGCATTAACAACTGTCGTAAGATCTTCTATTAAAATATCTGCAGCAAGCACTAAGTATTGACCTCGACGCTGACAAGTTACTTCGGTAATAGTATTACCTACACCTGAAGTACATGCACCATCGAGTGCATAGTCACTTACTGGTCGTTGGCCTGGAGTATTATCTCTGACACCTGCACCAGTTAAATCGTCATTTAAGTCTTGACCCCAAAGTAAAAACTCTATGGCATGGTAGCCGGTAGTAACGTCAGCATCGCCATTCTTTTCAAATAGACCTTCTAACAAAGCTTTATCAATGGTTGCAGTACCTGCAATAATATTTGTTCCTTCTAACGTTGCTGTACCATCATCACCGTCAACTTGACCAGCGATATAATCAATAACAGCTTCACCTAGAGGCCAAGCATTTACTGCACCTTCAACTCCACCTTCGCTTCCATCAGCATTGGTATCAATTGGACCACCACGAAAACGATACACTTCAGTTTGTCCGTAAGGTTCACGTGATGCTTTCCAAGATTCTTTAGCTGCAACAAAGTTTGCACTTGTTGGAGTAGCAACAAATGTAGCTAATGAATCACGTAACGTTATAGCGGCAAAAAGTGAGTCTGAATATGCGGCATAAGCTATATTGGCATTAGTAATAACAACATCGTCTCGAGTGACAAAATTACTTACACCCGAAGTTCCTGCTGTACCATCAATACCAGCAACACCTTGCTCGCCATCATCGCCGTCGTCTATACATGCTGTCAAAGCACTTGCCAGTAGTATTGCAATTGTTATTTTATATACGGAGCCGAAATTCATTATTGTCTACCTATGTCTATTAAAAGTTAAAGATTTGTAAGATTTGTAAGATTTGATAATGGTAACGAAATAAAATGAAAACATCAATACAAATAACAATAGTTATCATTTGTATTTGCATTTAAATTAAGCAAGGTGCTTACTACTAGTTGCCTACACTTCAATAAAGTACGGGTTCTAAAAGTTTGAGGATTTAAGTGTCTGAGAGATATCTATTTATACAAACAGATAAATAGTCAAGAAGTCCAATAAATTCAAGATCATATAATGGCTTATAGAGAAATGTTGAGTGTCATGTTGAGGTTTTACCAATGAAAAGGATTAACATAACGTTTTAATACTCAAATCTTTTAGTGAATCTGAGTATAACTGCATGACAAACGTATTAAGTCGCTCAGTTTTACATCAATGAATCTTTGGAATTTCAACAACAGACTAATGAAATATCTGTAGCAGCTTTTCAACAATCATTTTTTGCTGAAGAAATATCAAGAAACACAAATGTAGAGAATACCCACTTAATTACCACTGATACTGTTGAAAGTCCATCTAAGATGTATGAAAGCTTAGACGGTCTACTCACAAATTTAGACGCGTTAACTAGTGTGATGAAAATCTAAGATTTAGGTCACTGCCTTTAATCCCCTACTAAAAGAATGCGAATGTATTTTTTAGATATAAATCATTAATATAGATGAAGACTAAATAGACCATCCAAATAATCGCAATAGGCATATACTTTTTAATTAAATGTTTAACCTACCTATTAATCAAAGGATCTATAAATATAATATCCTAATATTTAACAGCAATAAATTATATAGGTTACCGCGAAGACCCCTTCCTCTTAACCATTAAAAATAAGTAAATATATAATCAACTAGGTAAGAATCACGCTAATCATAAGTAAGATTATTTGATTATTTATTTAAAGTGTAAAAAGACGCCTAATCGTCTTTTCTTTAAGTTCTCGTGAGCACTAAAATCAGCAATTATGTGATGCCTATTTGAGGTATAGCGATACAACACCTGCTCTGTGTTGCCGAGCTTGAGTGCTTTTACAGTTTTGTTAAATTTCAGAGATAAAAAAAGACGCCTAAGCGTCTTTTTCTTGAATTCTCGTGTGCACTAAAATCAACAACTTCGCGATGCCTATTTTAGGTATAGCGATACAACACCTGCTCTGTGTTGGCGACTTTGGCTGTTTTAAAGTTTTACAGTTTTGTTAAATTTCAGACATAAAAAAAGACGCCTAAGCGTCTTTTTTCTTTAAGTTCTCGTGAGAACTAAAATCAGCAATTATGCGATGATTTTAGATACAACACCAGCACCAACAGTACGACCACCTTCACGGATAGCGAAGCGTAAACCTTCATCCATCGCTACTGGGTTGATTAGCTCAACAACAAATTTCAAGTTGTCGCCAGGCATTACCATTTCAACAC
>NZ_VOLR01000041.1 GCF_007954355.1 Colwellia hornerae
GTAACCTTTTTGTCTAGCGACAATAGCACTGTGGCACCACCTGATCCCATTCCGAACTCAGAAGTGAAACGCAGTAGCGCCGATGGTAGTGTGGGAGTTCCCATGTGAGAGTAGGACATTGCTAGGCTTCTATTTAGAGAAACCCGATTCGAAAGAGTCGGGTTTTTTGCTTTCTGACGTTTAAAAACACAGCATTTACACTTATTATGTAACTACAGAGCCGTAGCGCCGATGGTAGTGTGACTTATGTTCGACATGCCCATGTGAGCGTAGGACATTCTCCGCTTCTAATTAGAGAAACCCGATTCGAAAGAGTCGGGTTTTTTGCTTTCTGGCGTTTAAAAACAGAATTTATAGCTAGCGTGCATTGATAACAAGGGTAGTGTGACTTATGTTCGACATGCCCATGTGAGAGTAGGACATGCTCCGCTTCTAATTAGCTCGCTCTTGGCCATCCTTGGCAATGCGACATTAGTATATCCCTACACGTCAAAAACCCGTTACTAACGTAACGGGTTTTTTGCTTTCTGGCGTTTAAAAAACAGAATTTGTAGCTAGCGTGCATTGATAACAAGGGTAGTTTGATTTATGTTTGATATGCCCATGTCAGAGTAGGTCATGCTCTGCTTCTAATGGAGATAAGGTAAAGGGCTGTTTGATTACCAGTATTTTAAAAATTACTAGATTAAATTTTCATGGTAATAATAATATAATAATTAAACTCTTAGTAACGAGGATAGTTTATTAGCTCGGTAACTCAGAGGTTAACACCCAATAGTAATTTAGCTCTTTCATTTTATTGGAGAAATCATCAAACTGTAAAGGCTTAGTAATATAGCCACTAGCACCTAAGCTATAACATTCCTCTATTTCTGGTGCTGTGCTTGATGTGCTTATCATCACCACTGGAATACCACAGAGGGCTGGATCGGCTTTAATTATTTTTAACGTTTCAATACCGCCTTGTCTTGGCATTCTAATATCGAGAAAGATAATATCTGGACGAGTAAATTGACTACTATCTTCGAATGGTGCTTCATTTCTCAAGTAAGCAACCGCTTGTTCTCCATCCAAAACATGCGCGATAGAATTTTTAATATTAAAATCACTGAAAGCATCCATCATCAGTTCTGCATGATCAATATTGTCTTCAACCATCAAGGCCGAAATTGCTTTAAGGTTATCCATAATCTTCTCTCTATCTGTTTAGCTATCCTAAAATTGCTTAGCCAGTTAACTTCCGGTCATTTTATCTTTTTAAATTTTAGCGTAAATATACTTCCTACACCTAATTCAGATTGCGCTTCTATACTGCCACTATGGTGTTCAATAATCCGTTTAACAATACTCAAGCCTAAGCCTGAACCTGAAAACTTTTTATCATTGACAAGTCGGTTAAAAGGCGAAAATATTTTATCAGCATGTATTGGGTTGAAGCCAATACCATTATCTTGCACTACCACTTCAATATAATTACCCGTGTCGTGCATTACTATGTTGATAATCGCTAAGCCATTATTAAATTTTATGCTGTTTGCAATAAGATTTTGGAACAGAAGTTGTAACAAAGCAATGTTACCCGAGATATTGGCCAGCTTATCCGGTAGATTAACTTTAAAATCAGTTTGTATTGCATCTTTGAGTGAAGCAACCGCTTTAGTAATAACCTGCTTTAAGTCAACAGATTCGAATACCTGATTTGCATAGCCAACAGATAAGTAGCTTTGTAAGTCTGATACCAGGCTATGTACATCCGTTGTACTTTTCTCAAGGTAGTCAAACCATTTTAATTCATTGGGTGTACAATCTGTCCTTGAAGTTAAATCTGCTTTCAAGGCTTTAGATACCCCCATGATACGACTAATATGACCATTGAAGTCATGGGACAAGCTAGCACAGAATGCTTGCATGTCTTGATTATATCCTGCGAATTCTTGTTGATGCCTAAATCTTTCAATAGCATAACAGCATGTTTTATATAGTAATTGTGGCGTTAGTTCGTCTTTAGATAAATAATCTTGTACACCCTTATTCAGTAATGTTTGTGCAATTTCAATACTATTAACTGAGGTCAATATTACTATCGGCAACGGATTGGTTTGTATACTTAACCACAGCACGGTTTCGCTTATTGTTGAATCAGGAAGTTGTAAGTCACATAAACATATATCAAAGTGTTCTGAGGAAAGTCTTGTTGCGCCTGCTGATAAACTTTCAGACCTTACTACGTGTGCGTGTATTTCAGTAATAGACGCGAAGGCATCTTCAATAATCTCGAAGTGATCTGGGTTGTCTTCTATTACCATCACTTTCATGATTAGTGTTCTCCGTTGTCAATAATCAAATACCATCACTTTCATGATTAGTGTTCTCCGTTGTCAATAATCAAATACCATCACTTTCATGATTAGTGTTCTCCGTTGTCAATAATCAAATACCATCACTTTCATAATTAGTGTTTTCCGTTGTCGATGATCAAATACCATTACATCCATGAAAATTAGACATTATCAACTTAGGTTGCTAATGTAAATGTGTATCAATGGTATTGTTGATTTTCACAAAAGGTTATGGATGTCCTTGTGTTGTATTACAAAGTAGATGTCCATGGCAGGATGGGTCCTAAATGAGAATACTGATTGTTGATGACGACGAAATTGATATTGCGCTGGTAAAAAGGGCGTTGAGTTCATCTTTACAAAATAGTTACGAAGTCAAAGAGGCTGACTCTGTCGCCAAAGGTCTTGCCTTAATTGAAGCAGAAACCTTTGATGTTATTTTACTTGATTATCATATGCCTGAAGTTAATGGTATTGAAATGATTATCGACATCCGCTCTCGTCCAAATCTAGGTAATACCGCTATTATTGTCATCAGCGCCGCACAAGATAGTTCAATCGCGTTGAATTGCATTGAGGCCGGAGCTCAAGACTTTATCCCTAAAATTGACATCTCACATGTAAAACTCCATCAAGCGATTATACATTCTAAGAAACGCTTTGAAATGGAACAGCGCATGCACGAAAGCTATTTGGCTTTGAAGAATATGGCAGAAACGGATCAACTCACTGGTCTGCATAATCGCTATTATTTTGATGAAACCCTCAAGTTTATGATTGCAAATAGTGATCGCTCAAAGCTTTCAGTGGGGATGCTAGCCTTAGATTTAGACGATTTCAAGCATGTGAATGACTCACTAGGTCATCACGCTGGTGATCAATTACTGGTAGATTTGGTGGCTAGAGTTAAAGAATGTTTAAGAATTAATGACGGTTTTGCCCGACTTGGCGGCGATGAATTCGCTATTACCTTAGCAAATGTCCATTCTGTTGAAGAAGTTAATATGATTGCCAATCGTATTTTAAGCTCATTCCAAAAACCTTTTTTGATCGACGGTCATCGCATTAAATGTACCATCAGTATGGGGGCGGCCTTATATCCTAATGATGCTGAGAGCAGAGTCCAGTTGGTCAAGTGTGCCGATATTGCTATGTACCGAGCAAAACAGAACGGTAAGAACGCTCTACGTTTTTATGAATCTCATTATCAAAATGAATTTAATCGTCGGTTTTTAATTCAAAGTGAGATGAGTGAAATATTGCGCAAGTCATCGTTTCGATTATTTTATCAACCAGTTTTTTGTGCGCATAATGATAAAATTAAAGGTGTCGAAGCTCTTATTCGATGGCCTGATACGCCAAAATCATACACACCTGATGAGTTTATTCCTATTGCTGAAGAGACTCGTTTGATTCACGATCTTGGGCAATGGGTACTCACTACAGCCCTAACCGACTTAGCATCATGGCAAAGACGATTTGACAGTAATTTTGCCATGGCCATTAATATATCAGCTTTACAATTACAAGATCCGCAATTAACTCAAAAAATAATTGATGAGACAACACGGCACGGTGTTAGACCTGATACCATTATTTTAGAAATCACAGAAACAGCACTGTTAGAAGATGATGAGGTAACACGAGAAACACTACATTCATTATCATCACAAGGCTTTAAAATAGCTTTAGATGATTTTGGTATGGGGTTTTCCTCTATTTCTCATTTAAATAATTTCCCTATTGATATCGTTAAATTGGATAAGTCGTTACAGAACAAAGTGCCAAGTGTTAACAACAAAAAAAGCTTACTTGAAGCCGTTACTCTTATGCTAAAACTTCTAAATTTTATTGTTGTTGCTGAAGGTATTGAAACGGAGGAGCAGTTACTGGTTTGTCATGAACTTAACATAGATAAGATACAAGGTTACTTACTGGGTAAGCCTATGCCAGGCAATATCTTAGAAGAAAAATTGTTAGCACAATATCAATAAACTAAGGGTTTAAATCTCACTAATCCTTGCGCATAACCTGATATAAGTGGAGCGGTAAAAGATGATATCAGCTTTAATACCTGACAATGAATCGGCTCGTTTGGCCGCATTAGATGAGTATAACATTCTAGACACGCCAGTTGAGCAAACATATGATCAGCTAACTGAGCTGGTCTCCAGTATCTGTGGCACTCCTATTGTGCTGATTTCCTTTATTGATGAAAAACGACAATGGTTTAAGTCTCATTATGGGCTTGAAGTAGAGGAAACCCCTCGTGATATTGCTTTTTGTGCGCACGCTATTCACCAGGAAGAAGTCTTCGAAATACCAGACAGTCGTAAAGATAAGCGTTTTCATGATAACCCTTTAGTTACCGGATCCGCTCAGGTCATCTTTTATGCTGGTGCGCCATTGGTAACACCTGATGGATTAAGATTGGGGACTTTGTGTGCTATTGATAACAAACCATCACAGTTAACAGATATTCAAAAACAACAGTTAACCATTATTGCCCAGCAGGTTGTTGCTCATTTAGAGCTAAGAAAAGTTGAGGGTATTAAAGAAAGTCTTGTTAGAAAGTCGCTGTCGTTGACTAACACCTTAGCAGCAAAAAATAAGGAGCTTGAGCAGTTTGTCTTTGCGGTATCACATGACTTGAAATCACCTTTGGTTACGATCAATGGCTTTACCTCCACGTTAGCAAAAGAATTAATAGGTCAAACTACCGAAAAACAGCAACATCGTTTCAGTAGAATACTTAAAAATGTGAAAAATATGGCTGATTTGCTAACCAATTTATTAGAGCTTTCTAGGGTCATGAAAGGAGAAATCACTAAAGTACCTCATGATGTGACTAGCCTTATTGAAAAAAGCTGGCAGAGATTACTAACCAAAAATCGAGTATTGAATGTTGAATTTATTTTATCTAAACCCTTACACTCTATTCTTACTCATCAGCCACTTTTTTCACAATGTGTCGATAACTTGTTAAACAATGCAATTAAATATCGAAGCTCTGAGCGGAATTTACAATTAAAAATCCATACTGAAGAATCGGATACCGCCGTTTCTTTATTTATCAATGATAATGGCACTGGTATAGGAAAAAAGGATCACAAACGTATTTTTCATGTCTTTGAGCAGATTGTTGAAGGTGAAGGGACCGGTATTGGCTTGACTATTGTCAAGGCGGTAATGGATAAACACACTGGCTTAGTAGAGTTAGTCTCTGAAGTAGATCAAGGGTGTCGTTTTGAATTGCGTTTTCCAAAAGTGTAAATTACTAATAATAAATATAAAAAAAATCCACTAAACAATCTATAATAGGAATACCCATGAACGAATGGTTACAGCAATTTGCTAACCCCAATTTTATGCCTCACGGACATTGCTACCTTTGGCGACCCGATATTTTATGGACCCATGTCATCTCTGATATCACCATAGGTGTTGCTTATTACCTCATCACCATTATTTTGGGCATATTACTCTACAAAAGAAAAGAAAGTGTGCCATACAAAGATATATTTGCCCTGTTTATGGCGTTTATTTTCTTTTGTGGTACTACACATTTTGTCGCTATTTATGTTACTTGGTATCCCGCTTACGAGTATCAAGGTTGGATAAAAGCGTTGACAGCTTTCACCTCTCTTTTAACTGCTATTGTTTTAGCACCAAGATTACCTGATCTTATTCAATTGCCGGGTGTGGAAATTAAATATAATAAAACACTTAAAGAAGTTGAGGCGCTAAAACAAAGCAACCGTCAAATGAGCTCAGTTTATTCAGCAACACTTGACCGAGAGGAACGGGTCATCGAGTTGAAAAAAGAGGTTAATGCCTTGATGCTAGAACTCAAACGAGAACATATCTACGATGTTTAACTCTAACGCATTGTCTGTGTTAAATACTAATCTGCGCATTCGGTTTTATTTGGAACATCAATGAACTCTAAGAATGCTGTATTAACTGCACTGTTATTATTTTTTATCACACTGGAAGTTCTTATTGCACTCGATTATGTGTCGAAACAAAAAGACATGCGAGAACAACGTGTTTCGGTGTATTCGGTCATCATTGAACTGCAAAATCAGCTTGGTTATGTTGGCTTAATACATAATTTTAAAAATGCGATTTTAAGACCTAATGACTCTGACTATCGGGTTGATGCTTTTGAAAATTTTCGTAAAGCAAATATCCAATTAGATAAATTAGAAGTGCAAGGTGCATTAATTCTCGGGCAACTTAAAATGCAGGCGGTAAGAGATATGCTGGTGGCTTATAAGGAAAGATTATCCTTGTTACCAGCCTTGACTGAAAAAAATATGAGCATAAGTGAAGTCGATCATTATTTGCGGTACGACGATGAGCCTTCTCATATCGAAATAAAATCAGTCGCAGATAATATTGCTATTTTACTTGAAGCTCAGATGTCTGACTTACTTCATAGCAGCCTTAAATTTGGTTTTATTGTCTTAGTTGCCTTGTTATTTACCTTGATCGCCATTATTCATTTTTTCTTTAAAGATCAGCAAAATGCACTCAAGCAAAGCAACATGTTAAACATCAAGATGGAAGGGCATAAAGTTGATATGGCTCGTTCGCAAGCCATCTTATTGAGTATGATGGAAGATGTTGAAAAAGAAAGACGTCAGGCGACTAAACTTAACAAGCAATTAGTCAATAAAAATAAAGAAATGGAACAGTTTATTTATACGGTGTCACACGATCTTAAATCGCCATTAGTGACCATATCCGCATTTAGTCATAAATTGCAATTGGAGCTTGTCAATACATTGACAGAAAAGCAAAGCTATCGACTGAGTCGGATCATCGAAAATGTTGATAACATGGAGAGGGTATTATCAGATTTACTCGATTTATCTCGTATTGTCCAACAAGCTATAGCCACCTCTGCTATTAATGTAAAACAAATAGTCGAACAACAGTGTGCAGTGTTAGAAGAGGGAATTCTTGAAGCCAATGTGACCATCAATATTGCCGAAAATCTACATAGCGTTAATGCCAATGAACGTTTGATGTCTGAGGGCTTATTGAATTTGCTCAGTAATGCCATACGCTATCAAGACCCTGCAATTCCTTTGGTGATTGATATATTTACTAGCCAAACAAAATTATCGACAACCATTCATGTAAAAGACAATGGCATAGGTATCGACTCGAAATATCATGCGTTGATTTTTGGTATCTTTGAAAAACTCTCTGCAACAAAAGGCACAGGAGTGGGTTTAACGATTGTTAAAACAATAATGGATAAGCATAACGGCAAGGTGCTGCTTGCTTCGAAACTGGGCGAAGGATGTTGTTTTTCTCTGGAGTTTCCTAACGAAGCCAAAAGTAATAATAAAATAGTGAGTGAGAACTAAGACCAGATTCAAAGTGTTATTACGCTCGCTCCCTTTAGTTTTTATTATGTATTATATCTGCACTATCTTTATTTTACTAAAAAGCCGCGTTTACTTGATAAGTAAACGCGGCTTTATGTTAGGAGATAAAAATATTACTTTTTCTTTTTACCAAAAGGTTGCTTTGGCTTTCTATCTTCAAACTGGTTTTCTGAAAAACGTGTTAAGCCTTGCTTACCTTTCTCTGCAGCAGAGCTCGTTGATGGCTTCTTGCCGTAAGCTGGCTTAGTCGTTGCTGGCTTCTTGCCAAAGGTAGTTTTATTGCCTTTAGCATTGTTTTTTCCTTTACCATTATTCTTATAATGCTGCTGCTCTTTCTCGCCACGGGTTTCGTTGGGGACCAGACAACCTGGTTTAGAACCAATTAGCGTTTTCCCTAAGCCCATCTTAATAAAGGCTTGGCGAAGCATCGGCCAGTTAGCTGGATCATGATAACGCAAGATAGCTTTATGTAAGCGACGCTGAATAGTGCCTTTAGGTACGGCAACACTCTTACTGTTTTTATTTACGTTACGCAGCGAATCTATTTCAGTGTGGTACAAAGTAGTGGCATTGGCTAAAGGTGATGGATAAAAGTTTTGAACTTGGTCGAGTTTAAAATCATTACTTTTTAACCAAAGTGCTAAATTAACCATGTCACGATCTGTTGTGCCTGGATGTGCTGAAATGAAGTATGGAATTAAATATTGTTTTTTACCGGCTAACTTAGAGTAATGATCAAACATTTCTTTAAATTTATCATAACTGCCCATACCTGGCTTCATCATGCTATTTAAAGGACCTTCTTCGGTATGCTCGGGAGCTATTTTTAAGTAACCTCCAACATGATGGGTTGCGAGTTCTTTGACATATTCCGGATCTTGAATCGCTAAATCGTACCTAACTCCTGAAGCGATTAATACTTTTTTAATGCCAGGGATTTTTCTTGCTGCACGATATAGCTCAATAGTAGGGGTATGATCCGTATCTAAATGACCACATATTGTTGGCCATACACAAGAAGGTTTACGACAGGTTGCCTCAGCTTTTTCGCTTTTACAATTTAGCTGATACATATTGGCGGTTGGACCACCTAAATCAGATATTACCCCGGTAAATCCTGGTACTTTCAGTTGAATATCTTTTATTTCATTGAGTATCGATTCTTGTGAACGACTCTGAATAATTCTGCCTTCATGCTCTGTTATCGAACAAAAAGTACAACCACCAAAACAACCACGCATGATGTTAACCGAGGTTTTTATCATGTCATAGGCAGGTATTTTAGCATCGCCGTAACTTGGGTGCGGTACTCGGGCATAAGGCAAACCGAAAACACCGTCCATTTCACTTTCTGTTAAGGGGGTCGCTGGTGGATTTAACCAAATAAGTCTGCTGCCATGGCGCTGAACTAAAGGTTTAGCAGAAGTCGGGTTAACTTCCTGATGAAAAATACGTGAAGCATGGGCATATAATACTTTGTTATCACGCACTTGTTCAAAAGTAGGTAAGTTAATATAAGTGGTTTCCCAAGGCTTCTTTTTATCCGCCCAAGATTTATTTTTATGTTGCTCTGCCCGATGTGGTGTCAGTTCAATCACTTGTGCTGTTTTGGTAATATCGGTGTCGGTGTTTTTTGCCGCCGCATCTGCTTCAGCACTGTTTTCAGAACAATCAGTAGAGGTGATTTCTTGATAAGGACTGATAATAGGGTCTATTTTACCGGGTTTATCTATCGAACGAGAGTCGATACCTTTCCAGTTGGGTAACACTTGATTAGCAAGAAAAGCACTACCACGTACGTCGGTAATATTTTTAACTTCCTCACCATTTGCGATGCGGTGGGCAATTTCAATTAAGGGGCGTTCGGCATTGCCGTAGACGAGGATGTCAGCTTTTGAATCGAATAATACCGACTGACGCACTTTGTCTGTCCAATAATCATAGTGAGCAATACGGCGTAAACTTGCTTCGATACCGCCAATAATTACTGGCACACCTTTATAAGCTTCTTTACAGCGTTGAGTATAAGCAGTTACTGCTCTGTCTGGACGTTTACCACCTTCATCGTTTGGCGTATAGGCATCGTCATGACGCATACGGCGTTCAGCGGTATAACGATTGATCATCGAGTCCATATTACCGGCAGTAACACCAAAAAAGAGATTAGGCTGTCCTAATTCCATAAAGGCATCTTTGGTATGCCAATCAGGTTGGGCAATAATACCAACACGAAATCCTTGCGACTCTAACATTCGGCCAATAATTGCCATACCAAAGCTTGGATGGTCAACATAAGCATCGCCGGTCACTAAAATAATATCACAAGAGTCCCAACCCAGGGTGTCCATCTCATTTCGAGACATAGGTAAAAACGGCGCTGTTCCATAGCATTCAGCCCAGTATTTTGGGTATTCGAACAATGAGGTTTTTACTTGTGTGAGCATAATTTGGCCTAGGATAGTGTTAATAAGATTTTATTGTCGCTGGTCAATACAAAAAACAATAATTTGTTGTATAGATCAAGGCGCGCGATTATAGCAAATTATCATTTTAATTGTAGCCTTTATTGATGCAAGGGGATATTTAAAAGCCTTGGTACATTATGACGCAAGTTTATTGCGGTTGGTCGCATAAGATTACACTTTGCCGCCAGTTAAATTTACTATTTGATTGTATAAATTTATCGGGTTGAGTATAACTAACTATCTGATGTCGATTCTCAAAATTCACGATTAAAATAAGTCTCTTACCTATGAAAATAAAAATATTAACCGCCGCTATAAGTTTATCTTTAGTTGCCTGTGTTACAACGACTACTGATCAAACAGCTGAAAAAATTTTAGATAATACCTACAGCAATAATAAATCTGTGGTGGCCGCCAAAGAAGTAAAGTCAATCGCTATTGCTTCAACCGTTACCCCAAACGCGTCATTGTCAGCGAATAACGACCTGTTAATTACCTTAGAACAAATTATGTCTGATCCTGATTGGATGGGACGTTCACCACAAAGTTGGTATTGGGGCGATGATAATCAAACTATTTTCTACAAACAAAAGCGTGTCGGTAGTCCGCTAAGTGATTTATATCGCCAAGCGACGATGGATGATAAAGCAGAAAAAGTTAAATTAGCGCAAATGCATGTGGCCAGTGATAGAGACGCACAGCGAAATAAAGCCAATACTCATGAAATTTATACTTTTGAAGGCAATGTTTTTGTCAAAGAGCTGGCTAGTTTAGATGTTCAACAACTGACTTATACTTCAGCTTATGAATATTCAGCGATGTTTTTAAATAATGGTAATGTCGCTTACCGCGTTGGCAACAAATTTTTTCAACATGACTTATCCAGTAATAAAATTATTGAATTAGCTAATTTACAATTAAAAGCTGATCCAAAAGATGTCAAAAGTGATGACAGTTATATTGCCACTGAGCAAAATGACTTAATCGCTTATGTTGCCTTGCAAAAAAGAAATAGCGAACTGAGAAAGAACCAACAAGAAAAGCTCAAAGCGCAAAACTCAACACTGACTAAAAGTGACTTCTATTTAGGTGGTAATAAACGCATCAATCACGCAAGTTTATCGCCCAATGGTGACAAACTTATTGTTAGTATTAGTAGCAGTGTATCAAGCCAAGCTGATAGTGACATTATGCCCAATTATATTGCCGAAGATGGTCATGTAAAAGCAGAAAAGGTCCGTCAGCGTGTTGCTGATAATCGTCAATATAATGATGAACTTTTTTTACTTGATTTAAAGTCAGGTCAAAAATTCCCATTAAGTTATGATGTTTTACCAGGTGCTGATGAAGATGTACTCGCGAGTGTTAAAGCAGAAAACTATCAACGTGAAGGTAAAGTTTATCAGTCAAAAAAACTGCTACGTAACATTCATGTTATGCAAGCTAACTCACCTATTCAATGGCACGAAAACGGCAAACAAGTTGCGGTATTATTAGAAGCATGGGACAACAAAGACCGTTGGTTAACAACCGTTAATTTAATGGAGAATAAGTTAGAGTCGCAGCATCGCTTACATGATGATGCTTGGATCAACTGGAGCTTTAATGAGTTTGGTTGGTTACAGGGCGACAATACCTTGTATTACCTCTCAGAAGAAACTGGCTATTCGCATCTTTACAGTAAAAATTTAACAGGTAAAGCCAAGCAACTCACCCGTGGTCAATTTGAAATTAGTGATGTCAGTTTAACCCAAGACAAGTCGCGTTTTGTCTTTAAAGCCAATAAAAAACACCCGGGTATTTATGAAATCTATCAAGTAGATGTAAAATCTGGTCAGTTTAGTGCATTAACTGATTTAGGCGGTATGAATGATTATGCTTTAAGCCCAGATGATTCAACCTTATTAATTGAACATTCAACAGTAGCTATGCCTCCAGAGCTTTATGTAAAAGCACTTAACGATGATGCTACGGCGATACGCTTAACTCATACGGTCTCTGAAAAATTCTTAAGTATGCCTTGGACTGCGCCAAGTGTGGTTGCTGTGCCTTCTTCGTATCAAGATGAAGCTGTTTATTCTCGTGTTTATTTACCAAAAGACTTCGATAAAACGGCTGAGAAAAATCGTGCGGTAATGTTTAGTCATGGTGCGGGCTATTTGCAAAACTCACATTTAGGTTGGTCGGGGTATTTTAGAGAATACATGTTCCATAGTCTGTTAGTGCAACAAGGTTATGTGGTTATTGATATGGATTATCGTGCTTCTGCAGGATATGGCCGTGATTGGCGAACAGCCATCTATCGTCATATGGGCAAACCTGAAGTTGAAGATATGCGTGATGGTGTAAACTGGTTAGTTGATAATGCTAATGTCGATCGTCAGCGTATTGGTACTTATGGCGGTTCATATGGCGGTTTCTTAACCTTGATGTCTATGTTTACTCAGCCTGATTTATTTCAGTCAGGTTCGGCACTGCGCTTAGTTTCTGACTGGGCCTATTATAATCATGGTTATACCTCAAATATTTTAAATACCCCAGGTGATGACGCTATTGCTTATGAGAGAAGTTCACCTATTTATTTCGCAGAGGGATTAGAAAAGCCCTTATTAATTAATGCGCCAATGGTCGACGATAATGTCTTTTTCCAAGATACCGTTCGTTTAGTGCAACGCTTGATTGAGTTAGAAAAGCAAGACTTTGAAACGGCTATTTATCCAGTCGAACCCCATGGTTTTGTTCAACCAAGTTCATGGTTAAATGAATATCGCCGTATTTATAAGTTGTTTGAAAATACCTTATAAGCCATTTAGGCGTTAATAAGCACTAACTATAAAGGTTACGACTTTGTATTATAAACAAGCGTAACCTTTTTATTTGTCACCAGAAGAGCATCTTCCACTGGCGTACTTTATTGTCATTAATAAAACCACAGCCAGTACACCTCCTATTGCTCCCCATAAATGGGCATTTATCGCTACATTTGCACCAATCAATTCAGCGACGTCTTTACTTGCGCCATAGTATTGTTCGTGCGCTATCTTTAACACCACCCCAATAAGTAATAAGTAACCGGTTCGTTCTTTTGCTTTAATATCTTCGATAGCGCCCCAAATAAACAGGCCATGTAAAATACCTGATAAACCGACATATTGTTCAATGTTTGGCGAAAACCAATGTATACCAACAGCACAAATAACAGCGCTTATCATAAATACAGTCAGATAACTTTTGATGCTATAGAAGTGACCATGTAAAGCCCACAACATAATAACCGCAGCGCTATTCAACAGGAAGTGAACACCATTGGTGTGAAAAAAATGACCACTAAATACCCGCCAAACTTCGCCTTGTACGACTAAGCTGCGTTGGTAAACAAAAAACTCACTTAAACTACTATCAAATACAAACGCAATCAGTGAGATAAGGAGAACAATGACAGGAATCGTTATCTGTTGAATAGAAATTGGAAAAGAAGAAAATGACAATCGCATGTAAAATAGACTTATAAACAAAAAGTAAAATATATTTTACTGTATTTTAGATGTTTTTTATATTGAAAATATTCTTAACGTTTAATGACGAACAGCGTAAACTCCTCAGTTAATAATGATCTGTTAAGCCTAAATTAATGACTCGAGCATACTGCTTACAATGCGAACGTCCTGAGAAATCTTGTCTATGTCATTTAGTGACATCGGTTGATAATGATATTCATATTGTGATTTTACAACATCCATTAGAAGTTAAACAAAGTAAAGGCAGTGTTACCTTATTGCACCAGTCATTAAAAAATAGCCAAGTTATCGTCGGTGAAAATTTTACCGATAATATTGAAGTGCAATTACTGTTGAAACACTATTATCAACAATGTGCTGTTTTATATCCGAGTGCTGACGCCGTGGTACTCAGTGCAGACAGTCGCCAAATCACAAGACCTAAGTGCTTGTTTATCTTAGACGGTACTTGGAAAAAAGCCTATAAAATGTTTATGAGTAACGCTTGGTTACAACAACTGCCTCATTTTACCTTGGCGAATGATATTGTTGGAAAATATCAAATCAGGAAAACAACTAAAAAGAATGCACTGTCATCACTAGAAGCCTGTTGTTATGCGCTTAGTGTTTTAGAACACCAGCGCGATGGAGCGAATAAATATCAGGTATTATTGGCAAGCTTTGTAGAATTTAATCATTTTCAGTTATCGTTTAACCCAAACTCATAGGTTGGATCTTAAGGAATAAAACAATTGAAAACATGCTCTGAATTTGATCTGATAGTAATCGCCAAACCACTATCTATCCCAAAAGCAGAGCATGAATAAACATAATACTGAGTTAAACAAA
>NZ_VOLR01000042.1 GCF_007954355.1 Colwellia hornerae
TCATGCCTTTGGCATACAGGTACAGGATTTTATCGTCCATTGACGTAAATCGTGTTTGGTTCTTTTTGACTAATTTCGGTTCAAAGCTTCCTTCTCTATCGCGTGGGGTTTCAAGTTCAACTTGACCATCTTCGGTGCGAATAGACTTAGAGGAATAGCCATTTCGGCTATTGTTCGTGGTGGATTGCTCATGAAGTGCATAGCCAAGATGTTCTTCAAGCTCAGCGTTTAACGCGGCTTCAACGGTTATCTTGGTTAATATTCTACGAAAGTCTGTTAAGTCTTGCTCGGACTTAATACCTTTAGCTGCTTGCTTAGCAAATACTTCTAGTTCTTTCTTATTCATAGTCTGCCTATCCTAAACCCTATATGGGTATTAATGATAGGCAGTTACACAGATTTTGTTACAGGGTCAAAAAATAGAACATTGAGAAGTGCCGCAGGCGCTTGGGTAACCAATATTGTAACTATACTTTAGTGAAGGTCTCTTTCCTGCATTGTAGATAGTTAGACAAAGCGACTATCTTTATCCCCGCACTACGTGCGAATTATTCTATTCTTCAACCATACAATACTATGGCTTTATTGTAAGTATCCCAATAAAAATAGAGTGTTATTATTTTTATTTTTTTAAATTATCAATTGAATAATAGCTGTTCTTTTCTCTTAATTAGTAAGTGTAAAAAACGTCAACTAGTGACGATCTTTACACTTAAGTTTTGGTAACGGTTTAAAATAAAGTGTTCCCAATTCGCTTTTTATAATCATTTAGTGCTAGGTGGCCAATCATCCTAAAACTTGGTGTTATATCCGCTTTTTCATATAATTGAGTAAGCCATATTCCTTCATATTCAACAACATCACATACGACTATTTTATTTGCCAATATTTTATTCAACTTTAAAGCTGAAGATTCAACATCTAGACCCTCATTCTCCAATAGTTTTTTGGTTATGCCATGACCATGTTTTTCAGAATAATTACACCAAAAACCTTCAGATAACCATATGTCTACAGGTTTTATTAATAATGAACCTTCCCGAATATTTCCATACCAAGCGATCTTTATTGGGTATGCATGTTTACTAGTGCCAGATGGTTCTATATTTATGCCGACGAAACCACCTTCAGAAGAGAATGTGGAAGTCGTTAATTCGCCATAATATCTAGGATCATAAATTTCCATATTAATTCCTTAGTGTACAAAGCCGATTGGATTTGTAATGTTGAGGTTATCCAATACTTGAAAATCGGACGGTTCAATCGATAAGGGCTGATTTAACTTAATATCCACTCTTTGTATAGCTTTACGTATTGCCGCGATAATAAGCTGTTTAGCAAGCCTTGGGGGCTGGTTAATAAAGAACTGGTGACAATGAGTTGGAATAGTATCGGTTAAAAACTTCCCTAACTTTTTTTCTACTCGATATTTTGTGTAGATATTGGCCCCTATGGTCTTCATCTGCTCTATTGTTGGTTTTTGAATTGAAAAAGATATAATTCTTGATCGTAAAGCAGGAACCAAGTTGTCGATATCATTTGTAGTGGTAAAGATAATGAACCCTGAAAAGTTAACGTTAAAACCAAGAAAATTTTCAGTTACTGATTGGCTTTGTTCTGACTCGAACAATGAGAGTAAAGTAGGAACTAAATTTCTTTCCCCGATACTTTTTACCATGCATAATTCATCAATTAAAACAAATGGTTGGAATGAATCATTTTTCAATAATAATATTTTTGAGAAACTACCAATGGAAGCATTGTTCCATGTTTTGTGAGCACCGATTAACTCGAATTTATCACCCATTGATGTAACAGGCATTGTGTTAAAGTCTAGCCCAAATAATGATGCGAATTCGATGGAAAATTGAGATTTCCCTATTCCTGGGCAACCATCAAAATTTATAACTGGGAGGTCCAAGGGTAAATTTGTAATAAATGATTCAGTTAAGCACCCCATTAAAAACTCAATAACTTGAGTAAAATTAGGAAAGTTCTTTGCTAATTTATTAAGCCGATCTTTATAGTCATGTGGCACATAAAGTAACTTTTTCATATTACCTTTTTCTTGAATTTGTTGAAAAACCTTTGCGTCATGATCTTTAAGTCCAAGAATGATCTCTGTCATTAAATCTTCGTGACAATATACTTCTATTGTCTCATTTGAGTGCTTGTTTTGGTTTAATTGGTCTAATTGCTCAGTAGGCTCTATATCCACTATTTCTTTTGAGTCTACTATTCCATGAAATAGCATTATTTCAGCTTCTAACGCCTTATGTTCTATGTCGTTATACATTAATTTAATGCGTTTACACTCTACAATAATTTCATCTTGAAACTCTAAGACTTCGTCTGAATAAATATCTAATTGTTGATCCAGCTTTTCATAGGAAATTTGAATATTTTGTTTTTCGAGAAAAAGCATAAAGCTGGATAGACTCTCATGGCTCCTAGCTTTGCATGTTGCACAATATATTTGTTTTAGTGACAATTCACTTAGTAGTTGTCTCCATATCTTTTCATTAAAATTATTTATCTCGTCAAAAGTATCAGCATTTCTTAATATTTTTATCGAGCTTTC
The DNA here is from genome assembly GCF_007954355.1 of Colwellia hornerae. Taxonomy (GTDB): domain Bacteria; phylum Pseudomonadota; class Gammaproteobacteria; order Enterobacterales; family Alteromonadaceae; genus Colwellia_A; species Colwellia_A hornerae. The sequence goes on from NZ_VOLR01000042.1 coordinate 2,582, forward strand.
CTGATGTTCTGATTCGTGCATTTCAGGTGAAGTACTACGAATTTTACGTATAACTTTATTTAATGATTTAAAGTGATACTCACTAAATTTAGAAGAATATTTATATTGCTCGAATGCATAGCTTGCTTTTGTAATCTCACAATTTTTTAATAATTTATACTGTTCAAACGGCTCTAGCACTTTTAGTGCATTTATTAATACATCTACTTTGATTTGTGAAAAAGCCTTCTTTAAAGTTCTTTCAGAGTACAGATCTATACTGTCAATAATCCTAGTTTGATAAGATAGTAAATCAAAAGTAAAAGGATCTACTCCATATGATGTTGGTTTCAGTAAAAATTGCTTAAGTTCATATGCCATTTTAGCCAAAGCAGAGCTTTTGGTTCTTTCTGACTTTTTTGATGCTTTACATAAGTGCTTTATTTTTTTAACTCTTGAATCGGGCAAACAATCAAATAACAGTTTTTGATTAACATTTTCATCCAATGCATCAGCAATTATTTCATCATCAATAGAAGGCAATACATCGATCAGATTATTTCGTCCGTATTTTAGAAGGCTTTCAATACTGGTTGCATTTTTACAATTAGTACTTTTAGCTAATTCCTCACCTTGAGACAGAAGTGTTTTTTTTGATTTTTTTAGTGCTTTTTTTAATTTTGATACTTCTAAGGTAGTGCTTGCAGGGGTAGCTAAACTGACAATGCCTTTATATTTGTTTTTGAGGTTTAGTGCACCTGAAATACCTGATAATAGTAAATACTGAATAACTGATTTGTCATTTAAAAAAGCGACACACGTGTCTAAGTTGAGTTTTCTGTTGTTTGAAAAAGCATGACGAATAACAATAGGATGGTAGTTTTTAATAAAACTTAGCTTTGTTATATCTATATGTAACTCTGGAAATTGAGCTTTATTTTCTTTGGAAGTATTAGTGGAATTCATAAATAACCCTTTATTTGTTAAAGGACTATTTAATCTTAATAAGTAAATTCAGGCATCGTTGGAAATTTGATTTAATCTAAAATATCGACAAATGGAGCTTTTTCGAGTTTCATTAAAGTTGGGTGTGTATCAAATTTATCGATATCAATACCATCGGTGTAAAAATGAAGTCTAGCGAATTGTCCTGTGCTCAATAAAACAAGACAATCAGAAAAAAGGTAATCCATACCGAAGGAATTGAATTGGCATCTAACGTCAATAACTCTCTCATCTTCATAATCGCTAATTTGCGGCAAGTTTTCGATATATCTTTTATTCAAAACTTGTCCATTTATAGTGGCTTGGTTAGTAAATGAAAATTCTTCTCTTTTACTATTAGAAGCTAAGTCACTTAACACATAACAATCAGCTTTTAATTCTTCGACATGATTATATGACTTAGAATATTCCTGAAGTATTGTTATTTTAGATTCTTTACCAAATAGCTGATTACTTTTTATCGTATGGCTCAGTAATTTCTGGCCGGATGTTGATGTAAGTAAACCTTTTAACGTTATCTTCAAAAAACTAGATAACCTTTGCTCATTTTCATGACTAAAATATAATTTATTATGCAAGTTAACTAAAAATTTATTACATTCAATATTGTTTTCATGGAAACTGAAATAATCTGTTTCTACTTCGTTAGTTGAATCATCAAAGCCTATGTTTTTTTCCCATCCAGTATTTTTTTTATACCACCCATCCGCCATTAAGTAGTGGCTAAATAATAGTAATTCCAAAAGAAAATTTTGATTCTTCATATGATGATCTTTTATTTTGGTGACGTTTACTTGTCCAGCGTCATGCTTATTATTCTCAATTTCATTTGATTCAAATGGATCCTTAACTATTTCTTCACACAGCTCACTGGCTAGAGCTTCAAAGTCTAATTGAAATATATTCAACAAAATCAGTGTAAGGCTATATATATCATCTGCTTTTTTTAATGACTGACCATTAAGGACATCAGGAGAGATCCACTGTACGCTACCAGTGTTTTGCGAGGACATTTCTTCATAACTAGATGAGCCGAAATCTATTAACTTTGGAATGCCTTCTTTTGTCACGATGATATTTTGAGGTTTTAAGTCACAATGAATAAGGTTTTTTGCATGAGCGGCTGATACCCCATTACATATTTTCTGAAATAAAGAAACTTTTTGATCATTAGTCAGTGAAGTCGATATTAAATACTTATCAAGTGTCATCGCACCGGAGTGATATTCAGTAACTAATCCATAAACATCGGCATTAATTTTTTGTTTGAAAACAGAATCATCGACGTTAATAAAATCATAAACTTGTATTATATTCTCATGCTTTAGGGTTGCTAAAATACGAGCTTCGCGCTTAAAAATTTCAGGATGTGTAAATTCAGAAGTGGCATTTAATTTAATCGCAACTTCACGATACAGATTATTATCTGCGGCTTTAACAACAAAACCATTACCCCCTGTACCTAATTCAGAAATCATTTGATATCGGTTGTTAATTCGAGAATCAAAATTAATAGATTTCAATTTATTGTTTCTATTTTCGGCTACGTATTTTTTAGTCTTCAGATCTATTGAATTGTTGAATGCTTGGTTAAATTTTCTGAACACTTCACTACTTCTGCCGCCAATTTGAGATATTATCCGGCGCCAGTCGGTTCTTTTCATACCTGAGTCTTTCTCTATTTTTTTCCTTGAAAATGTGTTTATGGAATCAAAAATCACTTCTGTTTGAAAAACCTTAAGATCATTACCACAAAAAATATTATCCCAATAAAAATTAAAATACGTTGAATCATAAATAAATAGGCTTTCAAAGAACATTTTATTTACTGGTTCAAAGTGACCTTTTTGTACTATTCGTTCACTTGTATTCATCATTTCATCAATAGCATCAGATGAATATATATTATGCGTATCTAGCCATTGTTTAAAGTCTTCGTTACCCTTATTTGAAAGGCTTTTTATAACCGCTTTGTTATGAATTCCTCGTTGTAAATTACCGTAATATTTTTTGCTACTTGTTAATTCTGTCAAACGTATTATTAATTGGTTTTTAGTGACAAACGATCTAAATATTTCTTGGATCCAATCTTCAAGTAGGTATCGGTCACCTACAAATTCGCCACGATCAATCAAATAAAGGATCCAAACTTTTGCTACTTTTATTGACTCGTTCTTTAGATTTTCAAACATTTCTTTCGAACTGTGTAACAGAAGATCGAGATCGATTTTATCTTTTGTATATTCCATCAAGTTAAGTAGTGATGATAAATATAACGAACGATTTACAATGCTTATTGTATTTACAATTATTTGAGGGTTGATCACTAAGGCTATATATAATTGGATCTTAAATAATACTTTGATTTCTTTATGAAATTCTCGTGTATAGTTTGAATACTCCTTAATATCTTCAGGGAGCATGTCCATACCTGATACTAATAACTCTGATAACGACTTGTTTTGGCGTTCGGAGTTATCTAATAATTCTTCTATTTCATTATCAAAAATATCATCTTTATAGTTATTTAAAAGATCATGGTAAGTAATTATTTCAAGTCTTTTGAAGTTATGCTTATCAAGCTCTTCCTCTATGCTTTTGAGTTGATGTTCACTAAAGTTTCTTTTATGGTTGAAATCAAGTTCTAGAGGGAATATCGGTATTTCAGTCAATGCTAATTTTTGGACAAAATGGTGAAGAAGTTGCCTCGTTTGAAGCTCGAATAGCAATTCGTCTGTATTTAGCGACTCTATTGAATCACTTTTTTCGGGACTTAGTTTTGAATCGATTCCCGAACTGCTCATGCAATCGTGAATAAATGTTAAATCAATTGTATGTGCAATATTTACCGAAGTTAATTTCTGATCACCTTTAGCTGTATTAACTATCTTCGTTACTATTGATTGAGCTATATTTTTATCAGATATTTTTTGTTTATTAATTGATTCAATGAAAGTTTTAAATTTAATAGGATTATCAAGAAAGGTTATGCCTAAAGAGTTGACATATTTAATGAAAAAGTCAGACGAGATTGACGGATTATTTTGAGGCTTTGAATTCTCATGTATCAAGGATGTAATCTTAGTAAATAGCTCAACTCCCTCACTGTAATCAGATTTGCTTTTCCTCTTAGAAAGACTTTTATTATTGGTGTTAATACTTTGCCAAAAACCCAGTAACACATTAGGTTGGACTAAACTTAAAGGTAATTTCTTACCAAAAGTAAAATTCGCTTCCCATTTTTCATATAAACATGCAGCTTCATACAGCTCTTTCATTATTTTTAATACTCCTTTCTTCTCAAGTTAATAATACCTCAAATAGCTATATTTATCTTTATTTACAATAAGTAAACTATCAATCGATTTTCCAACGATGGGTGGTGTGCAATTTAATAATAAGCTTAATGTTAACTTAATCAAAAAAAAGGCACTAAAAAAATGATACATACTAAAAGTTATAATCGTCATATCAAGCAGGCTAGAGAAGCAGTTAAAGGCACAACTGGAATAGATCGCATTATAGCAATCACTGAGTACTTTAAAGAAGCAGGCCATCCGCACGCTGATAATACAGCCAATCAATTAATAATGGATAGAATGCATTATCAGCAAAGTGATCGTGATTTTGCTTATAAAGTAATGTCTGAAATGGCTTACTTAGTTACTACCAATGAAGAGCTTGTAGCGTATAGTGAATCGATAGATTGGAACATATAATATGAAAAAATATAGCGGTTACACAGCAGAAGAAATAAGGAAAATGGAGGAGGAAGGCATTTGTTAAAGTTACGTATTAATTCAGTACATGAATGGTGATTACGACAATGTGACGAATAAATGGCAACAAGGAAGTCATCCCCTTTAGAACTACTAAAAAACCACGATCAATATAGAAATAAAGATAGAAGTTCACATCCGTCAGGATGGGGAAAGAGCTTCTTTTTAGCGAAAAAAAATAGCACACCTTGTGGCTGCTTTAATTATTTAACATGGTTAATAGACTTGCCCTTAATATCCACTCCTTACCCCTAATAGGGGCTTTAAATATCTATTATTTATTTTTACTTTTACTTATCTTAACTAATTACTATTGAGATACTGTTTACTTGGCCTGAATTTAAAGTAGGCTTATAGTTAAATGAAATATCGATTAAAAATCACAAGGTTGTAGCTGTAAGTTATTTAAAATTAGCACAATATAGAACAAAATATTGGTGAAATAATATCGACTTTTGTCAGTTAACCATTTAGGGCGGAACAATGGAAAATGCTTGGTCAGCGTCACAGCGAGTAAGGCTAAAATCAGATCCAGGTAAAAATGGTGTTTTAACTGGAGACGTTCAAGAGAGAAGAGGGAAGAATAAATACTTGGTTATTTTTCCTGATGGGGATTCTTGGGTAAATGAAACAGCGTTAGAGATTGTAGATAGTGCCGCGAGAAATGTTGTGGAGTTACTAAAAAATAAGCAATTTGGTCGTGTTACGGATTTGCGCCGTAATCTTACGAATATTCAGTTATCAGGCCGCTTGGCTAATATTGTTTACTCAATGGATACAACTAACACTGAGTTTTATGCATATCAGTACAAACCTGTTTTGTCTTTTTTAGAGGCGCCTTCAAAAGGAATTTTGATTGCAGATGAAGTCGGTTTGGGAAAAACCATTGAAGCAGGGTTAATATGGACTGAACTTAGATCTCGCTTTGATGCCCGTCGTTTAATGGTTGTCTGTCCGGCGGTACTTAAAGAGAAGTGGAAAGATGAGCTAGCTAATCGATTTGGAATTGAAGCGACATTGATGGGCGCTAGTGAACTATTTGAGGAATTAAATAATCGAACACGATCTTATTATCCGCCAGGTAGAGCTATTATTTGTAGCTATGATGGATTACGACCTCCGAAGTCTTTAGCTGATGACGATGGAGTTAAAAATAATAGCCCAAGAGCGAAATTAGCTGAATTATTGGAATTGAACTCAGGTGAAGAACCTTTGTTTGATTTAGTCGTTTTTGATGAAGCTCATAAAATGCGAAACTCTGAAAGTGCCACCTCGAAATTAGGGCGGATAATAAGAGAAGTAAGTGAGCATTTAGTTTTACTGTCTGCAACTCCGGTTAACCTTCACAGCCAAGATTTATATCAATTACTTAATATTGTTGATGAAGATACATTTAGTAATGAGCATGTTTTTCCAAGTGTGCTAAAAGCAAATCAGCCATTAGTAAAGGCACAAAATAAGGCGCTAGATAAAACCTCTACATGGGATGATATTGCAGAATTAATAGAAAGTGCTCAAACTCACTCTTTATTAAAAGATAACCAACAATTAAAAAATATACTTTCTAGACCATTCAGTGCAAAAGAGTTAAAAGAAAATGCTAACAGGGTTCAATTGGCTAATAGAATTGAACGATGTAACTTACTTTCAAAGGTGTTAACTCGAACAAGGAAAGTAGAAGTCAAAGAGTTACGGATTCCTAGAGAACCATATGCCCCCATAATAATCATGACTGAGGTTGAAGCCGCTTTATATGAACGAGTTACAAACATTGTTAGAAGATATGCTTTAACTAAAGATATAAGTGATGGCTTTTTATTAGCTAGCCCTCAAAGACAACTGTCAAGTAGTATGTATGCTGCCGTTAAGTCTTGGACTGACAGGGAAGCAGATGATGAATTACAATCATATGAAGATTTTGGTAATGAAAAGTCAAACATAAAGAAGGCAGGACCATTAACTCAAACTATCATGAATGGTGTTCTTGGGACTGTAGACTTAAATGAATTATGGAAAAATGATTCTAAGTTTAAAGCATTACAAACAGTTTTAGTGGAATATTTGGATGACAACCCGGAGGAAAAAATAATCCTTTTTTCATATTTTAGACCAACTCTGAAATATTTATCAAATAGACTTAGTAGTCTTGGATATAAAAACCAAATTTTGATGGGAGGGATGCGCGAATCGAAACAATCGATTATTAATAGGTTTAGAGATAATAAAGATATAAAAATACTACTCGCATCAGAAGTTGCTAGTGAAGGTGTTGATTTACAATTTTGTAGGGTTTTGATTAATTACGACTTACCCTGGAATCCAATGAAGATAGAACAAAGAATTGGCCGTATTGATCGCCATGGTCAAAAAGCTAAAAAGCTGTCTATATTAAATTTTTGTTATCACGATACTATTGATCAACGTATTTACGAACGTTTGTACAAACGATTAAATATATTTAAAGAGTCTCTCGGCGATCTGGAAGCTATTTTAGGTGAAAAGATTAGTGAACTTACTAGTAGCTTGTTAAAAGATCGGAGAACCCCCGAACAAGAAAACGCATTAATTGAACAAACTTCACTTGCACTAGAAAAAAGAAAAATTTCAGAACAAGAGCTTGAATTACAAGCATCTAATTTAATTGCCCATAGTGGCCATATTTTGCAAGAAGTTAATGCCGCACATCAATTTAGTAAAAGAATTACTGAAACGGATTTAAGCATATTTGTAAAAGATTTTTTAGAACGTCATTGTCAAGGTTTTATATTTTTTCAGTCTAATCCTGAGGATGAATTATATGAAATTCAATTGCCTGCTAATGAAGCTGCACTATTTAGGACTTTTATAGATAAAAGAAAATTGTATGGTATTTCATCACTGGACAATGGACAGAAAAAAAGTTGTCGTTTTTTTAATAAAGTAACGACAATAAAGTCAGTAGTAGAGTTTATAAATCAAACTCATCCACTTATTCAATTCATCAGTAAAAGGTTAAAAGATATTGATGAAGCATTTATCCCGTTGGTTAGTTGTGCTTTACCTAATGCTTATGCGCCAAATTTAAATAAAGGAATTTATGTGGCATCAATCCAACGGGCTAGTTATGAAGGATTAAGAGTTGAAGAAAAGTTAATTGCAAGGGTTAAAAAGATAGATGAGGAATCTGTTTTGGATGGTGGGATGTCACTTGATATTATTAACCTTACCCGATTGAATTCATTTGATTGGCCTGAAGCTAAAATTGAAATTAATGAAGTTGCAGTTAAAGAAGACCTAAATCTGTGTGATGATCTTATTGAGGATGAATTTGAATATGAAACTCAATTAAAAACGGCTGAAAACATTGATAGAGTTAATCTTCAAATAACGTCCGCGCAAAAGCATTTCGAACGTCAAGTGGCAAGTAGTGAGAGTGCTTTATGGAAACATAGATTAGCAGGGCGAACTAGCTTAACTAAAGCAACGGAAGGTCGAATAAATAAGATTCAAGAAAGGTTCACCCAGCGTAAAGCCGAACTTGAGTTACATCAAAAATTTAAGCCTGATTTAATACCCGTATGTCAGATTGTATTTAAAATTGTTGAATAAAAGGGATTGCCATGCCTAAAAATAAAAAAATCAGGTTCACAGTTACAAGACCACAAAAGCCTGATAGAAAAGCATTAGATGATAATTTAAAGCAATATAGTAAAAGTTATAATTTCAGTGGGAAGCTAGAAGCGCAACTTCCTATTGATATATCAAAAGCACAGGAATTAGTAATAGGGCTTGATTTTGGAACTGCATTTACAAAAATAGTTATTGGGTCTGAAGTTGATGCTGAAGCATTAAGTTTTGGTAAATATGGATATTTATTACCTTCTCAGTTTTATTCTGATAATGGAGGTAATTGTTCATTATATGAAAATGGGCCTAATTGCTTTAAAGATCTAAAACTACCAGTGTTAACAAGAAGTGCTTCTCTTTTTGATCAAGTTGCAATAGTTTGCTTTCTGGCTTTAGTATTTAAAGAATGTCGTGTTTGGCAAAAAAAATCTATTTATAGAAGTATAGATATCGATTGGCTAATTAATTCAGGCTTACCAACCGAAAGCTATGATGAAAAGGTGGTTGTTAGCTTATACCGAAAAGTAATTAATGCAGCGTGGATATGTAGCTTTCAAAATAAAATTAATATTAGAGGGTGCAATCAGGCAATTAAAAACATTGAAGCTAAAGATTTCAATTATATAGGGGATTACCGACTTCATTCTGACTGTTTGAATTTATTTCCAGAGTTTGCCGCTCAAATAGTTGGTTATGTACAGTCACCGTCTAGGAGAGGGTTTTCACACCTCTTAGTTGACATAGGCGCGGGTACAATTGATGTTGCGATGTTTATAGTAAGTAGTACTGGTGGAGAGTGGTTATTTGAAATTACCGGTAAGGATATACAGACTTTGGGTGGGGATATTTTAGCAAAGCATAGAATGCATCATTCTAAGGCAGTTATAGATATAAGAGAAGACTTTCCAACGGACGTTAATTTTGCTCAACTTCTAGGAGTTCCACTAAATACTTTAAAGCTAATTGATAAACCATTTATTAGTGCTGTTAATAGTAGTCTAAATAAAGTTGTTAATAGTGTAGCTCTTGGTCATCGTTTTGGGGAAGATATAACTACTTTTATTTGTGGTGGTGGTAGTAAAATAAAATTATATACTGATCAAGTTGAAGCGTTAAAAACAAAATTCCCTTTGCAAATAATCCCTTTAATAAAGCCGGATAGATTAAGGAATTTAGATATACATCGCGATAGCTACCATCGTTTATCAGTCGCTTACGGCTTATCATATGACCCATTAAATATAGGTAAGGTAACAAGGAAATCGGTATCTTTGAAGCAAGTAATTAATAAACGCTCTCAGAATAAACAAGCTGAAATAGATAGAAATAGAGAAGAAATGTATAAGTAAAGCATTCACCAAAAGATAAGTGATCTAAATGTTACTGTTGGTATTAAGTACGTAAAAACAAATAGTACAAATGACCGATATAATATAAAATTTTCTTGAAAAACAACTGGATTGAATATAATATTAGACGTCAACTAACTTGTCCGGTTGGCGTCAATTAACTTGGCCGGTATTTGAGTTTAGTTTTATAGCTTGTTTTTTACGGTAGCTTTCGCCTTTAATTTGATAGATATCACTGTGGTGAACAA
>NZ_VOLR01000043.1 GCF_007954355.1 Colwellia hornerae
ACGGCATAGTCGTGCATGACTATATATCACAGTGCTTACAACATATTGCAGAGCAACCAAACAACCTTGAACCGCTGTTACCCTGGAATATTCAGCGCGGCTAGGTGTCGTTAGCTATACCCTTACGCTCTAGACTTCGTTTAGGGAGTTTTGAAGTTGCGTCAACCTCTATTCAAGTAGGTGATACTCCAGCTTATACTCTTGAGTTTAGTTTACGTGAATCATTAGTAATGCGTGGTAATTCACCCACTAAAAATGGTTTTATTATTAAGCCTCATGGTGTACGTATTGTAAGTGAATACGGAACATTAACGGGTAATGTTTCTGCTGATAATACTAATTTAGGTAGTTGTATTGTTTATCTGTATGAAGGTGCTCCAACCGAATTAGGTGATAGTTATGATGCAGAAGATGAAACTTTTATTGGTGATACACCGACCGCAACAGCTCCATTAATATCAACAGCAGTGGCAGTAGATGGTACTTATAGCATAGGGTTTGTAGCAGCAGGAAGTTATACCCTTGCTTTGATGTGCGGAGCCGACGATGACAACATTCAATATAATGCATTAACAATACCTTCTCCTGCTGGAAATATAGCCACAGTAGATATCATTAAAGGTGATGTTAAAACCATAGATTTTTAAACAAACTTATCTTAACCAGTTATTCGGCGAACAAAATAGCTCCCAAGTGATAACCGCAACTTCTTCAACTATCGGTGGCTCAATAAAATGAGTGTTTTACTATTAGCGCTAATGTTGATGAGCTACAGAATATATCGCTATTAGAACGAGTAACATCATTAAGTAACAATATACCCTGGTGATATTACTAGGGTATATCAATTATTTTTAACGGATTTTATTCGTTAAACCATTACATTTTCTGTATTCAATCAGTATGTTTGGTCATTTGACCGTGAAATTATTCGGTAAATTACATTATTAATATCTTCGTTAATTAAAGACATGAAAATATAAAACCTAATGTAAAAAAAGTAGCGTTTGTCTATACTTTTTAGCGAATAAAACTTAGTAATACTAGGTTTTTTTATGACTGCCATCACACATAGGCTGAGATGCAGTCTGCTTACAGCCACAAAAAAATACTTTTTTAGACTCCGTTGCGGTATATCTTACTGGCGAGAATTCTGAGCCTTTATGAGAGCCATCACAAAAAGGTTGTTTTTGGCTTTCACCACAAGAACACCAAGAATATTTTTTACCTTCTTCAACGTCGATTGCAAAAGGTGTGTCAGATGCTCGTATTGGTGTAGACATAGTAAATCTCCATTGATTTATAAACATAACGCCTGATGAATAGGCAAGTAACCGATATTTAAAGTAAGCGATAAAGCCATAAAAGCCAACTGTTATTTATCCCCGCTGAACATTTATTATCTGTTGAGTAATGAATTTAAGCATAAAGGCCATAATCGATAATTACACCATAACCGTTATAGAAAATAATAATTAATCCCATATGACGTATGGTTTTTGATCAAAGCCGCACTAAAATTCAGTTTGAATTTAGAGGTTTTCAAAGTGCTACCCTGTGATATTTGGACAAGGAGTATGCCAAGAAAAAAGACAATAATAAAGTTAACCCAAAAAGCTAAAGTCATTAAAAACGACTCTACTAAAGGTATAGTGCTGAATGAGAGCGTGAATTTAAGTAAAACCCGGGCTGTTTAATAAGAGCGGCGCCAAGCAAATCACTCAATCGGAAATTCTAATTTTTACGCTTTAGATACCAACAGCTTGTTTAACTTTGTCTTTGTAACTTCGGCTCACTTTTAATTCTTTGCCACTACTCATCACTAAATAATACTCGCCGTTAAGTTGGCTGCAAAACTTATCAACATAATTTTTATTAACTATGGTTGAGCGGTGACTGCGCACGAATTGCTTAGGATCTAATATTTCTTCAAGTTGCTTCATTGTTTTACGTAATATATGTGTCGCAGAATGGGTATGAACACACATGTAATCTCCAGCAGCATCAATCCATAAAATGTCTTTAACCGGGACCCTACTCACTTCTCCTGCATCTTTGATAGCCAAAATATCAGAATAAGAAGATAAACTTACCGGTTGATTATTCGTAAGCTCAGCTAAAATTTTGTCACAATCATTACCGGTAACATCACTGACTAATTGAATAAGTTTAGATTTATGAACAGCATTTTCTGAGCTGTTCAGGCTCTGCCTAACTTTCTGCATAGATTCAGCTAAGCGAGTCTCATCAGCAGGCTTTAAAAGATAGTCTTGAGCATGGACTTCAAAGGCTTGTAACGCATATTGATCAAAAGCGGTGACAAAGATAACAATTGGTAGCTTTAATCCTTTTTCAATAATGGCCTGCACGACTTCAAAGCCATTGAGACCTGGCATTTGAATATCAAGAAACATTAAGTCAGGTTCATAGGCTCGCACAGCTTCAAGTGCTTCGCGACCATTATGGCATTGTGCAATAATATCAACGTCTTTGTGATCAGCTAATCTTACTGCAAGGCCTTTCCTTGCTAAAGGTTCATCGTCAACTATGATGGTTGACAGAAGCTTTGTCATGTATTTATCTCTAGTTCATAGGGCATTCTAATGCTCACTTTAACACCTTTTGGCGAATTATTGGCAACAACTAAAGAAAAATCACTACCATACAATGCAGCTAACCTTTCACGGCTGTTCGCAAGACCCACACCGTTCTCACGATAAAGATTACCATTTTTAATTTCAGCGCCTGGACCATCATCGGCAAGTTCTAATAATAAGTCGTTAGCAAAGCGAGTCACCGTCACTTTAATAGTACCACCACTCTCTTGTGATGCAATTGCATACTTAATAGAGTTTTCAGCAATAGGTTGTAATATCATACTTGGCACTAGAGCTTTTTTACAATCATCTGCAGCGATAAACTCTACACATAACCGGTCTTCGAATCTAACTTTTTCTATATCTAGGTAGAGTTTTAGTGCATGCAACTCACTATTTAAGGTTACTTTTTTCATCGGGTCTTTATCAAGGGAATAACGTAGAAACTCACTTAACTTAGTGACCATACCATTGGCTATTTTATTTTCGTTCACCAAAATAAGGGTAGAAATTGCATTAAGGGTATTAAATAAAAAATGAGGATTGAGCTGATAACGTAACATTTTAAGCTGAGCCTGGTGAGCAACACTGTTAGCTTCTAAAACATTTTGTTTTTCTTTTTGCAACATTTGATAATATTTTGTCCCAAAGTATAAACCACTCCAGCTCAAAATAATAAAGAATGAATAAACACTGTTAGAAGTATAATACAGCCAAAAATCGGGGCGATAACCGTGCTTGTATATTTCCCAATGATTAATATTTTTGACAACTTGCCAAAGTACGCCAACCAAATAAGACGCGACTATCACCACAACTGCAATTTTAGCCGGGCTAAAATTCCAAACTCTACGATAAAGGTATCGTAAAGGCACCGTGAACAACCAACCTGCATAAGCATTGAGAAAAATTATGACAACAAAAATATCACGTGGATCATGTAATAATGAACCTAAATAATGCACTAAAGCAAAGCCAAACCAACTCGCGCTATGCACTAGCCAAAAAAGTCGGTTTCGATTTTCTAATAATTCTTTCCAATTCACACAGTATAACCAATAAAAGATATTATAATAATTATGGAGTAGCTTGGCAGTTCACGCATTACCATTGACCGTAGCAATTCAGCGACTCAACTCATTTACTTTCAATGCAATCTAACTCACCTTTATTTTGCTAACATTTTGCCTAAATGCTGCCCACCCACTAAGTGCATATGGATGTGGTAAACCTCTTGGCCACCATGCTCGTTACAATTAATTATAAGCCGATAACCATTTTCAGCAATGCCCTCTTCTTTAGCTATTTTTTTAGCGACTGTGATCATTCGACCTAAAGTGAGTTCGTCATCTTCAGTCACATCATTAATCGTCGCAATTAATTTATTTGGGATAATAAGAACATGGGTACTGGCTTGTGGCGTTATGTCTCTAAATGCGGTCACAAGTTCATCTTGATAGAGTAAAGGGGTCGGTATTTCTTGTCTGATTATTTTTGAAAAGATAGTTTCTTCTGCCATGATATGCTCCAATGTATCTGTTATTTTACTTTAGGTGTCCACTTATTATAGTGTATCGCTTTATCAACCGAGCGTCTCGGTAACCAACCTGCACTTTCTAGTTCAGGTTTATCTTTAAAATGTGTGACATAACCAATGCACAAATAAGCAATTATTTCAATTTCTGCGGGAATATTTAAAGCATTCCTTAGAATGTCGTCTTCAATAATACTTACCCAGCCAACACCTAAGTTTTCTGCTCTTGCGGCAAGCCATAAGTTTTGTACGGCGCAAACTGCACTGTATAAATCCATTTCAGCTTTAATTGTTTTCCCTAATACAACTGGGCCATTCCTTTCTCTGTCGCATGTGACACATATTCCTATCGGCGCTTCTAAAATTCCTTCAAGTTTTAACTTTTGATATGCTTGCTGTTGATCATCAGTAAACATTTTTTTCGAAACTGAATTTGCTTGCTCAAATCCATGCTTAATTTTTTGTTTTGTTACTTTGTCATTGATGACAATAAAGTCCCACGGTTGCATAAAACCAACACTGGGAGCATGATGAGCCGCGGTTAATATTCGCTTTAAAACATCTTCAGGAATTGATTTGTTGATAAAATCACTTCTAACATCACGGCGTGAAAAGATAGTTTTATAAACAGCGTCTCTTTCTTGTTCAGAAATATGCATTTGAATATTTTTTAGTTAATTTAAAGGTGACAAATAATAGTGCCACATAAAAAAGGTCTAGATTAATCAATAACCTAGACCTAACAATACATTTAAAAACTTATGATTAGCTTTTTTTCAATACTCGACGAGTAAAGCCAAAGATTAATAAAGCAAAGAAACTGATAAAGCCTAAACCAGCGCCTGATCTTTCTACTTTTTTCTCAACACCTGAGCAGTCATCTATCTCACCCGCTAACGGTCTCAACGTAACAGCACGAACAACATCTTCTACAAGTTGTTCGCCTGTATTCAAATCAAATATCAATTCACCTTTTGCGTCGCGGCGAGGTGCCTTAACAAGTGCTGACGCAGATATTTCATTTTTATCGTTTATATCACGTGCTTCGATAATGGTGTACGCAGAGTCACAAGTTAACAGATCATTGAGGTCGGTAAATGTCTTACTGGCAATGTCATACATAAAAGCATGTCTACGACGAGGAGACTTAAGATCGTTATGTGTTTCCACTTCACCTTCACCAACAATAATACCATTTTCGTTAATAGCGCGGGCAGTGCTTGATGAGCCTTTAAAAAAGTCATCAGGTCTTATCATTTCCATTCCACTATCAAAATCATTGGTATCTACATGAAAGAATTTTGTACGTGTACTACCATTCACCACCGTTTTAGTGTGACCAATAGCGATACCTGCATTGTTAATACCGTAAGTACGTGAATCAAAAAACTTAACATGATTATCTGTAAAGTCTTTCACCTGGCCATTTTTATAAACTACC
This sequence comes from Colwellia hornerae, assembly GCF_007954355.1. Lineage (GTDB taxonomy): Bacteria > Pseudomonadota > Gammaproteobacteria > Enterobacterales > Alteromonadaceae > Colwellia_A > Colwellia_A hornerae. The sequence continues at coordinate 5,573 of NZ_VOLR01000043.1, forward strand.
CCATAGAAGTTTCGCGGTTCATTCCTACTTGGCGCCGTTTCATTTTTGTCTTCCCAACCATGAGCAAAGCCAACAGCCACACCATCATTATTGATTGCCTGTGCGTAGTTAACAAATTCTCGTGGGTCATCAACATTAGGCGTAACTAAATGTCCTAAAGTCTCGGCCTTAGTAACACCTTCCAGACTTAGCGTCCATTTAAACGCTTCGGTGTTGTACATACTACTAACGACACTCTGAATACAAATTTCAAACGGTACATTCGCTAGAATTTCAGGGTCAGCACATCCACCTGACTCATTAGTAATATCATCAAGGGAGTTTTGGTCAATGCTAGTGCTTGCATAACCTACAGCAAATAAAGATTCACTGATATCTAAAATAGCAGATTCACCACCTAAGCGAAGACTTTCAGGAATATCGTCACCTTCAGTTGGTGGCTTTAATGCAATAATGGTATTACCTGCATCAGGAGAATAAAATGCTCTAGAGGTAAAATCACGAACCCAATACACAACTGGGTTGCCATCAGTACCCGTAAATGGCATCGCGGTATATGGCGCTGAGCCGTTACCATAAATCCAACCATCATTAGTAATACCATTTACATAATCTACGGTTGAACGCGTAAGTATTGTCGTATCAGGGAAGTATTGATCGAATACAGCAAAGCTTTCAGTATCTCCGGCATTACCCGTTAAATTACGCATAGCCAAAATATTACCAACTTGTTGATAAAATCTAGCTGAACGACTACTATTTTGGCTCTTTAAATACCGTACAGCCCAAGCTAGGTCATTAGCTGAGGGGTTGCCGGATCTTAAATCATTTTCGTTTTCAATATCGCTTAACGCATCAACATTTTCATGTTGCGAACTGGCTAATCTAACAATACTATCAAAATCATCAGTATCAAAATATTGAAATTGAACAGGAAAATTATAAATATCTGAGCCAGAAATAGCCATTTGACTTTGGTTATTTTCTTGCTGAGCATAACTATATTTAACTATATCAATGCCACCTTTATCGATAACTTCATATTTAGCTGCCTGTGCCATTGATAAACTTAACGCACTGCTAATTCCTAACACTAATACCGATTTTACAAATTTGTTCATATAACTACTTAACTCTCATTTCTTGTTATAATTCATCTAGCTCTTGCCATCTTGCGAAAGCGATTTCGAGTTTTGACTCACTTTCTTCAAGCTGGTTCAATATATTTTTTGTTTTGTTGCTATCTTGGGCAAAAAAGTTAGCGTCATTGACTTGTTCTTGCAATGAATTAATTAATGCTTCAAGTTCATCAACCTGTCCTGGTAGCGCTTCTAATTCACGATTATCTTTGAACGATAATTTTTTTTTAGTAGACACCGGCACAGCAACTTTGCTTTCATTAACCGAAGTAGCTGGGGCTTTTATACCTTCTGCTAACTGCTTACGCTGCTCAGCTTTATATGCTAAATAACTATCAACGTCATCATAACCGCCAACAATATTTGTTATTTCACCACTGCCATCAAAATAAAGACAACTATTTACACAATTATTAACAAAATCGCGATCATGGCTTACTAAAATAACGGTTCCTGCATAATTTGCAACGACTTCCTCTAATAATTCTAAAGTTTCTATATCTAAATCGTTAGTTGGCTCATCGAGAATGAGTAAGTTGCTAGGTCTTAAAAATAGACGCGCTAGTAACAAACGATTTTTTTCACCACCTGAAAGTGCACGTACCGGAGTTCTAGCGCGTTTAGGACTAAATAAGAAGTCTTGCAAATATCCCAACACATGCCGTGTTACACCATTTACAGTAACTTCTTGCTTACCTTCGGCAACAGTGTCCTGAACGGTCATATTCAAGTCTAAAGCATCGCGATGTTGATCAAAATAAGCCACATCTAAATTAACACCAACCCTCATTTTTCCTGAGCTAGGCTGTTGTTGTTCCATAATTAATTTGATTAAGGTTGACTTACCGGTACCGTTCGCACCAATAAGTGCTAAACGGTCGCCACGAGTGATAAGTAAATCTAAACCATTGAAAATGGTTTTATCGCCAAACGCCATATGCAAATTTTCACACTCAAAAACTAACTTACCTGAGCGATCACCGGTTGATATATTAATATCACCCTGCTTCTTCACTTCACGTCGTTCTTGACGTTCAACTCGTAATTTTTCAAGTGAACGAACTCTGCCTTCGTTACGAGTTCTACGAGCTTTAACGCCTTGTCTTATCCAAACTTCTTCTTCAGCTAGACGCTTATCAAAAAGCGCATTTTGTGTCGACTCGACTTCTAAGTCATGAGCTTTTTGTTCGATATAAAGATCATAGTTACCAGGGTAGCTAACGAGCTGACCACGGTCTAAATCTAAAATACGGGTCGCTAAACCACGAATAAATGCTCTATCATGACTAATAAATATAATAGTGCCTTTAAAGTCTTTTAGAAATTGCTCTAACCACAACACACTACTAATGTCTAAATGGTTAGTCGGCTCATCAAGTAATAACACATCAGGCTCGCTGACTAATGCTTTCGCTAATGCCAGTTTACGTAACCAACCACCAGATAAGTCGCAAATCATTTTGTCTGCTTCTAATGCTAGCGTGGTTAATACTTTATCGATACGTTGCTCGTCTTGCCAAGCATTGGCTTGGTCAAGTTGTTGTTGAACGTTGGATAATTTATTAAGATTCTTCTCTGAAGGGTCTTCACCAATAATATGAATGATATGGTGATATTGCTTAATCAATTCGGCATTTTCAGCAACCCCTTGCGCAACATAATCAAAAACGCTCATTTCAGATGACTCAGGTGGATCTTGCTCTAACATCGCCAACTTAATGTTGCTCGACATCAAAATTTGACCATCGTCTAGGTTCTGTTTACCCATCAACACTTTCATTAATGAAGACTTACCGGCGCCATTTTTACCAACTAAACAGACGCGTTCGCCCGTTTTTATCGTCAAATCTGTCTTATCTAAAATACTGTCTTCACCGAAGGCTAATTCGCCTTGAGCTATTCGGATTAATTCCATGGTTTATATCAACTCTACTACTTGTGATTGTTCGAAAGGCCAGAATAATAGGGTGTTATCACTCAAGCGCTCTAATACGGGAATATGTACACCGTATAAATTTACTAAATTATTTTCGCTACTGGTGTCATCATCAATAATGTCGACCACCTTAATTTGGTGATCGGGTATTATATCGACAATTATATCTGCAGCTTGCTCACAAAGGTGGCAACCAGCACTACTATATAAGTGAAATAAAACACTCATTAAGCATTAACTTTTTTACGGGTAATTAACCAACTGTTATGGATATGTTTATTACGCTGAAAATCTTTATCACGGGTTAACTCTGAAATTGACTTCACCTCAAAATTTAAAGCAGCAACTGCGTCGAAGTCCATTTTAAAGTTGCGTTTATTATTGGTGAAAATCAGCTCACCATTTTCCGTAACACACTTCATTGCATCAGTAATTAACGCCACATGATCGCTTTGCACATCAAAACTGTCTTCCATACGCTTAGAATTTGAGAATGTTGGCGGATCAACAAAAACAACATCATAAGTGCCTCGATGCTCTTTTAACCAAGTTAAACAATCGGCTTGCACAAATTGGTATTTATGACCCGACAATTTATTCAAGGCAAAATTTTCTTGTGCCCAGTTCAAGTAAGTATTCGACATATCAACAGTAGTAATACTTGTTGCGCCATGCAGTGCTGCTTGCAATGAAACAGAACCGGTATACGCAAATAAATTAAGCAATGACTTGTTTTTAGATTTCTGTGCAACAATTTGTCGGGTTTTACGGTGATCTAAAAATAAGCCTGTATCAAGGTAGTCCCATAAATTAATTTTTAACTTTGCACCATGTTCGTTGATAATCATCGACTGTTTACTTTGATCAACACGTTGATATTGGTCACTGCCCTTTTGCTTGGCACGGGTTTTTAATATCACCTTGTCGGTAGGAACGCCTAGTACCTTAGGGGCAAAATAGATAACTTCTTGTAAACGTTTTGCGACTTTACTTTCTTCAATAATTTTTGGTGCTGAATACTCTTGAATAACCAAATACTCGCCATAAACATCAACCGCGACATTATATTCTGGAATATCGGCATCGTATAAACGATAACATTCAATATTTTCTTTTTTCAGCCAGCTTTTTAAATTCTTCTTGTTTTTTAATAAGCGATTCCCAAAATCTGAATCTTTATCTTCGAATTCTGCATCATTATTTTGCCCTGAAGCTTGTTTTTCATCGACGTTATAAAGAGCAAGTTGACAATCTAATGGACCATTCTTAAATTTATAGCGTTTATGGCTTGCTAGCTTCATCATCGAGAGCAATTCAACATTCGCCGTTAAAATAGCAATACGCCAATCAACAAATTGTGCTTTTAGTTTTCGTCCTAATAAAACAAAATTTTCGACAAGCTCTGGTAATTCACCAATACGCTCTCCGTAAGGAGGGTTAAGTAAAAAAGTACCGTTGTGGCCAAAACCATTATTTAAGTTATTGATGTCTTTACATGAAAATTCAATAAACTTTTGTACACCGGCATTACGTGCATTAACTTGTGCGGTATTTATCACTCGGCTATCAATATCAATACCGAAAACTTTCGCTTTTAATTCTTCAAGGCCAAGATGTGATTTTTGTTTAGCTTGTGTTAATTGTGCTTGCCACGGGTATAATTGATGACCAAGCCAACAATCAAATCCCCATTTCACTCTGTCGATACCAGGTGCGTAACCTGCGGCCATCATTATCGCTTCGATTAAAATCGTGCCAGAACCACACATAGGATCAACAAGCGGTTTAGTCGTATCATCTAACCAGCCTGAACGAGTAATAATAGCCGCCGCCAGATGCTCTTTTAATGGTGCAGCGCCCGAGTGCTCGCGATAGCCACGCTTAAATAAACTACGGCCAGAAAAATCAAGATAGATAACAACCTTTTCTCTTAACAAACGAGCTTGAAAACTGATGTCAGGCGAACTTTTGTCAACAGAAGGCCTGTCCATTCCTTGATCACGAAAATGATCAACTAGCGCATCTTTTATCGTAAGCGCGCCAAACTGAGTATTTCTGATTTCATCACTCGAGCCAACAAAGTCGATAGCAAAGGTATGGTTACTCGAAAATTGTTCAGACCAATTAACACTTTGCGCGGTTGCAAAAAGTTTATCTTTATTTTCAGCATCACCTTCAGCAAGTCTTAATAAAATTCGTGTTGATAAACGACAATAGAGACATATTTTATAGGCCTCTTCAATTGTTGCCGTAAAATATACGCCTTCAGGCTTTTGCACGACTTGTGATGCTTTTAAATCTTTTAGCTCTTGAGCTAATAAAATTTCTATACCAGGAGATGTTAATGCTAAAAATTGCTGCATGATTGTTTTCCAGACCGATTTATGCCCGCAATTATAAACAAAGACGCTAACTACTTATATAGAGACGTGCATAAAACACGAATATTCACTGATATATATTTTTAAATATTTTTAATAACAGTATCAGCACGTCTTAAAGGTTATAAAACCACCGTTTAGACTACAATTAGGGCAAATAGCTGCCATTTTTTAATAGATGTAAAAATGTTAAAGAAACGCCTTGCAATGTGAAGTAACTATCCTTAAGATACGCCTCGCTTTCAAGGGCTGATGTTTTTGAAATGCATTCGTTAATAACACGAATTAAAACAGTTATGGCTTGTTTATGTGTAACCTTTACTGGGAATACTTAAACCATTCGGACGCGGGATGGAGCAGTCTGGTAGCTCGTCGGGCTCATAACCCGAAGGTCGTCAGTTCAAATCTGGCTCCCGCAACCAACTTAAGCTTAAGTATAAAAAGCAAATTCTTAAGTTTGAATTAAAACAACTTGGCTTTCCTAAGAATCTATTAGGACATTCGGACGCGGGATGGAGCAGTCTGGTAGCTCGTCGGGCTCATAACCCGAAGGTCGTCAGTTCAAATCTGGCTCCCGCAACCAACTTAAGATAAAAGTTTAAAATCAGGTCGTCAGTTCCCTTTCGAAAGATATGGGCTCACGCAACCAACTTAAGCTTAAGTATAAAAAGCAAATTCTTAAGTTTGAATTAAAACAACTTGGCTTTCCTAAGAATCTATTAGGACATTCGGACGCGGGATGGAGCAGTCTGGTAGCTCGTCGGGCTCATAACCCGAAGGTC
>NZ_VOLR01000044.1 GCF_007954355.1 Colwellia hornerae
CAACATTTTTACCGGTCGCTTTTTCAATACCTTCAAGACCTGGAGATGAATTAACTTCCATCACCATAGGGCCATTTTGTGAACGCAGTAAATCAACGCCACACATGTTTAGGCCCATTGCTTTTGCAGCACTTACAGCTGTGTCACGCTCAGCTTTAGATAACTTAACCACTTCAGCAGAGCCGCCGCGATGTAAATTAGAACGAAACTCACCTTCAGCGCCTTGACGTTTCATCGCCGCCACCACTTTACCGCCGATCACTAAACAGCGAATATCAGCACCACCGGCTTCTTTAATAAATTCTTGTACTAATATATTCGCGTTTAAGCCCATAAACGCTTCGATAATAGCTTCAGCTGATTTTGCTGTGTCTGCTAAAACCACACCTATGCCCTGCGTGCCTTCGAGTAACTTAATAACTACCGGCGCGCCACCAACATTTTTAATTAAATCTTTGGCATTATCAGGTTTGCTGGCAAAGCCAGTGCGCGGTAAGCCCAAACCTTTACGCGATAATAGTTGCAATGAACGCAACTTGTCGCGTGAACGACTAATAGCCACTGACTCATTAATGTTAAACGTGCCCATCATTTCAAACTGTCTTGCCACAGCAGTGCCATAGAAGGTCACAGAGGCGCCAATACGAGGAATTATAGCATCATATTTTGGTAATTCTTTACCATGATAACGTACAGCAGATCGCGTACTGGTGATATCCATATAGCAATGTAAGGTATCAATAATATCAACTTCATGGCCCATGGCTTCGCCCGCTTCTTTTAAACGACGCGTAGAATAAAGTTTTTTGTTTCTAGATAAGATAGCAATTTTCATAAGTCAGTCTTTTGATATTCACTTTTATTTATTGATAAAAAGTGAGGTAATAAGTGCTGTGGAGTGTATAGTCAGCTTATTAAATAATATAGCGCTATATTTTGATGAGTTTAATCAAAAAAAATGATTGCGTTGTTTATCGAGGTTTGCATGAAAATCGAACTATTAAAAACATTTCTTGAAGTGAGTCGTACATTACACTTTAGAATAGCGTCTGAGAACTTATTCATTACTCAATCTGCGGTAAGCGCAAGGATTAAGTTATTGGAAGGTGACTTAGGTGTGATGTTATTTGACCGAAGCCAAAAGCATTTAAAATTAACCCCCGAAGGTAACCGGTTAATAAAACATGCTAATGAATTATTGTTTATGTGGCAAAAAACTAAACAAGATGTCGGTGTCGCCGATAGTGATACTTATCAATTAGTTGTTGGCTCGATGATGTCTATTTGGGATATTGTCTTACAAGACTGGTTAAAAAAGATACATCGTAATTTTGACGATGTCAGTTTATTAACTAACACTTACTCGCCGTTAGAGCTTAGAAAGAGTTTACTCAGTCGTGTGGTCGATATTGCCTTTTTTTTCGAGCCACCTTTTGTTAAAGATTTAATTACTGAAAAAGTGGCGACAGTTCCACTACATTTAGTCACCACAGAGCCAAACGATACTAGCGAAAAGTTAACATTAGATAACCATATAATGGTCGACTATGGCGAGTCAGTGAATGCGCAACACCTACGAGAATTTCAAGATGCTCCTCCCGCAAGACACTATATGAGCCAACCAAGAATTGCATTAAATTTTCTATTAGACGCCGGCGGAAGTGCTTATTTACCCAGACAAATGACTTTTGAATATATCGAGAAAAATAAATTATACCTTGTTGAAGATGCACCGGTATATTCAAGAGATATATATGCCGCTTATTTAGCTAAAAGCCAGAAAACTGATATTATTGAACAAACGCTGCAACTGTTTCCTTCTGTGGTAATATAAATAGCTTTGTTAGATATAAGTACAAATAATATGGTTGATAGTCGTTAATTCAATGTAAATTTTAGCTGGAAATAATATGTTTTTGTCAGAAGATGTGTTGCTTAGAAATAATGTTAAGGTCATTGGAAAAGGTGAAAAAACACTTTTTCTTGCGCACGGTTTTGGTTGTGATCAAAATATGTGGCGCTTTTTGACGCCAAAGCTACTGAGTAAATTTACCCTCGTACTCTTTGACTATGTTGGGTCAGGCGCTTCTGATATATCACAATACAACAAAAAGCGTTATAGCGAGCTAGCAGGATATGCAGAGGATATTATTGAAATATGTGCAGCACTGAAGCTATCAAATGTCACCTTTATTGGCCACTCAGTCAGTAGTATTATCGGGGCTATTGCTGCGAATCAACAACCTAATTTATTCGCTAAACTCATCATGGTATGCCCGTCACCTTGTTTTTTAAATTTTCCACCTGAATATATGGGCGGCTTTGAAAAAGTAGACTTACTTGAGCTGTTAGGTCTGATGGATAAAAACTATATTGGCTGGGCAGATTATTTAGCCCCCTTAGTGATAGGAAACGCAAATTCAACTGATTTTGTTGGCGAGTTAAGTGGCAGTTTTTGTTCAACAGACCCGGTTATTGCCAAGAACTTTGCCCAAGCAACGTTTTTATCTGATTATCGCCATATTCTAAAAGATATTAAGCAGCCATCATTAATTTTTCAAAGCAAAAATGATGCATTAGCTGCAACATCCGTCGGTGAGTTTATCCACAGTCAAATATCAGAGAGTCAACTTGAAGTGATAGAAGCTGACGGACATTGTTTGCATATGACCCATCCTAATGAAATTGTCGATACCATTATAGAATACGCAAACCGTGACCATTAAAAATAGCCCTACAGTTCAAACTGATATACAAAAGCCTACGCCAGATCATTTCCCATGTGGCGCTTTAGTAACGAACTCGTCAAGAGTTATTACTTATGTGAATTCATATTTCACTACCGAACTATTATGGATACCTGGAGAGCTTATTGGGAAAAGTACCGATGTGATTTTTACCCAGTCATCTAAAATATTTTTTCAAACTTATTTAATCCCAACACTTTTACATGAAAAAACCTGCGAAGAGATGCAGTTAATTATTTTTAATGCCAAAGGCGTACGCATTCCAGTCACGGTTAATGCCCATTATAGTAGCGATGGCTGTATTTACTGGAGCTTTTTCAACGCATCAAAAAGAGACCAACTTTATGATGAATTAATAAAAACCCGTGAAACACTCGAAGAGCAAGCCGAAGCGTTAAAGTTACTTGCCTCTACTGACGAGTTAACCGAGCTATTAAATAGGAGAGAAATGAGCTATCGAGGTAGCTTAGTGCTTGAACAAGCAGCACGTTCTCAGCAATCGGTTAGTTTATTAATGTTTGATATTGATTACTTTAAGAAAATAAATGACGCTTTTGGTCATGTTGAAGGAGACCGAGTATTGCAAGAGCTTGGTCAGAAATTAAAAGCGTTTTGCCGACAAACAGACCTTGTTGCTCGTGTCGGTGGTGAAGAGTTTTTAATCCTGTTACCGGACACAGACAAGACTGACACTTTACTATTTTGTCAGCGATTACATCAATTAATCGCTACCGTTATGGTGGATAATAAGCCACTCACCGTCAGTATTGGTGTCAGTATTTATGAAAATAAAATATCATTTACAGATTTTTATGCTCAGGCTGATAAAGCAGTATACCAAGCAAAGAATTTGGGCAGAAACAGAACTGAGCTTTATCAGACTCAGTGATTATTAAATTTAACAATAAAAAAAGCCAATATTAGCAGTAAATATTGGCTTGTTTGACGATAAGCTTTAGCTATTTCTCAGCAGCAAATTTACGCGCTTGATGCAACTTCTTATAACTTTCAATCAATCTTAGGTGCTTATCTAGCCCTTCAAGCTTAAGACTCGTTGGCGTTAGCCCATAAAATCTAACCTCGCCAAAGACAGAGCCAATAACTTGCTCGATATTATCTTCACCAAACATCCTATTGAAATTACCGATATAGTCTTCGAGTGCCATTTCTTCGTCTAAGGTCACTTCTAATACTGCATGAACCGCTTGATAAAACAATCCGCGCTCAACCGTATTGTCGTTGTATTGTAAAAACTCTCCAACTAACTCAATAGCTTCCTCTAAAGCGCCTAACGCGAGATAGATAAGAATTTTTAATTCAAGAATAGTGAGCTGACCCCAAACGGTGTTTTCATCAAATTCAATACCAATTAAGGTTTTAATATCAATGTAGTTATCTTGCTGACTGTCTTCTAGGCGTTCAACTAAACTTACTAAGGCTGCTTCACTTAAGGTATGAAGATTTAAAATATCTTCACGGTAGTCAAGTGATTTATTGGTGTTGTCCCAAATAAGGTCTTCAACCGGGTACACTTCTGAATAGTCTGGCACGAGCATACGACAAGCGGTAGCACCCAGTTGATTAAACTCTGCAATATAGACTTCTTTGCCTAGGTCTTTCAAAATTGCCATTAAAACAGCATTTTCTTCTTCATTAGTACCAGAAAAGTCCCATTCGCAAAATTCATAATCATGTTTACTACTAAAGAAACGCCAAGAAACAACACCTGTTGAGTCAATAAAGTGGTCAACAAAGTTTTCAGGCTCAGTAACCGCCATGCTATTAAAAGTCGGCTTAGGTACGTCGTTTAAGCCTTCGAAGCTTCTTCCTTGTAACAACTCCGTTAAACTTCGTTCCAGCGCAACTTCAAAACTTGGGTGAGCACCAAAAGAGGCAAAAACGCCACCCGTTTTAGGGTTCATAAGCGTGACACACATCACAGGGAATTGCCCCCCTAATGATGCATCTTTAACGACAACCGGAAAGCCCTGTGCTTCTAGCCCTTCAATGCCCGCTAAAATACCTGGATATTTTGCAATTACGTCTTTAGGTACATCGGGTAAAACAATTTCTTCGGCAATAATTTGCTTTTTAACTGCGCGTTCAAAAATTTCTGACAAACATTGCACTTGTGCTTCGGGTAAGTTGTTACCTGCACTCATACCATTACTTAAGAATAAATTTTCAATTAAGTTTGAAGGGAAATAAACAGTTTCACCATCAGAATGGCGTACATAAGGAATAGAGCAAATACCTCGTTCGGCTAAGCCAGAGTTAGTATCTATTAGGTTTGAGCCTCGTAATTCGTCGTCAGGGTTGTATATAGCTAAACAATATTCATCAAGTATGCCGCTGGGTAACTCATCATTGGCGCCAGGTTTAAACCATTTTTCATTGGGATAATGAACAAAATCACTGTTGGCAATATCAACACCAAAAAACTGATCGTTATAAAAGAAATTACAGTTAAGACGCTCAATAAATTCACCCAGTGCAGAGCAAAGCGCACTTTCTTTTGTTGCGCCTTTACCGTTAGTAAAGCACATCGGTGATGCAGCATCACGGATGTGCAGTGACCAAACATTAGGCACAATATTTCGCCAAGAAGATATTTCAATCTTCATACCTAAATCAGCCAACAGGCCAGTCATATCAGCAATAGTTTGTTCAAGTGGTAAGTCTTTACCTAAAATGTAGGTGCTGGTATCACTTGCCGACTGCCCCATAAGCATCGCTTGGGCGTCGTCTTCAAGACTATCGACTATTTCTACTTTAAACTCAGGGCCACTTTGAACTACTTTTTTAACAGTACAGCGATCAATGGAACGGACAATGCCTTTGCGATCTTTTTCAGAAATACTTTCAGGCAACTCAACCTGAATTTGAAAAATTTGGTTATATCGATCTTCAGGATCGACGATATTGTTTTGTGACAAACGAATATTTTCAGTGGGTATATCACGCGAATTACAATAAACCTTAACAAAATAGGCGGCACAAAGCGCTGATGATGCTAAGAAGTAATCAAAAGGTCCTGGGGCAGAACCATCACCTTTATAGCGAATAGGTTGATCAGCGATGACAGAAAAATCATCAAATTTAGCTTCAATTCTAAGGTTGTCGAGATAATTAACTTTGATTTCCATTGAATAATTTCCGGATTTTTGCACTAAAAGCTCAGTGATTTGCTTCGTTTTAGTGACTGCCTATTGGCAAGATGTGATTAATTATCGGTATTATCTGTTTTTTCGCGACATTAGTCTTGGAAAAAAAGACATTAATTAATAAAACCGCCGTTTTAAAGAAAATAGTGCAATGCGACAAGCCATTTTATTTTACCGGGGTAATTTAAAGAGATAAGTAAAGAGAGATAAACTTTAGCCGAAATAAGGTAATGATTGAGACTTTATAATGACTCGCGCTAAAGTAAATAAAAACAGCTACAAATTTGCCAACATAATAAACTTTACAGAAAGACAAAAAAGCTATTTAACCAGAGATTAAATAGCTTTTATAAAGGTATGTTATTATTTTGAATTGCTGATTAAAATTAACCGCCACATTTCTTAGCGTCAGTTTTACCTTCGCCACATTTACCTTTTTTATCTGCTTTACCTTCGCCACATTTACCTTTTTTGTCTGCTTTTCCTTCGCCACATTTTCCTTCGCCGCACTTACCTTTTTTGGCAGTTTTAGCTTCGCCACATTTTCCTTCGCCGCACTTACCTTTTTTGTCTGCTTTACCTTCACCACATTTAGCATTGTCGTCAGCTTTGCCTTCGCCACATTTTCCGCTAGCATCTACCGCTGTAATCGTTACAATGCTTTTAGTTTCAAAAGGGTTAGTCTCTGCTTTTACTGGAGCTGAAACGGCAAGTGTTAAGGCAAATAAACCTAATAGAGCTGTCATTGATGATTTTTTCAAAAGTTTCATTATGTTTTCCTTTAATTTTATAATTTTGGCACTACATATGTAAGCTACTAACAAAGACCCTTGGCGTAATAAATAAATTTCAATTAAGTTGAAAATATTTATTCACTTTTAGATAAATCTTATGACTCACTTTTGAGGTTACTCGCTGATCTATGAATACTCAAGTAAAAAAAGTTGTTTTAGCACCAATGGAAGGTGTTGCCGATGCGTTAATGCGCCATCTACTGACCTCATTAAATAATTACGATTTTTGTATTACTGAATTTCTACGTATAGTTGACCAGCTATTACCTGAGCGATGCTTCTACAAAGTGTGCCCTGAATTAGAGCAACAAGGTTATACGCAGTCAGGTACACCATTAAGAATGCAGTTACTTGGTCAAGAACCCAACTGGATGGCGGAAAATGCTGTTAGAGCAATAGAATTAGGCTCCCATGGTCTTGATCTTAATTTTGGATGTCCTGCTAAAACGGTTAATAAAAATCGTGGCGGTGCCGCATTACTGAAAACCCCTGAAGATATATATAAAATAGTGTTAGCGGTAAAAGAAGCGATTGGCGAAGACGTGACCCTTTCTGCAAAAATTCGCTTAGGCTTTGATGATGCCTCATTGTTAGATGAGATAGTTAGCGCGATAACATCAGCCAAAGCTGATCAACTCACTATTCATGCGAGAACTAAAGCGGATGGCTATCGCCCTCCCGCTTATTGGCACTTTATTGCTGGTATTGTAAAAAAATATCCGATAGAAATTTTCGCCAATGGCGAAATTTGGAACTTAGCTGATGCCCATCGTTGTATCGAAGAAAGCCATACCGCGAACTTAATGCTTGGTCGTGGTGCGCTTGCCTTACCAAATTTAGAGTCGGTGATAAAAAGTAATCAACAAGCTATGCCTTGGCAGCAAATCTGTATTTTACTAAAACAATACGGTGAACTTGAATTAGTAGGCGATAAAAGTTTTTACTTTTCAAGTCGATTAAAACAATGGCTACGCTACTTAAGATTACAATATCCGCAGGCAGAACAATTATTTAATGACATCAAAATTTTAAAAGACAAAGAGAACATTTTAATGTTATTGGATAAATCGTCGGTAAACAGTATGAACATTGGATCATAATAAAATGATATTGTCCGTCGATGCAATCCCCTCCTTTAAAAGCATTAATAAAGCCTAGTAATCGATATAATTAATAACCATGCCAGCAAGCTTTCGTCTGGCATTTCTGTTGTTTTATCACTGACCAGTCAATGGGATGTTGGTATTGTGCTCGTTAATTTCATTAATATTTGCAATATTTATAATATTTACTACTAACCGGTGAAAAATTTCAGGTAGTATGTAGTGATACCCATACAGCTAATGTCATCCATTTATGAACTATCTAAAATTAATCATCATCTCATTTATTCTTTTGCTTGTCGCCTGCACGGGAGATGATGATGGTGAAATTCAAACATCTGAAAGTCCAGAGGTTGTTGCTATCGCCTTTTTTGATGCCTTGTACAACGAAAAGAATGTTAAAAAAGCAGCCAAAGTATGTAGCCCACAATTATCTCGAATCATCTTACATTACAAATCCCCCAAAGCTGTTGGCCGCCATTTATTTAATATGTCCTACGACTCAGTTGTTGCATCGCCTGATGACAGCGGGGTAAAAGTTCGAGAGCAGTTTAAAGACGCAGCAGAAATCACCGTTTATTTTGATGGTATCTATGATAATAATCGCTTGAAAGACGTTAAGCGGTTATCGCTCATTCAGATAGATGGCGATTGGGTTATTGATAAAATATTAAAAGACCCTTTCTAAATGAGTATTGCTTTAAAATAAAACGTTGACCTATCTTAAAGCAAGATAGGTCAAAAGATAATTTATAAACCTAACACGACACCTTCTCTGCGCGGATCTGCTCCGCCAGTTAGTCCCTGCTCTGTAACTTCAATCGCATGAAGACCACTATTTAAATCTCTGACGATAACTTTATGACCTTTAGCTTCTAAAGCGGGCTTTAATAACACCATGTTTGTGCCTTTTTCTAAGGTGGTCACTTTATTACGATTAGTTACTTTCGGTAAATTAATTGCCGTTTGTGGGTCCAACTGCCAATCAATGACACCAACAATAGCTTGCGCAACATAGTTTATGATCCGACTACCGCCAGGTGAGCCAATAACAAGTTTTAATGAGTTATCTTCATTGAATACCATCGTTGGAGCCATAGAGCTTCTTGGTCGTTTGAGGGGCTCTAAACGATTTGCTACCCATTGCCCATTCACTTTAGGCGCTAATGAAAAGTCGGTTAATTGATTGTTTAAAATAAAGCCTTCCACCATCACCGCAGAACCGAAAGCCATCTCGACACTGGTGGTCATTGATATCGCATTGCCTTGTTTATCAATAATGGAAATATGACTGGTTGAGGGTAATTCATAGGCGAGATCGTCAGCTTGTGTTAAAGCCCCCTGCGGGAAGCCGGCTTGCGCTTTTCCCATATCTTTATCGATATTAATTAATTTTGAACGCTCTGCTAAATAGTCTGGCGATATTAGTCCTTCAACAGGAACATTAACAAAGTCGTTGTCGGCAATATATCGCTCGCGATCGGCAAAGGCTAAACGTGAGCTTTGCGTAAATAAATGCACGGCGGTTAAACTATTGAGGCTTTCTTTCGCTAAATCGTAACGTTCAAGCTGGGCAAGCAGTTGAATAATGGCAACACCACCTGAACTAGGTGGAGCCATTCCACAAACATTATATACACGATAAGCACCACAAACCGCAGGTCGTTGCTTAGGCTGATAATTAGCCATATCTTGCAAAGTAAGTTTACCTGGCGCTATGCTAGAATTTTGCACCGCATCAACAATTCTTTCGGCTATCCAGCCATGATAAAAAGGTTTTAAGCCTTCTTTGGCAATACTTCGATAAACAGCAGCAAGCTTTTTATTTTTCAAACGGTCGCCCGCTTTTATAGCAATATTATTAGGAAAAAAATAATTTTTTATTTCAGGAAGTTGGCTAATACCCGGATTAAATTGCATGGTAACTAGCTTTTCTAGCCGTGGAGAAACAATAAAGCCCTGCTCGGCAAGTTCAATAGCTTCGATAAATAACGCTGACCAAGCGAGCTTTCCGTATTGTTGATGCGCTTTTTTTAGTGCTGACAACACACCAGGAACACCAACAGAACGACCACCAACGACGGCTTTAATCCAAGAAATAGCCTTGCCACTTTCATCTAAAAACAACTCAGCTGTTGCCGCTTTTGGCGCAGTTTCTCGACCATCAAAAGTCGTTAATAACTTTTCTTTTTTATCCCAATGCAAAATAAAAGCACCACCGCCGATCCCCGAAGATTGCGGTTCAACTAAGGTCAGTACCAGTTGCACGGCAATCGCTGCATCGATAGCACTGCCCCCTTTTTTTAAGATGTTAAAACCAGCTCGGCTAGCATAAGGATTAGCTGCCGCGATCATAAAGTCTTTGCTGATAACTGCTTGCTTATGGATAACACCGGTAGCAGCTTCGGGTTCACGGTCTTCTTGTTGTTTTATTATTTCGGCTTGACTAGCAAAGGTAAATACCAGAGATAGCGTCACCATACTTAAACGCTGAAATAGTTGAATTCGAGACATAGTTTTCCTTAAAAACATGTAAACTAGTTTGGGTTCATAGGTTGGACATTAAGAGATAATTGGATCTAGGCCGCACTTTAATCGTCCTTTTTCCTTATCTCTTGTCGGGTTCGCTCTTTGAGCATACTTTGACAAAAAATTGATAGTTTTTTGCCATGTTTT
>NZ_VOLR01000045.1 GCF_007954355.1 Colwellia hornerae
CGGACTTAATACCTTTGGCTGCTTGCTTAGCAAATACTTCTAGTTCTTTCTTATTCATAGTCTGCCTATCCTAAACCCTATATGGGTATTAATGATAGGCAGTTACACAGATTTTGTTACAGGGTCCAGCTGTGTCACTTAATGACTTAAAACTGCCGGTTATTTACATTAACTATTGCCACGATATTACTCTTTTTTAACCATCTATTGACCTTTAGGTTTACCATCAATTTCAGAAATACATAGTCGTCTTTATAGTAAAGTAGATGCTGCTACTTGTTTTTATTATGGCTGTGTTCCAACAAACCTATTATTCGCTACTTTATGGCTTTATTTCGAAAATATACTTCTAATAGAAAAAATATTAGATTGTGCTAGACTGCAGAATGAAGAAACGTTTAATGCATCGTTCAGTTTATTGATTAATAAAGCGGATTGAATCCTCGAAATCAACACTTACTTCAACTTTTAAGTAACACACGAAACATCTTGAAGCGATAACAGGGAGCAATAAATGTTCGGTTTGAAAACCAATAATGATAAGCGAGCTGATGAGTTAATCATTGCTAATAAAGAACTTACCTTTCAAGTGAAAGAGAGAGATAAGCGGGCAGATGAACTAATCATTGCCAATAAAGAAAAAGATAAGCGAGCCGATGAGTTAATCATCGCCAATAAAGAGAAAGATAAGCGCGCTGACGAGTTAATCATCGCCAATAAAGAGAAAGATAAGCGCGCTGACGAGTTAATCATCGCCAATAAAGAAAAAGATAAACGCGCAGATGAGTTAGTCATTGCCAATAAAGAAAAAGATAAACGCGCAGATGAGTTAGTCATTGCCAATAAAGAACTTACCTTTCAAGTCAAAGAGAAAGATAAGCGCGCTGACGAGTTAGTTATTGCTAATAAAGAAAAAGATAAACGAGCCGACGAGTTAGTTATTGCTAATAAAGAAAAAGATAAGCGAGCAGATGAACTCGTTATTGCTAACAAAGAAAAAGATAAGCGAGCAGATGAACTCGTTATTGCTAACAAAGAACTTGCCTTTCAAAATAAAGAAAAAGATAAGCGCGCTGACGAGTTAGTTATTGCTAACAAAGAGAAAGATAAGCGAGCAGATGAACTTGTTATTGCTAACAAAGAACTTGCCTTTCAAAATAAAGAAAAAGATAAGCGGGCTGAAGAACTCGTTATTGCTAACAAAGAGAAAGATAAACAAACTGAAGATCTCGTTATCGCTGCCAGTGTATTCACCCATGCTCGTGAAGGCATTTCGATCACTGATACTACGGGTACTATAGTTGATGTAAATGATATGTTTACTACTATAACAGGCTATAGCAAAGAAGAAGCGATTGGACAGAATTCGCGTATTCTTGAATCCACAATACAATCTCCCGAGTTCTACGTTAATATGTGGCAAGCTATTCTCAAAGATGGTTTTTGGTCTGGTGAAGTATGGAACTGCCGTAAAAATGGTGAAGTTTATCCAGAAATGCTCAATATTAGTTCGGTCAAGGATGTTGATGGTCAAATAATCTACTACGTTGCATTATTTACCGACATTACTCCAATGAAAGAGCATCAAAACCAATTAGAGCATATTGCGCATTACGATTTACTGACTAACTTACCCAATCGGGTGTTGCTTGCCGACAGACTATCTCAAGCAATGTTACAGTGTAGCCGTAACGAACAATCTCTTGCTGTTGTATTTCTAGACTTAGACGGCTTTAAAGCGGTTAATGACGCTCACGGGCATGATATGGGAGACGAATTACTCATTGCTCTTTCACTTAGAATGAAAGCAGCGTTACGTGAAGGTGATACTTTAGCGCGTATTGGTGGTGATGAATTTATCGCCGTATTAGCGGATTTAAGCAAAGTTGAAGATTGTGAGCCGGTATTAGAAAGGTTGTTATTGGCAGCGTCCGAGTCAGTCAAAGTAGGTGATGTTATAGTTAACATATCAACCAGTATTGGCGTGACACTTTACCCGCAAGATGCTGTGAACGCCGACCAGCTTATCCGTCATGCTGATCAAGCTATGTATGTGGCTAAAGAGTCGGGTAAGAATCGCTATCATTTATTTGATACAGCTCAAGATGAGGCGATCAAAGTGCAAAGAGAAAGCCTTGAGGCTATCCGCAGCGCCTTAGATGAACAGCAATTTGTACTTTATTATCAGCCCAAGGTTAATATGAAAACAGGGAGTGTGATGGGGGTTGAGGCGCTTATTCGCTGGCAACATCCTAAACGAGGCCTATTAAATCCCATCGACTTCTTACCCGTTATTGAAAATAACCCCATGAGCATAGAAATGGGCGAATGGGTTATTGATAACGCACTAACTCAAATAAGCCAATGGCAAACAAAGGGCCTTAACCTTCC
Source organism: Colwellia hornerae (assembly GCF_007954355.1). Lineage (GTDB taxonomy): Bacteria > Pseudomonadota > Gammaproteobacteria > Enterobacterales > Alteromonadaceae > Colwellia_A > Colwellia_A hornerae. Next base: position 2,392 of record NZ_VOLR01000045.1, read on the forward strand.
GGTAAGTATTAGCGTAAATATTGCAGCGGTTCAATTACAACAGCCTGACTTTACTCAGCGGCTAACAACATTGCTGGCAGCACACCCCGATGTTGAACCACGTTATTTAGAACTAGAAGTGTTGGAAACAAGTGCCTTAGATGATGTACAGCACGTATCTACAACCATGATTAACTGCATTGCGTTGGGCGTAAGCTTTGCTTTAGATGATTTTGGCACCGGCTATTCGTCTTTGACTTACTTAAGACGACTACCAGCAAAATTAATTAAGATAGATCAGAGTTTTGTTCGAGATATGTTGAGTGATACTGATGATTTCGCCATTGTTGAAGGGGTTATCGCCTTGGCTAAATCATTCAAGCGTGAGGTTATTGCTGAAGGTGTTGAAACCATTGAGCATGGCAAGGCGCTATTGCAATTGGGCTGCCATTTGGCACAAGGTTATGGTATTGCTAAACCCATGCCAGCGTGTGACGTTCCAACGTGGGTCAATGATTGGAAACCTGATGCAAGTTGGCAGGTATAGAGCCGAGCCTGTAACAGATTTTGTTACAGGCTCTCACTTTCTAGTTATATGACTACACAATACCATCAGAATTTACCTTTACGAATGACCATAATGTGCTGATATTCTGTTAAGCGCATTAAACGTAATATTAGCCATTTTCGATGATAAATTACCTTTATTAATATCACAACACTATAACCTATAGCTTTTACTTGTCAGTTGAAGGTCGCTAATCGAATGTTTATTTACCATTGATTGGTTATTTTACAGTGACTTAATTTTTTAAACAAAAAATCTATGCTTATAGCGTTATTATCATTGTGGTTTTGTAAAGTCCTACAAGGGTTTTTTATCAATCGAAGTGGTTAACTTACTGTCTTCAATATCGTCTGATTCTTGCAGTATTTCTAGCATATCTGATGCAACTTCTGGAAATGAATCTACAAAGGTACTAGCAATTTCTACCGCGTGTTCAGGGATACTTTCAACAATATGATTAACATAGTTATTGGCGGCATTTTCAATGTTTTCTAAAGTCTCTGCTGAACCCGTTTGTTCACTGTCGATTAAGTTCTGCACATAGGCCTCAGCAACATCACTTGATGATTCAGGCAGTGATTCTGATACTGTGAAGGCAAGCTCTGCTGATTGTTCAGGAGCAACATCTGTTAAACGGTTATAAAGCTCAGTTGCGGTATTTTCTGAAACAGCAGCCATTCTATCTATCGGTCGCATTGCATCTAAAGAATCTGATAGGTTTGTCATGTATTCTTTGGTCATTTCTAGTAGTTCACTTGGATAGTCTTCCGCCATGTTTTCTGCGGCGAGTTCCATAACATTAATACCGTCATCAGGCATTGTATTCGCAATCGCAACAACAATATTGGTGAATTGGTCAGGATACTCAGATGTTATCCAATCAACCAGTTGATCTGCTTTCTCAGGAGAAGCATTTGTTAATGCTTGAGCAATATGAATACTCATTTGTGGTGCTGCCGAGGTTATTGCCGCATAGAGTTTACTAATGTCTATCGCGTCTATGGTACTTAATGCTGCGGCTAGATTTGAAGCATTTTTGGGATCTCGAAGGACTAGCGCTTTAACCATGTTAACAGCCGCTGACGGGTTTTTACTCGCGAGGCTAATGGCTACTTCTACTTCTGGCGTCGTTTCAAATTGTGCCTCTGCATATTGTGTCCGAGGATCTAGTTCTGATACTACACCGCTGGGTGTTTGCATAACAAAGCTTTCTTGTTCATCAAGCGGTAACGCTTTTCTGAGTTTCATTCGAATACTAATAAACAGTAACAGTGTTATTGCAACGACATTCATAAAACTAAACAAGGCACTGCTACCGAAAGTATCCATTGCCATAGAGGCTAGGTAGGGGCCTAAAATACTGCCCAATGCATAGATCAATAATAACGAACTCATCGCAGATAAAATTTGTTCTTTTAATACTTTATCAAAAGTCTCAGACATACTCATTGGGTAAAGACAGGCAACTAATCCCGTTATTAGTGCTACCGCCAGTAAGGTGAGTTTGAACATATCAGAGGAAATAAGAAAAGGTACTAATAAACATAATACAATGAGTGTTGCGACCATACAGAGCATAACTTTTCGACGGTCAAAGTGATCTGATAAATAAGCTATAGGAAATTGTAAAATGATCGCGCCAGAAATAGCTGTGCCCATAAATATCGATAAATCTAAACCGGCAATACCGTTGTTACTGGCAAAAATAGGCAACATATTAATTAAAGCCGCATACAGGACCCCACAGTAAAAGCAACTAACCACACCTAAAGGAGATAACTTGAAAACGGTCATTAAAGACATTGATTGACTGTCTTCAATTTGTGGTCCTTGTTGCTTACTAATCACGATAGGTGTAATGGACAAACTAAATAAAATGCCGCAAATAACAAATAAAGTAATGTCATCGATAGGAGCTACATTTAATAAGAACTGACCAGAAAATAGTGCCGTCATTATCATCATCTGATTAATTGATAGTATTCGCCCTCTATTTTTCTCTGTGGCGCTGTGGCTTAACCAACTATCAAGTGTGGCATTGGTACAAACAATACAAAAGCCAGTGATTATTCTCATACACGCAAGCATTAATGGCTCTGGATACAGGCCCGAAAGTAAAATAGCAACGGAGGTTAAGCTACCACACATTGCGAATATTCTTATGTGTCCGACTCGCTGTAATAACATACGGCTATAATATGCACCCAACAAAAAACCGACAGACAACATCGATAACACTAAACCGATATTATTCATGCTCATCCCGTCGCTCTGCATGCGTACAGGTAATAAAATATTACTGAGTCCGTAGCCTAACATTAACAAGAAGCCACTTATTAATACTAAAATAAAGGGTCTGAGGGTCATTATCACAAGGAATTCTCTTATCTATTTAGCGGAACGTTTTAACGGTTTAAATGAACGACATACACGTCAACATAAAATAACGAGTCGTCCAAATAGAAATTATTGATGTTACTTGAAAGTAACTTACAGGTGCCCAGTATATCAAGCGCATATTAGGGTTTACAACGGAATAAGAAAAACATATAACTAAATTTTGTCTGTTTGCTCAAAATTCACTCGTTACTTTTAAAATACCTTTATCATCACAATATTTAACAGCAGTAATGTCTTCTGCATTTCGCTATAGTGAATCTATCAAGGTTAACTTTTTAGCTATATTAATAGGTTATTGTTAATATAAGCAGCAATGCTAGGCAGATTGGATTAATTCAGCCAAAAAGTTGATTAACACTTGAAACCAAGATAAATATCTCAATATGAGTGTAACAAGTGGTAATATTTAAGGGGCTAATAACAGCGCCTTTGCTAATTTAATAAAGAAGCCCATGAATGAAATACGTGCAAGAATTAATCTAAAAGTTGGATTACACAGTGATATCGAGGCCGAGATCGCGACCTTTACAATGTTTGATGAAAACCATGAGCACATAGCATTAATTTTTCAACAGGCCGATAAAAATCAGCAAGCACCACTAGTTCGCATGCACTCAGAATGTTTAACGGGCGATGTATTTCATTCTTCACGTTGTGATTGCGGTGAGCAGTTAGATGAAACCATCAATTTGATGAAAGAGCAGGGTGGCATTATCCTTTATCTTCGCCAAGAAGGTCGGGGCATTGGTTTATACAATAAATTAGATGCCTATGTATTACAAAGCCAAGGCATGGATACCTATCAAGCTAATAAGCACTTAGGTTTTGCAGAAGACGCCCGTAGTTTTGAAGATGCAGTGACTATGTTGCAAGCCTTAGCTGTTACCGATTTACGTTTGATCACTAATAACCCTAAAAAAATTAATGCCTTAAAAGATTATTTTAATATTATCGAACAAGTGAACACGAGTTTGCATTTAAAAGATGATAACAATAATTATTTACGCACCAAAAAACATCACGGTAAGCATGACTTAAAAATTGATTAAAGAGTTAATCGCTAATTCCAAACCTATAAAAGTCCGACTGTAGTTATGTATCAGTTGGATTTTTCCTTTAAAGCATCGTATTAAATGCTTACCTAGCAGAGCAATTAACTTACTTTTCAGTACCACTTTTAGTTAACCCCTTTATTGACTAAGTAACCTAATAGCATTCATTATTAATAAGGGGGAGTTTTTAGATGTATAACCTGATAGAAAATTGAAGGGGTATAGCGAAACTATTATCTATATCAGCATCACGCATTTACTCGCTATGCTAGCTTAGCATTACCCAATGCCCTCAATATAATTCTTATTCAATAGCGGTTATATATGTTAGAATTCGACAATATTATTATTTAAAATTATTAGGCGTATTTCATGTCTGAACACACTATTATCGACATTTGTGTTGAACCTATAGAACTTTGTAAATTACTCAAAATTGCCAATATGGTTGGCGGTGGCGGCGAAGCTAAAACCATGATCAGTGAAGGTAATGTTTTAGTAAATAATGAAGTTTCAGTGCAAAAGCGTAAAAAAATTCGCCGTGGCGATATTATCGAATATAACGGTAAAATTATTGAGGTCGCTTATAACCCGACTAAAAAATCAGCAGAGTTTATCAGTTCTGTCGTTTCAGTAACTCAGAATTTAAAAAAGAAAAAAAGAGCTAGAAGTAAAGCGCCGGTTATTGCATCTCAACCGGTTACAAAACCATCGAGCGAACGCTCAAAAAGAAAACCTACAGCACTTTAATTCTTCGTTAAATTTCCTCCAAATTGAAAATAAATCACAATTTTTTCATTGGGGGAAATTCAATCTCCTGTAATTTCAATAAATGCCATGAAACACTTGTCGGTTTTGTCTAGCTTCGACTAATGAAACATCAAGGTAAGTGCTCAAGACTAATGAATACGTTTTTGGTAAAAGGTTTACAATAACCGAGTATCCAATATTTAGTGCGATTAGGCTTACTCTTTATTAAAGTTATCAAAAGTTATTAAGACACCCATGATAAATTCTTTCGCGGCATTAGGGTATTTGCGATTAAGAGCATTTGGTATCCAGACACCTTTATAATCAATATTTTCCATATCCAGAGTATGATATTTTTGAGCTCCTTGAATTTGGAGGTATAGTTCGGGTATAAGCTCAGTGGCGAGCGTAACTCTACGATGTTTATTCCCTTTACCGTTCCAAACTGCAATACAGTGATAATCGAAGTCTATATCTTGTACTCTTAAACGAATAGCTTCCATTAGCCTTAAACCACTACCATATAAAAGGCTTACTAATAAATGATGTTGTGCCGGTATTTTTGATAGAAGTTTCATGACTTCTGTAGGTGTAAGCACATCAGGCAATTTTCTAGGTCGGCGACTTAAGTTAAAGTTTAGCTTTAAACTTAATTCGTTTTTTAAAATTTCTTTATATAAAAAAGCTAATGCATTGAGAGCAAGTGACTGGGTAGCTGTTGAAACGTTTTGTTGATTAACTAAATAACTGAGAAATTTCTCAACTTCAATATCTCCCATCAGTGCAGGGTGCTTTTTATTTGAGTAATTTATAAAATACTTTATCCAATGAATATAGGTTTCTATGGTTCTTTTTGCGTATCTTAAGTTACGCATATGCTCTTCGATACTCATTAAAAAAGGGGATTTAGCGTCCATAATATATAATCCATGCACTGTTATTATATACAGCTTAGTTGGTGTTCCGTTCTTTTTCCAATATACCGAAAGATTCGGTGTTGCCTCTTTTGAAACATTTAACAATAATAAAATGTTAATGTTGTTATTATGTTGTAAAGTGTGGTGATTATAAATTCAAATAAACAAAGAATGCTAAGTGTCAACTATTGCTTAGTTTTTCGGTCTAATAAGCTGTTATAACTCAAAGTCAAAGTCTTGCGCTAGATTCTAATTTTTACTATACTTAGTACCATATAAAGTACAACTAAAGGTATTGTTATGAGTAGACTTCACTTTGATCAAGATATTCAGCCCTTATCAGATTTTAGGGCTGGAGCGGCTTCATTTATACGTCAAATTAATGAAACAAGAAGACCCATTGTTATCACCCAAAGAGGAAAAGGTGTGGCTGTGGTTATGGATGTCTCTGAATATGAAGCTATGCAAGAAAAGATTGAACTACTTGAAGAAGTACAAAAGGCAGAAGCTCAACTTTCTGCTGGCTTAGGTATATCTAATTCTGATGCTCGCACTCAAATTTTAAAGAGTATAAAAAATTGAAAGTAGTTTGGTCACCTTTAGCATTAGATAAATTAGAGGCAACAGCCAAGTTTATCGCACTTGATAAGCCATCTGCTGCTGATAAATGGGTGAATGATGTATTTGATCATGCCGATTTACTTGGATCTCAACCTGAAATGGGTCGTCCGGTTCCGGAGTTAATAGGTTCAAGTTACCGAGAAATTATATTTGGTAGCTATCGTATTATCTATAAAATTGAAAACGAGATTAGAATTCTAACATTACGAAATAGTCGTCAGTTGTTGAGTTCAGGCGATATTGAGTTATAACAAGCGCTTCAAACGGAAAAAATACAGCTGGCTGTTTTCACTCCGTTCAAAATTTTAGCCAGCTATATTTTTCCGCTTAAGCGGGCGTTAGGCGCGATCAAATCCTATTCACATATTAAAAATAAGGTAATTCATGAAATCACTAAACAATAAAGTTGCTATCGTTACAGGGTCGTCGCGAGGAATAGGTGCTCAGATAGCAATAACACTAGCAGAGGCTGGAGCAAGCGTAGTTATCAATTACTCGAGCACTCAAAAATCAGCAGATAAAGTTGTCTCTGAGATTAAAGCTAATGGTGGCAGTGCCATTGCTATAAAGGCAGACATAAGTAGCCCTGAAGAAGTTAAGCTAATGTTTGATTCGGCGATTAGTCAATTCGGTAAAATAAATATTCTTATTAATAATGCAGGTTCGATTTTGTATAAAACAATTCAAGATACAACGGATGATGATTTTGATAAGATATTTTCTGTTAATGTGAAAGGTACATTTAATACACTTCGTGAGGCCGCTTCACGGCTTGAGAATGATGGGCGTATTATTAATTTTTCCAGCTCTACGACCCGCCTAATGCTACCAACATATGGAGCATATTGTGCAACAAAGGGGGCTGTAGAACAACTCACAAGAGTTTTTTCAAAAGAGGTTGGTGCGCGAAATATCACGGTCAACTCCATTTCACCAGGCCCAATCAACACTGAACTTTTTACTACGGGAAAAAGCGAAGAGGTTATAAATAGACTTGCGAGCATGTCTGCATTTGACCGTATTGGTGAACCAGTAGATATTGCTCGTATAGTGTCATTCCTTGTTAGTGAGGAAGCATCATGGGTAACAGGTCAGAATATTGGTGCAAACGGAGGGTTCGCCTAACAAGTTGCTTAAACGGAAAATTAACAGTTGGCCATCGCTCCGCGATTATAGCCAACCATTAATTTCCGCTTAGCAAGGCGTTGAGGCTGTAGAATTTCTCCAAAAAGTAACATTTCCTGTTTTTATTATTATTTTCAAATAGTGTGTTTTTTATACTTGTTTGCACTCACTGGCTATGATCTAATAGATATTATTCATCGACC
>NZ_VOLR01000046.1 GCF_007954355.1 Colwellia hornerae
AGAACCGACTATGTAAAATCAATGTAATGTGAGTGTCCACACAAATTGCATGATAACTAATTGTTAAAGAACGTTAACTCTAATAGTTAACCGAAACAAAATCTCATTCGCTTTGCTTCGTTGCTGCAGGCCTTGCCTGAAGCGAGATGCGCATGATACGCGTCTCAGTTTTGATGTCAACGTTTTATTTAATTTAATTTGAAGTTTCTTTTCGAAGATTCAAACCTTATCGATAAAACGTTAAGTTAACTACTTTACCCTAAAGTGGTGTAGATAACTTATCAAAACAGCTCTTTCGTGGTTCGTTTTGACTGAACCCCTTGGAACTGGAGCGCATTCTAGACATTTTCTGAAAAGGATCAAGCACTATTTTCAACTTTCTGTTTGTTTGCTGAAAATAAAAACAATATGAGCAATATACTCGCTGATTGTTCAATAAACGCCAACACTTTTTGATGTTGTCCGGTAATATCTAGATAAAGCGCTTGAAACAAACACTAATATAGAGCTTTTAATTAATATCTTTATTTAGTGTAGTAAACTTTTTATTTTTTGCTTAATATAAGTAAGGTGTGATTTGCATATAAATTACACTTATCTTTTTTACAACTTTGTACTTTGTACAATATTCAAGGCTGGGTAGCAGGGACATTGCAATTTAGTTTTTTAATTTAGAATTTAAAATAATAATTAGGTATTCATATATGAAGTCTCCTCAAGGGTTAACATTTATCGTCGCAGTAATATTTGCTGTAATTGCTTACATTTTATCAACTGTTATTGGCAGCTCACCAGAAATTACTGCAGTACTAGTTTTAGTAAGTACTTTTATTGCGCCACTTATAGGTTCATCAACTACTGCCGAAAGTGCTGATGAAGAAGTAAAAACATTATATGTAGGGAATTTACCTTACCGAGCAAATGAATCATCGATCAGAGAATTATTCTCTGAACACGGTCAAGTTCATTCTGTTCGTTTAATGAAAGACAAGCATACTGGAAAACGTCGTGGCTTTGGCTTTGTTGAAATGTCAGCTGATGCGGCCGATGCGGCTGTTTCATCGCTTAATGATACTGAATTTCAGCAACGCACTTTAAAAGTTCGTGAAGCAAAGGAACGTCCAGAAAAAAATCTTGAAGAAGAATAACGTTTATTCTTTGTAAGTGACCATAAATAAACCCACGTTAACGTGGGTTTATTTTATCCATTAACAGCACAATTAAATCTTATTGTTAACAGGTTTAACCGTTTCTATAACTTTGTCGAACTTTTCTTTAGCTATTTTATTCTCACCAAATTCTGCTTTAAAGACTGCATCAAGTAATTGACCAAAAGCATCATCATTTTTTGATAATAGTTTATCTGCTTGTTCTTGTAGTTGGTTAAACTGATCTAAGAAATCAATCAAGGGTCTGAGGTCTTTTCCTATACTAGGTGCTAACTTATCATCTGACTCTGCTACTCTTGTATAAGCTTGGCTAACATAGCTTGTTTTTGTTTGCTGTAAATCCATACTAAAACTCGTAATTTGTTTATTATCAAAACCTAGTTCTATCGCTTTTTCAAAAGCTTGATTAACATCGCCGTTAAAAAAGTCTTTTTGTAATGAGTTTACGTCTTTAATTAATGATTCTATGGCTGCTTTTTCATCATCATCAAGTTTACCCTCTACGCTGTAAGAGAAATTGATTTCATGATACGTATTACTTGCACTACTATAGTTTGTCGATGCACCTTGGTTACTCTCTTGGTACTGGTAATCTTCTTTACGGGCATATTCTTGTAATTCACTAAATGATATTGAAACAACATCACCGTCAGTGGTGGTAATAGTAAGCTCGCTACTTTTTGAATTGCTTGTGTTTAGTTCGCTATTAATTGTTGTCGAGCCAATACTTGGCGTTGATACGGATAAATTATCATTGGATGTATTGGCTGAAGGAAACATTTTTTCATGGAGATCATCGATACCTTTATTAATAAGGTCACGACTTTTTTCTATACCTTGGTTTAATTCATCGTCAAGCATGGCGAGATCTTTTAAATCACCTTTTGCTTGCTCAATACCTAAATTTACACCGGCACGACCTTGCTCAAACATCTCTTCCAACTTATCATCACTCGCTCCGTTTGCTTGTGCAGCCAAGATACTCGCGCCAACAAAGTCCATAACATTACGAGCGACGGCTTCGAAATCAAAAAGGCTAGTTGAAGCCTCGCTTTCATTTAACGCCGCTGTTGTACTAATATCACTCATCACCACATTAGTTGCTTGCGGAGTATCATTAAACTTTTGAAAATTTGCTGATATCTGACTAGAGATCGACTGAGATATAATCTTCATGGTAATCGCCGCACGATGATTTAAGGCCAGTGTGTCAAATGACTCTGCTGGCATATCTCGCTTAACGGCTTCATTATTTACTTGCTCACCCTTAAGGTTTTGCCCTAAATAATTTGGCAAAGTTGTCTGGTTATCAATTTTATTCATTGCTACTCTCCGGTATCTAATTAATTTTTAATTAAACACAATCAAAGATCTAAAGATCTTTAAATCTAGTATGGTTATTATATCGGCATTTGTTGGTAAAACTTTAGTGTTCAGTCTGACTTTGGTAAGAATATTATAGACAAATGACTAGACAAAGTAATCACAATCGCTAAACTCAGCGCCTCTGTAATACTCACTAAAGTTGGGTATAATGTCGTTTAATTTTTTCTATCTATAAGGCTTATATATGTTTAGTCACATCGCACCGCAATTTTATGATAAACAACTTGATAACAAACAGGATGATATCGCTAAATTGTTTAGTGAATTTGACTTACCTAATTTTGATATTTTTCGATCAGAGCCTTTAAATTACAGATTACGAGCAGAATTTAGAGTTTGGCATGACGGTGATGACTTATTTTATATTATGTTTAATAGTGAAACTAAAGAAAAGTATCGAGTCGATACCTTCCCCGTCGCCAGTAAATTAATCAATCAAGCAATGAAAGCCTTACTTGACGAAATTAAAGATAAACCCTCGCTTCGTCACCGCTTATTTCAAGTTGATTTTTTATCCACACTCAGTGGCGAGCTATTAATAAGCTTGTTGTATCACCGACAGTTAGACGAAGAGTGGTTAACTGAAGCGGCAACATTAAAAGCTACACTTTCAGCAATAGCTCCTGTTGATATTATTGGTCGAGCAAAAAAACAAAAATTTATTCTTGATAAAGACTATGTCACTGAGCAGTTAACTGTTGGCGATAAAACTTATATCTATGAGCAAGTAGAAAATAGTTTTACCCAGCCTAATGGCCACGTTAATGAGCAGATGCTACTTTGGGCAAAGCAAGGCACGCAGAATATTGGTGGTGATTTAATCGAACTTTACTGTGGTAATGGTAACTTTAGTATTGCACTTGCTGAAAATTTTGATCGTGTACTGGGTACTGAAATATCGAAAACATCGGTAAAATCAGCGCAAACTAATATTACGGCAAATAAGCTAAACAATGTTGATATTATCAGAATGTCTAGTGAAGATTTTAGCCAAGCGATGAACGGTGAGCGAGTGTTTCGTCGTTTAGAAGGTTTTGATCTAAAGAGTTATAATTACGATACGGTATTAGTTGATCCACCAAGAGCTGGTCTTGATTCTGATAGTGTTGAGTTAGTCAGTCGATTTGAGCGTATTGTTTATATCTCATGTAACCCTGAGACATTAAAAGAAAACCTAGCTGAATTAGTGAAAACACACAATATTGAAAAATTTGCACTATTTGATCAGTTTCCTTACACCCATCATGTTGAAACTGGGGTGATACTTTCTCGTAAAAAATAAATTCTTATTTTTTTACTCCTCGATTGCTAAATTCAGCAGCTCCGCGCGCGATAAAGCGTAGCTGCTGTATTGTTCGCATAGCGATTTGTTGGCGATCGTCTTTATCAACATCTAAAGCATCTGAACCGGCACTAAATACAATAGTAACGGCTGCATCTGCCTGTAAAAAAGCCACGTCTGCATTAAGTTTATTTGCTTGCTGTAAATAATCACATAATTCTAAAGTAAAATAACGCACTTCTCGATTTACCGCTGCTCGAAAAGCAGCCGATGTACCAGAACGCTCGCGTAATAATAAACGAAAAATATTGCCATTACTTTCAATAAATTCCATAAAGGTAACGACTGATATTTGAATAACAGAACCACCTTTTTCAATACGTTGGCGTGCTTGCCGCATTAATTGACGCAAGGTTAAACCCGCTTCATCAACCAACGTCAAACCCAGTTCGTCCATATCTGAGAAGTGTCGGTAGAATGATGTTGGCGCTAAGCCAGCCTCTTTAGCGACTTCCCGTAAGCTCAAACTCGAAAAGCTACGCTCACTACTTAACTGCCCAAGAGCAGCATCAATTAATTGTCGACGTGTTTTTTCTTTTTGCTGTGCCCGAATCCCGCTCATTGCTTCATTAACCTATGCTTTAGCCTGTTCATATCATACTGAATTTTCATCTATTTACTAGAAACTTGATAACTAACATCTACTTTTAAATACAGTATTATTGATTGAAGATAAAAAGTTTAATAAAAATTACCTTGACTGAAAAGTGATCAAAGTTAAAATAGTGTACACGTGTACACTGAAATTATTTGCTTAGTGTTCGTTTTTTTACTGATGGAATTCTTATTACATGAATAAACCTAAAATCGTTTGGCTAAATTTTAGTGTGTTTTTAATTACCTTTTTAGTCGCAGCAATCGCTGTCCCGTATCGAGCAATAACACACGGCTTTGATACCACTGAACTGGTAGTTGCACTGTGCTGCTTCATTTATTGCGGTATGTCGATTACTGCCGGTTATCACCGATTATGGTCGCACAAAACCTATCAAGCGCATGCTTCATTACGTTTTATTTTTGCGCTTGGTGGGGCATTTGCATTACAAAACAGTATATTACATTGGGCTTCGGATCATAGAGTTCATCATAAGCATGTCGATAATAATGACAAAGATCCCTATTCTGCCAAGAAAGGTTTTTGGTATTCACATATCGGCTGGATGCTACGTGAGTATCAAGCGCATCGATATGCTAATTACGATAATACCCGTGATTTGCAAAAGGACCCTATTGTAATGTGGCAGCACAAAAACTATTTATTACTGACAATATTGATGAACTTTGGTGTCCCTATTTTATTTGGATTATGGCACGGCGATATTATTAGTAGCTTACTTTTAGTGGGTTTCTTGCGTTTAGTGTTAAGCCATCACACCACTTTTTTTATTAATTCTTTGGCACATATCTGGGGTAAACAAACTTACACCGAAAGAAATACTGCACGAGATAATGGCTTCCTTGCGTTTTTAACCTTTGGCGAGGGCTATCATAACTATCATCATATTTTTGAAAATGATTATCGTAACGGCATTCGTTGGTGGCAATTTGATCCGACTAAATGGTTAATTAAAGGCTGTGAGTTTTTAAAGCTTACTTCAAAACTACGGACCTATCCGGATGACAAAATTGAGAAAGCGCGTTTAGCTATGGTACTTAAACGTAGCCAGAAGAAGTTACTTTCTCATCCAAATGCTGAACAAATGCGTGAAAAACTTCAACAAGAGTATGATCTACTTATTGCTAGAATTAATGACTACTATGATGTTCGTAAAAAATTACTGGCCAGCAGACGTGATAAATTAATTGCCGATGTGGAAAGTTCTGAATTAGCGGCACAATACCAAGAATTTAAGCAGCACTTGGCAGAGCAACAACAACATTTTCAACGCTTATTAACCCAACTGGCATAAACCCTTACATTAATAAGCTTTTACATGGTCAGATGTCTAAATTCCTGCTAAAATTTTTTAATCTTAGTAGGAATTTAAGGCAAAATTTTGGCAACTCAAAATAAAGCTAAAACGAAGAAGAAAATAAATAACGATTACGATTATGATGCAATAATTATTGGTACCGGCCCAGGTGGTGAAGGTACTGCCATGGAGTTATCTAAAAAAGAAAAACGTGTCGCTATTGTCGAACGCTATAAAGACGTTGGTGGTGGTTGTACGCATTGGGGGACTATTCCTTCAAAAGCTTTACGCCAAAGTGTTAGCCGACTGATTGAATATAACGCGAGTCCACTTTTTAGGGGACATGAAAAAGCAAAACACTTAACCTTCCCAGCGATTCTTAAACACGCCTCTTCGGTTATTCGCAAACAAGTACAGTTACGCAGTGGTTTTTATGACCGTAACCGCGTTGAGCTGATTTCAGGTGAAGCGTCATTTATTGATGCCCATACGCTTAGAATTATTAATAACGATGGGGCTGTTGAACAAATTACAGCAAAGCAAATTGTTATTGCTACTGGCTCACATCCCTACCGACCTAAAGATATTGATTTTAACCATCCGCGGGTTTATGACTCAGATACCATTTTATCACTCAAGCATGATCCCCGTTCTATCATTATTTATGGTGCTGGTGTTATTGGCTCCGAATACGCCTCTATATTTAGAGGTCTAGGTGTAAAGGTAGATTTAATTAATACCCGCGATAGACTGCTTTCTTTCTTAGATGCAGAAATGTCTGATTCACTCAGTTACCACTTATGGAATAATGGTGTAGTGATCCGTCATGGTGAAGCTATTGCACGAGTTGAAGCATCCGATGACTCTGTAGTTGTCCATTTAGAATCAGGTAAAAAAATGCGCGCCGACTGTTTACTTTTCGCTAATGGGCGAACAGGTAATACAGCCGATTTAAAAGTTGAAAATGCCGGATTATCAGCAGATGGACGTGGGCAGTTAAAGGTCAATGATCAATATCAAACCAATGTTGACAATATATATGCAGTAGGTGATGTCATTGGTTACCCAAGCTTAGCCAGTGCCGCTTATGATCAAGGCCGGTTAGCTGCTTCAGCGATGATAGATCACCAAAGTACAGCAAAACTTATTGCTGATATTCCTACGGGTATTTATACCATTCCAGAAATAAGCTCTGTTGGTAAAACAGAACAAGAACTAACCGCAGCAAAAATTCCGTATGAGGTTGGTCGTGCACAGTTCAAACATTTAGCAAGAGCACAAATATCAAATAGTTTAGTCGGTTCACTTAAGATACTATTTCACAGTGAAACTAAAGAGATTTTAGGTATTCATTGTTTTGGTGAAAATGCGGCTGAAATAATTCATATTGGTCAAGCAATTATGCAACAAACCAATGGTGGTAATACCATTGAATACTTCGTTAACACCACGTTTAATTATCCGACGATGGCTGAAGCATTTCGTGTGGCGGCATTAAATGGCTTGAATCGTTTATTTTAATAATAAAGAAACGTTAATCGAAAAAGGTATGTTATGAATAAATTAATTTTATTGCTAATTATTTGTATTAACATACCTTTTTTAATCGTTAATGCGACTGAAAATAGCGTTCTACAAGAGGAACGTAAAAGCTACAGCCTTTATTTAATTCGTCATGCTGAAAAAAAAATAGATCAAGAGGATCCTGGATTAACACTATGTGGGATATCTAGAGCACAAGAGATTGCGCGTATCTTAGAGAATGCAGAAATAAAAAATATATACAGTACCCGCTACCAGCGAAGTATGGCAACTGCTACACCGCTGGCGCAACAGCAAAAACTTGCGATAAAAAATTATGCGCCCAATAAGTTAGAGCAACTCGCCTGGCAATTAATCAAAGAAAAAGAAAATACGGTAGTCTTTGGGCACAGTAATACCACGCCACAATTGGCAGAATTACTAAGCCAAAGCTCAGTATCACCAATGACAGAGCAAGAATATCGTGGTATCTATCAAATTATCATTTCAGGTAAAAATCGCCACCTAACATTATTAATGCAACCTTTACTCTGT
>NZ_VOLR01000047.1 GCF_007954355.1 Colwellia hornerae
TAATTGAATAGCGTTGACTTTAAAGTCGTTTGAATACTTCCAAGTTCGTCTTGGATTGTTGTACTTGGGCATAAGACACCTCATCTTTAGTTAGATTTTGGTGTCCGTTTTATCGGGGGAGGATCAGTGTCCTTGTTGATTTGCTTGTTAGGGTGTTCTTGCACAATTATTAAATAGTTATACACCAATGCACTTACTAAACCAAGAAAACCAAATATTACAGCACCTTGAAAGTAAGATAACCAACCCGCCATTGTAGGAATTCCATTAACCAACGTTTGGACACCATTTATTGTTGAAGATGAACCTAGACCATATTGCAAGGGCCAAGTGAATATGGCTATAGGAATAAACCCAACCAGAAAACCACATAGAGCAGCTACTTTGTAGGTAAAATCAATGTAACCTTTAACTATAATAGAAATTGGCAAACCCAAAATGACAGCGTGGCCCGCTGCAACAAATGTAATAAACATAGACATGCTAAGAAGCTGCTGACCAACTGAATCTAATGATGATGTAAAAAATGCACCAATTATGAAATATGCAACAACAATTAACGTTGGTGTCAGTGAGCAAATAATCAAAGCTATAATGTGAATAGAAAACTTACGTAACATTGACACCCTAACGCCGCAAACACTGGCGCGTAAGTTGGCACTTTTTTTGCGATCTTTTTGTTTTAGCAAAAAACGTGACAACTGTTAGCGTCCATTGATTTGCCTAGTTAGCATTCATCTACACGGAACTTCGAAATCAACATGATAATGTTCATCATGACGTACCCAAGACCGTTTTTTAGAAAACTGAATATTATTTTTAAGATATTCAGAATGCTTCGTTTTAAATAAATTAGGCTGTAATTCAGGATCAAAGATCACTCGCCACAAACCAAAACCTTGTTTTTTCGACTCTTTGTCTAACTCGACAATATGAGCGGCTAATGAATCATAATCAATTGTATACTCTTCAAATTTTCCTGATGCATCAAATTCAATATTGTAACCAAATTTGTTAAATGGATTTGTAGGCAAATGATCAGATACACCTTTTTCATTTTTTACAGGAGTCATAAAGTCTACAGACAAGCCATTTTGATGAGTTTTATGTGGACGAAATTTCCCTCCGCTTTCATAGCCAGTTTCTGCATATTTATAGACAGTGTTTGGCATAGTCACTTCTAAATTTTTATATGAATTGAGTATTATCGATTTGACACTCGAATGCACATAAGTTCTACCAGCTAACCTTGCAATGGTACTATAACTAACGAAATTTTTACCATCACTAGGAAGTTCAACACCATTTACTAAACTGCCATTTGAGGTCGTACCATGACATACACTCGAACTAGAATGTGCAACATGTGTGAAAAACATAAAAGCAATTAATACTAATCTATTCATTAAATAGTGACTCATATGGTTTGAATGCTAACGCCCAATTAACGGGCTAAAAATAGCGGGCTAAAATGGTAGCGAAGCGAACAGCCCGCTGTTTTTAGTCCTTGTTGATTTGCTTGTTAGGCATATTGCCACACCACTGCTGGGAAGTCTTTGGCAATAACCTCCGATACTATATTTTGACTCCAAACACGAATATGTTGAGCTTTACCGCGAATATCTTTATACCAAGGATAAGTAGTATTTACAAAATCGAAATAGCGAGATCTTTCAATAATTTGTATTAAACCTCCGTCATCGCGTATTTCATACTCATCAAATGATGAATGTGATTCTTCCATTTGTTGCCACATTATAGGGGCAAGGAAAGTGATTTTGACTAATCTCTTTGGAGTATCGTGATCGGCATATTCACCTTCGACAAGGAAAATACTCAATTCATCACAATCTTCATTTTTGTTGTAGCCAAATGAAACATTGTGAAAATAAAAATTATCTGATGATTCGCTGAGTATCGTATTCATATGCCTAACGCCCTGTTAAGGGGCAAAAAATGGTTTGCTATAATGTTGAGGCACGAAACAGCAAACTGTTTTTTGTCCCTCTTGAACAGCTTGTTGAACGAAGCCGCTCTGCGGCAGAGTAGATTTAAAACAACCTTCCATACTCAATAACAGCATTGTCACGTCGATGATGCGTTATTGGAGTATACCCATGAATACATCACAAGCACAACATTACAATTATCTTTATGAACAACACCTTATCAACCTATCCTTACAAGGTAAACGTCCTTCAACAATTGATGCTTACGCCCGTGCGGTTCGCCGTATAACCGCCTTTTTTGATAAAGCTCCTGATACCTTAACCACCGCTGACTTAAAACAATATTTCAACAGCCTCATTCAAACACATTCTTGGAGCACCATTAAGCTTGACCGTAATGGTTTACAGTTCTTTTACCGCTACACACTCGATAAACAATGGGAGTGGCTCTCTATCGTTAAACCGCCGCAAGTCAAGCGCATCCCTGATATTTTAACGGTCAAGCAAGTCAGTGAGGTGATCAATCAAACCAAGCAACTTCGCTATCAAGTGTTTTTTATAACGCTTTATTCTCTGGGGCTACGCTTAAGTGAAGGACTTAATTTAACCATACATGATATCGATAAATCGACAATGCTGGTACATGTTCGTGATGGTAAAGGAGGAAAAGACCGCATGGTGCCTCTGCCTGAGCAGACTCTCTTAGCGCTGAGGAATGATTGGAAAATACATCGCCACGCCCGTTTGATTTTTCCTGGCCTTCAGGTAAATACGAAAAACCATATGGATAAAGGCGGTGTTCAAAAAGCCTTAAAAAAGGTACTGCATGATTGTCGAATTAAAAAATTCATCAGCCCACATTCTCTTCGTCATTGTTATGCTACCCACCTGCTTGAACAAGGGCTTGATTTGCGTTCTTTGCAGCAATTACTTGGACACGCCAGTCTCAACACCACTGCACGTTACACACAGCTCACAAAAGTGAAACAACGTGATATGTCACGCGCCGTAAACCAACTAACCGATAAAATTACCATTATATGGTCTATAAAATGAGTACCTTTATTGAGTTACTTCGTCAACATCACCAAGCCCTTGAAATTCAGTATAGCGTGAAATTAACACCTGACATGCGTAAAGCGATTTATGCCATGCTTATGTGCAAAACACCACAGCAACGCCAATCACTTTGGGCTTGTGACCATTGCGAGCATCATGACCGTATGCCACTTTCTTGTGGCCATAGAAACTGCCCGCAGTGCCAACAAAACACAACATCACAATGGCTCGCTAGACAAAAAGCAAAACGCTTACCTGTTGAGTATTTCATGGCGACTTTTACCTTACCCTTTGAGTTAAGGCCTTTAGCTAAAAGCCGTCCTAAAGCAGTATATCAATTGATGTTTTCAGTCACATCTTCAATATTGAAAAACTTTGCCACACGCCAAGGCTTAGGCGACATTGGCTTTACCTCGGTACTACATACCCACAGCAGAAGGCGTGAACTACATCCCCATTTACATATTATTGTGCCAAATGGCGGTTACGACCCTAAACGAAAACAATGGCGTAAAGGCAAGAAAGGCTATTTATTTAACGAGTTCGCACTCGCTAAAGTCTGGAGAGCACGCGTGTTTGAAGCTATAAAAAAACATCCTGAGCTGTCACTGACTACTATCAAAAAACTGCCAACAAAATGGGTGGTCGATTGCAAAAAAATAGGTCATGGCTTACCGGCGTTAAAATATCTGTCTCGGTATTTATATCGTGGGGTATTGCCTGATAAAGACATTATTCATTATGACCAACACAACGTCACCTTTCGTTATAAAGACAGTGCAACGAACAAAATAACACCCCGTACGTTGCCAACACTCAAATTCTTAATGCTGATACTGCAACATGTTTTGCCCAAAGGATTGCAGCGGGTACGTGATTATGGGCTGTTATCCTGAGGCGCTAAAAAGCTTAGGTTAATAATTCAATTGCTGTTATTACCCATTCACGACTGGCTTAAACCCAAAAAGGAAGAAACCACACCCACGCGAGCCACGAGAATATGCCCTTGCTGCAAACATAAAATGCATTGCACGGGAGTGACACGAACGCCCTAGCCGAAAGGCGAATACAATAAGGATAATGGCTAAGGTAAGTAATTAATCTAGGGGGAATAAAGAGAGGCAACATGGTTTGCTAAAACATAAACTGATGAAAAAGCATTGCCTTTTTCGTCTTAACTTCGTACGTCTTGCGATCTGGCAATTGATAGCAAGCCCTTCAAAAAACAAATCGCTATTTACTATATAAAGCAGACTACGGGCTTGTCCAACACCCGAATAAGGTGTCGGCTACGCGACACCTATTCTTATTTGTTAGGCAACTGGGTTTAAATGCTGTATTTGAGCATTTAATTCTGCACTTTTTGTGATAGAAACGAAACTTGCCTCTAAGGCACTAAATTCCCAAGAAGTATAATCATCACCCAAAAATGAAATTTGATAACCGTTTTCTTCAAAATTTCTGTAATTATTCTTTCCGGAAAATGAAAACCAACCTTTTGAGTTTATTAGTATTTCAATAGCGGTGATCAAAACTACTGTTGCTGCTTGTTCACTTAGATAAAAGTCTATCGATGCATAATTCTTTTTCTCTATTGCTCTAGCTACCATCAGTTCATGTAAGATAGCCACAATAGGTTTTAGTTGTGATTTACCGAAATTTTTTTCTATGACCTCAGCGTACCTCATAACTTTAAATGAACCGATTTTGATCGTATCATGCCCTCCTGAAATAGCCCCCTTAAAGCCCTCATGTATTGAACCTGCCATAGACTCTATGATTTCCAACATGACTTTTTCTAAATCCATACATACTCCATTGCGTGCGATACTATTAAGTTGCCTAACGCCCCACTAAGAGGCAAATGATAGTTGGTTATAATAGAGAGCGAAGCGAACAAAACCAACTGTTATTTGTCCTGCTTGAGTGGCTTATAGTTCGACCAAGCCACTTAATCTCATAAAGTAACTTACTATTAGATTAGGTGGAACATGCTCCTGTTGGTTACGAATATTGAATGGTAAACATCCTATGTTTCTAACAAGACGTTCGAACCAACAGAGCAACTCGATTTCTAAACGCATACTCAGGGATTGACGACCACGACTATCTATAAGACCTGCGAGAAACGAGATTTAAGCATATTCCACCGTTAACTTTACGCGCAGGAGCTGCAAAATGAAAGCATATAACGTTAATGATTTCGCTGCCTTAATTGGCATTGATTGGGCCGATACAAAACATGATATTTGTCAACACCCTAATCACACAGAAAAATATCAATACTCCATTATAAAAAGTAAACCCGAAGCGCTTCACGAATGGGCAATGAGCCTTAAACAGCGATACCCGAACCAACAAATTGCGGTAGCCTGTGAGCTGAAAAAAGGCCCGCTTATTTATGCACTAGCCAAATACAACCACCTCACTTTGTTTACGATTAATCCTTCATCTGTGGCTAATTACCGTAAAGCCTTTACACCAAGTAACGCAAAAGATGATCCCTCAGATGCCTTTATACAAGTAGAAATACTCACTCTACACATGCACAAACTCGTTGTTATTGAGCCCGAATCAGCAGCTATACGTTCTTTGACACAGTTAGTTGAATATAGACGAAACGTAGTGCAAGACAGCGTTGACTTATCAAATAAAATAACCGCTGCATTAAAGAATTACTACCCGCAAGTACTTGAATGGTTTAAAGAAAAAGATACCTTTGTTTTTTGTGATTTTATCCTTAAATGGCCTTCACTCGATCACGCTAAAACAGCAAGAAAACAAACGCTATTAGACTTTTTTACTACCCATAACTCACATTACGCCCAAGTTAATGATGCACGTATCACCAGTATTAAAAGCGCTATGGCGTTAACTGAAGACATCGGCGTGATAGAGCCAAACAAACTCTTAGTGGAAGTACTCGTCGCACAATTCAAAGTATTACTAAAGGGGATAGTGTCGTTAGATAAAGTGATAAAAGAGGCTTATAAAACGCAACCGGACAAAGTGATTTTTGATAGTCTCCCTGGTGCAGGGCAACAACTTGCACCACGTTTATTGGTGGCTTTTGGCAGCAATAGAGACCGTTACAATGATGCCTCTGAGTTACAGAAGTATGCAGGTATTGCACCGGTCATTGAACGAAGTGGCAAGAAAACATGGACACATTGGCGATACAGTTGCCCAACGTTTTTAAGACAAACCTTTGTGGAATGGGCAGGTTTCTCGATACGTTATTCGTTTTGGGCAAAGGCCTATTACGAGCAACAAAAAAGCAAAGGAAAGCCACATAATAGTATTATAAGATCACTGGCCTTCAAGTGGATCAGAATAGTATATAGGTGCTGGAAGACAAGTAAGCCCTATGACGAATCAAAATATTTAGAAGCATTAAAAAGAAGAGGTTCGCCGCTGTTAAAATTTGCAATAAATAGCTAAATTTTACTAGTCGTCCACCTCAGGGCGTGTTGTTACAAGGATTTAACTGCTAATACAGCTACGATGAACTGAAGCAAAAGCCTTGAGCAACTTGTTAATTTGAACCCTATCATCTGGATTATAAACTCCAATAGATAGATAATCCGTATTGTAAAATGTCATAAAACCGTCAGATGATTCGTTTTCTAAAGATACCTTTACAACCTCAGCGTCTTTTAGAAAATTAATTTCAATTAAATCACTCCACCGTTGTTGTACAACACCATCCTCGATAACGTCATGCGCAGGGACAAATAATGAGTTTTTATAGTTATTAGTAAAATCGACTATTATTGCAGAATGTACAGAATAAAATCCTTTTCTCTCACTTACTTCTTTTGACCAGTGAGACTTGAATTCAACCTTACAGGTATCGATATTCTTTATAATAACTGTTGAGTTTTGATTGAAATTTGGATCGGAAATTATTGCTTCCAAATTTAAAAAATTCAATGTGTAATTATTAGGGCTACTTTTAACAGTCGAACAACTCGTGTTCAATATAGTTAAAATCAAAATTATCAACACACGCATAGTTTGACGATCCTTGTAACGCCCCAATAAGGGGCTAAAAATTGTTTGCTAAAATGTGTAGCGAAGCGAAACCGAGCAAACTGTTTTTAGTCCCGCTTGATTGGCTTGTTATGTTTTCTTTTTCACAAGACCTTGAAATACTGAGATTAATGAAGCTAGATGTATTAGTAAAACTCCTATTAATATACTTGAAACAGTTGTGAAAATATTAACTATTTTTGAAATATAGTTCTCTGTAGATATTTCACTCTCTATAGTAGATTTGAAAATGGTTACGATTTGAGATTTATCAAAGGGTTCTTCGCTTTCAGCTTTATAAATTGCTTGCTCAATTAAAGATATGCGCTCTTCTAGATCTCTAGAATTACTTTCCTCATATTGATTTTCAACGTAATGTGGAAGCCAAAGAGAAAAGCCAGAATAAGTAAACAGCAATAAAGTAGAGATACTCAGCCAAATTATTTTAGATTTATTAGAATTCAAACTCTCACTCCATTGAAAACATAACGCCCTGTTAAGGGGCAAAAAATAGTTTGCTAAAATGTTGAGGAACGAAACAGCAAACTGTTTTTTGTCCCTCTTGAACAGCTTATAGTTGCTCCGTTCCATTAATTAATCAGTTTACCTAACTCATTAATAGGTGGAATATACTTCTGTTGCTTACGAATATTTGAATGAAAACACTCGATGCTTTTAACAAGACTTTCGGCGCAACAGAAGTTACTTGTTTCACTACGCATACTCAGGGGTTGCCGTCTATATCGACTATCTATAAGACCTGCGAGAAACAATAC
>NZ_VOLR01000048.1 GCF_007954355.1 Colwellia hornerae
GGCTCTGGCTCTGGCTCTGGCTCTGGCTCTGGCTCTGGCTCTGGCTCTGGCTCTGGCTCTGGCTCTGGCTCTGGCTCTGGCTCTGGCTCTGGCTCTGGCTCTGGCTCTGGCTCTGGCTCTGGCTCTGCAAGAATATTGTCGACAACAATGTCATCGATTACAAGGCTTTCACCTTGAATTTCTTCAACATTCTCTGTGACCTTTTCTTCAGAAACATCAAGTGTTTCTACTGATGTTTCAACAACATCGGTAACTTCTTCAGCAGCTTCTTCTTGCTGACGTCCCAAACCTAACCAGGAAAATAGACCTTTTTTCTTCGACATAACAATAAATTCTTCTCTGCACCATCATTTTGATGGCAATAGTTCACTAAACAAGGATAAAATCCTCGCTATAGTAGCACCTAAAAACAATACAAAAAACAAAAGCTGAGTAAGATATGAACAAACAACGTAAACAATCAGCAAAACCTAACAATAAAGGCAGTATTCGTATTATTGCCGGATTATATCGTGGCCGAAAGTTGCCTGTTTTAATGGCGGAAGGTTTAAGACCAACCACAGATAGAGTAAAAGAAACCGTCTTTAATTGGTTAATGCCTTATATCCAAGACAGTCTCTGTTTAGATTGCTTTGCTGGCTCTGGTGGTTTGGGTTTTGAGGCATTATCACGAGGGGCAAGCCATGTTAGCTTCGTAGAATTAAACAAAGCGGCTGCTCAGCAATTACTTGAAAACCAGCGTTTACTAAAATCAGCTAATGTCTCGATAGTAAATAGCGATGTGCTAGGTTTTATTGAAAAAAACACCAACAAATTTGATATTGTCTTTATTGATCCGCCTTTTCGAAAAAATTTAGTTGAGCAAACAGCCAAGCAATTAAACGAACACAGTTTAGCTGATAACGCTTTGATTTATGTAGAAATGGAAAGTGAGCAGAATAATCAACAGCTGCCCATAAACTGGACACTATTAAAAGAAAAAATAGCAGGACAAGTCGTTTATCGTTTATACCAAAAAATGTAACGTCAGTTTATTGCTGGGAGTTAATGCTAACCATAACTCCCACCTTAACATCATCTTTCGAACGCTTACTGTTTAGGTTTAAGCTTTAAGTCGTGAAAATCAAAACTAAAATCGGTTGCGCGCGACACAGCTTGCATTGTTACCTCGTTAATTGAACCGTCCGGGTTCAGATTAAAGTTAACAAAAGCATCTGCTTCCAAGGTTCTGTCATCCCAACGCACAATAAAGGTATTGTGTTGATAATGCTCTAATACACCGTGTAATGCGGGTGTATGACCAAACTGCATGCTTAAGGCATTATTTGCATAGTTAATCGCTATATCACCATACCAATTATCTTGATAGGTTTGTGCATAAGCTTTTAAAGGTAAAGAATGACGTGAATTTTTATCAAGATTAGTGGCAGCTGCTGCTAAACGATTTTTTTCTGTGCTGTTACGTTGCTCACTCATCGTCGCATAAAAATCCACCCAATCTTTTTCAGGCAAGTCTAAATATTGATTTAATATTTGATGATAAATCGCATTAAAAGCATAGCCAGATTGCTGGTTTGTTAAAATAACCATCGCTAAGTTTTCTTCTGGGACTAAGACAACTTTAGAGACCATACCTAGAATGCCACCACTGTGATGAACTAACTTTACACCATGGTAATCATTTAAAAACCAACCTAGACCATAACCAGAAAAATGGGTTTTATCATTTTTTGTCGCGGTAGATGATACAGGTAATATTGTTCGCATTTGCCACATGTTGTGGCTTTGACGTTCACTAAAAATTTTTTTGTTATCACCATAACCGCCTTCATTTAACTGTGCTTTCAGCCATAAAGACATGTCATTAACACTTGAGGCAACAGATCCCGCTGAAGAAAACTGTTCTAAGAAGTTACCGCCAACCACATTTAACTTGCCATCTAACGGAACATGAGCACGAGCAACATTTTTGTTATTTTTTGAAATCAGTGAAAATTTTGCTTTGGTATTCTTCATCCCTAAGGGCTTAAAAATAGTTTCTTTAATATTTTCTTGCCAAGTTTTTCCGGTAACTTTTGCGATGATCTCGCCGGCAATAACATACATTAAATTATCATAAGCAAACTCACTGCGAAAACTTGAAACCTCGGGTAAATGCTTTAAGCCTTTGATAATATCTTTATTGGTTAACGTTGTACCAGGCCAAATCATCAGGTCGCCTGCACCTAAGCCTAAACCGCTGTTGTGTGATAATAAATCAAGTAGGGTAAACTCGCGAGTCACATAAGCGTTTGGCATTTGAAATTCAGGGATAATATCGATAACTTTTGTTTGCCATGTCAATTTCCCTTGATCCACCAAGTTCGCTAATAACGCAGCGGTCATCGCCTTGGTATTAGAAGCGATACCAAACAGAGTATCACCATTAACCCTATTATTTGTGCCGTATTCAGCTAAACCAAAGCCTTTGCTCATCACCACTTTGTTATCTTTGATAATAGCAACCGCGACACCGGGCACTTGAAAAGTATTCATTGCCTTATTAATCGATTTTTCGATATTTTGATTTTTTTGTTCAAGCGTATTTGCCGGATTAGCAAAAGCTAATGAGGTAAATAGATAGGCTGCTGTCATCAAAATAGTGTGGAATAATTTCATCTTTTATCCTAATTGTTTAGTTATTCTAATAAGTAGGTTGTACATCCTAAGTAATTTCAATGCCTAAATTGGATAATCCTTCCTCAAGAACCATAGCTTTAATTTTAATACAGGTTTCTTTATTTTCAGGAAAATCTTTTAGTGCGTAATAGAGTTCATTTTGCGTATCAAACTCCCACTCCATTAATGGGTGTTGTTCAATTTCTTTAGTGGTAATGTCATTATCATCATCAGGGTCTCTTTGATCAGCAATCATCAGTTCAACATAATAAGTTACGCTATTCTCTGATAATCTTGAGACAATTTCAGCGCCTTGCACCTCTTTATCTTGCATCGCCTGTAAAAGTGACATCGTTGCCATAGTCGCATCAATAGCTGGAAATACCCCAAAAAAATCAAAACCTTCTGGATCGGGTATTTGCGGTTCCAATTTATTTATTTGTGCATCATAATTTATTTTACAACGGTTATTTTTATCAAGCCACTGCCAGATAAGCGCTAATTGATTACGTAATACTGAAAACTCACCAAAATCTGCATGTTCAGAAAAAACTTTATAATTGGGGATCATTCGCTCTAATAATGCAGCAGAAAAAGCGATCTGTTGCCATTGACTTAAATGGGAAAAAGGAAGTTGAATAGCCACTGTACTCTCCATGGAAAAGTTTAAAAAATGAGTATATCCCAGAATATAACATTACGTTTATTTAGATATAAAAAAAGAGCCATAAGGCTCTTCTCTTTAAAACCCTTAAGCGATTATGCTTCAGCAGTTTCTTTAGCAAATTGTATTTGAATAGCCGTTACTTTTTGTTCACTATCAGATAAATTGCGTAATTGAGCTAAACGATTAATTTGACCAATAGATCCTAACATCGCATGAATAGGAATAAATAGACCTCGTTTATGGAAATCTAAAACTTTAGCTTCGCTAAGTTCCTGAAGTTTTTTCTCGTTAATACCAAATAAGCCAACCAGTTTTTTATTTTCACCGGTACTAAAATTGATGTGCAATTCTAATTCTTGCAATAAATCGTTTTCAGCTAATTCAACCATGAATCTTTCAGTCATCGTTTCGTTTTCATATAAACGGCCTAATGACTCTTGAACGTTTTTATAAAAATCGGTAACCAAACCTTCAGCGTCAAACAAGGCATTATCTTTGTCATCGCCTACATAAGCACTGTCTAAATCGATATAAGTCGTTAACGTTTTCTCTTTATCTGGGTCTATACCTAAACCAAACGGCATCATAGATGCACCATGTGGTAAGTAAGTACCGGTCCAACGTTCATCTTTATAGTATAAGTTTTCGCCAGCTTCTAGTCCTAGCATTACGATACTACGGTAACTAGAGCCCTCAGGCTGTTTAACTAAGAATATAGGAAAGCTGTTAGCGGCTTTGGTATATTCTGCTGCTGTAATAGGAGCAATATGTTGCTTTTCAATATGTTCTAAGCCACGTTTAGTAGTAACTTTTAAATTCTGGTGTTGATCTTTTCTTACTGGAACGACGTTAGCCATAATAATATTCTTCTCTTTAATGCATGCGCTTTTCGTTTAAAAAATTTTAGCGCTTTTATAATGTTATAAATAGTTATGGTGCCAATAGGGAGAGCTTTCAATGGTATCTAAAAAATAATGTTATTTTTATTTAAATATGCAATCACTTTTCACTCTACACGATAAGTCAGCTATACTTTTTCAAAGAATATCAAATAGCTAATACTTACCCCTTATTTAAAGAAAAAAATGTAAATTTAATGAAAAACTTACTCATCACCCTATTTTTTGCGTTATTAATATTGTTATTAACAAATATTGTCTATGCAAAGCCAAAAACAAAAACTATTTATGGCCGTAATTTAGACGGATTTGCACAAGTTAAAATAAAAAACAACACCACTGAAAGTCTTGCTTGTTATATTGCAATAGACGGTTATAAAATAAAGTTTCGTTTACAAGCGCTTCGTGAATCGAAATGGTACACCGCCACAGATAAACGTTTCCAATATCGTAGCTTTAGTTCTTGGTGCGATTATTTAACGTTTTATCCTGAGTATTTAAAATATCAAAGCTTCTAATTATTTTCATCGCATACTGCTTTAATGAAACCTACAAATAAAAACGCCACTAAGGTTAGTGGCGTTTTTGTAAATTATTTTCTATTAAAGTGACTGCTACTCAACGGTAACTGATTTTGCTAAGTTACGCGGTTGATCAACATCTGTACCTTTAATTATCGCGACATAATATGATAGTAATTGCAACGGTAAGGTATAAACAATAGGGGCGATTAAATCGTCACATACCGGCACATTAATAACTTTCATCGTATCGTCGCTGGCAAAATTAGCTTCACTGTCAGCGAACACATACATTAAGCCGCCACGGGCGCGTACTTCTTCGACATTTGATTTAAGTTTTTCAATTAAATCATTTTTAGGCGCAACAACGATAACAGGCATATCAGCATCGATTAACGCTAATGGACCATGTTTTAATTCACCAGCAGCATAGGCTTCAGCGTGAATGTAAGAGATTTCTTTTAACTTCAACGCCCCTTCCATTGCAATGGGGTATTGATCGCCACGACCTAAAAACAAAGCGTTGTGTTTGTCAGCAAAGTCTTCGGCTAAATCTTCGATAGAACTTGCTAGCGCTAAGACTTCTTCTAGTTTACTTGGTAAAGCCATTAATGAACTGGCGATTTCATTTTGAACGGTTTCACTCATACCGTGATGTTTACCGATAGCCCAAGTCATCATCAACAAGCCGACTAACTGTGTGGTAAATGCTTTGGTAGAAGCAACGCCAATTTCTGCACCGGCTTTGGTCATGAAAGCGAGATCAGATTCACGCACTAACGATGAGCCGGCTACGTTACAAATAACTAAACTCGCTTTATAACCAAGCTCTTTTGCTAAGCGAAGTGCCGCTAAAGTATCAGCCGTTTCACCCGACTGAGAGATAGTCACGATTAGGGCATTTTTAGGAACATGCGACTTTCGGTATCTAAACTCACTGGCAATCTCTATATTACACGATACACCCGCTAACGATTCTAACCAATACCGTGCCACCATACCTGAGTGATAGCTAGTACCACAGGCAATAATCTGTACGTGTTCGATACCCTTAAATATTTCATCAGCGCCTTCGCCAAAAGTATTCATATCGAGCACATTACCCGACAAGCGACCCTCTAACGTATTGCGGATAGCCGTAGGTTGTTCGTAAGTCTCTTTTAGCATGTAGTGACGGTACTCACCTTTATCACCACTATCTTGACTGATATCTTGTTCTTTTGCTTCACGTTTTACCGGTACACCATGAGTGTCGAATACGTTGACTTCAAAACGAGTCACTTCAGCAACATCGCCTTCTTCAAGAAAAGCAAACTTTCGGGTAACTGGTAATAGTGCCATCATATCTGAGGCAATAAAATTTTCACCAACGCCATAACCTATCACTAAAGGGCTGCCAGAGCGTGCAACAACTAAGCGGCTCTTATCTGCGGTATCAAGCACGACCGTGCCATAAGCGCCATCTAGTTGCTTAACTGTTTTTTGTACAGCTTCAAGTAACGTCGCTGATGTTTTAAGTTCAAGATGAACCAAATGAGCGATAACTTCAGTATCTGTTTCTGAAACAAATTCGTAGCCTAATCCTTGTAAGCGAGTTCTAAGCTGTTGATGGTTCTCAATGATACCATTATGCACCACGGCAATATTATCACTGGCAATATGTGGGTGAGCGTTCACTTCGCTTGGAGCACCATGAGTAGCCCATCGCGTATGAGCAATACCTGTACCGCCTGATAAAGGGGTGGCTATTAAGGCGTCTGCTAACTCTTGTACTTTACCTAAGCGGCGTACTCTGTTTAATTGATTGTTGTTATCAATTATAGCAACACCCGCTGAGTCATAACCGCGGTATTCTAGGCGTTTTAACCCTTCAACTAATATATCTGCTACATCACGTTGTGCTACAGCACCTACGATCCCACACATAAATTTTTCCTTTTATTTTGCAATGAGTAATTTAACGTCTTGTTCTAATAATTTGGCTTTGAGTTCATCAGACAAATCTGCATCTGTGATCAGTATGTCTATATTTTGCCAAGGGATTTCAACGTTAGGTATTTTACGATTAATTTTTTCAGATTCAACAAGCACGATAACTTCACGAGAGACATCAGCCATCACACGGCTAAGCCCTAGTAGTTCATTAAAAGTGGTTGTGCCACGTTCTAGATCGATACCATCGGCACCAATGAAAAGTTGGTCAAAATCATATGATCTCAAAACACTTTCCGCTACTTGACCTTGAAAAGACTCAGAATGTGTATCCCAAGTGCCTCCGGTCATCAATAATGTTGGCTCATTCTCAAGTGCGTGCAAATCAGAAGCTATTGCTAACGAGTTGGTCATAACGATTAAACCTTGTTTGCTATTAAGCTCTTTAACTAAGGCTGAAGTCGTACTGCCGCTGTCGATAATGATGCGGTTATGATCACGAATGAGTGTCGCCGCTTTACTGGCGATTGAAACCTTTCGTTTCGAAACTTTATCAGACTTATGCTCAATTATATCTCTCGGTAAAGGTACGGCTCCACCGTAGCGTCTGAGCAATAATCCGCTATTTTCTAGCGCGGCTAAATCTTTTCTAATGGTTACTTCTGAGGTAACGAATTTTTTTGCAAGACTATCGACACTTACTTCTCCGTGCTCATTAAGCTCAGAGATAATACTGTGGCGACGCTGCTGGGTGTTTCTTTTTGACATGCGATTAAATTTATCTTTTGTTTCGATACTTATCTTACAGAATAAGTTTCGTTTAGTAACTTAAGCTATTAGAACAAAAGTATGCTTTTATGGCAATAAATATTTATTTCACCCATATTAATCCGGATTAATATCAATAAAAATAAAAAAGAGGCACATATAGCTAATGCCGATCAGTTAAGCAATTTATAGCTTGATTAATTTGTTAATGAGATCAAAATCCAGTGATTAATATCACTGGATTTTTTTTATGCAACTTTCTACCGCTCTTTCTTTAGTTAATTCAAATAA
>NZ_VOLR01000049.1 GCF_007954355.1 Colwellia hornerae
CGGCGTTAGGACGGCAATAGCCTAACGGCTATTGAACCGCGAACATAGACTGAAGACAGGTGCCACGACGAAATGAGTAAGGTAGGCGCTGCTAGCAAACAAGTTAGTAATCCACGAATATCAGCATGATAACCGACGAAATTACTTGCTTCATTCTATGCGTTAACTCACTTAATACTAAAAGTGAATACAATGGTTCTGAAATTAATGAACAAGGATCAGTGTATTTAACTTGACGTGGGGAGTCATACCAACGCCCATTTAAGGGGCAAATAATTGTTGGTTAAAATAGCGATCAAGGAGCAAAAGCCAACAGTTTTTTGTTCTTGTTTAAGTTTTTGTTAGTTAGCTAATCAGCATATGTATCCAATATTTCGTTTACAGATGGCTGTTTATCGAAGCTGAAGTTACAAAGTTGAATATACCCAATACTATGACTAGGTGAAAGCCAAAAATAACTCCCCATTGAGTCAATTGATAACCCTCTATGAGAATATACTGTCTCGCCTTTAACTTTGCTAATGAACAATCCATTATTATATGGTACCCCTCCAATTTTAGAAACGGTCTTTAAAGAAGATAATATTTGACTAATAAAATGACCTTTACTGTCGTCAGTATTTTGAAAGCGGGAGAATCCTCCAATGTTCGAAACAGGCTTCATTGGATGCAAAAATGTACTCCAAAATAATTTGTCATCAATAGGAGCCATTAAATGACTTATCCATTTTGCAAAATCAGGGAGCGTAGATAAAATCCCACCATCTCCTTGAGTAATTAAATTTGATGAATTACGGCGATATTTGTATCTTGGTGAATTTATAGCACTATATCCCGTTGCACTCCAAGGCGTTTCAACAGTATGTAAACTCACAAGTTCAGTCGAAGACATTCCAAGTGGTTTAAATAGTTGTTGAGCTAATTCACTAAAAGGTATTCCACTAGCTTTTTCAAGTATGTCAGCTAAAAGCAAATAACCGGTATTACTGTAACTTGAGTTTTCACCCGGTTTGAATGACGGTGCAGATAACGCCATCATAGTATCTAGCACATGCATTAAAGTAACATCGCGTGCGATTGGCTTCCCTACAACTAGCTCAGCAAGTACATGAGGTATAGTAGATACCCTTTTTACAAGCTGCTCCCTAGTTTTTTCATCATTTAAATAGTCTGGAAGACCACTTTGGTGATTAATCAAATGATGCAACTTAACATCTTCAAACCAATTAGGGCCTTGAGGATAATATTTTTTCAATGAATCATTTACAGATAGTTGGCCTTTTGCCTCTAATTGTAAGGCTAAAGCAGCAGTAAAATGTTTAGTAATAGACCCCAAATTAAAAACGGTTTTCTTATCTATTGGAACTTGATAACGTAAGTTTGCCTGCCCAAAGTAGCGTTCGTAAACTAATTCACCTTTCTTCACAACTCCGACAGCACAGCCAGGCGTTTGTGAGTTTAATCCACTAAAACTATCACTAACGTTAGCATCTACGGTTAATGTAATCGTGTTTAAAATAGTAAATATTAACAAAAGTATTTTCATTTAAAATCCATTTTATAAATGCCAAATATTGTATTGCAAGCTATCACCCCATTAGGATGCAAATAACCAATTTTTTTGTTCTGCTTTAGCGGCTTCTTATATTTTTCAAACCAGTAATTAACTAAATAATAAGACTGGGAATACTGGCCAAAACATTAGATTACCAAGGTAATGACTCCAAGTAGATTGAAAGTTTTCAATTCCTTGTAAATCAATACTTTTGATAGAGCCAATAGCAACTGCTTTTATTAAAGCTTTAGGAGTTATGGAATACATTTTTCCACTTGAATCTTTAAAAATAATTCTCAATCTAGTTGCAAACATTTCATGTGTAATTTCAACACGATTCATTACTGCAAAAATATTTTTTTCTGAGACTGTTAGCCTTAATATATAATCTGGTTCTGATTTCATATCCGTTTTCCAAGAATTGATATGTTCAGGTGCTATTAAGGGATGGTAAGTCGAGTCAGAGATTCTTGCATAGGCCCACTCTGCCGAAATTTCAATTTCTGTGTTTAAATGAGGAAATATAAGAGAATTTTGAGGTTTATTCCAGACAAAAAACACACATATAATGGACAAAATGACAATGGTTATGTTTTTTGTAAACTTCTGATAATAATCTAACTTATTAAATAAGATAAAAATAAAGGGCATGGCGAAAACTAAACCAGTAGCACCAATATTTACCGCTCCACCTAGTATAAAAGTAATACTTAAGACGATGAAAAAAATTCGCCTTACTGATTCTGATATTAACTCTAAAAAAAATTCGTCTTTCATAATTCTCAAAAAATATAACGCTTAATCAACAGGTAAAAATCAGTTAACCAACATAAGCTATGCAGGAGAAAAAAAATTTTCACTATGTAGTTAATCTTCTTTTTTTATAATAAAAACATAAAGTGCCTAAATATTTCAATTGTATCAAGCCTTTATTAACATTCCTTTAACTAAATTTTAATTATCACTGTTTTATCACCTTTTCTTTGTTGAAACTGTGCAGAGTTACTACCTTAAAATTCCTTTCTTTGCTTAATCTTATTGTTGAAATAACATCAACGCCGATGCCTGTTTATTTATATAGGGTAATTAACGCTTTGTTTTCCTGTTAATAAATCAATGTAATATTTAGCTGTTGGTGAAAATGGCCGCAACGTTATTTGACTAAACCTATGGTACTAAGGTGCCAATTCAAAAGTTAACTATTTGCATTAATATAGAGCATAAGAATCGTGTTGAAGATTTTAGAGCGACGGATTAAATAGCCTTATCGAGATCGCCAAGCTTACGCTTTTACTATTATCTAATGCCCTTTAATAAACAGCCCTATCGCAAGTCTTTGCCCAATAATGATGAACGGCTCAGGGGCAAATACGTCTAGTTGCTTTTTTATTAACGAAAACGGTAAGAAATTAATAAAACAATTAAATAGGAAAACAATTATGCTAAAAGGTAAAACAGCTTTGATCACAGGTTCAACGAGTGGTATTGGCTTGGCGGCGGCATATGTCTTAGCTGAGCAAGGCATTAATTTGGTACTACACGGTTTAATGGATGACGAAGCAGGCCAAGCGTTAGCAGATGAATTTGCGACAAAATATAATATCAAGACACTTTTTGACGGTGCAAATTTAATGTTAGCAGAAGATATTTCAGTATTTATGGCTAAGGCTATTGAAGTAATGGGCTCAATCGATATTTTGGTCAATAATGCCGGTATTCAACATACCGAAAGTATTGATACTTTCCCTGAAAATAAGTGGGATGCGATAATCGCCATCAATTTAACCGCCGCATTTCACACCATTCAAAAGTCACTTGCGGGTATGAAAACAAATGGTTGGGGTCGCATTATTAATATTGCCTCTGTCCATGGACTCGTAGCCTCGCTAAATAAATCGGCTTATGTTGCAGCAAAACATGGCATTGTTGGCTTAACGAAAGCAGTTGCACTTGAGTGTGCCGAGCATGGCATTACCGTTAATTCTATTTGCCCAGGTTGGGTGGATACATCATTAATTAATAATCAAATTAATGATATAGCACAGCAGAAAAGTGTAAGCTTCGAACAAGCTAAATATGCCTTAGTAAACGCTAAGCAACCCTTACCCGAAATGATGGACCCTCGCCAAATTGGTGAATTTATTTTATTCTTATGCAGTAATAGTGCGCGTAGTATAACCGGTTCGGCACTTCCCATGGACGGTGCTTGGACAGCTCAATAAAAAACAGGAAAAAATATGACGATAGCTAACAACGAAAACACAGCAGGTGAAAAAATTCGCCGTCAAGTTATGGGCGATGAATTTGTTGACCGCGCGCTTAATAATGCCGATGACTTTAGTCAGCCTATGCAAGACTACATCAATGATCATGGCTGGGGAGCAACCTGGCAGCGAACTGAATTAGATCTTAAAACCCGTAGTTTAGTGACTATCGCTATGCTAGCAGCACTAAGAGCTCCGCAAGAACTTAAAGGGCATATTCGTGGTGCGTTAAATAATGGCGCGACTAAAGAGGAAATACGAGAAGTATTACTGCACAGCGCTGTTTATTGTGGCGCGCCAGCTGCACAAGAAGCTTTTAGAGCTGCTAAAGAAGTTTTATAAATCGTCTATAAATAACATTGTAAAGGCTGGACAAAACATTTGCCTAGCCTGATAACTTATTTACCTAACGTTATTATAAACAGCCGACGAAACGCTAAAAATTTCGAATTTCTACAGTATTACTGTTGAAGTCAAACTTATTGATTTTTCCACATTCAGCAAGATGATTACTCGATGCATAAGGTGTGTTAGCTTGGTTGATGTCACCTTCCCAACCTTGTCCATTCTTAACATAGGCTTTTACTTCAAACTTGTTATTAACCGCTTTACTACAATCCATATCAACATCTAACATCCAGTAATGTTGACCCCAAATATTTAACGGCTCTTCACCATAACCATCATTAGCAACGGTTCGCTTTGTTCCCCAACCTGCCGGCCAAGCATTGGTGGTCCAATCAAGCGGTGTTCCTTCGGCTGTGCTACTTTGAGCGGCTTCACTGCCATACCAATCTAAGTAGCTTTCATTGGTTTTCCATGGTGTTGTCGTTGCACTTTTTAAATTGTTATGGCGAATAGGCATTGCACACTCAAAATTAGTGGTTTGGCAATTTCTACCCAGATTATTATTGGCGTAGTTATGATCAATACCGCCACGAATAAACATATCTTGACCACTTTGCGTTTGTGCTTGAATAAATATCACCGTTCGTTTCAATGTTGTTGGCCCTGTTACCCCACCGTTAATTTTTGCGCCTTGATGAATAGCAAAAGCATCCCACCCCCCCACATTGGCATTAATACTTCCCCCCTGGTTCACTGTGATCGTTTCACCACTACAGGATTTAGCGTCAGCAGATAATTGCCCTTTTAACACGTTACAATAAGTACCTGCGCTCATCTGTGTATTTAGCGTAGACGTTAAATTAACCTCTTCTTTATTAATCGCAACAAATCCCGAACTACCTCGACCAAAAGCAATTTGGTTATTGCCATTATCCCACCAGTTTGTGGTGCTCCAGTTATCTGCGGTATTATTTCTAAAGTCGACACCACCGGCAATATATGACCATCGATGCTCGCACTGCCAACTACTACCAAAGCATTCTAGATTACCATTGTTATGAACCGGAACACTTGGCGCACCCGCACCCGCATCAGTATCACCATGAAAGTCATAGCTCGACATAACTTTCGGGTAACCATACGGATAAGCCAACATAAATACATTCGCTAAGTCGTATAAACGGCCATCTTCAAAAGTAATCACATTACCACCGCCACCATGACCACGTTGATTATCATGGTTATCGACAAAAACCACCGCTGAACTACTCGGTAAAAAGCCCCAAGCTTCACCAAAACTACTCAGTGATGCTAGACTGCCATTTTTGAAGGTGTTACCTAGCTGTGTCGTATATTTAAATTCTGTTACTAAACCTGTGCTTTGGTATTCACTTGCGGTAATGGGTTCATCGCCTTGATCAATCACTTCCTGAAAGACCAAAGGCGAGCCATTAACTTTCGATAATACCCCTTGAATATCACCTAATGACATGTGTTTAGAGGCGTCAAACCTAAAACCTGTAACACCGATGTCTTGCAGGCCGTTTAAATAACCCGCGAGCGTTTCTTGTACATAAGTGTCACCGGTATTAAGATCGGTTAAGCCTACTAGTTCACAGTTTTGTACTTGCCAACGATTGTTATAATCGGTAATGGCACAAGTATCATGAAAGTCTTGTGGCCCGTAATTAGGGAAGCTTTTGTTACCATAATTACTCCCTGCCGTGCCCGTACCACTGCCAGACGCCATATGATTTAAAACTGCATCAACATATATTTCTACGCCAACGGCCTTGCAACGATTCACCATGTCGACAAACTGGGCACGGTTACCGCCTCGACTCTCAATCTTATAGCTTACCGGTTGATATCGAGTCCACCATTGTCCCCCTTGAATATGCTCATTAGGTGGTGACACCTGCACTGCGGCATAACCTTTAGGGCCTAAATAGTCTTCACATTCTTGGGCAACATCTTGCCAGTTCCATTCAAATAAATGAACAAAAGTAGTTGGTTGAGCAGCGGCTTGAACCTGACAAACAATGCCTAATGCCAGACCTGTTGTTAATAACGATTTTATTACTTTAGTTTTCATTTTTATTTTTATTCCTAATGTAAAATCAATGTTTATATTTGCTTATTAAATAGCCAAGACAGGTTGCGTTAAATTTAAACAAAGCGCTATATCTAAGAAGATGAATACGTATTCAACCATTATTTTTAGGTGTTTTACCGAGCAAGAAACTATATTGAAATTATGATGACCTAGATAAAGATGGAGATGAAACGTGTTGACAACATCGGTAACGGGACCACTGACATTGTGATAACTAGGTCTTGTCTTTTTACAGCAAGCCTCTCATTTTATTTAATATAATTATTCTTGTTAAACAGGCTAAGTAATGGCGTAAGTGATAGCGAAGTTGGGCCATTAATTATTTTTATGTATTATTTATGTCCTTATAAAATATAACTATTACGGAACCAAACCGTTATTATCTATTCATTTGAAAGTATATAACTGAAACTTTTTAAGTGATTTGACTTACAATAACAATAAATACTATTATGTAGTTATTATAATTTAGGATGAAAGTAATGGCGAATAAACAAAGTTATTTAGGTGAATTCGAGCATTGTGTTTTACTGAGTATTTTACAACTCAAAGATGAAGCCTATGGCGTTACTATCCGTGCGCAACTGAAAAAAGCCATTGATAGAGATGTTTCTCTGGGTGCTATTTACTCTACATTTGAACGATTGGAAAAAAAAGGCTTTATCCAGTCTAGAAAAAGTGAAGTCCTACCTGAACGCGGCGGTAAATCAAAACGGCTTGTTAAGGTGACGTCCTTAGGACACAAAGAATTATTAGCAACAAAAAAATGCATGGACATCATGTGGAAAAATATCATTTGTGATCAAGCTTAATAAATACTCATAGGTTGGATCTTAAGGAATAAAACAATTGAAAACATGCTCTGAATTTGATCTGATAGTAATCGCCAAACCACTATCTATCCCAAAAGCAGAGCATGAATAAACATAATACTGAGTTAAACAAA
>NZ_VOLR01000004.1 GCF_007954355.1 Colwellia hornerae
TTCGTTAAGGATAGTTCGCCATTGCTCATGGCTTCGCGTTATTTTCATAAGTTACTCCAAATAATTGTTTGAAGTAACTTAACTTGATCACGAGTGAATATTTAGATGCACTTTGCCAGACGCTTACGGTAAAGGTGTGATAGTAATATCTATACCGATATTTTTGTAAATTTGAGGCAAAACAATCCGACCTACTTCTTGCTCTATCAGTAATTCAATAGAAGCAAAGTTATAGTGAATAGTTTGGGGCAGTTCAGGAGAACTGTGTCTTAGATTAATAGCTGAACTTGCATATAAAATATAAGTAGGCGGCAAAATTGAACGGGCCAGAACATTTGGAGATACTATCGAAATGAAGCATGCACCACTAAGTAAAAAATAAAGACTGAATATTACTTTCACTTAAACTTCCCCTTCAAATTAATGCTTATAAAATATAACGTTCTTAATAATGACCTCCTTGTATGTTTTTTCAGACTTTACGCAGTAGCAGCAACATTGGGAATGTTAAACGACGATATAGAGTCTATTCAATAGGACTATAATATAAATTGGAGAGTAAAATGACAAGTAATACCTTTAAGCTACTACCCTACATACTTTACACTATCGGGTATAACAGCTATGTTGACCTGCTTATTAGCCAGCACCCACCATCCTAAAAGTTGCTTAATTGAGGTCCTATGTCTTATCTCTCAGATTCCGTATAAGAAACTTACGGAATAACGCTTTGGGGTTGCGAGATGGTTTAATACTCATTTATGCAACAGCGCCCTTTGAGCCCCGAAAAGCTTTGGCGTTTAATCCTTTCTGGGAGCAGTTAGCGCCCCTACGCCAAACCCTTTAACAAAATCCAAGCCTGTAAATTACAATAAGTGTCCGTGTAATTTCTTTCGCTTTTTCCCGTCATCCTCGTGGTGACTTAATCGAGGATCTATGTCTTATCTCCCAGATTTCCGTATAAAAAAATACGAAATAACGGCTTGGGGTCTTGATATGGTTGAATACTCATTTATGCAACAGCGCCCTTTGAGCTTAAAGAGACTTCGGCGTTTAACCTTCTTTGAGTGCCGTTAGCGCCCGGATATTCAAACCCTTTAACAAATCCAAGCCTGTAGATTACAATGAGTGTCCGTGTAATTTTTAAATTAAAGTGAGTGTCCATGTAATTTCTCCTAGATTATTGCAGCAGCGCCCTTTGAGCCCAAAGAGGCTTTGGCCTTTAACCTTCTCTGGGTGTAGTTAGCGCCCGGACACTCAAACACTTGAACAAAATCCAAGCCTGTAGATTACAATGAGTGTCTTTCTAATTTGTTCGCTTATTCCCGTCATCCTAGTAGTCGCTTAATCGAGGTTCTATGTCTTATCTCCCAGATTTCGTATCAGAAACTTACGTAATGACGATATTAATAACCTGTCAGCTACACAGACTTGGCATTTTTATAAATAGCATCGCCACCGCGACAATAGTCGCTAGATTTAAAATAAAAAACCCGCTGAATAGCGGGTTTTTAAGGTGAAGTAATCTACTTAACTTACTTATGTACGATAACCATCAGCGATGATTATTGTACCGGGATATTGATAGTGCCGGTTACAACATCACCCGCTTTTGTTTCATAAACATATTCAAAAGTTAAACTGTTTTCCGAATTATCTAAATCATCGGATTCATATATAGACGTTGAAGCGCGGTAAACTTTTTGACTGTCAAGTTGAGCCGTTCCAGTTTCAATCGACGTTTGCAGTCTTTCATTAATTAACGTTTCATTTTCAGCAAGCTTTACTAACCCCAATGGTGAAACATTATAAGGGTTACCATTTCTAACTAAAGTATAGTTTCTTACTGCATTATAACTTACACCGTCTGATGTTACAGAATAAAGGCGCATTGAAAAGCTTTGTAACGTTTCAATTGATGATGGTAAATAGAAGTAAACACTGCGGTCATAATCAGAGGGTGCTGAACTATCACCCGCTGAATTTGAGGCAGTTATCGCTTGCCCATTAGTGGTAAAGTTATTGTTATCTAAACGCACATCATTAATATCAAAGTCATCATTATTATTTTCGATATAAAATGAAAGAGAATCGCCATTAACATCGACAGATTGTTCTGTAGACTTCACCACTAAAGTGTTTACATTGTACTGGTAATCCTGACCTTTAGACAAAGGGTTAACAGGGGTAATCGTCAGTTTGGTCTCATTTAAACTTGTCTCAAATGACACTGGAATATCGACCATGCCGCTTACTAACGTCGTGCCAGGTAAAATCACATCATTGAGTGCATCATTACCTTTAATTACAGTAAAACCAGACGTGTTAATAAGTGACAAGCTGCTTGCTAATGGAGTAATAGCTTGAGAATAGAATATACTGAAACTTTTATCTGTATAGTTTACTTCATTCGCTGCAATAACTACCTCTAAAGAAGAACTAACATTATTAACTACTCTTGGCATAACCGCTAACTCAACAATTTGAGTATTAGCAATGTTATAACAACAGTTTTCTAAAGCACCCGAAATGTTAACTCTTAGGCTGTCATCATCATTCTTATTCAGTTCGATTGAAGCACTCTGATAAGAGATGTCATTTGCCATAAATGAAGGGATTTCTACACGTGAGTAATCACCAAAATTTGCTGATATCACATACTGTTCTGTTGTAGTATCAAAAGAAGAAGTCGTCTCCTCGCCCTCAGAATCTGTTGAGAAAAACTCAGCACCTAAAATAATATTTGCACTTGCGTCAATCATAGTTATGCGAAATTCAATCTCAGTTAGTGGCATTTCTTCTTCTACATAAAGCGTTAATGATTCATCAGCATTCGATGATAAAAAGTATAAATCATTGCTATTACGGTTGTTATATAACTCAGGATTATAATCTATTTCGCCATCTTTATTGATATCTAAGCTGGCTCTAACCATGGTATTTAGATACTTAGGTATGGTGATATGGTAAATGCCATTAGCTTCATTATAAGTTGAGTGATGCTGATATTTATTCGCTCTTGAACTACTACCGTAATGCGAAGAAGCCGAAAACGCTAATCCAGCAAGAGGCAATCCTGATGTTTTATTAATAACAGTGATTTGCATATCTTTAGCTGCAGACACTTCAAATTGACCAAAGTCATTAGCGGTATTTACTGCACTTGAATGACCGGTATTAATAAAAAAGGCACGAGATAAAAATTGATCATTGCTACTTTCAATGATCAATTCAATATCAGAATTAGCAGGGATATTTTCTAATTTAAATTCACCACCGACAAAGTTAAGGCTATCTACGAGGACGACATCAGCAGCAATAATCGTAATATTAGTGGTTGATACTGCTTGACCATCAAGTGCATTAACAACAATACCCGTTAATGTAACAGAAGCTACTGGAGAACCAGAATTGTTTGAACTATTAGTACTACTAAGAATTTCATTTTGCGTTTGGATTGCTTGCGCGATATCTTCGTTCTTATTGTCGTTTTCCACTTCCAAACATGCTGTTAATAAACATAAAGAAACGCTTATTATCACTAGGTTTACATACTTCAATTTTATTTTCCTTTTAAAATTTAGAAGGGAAAAAATTATACAATCATTGTTATATCGAATTCCCTTCAATAGATCGCGAATGTTAACACAAGATTAAATTACAGTTAACACCTCTAGTGTAATTATTGATTTTAATAATAAATAAAAATAGTATTTAACATGAAGCTAACCAGTTATCTTCTAGATTCCGTATAAGAAACTTACGGAATGATAACTTGGGGTCTTGGTATGGTTGAATACTCATTTATGCAACAGCGCCCTTTGAGCTTAAAGAGACTTCGGCGTTTAACCTTCTTTAAGTGCCGTTAGCGCCCGGATACTCAAACCCTTTAACAAAATCCAAGCCTGTAAATTACAATGAGTGTCCGTGTAATTTCTTTCGCTTTTTTCCGTCATCCTCGTGGTGACTTAATCGAGGATCTATGTCTTATCTCCCCGATTTCCGTATAAAAAAAATACGAAATAACGGCTTGGGGTCTTGATATGGTTGAATACTCATTTATGCAACAGCGCCCTTTTAACCCCGAAAAGCTTCGGCGTTTAACCCTCTCTAGGTACAGTTAGCGCCCAGATGCCAAGGCAATAAACAATTTCCAAGCAAGTAATTATAGTAACGGGCCTTTGAATATTCTTTCATATTTTGGGTGTAGTCGCTACAGCGACAACTTAGATAAGAAATAATGAAAACTTAATGTATACCTGATCTCATTTGTTGTTTAAGAGTTTTATTAAATTACAGATACAAAAAACCCACATTCTCTATCAGAAAATGCGGGTTTTTTATTAAGAAATACTGAGCTATCAATTGTTATCCTGCCTTTCGTCAGGATAACAATAACTGATTACCAGCCTGTTTTCTCTTTAAGTGCTACACCGATATCAGCTAAAGAACGAACAGTTTTAACACCGGCCGCTTCAAGTGCTGCGAATTTCTCATCAGCTGTACCTTTACCACCGGCGATAATCGCGCCAGCGTGACCCATACGCTTACCTTCTGGTGCAGTAACACCAGCAATGTAAGATACAACAGGTTTAGTAACGTGTGCTTTGATATATTCAGCCGCTTCTTCTTCAGCAGTTCCGCCAATTTCACCAATCATTACAATTGCTTCAGTTTGTGGATCGTTTTGGAACATTTCCAATACGTCGATGAAGTTAGTTCCTGGAATCGGGTCACCACCAATACCTACACAAGTAGATTGGCCAAAACCTGCATCAGTCGTTTGCTTAACGGCTTCGTACGTTAACGTACCAGAACGTGAAACAATACCTACTTTACCAGGCTTGTGGATGTGACCAGGCATGATACCAATCTTAGTTTCGCCAGGAGTAATAACACCTGGGCAGTTAGGACCGATCATACGAACGCCAGATTGATCAAGCTTAGCTTTAACGTCAACCATATCTAAAGTAGGAATACCTTCAGTGATAGTAACGATAAGCTCGATGCCTGCATCAATTGCTTCTAAAATTGCATCTTTACAGAAAGGAGCTGGAACGTAGATAACTGTTGCTGTTGCGCCAGTTGCTTCTACAGCTTCACGTACTGTGTTAAATACTGGTAGGCCTAAATGCGTTTGACCGCCTTTACCTGGGCTTACGCCACCAACCATTTGTGTACCGTATTCAAGTGCTTGTTCTGAATGGAATGTACCTTGACCACCCGTGAAACCTTGACAGATTACTTTAGTATCTTTATTGATTAAGATAGACATTATTTGCCCTCCGCAGCTGCTACAACTTTAGTCGCTGCATCAGTTAATGACTCAGCAGCAATGATGTCTAAGCCAGATTTTTTAAGAACTTCACGACCTTCTTCAGCATTTGTACCTTCTAAACGTACAACTACCGGTACTTTAACGCCTACATCTTTAACTGCAGCGATAATACCTTCAGCAATCATGTCACAACGTACGATGCCACCAAAGATGTTAACTAAAACAGCTTTAACGTTGTCGTCAGAAAGAATAATTTTGAATGCTTCAGAAACACGTTCTTTCGTTGCTCCGCCGCCAACATCTAGGAAGTTAGCTGGCTTGCCACCGTGTAAATTAACGATATCCATAGTGCCCATTGCTAGGCCGGCACCGTTAACCATACAACCAACGTTACCATCTAAGGCTACGTAGTTTAATTCAAAACGTGCAGCATGAGCTTCACGTTCATCTTCTTGAGATGGATCATGGAACGCACGCATTTTAGGTTGACGGTATAAAGCATTACCATCGATACCAATTTTACCGTCTAGACAGTGAAGATTACCTTCGTCAGTAATAACTAACGGGTTAATTTCTAGTAAAGCGAAATCGAAATCTTCAAACATTTTTGCAAGACCTAAAAAGATCTTAACAAATTGCTTCATTTGCGTTGGGTTTAAACCTAACTTAAAACCTAATTCACGAGCTTGGTACGGTTGAGCACCAACAAGTGGATCGATTTCAGCTTGGTGAATTAACTCAGGCGTTTCTTCAGCAATCTTCTCAATATCAACACCGCCTTCAGTAGAGGCCATGAATACTACTCTACGACTAGCGCGGTCAACAACAGCACCAAGGTATAATTCGTTAGCAATATCTGTACAGCTTTCTACTAAAATTTTAGCAACTGGCTGACCGTTCGCGTCAGTTTGGTAAGTAACTAAGTTCTTACCTAACCAGTTTTGAGCAAAATCTTTGATTTCTTGCTTAGATTTAACTAGCTTAACGCCGCCAGCTTTACCGCGACCGCCCGCGTGAACTTGAGTTTTAACAACCCACATAGTGCCGCCGATTTTATCAGCCGCTTCTGCCGCTTCCTGAGGTGTATCGCAAGCGAAACCTTCAGAAACTGGTAAACCATATTCAGCGAATAATTGTTTCGCTTGATACTCATGCAAATTCATGGTGTATTTCCATT
The DNA here is from genome assembly GCF_007954355.1 of Colwellia hornerae. Taxonomy (GTDB): domain Bacteria; phylum Pseudomonadota; class Gammaproteobacteria; order Enterobacterales; family Alteromonadaceae; genus Colwellia_A; species Colwellia_A hornerae. Next base: position 6,456 of record NZ_VOLR01000004.1, read on the forward strand.
TATCTGTGAATGATAATGACAGCTGTTCTTAGTTATAAATATAAGTAAAATCTTAATCATAAATAAAATTTGCTATCATCGAAAAAAGTTGACCGATTATAGTATAAAAGCCCTAAGGAACAAAGTCCCCAGAGCTAATACTATAGTCTAAATCAAAAGATTTATTATTCTCGATTATATATCAAGAAGTAGACGTGTTGGATCTTCTAACAAGTCTTTAATTGCTACTAAGAAGCCAACAGATTCTTTACCATCAATTAAACGATGATCATAAGAAAGTGCTAAGTACATCATCGGCAATATTTCAACTTTTCCATCAACAGCCATAGGTCTGTCTTGGATTTTATGCATTCCTAAAATAGCCGCTTGCGGTAAGTTTAAGATAGGTGTTGAAAGTAATGAACCAAAAACACCACCGTTAGTAATCGTGAAATTACCGCCAGTCATATCTTCAATTGAAAGCTTACCATCACGACCTTTTATTGCTAAGTCGCGAATACCATTTTCAATCGCTGCCATACCTAATTGATCGGCATCACGCAATACTGGCGTTACTAAGCCACGTGGCGTAGATACGGCAATAGAAATATCAAAAAAGTTATGATAAACAATATCATCACCGTCAATTGAAGCATTTACCGCAGGGAAGCGTTTCAATGCTTCAGTAACCGCTTTAACATAAAATGACATAAAGCCTAAACGCGTATCATGCGTTTTCTCAAATAAATCTTTGTATTGCTTACGAAGATCCATAATTGGCTTCATGTTAACTTCGTTAAATGTTGTTAGCATTGCCGTTGAATTTTTAGCTTCTAATAAACGTTTAGCAATTGTCTTACGTAAACGCGTCATAGGTACACGTTTTTGCGTACGTTCGCCTAAATCTTGTGCAACAGGTGCTGCAGCAGGTTTGGCCGCTGGTGCTGGTGCTGGTTTATTAGCCGCTGCTTCAACATCTTCTTTAGAGATACGTCCGCCTTTACCAGTACCTGTAACATTAGCAGCCGTTAAGCCTTTTTCTGTCATCAAACGACGAACAGAAGGGCTAGCTAATTCGTCAGAGCTAATGGCATCTTCTGAAGTAGCTGCAGGAGCACTTGCTGTTGCACCGGCATTTAATTGGCCAATAACTTGTGAACCTAATACGGTGTCACCTTCAACGTGGATGATTTTACCAATCACACCATTGTCTTGTGCAACAACTTCTAGAACAACTTTATCCGTTTCGATATCAACCAAGTTTTGGTCAACAGAAACTGTATCACCTGTCGCAACATGCCAAGTAGCAACTGTTGCATCAGCAACAGACTCAGGTAAAACCGGGACGATGATGTCGATAACTTTCACAGCTGTTGCCGCAGGAACTGATTTTGCCGCCGCTGCAGGTTTTGCCGCTGCAGGGGCTGAAACCTCTGCTGATGCGTCGCCTTCAGTCAGGATAGCAATAACTTGCTCGCCTAATACTGTTGCGCCTTCAGCTTGAGAAATTTCAGTGATCACTCCATCAACGACGGCTTGAACTTCAAGCACAACTTTGTCAGTTTCAATATCTACTAATACTTGGTCACGTGAAACTTTATCACCTACTTGTACATGCCAAGTAGCTACGGTTGCGTCAGCAACTGATTCAGGTAAAACGGGAACCTTAATTTCGGTGGTCATTTATTTTATTCCTTACTCACTAGTCTTCAACAGATAGCGCGTCATTGACTAGCGCTTGTTGTTCTTTTACATGGACTGACATATAACCTACAGCTGGTGCTGCAGAGGCCTTTCGACCAGCATATGTCAAATAAGTACCTTCAGGTATTGCCGCTCTAAAGTGATGCTGTGAACAATACCATGCACCTTGGTTTTGCGGTTCTTCCTGACACCAAACGAATTGCTTCACATGCTGGTATTTCGCCAACTCTGCCTGAAGCTCTACTTCTGGAAATGGATATAGCTGCTCGATTCGAATGATAACAACATTTTCTTGCTCACTCTTGCGACGCTGATCAAGTAATTCGTAGTAAACTTTACCACTACAAAAAACGACACGTGTCACTTTTTTCGGATCGATATCATCAACTTCACCAATCACATTATGGAAAACACCGGTCGATAGTTCTTCTAATGAAGAGACTGCTAACGGATGTCTTAATAATGACTTAGGCGACATAACAACCAATGGACGACGCATAGGACGAACCACTTGACGACGCAGCATGTTAAATACTTGCGCAGGTGTCGATGGCACACATACTTGCATATTGTGATCGGCACAAAGTTGTAAAAAACGCTCTAAGCGTGCTGATGAATGTTCTGGACCTTGACCTTCATAGCCATGTGGTAACAACATAGTTAAGCCACATAAACGGCCCCATTTTTGCTCACCTGAACTAATAAATTGGTCAAAGACTACTTGTGCACAGTTGGCAAAATCGCCAAATTGCGCTTCCCAAATAGTAAGCCCTGCTGGTTCTGCAGTAGTATAACCATATTCAAAAGCGACCACTGAGACTTCTGACAATACTGAGTCATGAATATCAAACGGGCCTTGTCCTTCGCGAATATTTTGTAAAGGTAAATATTTGCTAGCGTCATCTTGATTATGTAAAACAGCATGACGATGGAAAAAAGTACCACGGCCAGAGTCTTGTCCAGTAATACGAACACGTTTACCTAAATCAACGATCGAGGCGTAAGCTAAATTTTCTGCCATCCCCCAATCAAGTAATTTTTCACCCGATGCCATTTTAACGCGGTCATCGTATATCTTCTTAACACGCCCCTGGACAGGATGAGACTCAGGATAGGTTGACAGCTTACCGGCAAGTTCTTTCAGTTTTTCAACAGAAATTTCTTTATCGTAATCATCATCCCAGTCATGGCCAAGATATGGAGTCCAATCGACAGAATGCTCTGTCATAGGACGCCATTGTTCAACCGTACACTGACCTTCGTCAAGCAATTTACGATAATATGCCGTTAATTCGTTCGACTTATCCAAGCTAACTGAACCTTCAGTATCAAGTTGCTGTGCATATAATTGACGAGGTGTTGGGTGTTTCTTGATTTTTTTGTACATCAATGGCTGTGTTGCACTAGGCTCATCAGCTTCATTGTGACCATGGCGACGGTAACAAACGAGGTCGATAACAACATCACGCTTAAATTCGTTACGATAATCAAGGGCAATTTGTGTTGCCAAGATAACGGCTTCGGGATCATCGCCATTTACATGTAAAATTGGCGCTGAAACCATTTTGGCGATTTCAGTACAATATTCACCACTGCGCGTATCTTGAGGATTAGACGTTGTAAAACCTACCTGATTATTAATAACGATACGAATCGTTCCACCGACTTTAAATGCACGCGCTTGTGACATATTAAACGTTTCTTGCACCACACCTTGACCGGCAATAGCAGCGTCACCATGAATAGTAACCGGAAGAACCGTATCACCGACTTTATCGCCACGTCTGTCTTGACGCGCACGAACTGAGCCAATAACAACAGGGTTAACAATTTCTAGATGCGATGGATTAAAGGCCAAAGCTAAATGAACATTGCCGCCAGGTGTTACGAAATCTGATGAATAACCTTGGTGATATTTAACATCGCCCGAAGATAAAATTTCATCGTGTTTTCCGCCAAATTCGTCAAATAACTTCGACGGGTTTTTGCCCATCACGTTAACTAAGACATTTAAACGGCCACGGTGAGCCATGCCAATAACAACTTCTTTAGTGCCTTGTGTACCGGCACGAGAAATAAGCTCTTTCAGCATAGGGACTAGCGCATCACCACCTTCAAGGGAGAAACGTTTCGCGCCTGGAAATTTAGCCCCAAGGTATTTACAAATACCATCGGCAGCTATAAGACCTTTAAGAATTTCTTCTTTTTGCTCGACAGAAAATTTTGCTTGCGACTGCACAGACTCTAAGCGTTGTTGGATCCAACGTTTTTCATCGGTATCAGTAATGTGCATATATTCAGCACCAATAGAACCACAGTAAGTGGTTTTAAGGGCATTATATAGGTCACCTAACTTCATCGCATCTTGAGAAGTAGCAAAGGAGCCGACGTTGAACTCTGTGTCAAAGTCATTTTCTGAAAGTTCGTGATGCGACAGTTGTAAGTCGCGTACCTTATCTCGTTTCCACAAACCTAAGGGGTCAAGATTGGCATTTTGATGTCCACGAAAACGAAAAGCATTAATTAGCTGTAAAACTTTAACTTGTTTGGCATCACTGCTACCAGAAACAACAACAGTTTTATGGGATTGCTTAGCTAATTCTTTAAATTCGTTGCGGATTTCAGAGTGCCTAAACTCTAAGTCAGCACCTTCAATTTTTGGAAGTTGTTGGAATAATGTTCGCCATTCTGCAGAAACAGATTGGGAGTTATCCAAATAAGATTCGTATAATTCTTCAATGTAAGTAGCGTTAGCACCACTTAAATGAGAAGACTCTAACCAAGCCTTCATTGTACCTTCGGGCATTGCCTGTTCCTTTATGGGATAAAAGCAATAAAAAAATAAACAATTATCGTTAGCAAGTCAATTAGACTAATGGCTAATTGTCATCGGCTAATGATGACTATTCCTGTTTTAAAACAACAGAGCGCTAGAAAATCGTTTCTAACACTCCGCTATTTAATTTTATACTGCGCGTGAAATCAACATCGACTTAATGTGGCCGATAGCTTTCGTTGGGTTTAATCCTTTTGGACAAACATCAACACAGTTCATAATACCATGACAACGGAATACGCTGTAGGCATCTTGTAAACCATCTAAACGTTCTTCTGTTGCGGTATCACGGCTATCAATTAAGAAGCGATAAGCATGCAACAAACCTGCTGGCCCGATAAACTTATCTGGATTCCACCAGAAAGACGGACAAGAAGTTGAACAACAAGCACATAAAATACACTCGTATAAACCATCAAGCTTTTCGCGCTCTTCAATAGATTGAAGATGCTCACGTGCTGGTGGATTTTTACCATCATTAATTAAAAACGGCTTGATTTTTTCATATTGATTATAAAACTGTGTCATATCAATAACTAAATCACGTACAACCGGTAAACCGGGTAAAGGGCGTAACACTATTTTCTTTGCTGGAACAGCTGATAATGGTGTAATACAACCTAAACCATTTTTACCGTTAATATTCATACCATCTGAGCCACATACACCCTCACGACATGAACGACGGAAAGAGATAGTAGCATCTTGCTCTTTTAATAAGATAAGTGCATCAAGTACCATCATATCTGAGCCTTCTGGAATTTCCAGCTCATAATCTTTCATGTAAGGTGCATTATCAACATCAGGGTTGTAACGATAAATCGAAAAAATTTGTTTCATTGCAATGCTCCTATTAATATACGCGGGCTTTCGGTGGGAAAGCTTCACGGTGAACGGGTGCCATATTTACTTTACGCTTAGACATAGCTTGTGTCTCTGGCGTATAAATACTATGACATAACCAGTTTTCATCATCACGAACAGAAAAATCTGCGCGCGCATGAGCACCACGTGATTCAGTACGGAAGTTAGACGCTTTAGCTGTACAAAAAGCTGTTTCCATCAAGTTATCTAATTCTAAACACTCGATACGTTGCGTGTTAAATTCTGAAGACTTATCATCTAGGCTTGCATGCTGAAGACGTTCACGGATATCAGTCAACTCTTTCATGCCTTCGGCCATAGCATCACCTTCACGGAATACCGAGAAGTTAAACTGCATACATTTTTGCAAGTCTTTACGTATTTGAGTTGGGCTTTCTCCACCTTTTACAGATGACTCCCAACGATTAGTACGTGCTAATGAAGCTTCTAAGTCAGACTCAGAGGCATCTTTGCCACTTTGCGTATCATTTAAGTAAGTTCCTAAGAAGTTACCCGCTGCACGGCCAAAGACCACTAAATCAAGCAGAGAATTACCACCTAAGCGGTTCGCACCATGAACAGATACACAAGCAATCTCACCAACGGCGAAAAGCCCTTCAACTATAGTTTCTTTACCCGTTTCTGGGTTAAAGTTAATCGCTTGACCATTAACGTTACAAGGTACACCACCCATTTGATAATGACAGGTTGGTATAACTGGAATAGGTTCTATTGCTGGATCTACGTGAGCAAATGTTTTCGATAAATCACAAACACCAGGTAAACGTTTTTCAAGCGTTTCACGGCCTAAATGATCAAGTTTAAGCTTAAGATGTGGACCCATAGGACCATCAAAGCCACGACCTTCACGGATTTCTGTCATCATAGAACGAGCAACTACGTCACGACCAGCTAAATCTTTAGCATTTGGCGCGTAACGCTCCATGAAACGTTCACCATCTTTATTAAGAAGATAACCACCTTCTCCACGACAACCTTCAGTAACAAGCGTACCTGCACCGGCGATTCCCGTTGGATGGAACTGCCACATTTCCATGTCTTGCATCTGTATACCAGCACGAACTGCCATGCCAACACCGTCACCGGTATTGATGTGAGCATTCGTTGTTGATGCATAGATACGACCAGCACCACCGGTAGCTAATACCGTAGCACGGGCTTTGAAGTAAACTATTTCGCCTGTTTCGATACAAATAGCAGTTGTACCAACAATAGCACCGTCACTGTTTTTAACTAAATCTAGTGCATACCACTCAGAGTAGACATTAGTTTTATTTTTAACGTTTTGTTGGTACAAACAATGTAATAAAGCATGGCCTGTACGATCGGCTGCAGCCGCTGTACGTGCAGCTTGTTCGCCACCAAAGTTTTTAGATTGGCCACCGAAAGGACGTTGATAAATCTTACCTTCTTCAGTACGAGAAAAAGGCAGACCCATTTTCTCTAGCTCAATAATAGATTCAGGACCAGTTTTACACATGTATTCAATGGCGTCTTGGTCTCCGATATAATCAGAACCCTTAACCGTATCGTACATATGTTGTTCCCAATGATCTTCATGCGCATTACCTAGCGCAACAGTAATACCACCTTGAGCAGATACTGTATGAGAACGAGTAGGAAAAACTTTAGAAATCAAGGCACAAGATTTACCTGATTCAGAAATAGCTAATGCAGCGCGCATACCTGCACCACCGGCGCCAATAACTATAGCGTCAAATTCACGAATTGGAACGCCCACTTATACACCCCACACAATTAAAAAGCCTGCCGCGAGGTAAGCTAATAAAGTAACAGAAAAGAAGAATTGTAATGACCCGCGCAAAAAAGCTGGCTTAATATAATCAGACAATACTTGCCAAATACCAATCCACGCATGAACAACAACTGACAGAACAGCAAGTAATGTTGCTATTTTTACTGACATCAAGCCAAAAAAGCTATGCCAAGCGTCATAAGTTACCTCTGGAGTAACTACAAAAAAGCCAGCGATTAATAACGTATATAACGTTAAAATAATAGCGCTTGCTCTTATAAGAATAAAATCATGTACGCCATTTCGGCCTACAGTAGCAATGTTGTTTACCATAACCAAACTCCTACTACGACGGTAAGTACAAACCAAAGTGCCATAGCAAATTTAGCACTGGTGTTACCTGAAGCTAATTCTTCAAAATGGCCTAAGTCCATAAATAAGTGACGAACACCCATTAATATATGGAACGTTAGAGCAGAGATTATGCCAAACATAATGAATTTAAATAAGAAACCATCCAGACATGCTTGAACTTGAGCAAATCCTTCAGCGGAAGATAGAGATAATGAAAGTGCCCACAATAATATACCGATAGCAAATACCATAATGACACCAGAAACACGGTGCAATATCGAGGCGTTTGCCGAAGGATGCATTTTAATTGTAGTCAGATCTAGGTTTACAGGACGTTGTTTTTTCACAATTTCGCCTAAAGAGTTCTTTGAGCCTTCAACTTGTTTTTTTTATTGCTCAATAGAATAAGTAAACGTGTTTACAATCGATTGAGCAATCCCCTAGCGATCTTAGTCAATATTTGTATATAAATGAAATAATCTACAAATAAAAATTAGATCACCCTGATTATATAGCTGAACATTTTTAATTACAATTTTCTTACGCGAGAATTTCACCTTTATTTCAAAGGCCTTAGACTATTATTTAATCAACTTTAGCAATTCTTTAACTTTAGTCTAATGTTGAAACAATTGGTTTGACTTTATAGGGGTATAATGAAGTAGAATACGGTCAGTTTTATATTCATAAAAACTGACTAACTTTTCAAAAGTAAGTTCAGCAAAGCGAATTAAATAATTTATAGGGGATTAAACATATGGCTGAATCTAAAGCCACTCTCAGTATTGATGGTAACGTAGTTGCAGATTTACCAATACTTTCAGGTAGCGCCGGTAACGACGTAATAGACATCAGAACTTTGGGTAATTATGGTTATTTCACTTATGACCCGGGTTTCTTAGCAACCGCTTCATGTGAATCAGCTATTACTTATATCGATGGTGGTAAAGGTATTTTACAACATCGTGGTTATCCAATTGACAGTTTAGCTAAACAAGCTAATTATTTAGAAGTTTGTTATATATTGTTAAATGGTGATGCACCAACAATGACTCAATATGATGAATTTGTTGATATTATTACCAACCATACTATGGTTCACGAGAAACTTGCTCATTTCTTCCAAGGTTTCTTACCAGACGCACATCCAATGGCGATGCTTTGTGGTGTTGTTGGCGCTATGTCTTCATTTTATCATAGTGATTTAGACATAGAAGACCCTGTGCAACGTATGCGCAGTGCGCATCGTTTAATTGCTAAAATGCCAACTATTTCAGCCATGGCTTACAAGTACAGCATTGGCCAGCCATTCGTTTACCCACGAAATGACTTAAGCTATGCAGAAAACTTCTTACATATGATGTTCTCTGTGCCTGCAGAAGAGTATGTTGTTAGTCCGACTGTTGCCCGTGCCATGGATAGAATATTCACATTGCATGCTGATCATGAACAAAACGCTTCAACGTCAACAGTACGCTTAGCCGGTTCTTCTGGTGCTAACCCTTATGCATGTATCGCTGCAGGCGTTGCATCTTTATGGGGCCCAGCACATGGCGGAGCAAATGAAGCCTGTTTAAAAATGCTTGAAGAAATAGGTAGTTTAGACCGTGTTGATGAATTTGTAGCTCGTGCTAAAGACAAGGCTGATTCATTCCGCTTAATGGGTTTTGGACATCGTGTTTACAAAAACTTTGATCCACGCGCAACGGTAATGCGTGAAACATGTCATGAAGTATTGAAAGAACTTGGCATAAAAGATCCACTGTTAGACGTGGCAATGGCGCTTGAAAAAGTTGCCCTTGAAGACCCATATTTTATCGAGAAAAAACTTTACCCGAATGTTGATTTTTACTCAGGTATCATCTTGAAAGCTATCGGTATTCCTACCAATATGTTCACAGTGGTATTTGCAATGTCTCGTACCGTTGGTTGGATTTCTCACTGGGATGAGATGTTAGGTCAGGCGGGACAAAAAATTGGTCGTCCTCGTCAAAACTATATTGGTGAAATTGACCGTGAATTTATACCATTAAATAAAAGATAATTATTTATTTTATAAATAACGCTTCAAAAGGTAGCTTCGGCTACCTTTTTTATTTCTTCAATTTTAGTCACTCGATGAAGCAGTTTACTGACCTTTTTGGCTTTCGTTATTTAGATTATCTTGGTACTTTCTCATAGTAAAATTTACGCCACCACCACAGCAATAAAAGCATTATTTCGATAGAGTGGCAATATAGCTCGAAAAACGCACGTTATACCAATTAAGAATACCAACTATACATATAAAAAATAAATATAAAAAACAATCCTTTAAAAAAACTAAAAATCTACATTTCAACAAATATACCGTCATATTCTTAACAATAATGACCAATAACTATCACAATAATTGTCTTGAAATACTGATGATTTTATTAGCTGGCTGACCAATTTATTAATATATTTCCCGGGTACTTTCATTTTTTATAAACTATATCGAGCAATAATTACCTTAATTATTTAATTATTATCCATTCAATAAAATATTTAATCGTAAAAATCGAGCTTATCAATAACTGATTTACCCTGACCATTACCTTTATCGCTATCTTAACAAACTATATCCAACCACAATGAGCAGATAAGATAGCCAGTAATGCGGGTAAAAATAGCAAGATAAAGAAAAAGTGTTAATTCACTACGGGATTTACTGTCTTCACCCTTAATTCACCCTTATAATGTTGAAAACTTTATGAGTTAATTATATCGGTATGTCTGAATATCAAATGAGATTTGGTGGTATTGCCCGCCTTTATGGTACTGCGGGTGCAGCCTTATTAGAAAAAGCACACTTCTGTGTGATTGGCATTGGTGGTGTTGGTTCTTGGGCTGCTGAGTCTTTAGCGAGAACCGGGATTGGTTCGATAACCTTAATCGATTTAGATGATATCTGTACAACAAATATTAATCGACAAATTCATGCACTTACTGAAACGATTGGTGAAAGTAAAGTGGATGTTATGGCTGATCGAGTTAAGCAAATTAATCCTGACTGTCAGGTTAATGTCATTGAAGACTTTGTCACTTTTGATAATTTGCGTGAACTATTAAGCAAAAATTTTGATTATGTTATTGATGCTATTGATTCAGTAAAAATAAAAACAGCGATTATTGCACATTGTAAACGTAATAAAATACCCATGATCACTATTGGTGGTGCTGGGGGTCAAACAGACCCAAGCAAAATTCAGCTTTGTGATTTAAGCCAAACTTATCAGGATCCATTACTCGCCAAAGTAAAAAATCAACTGCGTCGTGAATTCAATTTCCCTAAAGCGGATGCAAAAACGAGTAATAAACGTAAATTTTCAATTGATGCGGTTTTTTCTACTGAACAGTTGGTATATCCCGATGACGAAGGCAATGTATGTCACGCAAAACAAACTCAAAATGGCACAGTGCGGTTAGATTGTAGCTCAGGTTTTGGCGCGGTTACTCATGTTACCGCGACCTTTGCTTTCTTTGCAACCAGTCGCGCAATTAAGAAGTATTTAGCTAAACATTAGCTTTAATGTTGGCTTGCCAAGGTTTTAATTTTGTCAACTATGGCTTTTACACCATTACTACGTGATGGGCTCAAGTGCTGTGACAAACCCAATTTTGAAAAATAAGATTGGTCATCAAACGCTAATATTTGTGCTGCGGACTGCTGTTGAAACGCTGCTAATATAATGACCAGTAAACCTCGAATGACTTTAGCGTCGCTGTCGCAGCTAAAATAAAATTTACCTTGAGCATTCTTAGTGCCTAGCAGCCAAGCATGACTTTCACACCCGGCGATCAATGACGTGTTATTGCGGAGGTCTTTATCCATCCTTGCTAAAGACTTACCCAGTATCATTATTTCTCGATGACGTGAATCCCAACCTTTTAATAAGCTAAACTGTTCAATCATGGCTAATTCATTAGTTGAGTTAGCCGACTCTTCTCGCCTTGGCGGCTCAACAATAACTTCATCAACATTGCCATCAATCAACAACGTTAGTTTATCAATAAAAAAATCAACTTCAGCATAAGTATTATAAGCCGCTAATGAAACTCTAATACAGCCACTTAATTGTAAATAATCCATTAAAGGCATTGCGCAATGATGGCCGCTTCTAATAGCAATACCATAGGCATCTAATCCACTGGCAATGTCGTAATTATGTGAATCACTCACGGTAAATGAAAGTACGCCGATATCGGGTTTTTCCTCAACAACAAATTTTACTGCTTTAATATTTTTTAATTTTTCATAACAGTAAGTTGTTAGCAGATTTTCATATTTTGCTAGCTCAGCTAGGCTAAATGAATTGATGAACTCAATACTGGCTGAAAAAGCAATGACACCAGCATAGTTGGGTGTTCCAGCTTCAAATTTAAAAGGTAGTTGATTAAATGATGTTCCTAGAAAACTAACTTTTTTTATCATTTCTCCGCCTCCTTGATAAGGAGGCATAGCCGTTAATAAGTCACGGCGACCATACAAAACACCAACGCCCGTTGGACCAAACATTTTATGCGCTGAAAAAACATAGAAGTCACAATCTAGGGTTTGCATATTGAGTGGCAGATGAGCACAAGCTTGAGCACCGTCGATAACAGTTATCGCTTTATATTTTTTAGCTAAGGTGATAATTTTTTTAACGGGATTAACTTTACCAATCACGTTAGAAATATGCGAAAAACTAACCACCTTAGTTTTTTCATTAAAATAACCAGCTAAGCCATTTTCATCGATAAGACCGCTAGCATCTAAAGGTAAAACTTTAATAATAGCGCCAGTTTTTTCGGCAATCATTTGCCAAGGCACGATGTTAGCGTGGTGCTCAGCATGGCTTAATAATATTTCATCTCCCGTTTTTAGATTTTTTTGTCCCCAACTCTGCGCAATTAAATTAATTCCTCCAGTTGTACCTGAGGTCCAAATAATTTCTTCTAAGTACTCGGCTTGGATAAAGCGTTGCACCTTCGCACGAGCTTGTTCAAAAGCTAAAGTAGCTTTAGCACTTAGAGCATGTGAAGCGCGGTGTACATTAGCATTATATTGTTGATACACCTCACTTTCAGTATCAATAACTATATTAGGTTTTTGAGTAGTAGCGCCATTGTCAAAATAAACTAAAGGTAAGTTATTAACGCGGTTACTGAGCAAAGGGAAATGCTGGCGAAAAGTACTGACATCGAATTGGTTCATAAAAAATTACATTTGAAGATAATATTACTGACATAATTATACCTGATAATGCTAACAAACATGATCATTTAAACAATCAACAGTCTCACTAGTTTAATTAAACAATCGCTGAAAATAACAGGAGAATTTAACCGTTTTAAACTAGAGTTAAACAGTAAAGAAAATAAAGGGTGATAAGTATGAAGTTATTTTCATGGTTCATTAAAGCAAATAAGCAGGTAAAAGCGGCACAAGAAGAGTTATCAACAATAACAACAGAAGTAGTAATAAAGACTACAGACGAAGAAATGAAGACATTTAATAACAATACGATGTGGCCAATAGCAAAAGTTAAAACCACAACGATGATTATTAAGAAGCCAAATAAAAAAATGAATACGTCTCAAAGTACCAAGAAATACGAGACTAACACTAAAGGAGCTAAACCATTTATTATCACTATTCCCTTAGGTTAAGCATAGGTACTTTTAAATCACCTAAGCTGATAAAAGTAGCGCGAAAGCGTTATTTTTTTGCATTCAAAGCGCTGCTGACATTATATAAATAGTGTGGCATTAAAAATTTTTCGGGGTTTTCGGCTAGCAGTTTTAAGTATAACGCTGGAAAGCCAGCTTGATAATAGCGCATCGTAGTTCTTTGATTTAGAGGTTTTATTGCAACAAAATCTATTTCATTACAGCTTTCAGCAATAAAAGCTCCTACAGTATCGACCTCTTCAGACATTGTGCCTAACTTCCAACCTTTTGCTGTATGGATCACTAACGCCGTCTTACTCGATATATATTTAGCCCAGGGTAATTCGTTGAGAATTTCTGCCCGAACGCTCTCTTGGGAACCTTGATAAAAACGCGGTAAAATTGCAATGTTGTGGGAGAACATAGATTTTTGAATAGCCAAACAACGAGAGTGATTCTTGGGCAGCGCATATTCATCGATAAAGCCCAGTAGATGAGCCAGCTCATGATAAAAGACTTCTGCATTATCATTGCTATCGATATATAAAATACCCGAGTTTACGTTAGCGCCACCTTTTTCAACAAGCACCGCAATAAAACGATTATTAGGTGCTAGCTTCTTATTCTGCCAAATAGACTCATCACATCGAATCGCTTCATTGTCATTTTGACGACAAGCAAGTGTTATTTTACTGACATATTGTACCGGTGAAAAACAAAGGTAAGGTGCTAATGTTGCTAATGTTGATGAAGATATAAGTTGTTCAAAATGAGCTAAGTCGCTTAGATTAGTCGCAAAAGGTGCAATCATTGCCAAACAATTTACTGGTGACGGTATACTTGGCGTATTTAAGACATTATAACGTGTTAATTTTTTGGAAAAATCTTGCAGTTCTTCAGATTGTTCTTCAGATTGTTCATCAGTACTTATCGCCTGAAGCTGTTTGATATAACGAGCTATCTCTTGCTTTTCACCTATTGAAATAATGATCTCAAGTAAAATTTTTAAGGCAGCGCCATTAGACGTTATTGGTAGTAATAATTTTTTAGCGTCAAATAGCTTCTTTTTATCGACATAAATTTTTGCTAAGTCAATTCTTGCTTGCTGATGACCTAATCGAATAGCTTGTGAAAGCCAGAGCTCGATGTTGAAATTATTTTCTCCTTGCTTATTTTTATAATACTTGGCTAATTTGAATGCGACCTCACCATCAATTTTTGCCAGCGTCTTGGCAATATTTTGCCATCGTTGGTCGTCCTCAACATAACTATTCAAGCGCTTATACAACAGAGTATTTAAGCCAAAGTCATTTATAAGTGTTATTTGTGAGTGATTAGCATCATCATTTTCTACCGCTTTTATTAAGGATTTTACCGATAAAAAAGCGCTTATTGATATAACGGTCAATAAGCTCATGATGGTTAGGCTGACTTTATATTTCATTAGCAGATATAAATAAAGTGCATCAGCACATTAAGACGATTTAGCTGCTTTGACGATTTTTTGCCTCATTAAGTCTAATTCAAGTCTGGCGTATCTGTGTTCAACAAATTCGTAGACGTTAGTACTCAAGGCTAATTTAAAAAAGTTTGCAGCAAGTTGATTATTATCTTTTAGTTGATAGTATTTCGCTAAGTAGAAATACGCCTCACACAAACGCTCACTCAAGGCCTTGTTAGAATTTACGCCTATTGATAATTGACTGATAAATTCTTGCTGTGTGATTTCCCCCAAATAAAGTTGAATGATATTTTTAGCCCAAACACTATCATCAACTTGCTCTGCAGCCTGTTTCAATGATGCTTGTGCATTAAGTTTATTTGCAGCTGACTCGGCTAAATACATCCATAAAATACGGTAAGGGTCATTACTTTTTCGTTGTTGAAAAGTACTAAAATCATCAATAGATAGTCTGGCGCGACCACCATAATATAAAGCAATGCCTCTGTTTAAGTAGGCATATTCATGATCAGGCGCTAAATCTATAGCCGAATCAAAAGCCTCATAAGCTTGGTTGAATTCTTGTAATTGGGTAAAATGTATCCCTAAAAAATTATAGGCATCGACAAAGTCTGGCTTTAAGCGCAAAGCTCGATTGAAATCAAGACGGGCTAATGAACGTAAACCGACACTGTCATAAACAACGCCACGGTCATAATAAAGCTCAGCTCGTTGTGCATCGGTTATTTCTGCTCTTTGGATAACATCAGTTAGACGCGCTATCGCTATTTCACTTTTATAATTTATGGCTAATGGTTCGGCAATGATAAGTTGGTTCATGGCGAGCGAAGAGACATCTTGTTGGTTGCTCGTACAACCTTGTAGAGAAGAGATGACGATGACAAACGCGACTTTAAAGAATTTATTCACAGAAATAAGGTACCTAATGAAATTTTTATTAACTGATTTTAGTATATAAAAAAGGGAGCCATCAGGCTCCCTTTTTATCTAACTTTTTAAGTAAGCTATTCAGCAGCGTCAGCTACTGGTGCTTCTTTTTTCTCAGTCGCTTCTTTAATACTTAAACGTACACGGCCTTGACGGTCGACTTCAAGTACTTTAACGGTAACTTCTTGACCTTCAGTTAATACATCACTTACCGCATTAACACGTTCGTCAGAGATTTGAGAGATGTGAACTAAACCGTCTTTACCCGGAAGTACGTTAACAAAGGCACCGAAATCAACGATACGTACTACTTTACCTTGGTAAATGGTACCTACTTCAATTTCAGCCGTTAATGCTTTAATACGGTTAATCGCATCTTCAGCTTGCTCACCATTAGTTGCCGCAATTTTAACAGTACCATCGTCATCAATCTCGATAGTTGTACCTGTTTCTTCTGTAAGCATACGGATAGTTGCACCGCCTTTACCTATGATGTCACGAATTTTATCTTGGCTAACTTTGATAGTATGAATGCGTGGTGCAAACTGTGAAATATCATCACGGTGACCAGAGATAGCTTCATCCATTACAGATAAGATATGAGTACGTGCAGCTTTTGCTTGGTTTAAAGCAAGTTGCATGATTTCTTTAGTGATGCCTTCAATTTTAATGTCCATTTGAAGTGCAGTAATACCACCGGTAGTACCCGCTACTTTAAAGTCCATATCACCTAAGTGATCTTCATCACCTAAAATGTCAGAAAGAACAACAAAGTCGTCGCCTTCTTTAACTAAGCCCATTGCAATACCAGCAACAGAAGCTTTAATTGGTACACCAGCATCCATTAATGCTAATGAAGCACCACAAACTGAAGCCATTGAAGATGAACCGTTAGATTCTGTAATTTCAGAAACGATACGCACCGCGTATGGGAATTCTTCAAGTGAAGGCATAACCGCTAACATACCGCGTTTTGCTAAACGACCATGGCCGATTTCACGACGTTTTGGAGAACCAACAAAACCGGTTTCACCAACACAGTATGGAGGGAAGTTATAATGAAGCATAAATGCATCAGTCTTCTCACCCATAATTGTATCAAGACGCTGTGCATCACGTTGTGTACCTAAAGTAGCAGTAACTAACGCTTGTGTTTCACCACGAGTAAATACCGCAGAACCGTGAGTTCTTGGCAATACGCCCGTCATTACGTCTAGGGCACGGATCATTTCAGGGTCACGACCATCGATGCGAGGCATGCCTTTAGTGATACGGCCACGAACAACCGTTTTCTCTAAGTCGTGGAATAAATCTTTTGCTTCTTGAACGTTAAGATCAGCGTCGCTTGCTAATAATGTTTCAACAACACCATCGCGGATTTCTTTAATTTTCTCGTAACGAACTGCTTTTTCAGTAATTTGGTAAGCTTCGTTAACTTGTGCTTCACTCAATTCTGCAATTTTAGCAATAAGGTCAGCGTTTTTAACTGGTGCAACCCAATCCCATTTAGGATTGTTAACTTCTGCAGCCATTTCTTTAATTGCTGTGATAGCCGTTTGCATTTGCTCATGACCATACATAACAGCGCCAAGCATAACTTCTTCAGATAAAACATCAGCTTCAGATTCAACCATTAATACCGCAGAATCAGTACCTGAAACCACTAAGTTCAACTTAGACGTTTCTAATTCAGATTGTAATGGGTTAAGAATGTATTTACCGTCAGTGTAACCAACACGTGCTGCGCCAACAGGACCACTAAATGGCATACCTGAAATAGCTAAAGCTGCAGACGTACCTAATAAAGAAATGATGTCAGGGGCAATTTCTGGGTTAGCAGAAACAACCGTAATAACAACTTGAACTTCGTTAGTAAAGCCATCTGGGAAAAGTGGACGAATTGGACGGTCAATTAAACGACAAATTAATGTTTCTTCTTCAGAAGGACGGCCTTCACGTTTAAAGAAACCACCTGGGATTTTACCCGCTGCGTATGTACGCTCTTGGTAGTTAACCGTTAATGGGAAAAAATCTTGTCCTGGTTTTGCTTCTTTCTTGCCAACAACAGAGACTAATACACACGTATCGTCCATGCTTGCCATAACAGCACAAGTTGCTTGACGTGCGATAGCACCGGTTTCTAAAGTGACGGTATGTTGACCGAATTCAAATGTTTTTGTAACTGTATTGAACATAAATGTTCCTTTTTAGCTAAATATAAATTTTCATTGATTAACCAATCTGTACAATTATTTATTCACTTAAAGCAAAATTTGAAGCGCTTAAGTTGAACAAAAAATTATACAGTTTGGATTGATTAGTTTTGCAAAAGCTTAAAAATTCTAAAAATTTGCAGGCACATTATACTATCAAACGCGCTATTTACTAGCCAGAAAGGGGAATTGTTATTAAGAAAAGACAAAAAAGCGTGCTTTGACTAAGTTTGGGCAACTTACTCGGTAAATGAGCAATAAAAAAAGGAGCTAAAAAGCTCCTTTATTTGATATTACCTTGAAAAAAGGTAACAAATAAGTCACATCTTAACGACGTAGACCTAATTTAGCGATTACTGTGGTGTAACGCTCAACGTTTTTGCCTTTTAAGTAATCAAGTAACTTACGACGTTGTGCAACCATGCGTAATAAACCACGACGTGAGTGATGATCATGGATGTGCTCTTTGAAGTGACCTTGTAAATGGTTGATTTGTGTAGTTAACAAAGCAACTTGTACTTCAGGTGAACCAGTATCACCTTCTTTTTGAGCATATTCTGCAACGATTGCAGCTTTTTCTGTAGCATTTAAAGACATAATAAATCCTTAGTGTGATGTACCCGAAAGTACTTAAAATTCGCACCTCGCCAAACACTAATTCAGCTAAGGTGACAAAAGAGCGCGTATTCTATCAGCACAAGACTAAATTGCAACTGATATTTGTATCGCAGCGTTATTAACTTATCGTTAGGCTAAATAACGTTTAGCTATAAGTAAACTATGCTTCAATTGTTAGTGATTCAAGTAATAACCACTCTACGTTATCAAGTGTTAAATAATTTGTTTACAGCGTTTTCAAAAATTCGTCTAAAACAACAATACGTTTCGGTGCAATTAAACCGTTGTCGTCTATATGACCAACACCAATAAACTCGCCATCATTGATATTGTCACCAACAAAAACTTGTACTAAACCTTCCGCAGGAACGTTGGCTGCTTGTACTGGGTTACCATGGCGCAGAAAGTTGGCAGACATATCATCTATAAAAACGACAGGAATGCCATCACAGGCAGTCGTCATTGGTAATAATAAGGGATCAAGTAAAGTTGATGGTGCTACTTCTTGCTCTTCTGCTTGTACAACTAATGCTTGTAACTGCTCTAACGTCACCATTTTTTCTGTTGGATAATTGCCGACAGCACTTCTGCGTAAATTAGCAACGTGTGCGCCACAACCAAGCAGTTCGCCTAAATCGTCGATAATAGTACGAATATAAGTCCCTTTAGATACATGAATATCTAAATCAACTTCGTCATTTTCAAAGCGTAATAAGTCTAAACGAAAAACGGTAATATCTCGTGACTCACGAGGTACTTCCACTCCTTCTCGGGCATATTTATATAAAGGCTGACCTTTATATTTTAACGCTGAGTACATGGAAGGAATTTGCTGTGTTGTACCGCGAAAAGACTCAAGTGCTATTGCTAATTGCTCACTTGAAACATCAACCGGTTTTTCCGCAACAACTTCACCGTCTGCATCACTTGTTGTGGTGCGTACCCCCAATTTTGCTGTTACTTGATAGGTTTTATCAGTATCGAGTAAAAATTGAGAGAACTTAGTCCCTTCACCTAAACAAATCGGCAACATACCGGTAGCAAGTGGATCTAATGCTCCCGTGTGGCCGGCTTTTTGTGCAAAGAAGATACGCTTAACTTTTTGTAAAGCACTGTTCGATGACATATCATAGGGTTTATCAAGTAGGATCACCCCATTAATTGGGCGACCTTTTCTGCGTTTAGCCATCTAGCTGTACCCTATGTATTTTCTTCGTTGTTGATATCAGTTGCTTCGTTAGAAGCGGTAGCATCTCGCTCTGAGCTTTCAGCGATATGCTTGTCGCTAGCGACAGCTTCATCAACCAATGAACTCATACGAACACCTTCAGCCATAGAGCTATCATAAACAAAACGTAAATGCGGCATAATACGGGCACGTAATTTCTTCGCTAATAACGAGCGAATAAAACCAGCAGCTTCATTTAACACTTCAATGGAGCTTTTTATTTCTGATGCTTCATTGGTAAAAAATGTCACAAATATTTTTGCGTAAGCTAAATCACGTGTCAACTCGACCGCAGAAACTGTCGTCATTACCAAACGTGGGTCTTTAACTTCGCGCATTAAAATAGTGGCGATTTCTTTTTGTATTTCTTGTCCGACACGGTCGGTACGGGCAAATTCTCTTGCCATAGGAAATTCTCCTAATAAAGTTATCGAGGATTTTTACCTGATAACCTTTAATATATAAACAAAAATGGAGGCAAAGCCCCCATTTAGTATTTGTACAACAGTCAGTGAGCTATCTCATTACATTAACGCTGATTAACCAATAAAAGCAGTCAATCAGCAATAATATAAAGCTACAGCGTACGCTTAATTTCTATTGTTTCGAATACTTCAATTTGGTCACCAACACGTACATCGTTGTAGTTCTTAACACCGATACCACACTCTGTACCGTTACGAACTTCAGCTACATCGTCTTTGAAACGACGAAGTGATTCAAGCTCACCTTCGTATATAACAACCAAGTCACGTAATACACGAATTGGTGCGCTACGCTTGATAAGGCCTTCAGTAACCATACAACCAGCGATAGCGCCAATTTTAGGAGACTTAAATACGTCACGTACTTGTGCAAGACCAATAATTTCTTGTTTGAACTCTGGCGCTAACATGCCGCTCATGGCTTGTTTAACTTCATCGATCAATGCGTAAATAACACTGTAGTAACGTAAATCGATGTTTTCAGATTCAATCACTTTACGTGCAGATGCATCGGCACGAACATTGAAACCAACCACGATAGCATTTGAAGCCGCCGCTAATGTTGCATCAGTTTCAGTGATAGCACCAACACCTGAACCTATAATTCTTACTTTAACTTCATCAGTAGATAACTTAAGTAATGAGTCACTAATTGCTTCAAGTGAACCTTGAACATCTGACTTAATTACAACGTTTACTTCAGAAATTTCGCCTTCAGCCATACTTGCAAACATATTTTCAAGTTTAGCTTTTTGTTGACGAGCAAGTTTCACATCACGGAATTTACCTTGACGGAATAAAGCAACTTCACGTGCTTTCTTCTCATCTTTCACAACAGTCGCTTCATCACCAGATTGTGGCACACCACTTAAGCCGATAATTTCAACGGGGATAGATGGACCTGCTGATTGAATATCTTTACCATTTTCATCGCGCATTGCACGAACACGGCCATATTCTAAACCACAAAGAACAATATCACCTTGCTTCAAAGTACCTTCTTGAACCAAAATAGTTGCTACTGGGCCACGGCCTTTATCTAATTTAGATTCTATAACTACGCCGCTTGCCATTTTATCGACAACAGCAGTTAACTCTAGTACTTCCGACTGTAGTAATATTGAATCAAGTAAGTCATCAATACCTAAACCTGTTTTAGCTGAGACATGACAGAATTGAACTTCACCGCCCCACTCTTCAGATAAAACGCCGTGTTGAGATAATTCACTCTTAACACGTTCGATATCAACACCTTCTTTATCCATCTTGTTTACGGCGATGATAATAGGCGCATCAGAAGCTTTAGCATGTTGAATCGCTTCAACAGTCTGTGGCATAACACCATCATCTGCAGCAACAACAATGATAACGATATCAGTGGCTTTAGCACCACGAGAACGCATTGAAGTAAAGGCAGCATGACCTGGAGTATCTAAGAAAGTGATCATACCATGACCGGTTTCTACGTGATAAGCACCAATATGCTGAGTAATACCACCGGCTTCACCGTCTGCTACTTTCGCTTTACGAATGTAATCAAGTAATGATGTTTTACCGTGATCAACGTGACCCATAATAGTAACAACAGGTGCACGAGTAATTTCTTCACCGGTATGGTGACGATCGGCAAGTACTGCTTCTTCTAAAGCATTTTCTTTAACAAGTACCACTTCAAAGCCCATATCTTCAGCAACAAGCGCTGCTGTTTCTTGGTCAATAACTTGGTTAATAGTTGCCATCGCGCCTAGTTTGAACATAGCCTTAACAACTTCCGCGCCTTTCTTAGCCATTTTGTTGGCAAGTTCAGCAACTGAAATAGTTTCGCCTATGCGAATATCTTGTACTTTTGTTTCAACAGGTTTGGTAAAACCATGTTTTAAGCTGTCAGGTGAAGATAAAGTTTTACCTTTACCGCGACCATTGTTGCGGCCACGAGCATTACGGTCTGCAGGTGCTTTTTTCTTCTTACGGCGACGACCACTTTCATCAGCAGAGTCACTTTTATCTTCAGCTTCTTGAGCATATTTAGAAGAAGTTAAATGCACAACTTCTTTCTCTTTAGCTTTACGTTCAGCTTCTTGTTCTTTCCAGCGCGCTTCATTTTCTTCTGCTAATTTTTTAGCGGCGGCTGTTGCTTCTTTAGCTTCTTCTTCAAGCTTAGCTTTTGTTTCAGCTTCTAGCGCAAGACGAACTTTTTTAGCTTCTTCAGTTTCTGCAATTTTTACTGGTGCTTCTTCAGCATTTTTTGCTTTCGCTGCGGCTGTTTGCTTAGCTTTAGTTTCGGCTTCGGCTTTTGCAGCTGCTTTACGTTCTGCTTCTGCTTCTGCTTTTGCTGCAGCGACTGCTTTGCCATTTTCTGCTTCTTTAGCATCAGCAATTGCTTTTGCTTCGGCTGCTGCTTGAGCGGCAATTTCAGCTTCTGCTGCTACTTTAGCTTCAGCTTCAGCTTGCTGTTGCTCTTCAACTTCGCTGCGCTTAACATAAGTGCGTTTTTTACGCACTTCAACATTAACTGACTTAGCTTTACTGCCATGTCCCATCGTTAACGTTGATTTAGATTTACGGTTAAGCGTCATTTTTAGTGGGCCGGCTGTTGAGTCGTCACCATGTTGCTTTTTCAAGTGGTCTAACAATGCTTCTTTTTCATCTTGTGATACAGAATCGGTCGCGGATTTATTCACGCCAGAGTCAGCCAATTGGCTAACTAAGCGGTCCACCGGTGTACCAATTTCTTGAGCAAGTTCTGCTACAGTTGTGTTTGACATCTACTATATTCTCCCGGGAATTATTCTTCGTTAAACCAACAAATATTACGCGCAGCCATAATTAACTCGCCCGCTTTGGTTTCATCTAATTCTTCAATATCGGCAATTTCGTCAACGCCTTGTTCAGCTAAGTCTTCAAGGGTAATTACACCACGACTCGCCAATACAAATGCTAAGTGACGCTCTAAACCATCTAATGCTAATAAGTCAGCCGCTGGTTCTGCATTTTCAAGAGACTCTTCACTTGCTAATGCACGTGTTGTTAATGCCGCTTTTGCACGTTCACGAAGCGCTTCAACGATCTCTTCATCCATGCCATCAATTTCTAACATTTCAGCTGCTGGTACGTATGCAATTTCTTCTAACGTAGCAAAACCTTCTTCTGCTAATAAATTAGCAAAGTCATCGTCGATATCTAAGTTATCTGTAAACAATGAAATAACTTTATCGTTTTCAGCTTGATGCTTCTCGTTCATATCAGCAACAGTCATCACGTTTAATTCCCAGCCAGTTAATTGGCTAGCTAAACGGATATTTTGACCACTACGACCAATGGCCATCGCTAAATTGCCTTCTTCAACGGCAATATCCATAGTGCCTTTGTCTTCATCAACAATAATTGATGCAACTTCAGCTGGAGCCATTGCGTTGATAACATATTGTGCAGGATTGTCGTCATATAAAACGATATCAACACGTTCACCACCAAGCTCAGTTGATACGGCTTGCACACGTGAACCACGCATACCAACACAAGCACCAACTGGGTCAATACGCTTATCATTAGATTTCACAGAAATTTTTGCACGTGAACCTGGATCGCGAGCCGCACCTTTAATTTCTAGCATTTCTTCGCCAATTTCTGGCACTTCCACACGGAAAAGCTCAATTAACATTTCTGGCTTAGAACGAGTCACTAATAATTGTGCGCCGCGCGTTTCTGTTTTAATTTCGTATAACAAACCACGAACACGATCCCCTGGACGGAATGTTTCACGAGGTAACATATCGTCACGGTAGATAACCGCTTCTGCATTATTACCTAAATCGATAATGATGCTATCGCGACTGGCTTTTTTAACAACACCTGTCACTAGCTCGCCAATTTGTTCTTGGTAAGCTTCAACAATTAGCGCACGTTCTGCTTCACGAATTTTTTGAACAATAACTTGTTTTGCTGTTTGCGTAGTTACACGGTCAAATTTAACTGATTCAATTTGATCTTCAATGTAATCGCCTAACTGCAATTCTTCATTGTCGTACTGTGCAGCTGACAAACTCATTTCTGCAAATGGGTTTTCTGCTACGGCATCATCGGCAACAACCAACCAACGACGGAAAGTATCAAATTCACCGTTGGTACGGTCAATAGCAACACGAACAATAATGTCGCCTTCATATTTTTTCTTTGTTGCTGTTTCTAAAGCGGTTTCCATTGCTTCAAAAATGCTTTCACGGGGTAATGCTTTTTCGTTAGATACGGCATCTACAACCAGTAATATTTCCTTACTCATGCTACTTAGCCTTTTTAATCGTTTCTGAACAGTTCAACTATTTATGTAATGACGTTGAACAACTACGTATTTTTATTTTATTGTTATTATTTGCTTAGCTTTTTTTATTATGGTTAAAAACCAAATTGGCCTTAACAATATTACCAAGCACTAAGTCATAGTCTTCACCGTCGACCGCTACTACTAAGGTATCGTTCTCAACGGCAGCTAAGCGACCTTTAAATTTACGACGACCGTTTAATGGTATAGATAGTTTGACTTCAATAATTTCACCAATCACTGCTTCATAGTGTGGCTTATCAAATAACGGTCGGTCTAAACCGGGTGATGAAACTTCTAAATTAAACTCACTGCTGATAGGGTCTTCAACGTCTAGAATAGCGCCTACTTGACGGCTAACTTCAGCACAATCATCAACATCAATGCCATTTTCATGGTCGATAAACAAACGTAATACTGAATTATTACCGGCACTAATATATTCAATACCTAACAATTCCTTGCCAACTTCTTCAACAGCAGGACGTAACATGTCTGTTAATTTATGTTCAAACTTAGCCAATCATTTTCTCCAAATAAAATCTTACTTTGTCTTCATGTATCAACATCCAGATACAAAAAAAGGGCTTATAGCCCAGCAATTCTTAAAGCTTATCGTGCTGAACGAATGTCTCAGATACGAAAAAGCCCCATTACGCGGGGCTTATTACACTGAACCCACGATGTTGATTTAACCTAGTGACTTATAAATAAGCCGTCAAATCGATACAACAATATAAAATTATTTTATAACTTTGCTTCAAGCAATAGCCAAAAATGAATTTCAGTGAAATATTGTTATATTTAAGCTGGGCGAATTATATAGCGACTACCGCCGAATCGCAAGCCTAATTGATAGGATAAGCAATAAAAGCTCAACTTATAGTGCTCATTTACTTCAACATTATATATCACATTAAATAACAGTAAGTTAGTAATTTTTTATCAAGCATGCTATATATTAATGTAGGCCTAGTCTTTTCAGTTAATCAACTTATTATGTATAGTTATTCTCAATTATTAATGCGCAACATCATTTTAGGGATGTTTTTTAATATTCTTATTGTTGCTATGGTCAGTTACTTCTTTGCTTCCTCGCTATCGAGTAGGCAATTAATGATGCAAAGTTCAATTTCAGCCATTATCGATATAGCAGATAAAAGCAATCAATTAGAGCAAGTTGAAAACTTAATTAATCTAGCCGATTTTCAATTTTTTTCGCTACAAAAAGAAAGCAAAGAAATTGTTAATTACAAGATCGCTAGCACCAACATGCTTGTCCCTTATATTTCACCTAAAACAGTGGTTTTTACCAACAAATCTAATACTAGCGTCAGTTATCAAATAAACACTGTTCAAGCCGCTGCATTGATTCTTAAAATCATGCTGGTATCAATTTTAACTAGCCTTGTCATTATTGTTATTGCTTGTACGTTAAGTGTTAGACACGCCAAAAAGCTTGTCTTTGTGGTTAATAAGAAAATTAAACATGGCATCGCTCAAGTCATCTCGATGAATAAACTGGAAGCTGATGATGAAATTCTTGATATTCCAGAGTTAACGAGCGGACTAAAAAAAGTTGCGGCACTGCTGTCGTCACATGTTAATGATGCTAGTGCGCTAGAAAAACAAGCTTATATAGAGCCACTGACAAAGTTAGAAAACCGTAATCGTTTTATCCAGTTTTTTGCTAATGATGAGAACCAAGTTGAATTTGGTGTTTTAGCGATAACACGTTGCTCTGAACTACAAACCATTAATCAAATACACGGTTATAGTGAAGGCGATAATTATATTTGCAAAGTAGCCGACATTATTAAAGGCGTCACTGCAACCTATCGAGGCGCAAATGTTTATCGTCTTAATAGCTCTGATTTTGCCACCTTACTGCCTAACGTAACCTTAAAAGAAGCGGAGAACTTAGCGAATGAAATATCAAGTAAATTTAACGCTTATCAACAATCATCAGATTTAGATTCAGTTGGCTATACCGGATTAGTCTATTTCGAGAAAGACAAGCCACTCGGTGAATTATTAGCACTCGCAGATACCGGTATAAGTATTGCACAAACTCAGCAAATAAATTCTTGGTTTTCACAAAGCGACAATGACATCTTGCATAGCTCTAGTGCTAACTACGGTAACCAAAATTGGCGTCAAGAAATCGACAGCGTTCTCGAAAACCAACGGGTTAAGTTACTTGTCCAGCCGATAAAGCCCAATAGTCGTAACAATAAAGTCTATGGTGAAATTCTCGCTCGTTTTTTAAATTCGACGGATGAAATGTTACCAACCGCTTCTTTTATAGCCATGGCGGAAAAGCTTGATAAAATGGTCGCCGTCGACAAAATGATTATTGAAAAAGTGATCAGTGAAATTAAAGCAAAAAATTTACACGATCAATTCTTTGGTATTAACATCAGCGCTCGAAGTATTCATGATGAACATTTTTTAATTTGGTTGGAGCGTCGCTTATTAAAAGAATCCACTATTGCGGCAAAGTTAATCTTTGAAATAACGGAATATGGTCTTCAACAAAACATCAAAACCAGTAAGCGCTTTATTGATATGATCCACAGGGTTGGTTCTCGTATTACCGTTGAGCGTTTTGGCGTAGGTTTAACCTCTTTTAAGTTTTTTCGTGACCTTAAACCGGACTTTATTAAAATGGATAGCACCTACACACGTGATATTGATGATGATAAAAACAACCAGTACTTCATCCGATTAATGGTTGATCTTGCTCATCGCCTCAGTATTACTGTTTTAGCTGAAAGTGTTGAAAGCCAAGAAGAAAAGTTCACTTTAGAGAAGTTATTTATTGATGGTTGCCAAGGATTTTATTTAGGAAAGCCCGAAGCGATTTAATTGAGTATAACTTAAAGCTAAACGTTCCATGTTAATAAAGGCCAAGCATGGCAAGAAGATAGTGCATATGCAATAAAAATTAAGGCATTGAGCGGTTGTCATCTGGCTAATAAAGTCGGATAATAGCGTGAATTATCTCATAAAATTAATTTTCAAATGACAGATTATCTACTGCTGTTAGTTAGCACAGTATTAGTCAATAACTTTGTTCTCGTAAAGTTCCTAGGTTTATGCCCATTTATGGGGGTGTCTTCGCGTACTGAAACTGCAATCGGTATGTCATTTGCCACCACCTTTGTAATGACTATTGCTTCGTTACTCAGCTACATCGTAAATACCTATATTCTTACTCCTCTGGGACTCGAATATCTAACGACTATGATGTTTATTTTAGTCATCGCTGTTGTTGTACAATTTACCGAAATGGTCGTACATAAAACCAGTGCCAACTTGTATCGCTTACTGGGTATTTTCTTGCCTTTAATTACCACTAACTGTGCGGTATTAGGTGTTGCTTTATTAAATATTTATGAGCAACATAATTTCCTTGAGTCGATAGTATATGGCTTTGGCGCGGCTGTCGGTTTTTCTCTTGTACTTATTATGTTTTCAGCGATGCGCGAAAAACTTGCTAATGCTGATATCCCTAAGCCTTTTAAAGGTTCCGCTATCGCTATGATAACCGCTGGCTTAATGTCACTTGCCTTTATGGGTTTCACTGGTTTGGTGAAGTTGTAATGACCACACTATTAGCAATACTAGTACTTGGCTGTATGGCGTTAGTCTTTGGCGCCATTCTTGGCTTTGCTTCTGTAAAATTTCATGTTGAGGGCGACCCTCTTGCCGAGCAGGTTGATGCTATTTTACCACAAACGCAGTGTGGACAATGTGGTTACCCCGGTTGTAAACCTTATGCAGAAGCAGTCGCTAACGGTGAGGCTATTAATAAATGCGCACCTGGCGGCGAAGATACCATCAAAAAAATAGCAGACTTAATGGGGGTTGAACCACCACCTCTTGACGAAAATCATGATACAGACAATTCTCCTAAAGTTGCTTTTATTATTGAAGAAGACTGTATTGGTTGTACTAAATGTATTCAAGCTTGCCCAGTTGATGCGATCTTAGGTACGACCAAACAAATGCACACCATAATAGCCGACGAATGTACTGGCTGTGACTTATGTATAGACCCTTGTCCGGTTGATTGCATAATAATGATACCTATCGCTAAAACACCACAAAACTGGCAATGGGATCTTAATAATATACCTGTGGTACAGCTTGATTAGGTGAGGATTCGTGGGATCAGTTATTGAACGTATAAAGCGCGCTAATTTTTGGACTTTTCATGGCGGTATACATCCACCAGAACAGAAGTTCTTAACCACTGATAAGCCTATCAGAGCGGTTAGTATACCTGAACAGCTAATACTGCCATTGCAGCAACATATAGGTATTGCTGCAGATTTACGAGTAAAAATAGGTGATAAAGTACTTAAGGGCCAAGCACTCACCCAAAG
Organism: Colwellia hornerae; assembly: GCF_007954355.1. GTDB lineage: Bacteria > Pseudomonadota > Gammaproteobacteria > Enterobacterales > Alteromonadaceae > Colwellia_A > Colwellia_A hornerae. The sequence goes on from NZ_VOLR01000004.1 coordinate 35,288, forward strand.
TATGCATCCTATGGCTGTTCCTATTCACGCTCCTACCAGTGGCACTATTACTGCAATCAAAGATGCCGTTATTGCTCATCCCTCAGGCTTAAGCGAATTATGCTTATTTATTACGCCTGACGGTGAAGATACATGGCAAGAACGTCATATATGTACTGATGTAAGTAAATTATCCCATAATGAAATAATTGATAAAATTTCTTCAGCGGGTATATCGGGCATGGGCGGTGCTGGTTTTCCTACACAAGTTAAAATAAGCACTCGGGACAAAATACAATTTCTTATTATTAATGCCGCTGAATGTGAACCTTATATTAGTGCTGACGATTTATTAATTCGCGAGCACAGCCCATCAATTCTTGATGGTATTAATATACTTGATCGTATTCTTTCACCTGAACATATTCTTATTGGTATTGAAAATAATAAACCTGAAGCGATAAAAGTACTGCAGCAAGCAACCGCTAACAATGAAAAAATTCAAGTGTGTGTACTACCCACTAAATACCCGACGGGTGGCGAAAAGCAATTAATTCAAATATTAACAGGTCAGGAAGTTCCTTCCGGCGTCTTTCCTAGCTCTCTGGGTATTGTTATGCAAAACATCGCCACTTGCTTTGCAATAGCTGATGCGGTAATAAACGATATCCCCTTAATTAAAAGAGTGGTAACTGTCAGTGGCCAAGCCTTACAGAAGCCGCAGAATGTCTGGTCATTACTCGGCACCCCTGTAGGCTTTTTGCTCGAACAATGTGGTTACCCTAATAAAGATAAAAAGCATATTATTATGGGTGGCCCAATGATGGGCTATAGCTTACCCTCAGATCAGGTTCCCGTTGTAAAAACAACAAACTGCATACTGGCACCAAGTGAGCAGGAAATATCCTCCCCTTATTCAACCGGTACAAAAGAGGTTGAATGTATCAGATGTGGTCAGTGTAGTGACGTCTGTCCCAGCCAATTATTACCACAAGAGTTACAGTGGAGTGCTAAAGCAAAAGATCACCAACAACTTGATAAATTAAACTTATTTGATTGTATTGAATGTGGTGCTTGTGCCTATGTTTGTCCGAGCCAAATTCCCTTAGTGCATTATTATCGTGTAGCAAAGTCTGAAATTCGCCAACAAAAACAATTAGATATTAAAGCAGAACATGCAAAAGTAAGATTTGAAGCACGAAAAGAGCGTTTAGCCAGAGATAAAATAGCGCGAGAAGAAAAACATAAAGCAGCAGCACAAGCACGTAAAGCGCGGATGAACTCAGGTACCAGCGAAGCAAAAACTGAAAAATCAGCTGTTGCTGCCGCCTTAGCACGAGTTAAAGCGAAAAAAGCTCAACAAACTCAAGGTAGTGATAGTGTCGCGGCACAGACAGTAGCTCCGCCAGCAGATAATGAACAAAAAAGCCAAGTTAGCGCCGCTATTGCAAGAGCGAAAGCGAAAAAGCTAGCGGCTCAAAAAAATGTAGCAACGTATAAATCAGAGCCAGAAAATAAGCTGGATGATGTTAAACCCACCGCTGACGATAAAAAAGCTAAAATTGCTGCGGCGGTTGCCAAAGCAAAAGCCCGTAAGCTTACTGAAAAAAATAACGATAACGCAGTTGATAGCGACTTAGCCGTTGATGATAACATTACCAACGAAGCCGCTGTGTTAGCAAGTCAGGCTGAAGCAGTCGTTCCTGCGAATGATAAAAAAGCTAAAATTGCTGCTGCGGTTGCAAAAGCAAAAGCCCGTAAGCTTGCTGAAAAAAATAACGATAACGCAGTTGATAGCGACTTAGCCGTTGATGATAACATTACCAACGAAGCCGCTGTGTTAGCAAGTCAGGCTGAAGCAGTCGTTCCTGCGAATGATAAAAAAGCTAAAATTGCTGCCGCGGTTGCAAAAGCTAAAGCCCGTAAACTGGCTCAGCAACAAGATAAATTAGCCGCTACTCCTAGCGAAGAAAAAACCAACAAACACGTAAAATCAGAGTCGACATAATATTATGGCCTTTTGGATAGCAAGTTCACCACATAATCATGTTCAAAGTGAAACATCTTCAATGATGCGTATGGTTATTTACGCCACTATTCCAGGGATATTTGCCCAGTGGTACTTTTTTGGCTGGGGAAATTTAATCCATATATCTCTCGCGGTGATCACCGCATTAGTAGCCGAGTTTACGGTATTATCTTTACGAGAAAAAAATATAAAAGCGCAGTTATTTGATGGCAGCGCTATTTTAACCGCGGTATTACTGGGGATTAGTTTACCCGCCATAGCGCCGTGGTGGATCACTGTTATCGGGGTATCTTTTGCCATTATTGTTGTTAAGCAGCTTTACGGTGGTCTAGGTCATAACCCTTTCAATCCGGCTATGGCCGCTTATGTGATGCTACTGATTTCATTTCCTTTACAAATGACATCTTGGCTACCGCCACTTGAATTGATGGCCTTGCCATTAAAATTTGTTGATACACTCTCGGTAATTTTTAGTAGCTTTACCATTGATGGCTATTCTGTTGAACAACTACGAACCCATGTCGACGGTTACACCATGGCAACGCCCCTAGATACGGTAAAAACAAACCTAACATTGGGCTTAAACATTGCTGAGAGTATGACAAGCCCAGTGATTGGTGAAAATTATGGCGTAGGTTGGGAATGGGTTAGTGCCGGATTTTTACTTGGCGGTCTATTCTTAATCGGCAAAAAAACCATTCATTGGGCAACACCCGCTAGCTTTTTAGTAAGCATCTTCATTTGTTCATTAATCGCTTTTTTATATAGCCAAGATACCAACGCCTCAACGCTTTTCCATTGGTTTAATGGCGCATGTATGTTTGGGGCATTCTTTATTTTAACGGACCCAGTTTCCGGCGCTACCAGTATTAAAGGCCGTATCGTTTTTGGTGCATTAGCAGGCTTTTTAGTTTTTATTATCAGAAAGTATGGCGGTTACCCTGATGGCGTAGCATTTGCGGTGCTGATTTGTAATATGGCTGCACCACTGATAGACCAATACACCCGTCCCCGTACTTATGGGCATAATATTTCATCAAGTAAAGCAGGCAAAGAATAATGGTCCTTTCTCTAACCAGCGCAGTCAGTAAAAATGCCAAGATCCTCGCTTTATTTGCTATTGCTTGTACGGCAATCGTAGGTGTGGTGCACTCACTCACCAAAGATCAAATTATTTTACAGCAACAACAAGACTTATTGCGTAATTTAAACAGTATCATTGCCAAAAACAGCTACAACAATGTTATCTATAAAGACTGTTTTATTTTACCTAATGAGGCATTAGGTACCGTTAACCCACCAAAAGTTTACCGTGCAAGAAATGATAACAGCCCCGTTGCGGCAGCAATTACTACCGTCGCTCCAGACGGTTATAGTGGCAATATAGAGCTTATTGTTGCCATAAACATTGACGGTAGCATTAGTGGTGTTAGAACATTAAAACACCAAGAAACGCCTGGACTGGGTGATAAAATTGAAGAAAAGAAAAGCGATTGGATCAATAGTTTTACTGGCAAAAAATTAGTCAATAAAAATGATAACCGCTGGTTAGTAAAAAAAGATGGTGGTATGTTTGACCAATTCACCGGCGCGACAATAACTCCCCGTGCTGTAGTAAAAGCAGTGCGTAAATCGGTTAATTATTTTAATGCTCACCAAGATGAATTATTTCAAGCGACGAGTAATTGTTCAAATCAAGATGTTGCTGAGGGAGCTTAATCGTCATGAAAATTAACGATGAATATAAAGAATTAGCTTGGCAAGGTTTATGGAAAAATAATCCGGGTATAGTACAGCTTTTAGGATTGTGTCCATTATTAGCAGTAACTTCCACCCTAACAAACGCTATTGGTTTAGGTCTAGCAACCTTGTTTGTACTTATTTGCTCAAATACTACCGTATCGGCCATACGTAAATGGGTACCTAAAGAAATTAGGATCCCTATTTTTGTTTTGATTATTGCTTCTTTTGTTACTTGTGTGCAATTACTGATGAATGCCTATACTTTTGGCTTATATCAGTCACTTGGCATATTCTTACCTTTAATTGTTACTAACTGTGCCATTATTGGTCGAGCTGAGGCATACGCTTCTAAAAATCCAATCAAACAAGCAAGTTTTGACGGTTTAATGATGGGTTTAGGCTTTTTATTAATATTGATGTTACTAGGCGCAGTAAGAGAAATACTTGGCCAAGGAACCTTGTTTGATGGTGCTAATTTATTACTTGGCGAATGGGCAAGTGTATTACGCGTTGAAGTATATACGCTAGATAGCCAATTCTTACTCGCGATACTGCCACCAGGAGCTTTTATTGTCATGGGCTTATTTATAGCTTTAAAAAATGCCATCGACGATCGAGTTGCCGCCGCTAAGCCTAAAACAGAAAGTCAGGAAATTGCACGAGTTCGTGTCAACTTTGATGAAAAATAATAACAACAAAAGAATAACGCTATGAATAAAGCACAACGTTTAGAAATATTAACTCGGTTACGAGATAACAATCCACATCCAACCACTGAACTTAATTTTTCTTCACCTTTTGAGTTACTTATTGCTGTGCTGCTTTCAGCACAATCGACTGATGTTGGTGTTAATAAAGCCACAGCAAAGCTTTATCCCGTTGCTAATACCCCTCAAGCTATACTTGATTTAGGGCTTGATGGCTTAAAGTTTTATATAAAAACGATTGGTTTATTTAATACTAAAGCAGCAAACACCCTGAAAACTTGTCAAATGCTGGTTGATTTACATGGTGGAGAAGTACCCAAAGAAAGATCGGCATTAGAAGCCTTGCCTGGCGTTGGCAGAAAAACAGCGAATGTTGTTTTAAACACCGCTTTTGGTCAACTAAAAGATAATGAAGGCAAATACTTTATCGCAGTAGACACCCATATCCAGCGACTGGCAAATCGTACCGGCTATGCGAAAGGTAAAACAGTTGAAGAAACCGAAAAAAATATTATTAAAAACACGCCAAGAAAAACAGAATTTTTTTATAACTTGCACCACTGGTTCATTCTTCATGGTCGTTATACTTGTATAGCAAGAACACCCCGCTGTGGTTCTTGTATCATCGAAGATTTATGCGGTTTTAAGGACAAAACCAGTTAATTAGCCCTTGGTTAATATCTGCGTATAACCGTTAATTATAAACTTATATACTTGCTATATATTCGCTCAAACTCACCACTTTCCTTGACTTTATTTAATCCAAAATTAAAATCATCTCGAATATTTTTATCCCTAAATACTGGACGATAGTCCATTGGCTTATCGATAGTAAGTTTGTGTTCAACAACTTCTTGTACATCTAGACCATGCATTAACTTGAGTTTTTTTGCAAAAAATCTAAAGATATAACGATCACTTAGTACCACGTCATAGCGCCCAAAATAGAGTAACTTAACTTGTGTTAGCTGGTCACTAACCCCATAAAACCTATCTTGTTCTTTTACTTTTTTTAGCCATTTAGGGTAGCGTTTTTCTGCGCCTTGAAAAGAGACAACACTCAACAAATCAAAGTCTGTAGGTTTTTTCAGTGAAATAGCACTACTTTTTAAAGTAATAAATACATTGTCATAGATAACGGCTGCCTTGGCATAGAATCCGCCTTGTGATTTTAAGTTTACCCCGATGTCTCCCATTACAGCATCAACTAATTTATTCGAAAAAGCGTAAGGTATGCGCCCTAATGGAAAGTACACCGGCTTTAACGTATGGCCTTTATGAGCTAAGGCCGCCGTAATAATATCTATTTCGATCCCACTATTATTGTGCTCAAAAATATAGGGAGGAATCTCTTTACTAAAAGCCATTGATACTTCTGCTGCTCCACTAGCGTTAGACAACAATAAACTAAAGGCAAGTAAACTATATTTGAGGCGTATTATTTTCATCATGTCATTAAGTTGTTGTAATATTGTTAACAGGCTATACAGGGAATATAAAATAGTCTATTGATAAAGTCATTTAATTTTTCAGTCGACGTATTAGCTCATATTCAACTTTAATTACCATAGTAAATAAAATACTTTATGTTTATAGTAGATAATTAATATAATCAGCAATTAATTCTTATCTAGGCAACAAATCAAGTGTTTGATGTTTATAGTAGACAATTAATATAATCAGCAATTAATTTTATTAGCTAACGAAGCGAAAACAGGTACAAAATGAAATTTTTACATACGATGGTCCGCGTAGATGATTTAGATAAGTCACTCGATTTTTATATCAATCAACTAGGGCTCATTGAAACAAAACGTGTCGATGTACCTAAAGGAAAGTTTTCATTGATCTTTCTTGCGACAGAAGTGGGTGGCCCTGAAATTGAACTTACCCATAACTGGGGTTCTGAAGAAGAGTACACCATAGGTAGAAACTTTGGTCATCTAGCCTTTGAAGTTGCTGATATATATAAAACTTGCGCTGCATTAATGGCATCAGGTGTTGTTATTAACCGTCCGCCCCGTGACGGCCACATGGCTTTCGTAAAGTCACCAGATGGCATATCTATTGAGTTATTGCAAAAAGATGACGCATTAGCCCCACAAGAGCCTTGGTTGAGTATGGAGAATCAAGGCAGCTGGTAAAAATACGGCTTAATTATCTTGTCGATGACATTTCACTCGACAAGATAATTAATCATTACTTAAGTACTGATAATAAATCGCTGTGTTCATCCGTCCAAATTATACGACTCTTTTCTCTAGCATTTGGCTTTGGCCAAGCACTCGCATATATTTTTACTCGCGCATCATTAAGAAAAAACGCATTGTTGGTTAACAGAACCCACTGGACATTATGTTCATTTTCTTTATCGGCAACCGTTTCAACATAAACAATTGTTTTATCTAGCACATCCGCCAAGCCACGTACTAAAGGGGTTAGATTTAAGTGCGAATTTGAAATGTGTATCGCTAAAACACCATCATCCTTTAAGTGCTTAAAATAGAGCATCAATGCTTCTTTTGTTAGTAAATGCTGTGGAATAGAGTCACCCGAGAAAGCGTCAATGACTAAGGTATCAAACTGCTGACTGCCTGAATCATCAAATTGTTGCTGTAAGCTAACCCGACCATCACCTAAAATCACTTCAATGTTGGCAGCAGAATCGTTTAGGTAACTAAAATAGTTATTAGCGGCAAAAATAACCGCAGGATTTAATTCATAAAAAATATAATGATCAGTGTTATTACCATAAGCGGCTAACGTGCCTGCGCCCAAACCAACAAAACCGGCATTTATATTTTGAACACTCCCCTCTTGTAACCTTTGTTTGGCCAATTGTTCGAGCACAAGAGCAACACCGGTATTTTTTCTATAGTAACTTAGTGGCGTTTTTTCATTGCCTTTCTCTAATGATTGCGTGCCATGCGATGTGGTTCCATCAATCAAACGACGTTGCACTTTCTTATTTATCTCTACATCTTTAACACTTAAAATGCCGTAAAAATTACGTTCACTCGCCACATTAGTTTTAACAAAAAGCGTATTTAGATAAAACAACCCCACCATAAAACTGATCGCTAAAGTGATATTAGTTGCCACCAACCAAGTTTGCGTTTTTATTACTGTATTCCTTTGTGAATGAATACTCAGAGCTAAAAGCACAAAGACACTAATAATAGCCAAAGGGAATTCTAAGAATTGATCAAAGATATTTTGCGCAATAAAAGCGACAAAAGCACTACCGAGAAAACCACCCAGTGACATAAATAAATAAAACAAGGTTAAATGCTGAACTTGCGGTTTTAAACGCGCTAATTCCCCATGACAAATCATACAGGCAATAAATAATATGCAGGCGTAAATAGCAATTTGCGAAATAATGTCGAGTTGGGAGCCAATAAAGTACATCAACAAAGCTAAACAAGCAGTGAGCACAAACAGCGCAAACCAATACTCTCTTACATACCACTTAGCGCTATGAAAACTAATAATAAAAGTAAGTAGATATAAACAAAGCGGCAGTATCCATAAAAACGGCACGGGAGGAATATTTTGTGTCATCGCATTGGTGGTCGCGACTAATAAAATGACACCGACCATGGCCAATCCTATCCATAAAACTTTATCTAACAATGAGGTCTTAGTGGCACTTTTATCCTCCATATCACCAGTATTACGCTCGACAGAAACAAGACCTAATTTAGACATTTTCAATAATAACGTCACAAGTAGTAACGCATAACAACCATAACCAAACGTCCAATAGTTCGATTGTTGCGTTGTTGTTAGCAAAGGTTCAAATAGAAAAGGAAAACTGATTAACGCCAGCAAAGAACCAACATTAGATAATGAATATAATTGATAAGGAAGTTTGCCAATTTCGATATAGGTTAACCATCGCTGTATTAACGGACCCGTTGACGACAAAATAAAATATGGTAAACCGATTGATACTGTTAATAACAGGAGAATATTTTGCAGTGGCGAGTTTGTCTGTGAAATATCTCCCCAACTTTGAATACCAATAGGAAGAAATATTACACTAGCAAGTAGAATGACCGAGTGAATAATTAACTGTTTTTTTACTGACTTAACTTGTGTTAAGCAATGAGCGTAAAAATATCCTAATAATAGAAAAGCTTGAAAAAATAATAAACATGAAGTCCAAACCGCTGCTCCACCACCAAAGTATGGCAAAATCAATTTAGCAATAAGGGGTTGTACTTGGAATAATAAAAAAGCACTTAAAAAAATTATCGCCAGATATAGCATTTAATATATTTCTCTTAATCGTCAACGTAACTAGCTAATGGCTGGTTACGTTTGTATTACCTAAGGTAATCATTATTAATTACCCTTCTTTCTAAACATCATTGTTCTCTCACTTCGACATACATGGAGTCTTAATGCCGAAATGACATACCGTTCATCCTGAACATCGTCATGCTTTCACATCCATGTGATCATGACATACCGTTCATCCTGAACATCGTCATGCTTTCACATCCATGTGATCATGACATACCGTTCATCCTGAACATAAAAAAAGCGCTAGATAGCGCTTTTTTTATTTTAAGCTAAATATACTATTCAGCTTTTGCTTTTGCCTTAGGCTTAGCTTTTGGCTTAGCTTTGGGTTTTACTTTTTTCTTTGCTTCTTCAACCCATTTACCCTCAACATACTTTGCATTCCAGCCTGTTGCTTTAGGTTTTGCGCCTTCGGTTTCAGGTGCAAGTTCTGTCATTACATACTGTTCTTTGGTTTTACGACTATAACGTACAACGGCTAAGTTTCCGTCGGGATCCTTAACAGGTGCATCGGCTAAATAATAAAATTTACTCGAAATTCTGTCTCTAAAACGCTGTAACTCTTCAACTTTAGGTGCACGTGTTTCTCTTGAGCGCGGGAAAGTATTCGCTGCCAAGAAAATACCCGCTGCACCATCACGCAAGACAAAGTGCGCCTCTGATTTTTCACAAGGTAATTCAGGTAATTGCACAGGGTCTTCTTTTGGAGGAGCCGCTTCACCACTCGCTAATAACTTACGGGTGTTTTTACATTCAGCATTTGTACAATCAAAATACTTACCAAAACGGCCTGACTTAAGCTCCATTTCAGCCTCACAACGATCACATTCTAAAAGAGGACCGTCATAACCCTTAATTTTAAACTCTCCTTTTTCAACTTCAATACCGTCACAAACAGGGTTATTACCACAAACATGCAATTTACGTGTTTCGTCAATCAAATAACTGTCCATCGCTGTACTACATTTATCACAGCGACGCATAGCACGTAAGGCATCAGTTTCTTGGTCTTCGACTAATACACTGACTGCTTCTTCGCCAGAAGTAAGGTTCATTGTTTGCGTACAACGTTCTTTTGGCGGTAATGCATAACCAGAACAACCTAAGAAGACACCAGTAGAGGCTGTACGGATACCCATTTTACGACTACAGGTTGGGCAATCAATATCGGTTAATACCGGTTCATTGTTGCGCATGCCACCTTCTTCAGTTGGCATATCTGCTTGGCTTAACTGTTTAGTAAAGTTTTTATAAAAACCATTAAGGACATCTTTCCAATTGGTTTTACCTTCAGCCACTTCATCGAGCTCTTGCTCCATGTTGGCGGTAAAATCATAGTTCATTAAGTCTTTAAAGCTTTCAGATAAACTGTCGGTAACAATTTCACCCATTTTTTCGGCGTAAAAGCGTTTTTTATCTAAGCGCGCATAACCACGGTCTTGAATAGTAGAAATAATTGACGCATACGTTGAAGGGCGACCAATTGAACGTTTCTCTAATTCTTTAACGAGTGATGCTTCACCAAAACGTGCCGGTGGTTTAGTAAAGTGCTGAGCTGGATTTAATTGCTCTAAGGTTAATACTTCACCAACAGATAAATCAGGTAAATGCTTGTCGTCGCCTTTTGATAATTGCGGATGAACTCTTGTCCAACCGTCAAACTGCATTACACGACCTTTGGCCTTTAAATCAAAGCCCGAGGCACCGACAGTAATAGTACTAACGGTGTAACGCGCGGCTGTCATTTGACAGGCAACAAACTGACGCCAAATGAGGTCGTACAACTTTTTAGCATCCGCTTCAATACCTTCCATAAAAGCTAATTCTACTTTTACATTAGATGGGCGAACAGCTTCATGGGCCTCTTGTGCACCCGACTTACTACTATAGACTTTTGCTTTTTCAGGTAAGTAATTATCGCCAAAATTCTTAGCAATATAGCCTCGACACATTTCAACCGCATCTTTACTTAAATTGGTTGAGTCGGTTCGCATATAAGTAATATGACCGGCTTCATATAAACGCTGAGCTAAGCCCATAGTACGTTTAACACCAAAACCTAATTTAGTACTTGCCGCTTGTTGCAACGTTGAAGTAATAAAGGGTGCTGATGGCGTACTTTTTGAAGGTTTATCATCACGTTTATTTACGGTATACGCTGAACTTTCTAAGGTTGCTAATGCTATTTTCGCATCTTTTTCATTAGTTGGTTTAAACGCTTTACCATTTTCGTGGGTAACATCTAATGGAAAATCTAAACCGGAAGCGGTTTTTGTGTCAGCGGTAATTTCCCAAAATTCTTTCGGATCAAACGCTTTAATCTCACGTTCTTTTTCAACAACGAGTTTTACGGCTACCGATTGTACGCGACCGGCAGATAAACCACGGGCAACTTTTTTCCACAATAGCGGGCTAACCATAAAGCCGACAACACGGTCAAGAAAACGTCGTGCTTGTTGCGCATTAACGCCAGGCATGCTTAATTCACCGGGCGTAGAGAAAGCTTGTTGAATCGCGTTTTCAGTTATTTCATTAAAGACAACACGTTTAAATTTACTGTCATCGCCACCAATAATCTCTTTCAGGTGCCAGGCAATCGCTTCTCCCTCGCGATCCAAATCGGTTGCGAGATAGACAGTGTCGGCTGAACTGGCAAGTTTGATTAATTCAGCAACAACTTTTTCTTTGCCTTCGAGTATCTGATAATTGGCTTCCCAATCGTTTTCAGGATCAATACCCATACGATTAACAAGTGCTTGCTTATCACGTTTAGCTTTATATTTAGCTTTCGCTGCGGGTGCCATTTTTCTGACTTCTGCAGGAGATTTCGCAGCAACTTTTTTACCAGTACTACTGTGAGGAAGATCACGTACGTGACCGACACTAGATTTCACAATAAAGTCTTTACCAAGATATTTGTTAATTGTCTTCGCTTTGGCTGGTGATTCGACAATAACTAGAGATTTTGCCATATATATATACTTTCCTACGTCACTGGCTATTTTTTTTGCCAGTATAATTACATTTAGGTCATAACTGTCTAAAAATTAGCCGAGCAACTCATTTTTAGCACAAAAAAACCATAAATCATTGAAATTAGAATTCCTATTAGATATATCGGTAAATAAGCAAGCTGACAAGTTATTATTTTTAATAACATCGCCTAATTAAGCTATTTTCGTTATAATGGTGGCAATATTTCGGCGTGATCATTATAAAAAATTTATTGGCAACGATAATTTAATTCAGTATTAAATTCAATTGTTGTCAGTTGAAAAACCTATATCACCGGTTAAAACAATACCCATTTAATACTTATAGTAAGTATAAATTATTGGGAAAATAATAAGAGTACAAATATATGACAACATCATGGACTAATTTACAGGAAAAACTAGCCAACTGTTTATGCCCAGCGGGTAACGGTGTTTTTACCGTCAATACCGCTAAAGAGCGTAAAGAGCAATTACATCAAGCGTTATTCGGTCAATCTACCGATATTGATAATATATGGAAAGACTCATTAAAAGCGCTTCCTGATGCCTCAAATGCCGTTATTTTAGGTATTGCCTCCGATTGTGGCGGTGGAATTTTACGTGGCGCAAACTGGGGACCATTATTTGTCCGTTCAACTTTACTTGAACAATATCCTGAGCTTGAAGCATTTGATATGGGAGATGTTCGCGTTATTCCCCATTTACTTCATGATAAATATTTAAATGAAGCGACGCTTTCTAACTGTAGAAAGGCCCTTTATAAAGATGAAAACAGCCCTTATGCGGTTAGCCCATTAACCATTACTGAAGATGTCTTACACGATTTTTATGCTGAGTTCCCACAAAAAGGTGTTTTTGGCATTGGTGGCGATCATTCAGTAAGCTACCCGTTAACCAAAGCTTACTTGCAAGCAAAGAAAAAGCGCGGCATTCGTGCAGCTATTATTCATTTTGACGCGCATACTGATTTATTGGTTGAACGTCTTGGCATTGATTTATGCTTTGGCTCTTGGTGTACCCATATTTTAGATGATTTACATGAAAAACATCATTTAATACAAGTTGGTATTCGCTCGAGCGGTCGTCCTAAGTCGCATTGGGAAAACACGTTTGGTGTAAGACAGCATTGGGCTCATGAAGTTAAAGAATTCGGTGTTGAAAAGATCATTGAAAACATTTTAGCGCAATTACAAGATGAAAATATCGATGAATTGTATGTAAGCTTTGATATTGATGCGCTCGATGAAACTGTCGCTGCTGCCACAGGAACACCAGAGCCAGACGGTTTATTTCAAAATGAAGCGATGGATATTCTTCGTGCCTTAGCCGCAAAATACCCTATTACCGGTGCAGACATGATGGAGATTGCTCCATTTACTGACAGCACAGGTTTAGGAAAAGAGAGTCGTGACAAAACCTTAGCCGCTGGCGCTGAGATCTCTGCCTTTTTAATAAAAGAAATGTGTAAGTAAATATATTTAATATTGAATAAACAATTAATATAAAAAATAACAAGGCTCCTTATGGAGCCTTTTTTTAACTGCTATTAATTCAACCTAGGGTGTTATATTAATAGTTGCAACAGTGTAAGTGGTGACAACACCTGAAGGAGTTGTCACGTGAACCAGTAGAGGGCCACTTACCGTTTTATCTTTCACTCCTTCTACGGTAACAGAGAAACTACTACCACCGTTAAAGTTAGTATTAGGCCATTTCATAATTGTCCCATCAACACCACCGACGATGGCTTCAAACTGCACCTCTGTCCCTGCAGGCATAGGTTGATTATGAAAATCAGCAATAGTAACCGAAGCTGCCGCCGTTCCATCTTGAACTATATCAATACTAGCTCCATTTGTAGGAAAGGTAGTAACAAATTTTGGATTACTACCAGACATAACCAAGACAAGTGATCCTCTAACATTAATAGACTTCTCTGTGGAGCAATTATCAGCGTTACCACACAATGAGCCATTATATAGTCGATCTTTTAAGTTAAAATCACCACTGGAATTAAAATCATCAAATTTCTCTTGTTCACCACCGGTTTCACCATCGCCAGCAGTTGATTGTGGGTTATAAATACCATCTTCATTATAATCAATAAAAGATTCAGCTAAATCATAAGGCAGACCATTAACATCCAATCCTGAGTTGTTGTTATTTCCTAAAAAGGCCTCTTTTTCAGCGTTGTCATAAAGACCATTACCATTAAAATCTGGAAATGATTCTTCACCAATAGCTGTTGCAGAAATAGTTGCACGACCACCATATTTTTGCGCCATAAAATTACTTCGTCTTGGCGATGAGCTATTAATTCTAGATGCGAAGGTGGTACCGTTAGCGACACCTAACTGAGCAAAAGTTGAACTAGCACCACCACCATCAGTTATTTTCACGTCAAGGCGAGTTGGAGATGTTAATAACAAATAACTGCTTTGTGAATAGATAAACTCAGAAGCGACAATTGATGAGGTAGTTAGTGCTGCGTTTATGGCGTTAACTATTGCATTAGCACTTGCAAGATCGGTATTAAGACTCACTGTATCTGTACCCGTTGCTGTTTCGACATCAAAAGTAATATCATTAACTGTGAAGTCTCTGCCTGCTGAAATATTATTTCCCCCTAAAACAACAGTGGCATTATTATAATAGCTAGTACCATCTCTTATACCTAAGACATCCAAAGTGGTTACTGAACCCACCGAAGCATCAGCGATAGTGATATCTAAACCTTCTGTTGAGATCAGTTCAAATAGATTTTCAAAACCAGCTACAGCTTTGACACCAGAATTAACGAGTAAAAGATTAGTTGCCGTGAGTAATTCAGCTTTAGAGGCAAAGTTAGCCGCTAACGAAAGATTATCCGCTCCGTTGGCTGTAGTTACCGAAAAAACAATATTTTTAGAGGTAAAATCAAAACCTTTATTTATCTTAGTTGTACTCTTGATTAATGTCGGTCCGTCATTGATTTCGCCTAATTCTTGCCCTTCTGGTCTTACATTTTGACTGGTCCAGATAACGGAACAAACACCATCAGTGGTAACACAAGAATCTTCTATTGAACCACCTTCAGTGGTAAAGGCAACAGCTGTGCCATTAGGTGCAGGATTATTAAATGCATCTGCTAATCTTGCTATAATAGTGACTTCTGTTCCATCAATATCCCAAGCCTCAGGATTAAATACACTGGCTGACAAACTAAAACTGTCTTGATCTGGAATACCGGTTGAGATAACTAATAGGTTAGATTGTGTAAAAATTGATGGATCCTCAGCTAACTCTGCTCTAACTCGCACACTCGTATGCACTGTTCCTGAATTAACGACTGTTTGGACTAAACCATTACTGTCAGTTTTTGCTGCTTTGGGACTCCAATCAATACCACCAACTTCAGTATTTAATGAGAAATCAACATCTTTATTAGCGACCACATTACCATTGGTATCTCTGACTCTAAATACTACTGTTGAGCTTTCAATGCCGCCCACACCTTTCAAGCTAATACTTTCAGGAGTGGCAGAAACAAATTCAATACTGCCTGAATCAGGCGAACTGATTGTCACAGTACCTGCAGCAGATAAAACAGTTCCGCCTGCATTAGCCGTGGCCGTAACAATATCTGGCCCTTGGCAACCTTGAGCTAAATAAGTACTTTGTGCGATACCAGCAATGGTTGCGACAGGAGAATCAATATTCGCCGTTGGTACTGATAGGCTACTACAACCTGACGTAAAGCTAACTTCTACTGTTTCTGTGGTGAATAGCGTAGCAGGAACAGCTGGTGAAGCATTGGAAACATCCCAAATACTTACCGATAATCCCGCAGTTGCACCAGCAGAAATAACGCCAACTGGCACAGCTATCAAACCATTTGGAAAACCAGTAACACCATCAATAGCATTTCCCATACCGAGAGAAGATGCGCCAATTGAAAAAACCAACTGTTCTGATTCACCTGTTACTAATTGAGCGGTTACCGTACCAGCGCCTAGCGAGTTACCGGCTAAAAGATCAACAGTTGCGATATAAGCATTATCCGTTGTTGCTATGGCCGTTTGAATAGGAATAGTGCCTAGATCAGTTGTAAAAGTAACAATTACCGCTTTATTAACGCCGGTAACTGTTGCGACTAATTTACCTGAAGATATACTGCTTATTTGTTCAATTCTAGTACCATTATCATCAGTTAAAAATAAGCTTACATTAACCCCTGAACCAACGCTATCTCCTTCAGAAAAGAATCCCTGAGTCACAACATCACCTGCGCTAGAGGTCGCTGTTAACACACCTGCACCACGAGTAGTGCCTGCAGATAAGGTAATCATTGCATCACCGGTACTGTTGGTTAGTACCGTCCCCATTTCAGGGTCAAGCACACCTAAAGTGGAGGTAAAAGTAACAACTTTATTGCTTAAATCTGTACCATCAGATGCTTCATAATGAATTTTAATAGTTGCAGGGCTTGCATTAGAAATTGATGTACTGTTAGTAAAAGCAGTAATTGTTAAAGTATTACCTCTTTCTTTTTGGCTATCACCTTGGGTAAAGAAGCCTTGTGTCACCACATCACCAGCACTAGAGCTAGCCGTTAAGACACCTGCACCACGAGTAGTGCCTGCAGATAAGGTAATTGTTGCATCACCGGTACTGTTGGTTAGTACCGTGCCCGTTTCAGGGTCAAGTACACCTAAAGTGGAGGTAAAAGTAATCACTTTATTACGTAAATCAGTGCCATTAGCCGTTTCAAAATGAATAGTAATAGTCGCAGGACTTGCATTAGAAATTGATGTGCTGTTAGTAAAACTAGTGATCGTTAAAACGTTCCCGCCATCTTTTGGACTATCTCCTTGGGTAAAGAAGCCTTGTGTCACCACATCACCTGCGCTAGAGGTCGCTGTTAAGACACCTGCACCACGAATAGTGCCTGCAGATAAGGTAATTGTTGCATCACCGGTACTGTTGGTTAGTACCGTGCCTGTTTCAGGGTCAAGTACACCTAAAGTGGAGGTAAAAGTAATCACTTCATTACTTAAATCAGTGCCATTAGCCGTTTCAAAATGAATAGTAATACTGGCAGGGCTTGCATTAGAAATTGATGTACTATTTGTGAAAGTCGTAATAGTTAATGCGTTACCTCCTACTTCTGAACCATCACCTTCCGTTGAGAAACCTAAAGTATTATATTCTCCTGAGATAGTACTTACTGTTATTAAACCGGCTCCTTTTTTGGTTCCTGCGGCTAAAGCGATAGTTGCAATACCGTCAGAACCAGTAAGAGAAGTTCCTGTAACTGGATCTAAAACACCTAAGGTAGTGGTAAAAGTTACGACTTCTCCGGCCACTGGAACAGTACCATCAGTAATAGTAGCACTTAATATCGCAGGGGTTGCGGCTGTAATAGCTAAATTAGAAGAGCTTATATTAATAACTTTCCCTGCAACTTCTCCTCCATCGCCTGCAGAAGTAAAACCAATAGCCGATGAGCTGATTTCACCATAACTAGCCGTTATTTCGCCGGCGCCCTCCGTTGCCCCTGCATGAACTTGAATAGTCGCTTGGCCATTTTCATCAGTCAAAGCTGTGCCAGACAAAGGATCTAATATTCCTAACGTCGAAGTAAATGTGACCACTTTACCTGATAATGATGCACCATTATCTTGAAGAGTTGCAATAACTAAAGCCGGCTTAGCATTCTGCACATCAATATCATCAATCGACACCACTAGGGTAATAGTGGATGTTTCGCCTGCACCACCTGCAACCGGAGTCTCAGTTCTAGATAACCCCCCATCACCACTGCCACCACAACCGCTTAGCGCGAAAAATAAAAGCCAAAAACCCAAACGTTGAAAAAGTGCCATGCAAGTATCCCTTAATTTTTTTAATTACATCTTTATTAATAGTAACTTATATTCTAAAAATTTCATTAAAAATAGCGCTATAGTTGCTTTTAAATACTTAGCTTTTTAATCAATGGATTACCTGTTAATCTACTCTTCATAATTTATAATAAAAAAATAACATAGTTGCATTTCATTATGACTGACAAAAAAAAAGCAAGTTTAACCGCTAGAATAGTTACAGGCATGGGGGCAGGTATCCTTACCGGCATTTTCTTACAGATGCTTATGCCCGACAAATCAGACTTTATCATTCCACTTTATTTCTTCGATATTTCTTTAAGGGCGTTATTAATTGATGGCTTTTTTGAAGTTATTGGCCAGGTTTTTATTTCTAGTTTACAAATGTTAGTGGTACCACTGGTTTTTGTTTCGCTTATTTGTGGCACTTGCTCATTAAAAGACACCACAAAGTTAGGCCGTATTGGCGGTAAAGCGATTTCGCTCTATTTAGTTACCACCGCAATAGCGATTAGCTTTGCGATGTTTTTAGCCTTATTAATAAGCCCAGGTGAAGGGGTTAATATGACTGCAGAAACAACCTTTGCTAGTCGTGAAGCACCTTCTCTTGCACAAGTTTTTATTCAAATGTTCCCTAGTAACCCTTTTGCTGCTTTCGCACAAGGAAACATGCTACAAGTCATTATATTTGCTTTACTATTTGGTATTGCCATTGCTTTATCTGGTAAGGCTGGCGAACGTATTGCTAGCTTGTTTGAAGATATGAGTACGGTTATCATGCGTTTAGTAACCATCTTAATGAATCTTGCTCCTTATGGTGTCTTTTGTTTATTAGCGGCGCTATTCACCGATATGTCACCTGATATTTTTGCAAACTTATTGGTCTATTTTCTGGTAGTGTTCTTTGCCCTTGTTATACATGCCACCGTTACTTATTCGGTAATACTAAAAGTACTAACCGGTTTGAACCCGCTGGTATTTTTAAGAAAAATGCGCAACACAGTTATTTTTGCTTTTTCAACAGCAAGCAGTAACGCTACACTGCCTATCACCTTAGAGACAGTGACAAAAAAAATGGGCGTTAAAAACTCCATTGCTTCGTTTACTGTTCCACTAGGTGCCACGATTAACATGGATGGCACGGCCATCATGCAAGGTGTTGCCACTGTATTTATTGCTCAGGTATTTAATGTAGATTTAAGCTTAAGTGATTATTTAATGGTTATACTCACTGCCACGCTAGCTTCAATTGGCACAGCAGGAGTTCCCGGTGTTGGCTTAATTATGCTTGCGATGGTATTGGGTCAAGTTGGCTTACCTGTAGAAGGTATTGGACTGATTATTGGTGTTGACCGTTTACTTGATATGACGCGTACCGCTGTTAACGTCACTGGCGATAGCATGGTATCAATTGTTGTTGGTAAGTCAGAAAATCAATTTGATGAAAGCGTTTTTAACGATGAAAATGCCGGTAATAAAGTTGAAAACATTGATTTTCAAGACCTAGACAAAAATCAAAGCGGTGATTAGCCATCATTAAAAGTACAGCATATTAACGATAAAAAAGGTGCTTTTAAGCACCTTTTTATTTTTTGAATGCCGAAAAATCAACTTTCACAAGACAATACTCACCAAAGATAATCCTCATGCGCCGCTGATAAATACTATTGGATTTTTAGAGGTATTACGTTATGCATAAATGATCAGCGATATACTATTTATGGTGTAATAATGGGAATAAACCGAGCGCTGAAACTAACATTGAAGTTTGACCATGCTAATTTCAGCAGACCATCACGTTAAGCTGAAGTTGGTTTTCGACAAATAATAGCTAAAATTGTTACCGACAGCTCCATGTCGAGTTGATGTCACCGCCTTGTCGTCACGTATAACACAATGCAGCAGTATAGTAGCGAAAATTCTTAACAGACCTGTACAAGGAAAATTAATGGACATTAATAGTTCAAAACTCAGGGAGATGCGCCTTGCCAGGCATTGGTCTCAAGATCAACTCGCAACACTGAGCTCCTTAAACCTTCGGACAATCCAGCGCCTTGAATCTGGTGCTAAGATATCGACAGAGTCTTTACGAGCGCTTGCCGCCGTATTTGAAGTGCCTGTAGAGAGCTTACTATTAAGTGTCCCTAAACCCAACCAACCTGCCCTCACGGCAATCCACAAAGGCATATTAAAAGGCCTAGAGTTTAGTGGTATCACTTCACGCGCAGATTTTTGGTGGCTCGCGCTCGCCATAACTATATTACTCGCCTTCGCTAAATTGCTTGGCGAGGCTTTCGTTAGCCCGCTGCCAATGCAAATTGGCTCATTACTGGTTTTACTGCCGTGGGTCGCTGCGTGCACTCGACGTCTGCGTGACGCTGGGCTAAGTATTTGGTGGCAGCTCATTAGTTTAGCGCCCGTTGCAGGAATTCTAGTACTGCTCTACTTACTCACCTACGAGACTAAATCAAAAGAGCCCAGATGAGGATAACTCTCGGTGACTTCAGTACAATTTAGCCTTTTTTCCATACTCGTGCTAAGCACTACCGCGAATAACCAAGACAAAGACAATACGACTAAGCTGACTAAGCAAGATATTATATCTGCTATAAAAAAACCTGAGTAGCGACTCAGGTTTTTGTGTTTGAACATAAATTTTATTTGTACTAATCAGTCAATAATGGCTTGAATGATTTAACTAAATCATCAATTGATTTCATTTGCTGTAAGTAAGGCTCAAGTTTATCAAGCGGCAATGCACAAGGACCATCACATTTAGCGTTATCAGGGTCGGGATGTGATTCTATAAATAAACCCGCTAAACCTAATGCCATACCACTGCGCGCTAATTGAGCCGCTTTAGCACGACGACCACCTGCAGAATCAGCACGGCCGCCCGGTTGCTGTAAAGCATGAGTGGCATCAAAAATTACTGGTGCATAATCTTTCATTTCATCCATCGCTAGCATATCAACAACAAGATTATTATAACCATAACAGCTGCCGCGCTCACAAAGAATAACTTGCTCATTACCAGCTTCGGCAAACTTATTAATAATATGACGCATTTCATGGGCGGCAAGAAACTGTGGCTTTTTAACGTTAATAATTGCATTGGTTTTAGCCATAGCAACTACCAGATCAGTCTGGCGTGCTAAAAAGGCGGGTAGCTGAATAATATCAACCACCTCGGCAACAGGCTGCGCTTGATGTATTTCATGCACGTCGGTAATGATAGGTACATTGAACGTCGACTTTATCTCTTCAAATATTCTCAAACCTTCCTCTAAACCGGGTCCGCGATATGAATGAACTGACGAACGGTTAGCTTTATCAAAAGACGCTTTGAATACATAAGGAATATTGAGCTTTTGAGTCACTTCTACGTAGTGCTCTGCAATGCTCATCGCTAAATCGCGCGATTCTAAGACATTCATACCACCAAATAATACAAACGGTTTATCGTTTGCAATTTCAATATCGTACTTAGTCAATTTAATTGAAGTTATTGTCATAATTTTTCCAAAATAAAGTCCAGTGCTAACCAATAATTAGCTACCAATAATTCTTAATAACTGGCCACATAGCCAAGCCATATAGGTACCTAAAGCATAACCTAACACCGCAAGTAACACACCGACCGGCGCTAAAGAAGGATGGAATGCTGAAGCGATAACCGGTGCAGACGCTGCACCACCTATATTCGCTTTACTGCCAACAGCTAGATAGAAGATAGGTGCTTTAATCATTTTGCCAACAATAAGCAGTAAAGCAACATGGACTAACATCCAGATAACACCAATAGCGATGTATTTGGGTGACTCGACAATTTGAGTAACATCCATATGCAAACCTATCGTCGCGACTAACACATACAATAGGCTACTACCGACTTTTGATGCTCCTACGGCTTCAAGCTTTCTCACTTTAGTAAATGAAAGCGTTAAACCTATAGTGGTCACTAAGACAATGATCCAAAATAGTTTTGAGTGTAAGCTAAACTTTTCTAATTCAGGAAAGTTTGTCTGAAAATAAGGGACTAAAAAGTCAGCGGCAAAATGAGCTAAACCAGCAGCACCAAAACCTACCGCAATGATCATCATAAAGTCTTTTAGTAACGGCAACTTGGTATTTTCACGTTGAGCTGATTCTACTTTATCAATTAATCTATCAATTGCAGAAGTATCGGCACCACTTTTTGCATCAATACGCTTATGGTTGGCAGCTAAATAAAGTAATACCGCCATCCACAAGTTGGCAACAACAATATCAACAGTAACCATAATGGTAAATATTTTGCCATCAGCGCCATAAATTTCTTTCATCGCTAACATATTAGCACCACCACCAATCCAACTACCTGCAAGCGCTGCCATACCACGCCAAACGGCTTCAGGACCAGTTACACCAAGTAGTTCAGGCCAAATAGCAGAGATCACTAATAAGGCAATGGGTCCGCCAATAACCACACCAACCGTGCCGGTTAAAAACATAATAATGGCTTTATTGCCAAGACCAACAATTGCTTTTATGTCGATGCTCAAAGTTAGTAAAACTAAACAAGCCGGCAATAAATAGTACTTGGCGACTTCGTCTACTTGACTCAATTCGGCACTAACAATGCCAAAAGTGTTTAACAATGACGGCAGTAAATAGCACATAAGTAATGCTGGGACGTATTTGTAGAACTTCTTAAATGCGGGATGCTCGCTATTTGAAGTATAAAAAACGAATCCAAGTATTATCGCGAGTAACCCCATAACGGTGGCGTCATTCGTGATAAAAGGTGTATTATTGATAATTTGATCTTCCATTGATTAACCTTGTTATTTTTATTTGATTTATTGGTTTTTTTTGTAAACTACAGCCTTACTTCTAAGGCTTATTAATGTAATACCGTATCAGCTATAGTGATTTTGTCCAATTGCATTTTTAATAATTGCGCAGCGGGATCTTTAGGACATTTGTCGACAAAATATTGGTAATCATCGTAAGCGACTTTAAAACAATCAAGTTGATGTAACAAAAAACCTCGATCGCGACGCTCAAACGGATCCTCTGGGCGCAACGCTATTAATATATCGACACACTTTAATGCTTGAGCAAACTGCCCTTCGCGGATCAAAGCATTCTTTAATGAGCTAACGTGCTTAACAATTAAGCTTAACCTTGAAATATCTTCAATTTGGTCGCTTTGTGGGTCGCCATCAAGTTCGTCCATACATAAATCAAGCTCATGCCAATTTAAAGACTCTCCAGTAATGGGATCAAAAACAATCGCATAAACGTCATCACAGACTACGCGGATCATATTTTTCTTTGGTACATAAACCACATCAGTTTCAAAACCACAAAGACGGAATATATGGCAAAGCACAATACTTTTTAACGCCGGAGACATTAACTTAAAATCAACTCCACTTTGTAATTTATGGGCACTAACCGGCCAAAAATCACGTTGATTATCTATAAAGAGTTGCCCGATAAAGAGTTCATTGATCAGTTGTTCAGCCTTTTCAAGATATTCTTCTGTATCAGAAATTAATTCTGAACATTGCTCAACTATCTCACTAAGGTTTCCTGGCTCAAAGTCACTATCACCAAAAACAACTTCTTCAATAAGTACAAAGGCTTCAATAAGTGATTTATCGTCATCATTGAGCTCGGAAAATAATAATTCATTCATGCTGTAATTTTTAATTGCTTACTCTATTTAAAGTTATTATTTATTTCGGGGGATATTTATTATAAAAATACCGTTTGTTTTGTTGTCGCTATTCGCACCACTAGCATGATCCAGCCCATAGCACCTAAATAACCTATGACTTGCATTGTTCGGTTACGGGCTAACTTCAACGTATAATAGCCAGTAAAGATATAAAAAACGATGGCAATAATTTTTTCCGCTAACCATAAGTATTCTATTGGATTTATCGCTAACTTAACCGCCAGACCGACACCTAATAGTAATAAAAAGGTATCAATAATATGGGGGCTGATTTTTAACCATTTTTTATCTAATTGTGCTGAACTCATCAAGGTTAATGCAAAACGGTAAGTGAACAATATAATGCTTATTGCTGCCAGAGTCATATGTAAATGTTTCATACAAAATCCTTATCCTTCTCTTTACTATTTTAATTGGAGGTAAATACAGCAAGTAACTCGGTCATTTCCGCCATAATCTTTAAATGTTTCAATAGACTGATAGCCCAGTTGTTTTAAAATATCCCTAACGCCCGCGGCTTGTTCAAAGCCATGTTCAAAATAGAGTGCACCATTATTGGTTAAATAGACTTGTGCGTCTTTGGCAATACGTTTGATATCTGCAAAGCCATTATCCTGAGCAACCAGAGCCGATAGCGGTTCAAACCTAACATCGCCTTCGATTAAATGCTGATCAGCTTCATCAATATAAGGAGGGTTACTAACAATAATATTAAACTTTTTATTTGCTGCTACATTAGAGAACCAATCACTTTGATAAAGTTCTACCTGTGGCAACTGCAGACGTTGCGCATTTTTTTTAGCCAGACTAATCGCAGCTTCACTAAAGTCAATGCCGTGAACTTGCCATTGCTTTTGCTCTGATGCAAGCGACAGAGCAATAGCCCCGGTCCCAGTACCGAGATCTAAGCACGATAAATCACTTGCTAGATGGCGCGCTAAAATATGTTCGACCAGTAACTCTGTATCTGGGCGAGGAATTAACGTTGCAGGTGATACGTAAAAAGGCAGTGACCAAAATTCACGTTCTTGCGTGATATAAGCAATAGGCTCGCCTTGTAAACGACGTTCAAATAAGGTGATAAAAGCTTGGTATTCTTGCTCTGTTAGCTTTTTTTCAGGCCAAGTTAACAAATAACTTGTCTCTTTATTTAAAACAAAAGCGAGTAAAATTTTACAATCAAGTTTTGCGCTATCAGAAAAGGCAGCGAGTAACTGCTGCCCTTGATTGATTATTTCAACAAAGCTTTGTTGGCAATATGTTATTGACGGTTTTAAAGATTCGCTCAAACCAGTAACTAGTTTTGCTCAGCAAGTGCCGCAAGTAAATCGGCTTGGTTTTCTAACATAATCGGCTCTAGAACCAAATGCAAATTACCTTCAAGGACTTCGTTCAAACGATATAAAGTCAAATTAATACGATGATCCGTCATACGTCCTTGCGGATAGTTGTAAGTACGAATACGTTCTGAACGATCGCCACTTGCCACTAAGTTACGACGAGAAGACTCTTCTTCACTGCGGCGTTTTTCATCTTCTGCTTGCTGCAAACGAGCTTGTAATACCGACATCGCTTGCGCACGGTTTTTATGCTGAGAGCGTTGTTCTTGACACTCGACAACCACACCGGTTGGAATATGGGTAATACGAATGGCAGAATCAGTTTTGTTAACGTGTTGTCCACCGGCACCTGATGCGCGAAAAGTGTCAACTTTTAAATCTGCTTTATTAATTTCAATCGCGTCCGCTTCTGGTATCTCAGGCATAACAACAACCGTACAAGCAGAAGTATGCACTCGTCCTTGAGATTCGGTTTCAGGGACACGTTGCACACGATGACCACCAGACTCGAACTTCATTTGTCCATAGACGCCTTCACCAAGCACTTTGAAAATTACTTCTTTATAGCCGCCCTGTTCACTTTCATTGGTGTTCATAACTTCAATACGCCAGCCTTTCTTTTCACAGTAACGGCTATACATACGATATAAATCGCCAGCAAAAATTGCCGCTTCATCACCACCCGCACCCGCACGTAATTCAACAAAACAGTTATTGTTGTCGTTTGGATCTTTAGGTAATAATAAAATTTGTAATTGGTCAGCTAATTCTTCGATAGCTTTTTTAGATGATTTAAATTCTTCTTGCGCCATTTCACGCATTTCAGGGTCTTCATCTTTTAGCATTTCTTCAGCTAAAGAAAAATCTTCTTCTGCGTTTTGGTAGTCATTAAACACACTAGTGACTGACTCTAATTGAGAAAACTCTTTGGATAAGGCAATAAATTTTTCTTGATCTGAAAGTGTTCCAGGATCAGAAAGCAAGGCTTGAACTTCTTCAAAGCGCTCGACTAATATTTCAAGTTTTTGATAAACAGATTTATTCATTAAGAAATCTTATAATTAGGGAACAGCGGATAAAAATTGGTGATGTGCAGTTTAAAGGGTTAGTTGAGCACTTTCAATCAAAGGTGTAAAAAAGCTGTAAATAGCCAGCTTAGCTAAAATATGTATCTTGATATGTTCGAATAATATAGCACTGTCGGGGCCGCTATTTAATATTATAAATATCGCGCAAGTACACCAATTTATCTAATTCACCACCTTGCGCCGCCGATTGAATAGCACTAGTGGGTGCATGCATAAATTTATTGGTCAACTTAGTGGCTAACTCAGCCAAAATAGCTTCTGGCGACTTATTGCCTTGTAGTTGTAATAGTGCTTTATCAAGTAACAGATCGCGATGTTCCAAACACTGCTTACGGTAGTCTATGACAGTATCTTGGGTATTTAAGCCACGAAGCCATGACATAAAAACATCAGACTGGGTAGAAACTATGGCTTCAGCTTGAACCGCTTCTTTGCGACGATTAGCTAAATTTTTAGCTATAATGCCTTGTAAATCATCAACCGTGTATAAAAAAACATCTTCTAACTCGCCAACCTGTTCTTCAATATCACGAGGAACGGCTAAATCAACCATAAAAATAGGACGATGCTTACGTTTTCCTAAGGCGTGTTCAACCATACCTTTACCTATAATGGGTAAAGTACTGCCTGTTGAGCTGATGACAATGTCTGCATCAGCCATTTTGTCAGGGATTTGCGCCAAGGTAATAACGTCAGCACCAATAGCGCCAGCCATCGCTTCTGCGCGGGCAATAGTTCGGTTAGCGACGGTTATTTTTCCAACTTTATTCTCGTATAAATGTTTAGCAACCAGTTCAATAGTTTCACCGGCGCCTACTAGCAGTACTTTTACATTTTCGAGACTAGCAAAAATATGTTTTGCTAGATTTACCGATGCAAAAGCAACCGAAACCGCACTCGCGCCAATTTCAGTCTCGGTGCGTACTTGTTTAGCTACGCCAAAAGTACGTTGAAATAAACGGTCCATCACTAACGACATAGAGCCTGCGGCTTTCGCTTGGCTGTAGGCTTGCTTCATTTGACCTAAAATTTGTGGCTCGCCTAAAACTAAAGAGTCTAAACCACAAGCAACGCGCATCATATGATTAACCGCTTGTTGGTCGGTATGCCAATATAAACTCGGTGTGATAGTTGAAGCAGGAACATTGTGGTGTTTTTCTAACCAACGAACAACTTTCTCTTGTGTAACCCTTACGTCGCCCTCTTGAACTAAATACAGCTCTGTACGATTACAGGTTGATAAAATGGCCGCTTCGCGACATTCTACGTTTCCAAGTAATTCAGTTAATGCCACACTTAAATTGTCGGGATTAAAAGAGATTTTCTCTCTAACGGCAACAGGGGCAGTTTTATGATTGATTCCAACAGCAACTATAGACATAACGGAACGATTCAGCCTTTTTAAGACGATTAATACCAGAAATAAAAATTATCGATAAACAATTTTTTTTCAATTAATCTTTTCATTAACGACATTATTAATCAGGTTTTATAAAAAACCTATGATCTATGATAAATAATGGTGTTAATTTTACGAAAAATCGCAGAAAATTAAAAGCATCAAATGCGCGATAACGCAATATTATGGCGATTAACTTAATAATAATGGTTTATATGAATAAATTTACATTATCACTGCCACTCTTTTTCAGTTTTTTACTGATATTTCTTTCCGGCTGTAGTTCTTTAACGAATAACCATCAGCAAATTACTGAACATCAAAATATTACCGAGCGTACTCAAAAGCTCAACGCGTTGTCTGATTGGAAAATAAAAGGGAAAATGGGCATAATCAGCCCTAAAGAACGCCATAGCTTAACACTGAATTGGCATTACCAAGGTGATAAAAAGCGCCAGATGTTAAATTTAACCACAGTACTCGGCATTCAAGTTTTTACTTTAGAGTCAGTCAATAACATGCATGTTATTAATGTCGATGGTGAACGCTACCAAAGCCCTGATTTAAACACCCTGCTTGCCTCGCTAACCGGTTTTACATTACCGACACACGCGATGACTTTCTGGTTAAAAGGTTTACCTTATTTAGCTAATGATAAAATAACGTATAACGAAACAACACAATTACCCCAGACACTGACCAGCTACTCTGATGAAAAAAAATGGTTTATTAAGTATGGTGGCTATCAACAAGTAAACCAATATCAATTAGCAACGAAGTTCACCATAAAACAAGGCAACATCACCATTAAAATTAATGTTCATCAATGGGACGTAACAAGCAATGACTGAGACTAACCAGCAATTTTATAGTTTTCCTGCACCGGCAAAGCTTAATTTATTCCTCCATATTATTGGCCAACGCAGCGACGGCTATCATCAGCTGGAAACTATTTTTCAGTTTTTAGATCACAGTGATACCATAGAAATAAGAAAAACTCAGGGTAATAGTATTGAGTTACTCACGCCGATTGATGGCGTATTACATGAAGATAATTTAATTGTTAAAGCGGCTCGATTACTACAAAATCATCTATTAAAAAAAAACCATAGTGTTAATAGCTTATTTTTAGGCGCACAAATAAAAATAACAAAGATTCTCCCTATGGGGGGAGGATTAGGCGGCGGTTCATCGAACGCCGCCACTATTTTGCTGGCATTAAATACCTTGTGGCAGGCAAATTTGTCTACCACAGAGTTAGCAAAGCTTGGCTTATCGCTCGGCGCTGACGTGCCCATTTTTATTTATGGTTTTGCTGCTTTTGCTGAAGGTGTTGGTGAAGAACTTACTGCTGTTTACCCTGAAGAAAGCTGGTTTTTAGTCAGTAAACCTAATGTCAGTATTTCTACTGCCAGTATTTTTACCGATGCTGACTTAACTCGCAATACAGCAAAAGTTAATTTTAACGATGATATTGGTAAGTTAGACATAGACTTATGCCACAATGACTGTCAAACGTTAGTAATAAAAAAGTATCCCGAGGTTGCCAAGTTACTGGCTTGGTTGGTAGAATACGCCCCGTCTCGAATGACTGGTACCGGAGCGTGTATTTTTTCTCGTTTTGATACTGAGCAAGAGGCTTGTCGCATCCAGTCATTACTCCCTAGTGGAATAATTTCTTTTGTAGCAAAAGGTGTCAATACATCTCCATTACGCAGTGCTATTAAGAATTTAATAACATTGCAAGCTGAAAATGCAGGGTATTAATACCATTGAGAATTTATTTTCATAAAAATGCCAAGAACCACTGGAAAAAATTTAATAATTTGCTGATAGTAAACTAAAGGTTTATTAATAGCGTAACTTAAAATGTCAATAGTTTCCGAGGAACTGACCGTGCCTGACATGAAAATATTTACGGGTAATGCCACCCCTGAACTGGCCAAGAAAGTAGCTGATCGCTTGTATATGACTTTAGGCGATGCCAAAGTCGGTAGTTTTAGCGATGGTGAAATCAGTGTTGAAATTAACGAAAATGTGCGCGGTGCGGACGTTTTTATTATTCAATCAACCTGTGCGCCAACGAATAATAACCTAATGGAATTAATTGTCATGATTGACGCATTACGACGAGCATCTGCTGGTCGTATTACTGCAGTTATTCCATACTTTGGTTATGCTCGCCAAGATAGACGTGTACGTAGTGCGCGTGTACCCATTACGGCGAAAGTTGTCGCTGACTTTTTGTCAAGTGTTGGTGTTGACCGAGTATTAACGGTTGACCTACACGCTGAGCAAATTCAGGGTTTCTTCGATGTACCGGTAGATAACGTATTTGGCACACCTATTTTACTTGAAGATATGCTTTCTCGTGATTTAGATAACCCGATTGTAGTTTCTCCTGATATTGGTGGTGTTGTTCGCGCTCGTGCCGTAGCTAAGTTACTCAATGAAGCCGACCTTGCTATCATCGATAAGCGTCGTCCAAAAGCCAATGTTGCACAAGTTATGCACATCATTGGTGATGTTGCAGACCGTGACTGTATCATTGTCGACGACATGATAGATACTGGTGGCACATTAGCAAAAGCGGCTGAAGCATTAAAAGCACATGGTGCTAAACGTGTTATAGCTTATGCTACTCACCCAGTGCTTTCGGGTAATGCCGCGCAAAACCTAAGAGATTCAGTGATTGATGAATTAGTGGTAACAGATTCAATACCCCTTACCGATGAAATTAAAGCGCTCGGTATTGTTCGTCAACTTACTTTAAGTGGTATGTTGTCTGAAGCGATTCGCCGCGTGTGTAACGAAGAATCTATTTCAGCAATGTTTGACAGCTAAACATTCACTGATAAGACAACCGCACAAATAATAAAGCCCCGAGTCAACTGTTGACTCGGGGCTTTTTAATTTATCACGGTGCAGAGTTTTTAGTTACTTTGCCATTTGTTAGTGGTATTTATTCGGTCACTAAAACATCCGCTAAGGCCGCTAGACATAAAGTCACATTCTCAGTTCTTGCCGCATAGCCCATTAAACCAATGCGCCATGCTTTACCGGCAAAGCCACCTAGGCCAGCGCCAATTTCTAAGTTATATTCATTAAGTAAGGTTTGGCGAACAGCTGCATCATCAACGCCTTGAGGAATTAATACCGTATTTAATTGGGGTAAACGGTATTGCTCTTCAACAACAAACGCTATGCCTAGTTTTTCTAATCCTGCTTTTAATTTCAGGTGTTGGTTTTTATGGCGTTGCCATGCATTTTCTAAACCTTCATCTTGTAACATCACTAAAGATTCATGCAAAGCATATAAAGAATTCACCGGTGCCGTATGATGATAACTACGTTTACCTGTACCGCCCCAATAGCCCATAACCAAAGATAAATCTAAAAACCAACTGGGCACTTTAGACTTTCTACTGGTTAATTTTTCAACCGCTTTAGCACTAAAGCTAATCGGCGATATGCCAGGCACACACGACAAACACTTCTGACTACCCGAATAAATAGCATCGATTCCCCAATCGTCAACCTTCAGCTCAACACCGCCTAATGAGGTCACTGCATCGACAATAGAGAGCGCTGAGTTTTCTTGTGCAATAGCACATAAGGCTTTTGCATCAGACAACACTCCGGTAGATGTTTCAGCATGAACAAAGGCTAAAAACTTAACATCACTATTGTCTTTAAAAGCTTGTTTCACTTTATTGACATCGACAGGCGTTCCCCACTCATCGTTTATAACAATGGCGTGAGCCCCTAAGCGTTGAATATTTTCCACCATACGCGAACCAAAAACACCGTTAACACAAACAATTACTTTTTCGCCTGGTTCAACTAAGTTAACAAAACAAGTTTCCATACCAGCAGAGCCTGGCGCTGAAACCGCCATGGTTAATTCATTCTTGGTTTGAAAAGCGTATTGTAGTAATGATTTGATTTCGTCCATCATCTGCACAAACTCTGGATCTAAATGACCTATGGTCGGACGACCTAAAGCAGATAAAACACGGGGTGAAACATCACTAGGACCGGGGCCCATTAACGTACGAGGAGTTGGATAGAAAGATGTAATTGTCATAGTTAATTCTCTTATCGACATTATGCATTAGAAGTATCAGGCACATATACCTGCTCAGTTTGAGGACGCAGGTTGCTAGAGTGTATTTTGAATGGTAACGGGTCTAACACCTAAATTTCAATAAAAAATTATCTATAACGGGCATTTAGCCCAATGATACCAATAATAAGCAGCCATGATTAATAGTTTATTAATCATATTAACGTTGGATATGTTTAAGTTGAGGTGTTATTATGCCGCGCCTTTTATGATGATTGAATTATTTTTATTATTGTAAAGGTTCACTGTTGTTTTTGGTCGCAAAAAACAACTCAACTAACTCTTTAATATTAGGTATTAAAAAATGACTGATTTATTTACTTTAGAAGCTGAAGTTCGTACTGACCTAGGGAAAGGTGCGAGCCGCCGCCTACGTCACGCAAACAAAGTTCCTGCAATTTTATACGGTGAAGGCCAAGAGCCGATTTCTTTAACGTTAGAGCACAAAAATGTTTACCGTGCACAACAAGAAGAAGCATTCTACTCTCACGTTTTAACTGTAAACATTGACGGTAAGCCAGTTGAGTGTCTTTTAAAAGACATGCAACGTCATCCGTTCAAGCAACTTGTAATGCATTTAGATTTCTTACGCATTGATGCATCTCATCCAGTTCACGTTAACGCTCCTATTCACTTCCTTAACGAAGAAGAAGCAGAGAAAAAAGGTGGCAACATTACTCACCAGATTAACGAAATTGCGATTAGCTGTTTACCTGCTGACATTCCAGAATTCATCGAAGTTGATGTTGCTGATTTAGAAGTTGGTCAAACATTGCATTTATCAGACGTTACTTTGCCTAAAGGCGTAACATCTGACGAATTAGCAAAAGGCGAAGATCATGATCAAGCTGTTGTTTCATTAAATGCACCGAAAGGCGTAAGTGAAGAAACTGATGAAGCTGAAGAAATTGAAGCTACTGAATAATCATTAAGTATAAGCTTAAATGACTATTCAACTAGTTGTGGGCCTGGGTAATCCAGGCCCCGAATATACAAAAACTCGTCATAATGCCGGAGTTTGGTTCGTCGAAGAACTTGCTTCTCGCTACAACATCTCCCTCAGACCAGAAAAAAAATATTTCGGACTTTACGGCAAAGGCCTTATAGGTAACGAAGTTGTTCATTTGCTTGTTCCAACAACGTTTATGAATAGAAGTGGTCAGTCTGTAGCGCCTCTTGCAAATTTTTTCCGCATTCCCGTAGATAATATCCTTGTTGCTCATGATGAGTTAGACATGGAACCGGGCGTCTGTAAAATTAAGAAGGGTGGCGGACACGGTGGACATAACGGCTTACGCGATATTATTTCGTCTATGGCTAATAACAAAGAATTTTATCGGTTACGCATTGGTATAGGCCACCCAGGTCATAGAGATCGCGTTACCGGACATGTACTTGGTAAAGCTCCAGCTATTGACCAAGACAAAATAGATCAAGCGATTGATGAAGCAAGCCGATGTATCGACATCTGGCAAACAGACGATTTAAAGAAAGCTCAAAATCGTTTGCATTCATTCAAACCGCTATAACTCAACTTTTAAAACAATTTTGCAAAACAATTAAGGTATTATCATGGGATTCAAATGCGGTATTGTTGGCTTGCCCAACGTAGGTAAATCAACACTTTTCAATGCATTAACCAAAGCAGGTATTGAAGCGGCTAACTTTCCATTTTGTACTATTGAGCCTAATACGGGTGTAGTGCCAGTGCCTGACCCTCGTTTAGATGCTTTAGCTAAAATTGTAAACCCTGAACGTGTGCTAGCAACTACCATGGAATTTGTTGATATTGCTGGTTTAGTGGCTGGCGCCTCTAAAGGTGAAGGTTTAGGTAATAAGTTTCTTGCTAACATTCGTGAAACCGATGCAATTGGTCACGTCGTTCGTTGTTTTGATAATGACAATATTATTCATGTTGCCAATAAGGTTAGCCCTATTGATGACATCGAAGTGATCAATACTGAGCTGGCTTTGTCTGATATGGACACAGCAGAACGAGCAATTTTTCGTTTAGCGAAAAAAGCCAAAGGTGGCGATGTAGACGCTAAATTTGAAATGCCAGTATTAGAGAAGATATTAAAGCATGTTGAAGAAGGTCATATGATACGTTCTTTAACATTATCTAAAGAAGAAAAAGCTGCCGTCGATTACTTGAACTTTTTAACACTCAAACCTACCATGTATATTGCTAACGTCAATGATGATGGTTTTGAAGATAATCCTTACCTAGATCAAGTACAAGCAATTGCGGATGCCGAAGGTGCTATTGTTGTTGCTGTTTGTGCTGAAATTGAAAGTGAATTGTCAGAGATGGATGACGAAGACCGCATTGAGTTTATGGCAGAGATGGGCCTAGAAGAGCCAGGACTTAATCGTGTTATCAATGCCGGTTACTCTTTGCTTCACTTACAAACCTATTTTACTGCCGGTGTAAAAGAAGTTCGTGCATGGACAGTAAAACAAAACGCCACTGCGCCACAAGCAGCCGGTGTTATTCATACGGACTTTGAAAAAGGCTTTATTCGTGCGGAAGTTATCGCCTACGATCACTTTATCGAATTTAATGGCGAATCAGGCGCTAAAGAGGCCGGTAAATGGCGCTTAGAAGGTAAAGAGTACCGCGTTAAAGATGGTGATGTTGTTCACTTCAGATTTAACGTTTAATCTTCACGCGTTAACGCTTATAAATTAAATAATAAAAGGAGCTTCGGCTCCTTTTTTTTCTTTGAAAATAAATTATGAAGTAGCCATCAAAATCAAAATATCATTAAAAAATAAAAAGATATAAATAAAAACAATGAAAACAAGCGTCTACTTAATTTTAAAATTAAAAAAATCTTGTTTTATTTCTAAAATATACCACAATTACCCTAATACCAGTCTGATATAAGTTAACAGTACCCACGTCAGACCACCAACCTCTTACTATAAGAAACCATAAAAAGGCACACCATGAAAAAAACACTCCTACTTGCTAGCTTAATTGCCGCTTCAGTAACTTTTGCTCCGGTTACTAAAGCCGATAATATATCACTTCGCATTTGTGAATACGTTGCGGCAAATGATAAAAACCGCTTACGTTCATTTATGAAACAAAATAAATTAAAAATTCGTACACTTTTTAATAGTATTGAGTGTAATGGGCAAAATTTATTAGTTTTTGCAGCATCTAACAGTGCTTTAGAAACAGGTGAGTTTATTATTGGTAAAGTTCCTTCAAAAGAAGTTGCTAAATATATTGCCGATATTGGTAAATACTCAAAACATTTAGAAGAAGAAGCAAAAAAACGCATTAATTAATCATAGCGCGAAATCAAATTTGCTTCAGCGCTAAGCAAGAGCTGACAGTTCTTGCTTTTATATTGAAGGCACATTGTTTTTCTAGAATATTAAACGCCCAATTTGTAGACTAAACAAGCAAACAGAAAGAAATTACCATTTATTATAAAAAAACGGTTGACGTAGCCTAAGCAGATTTGCATAATACGCGCCACTTGCTGAGAGGCAATACGGAAAGGCTACATAGCTCAGCTGGTTAGAGCACATCACTCATAATGATGGGGTCCCAGGTTCAAATCCCGGTGTAGCCACCATTTAACTCTTAGTAGTGATAGTAGTATTAGAAGAAATGCGGGTTTGGCGGAATTGGTAGACGCGCTGGATTTAGGTTCCAGTATCGAAAGATGTGAGAGTTCAAGTCTCTTGACCCGTACCATTCTAACTAACATTTATCATCATGATAGTTGTTAGAAAGTAAGTAACATTGCAGGGGTATAGCCAAGCGGTAAGGCAGCTGGTTTTGATCCAGTCATTCAGAGGTTCAAATCCTCTTACCCCTGCCACTTTCTTTGTTTAACATTCCTTTTTTAAAACTCAATCAGTCTTTATTAAAATATATATTAAACATAATTAAGTGACCTACTTATTTGTTATTTAGAATATCTACAGGGGTATAGCCAAGCGGTAAGGCAGCTGGTTTTGATCCAGTCATTCAGAGGTTCAAATCCTCTTACCCCTGCCACTTTATTGTTTAACATTCCTTTTTAAAAACTTAATGAGTCTTTATTAAAAAATAGTAAACATTACTGAGTGACATAACAATTATTAGAAATACCTACAAGGCTATAAACGCTTAGTAGTGATAGCAGTATTAGCAGCAATGCGGGTTTGGCGGAATTGGTAGACGCGCTGGATTTAGGTTCCAGTATCGAAAGATGTGAGAGTTCAAGTCTCTTGACCCGTACCATGCTAACTAACATTTATCATCATGATAGTTGTTATAAAATAAGTAACATTATAGGGGTATAGCCAAGCGGTAAGGCAGCTGGTTTTGATCCAGTCATTCAGAGGTTCAAATCCTCTTACCCCTGCCATTGTTGTTTAAATCTTACTAAACTCCCAAGACATATTATCTTAAGACTTAATGTCTTACTGCCTTGAGAAATGACTTTTAATCTTGATTGGCGACTTCAACTTATACACCACAAGCGTAAGCTAAAGCCTTATTTTTTAAAAAAGGTATCTTATTTGCCATTTTTAGGCCGATATTTCGAAAGAGTTTAATTGCTGGTGATGGATGGCTAAACGTTGCATACAGCGAATCCATAGTCGTCATCATCAATAGATTGTCTATTCGTCGCTTAGCTTCATAACGTGATAAAACCTCAGGCAAGTGCCAACACTCATTATTACCAATGGCACTGGCTATTACGGTTTGTAAAGCCTTGACATCTTTAAAGCCAAGATTTACTCCCTGCCCTGCCATGGGATTAATGGTATGCGCTGCATCACCTAATAATAACACTCGACCTTTTTGATAAGTATTAGCATGTCGACGCGTCAGTGGGAATGCCCCTTTATTAATAACCTTTATTTGGCCTATTCGCTGTGGAAATTTTTGCATAATTTCACTTTGCAGTTGTTCATTAGATAAAGCCGACAACCTTTTTATCTCATTTTTTTGATGATACCAGACCAAGGAGGCATAGCCACCTAGTTCACTTTCTCCTGGCAGCGGTAAGAAAGCGATTGGGCCGGTCTGAAAAAATTGTTGCCAGGTAATATCTTGTTGTGAGCTTTGAGTTTCAACATTAATAAGCATTGCTGATTGCTGATAATCCCAACCCGTTATCCCTATATGAGCTAGCTTTCTTACTTGTGAATGAGCCCCATCGGCAGCAATTAATAATTGGGTAGTAATTTTTTCTATTTCGCCACACTCTTTTTCAGCTGATTTAATTGTCAAGCTCACTACTATTTCATTTTCATGCTCAATAAAGCTTTCTACACTCGCCGGTGCAAATAAAGTCACTTTGCTGTGAGTGTTAATTTGTTGCCATAAGGCAAGCTGAACTAAGCGGTTTTCAATAATATGGCCAAGGTGAGACTGCTCAATGTCATCGGCATTAAACTCGGTATAGCTTGCCTGATGTTCCCAAACACCTAATCGTTTATAAGGACACATTCGCCATTGTTTTAATTGTGGCCAAGCGCCCAATTGTGTCAACAAATGCTCAGAAGCAAGTGATATCGCTGAAACACGTAAATCTAGTGCTTGTGTTTCATTAAAACCGACGGGTTGCTTTGATTCAACAATAGCCACAGTTAACCCTAAGTTTGCCAAAGATAACGCACTAGCCGCGCCAACCATACCACCACCGACAACGACACAATCAAAATTACTCATAAAATTTACACTTTTCATTTAATGATTTTTCAAAGTTATTCTAACCAACCTATATCAGTTATACGAATATTATTAATGACTGCGGCGAATAATTGATATCACACAGACCCGTGCTACTTAAAGTTGAATCGGGTACTGGCGTCAAGCGTCAAGAAGGAGTAAAATATGCATCCTTAAATTGAACTAACTGTGAAGCAATAAATTTCATGTTAGTTTGTCTAAATTTTTAAATATTTAATGAGTGGAAAGTTAATGAGTAAAAAGCTATATATCAAAACTTGGGGTTGCCAAATGAACGAGTATGACTCGCAGAAAATGGCCGAATTATTAGACTCAACGCATGGTTTTGTATTGGCTGACGAAGCTGAAGATGCTGATGTCATCTTATTAAACACTTGTTCTATACGCGAAAAGGCACAAGAAAAAGTTTTTCATCAGCTAGGGCGTTGGAAACATCTAAAAGACAATAAACCCGGTTTATTAATTGGTGTTGGTGGCTGTGTTGCCTCTCAAGAAGGTGATGCTATTCGCCAGCGTGCGCCTTATGTTGATATGGTTTTTGGTCCACAAACATTGCACCGCCTACCTGAAATGATCCAACAAGTTACTGGTGATCATAATCCTGTTGTTGATGTTAGCTTTCCTGAAATTGAAAAGTTTGATCGTCTTCCTGAACCTAAAGCTGATGGCGCTAGCGCTTTTGTGTCGATTATGGAAGGCTGTAGTAAATACTGTACCTTCTGTGTTGTACCTTACACACGCGGTGAAGAAGTCAGTCGTCCACTTGACGATGTATTATATGAAATAGCTCAACTTGCTGCCCAAGGTGTCCGTGAAGTTAATTTATTAGGACAAAACGTTAATGGCTACCGTGGTATTACCCACGATGATGAAATTTGTCGCTTTTCAGAATTATTGCGTTTGGTTGCAACTGTTGATGGCATTGACCGTATTCGCTATACAACATCACACCCGATTGAATTTACCGATGATATCATTGAGGTCTACAAAGATGTGCCTGAATTAGTGAGTCACCTACATTTACCGGTACAAAGTGGCTCAGATCGAATTTTAACGCAAATGAAACGTGGTCATACTGCATTAGAATATAAGTCACAAATTCGAAAGTTGAAGAAAGCACGTCCAGATATTTGCATGAGTTCAGACTTCATTATTGGTTTTCCTGGCGAATCAGATGCTGATTTCCAAGCAACCATGGATTTAATCAAAGCAGTAGATTTCGATTTAAGCTTTAGTTTTATTTACAGCGCGCGCCCAGGTACTCCGGCAGCAGATATGGTTGATGATATTTCTGATATCACTAAAAAAGAACGTTTAAAAGTCCTTCAAGACCAAATTACCCATCAAGCATTGCGTATTGCGCGCCAAATGTTGAATACTGAACAACGTATCCTTGTTGAAGGTCCTTCAAAGAAAAACCCAATGGAATTACGGGGTAAAACAGAAAATAACCGCACGGTTAATTTTGTTGCTCCGCACACGGTTATTGGTCAATTTGTTGATATTAAAATTACGGATGTTTACGCCAACTCGCTGCGCGGTGAATTAGTGCGCGAAGAAAGCGAAATGGGCTTACGTATTGCGTATTCTCCACAAGACATCCTAGCCAACAGTCATCATACTAGCAAAAGTAGTAACATTGATGAGCTAGGTGTTAGTACTTTTACGCCTTAATTATTATTACAACCTTAGCCTATAAAAACGGATATAAATTTGACTACAAGTATTAGCAAACAATTTGACTTAACACCGCTTGATAATAATCGCCTCGCGAATTTATGTGGTTCGATGGACGATAACTTAAAAACCATTGAACGTCGCCTTGGTGTTAAGATAAGTTATAGCAGCAATGAATTTAAAGTGATGGGTGAACCCGCAAACTGTGAAGCCGTCATTGCCTTGCTTAAGAATTTATATATTGAAACAGCAACTGTTAAAAATGAGCTAAAAGAGATCACTGAAAAAATGGTTCATCTCGCTATTTTAGACGCAAAGGTGCTTGAGCAAGAGCCCACTAAAGTTGATGTTGATTTCGACAAGTTAGTAACGATAAAAACCAAACGTGGTGTCGTTAAGCCCCGTAATCCAAACCAGCAAAGCTATGTACATAACATTATGAGTAATGACATTAGCTTTGGTGTTGGTGTCGCGGGTACGGGGAAAACCTATTTGGCCGTTGCTTGTGCTGTTGAAGCTCTAGAAAAACAGGAAGTTAGACGGATTTTGTTAACCCGCCCTGCCGTTGAAGCGGGTGAAAAGCTGGGTTTTCTTCCTGGTGATTTATCACAAAAAGTGGATCCTTACCTGCGCCCATTATACGACGCACTCTTTGAGATGCTAGGTTTTGAAAAAGTTGAAAAACTTATCGAGCGAAATGTCATTGAGATTGCGCCGCTTGCCTATATGCGCGGTAGAACATTAAACGATGCTTTTATAATTCTTGATGAGAGTCAAAATACGACCGTAGAACAGATGAAAATGTTTTTAACCCGTATTGGCTTTAATGCCCGTGCTGTTATCACCGGTGATATCACCCAAGTAGATTTACCACGTGGTGCTAAATCAGGCTTACGTCACGCGATTGAAGTACTTGACGATATTCCAGGCATTAGTTTTAACTACTTTGAATCAAAAGATATTGTCCGCCACCCGGTTGTGGCTAGAATTGTTGATGCATACGATGCTTTTGAACAAAAAGAAAAACGTTTAAAAGATGAAAAAAGAAATAAAGCGGCGCTTGATGCTATGGATAATCAATAGTGGCAACACTACTTGATCTTCAACATGCTTGTGATGCTAAAAATTTACCCAGCAATGAACAGTTTCAATCTTGGGTAAATATCGCTTTAAATAATGATAAAACAGATTTTGAACTTACCGTTCGTCTTGTTGACGTTAAAGAAAGCCAGTCGCTGAACTTACAGTATCGTGGAAAAGATAAGCCGACCAATGTTTTGTCATTTCCTTTTGAGGTACCAGCAGAAATTGAACTAGACTTACTCGGTGATTTAGTGATTTGTGCTGAAATTGTCGCCCAAGAAGCCAATGAACAGCACAAAGACCTGCACAATCATTGGGCTCATATGGTGATCCATGGCTGCTTACATTTATTAGGTTACGATCATATTGATGATGATGAAGCCACAGAAATGGAAGCGCTGGAAACAAAATTACTTAAAGCACTCGATATATCAGATCCTTATATTATAAATGAATAACTTTATCCTTTATAATTCATAGATAAATAACCACTTACTACTTGAATTTACTTTCGATTGATTAGAAACTAAGCAACAAGTTAACCTTACAGGAAATAAATAAGCTCTATGAGCGATGACCACCCCCACTCTAGCAACGGCTCTGCAAATCGATCAATACTTGATAAAATAGTACAGGTCTTTACCGGAGAGCCCAAAAGTAAAGACGAATTGGTTGATGTATTAAATGACGCTGAAGACCGCGACTTAATTAAACCAGAAACCAAGTTAATGATCCAAGGTGTATTAGAGGTTTCTGATATGCGAGTACGCGATATTATGATCCCAAGATCGCAAATGGTCACGCTTGATATTAACGATCCTATTGAACATTCTTTACCGATCATTCTAGAGTCTGGTCATTCTAGATTCCCTGTTATTAACGACGACATTGATCACATTGAGGGGATTTTACTCGCTAAAGACCTACTCGCTTACGGTTTTGGTCAGCAAGAAGAATGCATAATAGCCAAAATAATTCGTCCATCAATTATTGTCCCTGAAAGTAAAAGAGTTGAGCCGTTACTACAAGAGTTTCGCTCGCAACGTTATCATATGGCCATTGTTGTTGATGAATACGGTGGCGTTTCAGGCGTTGTCACCATTGAAGATATTCTTGAATTAATTGTTGGCGAAATTGAAGACGAAACAGATGATGAAATTGAACTAGATATTAAGTATCTTGCCGGAAATGTTTATCAGGTAAAAGCATTAACCGAGCTTGATGATTTTAATGAATACTTTAATACTCAGTTTGATGGTAACGATGCTGATACCATTGGCGGCGTAGTTTTACATCAATTTGGCCATATGCCTAAAAAAGGCGAATTAATGACGATAGGTGATTTTGAATTTAAAGTCACCGCCGGCGATAATCGCCGTATCCAAAGCCTACATATTACTATTCCCAAAGACCATAAAATCAATGGAAAGATAGTCGACTAACCTTAATGGCGATCAAGACACTAGGCACTCGCCTACTAAAGCGACTACGCGATAACTTATTGAATAAGCGTAATTGGCTCAGCTTTCTTGCTGGGCTTAGTTTAGTGCTGGCATATGCACCTTTTTCGCTATGGTGGCTGATGCTTATTGTGCTGCCGTTATTTCTCAATTCGATTAACGGTGCTGATGTTAAGACAGCTACAAAACAGGGCTTCATCTTTGCGCTTGGCTGGTTTGGTAGCGGTATTAGCTGGGTGCATGTCAGTATCGATCAGTTTGGTGGTTTACCGCTATTTTTCTCACTGTTGCTGATGGTGTTATTGTGCTGCTATTTGGCACTTTATCCGGCACTCGCTTGTTATTTATCAACGAGGTTTGCGCCAAAGAAAAAATTCTCACTGTGGTTACTGCCACCCTGCTGGCTTATTTCTGAATATTTACGGGCGAATCTTTTAACCGGTTTTCCATGGCTCTCAATTGGCTACAGCCAAATAGATGGTCCACTATCGAGTTTCGCCCCTCTTATTGGTGAAATAGGAATAAGTACTTTACTGCTGGTAATAAGTATTGCGGTTATTAATACCGTGTACAACCATTACCGTAAGACACATATACTGTTAGTGATTGCAGTTTTTACTTTTGCTTATTTATTAACGAGTGTTGCTTGGGTTACACCGATAAACAAAACAATTACCGCCGCTTTAGTACAAGGTAATGTTGAACAATCAATGAAATGGCAGCCTGAGAAAGAGTGGCCCATCCAATTAAAATATCTAGATCACAGCCGAGAAAATTATGATGCTGACATTATTGTTTGGCCAGAGTCAGCAGTAACTGCATTAGAACCCGCTGCACAAGACTTTCTCAGCATGGCAGACCGTTCTGCGACACTTAATGATAGTGCTATTATTACCGGTATTTTAGATTACAAGTATCAATCAAAAACCTATTTCAATTCACTGATTGTTATTGGCAAAAAAGAAAGCAGCGATGATACTGGGCATTACCGTTATAACCATAGCAACCGCTATTATAAAAACCATCTGCTACCAATAGGTGAATTTGTGCCTTTTGGTGACATATTAAGAAAAATTGCACCAATATTTAATTTACAATATTCTTCTTTTACCCGAGGTGACTATATTCAACCTAACCTTGTTGCTAAAGGCGTTCATCTATTACCGCTTATTTGTTTTGAAATTGCCTTTCCTGAGCAATTAGCCGCTAATTTTACCGACCAAACAGACATTTTACTTACCGTTAGTAATGACTCTTGGTTTGGCGACTCACATGGTCCTCATCAACATTTAGACATTGCCCGCATGCGCGCTTTGGAATTTGGTCGACCACTGCTACGTGCCACCAATAATGGTGTAACCGCTATCATTGATCACCGAGGAAATATTCAAGCAACACTGCCACAATTTACCGAAGCGGTGCTTAAAGCTGACCTTGAACTCGTCCAAGGAAAAACTTTTTATAGTCAATATTGGCAATTTATTCACTGGTTATTACCAATAATACTATTAATTTTATTTTTCTGCCTTTATCCTATGCTCAATAAAAAAACATAAAAACAATAATACCTAGGATTTATTTATGAAAATATTGACTAAACACCTGTCCACTTTAACCTTATTTTTACTGACCTCGAGCAGTTTCGCCTTCGCACAAACCACTATTATTACCAATGTTCAAGGCTATACTTTAGCTGACCGAGAGTTAAAGCAGTTTACCGCTATTCAATTTACCAATGACAAAATTGATAAACTTTTTATCGAAGGTGAAGTATTACCTAAGCCTGGGCAAATGACAGTTATTGATGGTCAAGGAAAAACGCTACTACCCGGCTTAATTGATGCCCATGGTCATATCTTAAGTTACGGTTTAAGTTTGATGCAAGCAAATTTACTTGGCTCACTTTCAGAAGAGTCAGCGGTAAAAAAAGCAGTGAATTACGCTAAGGCAAATCCAGATATTACTTGGGTACAAGGACAAGGCTGGAATCAAACGCAATGGGAAAACACCCAATTTCCAACAGCAAAATCTCTAGATAAATACTTCCCGAACAAACCCGTTTTCTTACGACGTGTTGATGGACATGCGGGCTGGGCCAATACCAAAGCGATGGAGCTTGCCGGTATAACATCAGCGACAAAAAGTCCAACGGGTGGCGATATAATTCGCGATAAATCTGGTCAGCCAACAGGAATCTTTGTTGATAATGCCATGGACTTAATGACTAAAAGTATCGCCCCATTAACCAAGCAACAACAAAAATCAGTGTTAAAAAAGGCCCTTAATAAATTGGTCTCTTTTGGTTTAACTAGTGTACATGATGCCGGTATTTTTACAGATAACCTTGAGCTATTTAAAGAATTGAGTAATGAAAACGCCCTCCCTATGCGTATTAACGCTATGTTGTATTTACCCTCTGAAAATTGGCAAGAAACGCTTAAGCAAGGACCATTCACTAGCCGTGATAACATGCTTAATTTTAATAGTGTAAAAATCCAAGCCGATGGTGCCTTGGGCAGTCGTGGCGCTTCTTTAATTGCTGATTATTCTGACCATGCTGGCCATAAAGGTCTAATGTTACATGACAGAGAAAAATTAATCCTCTATATGAATACCGCAATGAATGCAGGTTTTCAGGTTAATACTCATGCGATTGGTGACAATGCGAATAAAGTCGTTTTAGATTTATATCAACAACAAATAAAAGCAACCAATAGCGAAGCGCTTCGTCATAGGGTTGAACACGCACAAATATTACAATTAAGCGACATCCCTCGCTTTGCTGAGCTTAATATCATCGCCTCAATGCAAGCAACTCATGCAACCAGTGATAAAAATATGGCGGTTGACCGAATTGGTGAAGAACGCATCTTAGGTGCTTATGCGTGGCGTAAATTAATGAATGCCAAAGCTGTGATTGCTGCTGGCTCAGACTTCCCGGTAGAGTCTCCTAATCCATTTTTTGGTTTACACGCTTCAGTCACCCGTCAAGATCATCAAAACCAACCAGAAAACGGCTGGTACAGTGAAGAAAGTATGTCACGTTTAGAAGCTTTACAAACCTTTACTATTGACGCGGCTTATTCAGCACACCAAGAGAATATTTTAGGTAGCTTAGAAAAAGGTAAAAAAGCAGATTTTATTTTATTAGAAGATAATTACTTTACCGAAAATCAACAAGACATCTGGAAAAATAAAGTACTAGCGACTTGGGTAAATGGAAAAAAAGTTTTCGCTCAATAAAGGTAAATATTTTATATAAAAAAAGCCCTTAAGGGCTTTTTTATATTTATTTTTAATCAACTAAATTATTTGCTTAGGGTGCAAACTTGTTTGATTTCGTCCGTTATCTTTCGAACAGTACATCGCAGCATCAGCACATTCTATCCAAGCTTCATAACTTTCAATACTATTATCTATTTCAGCAATTCCAATACTGACTGTGTATTTCACATCAATGTCATTATATTTAACCACAGACTTTTCAATCTCTTCTCTTAATCGTTCTGCAAATATTTTACCGTTATCTAATGGGGTATCCGCTAACAAGATAACAAACTCCTCACCACCATAGCGCCCCGAAACATCAGTTTCGCGTACATGATGGCGGATCAGTCCTGAGATATGGCGAATAACTTCATCACCAACGACATGGCCATAGGTATCATTAACATCTTTAAAGTGATCAATATCAATCATCACTAAGCAGCTGGGGTTTTGACTACGTATCCAACGCTTGAATTCTGCTTGTAAGCAATGCTC
Source organism: Colwellia hornerae (assembly GCF_007954355.1). GTDB lineage: Bacteria > Pseudomonadota > Gammaproteobacteria > Enterobacterales > Alteromonadaceae > Colwellia_A > Colwellia_A hornerae. The sequence goes on from NZ_VOLR01000004.1 coordinate 80,287, forward strand.
CCAGTGGGTGCGATTAAATAATTTAGTTAAGCCATCAGTTTGACTCAAAATGGCTAATTCTTTATTCGCCTTAACCAAGTCTTTTTTATGAGAAGCATTGTCAGTGACATCATAAATAATGAGACATAAATGGGTTACTATGCCTGTGGCTGACATTAAGGGAATAAAGGTAGTATTTTGATACATATAATCAGCAGCCCCGGTAATAGGACGATAATTTTGAAACTTAAATAAATAAGGTCGCTGTTCCCAGATTGTAAACGCTTTATTTTTAAGTAAAAAGACTGATTCAGCTTTACGTTTAAACCATGCTTCGGGTATTTCATCAAACAGAGGGAAGAGCACTTTATCTTTCACTTCACGGGGTAATAGGCCGCTGTGATTTTCCATAAAACCATTCCATATTTGCACCTTATAATCTCTATCTAGTACAACCAATCCTACATCGATGGTGTGCAGCATTTCCATTAACCAATGTAATTCATTTATTTGTGATGTTTCTAATGACATAGTTAATCCAGTAAGTAAGAAATTTTATTATTGAGTGTACGCATAGATTCTTCAGTAAAGAGTAAGAGTAAATCACATTTTATTGAATAGTCTTCAATGCTATAGCTAATTTCAATGGCTAGGGTACGCTTCCATTTTTTTGAGTTGGTCGCTATCAACTCAGATATTTTTTTATGTTGTCCTAAAACAACGGGGTGACCTTGGCTAAAAGGCATATCCAGTTGGGCAGAAACGCCATTTAAACAAGCACCAATAAGCACATTGGCTAAATCCATTAATAACTCAAGTTCAGTACTTTCATCGACTTCATATTTATAATTCATTAATGAAGCAACATCTTTAAAACTTGAATCATTTAAAATAAGTAGTGCTTCACCAGAGATACCCGCACCAATAAAGCCTTGGCAAATACCCGAAGTACTTTCTTGTTCTTCAACATCAGAGAGCGCCATACTCAGTTCGCTAACTTCAATTAAATTGACATTAGGAATCGGCAGAACAACAAATACATCAAGTAAACGCGCTAATAAATCTCCGGCTTGCCCCATAGCAACATTGGCTATTTCTTGGTAACAGTCTCGAAGTTCAGGGTCTAAGAAAAAGGCTTCCTCTGATTGTTCTCTTTCAGTACTAACTGTCTCTGCCGCTTTTGTCAGTGGTGCCAACTCACTATGTTTAGGAGCAGGGGCTGTCACTGGCGGTTTTTCGATTGCAGCGGGTAAGGACTTTTCTTCATCATTATGTTGGGTAAATATACCGTAAGCCGACAATATTTCTGTTAATTTTGTTTTATTGACCGGTTTTTGAATAAAGTCCAATGCGCCTAAACTTGTAACACGCTGGTGTGCTTCTGGCTGTATATCGCCAGAAATAACAATCACCATAGTGTTTAAGTCTTCTTTAATAATAGTTTCAAGGACTTGGTAACCGTCCATTACTGGCATATTTAAATCAAGCAAAAGTACATCACCTTTACCTGCTTTTATTGCTGCGATGCCTTCTTCGCCGTTAGTAGCAAAGCTTATCTCGACATCCCAATCATCAGGTAAAGAACGTGCTACCTGTTTACGCGCCATATTTGAGTCATCACAAATTAACAAGGGTATTGACATATTTTCATTATTCCTATTCTAAGATAATAGTTGAGGTGATGATTTTTCAACATTTTACTGTTTATCTATAAATAACAATAGATAATATTTGAAATAAAACACTAAATAATGGCTATTTTTTATCGTCAAAGTTAACATCTCTTTATCGATAATTTTTAAGCACTTTTAACATGATGAAATTTTTAAGCGTATTTTTTACATTTTCACTGATTTTAACTTTAAATAGCCTCAGCATTGTTGTGGTATCTGCAAAGCCACTTGATGAAGACAATTTACAGCAAACAACTGATTTAGTTAAGGCTAACAACAAATTCATTACACTATTAGGTACGCAAGTTGATGTCGGTCAAAAAGCCCCTAATTTTAAAGTGGTTAATGGCAGTTTTTTGCCGATAACACTTGCTGAATTCTCAGGGAAAAATATTCTTATATCTGTGGTACCAAGTTTAGACACCGGCGTCTGTGCCTTGCAAACAAAACGATTTAACGAAGAAATGGCTAAATTACCCCAAGACATAGTTATGTTAACCATTAGCAATGATTTACCTTTTGCGCAAAAACGTTTTTGTGAAGCAGAAAGTATCGATAAAATGAAGGTGTTATCTGATTCAGTATGGCGCAACTTTGGCAGTACTTACGGCTTGCTTATTAAAGATATGGGCTTATTAACACGAGCGATATTTATTATTGATTCATCAGGAATAATCGCTTACAAAGAAATTGTCGCCGATATTTCCAAACATCCTAATTATGAGTTAGCGCTTTCAACCATCAAAGCATTAAGCCCAAGCGAAGTAATAGATTTGGAAACGACTCAAGAGAACAACAACAAATAAACTACTATCTTTCATGAACTTAATATAGATTAAATTTTATTTCTCAACATAACACTTGAAAAACAACACATCGCTCCCATCTTTATTAATGTAGTCGCCACAAGCTAAACGGGGCTACATTAACCGCCTGTTCAATATTGAAAGGCACCTTAGATTCCTGAGAATAATAATTTCAGCCTGACTATCTCGCAACTTTATGTTGGTTATAGCAAGTACAGAAATATTCGAAAGGGATCCCATATTGCTAATACCCTTATAGACCAATAATGGGTATAACTAATAGGATATGAATTATGCGTATACAAACAGATTTCAGCCCACTTTACCGTTCATTTATTGGCTTTGAACACTTAGCGGGTTTAATTGAAAAAGCTTCTCGTACAGATAAGCAATCATCTTACCCTCCTTACAATGTAGAATTACTGGCCGAAGACCAATACCGTATTACCATGGCTATTGCTGGTTTTGCTGATGAAGATCTTGAAATAGAATCAAAAGAAAACACCTTAATCGTTACTGGTACCAAACCTGTCACTGATAATGGTTCATCAAGAAACTTTGTACATCAAGGTATTGCTGAGCGTAACTTCGAGCGAAAATTTCAGCTCGGTGAACATGTTAAAGTCATTGGTGCTTTTATGGAGCATGGCTTGCTACATATCGATTTAGAAAGAGAAATACCTGAAGCATTAAAACCAAGAAAAATAGCGATAAATGATAAAAGTTTACTGAAAATACGACCTTCATCTACTGTTAACAAATCAATAGGAGGTAACGAAAGCTAACCTTTTTTATAGATTATGTTTCTCCCTTATACTTTTGCCCAGTCGATGACTGGGCTTTTTTTTATCAATAAATATTAGCGGTCTTAATTTTATATTAAGAAAAGTAGTCGCTTGCACTCAGTCATCGGCGGTAGTTATTCATAGCGTAGTGCGTCAATGGGATCTAGATTAGCGGCTTTAGCTGCAGGAATAATACCAAATAACAGCCCAACCCCCGCACTAAAACCAAACGACAACATCACTGCCCACATCGGAACTTCTGCCGAGGGTAAATCAATCAAATTACTCACTAAAGCGCCAATACCATAACCAATAGCTAAACCAATTAATCCTCCCAATAAACACAAGAATACCGCTTCAATTAGGAATTGTAAAAGTATGTCAACACGCGTTGCGCCAAGCGCTTTTTGAATACCTATTTCACGGGTGCGCTCAGTCACTGAAACCAACATAATATTCATAATACCTATACCGCCGACCAATAATGAAATACCAACAACGCCACTGAGTACCATAGTGGTACTTGAGGTAATACTGTTGACCGTTTCAAGCATTTGCTCTGCGGTACTAATTTTAAAATCATCGGCAGCTTCTTTAGATAAATTATGATTTCGACGCAGTAGGTTTTGTATATGCTGCTTAATACTGTCAAGTTGATTTGCGTTGTCCACTTGCAACGAAATACTGATATCAGGTTCTTCAGCACCACCTAACAGCGCTCTTGTTGTTGTATAAGGCAGCAGTATAAAGTCATCTTGATCAAAGCCAAAAAGTTTACCGCGTTTTTCTAGCACGCCAATCACTTTAAACCACTCACCGCCAATCATAATATATTGACCAACAACAGCGCCTTTAATTTCAAGTTTGTCTATAATCGAGTCGCCTAACACGGCCACTCGACGTCGAGACTTATCATCATTAATATTAAAAAAGCGCCCCGTTTCAGGAAAAACGCCATACAGTGACTGATAACTAGAGCCTGTGCCGACAACCCGTGTTGCTGTTGATTCGCCTTTATATTGAACTACACCATTAGGACCGGTTGCGGCAACCGTTGGCGTGATATGGCTAATGCCTGGAACTTTATACTGGATTTCTAAAAAATCACGGTAAGTTAATTTAGCAACTTTGCCTTGAAGACGTTCTTTTAACGGCGTAAAAGCATTAATACTGACAACATTAGTGCCCATGTCGTCGAACTGCGAAGTAATACTGCTGCTTAAGCCTTGTACGACAGAGACAACAGCAATCACTGAGGCAACGCCAATAATAATACCTAAGGTTGTTAGAAAACTTCGAAAACCGTGAGCACGAACCGAATGTGCCGCTGAACGAGTACTCTCAACAACTTTAAAGAAAACACTAGACATTAGCGCTCTCCTTTATCAGTTGCTGCTCTTTATAGTGCTGTTCAATTTGAGGATTTAATGAATCAGCAACTAAGCAGCCATCAGTTAAGCGAATAACTCGCTGACAACGATCGGCTATTTCCTGTTCATGGGTAACAATAATTAGGGTTTGACCATCTTGGTGAAGCTCATCAAACAGTGCCATAATTTCCATTGTGGTCGCTGAATCTAAGTTCCCGGTAGGTTCATCTGCTAACAATATGGCAGGTTCGGTGACTAATGCCCGAGCGATAGCGACACGCTGACGTTGACCACCTGACAACTGATTCGGTAAATGGTCAATTCGGTCCTTTAAACCGACCCGAGTTAAGGCTAGCTCGGCTTTTATTCGGCGTTCTTTGATTGGCATGCCTCGATAAATCAATGGTTGCATGACATTTTGTAAAGCACTTGATCGGGGTAATAAATTAAAACTTTGAAAAATAAAACCAATTTCTAAGTTTCTAATACCCGCCAGGGTTGTTTCATCAAGCTTTGCTACATCCCTCTCTTTAAGTTTATATTCACCACTTGTTGGATAATCTAAACAGCCAAGAATATTCATCAAGGTCGATTTACCTGACCCCGACTGTCCGGTAATAGCAACAAAGTCATTATATTGAATATCCAGATTAAAATTATTGAGTGCATAAAACGCTTGATTACCCATTTTATAGAGTCGAGCGATATTTTTTAATGAAATAATTGGCGCTATCACTTTTTTTTCTTGAAAAATGTCAGACATCATTTATGGCTCTTTATCGATCACTTTCACCGACTGAGCATCTTTTAATTTACCAAGTGCTCTTGCGGGTCCAATGATCACTTTGTCGCCTACTTTTAGGCCGGAAGTAATTTCTTGCAAGCGATCGTTTGAGATACCTAGCTCAACATTCTGCTTTACCGCCTTACCATCAACGAGCACAAAAACGTGGTCAACATTATCTGCAAGCAAATCGTCATCATCTTCATCGTCTTCTTGCACGTTATTTTCTTGTGTTGCAAAAATGACTGACTCACTGGGTACAGCTATCGTTTTACTTTTACTCTGGGTATATATTTCGGCGCGACAACTCATACCAGGACGAACAGCAATAGTATTTGAGTCAGACAATAATATTTTAACTTTAAAGCTTAATCCTTGTCGCCCTTGTGCACGCTTTGCTGTGGTTGCAATGCTTTGTACTTGTCCTTTAAGTGCCTTATCAGGAAAAGCGACCGCAAAGATATCAGCCTGCTGTCCTACAAGAATATTTGCAATGTCAGCTTCGTCGACTTCTACTTCAATAAGGATAGAAGATGGATCCGCTAAAGTGATCAAATTCGATCCTGATATATTTGTGCTACCACTAATGGCTGTTTCGCCTTGCTTGATGTCAACTGATGTCGCAATACCCTTTATCGGGGAACGAAAAACGGTTTTATCTAAACGCTCTTGTGCCTTATCAAGTGTTGCTTGTGCTTGCAGTAAAGATTCTTGACGAGAACGTAAATCAATTTTTGCTAACGCGTATTGATTGTCTATAAGTTCATAAGCGTCACGGTCAAGAATTTTTCGCTGATATAAGTCACGTTTGCGTTGCCATTGAGATTTTAAGTTTTCAATTTTCTTGCTTTGATGTTCAATGGCAATTTTTTGAATACGGACAAAAGCCGCTTGTTGCTCGACATCGGCACGGAAAGTGCGAGGTTCAAGACGCATTAATACTTGTCCTTTAGTCACCTCATCACCTTCTTCTATTAACATTTCACTGACTTGGCCGATAACTTCAGAGCGTAACTGAACCTGCTCTTTATAAACTAACGTGCCTGAGGCCAAAATTGAACGTTTAATGTTTTCAGCAACCACTTGCTCAACCTTAACTTCAAGCGTCTGGGATTTACCGGTTTTTTTAAAGTAAGCTAAACTGACTAGCCCAATAATGACCGCAATAATAATCAGTGTTTTTTTCATAAACGTGTGCTCTTTTTAAGCGATAAACAGAATGTATAAAGCCCAAGAAATAAAGATAAGTATTTGTGGAGCAGCAGCAATAAAAAATGCTTTTTGATTGTTAATATTCAACCAAGAGCGCAGACCGATAGTAGTCACTGCAATCAGCCAAAATGAAAATAAGTTAATCGCTTCAAGCAGGCCAAACCAAGCATTGTTTGCCTCCACAGAAAATAATAAGCTATTAAAACTTGTCGGCTGCAAATCTTGCATTGACACCCTACCATCGCCAGCAAACACTATAACAAGTGCACTTAGTACCACAGAAATAATAGCAGGAAAACTTGCCCACCAAGTAAACGCAAACCATTGAGTAAATTTATACTCACTTGCCGCGCTGACTTTTGTCACTATGTGGTAATACACTGCTGTCAGCATGTTAATAACCACAAAACCTAAAGAGCCACCAATAGCGGTTGTCCAAATCATGGTATCTTTTTGATAAAAACTTGCTACGGCTTTAAGCTCATCATCGGTCATCGGCTTTGACGCCGCAATCTGATTAATCATTTGCTCTTTTAACCAAGTAAAATCAACAACACTAAAGTAATAGATAAATAACACAAAAGTAGAACTAGTCAGCAGGATGAAAGGTAACCATGACCAGCCTTTTTTTTCTTTAACTGTGTCAAAAGCAACAAGGGGTGAAAGTATAGTATCCAAGCAAGCTTGAATAGGGTTTGCAGACATTTTCATAATATTCTCTTTTGTTAGTTTATTTATATACAGTAATCACTTGTTTGGTTGTATAGCCAACACTGTACACCTTATTAAATATAGAGCTAACCTAACATTACGAGGTATTACGTCAATACTTTTTGTAAATTATTTGTAACAAATTAATCATAAGCCTGATAAAAAGTAGTTGTAATCGTGGCGACTCATGCCTTTTTGATTTTTTATCAACAATAAAATATAAATATCACAAAGATTTATAGTGGCTAAAAAGGTATTATTGTGACATCAGTTTTATTAAATTTACGGTGTAGAATAAAGTGAACAAAGGATCTGAATTAAGAGCTCGTTATAACGATAATACGCGTGGCGTCTATTTTATTGGCACAACCCCTCCTAAAAGCGATACACCAGTAGATCAAGTTGAAATGATCGCTAATAAGCTGCTTGAACGCGTAAGTGATATCGATTTCGATGGTTTGATTGTTTATGATATACAAGACGAAAATTCCCGTACCAATGTACCTCGCCCTTTTCCTTTTAAATCAACATTAGATCCCCGTTATTATTCATCTTTACTGCAGGATCAGTCTCAACGACCCGTGATCACCTATAAAAGTGTTATTCAGTCAAATAACGATGATTTCGAACTGTGGGCAAATGAAGCTTGGCACACGTATGGTATCCGTGATGTTGTTCTAGTGGGTAGTCCTTCGCAAAAAAACACGATTTCATTACCACTTGCCAGTGCTTATCAAACCTTAGTTGATAATAACAATGATTTCTTTATTGGTGGTATTACCATTGCAGAACGTCATGCCAATAAAGGTAATGAACATACCCGGTTAATAGAGAAACATCAGCAGGGCTGTAATTTCTTTATTTCTCAAGCTATCTATAATCCACAAGCCACTATAGATATGTTGACACGCTATGCGATTGAATGTCAGCAACAAGGATTAAAACCTCAACGGATAATTTTAACATTTTCGCCCTGTGGCAGTAGAAAGACACTTGAATTTATTGAATGGTTAGGTGTTAGTGTTCCTGAAGCCACTAGTTTACGTATTCTTAACGCGGAAAAACCGCTTTATGAATCTATTCGTATCTGTCTAAATACTTTACAGCAAATACTCGATGCGGTATTACCTTATGATTTACCATTAGGTTTAAATATTGAGAGCTTAACCAACCGTAAAGAAGAAATTGATGGCTCAATTTTATTATATAAATTACTGCGTTCCACCATGGAAAACTACTTATCCAAACAAGAACTCGACCGATTAATTCATCACAAGTAATAAGTTAAGCACAATGCACTGTTTTTGTTATAATCGAGATATATAGTAACAAAGAGTTTGATACCATGAAGTGGATTTTTATTCTATTGTGTATGAGCTTAGGTGCTCAAGCTGAAACGATTAGGGTGGCGCTCTCTTTCGAGGGAAACCCTCCTTATTCATTTGGTGAGCAAGAGCACCGCGGCATTTATGTCGAAGTATTTCAAGAAATATTTAAACTAACACCTTATCAATTAGAATTTGTTTACCTCTCATCCGCGCGAGTTCGCTCTAGCTTTACTGAGGGTAAAGTCGATATCGAATGTTGCCCTATTAGCAAGTGGCGATCAGCCGAAACTGCCATTTCGCTCTATAGCCAACCGTTATTTAAAACTGAAGATGTCTATGTATTTCCACAAGGAAAATTGAGAACTATTGGCCCATTAGCAAACGAAACAATTGCAACGATAAAGGGCTTTGGCTATGCTTTTGATACAGTTTTTACCCGCTACGATGTAGAAAGTGAATTAAAATTATTAAAACTTATTGAGGGTAATCGGTTACCGGTCGGCATTGCTGATCGAACCATAGTTAACTACCTCAGTAAAAGCCATCAGTTAAATATAGCCATAGGGCAAATTCATGAACATTCTCTGCGGCCATTACGTATACAAAAATCTAAAGCCCATATTGTACCTGTTATTAACCAAGCGATTAATAGCCTGATAAATAATGGAAAAATAAGTACAATAGTCAGTAAATATACCCGCAGTTTAAAGGAAAAAAATTAAGCCATTGAAACTAATAATGAAAACAGCGTTTGATGATTTAAGAAAGAATCCGCTGCATCAATATCAAAGCGACGCTAATGGCGAAAAGCAAGTAGTGAAGGTTTATGTTGGCGAGTTGCTTATCGCCAAAATGATCAAACTAAAAAAGTCTGTCCGATATTTTGGCGTGGAAGGTTACCAGAACTACTTGTTAGAAACGAAAATTGATTAAGAAAGTGCTGAACCCGCAAAGTTAATTCCTTGCCATCCCTGCTTTATAAAATTTCGAATATTTGCGTGGTCGGTTCCCTTAGGGTTTAACAATACATCTTTTTGGTAATATTGACCAAAACACGCTAATGTTGCTTGTTCAGATAAACCATGTAACTTTGCAAAAGCAAAAATTTTGCATGACCCTTCATTAGTACCTGACTCATTAATTAAGTCACCGTTGTTAAATGTACAAGGTTGATAAAGATAGTTAGCCGAAATGACTGCCATAACATCATTAAATTCAATTTGTTGTGGATTAGCTGACAACTGTCTAAGTAAATCATTTAATTGCATAGTATTACTCTTATGGTTTTTTTTAAAAAAAAGTCGCAAAACGACCACTATTATATAAGCCAAGTACCAAACCAGAGCCGCCACCTAAAAAACCGCTTATTAGACCGAATTGGCACCAAAATTTATCTTTTTTGTTTTGTTGTATTAAAGGTTGATCAATTAAAACTGCGCTATCTATATCAAGATATAGCAACTTATTCACTTGTTGAGTTGAACGATAAATAACAAAAAACAAGGCAATAAAGCATAAAAGCGGCATTAGCCAGCCAAATGTAAGCTCATAACTTAACGTCAGTAAAATGCCACTGAGCAACAAATAACATGCGGTTTTATTACGTAAAATCACGAGTTGTTGTTTTTGTTTTTCATCGACCGATTTTTCAATAACTTTAGACATTCCAATATAACTGGCTACCATGCCTAATACTGCGCCAAGCATTGCGCCACCTAAGGTGAACAATATTTTGGCAAACCAATGACTTTGACTACTGACGATACTTTTAGTCACTACCGCCGCCGCAACAGGTGAACTTACCGAGAGCCCGGATAAAACTAACGCCGTTAAACCTAGTGGGCTAGTCGATAAGATAATATTGCCATAACGGGCCAATACTTGCTCTTTTATTAAGGCCCGTACTCGACTTAAGCGTTTTCTCACTGTCGCTTCGTTTAAGCCTAATAAAAGCGCGACAGATTGGCTACTTTGCTGCTCTCTGTAATACAACAGAACAATTTCTCGGCTTTCATCGGGTAATTCGGCTAAAAGCGTTTGGATCAAGATATTTTGTTCTTCGCGCAGTAAACTCACATCGGCTGAATGACTAGGGTCGACCAGCGTAGCAAGTAGCAGATCACTTTGATCGCCTTTTATGTTTCGGGTAACCTTTTCATCTCTTAAATGGTTTAACGCGGTATAACGGGTAACTTGTCGAACCCAAGGTAAAAAACTTATGTTTTCTTTTAGTTGCTTTATTTCACGCCAGACTTTAATAAACACTTTTTGGCTAACATCTTCACTGCTATCGAGATCTTTGGTAATAGCTAACGAAATAGCAGCGACTGTAGTCGTTAGCTGTTCAATTAAGCGCGCAAAAGCAAGTTGATCTCCCGTCTTAGCTAAAACGACATCGGGCAGTAATTGTTGTTCATCATGAAATATCATCTTTATAAAATGCCCTGTAAAAATAAATCAGTTTGAGCCATTAACCATTTAGTATCATCCCACATAATAAAATGTCGGGCATCTGTATTTATAATTAAATGCGCATTGGCTACATTTTCTATTTGTTGTTGATATAAAGACGTCGCAAATTGACGAGAACTATCGTCTTGAAAAGCACCTTGCGCGGCAATTAGCAGTAAAGGCGTCTTCAGTTTTTTTAATGGTTCTCTTAAATCATTGAGTAATAAAAAGTATAAGGCCGAGGCTACTGTTTTTTGATCAGAAATTCTTGCCATAGCAATTACCGCTTGCTGGTCTTCTCTTGATGTTGCTTGAATAGCAATGTTTTGTTTAGTCATATCTGCCATTTCTTGGGCTGTCGCTTGCTGATAAATATTTCGTAAGAACTGAGCTTGCTGTTGCATGTCTTTTGGTTTAGTCAACGAAGTTCTTGTAAAGATAGGGGCAATATAGGGTAAGCCATCAACGGCGATAATCGCTGAAAATAGCGCTTCATTTTCTATCGCTAAACTATAAGATAAAAAAGCTCCTAAACTATGTCCAAGCAGTATCGGCTTTAGTAATTTATGTTGTTTTATATAGCTTAATAATTCAATTTTTACCCGTGGCATAATATTATTGGCGCCAGCACAAGGTTTAGTCTTTGCAAATCCCGCTATGCTAACCGTATGTACTTGATAAGTTTTTGCTAAATACTTTTCACTGCTTTGCCAAACGCTGCCATCACTCATTAACCCTGGAATTAAAATTAATGGTTGCCCAGCTCCCTTTACTTCGACACTAATACAACTTTCAGCTTTTGTATTGAGGCTCATCGAAAACACCAGTATTGCTAATATTATATGTACTATATTCATCACGGCACCTTAAAATAATTGATAAGAAGACCAAACTTCTTATTTCATTACTAAGACACTGTGACTTTTAATTTCGTGACATTTTTTTAAATGTTTCTTTGGAAATCTCATGTAACATTTATCATTAGTTTGTCTGTAGAGTGAATAAGATAACTTTGTTAAGCTTATTTATATTGAAATGAAGGAAAGTTAAAAAGGCTAAAATATGAAGTTATTTCAAAATAAAGAAATGCAAGGCCTATGTTTATGTCTTGCTGTGATGGGCTTAACCTATGCACTGTTGTTAATTCTTTTAATTATGTTTACTGGTATAAAGTTATATAAAACGGTGATTATTGTCGCTACACTTTCAAGCATACTTTTTACACTAGGGCTCAATAAACAGGTTAAAGAACGTTTAAAAACACAACTTAATGTGCTGTTTGCCAAAAAGGTCCAAGTGTAAGTGATAAAAACCCTGTCATTATCACTTATTTATCACTTACATCATTAGAAACAGCTGCGCCAATGTCATCTACTACAACGGCTTCAACGTCATTAGAAACAGCTGCGTCAATGCCATCTAATCAACGGTTTCAATGTCATTAGAAACAGCTGCGTCAATGCCATCTACTACAACGGCTTCAACGTCATTAGAAACAGCTGCGTCAATGCCATCTACTACAACGGCTTCAATCTCGTTGGAAACAGCTGCGTCAATGCCATCTGATACAACCGCTTCAATCTTGTTGGAAACAGCTGCGTCAATGCCATCTGATACAACCGCTTCAACGTCGTTAGAAACAGCTGCGTCAATGTCATCTACTACAACGGCTTCAACGTCATTAGAAACAGCTGCGTCAATGCCATCTACTACAACCGCTTCAACGTCATTAGAAACAGCTGTGTCAATCTCATCTACTACAACGGCTTCAATGTCATTAGAAACAGCTGTGTCAATCTCATCTACTACAACGGCTTCAATGTCGTTGGAAACAGCTGTGTCAATCTCATCTACTACAACGGCTTCAATGTCGTTGGAAACAGCTGTGTCAATGTCATCTGATACAAGGGTTTTAATGGCAGGTTTAGCCACAATCAAGCTGTTTTTTAGTGGTTTGGGAGCTATAACCGTATTTTTAATTTTTGCTTTGACTCGTTCGGCCTTATTGACTGAATCAATAGCATCTTTGTATGCTTGGAGTTTAATCAAAGCTATATCTGTTCGGTCAGACTTAACTTTTAATTGCTGATAGTCCTTTTCAAGCAATTGATTTTCTTTATTAAGTGATTCTATCTGTTGTGAAAAATGCTCTGTTTGTTTTTCTAGATCTGTTGATGCTTGCTTACTATTTCCTTTTAAATCAGCCACATTGGCATGACTAGAGGACAGGTTTCGTTTCAAAATGGTACTTTGACTCAATATCTTAGCCACTTGATTTGCTAAAGATAAATCTTTAATACCACCTAAACCAAGCTCTACAGCAATGTCAGCCAACTTGTTTTCGACGTTAAGGATATAAGACTCATAATTGTTATTGTTAATATTGCTAAGCTTAGTTACTTCATTAGTGAGTTGATAAACATGAGCAAGTTCATATCTTGTCGCATCAACAGCAACTTTTATGTTAGTAACATCACGGGGATTAAGAGTAATAGTAGCGTTAGCTTTATTTCTTGCCATTAATAAACGCTGATAACTAACAGGTACATACTTATCTTGACGTGAGTCTTTTATTTGTTCAATTTTTTGTTCAATACTACCAAGTTCAATGGTCTTAACGGCTCTAATTTCAATAGCGACCATTTTAGTTAATAACTTTGGCTGTTGCTGTTGTGCATCAATGACATCACCTTCTGCTACCATCTCAACAAGTTCATCAATTTCTTTAGTAATTTCTTTATAATCGCTTGCATACAAGGTCGAAACGTTGAGCTCATCTAAACGTTGTAGTTGTGAGAATGTTTTAGCTAAAGTGGTCTCTGTGGTATACCTAATGCTATAAGCTAGTTTTAACTGCTGGTTTGCTTGTGAAATATAAGTAAGAATTGTAAGTTTTGCTTCTTCATATTGTTCAGTTTTACTAGAAAAGGACAAGCTGGAGTGGCCATTGGCGATAATGTCAGTGTAATAAGAAAATGCATCTTGATAAGCTTCAATGGCTTTTTCATAAATATCTGGAGAAAAGTAACTTAACTTATCCCCTTTTGATTTTTCAATGTCTAATGATAAAGCGTCAAGGGCTACTTTAGCTTCCGACAAGTATTCTGTTTGTTTGTTAGTTTCAAGAATTTCTTCAGATTTTTTTTCACTAGTTGACTGACAGCCAATAAAAAAAAGGCTAATTGAGAGCACGACGATGACTTTAAACATATAAATAACATTCCTTATTAATTTGCTAGCGATGTTAGCAAAAAAGTCAGGAAACAAATAGTTACTATTTTTTATTTTATAAGGAAAAAACATAGCCTCAGCTATGTTTATTTTATTAGAGGCTATGGGAACTCACACTAAAAATTTCTTATGGGCGAAATCAATATTGACGCTAAAGCATTATAGTTATACTTCTGTTTTGTGCGTCCTTAACCAATAAGTTCCATAAAGTAATGCTATTCCGATAAGGACACTACCAATATCAACTTTAGAAATAAGTGCTTGTAATGGAACCGTTCGGGCGAAACTCTCTTGTCCTTGAACAGACTCAACAAATTGCTGCGATAAGGTAAAGTAATCTAATAACAGGCTTGCTATAACGGGTTGTGATAAATGGAAATAATGCACAACAACACCTTCCACTAATAAAATAACGGCTACAGGTAATATAGCCCAAAGAAAAGGCGCTTTTTTTGCATACATTGACGCTAGCATTAACCAAGCAAATACGGGTAACATCCAGAGTGTAAAAGGAAGTAGCTGTAACCAGATCAGTGATAGGCCACTTATTATGTCAGCATCAATCCATAATGCCCATAAGCTTACATCGTAGCCAACCGACAAAATAATACAGACTATAAATGCTAACAAAAGTAGTAAAAGTAGCGTTGCTGTTGCAGCTCCTAAAAAAATAGCCGGAATAGCTAAGGCTCCGGTTAATAATTTAGCAATAACAGTGGTGGCATCAGAAACAGGTAAAGAGCGCCAAAACATTATCGATAAATCTCTTCGTTCATCAAACAAACAGGCGGTAAAATAATAAAGTTGAATGATTAGAGCGACCGCTAAAAATGGTGCGAATAAAGACAGTGCCATAACAAAGAATAGTTTAGGCACCATGGAAGCATGTTCTACAGCAATAAATTTTCCTGGTAAAGTTGTCAATAGCTCAAGCAGGCCAGCAAATGAGTCATTACTTTCGATAAAAATTGCTAACGGCATTACGATAACTAAAATAGCAATAACAATGGGCAACCATTTTAATATATTACTGAACTCCCAAAGTTCTTTTTTAATTGAAGTAGTTAATAATTGCGTATTCATAAACAGCTCTCCTTGGTCATCACACCAACAAATATATCCGCTAAACTTGGTACACTTATCTTACCTAGCGCTTGTAAAACCTCAGTTTTTTGGCCATCAAATAACATAGTCGTTAATCCCATCAAGCTATTAGAAAATAAAGGATGTAACTGCTTTGCCTGATCAACCTTCTCTGGTGTAACTGTGAGTAACTTAAAACGTTCACGTATATTTTCTGCACTCTTTGCTAGGACAATTTTTCCTTCTTTGATAAAAGCAACATCTGTTAAAATATGCTCTATTTCTTCAATTTGATGAGTCGTAATAACGATACATTTATCATCGGTATAGAAATCTTCCAACAAATGAGTATAAAACTGTCTTCTCGTAAGAATATCTAAACCTAATGTTGGCTCATCTAGGATCAACACCTTAGCATCAATAGCTAATACCAAAGCCAAGTGAAGTTGCGTTACCATTCCTTTGGATAAAGCCTTCACTTTATCATTGATATCGATATTGGTTTTATCGAGAAAGACGCATGCTTTTTTAATATCAAAATTTGGGTGGATTTCGCTCATGTAAGTTAGTGCTTGAGTCACTGTTAACCATTTAGGTAAAATAGCGACATCTGAAATATAGGCAACATCTCTAAGCATTTTTTCACGATCTTTTTTGGGATGATATCCCAAAATTTTAATATCACCTTCAAAGTCAGTTAAACCAAGCAACGATTGAAGACAAGTGGTTTTACCAGCGCCATTAGGCCCAACCAGACCGACAATTTGTCCTTTATGAATAGTTAAATTCACATCAGAAACTACATGTTTTTTACCGTAATGCTTATTTAAACCAACAACTGATATTAATTCGCTCATTACTGCTCTCCTGTTAACAACTGCTCAGCAGAAAGTTTTAATCGGGTTATTTGTTTTAGTATGGTTGGCCATTGCTGCATCAGAAAAGTTTCTCTTTCTCTTTCAAGCATTAACGCTTGCGCCCCTGCTTTAACAAATAGACCTTTACCACGCTGTTTTTCTACCACTTGCTCATCCTGTAACATTTGATACGCCTTAGAAATAGTAATTGGGTTTACCTGATATTCTGCAGCCACTTTTCGAACCGATGGCAACGCTTCGCCTTCTTTGATATAGCCATCAAGAATACGAGCAACAACTTGCTGGTATAATTGTAGGTATATCGGTTTTTCGCTGTCCCACTGAGGTGTCATGACATTTCCTTAAGGTTACTATGCTTGATTTTTGTAAGTTCTTTAACAAAACCACGCGTTACATGTGTTATACATCACCAGCACACCAAAACACAACAAAAATAGCACGATTATTAACCATAAAATGTAAAAAAACATTTCGACTAGATATATGATTAAAAATAAAATAAAAAATAACGCTAATAATTAATAGCTTAGCCTTAATCTTTAGCGTTATTGATGGTAGGTGATAAATATTAAAAGAAGAGAACCGTGATAATAAATTTACTCAGCTTCTTGAGCCTGCAAAGCCACTAAGGTTTTTCCATGCGGGATTGGTGCTTTGGTTTCAGGATCAACTTGTACAAAGACAATATCGTCAGCTAAACAGATGGTTTTTTTAGTGATTTTATTGCGCATTAAACAAGTAATCGTTATTGAGGTTTTGCCGACACTTTTGGTTGATAAACCAAATTCAACGACATCACCCTGCACTGCTGGGGATTCAAAATTTATCGCACCAATATGTTTAGTGACTAAGCAGTTTGTCTCTAATTGACAAATAGCAAAAATAGCGGCCTCTTCATCAATCCACGCTAATGCACGCCCACCAAAGAGTGAATTTGCATAGTTTAAATCATTAGGAAGAACCAATCTACGGGATAAAAAGCGCATAATGTAACCTTAAAAATCGTCATGGTGGTATTTATAGCACCATAACATTGCCAAAAAAGAGTGAAGGCTTATAATTTTCTTGCAACAAAAAATCTCCCTTCACTCTTGCTAGTATAGCGAATTTTAGTGTTAATTAACTCGCTGATAACCATAATGTCAATTTATTTTCGCCCACTTCTTTTTCTTCATCTTCATCATAGTATTTACCATATAAAAAAAGGATATCGGCTTTACCATCGTTATTAAAATCTTTAATTTCCGTACGAACACTTTTAGGTAATTCAATTTCATAATCAGCACCACGTTTAGCAAATAAACGTTTGCCTTTAGCTCCCGAATAGATAGTAAATTCTTTATCGTCAGTTTTCAGGATCAAATCATTAATACCATCACCATTAAAGTCGCTAACATCGGTTAGAGCCTCACCGTCACTACCTGAACTAATCGCTATTTCAACTTCATTTTCATAAACAGGCTTTTTGACATACTCTCCGTTTTTCCCCAACTTATAAAAACGTAAATCCATATCGATAGCACCAGACATTGCTGACATCATAGTACCTATACCCATTTCAACACTTAAGGTGTAATAATCTTTCAAACCATCACCATCAACATCTTTAAACTTTATCATCCCTTCACCATCAAAAGTCGCTTTACCATCAGCTTGCTTGTTGTAGCTCATCACACCATTTTCTATAAAGCCATAACGTATCATCAGGTGATTAATTCTAGACATCATGCCTTCTCGTACTGACTCTTTCGTGACAATATCAACGAACCCATCACCGTTTATATCTTCAATGGTTTCAAGGTTTACCGCGGCACTTTTTTCGCCTTGTTGTTTTTTTATCGCAGAATTTTTATTTTCCAAATGCGCATTTAAGTTAATAACGACGGGGCTATTATCAAATAACTGAGTAGGTGTTTGTGCAAAAACCATCAATTGGTCATCAATTTGGAAGGCGATATCTTTTTTGTCGTCATTATTGAAATCAGCATGGTAAAAACGCTGTGGAGTAAATGACAGACCACGTCCTGACTTTTCAATACGAGGAGAAATAGCTAGGGATTGATGGCTAAATTCTCCCGCAGCGTTTTGTAAATAAAGGTGAGTGGTATCTAAACTATAAGTGATAAAGTCGCTTAAACCATCCTGATTAAAGTCTTGAACAAAGTCACCAAAATTTACTTCAAAAATACCCTGGTATTTATATAAGGTCTCAACATCTATCAATTTGTTGATGGTTTTATCTTCTATATTATAAGACATCACCGCATCAGCCGTTAAATAAACAATCACTTCACTTGCTTGCTTCGCTAATTTTGCTTGGTTAAAAAACTGTGCATTTTCAGGGATCTCAATTATTTGTGCTTTATCAACTAAACCACCCTGAGCGATATGAGGATAATAACTAAAGCGGTTATCATCATGAATAAGCAAATCTACATCCCCATTTTTTTCGTTCAAATACAGCAACTGTCCTGTTATTTTTTGTTGTGAACTTTGTTGGGATTTATTAAAATTTAATTTATTAGCTTTTGCTAGCAATAAGGGTGAAGCTAAAGTCGTTAATAATAAAACCGTCGTTATTGTTGCTATCTTTGACATAATAATCCTTTGGTGTCTGATTTATTGCTACCCTTTATGTGCACAAAGTGACCACAAGGATATTGAATTAATATTGATTACAAATAATTAACAAAGTTCAAACTTAATCGAGTTACCCTGCAATACCAAGCAGAAAATTGTAACAATTGCTGATGTTGCCAAGGTTATCTACTGGTTTATCATTAAATAAGGGCGAGTTGCGTTTGTCCTTCAACAAAACTAATTTTTATCTTTAACTAAAGTTATTAAACGAGAAGTCCTGCCGACTATCCCCCCTTGATAATAATTTTCGGTAATGTTGCTCGCTAATACCACCCTAACATTACCCTTATCACGCCATTTAATCTCACCTTTGGCAGCTCCTTGGGCAATAGCAATAACCTCTACCGTCTGGCTATTGAGTAATGGAGATTGCTCCACCCCTTTAAGTGCAGGAGGACCAGCTGAACACCTAAACAGAATAAACGACAAGATTTGAGAAGTAATCTAATGACCGTAAGATTACTTATTTAACCGCTTAATAAGCTATCTATTAAGGCGTAAATCAGTGGGATTTTAACCATTTAACTAACTGTGGGTAATGATCAACGTTAGCATTAGGATGAGTGAGGATATTAATATGATCATAATTTTGCATATTCCCTGAAGATTTCGACAGCAAAGTAAATTTAGCTTTCGGGTTAGACTCCTGAATAAAAATATTAACATCGCTGGCATGCCCTAATACTTTATCTTTACTGCCGGTAAAATGCCATGTTGGTGGCCAATCAACTGACTTTGCTGCTTGAGAATAATCGAAACCATCAGTGGTATCATGCCAATCACTTTTTTTAACCCAAGCGACACTATCTGCCAACGATTGCGCTGTTTCATTATCAGAGCCGATGCCATGCTTTTTAGCATCTAAAAAACCTTTTTTCTTTGCCAGTTTTGGGGCCAAATTATTCCAAACAATATTCACTTTAAACATTTTCTCTAAACTCTTTACCGTTACCATACGCTTAGTACCGAAACATGTTTTACTACGAACACGTTGAGTTATTATAGGAAATCTAGCCAGCGTGCTTGCCAATAAAACGCCTCCCCATGAATGGGCAACAAGGTTAATTTTCTGTTGTGTTACTTTAAAAATGTAATTTATAAAAAGCGGAATATCTTCAGTGATCGCTTCAAATTGACCATGCACAGCATGCTCATCAATGCGAGGTGTACTTTCACCTCGGCCACGAAGATCGGCAACATAAACATCAAAGCCCTGCTCTGCTAAATAACAGGCGAGACCTTTACCTTTTTTAGTATAGAAAATAAGACCATTTTCAATAGCACCATGCAGCATAAAAATAGGTGTACCGCCTTTTTTTTGCCAAATATGCCTTAAATGAAGTTGATGTTCTCCTTGAGATAAAAATAAAGACTCTTGATTTGTCATAGGATTATTAAAGTATTCGTTAAATGGATGAGTAAAAGGTCTGACCAGTTAATGGTGAGCATACGGTGTTGAATACTGTTGAGCAACAAAAAATAATCTAAGGCTTATATTACTGACAACATTGCCACCATAAGACTAGACAGTCGATAAAAAAGTCAATAACCTACTTCAATTTACAAGATTATTGCGATTAAGCATCATTTGTATAACAAGAGATGATGCTTAAGCGTTAAATAAAATATTTTTAATAACAACTATCCCCTTAAATTAGGAAATTTATGTCTTCTTCGATAAAAACCATGGCAAAAATAATTAAGTTTGTTGCTTTATTTATTATTGCTCTATTGCTAATTATCTGGCTTTCTTCACCTTTTGTTAGTCGACATTACATCATTCAATATCTTAATGAACACCAGCTTACCCTTGCTGATAAAACGACCATACGTTATAACCCTTTTTGGTCAAATTTAAATATACGTGAGCTAGAAATAACAAGCGTAAAAAATAGCGATAAGCCCCTTGTATTGTTAAAATCTTTAAACGTTACCGTGAGTTTATTTAGATTATTAACTGACACTCTATATCTTTCAGAGTTTGCTATTGATGGCTTATACCTTGATGTTGATTTAAATGGCGAGGCGCCAGTTATTGGTGGCTTTGTAATTGCCCGTCATTCAGATGATACTTCAACATCCGTTGAAACACCTACCGCACAAAAAACAAACTTAGCAAATAATTATCAAGTTTCGTTACCCTACTTTAGCCTTTCTAATTCGGTTTTTAATCTAGGTATTGAACAAAGCCAACAAGAATTGATCATTAATTCACTTGTTATAAAAAATGTTCTTGCCTCGACAAAAGCACAACAAGCAGAGATTGTACTTAGTGCTTTAATTAATAAAGCCCCTTTGCTATTAAAATTAACTGCCGATTTAACTGCAGAGCAACGTAAAATAAGTTCTGAATTAACCTTGTCTGATTTAGCACTCGCTCCATTGCAGCCGCTGCTAACGCCTAACCACGCTGAACAAGAACCATTAACTCTGCAAGGTTCTGTCAGTATTAATAGTAAACAGTCAATCTCTCTCTCCGGTGTGGCCACCGAAATTAACGTTGAAACCTTTGAATTAATAACGGCAGATTTTAATGCCACACAAAATAACAAAACCGTGGCACTTAATATCGCGCCACTAACTTTGCAAGATTTGTCTATTGAACTTATTAAAGAACAAGCGCCTAAAATAACCGGCACCGCTACACTAAATATTAATGATTTAATGGCTTATGAAGGTGACGGTACACAAGTATTAGCTAAAATATCGGCAATAAAATTGGCTGATATAGCCGTCACTACAACAGCATCATTAATAACCGCTAACATCGCAAATCTTATTATTGAGCAAAGCCTATTTGCTGAAAACACCAGCGATAATTTACCACCTTTAGCCCAATTTAATAGCCTCAGTATTAATGGTATTATCGTCTCGCAGCAAGGTTTACTCATCGATACTATTAACCTTTTAGGCTTAGCTATTGAGACTAATCTAGACAAAGAAAAAAATATTACTGGCTTACCAGCTTCGCCAAAGGATCAAAAGCCTGTTATTGAACCGCTAGCCAAAACAGTAAATTCACCAGAGACCCCTGAGGCACAGAGCGATGAAAGCTCATTTTTATTGTCTCTCAATGCTTTTTCATTTACTGATACCGCTCATATCAATTTTATTGATCGCAGCACCAGTCCACATTATAAAAGAGCATTTAACATCACAACGTTCAACGCTGGTCCTTTTGATAATCAAAAACCACAGCAAGAAAGCCACTTTACGTTAACCGGCAGCAGTGATAAATACGCTAATTTCAACTTGTCTGCCGTTGCTAAACCCTTCAGGGAGAAAGACTATTATAAGTTGAATGGTTTCTTCAAAGAAGTCAGCTTACCTTCGTTATCAACTTATATTGCCCAAGCGCTTAACTACGAACTTAAAAGTGGTCAGCTTGATGTCGATCTAGATGTAACGGTTGATGATAAAAAGATTACTGGCAAGACCAAGTTACTTTTAAGAGGTGTAGAGCTTGGCGCAGCGAACGATCATGAAACAGGAACAGTAAAGAGCCAAACATCAGTGCCTTTTAATATTGCCTTAGGAATGTTAAAAGATGGCGATGGCAATGTAGAACTTGATATTCCATTGAAAGGCAGCACTGACGATCCTTCTTTTGGCATCAGCGGTTTTATTAGTTTACTGATAAAACAAGCAACGATGTCTGCTGCTAAAGAGTATTTAATCACCACATTTGTGCCTTACGCCAATGTGGTCAATGTTGCCATGTCAGCAGGTGATTACTTATTAAAAGTTCGTTTTAATGACTTAACCTTTCCGATAAAGGAAACGCAATTAACCGCTCAACAAAGTCAATTTTTAACTCAATTCTCAGCCTTAATGACAGACAAACTTGAAACACAATTAACCTTATGTGCTATTGCCACACCAGAAGATATTGATAAACCGTTAGGGACTAAAATTACCGACATAGATGATATAAAACAGTTGGCTGAAATCTCCGAACAGCGTCTTGAGGCTTTTAAAGAGCACATGGTAAAAGAACAAGGCATCGCCTCTTCTAGATTGTTACTTTGTTCACCAAAAATAGACTCTGCTAAAGGGGCTAAGCCAAGAATTACTTTTACAGACTAGCTATTTACATTAGATGAGTTAACACAAAAAAACGCTGTAACATAATGTTCAGCGTTTTTATTTTTCTAGTTTCTAGTTTCTAGTTTCTAGTTTCTAGTTTCTAGTTTCTAGAGGGGTGTTGACAAACACCTTCATTAAAGATTTCCCTAAAAGAAATTAACTTTACTTTTTATGGGGAATAAAGCCATTAACTCAACCCTAACAAAAGATCATTCAGGCTAATTAAATATATCTTTTAAACCATTGGCAAAAGCGGTGAAACGTTCTTTTAATGTACGTTTTAGTTTGATATCTAGCGCACCAAATAAAACTAAACCTTCAACATATATTGTTGGTGCATCGATATAATCAGTTGACGGCGCTTTATTATCAATACCACCAAAAATACAAAAAGCTTTTGAAACAACTTTAACATTTTCAGGTACAAATATATCAATGCCCCCGAACAAACAAAAAACTTTTACAGTCACTTCACGCTGCGTAAAAATAGCTTCACTAAAATCAATATCACAGCCACCAAAGATACTTATTGATTTAATTTCTTTTGCGACACGCCATTCACCACTGCGTCCACTACCGCTAAAAACATTAACCAGTAATTCACTTTCATTAGTTGGTGCTGAAGAATAATTAAAACGAAAGTCTTCTTTTTTCTTTTCAATATATTCTTGGTCAACAGTTAAGTCTAAATCAGCAACCAGCTCAACAAGCTCTTCATTCGACTCACTGGCCATAGCTTGATCAAGTCGCCGTTCAAAAGCTTCATGAGAGAGCTCGCCATGACTATAATTCATCACTAATTGGTCAACAACCTCTTCTCTTACTTTATCGGTAGGTCGGTCTGCAATATTAACGGCCATGTTCTAATTCCTTGAAAAATTTAAATCTATTAAAAATATAATGAGCAATAAACAGACCAAGAATAATAACTATTAATTACAGTTACTTATAAAAAACCGCAAGCTAGGCAATTAACTTAATCCTTATAAATTAGTCTATTTAACCAATAGAGAGTAATTTATAAGACAAGTTAATTACAATCAGCGTAAACGCAAGCAAACTTAAGCCTTGCTCATCGAGTGATGTTCTTATAAATTTAACGCTAGATTTTAATATTAGCTGATAAGCAAAAATAATGCAGAAACACTCTCAAGAATTACAGGTAGAAGCGCAAAAAGTGGCTAAAAGTATACAAAAACCTAAGCAAACCAAAGAACAAACCAAACTGATTGCCAACGGTATTGAAAAAGGCATTGCCGAATATAAAAAACAGCAGAGTAAAAAATCACGTCAACGTGACAAAGCTAAAAAGTCATTATTGCGGGAAAAAAATAACCAAGTGCAACAAAGTAATGAAGAAAAAACAAAAACTAACAACACCTTCAATTTACCCTGGACGCTATTGGCAATAAGTTGGCTAGGTTTTATCATTTATCTTTACTTATCGTAAGCAAATATCAGACTACTAATTTTTTGTGACCGCTACTTTACAGTCACAAAATAACAATTACACCTTGCTTGCTGGGTAAAAAGTCAGCTTATAAGACCAAGGTATAAGACCATAGACAATAAGGTTAAGTTATACTCAATCACCTTGATTATAATCAATAAAGCCTTCCGTTGTTGCGGCATACTTTATTCATCATCATTATTGAGAGTAACTTACTATGCCATTATTCGATCAGGACAACAAAAAAGTAAAATGGGAGCAGTTTCTAAAATCAGGCAATCGAATTTTTATTGGCTCTAATGCCGCCGTCCCCAATGCCTTAATCGACGATTTAATTGCTGATAGTGCAAAGCTTCATGATATTGAAACTGTTCATATTTTAACACTCTCAGATAATAAATGGGCAACACCTGAACACAAAGACTTGTTCAAAGTAAACGCTTTATTTATTGGTGGTAAAAACATTCGCGAAGCCATCGCTGAAGGCCGAGCCGATTATACCCCTAGTTTTATTTCTGATATTCCTCGTTTATTTCGTGAAAATGTTTTACCGCTTGATGCGGCGTTAATCATGGTTAGTCCACCGGATGAATATGGTTATTGTTCACTAGGCGTAAGTGTAGATATCGTGTCATCAGCAGTAAAGTCTGCAAAATATGTTATTGCACAAATCAACTCGAAAATGCCACGCACTAATGGCCATAGCTTTGTTCATGTTAATCAAATTCATGCATGGCTAAAAGCAGATCAAACCTTGCCTGTTTTAGCACAGCCCAGCATTGACCGGGTGGCGGAGCAAGTGGGTCAGTATGTGTCTATGCTGATTGAAGATGGTTCGACCCTGCAAATAGGTATAGGAAAAATCCCTGAAGCGGTTTTGCGCTATTTGGCGAATCATAAAGATTTAGGTATTCATAGTGAGATGATATCTGATGGCGTGATCGACTTAATACGTTCAGGCGTTATTAACAACCGTAAAAAAACCTTCCATAAAGGAAAAGCGGTTTTAACCTTTTGCATGGGAACGCAACGACTCTACGATTTTGTTGACGGTAATCCTCATGTGGAATTCTATCCGTCAGAGCATGTTAACTCTCCCGTGAATATTGCTAAAAATGATAATATGGTCTCGATTAACAGCGCTATAGAGGTAGATTTAACTGGCCAGGTCGTTTCAGATTCAATTGGTTATCAATTTTACAGTGGTATTGGTGGCCAAGTCGATTTTGTCCGCGGCGCATCATTAAGTAAAGGTGGCAAACCCATTATTGCGCTACCCTCGACCACTAAAGATGGAAAAACCTCTCGTATAGTTGCCCATATCACCGAAGGTGGTGGTGTGGTCACTTCTCGTGGTCATGTTGCTTATGTTGTTACTGAATATGGTATTGCTTCGTTATTAGGAAAAAGTATCCGTGAACGAGCATTAGAGCTCATTCGTATTGCCCATCCAAAATTTCGTGAGCAACTCTTAAAAGATGTCAGAAAAAACTATTGGGTGCCTGAATATCAAGAGAGTTCGCCAACTTCGGTTCCTGAATTAGGCGAAATAGAGCTCAAAAAGTTTACCTTTGAGGAGATTAATTATTATTTGAGGCCCTTAGCTCCCGCTGATGAACGTCGCTTACAAGAGTTTTTTTATTCGCATACCAAAGAAACTTTAATTATGCGTTATAACCATCATGCTACGCAAATGACCCGTGAGAACGCATGTAAATTAGTCAGTGTTGACCAACATAAAGATTTAGCCTTGTGCTTTACCCAGCGTACTAATTTAGCCGATGTTATCCATGCCGTTGGTCGCTACTACTTCATTGAAAGTCATAATTGTGGCGAAGTTGCCTTTGTCATCAGCGAACATAAACGTGGTAAAGGAATGGCCAAAACGTTATTAGACGAAATAATAAAAATTGCCACTTTACGTGATCTGGACAAGCTCATAGCTTGTGTAAGACGAGATAATGCTGCTATGTTAAAAGTATTTGAAAAAGCAGGATTTATCCGCAAACATTCTGAAGAGATGGACGAACTAAATTTAGAATTACAACTAACAGCAACAACAATAGCAGAGATAGAGGAACAATCATGACAGTAGGTGTAATTGGCCATCATAAATGTAATGGACACAATATGGGTGATTATCATCCAGAAAGTCCGAAAAGGCTGGGGGCGATTCAAGATCAACTGATCCGCAGTGGTCTTGAATATGTTATTCGCCAATATGACGCTACCCCCATCGACCCTGATCTCATTTCGCTTGCTCACGATGATAAGTATATCCAACATATTTTTGATAATGCCCCAACCACCAAAGATCATGAAAATATTTTTCGCCTTGATGACGACACAAGTATGAATGCTGACACCCTACCAGCTGCTTTATTATCAGCCGGAGCAGCAATTAACGCCGTTGATTTAGTGATGGATAAAACCTTAACTGCGGCTTTTTGTGCTACTCGCCCTCCGGGGCATCATGCTGAATATAATAAAGGTATGGGGTTTTGCTTTTTTAATAATATTGCTATCGCCGCGGCCTATGCAAAGAAAAAATATAAACTAGAACGTGTCGCGATAGTAGATTTTGACGTACATCATGGTAATGGCACCGAAGATATTATTAAAAGAGCAACCGCTCATAGCAAAGAACAAGGTTACTTATTTTGTTCAAGCTACCAGTACCCTTTTTTTCCATTTGAAATGCAAGAAAGTGATACGCCCCCGATTATCAACACACCATTACCTGCCACTTGTAAAGGGCCGGAGTTTAGAGCGGCGATCAGTAAGCATTGGCTACCCGCTTTAGAGAAATTCAAACCACAAATTATTTTCATTTCTGCTGGTTTCGACGCCCATATCGAAGATGAGATGTCACAAATTAGCCTAACTGAATGTGATTACCGCTGGGTGACTGATGAACTTAAAACCATTGCTGATAAGTACAGCGAAGGACGAATAATATCAATGCTCGAAGGGGGGTATGCCTTAAGCGCTTTAGGGCGAAGTGTAGTTGAACATATTAAAGGTTTAATAGGTAATCAGTAATCAAGCATGTAGCTGAACATTTTAAACGTCAGCTGCATTAAACTAGGCACAGATAAATATATTAATGAGCCTTTTTAAGTGACTTTATTAAAGTCACCGCCAATAACACTAAGCCGCCAGCAATAATACCTATGATGCCTTCGGTTAAAATTGGGACAATAATTTCAGCAATAGCGCCGAAAATGTTCGCTAGAAATTCGACCAGATGATGTACCTGCTTATGCAACCATGAGAAACTATGAACCAAGATACCACCACCGACCAAAAACATTGCAATAGTACCAACCACTGTCAGTGTTTTCATTAATGCTGGGGCAAAAATAAGTAAACCGCGCCCTAAAGCTCGTTGAATGGTATTAAACCGCCCCGAAACAGACTTTCTTAATAAATATAAACCTAAGTCGTCAAGTTTAACGATAGCGGCAACAAGCCCATAAACACCAAATGTTATCGCCAGTGCAAGCCCAGAAACGACCGCCACTTGTACTTCAAAGGCAGCCTCTTGTACTGTGCCTAAAGCAATAACAACAATTTCTGCTGATAATATAAAATCAGTGCGGATGGCACCTTTAATTTTTTTCTCTTCAAAGGCGACTAAATCTACATTTTCATCGGCTAAAGCTAACAACTTTTTCTGATGTGCCTCTTTTTGCACTTGAGATGAATTTTCATTGTTATGGAAAAATTTATGAAAGACCTTTTCAAAACCTTCAAAGCATAAAAACAGTCCACCAATAACTAGCAAGATAGTAATTAAGGGGGGTGCAAAAACACTAATAACTAAAGCAGTAGGTACAATGATAAGTTTGTTTAACAGCGAGCCTTTGGCAACAGCCCAAACAACGGGTAACTCACGTTCAGCTTTAACTCCTGAAACTTGCTCAGCATTAAGCGCTAAATCATCACCTAATACCCCAGCAGTTTTCTTTGCTGCAACTTTTGATAAGATAGCAACATCGTCAAGTACTGTTGCAATATCATCGAGTAAGGTTAATAAACTTGATCCAGCCAATCGTTTCTCCCTGCTTTATTATAAATTATAGACATTGTCGTTGCTTACCATCTATGTCAGCACAACATCGACTCAATGGATAATGGATAATGGATAATGGTTATTATGATTTGTCTGCAACTAAAATGACGTGCAGAAAAAACTAATTCAACCAAGCTATGGATGTCTAAGGCTGTTATGACCTTTTATTCCTGAGCATAAAAAAGGCTGCCCATAGCAACCTTTGTTAAGATAATAAACTAATTCAATTACATTTATTCTACAAGTAAAAATGCATCTGATTGTTCAACTTCATATTTTTTATGTAATTTTGCGGCTAAGACACCTTTGCGATGCGCGAGTGCTGCTTCCATCTTTTTAGCGGCACTTGCAATAGCAGCATACAACTCTTTTCCTGATGCTTTTACGGAGATCTCACTACCTTCATAGTGAGTAGAAACTTCTAATCTTTGTTGATGAGGCTCAACGGTAATAATTGCACTGATAGAGGTGAGACTTGGGTAATGCTTAGCAACTTTTTTAAACTTGTCCTCAATTGATTGCTGGATACCTTCAGTAATTTCAACATGGTGACCGGAAATATTTATTTTCATAATGTTACCTTTTACTAAGAGAAAAATTGTCTTCACTTAATATACTCGGGGTTATATCGGTAAAACACAATGGTAATTTAGTAAAAAAATGAAAAAAATTGTAACCACGTTGAAATATAAATAAATTATTTCTTAAGCATTGATTTCAAGTCAGCAAACGGATTATAGGTTGCCGTATCTTGATTGGTGTCACCCGCAATCACTTCTGTTTTATATTGCGCGTGATCTGTATATTTAGCGTGCTCATTATCGTGACAGTAAATGCATAATAGTTCCCAATTACTGCCATCATTTGGATTATTAGTATGGTCGTGATCAACATGATGCACGGTTAACTCCATAAGGTTTGAATAAACAAACTCACGAGCACAACGGCCACAGACCCAAGGAAATAATTTTAAGGCACGATCACGATAGCCCTTTTCTTTAGCTTTATAATTAAGGCTTGCGCCTAAGGTATCAGAAGACATAATTGAGCAATATGATAGTAAGATAACCCATTGTAAAATGATGCTTAAGTATGTTCAATGTCTATTTCACTTCAATCGGCGTTGATGACTCAATATCTTACGTCACCTTACAGTAAAAGTAGCCATTGAAACATAAGCGCGTGCTCAATAACTTTTTAACTTATATAACTTCAATTGTATATTCAATATCTTGCATCATATTTCCATGTACCGTCGTATCATGATGGTATTGGGCATTAAACTTCAAAGTATGAATGCCTTTAGACAAGGGGCGTAACATTAGCCAATAACCATCAGTAGCAGAAGGATAAACTTCTTTCGTGGTTTGTGTTTTGGCAAGTAATTCATGTAAATCAAAACACTCTTTTGATTTTATTCGATTATTACGCATATTAGGAATAGATTGACCATCAAGTTCAGCATAAACAAAATACAGCTCACTATTGTTTAATGCCGCTTGATGTTTTACTTCATCACAGGTTTTACTGACATTTTTTTCTGGCCAATATGCCATATTAATAATAGGAAAGAAGATATGTTTGCCATCGGGAATAATACAGTGACGCTTAACTTTTGATGTTCCATAGCCACCGGCTAAAAACCAAACATCACCACTTTGATTAACGCCACAAAACTCACCCGTTCTATCACGCACTGGAGAGTTTTCATCACTCATGGTGCTGGTCCATTGCCACCAAACATTCACATATTGATGAAGTGCTTTGCCGGCAATATTTTCATTAACGCCGACCACTATCGATTGATAGTTGTTAGCCGAGCCACTGAAGGTGAAAAAGCTATAAAAAAAACAAATAAAGCCTAATGTTTTGATACACATATCAATTCCTTTTTAAATGTAAAACCAGTACCAACTCCACAGCATTGTTTTAACATTGTTAACACTGCAATTACAAGATAATTGCAGTGAAATAGTCATGTTATTGAAATACTTTTTCAGCCCAGCGTGCTAATCCCACAGTAACACTGCCAAAGTGATCGCCGGCAATCACCGGCGTATTTGGCATTTGCTCACGTAAAAATTGATTTAGTACTGGTGATTTTGCTGAGCCTCCAGTAACAAAAATCACATCAGGCTGGCAGTTAGCTTGCACAACACATTCATTCATTAATTGAGCAATTTGCTTTAATTGCGCCGAGCTTGCTTTTAACATCAAGGCACGATTAACTTCTACCTTGAGATCATCAGCTAATCCATCAAGATATATTGGCTGAGAGTCTTGTTCGGTTAAACCTATTTTTGCTTGCTCTGCACCATTAACAATGAGGTGACTTAATTTTTGCTGGTGAACCTTTAACAAACGTGAGAAAACCTCAGGTTGTTTAGCATCGCGTTGTAGTGTTTGTAAATAACGATAGTTTGCTTGGCTGTAAAAATTCGTTTGTTCATTAATATTATTAATGGCCACGGCTTGATTAAAACTATTAACGGGCATAGGTTTACCCGTTTTTAACATGTCATTCATCCCTAAGCTTGGCATTATTCCCTTGAGCGCTAATTGAATGTCAAAATCATTGCCACCAATACGAACACCGGTGTGCGCGAGCAAATGTTGCTCTCTTGAAGTACTATTTTTAAATTGTGGTCCCATCAATAACATTGAGCAATCGGTAGTACCACCACCTATATCAACAACCAAAACTTTAGTTTCTTCTTGTAAGCTCGCTTCATATTCAAAACCGGCAGCAACAGGCTCATATTGAAATTCAACACTCTTATAACCAACTCGCTTAGCGGCATTCGTTAAAATAGTTAACGCTTGACGATTACTTTCTTCACCTTTTAAGCCTTGAAAATTTATTGGCCTGCCAATAACGGTTTGGGTTATTTCTTTTTGCTGATTTTCTTCTGCCAAGGTTTTTATATTACTCATCATTGCAGCGACAATATCTTCAAACAAATTAATTTGGCTATCTACTAAACCACTTGCCCCTAAAAAAGATTTTGGTGATTTGATGTAATAACCTTCCTCGGGATCTTCCAAATACAAATTCAGCGCCGCTTGGCCAAACGACAATTCACTAGGGATACCATCAAGCTTTAGCTCTCGTAATACATTCTGGGCTTTTTGTAACGGTAGCGCTCGTTGCTGTTTAAAAAGCAGTTGCTGCTCTTCATTCAATTGTTGGCATAGCCAATGAGAAATAATGTCTCGACTCGGTGCATATAGCGTTGAAGGAATATACTTACCATGCTCGCCTAAAGATAATATCTTCGGTTGGCCACTTTCCATTACTGCGACAGCACAATTTGAAGTGCCGTAATCAAAACCTATCATTGTTTATTTATACCACTGAGTCTAAAAGGGGTCGCGTAGCATACTGGGCAAGCGACTAATTTTCAACTCATTAATAAATTTCGGTCGATACAATGTATTTAATAGTGCTGTATTGAACGTTTTCGTGGTTTTTATCAGTAACAGCAAGTAATGATAGTAATGATAAGTCGAGATAAACTCATTTCTGTGTGGCTACTGTTCAGACTGATCTAATGTCCATAGCCCTATATTTCAAGCTGCACTGTGGTTAATTTAATTTTGGGATGTTGAAATTTTCACAGTAATCGCAATAAAAAAGCCAAATATTGCTATTTGGCTTTCTGATATATTGAACCGTTATTTTTATCGCTTAATAACAACTTTCTTTGTTGTTTCAATTTTAGCTTCAATACGACGATTTTCTATATGTGCTGCTTTATTATCATTACTATTAATTAAGCGGTCTTCACCGTAACCAACGGCAGATAATCGACTCATCTGAATGGAAAACTTATTCACTAAAACATCAACAATCGCTTGAGCACGACTTTGAGATATTTTTTGATTGTAAGTACGAGAACCTACTTTTGAAGTATGACCTTCTATAACAAGTGACGTATGTGGGTAAAGTGTTAAGAATTCAGCAACTTCTTCAATCTTGCTAAAGTATTCTTCTTTTACTATTGATTTATTATTGTCAAAATTAACCCGTAACTCCATACGTACTTTTTCGTCACTGAAAACCGTACAGCCATTGCTATCAACTTTATCTGTCATCGGTGTATTGGCACAATTATCATTTTTGTCCAAAACGCCATCTTTATCGGTGTCTTTTTCAACAATAGCAACAGGCGCTACTGCTGTAACCGCTGGTTCTTTTTTAATAACTGGTGCTACTATTTTCGTTCTTCGTGGCTGAGCACTGTCACCAAAAAAGTAAATAAAACCTATTTTTGCACTGGTATCTTTAAAGTGTTCTGAAAATTGGTAATGACCTTTACCTTCAATACAAATGGCTGATCTCTCGCTTAAGTAATGACGGTAGCCGGCACCTACATCAAGTGATGCTTGAGTATTTGCGATATCTAAATAGTCTACTCCACCTAATACATAAAAGTTCTGCTGAGTGGGGAAGTAGAGTGCATCAACCGCTATCGATGAACCATTAGGTTCGTTGAAACCAACATATTCATTAACTAAATTAATTTTACTTAAAGAGAATCGAAATTCAGTAGATTCAGTCCAGCGATACCCTAACTCACCACCAAAACCACTACCGTGATCTATATTAGAATAAGGACCTGCGGATGTGACTCGGTCATTATCAGTATTAATGTGCAATAAATGCGCGCCACCGTATGTTTTACCGACTAAATCCTGCGCATTAGGCTGCTCATTTGCAAAAGCGCTGGTCAATAAAAAAGATGAGGTTAGTAATAGTGTGCTTGCTTTGTTAAGGCTTTTCATTTAATTATTCTCTTATTAATAAAAGGATATGTGACTTCATCAGCTTCCTAATATTTTAAGACAAAACATCAACAACATGTAAATTTGTAGACATTATATACAATAATTTCAACAGATAATATAATCAAATAGCTTACTTATGATTATTTTATTTCTAAAAAATCAATCTAGAATAAAAAATTAATGTCTCGAAATTTTGTTTTAGATCATATGAATACCAGTACTTATTGTTATAATGCCCTTAAGATTTATGACTCTATTTAATAAGGAAATAAAATGCCTATCTCTCGTTCTCGAAATAATCAGCATAAAGTATACATTCCGTCATCCGCACGTACTAACCATTACTTATTAGTTAAATTTCCCCTGACTGATGAATTAATCAGCCTAAATAATCAATTAATTGATAGAACAAGTGAGCAACCCTACCAGCGACTTTACCAACATTTAGCTGACAGTTTTTTTGATGTTAATAATAAAGTCGACATTGAGAGTGGTCAATTTATTGCCAATGGAAAGTTTGCTCGCATCCGTTATAGCCCAGAAAAACTAACCGTGCAAACCGATGAAGAAATTCTGTTTTTATATAGCCCGCGCAACCATTATAGCCAAAATACTTACATTAATGGCAAAAAGCGCGTACGAGTAATTACGCTGGTATTTCTCGCTAACGGTGACAATGTTCGTCAAACGTCAGCAGAATTTCATAAAAATGTCCTGATTGCCTTAAATGAATTTATTGACGTAAACCATATTAGTAAATCCACGGTAAGAGTCTGTGACCACCAACATTTTACTTATGATTTATTCTCTAAAGATAAAGGCGTTACTGGGACACAAACCCATAAATTACGTACCTTAAAAAATCGCTATGCCGCTGATGATATCAGCCTGCCTGAAAAAAGAGATGTACTGACTTATGTTGTGGCTGACTTACCGATTAATCGCCGTATTAAAGAACTGCTTAATATTGATAAATCAAAAGATCAACCTTATCAACCACTTTATGATTTGATCAGCCATGCTTTTATTGAATCGGCTAATAAGCAACATTTATTTGAAGGCGCTATTTTAGCAAATGGCTTAATACCTATTGTAAGAAGTCGCTTGGAAGAAAAGCATAAAGCTGCCGGTGAGTTACAAAAATTAAGCTTCAACCCGTTTGAACCTAATAATAACTTCACCACGCACTTTACTGGCGATTGCTTAGTTGATTCAATGCAATTTGTCATCATTGCAACAAAAGATCATAAAACCAGTCAAGGTTATGGTAAATTTCTTAACTTAGTTGAACAAGCACTGCGTTCTACAGCTGAAAAATTAAGCTATGTTGATTCAAAAGAAGAATTAGTGGTCCGCTTGCATCAACACTTGGGTTATGACCTTTAGTTCATTGGGGAGAAGTTAATAATATTGATGTTTGTCGGATAATATTTATTGGCGACAAACTTATCATTTATTATGATGTGGCATGGCTATAAAGGAAATGTTAAAATCCTCAGGTTATTTATTTTTAGAGAAAAACCGTGCCACTAAAACAAAACCTCCATCCAAAAAACCGCCATAATAATGGTTATGATTTTTTAGCACTGTGCCAAGCATTGCCGGCATTAAAACCTTTTGTTCATACCAATAAATATCAGAATTTGTCTATAGATTTTGCTGATGCTAACGCCGTAAAAGCACTTAATCAGGC
Organism: Colwellia hornerae; assembly: GCF_007954355.1. Lineage (GTDB taxonomy): Bacteria > Pseudomonadota > Gammaproteobacteria > Enterobacterales > Alteromonadaceae > Colwellia_A > Colwellia_A hornerae. Next base: position 115,310 of record NZ_VOLR01000004.1, read on the forward strand.
ATTGTTAAAGTTGCACTATCAGGTAGGTCAATGGGATATTCCAGCGGGATATTTGTGCCCGCCTATTCCTGGTAGAGTCGATTATATTCATTATCTTGCTGATTTATTAGCAGCAACACTACCGGTAGCCTTGACGGTAAATAAAAACAAAGTCTCAGTGCTTGATATCGGTACCGGAGCAAGTTGCATTTATGCTCTTTTAGGGCAGCGTGAATATCAATGGCAGTTTACTTGTAGCGATATAGACCCGACTTCAATTAAAGTTGCCGAGCAAATAATCTCTGCTGATAAGTCGTTTAAAAAATCCATTACTTGTCGATTACAGCCAAATTCATCACAAATATTTACGGGCATCATTGAAAAAGATGATCGCTTTGAATTAACCCTGTGTAATCCGCCCTTTCATCGTTCACTGGCTGAGGCAACAAAAGGCTCGACTCGAAAAGTCAAAAATTTAGCGGCAAATAAAAAATCGTTAAAATCGCCCTTAACAACGGGCAACCCAGTACCATTAAATTTTGGTGGTCAAAAAGCTGAATTATGGTGCCAAGGTGGCGAGCTAGCCTTTATTAATCAGATGATAAAAGAGAGTAAAACCATCCAAAAGCAAGTGCTATGGTTTAGCTGTTTAGTGTCAAAAAAAGACCATATTAGCCAACTAAAACAAACCCTTAATAAGTATAAAGCCAAACAAGTAAAAGTCGTGGATATGGCGCAAGGACAAAAAATCAGCCGTTTTATTGCTTGGAGTTTTCTCGATGAAACTCAACAAAGAAATTGGTATGATTTGGTGTAAACCAACGTATGAAAAAAATAAGTCAGCGGTTGCAAAAAATTGACAGTATGGTCAATATTCACTATCAAAATATTTGGGATTGCTGCTGTGATCACGGTTTGTTGGGGCTAACGTTGTTAAAACGCCAAGCGGCAGACACGATACATTTTGTCGATATTGTTCCCTCATTAACCACACACCTTGAGTCATTATTACAAAAGCACTTCAGTGCAGACGACTACATTCAAGCCTGGCAGGTGCATTGTATTGATGTAGCAAAGCTACCGTTAACAAGACAAAATAAGCAATTAGTCATTATCGCCGGTGTTGGTGGTGAGCTACTCATTAGCTTTATTGAAAGTATCATCACTAATTTTAAGCAAAACACACTGATCAACCCAACCAGCGAAATAGAGTTTATTGTTTGCCCTGTGCATTACAATTACTCAGTAAGACAAACCCTAATTGCTCATCACTGTACCTTACTGGATGAATGTATAGTCACTGAAAACAAGCGTTGCTATGAAGTTATCCATGTAAAAAAACATTTTGGCGTATCTGCCGATATTGATAACCCCTTGAAAAAAATATCGCCTACCGGTGATGTGATGTGGGATTTATCGATTAAGTCACATCAACAATATTTAGCGACAACCATCAAGCATTATCAACGCATGTTACAGTCGACAAACGATAGCGATAAAAAATCGATTAACAATATTATTGAACAATACTCAGCCCTTATTACTTCACTAAAATAATTTTAAAATCAATCGTTAACCTATTACATTATATCAACATTAATGTCATGTAATTCAAGTAACTATAACACTTCAATAGGCCGAATATAACAATCAAAAAAGGCCTGCATAAGCAGGCCTTTGATAAGAGCACTATTAGTGTAGAAAACTAAACGGTGCCTTTTTCCATTTGATTAAGCTCAATAGATTTAAACAAGGCGGTGAAGTTACCTTCACCAAAACCTTGGTCGTCAACACGTTGGATCATCTCGATAAAGATTGGGCCGAAAATATTTTTAGTGAAAATTTGCAATAAGTACGAATTTTCTTTTTGGCTATCAACAAGAATTTGATGATCTTGAATACGTTTATGATCTTCTTTAACCCAAGGGATGCGTTTAAATACGTCGTCATAATATTCAGGGACGATATCAAGCGTATCAATAATGTTTTTATCTAACTTGTCTAAAGAGCCGACTAAGTCATCACTGATAAAGGCTAAATGTTGCACGCCTGGGCCATTGTACTCATCTAAGTACTCATCGATTTGGTTGTTTTTCTTACCCTTACCTTCATTAATTGGTAAGCAGAAAGTGCCACATGGCGATGCTAACGCGTAAGAAATCAGTGCCGTTTTTTCACCTTTAATATCGAAATAACGCACATCGGTAAAGCCAAAAATATCTTTATAGAAATTAGCCCAATGTTCCATAGTACCTTGATGAACATTGTTCGTTAAGTGATCAACACGTAAGAAGCCTTTATCTTCGTTAATAACAGGAGCGTCAATCGCTTCAAAGTCATCTTCATAGATAGAGCCAGGGTTGGTTGTTGATGCAGCAAATTTTTCAATAAAATAAATTAAACTGTCACCAATACCAAAAATAGCGGGGTATGGTAATTTGTTATCTTCATTGGCCGCAGATTTAGCGCCGCGCTTAATCGCTTCTTCAAAAGCAAAATCAGCATTATCAACACGCCAGCCCATAGAACAAATAGCAGGACCATGATTTTTAGCAAATTCTTTTGAAAAACCCGCTTTTTCATTATTTAATAAAAAATGAATATCATTTTGATTAAAGTAATCGATATCACGACCTTTAAACTTTTTCGTTTTTGAAAAACCAAAACCATAAAAGGCGTTTTCCATAAAATCTGAATCGGGTGTGGCATATTCAGTGAATTCGATACCACGAAGGTTAAGTGGGTTTTTTATATCAGTCATGTTTATCTCTCTTAAAGAATCAATGACTACATTATTACTAGGTTTGAGATGAAGAGATAGCGCAAAGCAAATCTAATAAAGTATCGCAGCGTAACAGAAAATGTACGTGCTATCTGTGTGGAATTTATTCGACGTCAAGACAAGCCATATAGTACTTACAGAACAGCTGTACGCTTAGGTTTACACCACCACTTAACGGTAAAGTATTCATGCTAGTTAATAAATTACAGGCATAAAAAAAGGTACGATATACGTACCTTTTTATGATTAAGTTATCGACTAGCTAGGACGATTAGAACGCTCTTGACGCTTGCGAGGACGATCAGTTGTTGGTGTTGACTCAACCGTCTTAACATCTGAAACGGTAATTTCTAATGATTGACGACGAATTTTAACACGCTTTAATTGCTCAAATGATTTCTCTGGCATACCTTTTGGTAACTGAACATAAGTATGTTTATCATGTAAGTTAATAGCACCAATGTAGCTACTGTCTAATGATATTTCATTAGCGATTGCGCCAACGATATCACCAGGGCGTGCACCATGCTCTTTACCGACTTCTAAACGGTACGTCTGCCAATCTACATCAGTACGGTTAACTTTTACTTTACGAGGAGCACGTTCACCACCACGCTCTGCGCCACGTTCACCGCCACGTTCATTTCTGCCGCCACGACTTTCGTTACGACCGCCACGCTCGCTTCTCGTATCACGGTCACTACGTTCACGTGTTTCACGACGAGGTTTAGGGTCTTCTTTTGGTTGTAATGGCTGATTTAATTGCTTGTTGAACAATAAAGCGGCGGCTAAATCAGTAATTGAAAGCTCTGATTCATTGGCCATAGCTTCAACGATTTCACGCATGTTAGCTAAATCTTTATCAGCAATAATTTGTGCCATTTCAACACGAGTACGTTCAATACGTTTCTTACCAATTTCTTCAATGTTTGGTAATTCATAGGTGTTAATAACACCTGAAGTTAAACGTTCGTAATGACGTAACGAGTGCATTTCACGAGGACGTACAAATGCAATTGACATACCTTCACGACCTGCACGACCGGTACGACCGATACGGTGAACATAAGCTTCGTTGTCACCTGGTAAATCATAGTTAACCACTAAAGAAATACGTGGAATATCTAAACCACGAGCAACAACATCAGTTGCCACTAATATAGATGACTTACCTGATTTCATTTGTTCAATACAACGTTCACGTTGTGCTTGGTTCATGTCGCCGTTTAAAGCTAATGCAGGGTAACCAGCACGCTCTAATTGCTCTGCAACTTCAACCGTGTCGCTACGAGTACGTACGAAAACTATCATCGCATCGTAATCAACGATTTCAGCGATACGTTCTAATGCAGTAATTTTACGAATGCCGCTCACTTTCCAAGCAAATTGAGAAATATTTGCTTTTGATTGTTTAACTGCAGCAATTTTAATATGTTCTGGATCTTTTAAGAAACGGTTAGCTATTTTACGAATAGCCGGTGGCATAGTTGCAGAGAACAAAGCCATTTGAGTCGTTTCTGGTAAGTGATCAAGTATCCATTGGATATCTTCTAAGAAACCCATGTTAAGCATTTCATCAGCTTCATCAAGAACACAAAAAGATAAGTTACCTAGTTTTAGACTCTTACGACGTAAGTGATCCATTAAACGACCAGGTGTACCAACAACAACTTGAGCGCCACGCTCTAATTGTTGAAATTGTGGTTGGTATGATTGACCACCGTATAAAGTAGCAACCAATAAACCTTTCATGTTTTTACCGAAGCTTTCAATTGCTTCAGCAACTTGCATGGCTAATTCACGTGTTGGCGCTAACACCATTAACTGTGGCTTTTTCAATGAAACATCAATTTTAGCCAGTGCAGGTAAACCGAAGGCTGCAGTTTTACCTGTACCAGTTTGTGCTTCACCTAAAACATCTTTGCCGGCTAATAATGGCGGAATAGTTTTTGCTTGAATATCAGTTGAGTTTTCGAAACCGATAGATTTTACAGCAGATAATAAAGTTTCAGGCAAGCCTAAAGAGTCAAAGCTCACAGGAGCATCGTTAGAAGTAGTCATAAATTTTGTCTTCTCTTGTGGCGGAATAGGTTAAAAGTAACCAAAACATTCCGCGTTATATACGAGGAAACCACCAGGAAGACTTAAGGCACGTTCACTAAAGAACATAGGGCTAATAAAGAATATTAGCTAAGAAGTCTATTGGGCGGAAAACCCCACTCATTTCGTATAACCAGTGTGAAAGAAAATATTCAAGTCAGAATCACTGTTATCGAGGCGCGCATTATACCGATATTTATTCATTGTTCAAGTAATATAAGTAACATTGTTCGAAATATAGCCAATTTAGTGTAAATAAAATTGGCTAACCGCCTTATCGCTGATTTATTTCGAAAACAATCTTGATGTTGGCGTTTATTGTAACCTTATCTTTAATAAAACCGATATTGCCGCTTGCTCAGCTAACATATATACCAGGTTTAACGCTTATTACAGTAAGTACTGGCTTAAAGAGTCAGGAAAAACACCAAAATAAAAACTAATAATAATTAAAAATATTATAAATATCTTAGGCGCCTTTATAGCGTTATCTTTTGTAATATGCGTTGCAGCGCTGCTATTTACTTTAAAAACCGTAAAAATAATCGGTAGATAATAAGCTAAGCCAATACCACTCCCTATCACTAACCCCGTAATAAGCCACCAACTTTGCGAAATAACGGCCTGATTAAATAGATAAAATTTACCGACAAACCCCATAGTTAAGGGGATACCGGCTAAGCTTAATATCGAAAACACCAATAAAACAGCTTGAGCTCTGTGCTGCCAGAACATTGCTTGCCAATCATTTAGGCACACCTCTCTCTCTGTAGAGTTTTGCGAAAAGTACTGTTCATACGTTATCACTATGCTAAAGATAGCGACATTAGCGAGTAGGTAAGCCGTTAAATAGAATAAGGCGCTTCGCCATGCAAAACCGATACTTTGTTCAGCACTTATAACCAGTACTATCAGTAGGTAACCGAAATGAGCAATTGAAGAATATGCCATTAAGCGTTTAATATTTTGTTGTTTTAGCGCTAAAGTATTACCAATAAACATCGATAAAAGCGCGACAGCAATGATGACATCGATAAAATGATCATTTTGATAATAACCTTGGGCAAAGCAGCACTTCATTAAGACAGTAAACATAGCGATCTTAGATACCGTTGCCATTAATAGGGTGATCGGCGTTGGTGCGCCTTGATAAACATCGGGTGCCCAAAAGTGAAAAGGCGCTAAGGATAATTTAAACGCAATGCCTGAAAAGAGTAATAACACACCAATACTATTAAATAACTGTAATGGCGCAGAATGCCATGGCGCGGTAGCTGAATTAATAGCAAAACTTAAATTCCCCGTTTGACTGTATATAAAAGCGATACCCAGCAACATAAAACTTGAAGCACAAGCACTTAAAATTAAGTATTTAAAGCCCGTTTCAACGGCGTATTTTTGTTCACGAAAATAACCAACGAGCCCAACTAAGCTTATAGAAAGCAACTCGAAACCTAAAAACATACTGGCAAAGTGGTCACTAGCCACTAGGATTGCCGCCCCTAAAATCACCAGTAAAATAAGCAAGTAATATTCATCATGCACTTCTACTTGTGATTTCAAAACTTGTTTGCTTAAGCTGATAACGGCTAAAGCTGATAAACAAATCAATGACAAGCTTAAATAACTAAATTGATCAACTTTTAATAATGGTGTTATTTGCACGCCGGCGCCACTCAATATCCCACTGCTCAATAAATGCATAGAAAGTAGTAAGGTAAAAACTAAAATCAGTTGACTAAAGAGCGCAATAATTTTTTGTGAACGTTGCCACGCGATCAGTAATAACGATAAAACGATACCAAATGACAGTAATAAAATAGGTGACAGCACAATAAACATTTCAGTGTTCATTAGGGTTATTTCAGACACTTTGTCGACAGGGTTCATAACAAAGCTCCAAATGAATAGCGTAATAGTATATTGGGGTATAAACCTAAAATGATCAGTGATACCAATAAGCTGCTGCAGATACAAATTTCACGTAGTGATAAGTCTTCTACCAGTTTGCTGGGCACCCCTTGAAAAGTATTCTGAAAGAGCACCATGGCGTATATCGCCGAGCCAATTAAGCCCAATGCGGCGAAAATCACCATAATAGGAAATACTTGAAAAGCGCCGACCAAGCTTAAAAACTCACCAACAAAGTTAGCTAAGCCAGGTAAACCAAAAGCCGCCGCCGCAAAAGCCAAGCCAAAGCCTCCCATACGAGGTGCGCTTTGCCAGAAACCGCCCATATCCGTTAAATTTCTCGAATGCACGCGTTGATAGATGATACCGGCTAAAGCAAACAACGCTGCACTGCTTAGCCCATGTGCCACCATAGTCACTATAGCGCCTTGATAAGCGATTTCATTAAAACTAAAAATAGCCAACATCACAAAGCCCATATGACTGATGCTGCTGTAAGCAACTAAACGCTTAAAGTCGTTTTGCGCAAACGCCATTTTTGCACCATATATAATACTAATAACGGCTAGAGTTACCGCTATTGGTGCAAAGTTTTCACTCGCTTGAGGAAAAAGAAAAATAACAAAACGGATTAATCCGTAAGCGCCCGTTTTAAGTAAAACACCGGCAAGCAATACACTGCCGGCTGTTGGCGCTTGAGTATGGGCATCAGGCAACCAGCTATGTACAGGCACCGAAGGTAACTTAACCGCAAAGGCAATAAAGAAACCTAACATTAAATATTGTGCAACATCGAGCTTAATATCGAGCATTAGCCAATCTTGATAATAAAAACTTAAATCCCCTGTTTGTTGCTGATGGATATAGGCCATCGCTATAATAGCGACCAGCATTAATAGACTACTGACCTGAGTAAAAATAAAAAACTTTACTGCAGCAAAATAACGTTTCTCATGGCCCCACACGGCTATAATTGCCGTCATAGGTAGGAGCATCACCTCCCAAAAGAAGAAGAACAAAAACATATCAACCGCACAAAAAACACCCAGAATACCAGCAAAAGTTGCTAATAAATTAAAATAGTAAAAACCTGTTTTTTTTTGTATTTCCTGCCACGAAACCAAAATACAAATGACAGCAAGAAAAAAGGTAAGGATAATTAAGGTGATGCTGAGTTGATCGAGCGCTAGCGCATAATCAATATTAAATGAGCGGATCCAAGGCACTCTTGCAAATAACTGTAATTGTTGAAAATTCTTCTCTGAACAATACACCAACAACAAAAAACAACAGCTAAGTACTAACACGGCCAATAAAGAAAGCCACTTTGCTTGTAATTTTATACCCAGCAAGACTTTGTTGTCAGCAAACCACGCCAAGCATCCACTGAGCAGTAGACCAAAAACAATCAAAGTGAGCATCATAATATCACCATAAAAATCAAGCCAACCATAGATAAACCAAAAGCTGCAGCAAACCAGCGTAAATGACCATTTTGACTAGCCGATAATATATCTCGCCAAATGCCGATATACCAAGCCAATAACATTAGTGTTTGATCAAATAAATCTTTGCGGTTTAACTTGGCAATAAAGCAATAAGGTTTTATCAAAAACGTCGCATACAAGGTATCAAAGCCTAAACCATGACGGCAAAAAACAACCCAAGGGTTTTGACTGGCTCTTAACGGTTTGTAACCAAGGATGCGGTAACGTTTATAATAAAACCATGAGAATAAAATGCCAGCAAAAGGAGTCACTATAGCAACAAGATGTAACCAAGAAGGGTTATTAGAACGATTAATAATGCCTGGTTGATACGTTAAAAATAGACTCGATAAATCGATAGTCACTAAGCCGCCAAATATCGACAATAAAGCTAAAACAAATAAAGCGCCGCGCAACAGTTTACTGGTTTCAAGGTGTTCGCTAATAACCCGTGTTTTAGGAAAACGTTGTTTGCCTAAAAAGGCAAGAAAGAATAGCCGGCAACTATAGATACTGGTCAGCAATGCCCCTAAAATTGCGCACCACCATAAACTAGGACCTGCTGTAGGTGAAGACCATAAACTTGCAATGATCGCTTCTTTAGAAAAGAATCCTGAAGTGCCGGGCAAAGCAATTAAACACGCTAAGCCAATCAAAAAAAGCGTTGCTTCAACGGGAAGTTTCTTTAAAAGCCCGCCCATTTTATATAAATCTTGCTGGTGGTGTAGCGCAAGAATAACTGTACCAGCTGTCAAAAAAAGTAACGCTTTAAAAAAGGCATGAGTCATTAAATGAAAAACCCCCGCAGACCATGCCCCAGCGCCTAAGGCTAGCATCATATAGCCAATTTGGCTCATGGTTGAATATGCCAAGACACGCTTAATATCATTTTGTGCTAAGGCAGCAAGGCCAGCAGTTAATAAGGTAATGCCACCGAGCCAGGCAACGTAATTCATCACCTCTGGTGTCATTAGAAACACACCATTCATCCGGGCGATTAAGTAGACCCCAGCCGTAACCATAGTAGCGGCATGAATAAGTGCACTGACCGGTGTCGGCCCTGCCATAGCATCGGGTAACCAGGTTTGTAATGGTAGCTGTGCTGATTTACCGACAGCGCCGCCCAACAATAACAAAGCAGCCCAGTATGCTTCGCTATTTTTAGCGTTTATTGAGCTTGCAGTAAAACTTGCTGTGGTTTGCGCTAGTTGGTTAATTTCAGCAATATTTAAGCTTGCCAGTGACTTAAACAATAAGAACAAACCAACCGCCATCGCCGTGTCACCAATGCGAGTGACAATAAAGGCTTTACGAGCAGCCAAAACATTATTTCTTTCCTGATACCAAAAGCCAATCAGTAAAAAACTACATAAGCCAACGCCTTCCCAGCCTAAGTATAATAGGACTAAATTGTCCGCTAAAACCAACACTAACATCGCGACAATAAACAAATTCATATAGGCCATAAAACGGCTAAAATTCTCATCATCCTTCATATAAATAGCAGCAAATAAATGAATTAAAAAGCCAACACCGGTAACCACTAAAATCATTACTGCAGAAAGTGCATCAAGGTAAAAACTAATGTTGACCTCTGCACTGCCAATAGAGAACCATTGCCAGAGGTGCGCAGTGATCACACTCGATTCATGCAACGATAATTGATTAGCCAAAAATAGACTGCAAAGTGCAGCAGCAGCCATAGAGCCAACACTTAGCCATGAGGCGATAGCCCAATTAAGGCGTTTACCAAAAGTAATCAGTACCAAAAAACTTATCAGTGGATATAAAGGTAAGCTTGCTAATAAGCTCATATTTCACCTATCCCTTCATCTGGTTGAGGACATCAATATCTAAGGTGCGATAGCGCCTTTGCATGCGAATTAATAACGCTAAACCCACAGCAACTTCCGCCGCCGCTAGGGTCAAAATAAGCATAAACATTATTTGCCCATCGGCCTCTTGCCAAACACTACCCGCACCAATAAAAGCGATGCCAACAGCATTTAACATCACCTCTAAACTCATCAGCATAAACAAAGTATTTCTTCGAACGACCACGCCAACAAAACCAATAATGAAGAGCAGGCTAGATAAAATTAATATATGAGTTAAGGGAATTACAGTCATAGCCGTCCCCCTCGATGTTCGGGTTTTGCATAATGGTAACCAGCAACAAGCCCAGCCAGTAATAAAAATGAGGAAATCTCGACTGCCAGTAAATAAGGTCCATAAAGCAGTATCCCCACTTGTTTAGCATCAACCACTTGGTTATTAAGTTGTAATGCCAATTCACTATTATCAATGACAAAAATTAATTCAACTAAAAGTAAGGATCCAAGAAAGGCGGGACCTGCCCATAAAGATAAGCCTTTTGACTGCGGCGCGTTGTGCATTTCATCTATGCCTAAACCAAACATCATCACTGCAAAAACGAATAACACTAAAATAGCGCCGGCATAAACAATAACCTCTAACCCCGCGGCAAATGGCGCCCCCATTAAATAAAAACACACGGCAACAGCAAGTAATGAAATAACCAAGTAGAGTAAGGCATGCACAGTGTTTTTTCCAGTCACCACCTTTAAACTAGCTACGATGGCAATAATCGCCGCTAAATAAAATAATCCTTCAATTGAAGCAAATCTACTCATGGCATTAATCCTTTAATATCAATAGGAGGACGTTCCTGCTCAGCCTGCCCTTTACCTTTATCACCAACCTTAATACCACTGTGATGATAAAAATTATAATCATGATATTTCCCAACACCATTGATTAATAAATGCTCTTTTTCATAGACCAGGTTTTGTCGGTCATATTCAGCTAATTCGACGTCAGGCGTTAATTGAATGGCATAAGTTGGACAAGCTTCTTCACAAAAACCGCATAAAATACAACGCGAAAAGTTAATACGAAAAAATTCTGCGCGTTTACGTCCGTTATCATCTATGGTTTGCTGTAAAGAAATACAATCAACCGGGCAAGCCACCGCGCATAAATTACAAGCCACGCAGCGTTCCTCTCCATCAGGATCGCGAGTGAGTACAATGCGGCCACGATAACGCGGGGCTAAATAAGGTTTTTGCTCAGGATATAGCACCGTATCCGCTTTGGTGAAGGTATGCTTAAGCACTAACCACATAGTGCGTAACTGACTTAACATATCAGTCTCCTTAAATGCTTCTTATTTGAAGTTATTAAACGAATATTCAAAGCACACCTCCTAAGCGTAACGCTGCAGTAACTAATAAATTCAACAAAGCAATCGGTAGCATAACTTGCCAGCCAAAAGCTAAAAGTTGATCAAAACGAGGACGGGGTAGCGAAGTTCTTAATAAAATAAAAAAAAAGACAAAAAATAACACTTTTAAAATAAACCACACCAGCGGTGGTAACCAAGTATCAAGCGGCGCAGGCATCAACCAACCACCAAAAAACAACACCACAGACATTGCTGAGATAAGGGTGACACTGAGATATTCACCTAAAAAAAACAGCGCGAACTTTAAGCCTGAATACTCAGTATGAAATCCGCCAGTGAGCTCAGTTTCAGCCTCAGGTAAATCAAAGGGTAAACGATGGCTTTCAGCAATACCGGCAATAAGAAACACCGAAAAACCAACAAACTGACTCTGTATTAACCACCCATCGGTTTGCGCCAAAACAATATCCCGTAAGTTAAACGTGCCCGTTAAAAGCACAACACCCATAACTGACAAGCCCATAAAGACTTCATAGCTAACAGTTTGCGCCGCCGCTCTCATTCCACCTAACAAGGCATATTTTGAATTTGACGCCCAACCAGCTAAAACAACGCTATAAACAGCCAGTGACGCCATAGCAAGGAAAAACAACAAACCGATATTCAAATCTGAAACACCAATATCTGCGGTGAAAGGAATTACAGCAAAACTCATCAACACGCATACGGCGCCAATAACAGGGGCAAGTACAAAAACCAAACGATCACTAAAGGGCGGTATCCAGTCTTCTTTACCCAAAATTTTCAATAAATCAGCTAACGATTGTAAAATGCCAAAGGGACCAACACGGTTTGGCCCATGGCGGTCTTGCCAAATACCAATCATCCGACGTTCAACCCAGACTAATGTGGCGGCGATAGGAATAAGCAGTGAAATAATCAGAATTATTTCGAGCAGCTTCCACATGATTTCAGGCGTCATCTAAGCCTCCCGCCACAAAACGAATAGGTATATGTTGATCTGAAATTTTGAGTTGTTTAAGGGTGTTTTGTTGAATAACTTTTAAGTGCTGGTAATGAGTTTGGCGATTTTTTTGATATTGAATAACGTCAGCTTCACTAACCTCAGTGAGTTTAATACTTAAACCAGATTTATGATCAACAAAATCATTAATATTTCCATAAACGAGATACTGAGGAAGCTCGTTATTGCACTTTAGTTGAGCAAAACAACTTTTATTATCTGCGCTAACATTTAGCCATTGTCCTGGCTCCCAGCCCTGACTCTCAACAAATTCTGTCGACAAATAAAGTGTTGGGTTTTTCTCAAGAGAATGAGCGAGTAGTTGAAACTCCGCCGTCAACGCTGACTGCCACTCGCCCTGAAACAAACAACCTTGAGGAAAATAAGTTAACGTTTTTTTAGCCGTTAAATCTGTGATTACTGCTGCTAACGTATCATCATTGACTGCTACATTTTTATCACTCTCGCGAGTAAAGTTGAAGGATACGTAAACATCATCACTATAATGGGAAAGCTGACCTTGTATCTCTACTTGATGGTGATTGATTGATTGATTTGAATTCCAACCCGGCGCCCAAGTAAATGGCATGTTTTTTACGGCATTAGGCTTATTACCTTCCATAGAAAAACGATAGTGTTGATCTTTATCTTCAACAACTTTAGCTTCGTGCACAGAAAAATTAGCTGATTGTGATGTTCTGCCACTGGCACGCTTGGTCATTCTCGCGACAAACTTTTGCTCTAGTTGTTCATCTTTAAGAGTTGGCCATAAGGTAAAGTTTTCAGAAAAATAATCATGCAACTCAGCAAGATTCTCTTTGGGCTTTGCTTTTTTTCTTTGAAGAGTAGCTTGGTTACTTATTGAAAAATCTAAAGCTTTTTCGATATATGACAACCATTTCCAACTATCTAAAATAGGTAAAGCAGCTGCATGTACTTGACTAAAACGCTGTATTCTTCCTTGATAATTGACAAAGTGGCCATTGCCTTCACTTATTGCCGCCGCTGGCAAAACAATATCGGCAAGTTGACTCACTCGACTTTCACTGTGATCAAGGACAATTATAACTTCAGCATGCTCTCTTAATAAGGTTAATTGCTCATTAGTGTAAACCGTGAGTTCTTGCTCTAAACAAATCAAACCAGCCACTGTTTTAGTACTAACCTTGGCTAAAACTTGCTCAGATGATATTGACTTTTCATCAATTAATGACAATAAACCGATACTATTACTTGCTGAAGGCAGCACCACTAAATTAACCTTCGACGGCGTGGCTTGATTTTTCAAACAAGCCATCAATTTGTTGGTTGCCAATAATATTTTTGCACTCAACAAACTGTCGCCGGTAACAATTAGGGGCTTTTTCGCCGTAGCTAATGCGCTAATAACTTTATTGATAAACGACTGTTGTTCGAAGGTAAAAGCTTGCCATTCCTCCTGATGAAAATAATTGCTTTTTTCATTATCAGTAAGGCACAGAACCGTAGTAAGTGCCAACATCACTTGTTCAATGTCATCGGGTGCTAACAACAAGCATTGCTCGGTAAGTTCGTCTAATTTTGTTGCCATAGGCTGCATAGCAAAAAAAGGTGAGTTGCGTTTACCACTGATCGTGCGCACAGCACTGTCTTGCCAAGAAGCTACGCCCATGCTTGCCGCTTTTTCAATGCCACTGTTTCGACAAGCCTGGCGTAAAGCCAATGCGATTCTCGGAGAGGTTTTAGTTAAATCTTCGCCAACCAGTAAAATAAAATCGCATTGTTCAATTTCACGAAGGCTGAGCATTTTATCATCAATAAAGTTATCACTGAGTAGTTGTTGATACTCTTTGGCTACAGCCATTTGTTGTCTGTTATAACCCGCTGAGAAGTTATCTTCACCAACAATTTGCTTTAAATAAAAGTTAGCTTCTAATGATGCGCGTGCTGAGCCAATACCAATAAAACGCTTATCCCGAAAGTGTGCCAGTGCTCTTGATACATCTAAACGGGTCAATTTTTCGGGTGATGTTTGATTGATGCCCTGCGCTTTTTTAATACGCTGTGCGCTATTCACAAAACCGATACCATAACGGCCGCGATCACATAAGAAATAGCCATTAAGATCATAATTATAACGATTCATTACTCGACGAACTGAACCATATCGTTCACCAATACTGGTATTACAGCCCACCGAACAATGCGCACAAACAGAGGGCGCTGATTGTAAATCCCACTTACGGGTATAATGAGCAGAAAATACTTTATTGGTGAAGACCCCTGTTGGGCAAACCTCGACTAAATTACCACTAAATTCACTTGCTAAAGTGCCGTCTTTTTGCCGACCAAAATAAACTTGGTTTTTAGAACCATAAACACCAAAATCTTTACCACCAGCATAATCATTATAGAAACGGGTACAACGATAGCAGGTAATACAACGGTTCATTTCATGCCCAACTAATTCACCTAGGTATTGGTTATTAAAGGTGCGTTTAGTGCCCTGGTAATCACGTACGCTATGCCCGGTCATTACGGTCATATCTTGTAAATGGCATTCACCACCCTCTGCACAAACAGGACAGTCGTGAGGATGATTAGTCATCATCGCCCCTATAACCTGCTCTCTAAATTTTGCCGAGTCTTTGTCTTGTAAGCTAATACGCATGCCATCACTGACTGACGTCATACATGCCATGACCAGTCGACCACGGGTATCATTTTCATCTTGGTATTGAGTCACTGCACATTGACGGCAAGCCCCAACGGAGCCCATTGACGGATGCCAGCAAAAATAGGGTAAGTTGAGTTTTTGCGATAACACGCCAGCCAGTAAGTTATTTTCTTTACTCACTTGATAGGCAATATTATCGATATAGACAGTAACTTTTTGTGCGGCACTGATATTTTTATCATCCATGAACAGCCCCTCCCTGTGATGATTGCAGAGTAAGGCTTTTATTGACTATATTGTCTTGTTGATAAGAACAACAACCGTTATCTATATGTTGTTCAAATTCATCAGAGAAATAACGTAAAGCACTCTTTAAGGGTTCAACTGCCCCAGGAGCCAATGCACAATGAGTTTTCCCCAGCCACATAAAATCACAAAGATTATATAGCGTATCAAGATCTTCTTTTCTCCCTGTCCCTTGCTCAATACGGGTTAATACTTCTACTGCCCAAGGTGTGCCATCGCGACACGGAGTGCAAAAACCACATGATTCTTGGGCAAAAAATCTCATTAAATTAAGCACCATGGCTACCGGACAATTTTTATCGTCTAAAACAATTAAGCCTCCCGTACCTAAGCGACTGCCAACTTTAGCAATAGAGTCAAAATCCATTGGTGTATCAAGATGCTCTGGCAAAAGAAAATCAGTTGATGCACCACCCGGTAATAGCCCTCGTAATTTAAAACCGCCTGCCATCCCTCCTGCATGTTGATATAAAATTTCTCGTATCGTTGTGCCCATCGGCAATTCCCACAAACCCGGTGATTTTACCCGGCCACAAGCCGCATAAATTTTAGTTCCTGAGTCACTATTAGGCGATAATGCTTTAAACCAGTCGGCACCCTGTTTAACAATATGCGGCAAGTTACATAAGGTTTCGACGTTATTAACTACAGTAGGTTGTCCAAACAAGCCGCTTATTTGAGGAAATGGCGGCTTAGCTCTTGGGTTTGCTCTGCGCCCTTCTAAGGCATTGATCAGCGCCGTTTCTTCGCCGCAAATATAACGGCCAGCACTGGTATGCACATATAAATCAAATGAAAAATTTGTACCCTGAATGTTTTTTCCTAACCAGTTCTGCTGATAAGCTTCATTAATGGCTTGCTGTAGACGTTTTCCAGCCAGATGATATTCACCTCGTAAAAATATATAGCCCCTATTAGCAGCTATGGTGTAAGCAGCAATAATCATCGCTTCAACTAATTGGTGTGGTGCCCCTTCTAATAAATAGCGGTCTTTAAAAGTGCCTGGTTCCATTTCGTCAGCATTGGCAACCAAGTACTTGAATGCTGGCGCGTTATCATCATCTGCTTCGAACATAGGGACACAACTCCACTTCATCCCTGTTGGGAAACCAGCACCGCCGCGTCCTTTTAATCCTGAGTCACCGACTAAATCTAAAACTTGCTTCGGGCTATAATCATGCAGTGCTTTACTTGCCCCTTGATAGCCGCCTTCGCTGATATAATCATTCAGTGACAATGGCGATTGTAGATTCACTAATTGAGTGAGTGGACGAATAATTTCAATCATGTTCACTCTCCTGGCTTGCTAAATCATTTAAAATATCGATAACATTTTCAGGGGTTAACTGTTGATAATGTTGTTTACCTATTATCATGGTTGGCGCTTTATCACAGCCCCCCAAACAAACGTTGCTTAAAAAAGTAAACTTTTTATCACCGGTTGTTTGTCCATAACCTATACCTAGATGTGTGTTAATCGCCTGATATATTTGCTGATATCCCGTTAGGTGACAGGCGATACTGTCACATAAGTGAATAACAAACTGTCCAACTTCTTGGCGGTAAATTAAGTTGTAAAACGTAGCGACACCTTCAAGTTCTGCTTCTGGCATATTTAATAAATCAGCAATGGCATATAAGCTTTCATCGCTGACCCAGCCGCGCTGCTCTTGAACAATTCTTAACGCTTCAATACCTGCAGCTTCGCGTGTTTCCATGATACTGACTTCATGCTCAATCGAAGATATTTCACTCACAGACAGATACTGCTTATAGTCAATAGTGACAATATTTATTGGTGGCATAGTGTTCACGTTATATTCCATCTTCAATTCCTATCTGTCTAAATTTCTACAACTGTGCTGTCTACCTGTCTACATCAGCCATAACATAATCAACGCTACCGAGAGTCGCGATTAAATCGGCGACCATTTGACCTTTACTGATCAACGGCAGCATTTGTAAATGAGCAAAGCTTGGGGTACGAATGCGGGTCCGGTAACTCATGGTGCTGCCATCACTAACCAGGTGATACCCCATGATGCCCTTAGTCGCTTCCACGCACATTGATACTTCACCAGCAGGAATAACGGGGCCCCACGAAACATTAATAAAATGAGGGATCAGACTATCGATATCTCGCATAGTTTTTGACTTATCCGGCGGTGTTGTTTGCGGGTGTTCCGCTTTATAAGGCCCTGCTGGCATATTATTTAAACATTGCTCAATAATACGAATACTTTGACGCATTTCTTCAACTCGTACTCGGCAGCGATCGTAACAATCGCCTTTATTGCCGAGTGGAACCTCAAAATCAAATTGATCATAACCACTGTATGGTCTTTGTTTACGAAGATCCCACGAATAACCCGTTGCACGTAAACCGGGTCCAGTTATCCCCCATTCAATCGCTTCTTGGCTTGAGTAAGCGCCAACATCAATAGTACGATTTTTCAAAATAGAGTTTTGCATCACCATTTTTTCATATTCATCTAAGCGCTTAGGTAAGTAATTAACATAATCGCGAACCAAGACCTCCCAACCTTTTGGTAGGTCTTGAGCAATACCGCCGATACGAAACCAACTAGGATGCATTCTTGCCCCGGTAAATGCTTCAATAATGCCAAACAATTTTTCACGGTCGATAAACATATAAAAAATCGGTGATAACGCGCCAATATCTTGAGCAAAGGTGCCATAAAAAAGTAAATGGCTAAGAATGCGAAACATTTCTGAGGTCATAATACGTATGACTTTCGCTCGGTCAGGCACAGAAATACCGGCAAGCTTTTCTACCGCCATCACATAGGGAAAGTTATTCATCACGCCACCGAGGTAATCAATTCGGTCGGTATAGGGAATATAACTATGCCAAGATTGACGTTCGCCCATTTTTTCAGCACCACGATGGTGGTAGCCAATATCCGGCACACAATCAATTATTTCTTCACCGTCCATTTGTAAAACAATACGAAAAGCACCATGAACACTCGGATGATTGGGACCAAGGTTAAGAAACATAAAATCATTATCTTTATCTTGGCGTTTCATTCCCCAGGCTTGAGGGTCAAATTGCAAGGCTGCTTGTTCTTTATCTTGCTGATCAGGCGGTAGGGTAAAAGGAGCCATTTCTGTGGCGCGCGCCGGATGTGTTTTTAAGAGCGGATGTCCTTGCCAAGTATCAGGCATTAAAATACGTCTTAAGTTTGGATGGCCAATAAAGGTGATACCAAACATGTCCCATATTTCTCGTTCATACCAATTGGCATTTGGCCAAATGTGGCAAACACTCGCTAATGATTTATCACTCGCAGGTAAAGCAACTTTAATACGGATATCTTGATTGCGTTGATAAGAGCGCAGATGATAATTCACCGTAAAATCTTGCAGTTGTCGACCTTTATGCTCTCGGGTGGTTTCATCAATGGCAAAAAGGTCAAAACACATATCAAACGGTTGTACTAATTTATTTTTTAGTACTTTCATCAATTTAATCAACTGTTTTTTATCTAACCAAAAAGTACAAATATCATCAACAATGTTCTCTACCGCGGTGACGGGTTTAAGATCAAGCTCAGGCATAACCGCAAGAATTTCAGCTGTTATCTCTTGTGCTAATTTCCCTTGTAATGATGTTGCATCAGATCCAGCTATTGATAAACCTGCCTGCCAATCTTTACTTGCTTTGATATTAAATTCGGTCATTAAAAAATGTCCTGCATTATTAGTATTGTTATTTTTTATTGGTAGTCTTTTTAACAGTGGTCAGGAGGGTCTAAGGTCGTTACGTCAATCCGTTCTTGTTGCTTAATGTCACGCAATGACGGTTTTGCTGTCTGACTGACATTTTGTTCACCCACGGTCCAACTTAGGGGTCTTGGCTGATGTTCAATACTGTTTTGTAAAAGTAGTAACGCTTCAAGTAAGGCTTCAGGTCTAGGCGGACAGCCTGGTACATAGACATCTACTGATATAAATTTATCGACCCCCTGAACAACACTATAAATATCGTACATACCACCAGAGTTGGCACATGCGCCCATAGAGATAACCCAGCGTGGCTCTAATAACTGTTCATATAGATGTTGAATAACTGGCGCCATTTTTCGAAAGCAGGTACCTGAAATCACCATTAAATCAGCTTGTCGTGGCGTGGCACGAATAACCTCTGCGCCAAAGCGGGCAATGTCATGACGAGAAGTAAAGCTCGTTGCCATTTCTACATAACAACAACTTAAACCAAAATTAAACGGCCATATTGAATTTTTACGCCCCCAATTAACCATGTCATCAAGTTTTGCCATAAACATACTGCGATCTAACTCTTGCTCAGATATTTTCTTCTCTTTGAGCATCGCATCATCAAGTTTAGCTTTAGTGAGTGACCATTCCATGATTAATTCTTCCTCAAATATTCAGCAGTTTGCTGATGACGAAAAGGTAAATGGCGATGTTTTAGCTCTAAAGCACCAATACGAATGATATAAAGCAAAGCCGCTAATAACACGCTGATGAAAATACTTGCTTCAATAAAACCGGCCCAGCCAACTTCATCAAATGCGATCACCCAGGCGAATAAATAAATTGTCTCGAGATCAAAGATCACAAAGAAAACTGCGTATAAAAAGAAATGATTGGTAAAACGAGTGTGGTTGTTAGTTGTTGACGAACTTTTAGAGGTAACTGCAGCAATAATGCCAGATTCGTAAGGGGTGTTTTTTGCCCGACTAGCCGTTTTGGGGCCAAGGACATGAGATAGCAGCAACATGGCAATAAGCATGATCACAAGAATAATAAAATAAGCGGCTATCGGCCAAATTTCAGCGAACTGTTCAGATGAATACATGCGCTCTCCCAATAAGCTATCCTTCAAATTAATGAAGGTTTAGCTCAATCGATAGACCACTTACTTACCGAAATATATTATTGTTATTCTTATTAAATAAAAATGGCTTTATCGATAATAAAAACTTATGGGTAAAAATCCCATTAACTATAACTAAGTCAATGATGGATGTTCACCCACAACTGACTTAGTTACCAGTATAGAAAAGATTTGAAAAGCTGCGCATTTATTAATCAATAAATAATTATTTTCACATAACGTTAACTGAATTTAGAAGTTAGAAACCTTGCACTGACTACTCGTCAGCGCCATTAAGTAAATCTGAAAAAAGTGAAAGTTTATTTAAAACTAGGCCATGAATTGATTTTCTTGGGTAGCGCCCCGTACTGCTAATTTTACCGGCGGGTTCATTCATTAATAACTCTATCGCTTGATCAATGTCTTCAACAGCGTGGATAGCAAATTGGTTGTTTTTAACCGCTTCGATAACATCGTCGGCTAACATCAAATTGTTTACATTGGTGCGAGGAATAATAACGCCCTGTTTACCGGTTAAACCTTCCTCTTTACATAAACGATAGAAACCTTCAATTTTCTCATTAACACCGCCAATAGATTGCACTCCACCATGTTGATTAATAGAACCTGTTATAGCAAAGCCTTGTTTAATAGGCAGTAATGCAATAGCAGAAATAAGCGCACAAAGTTCCGCCATTGACGCACTGTCGCCATCAATGTGTCCATAAGACTGTTCTATTGCCAAATTAGCCGAAATTGACACTGGGAATCCTTGGCCGTATTTATGACCTAAATAACCCGTGAGTAACAACACACCTTTAGAATGGATAGACTTACCTAAATCAACTTCTCGTTCGATATCAGTAACGCCTTCACTCCCTGCATAAACGGTAGCTGTGATGCGTGCGGGCGTACCAAAAACACTGTCACCTATTTCTAGAACAGTCAAACCATTTACCTTACCAATATGGTGTCCTTGGGTATCAATCAATACTTGTTTTTCTTTTATTTCACCTAACCATGCTTCACTCATTCGGCCAGTTCTTCGCTGCTTAGCGGCGAGTGCTAAGGCGACATGGTTTGCGGTTAAATCGCCTTCGTTGCCAGTTTGCTTCCATAAATAAAAAGCTTCATCAAGTAAGTCGTTTACTTGAACAATATTAGCCGAAATTTTATGTTGATGCTCTGCACGTCTTAATGCATAGCGCACTAACTCTAATACCGCCTCATTACTGACATGTGGATAGTTATATTTATAAGCACGCTGGCGAATTAAATGGGCGTAATCATTAAGGTTTTCTTCATTACTTTCAAGATACTGATCAAAGTCTGCTAAGACCCTAAATAATTCGGTGAACTCTTGATCATAGTCTTGCAACATATAATAAATTTCGGGGTCGCCGAGCAATATCACCTTAACATTTAATGGAATTTTTTCAGGCTGTAAGCTAAACGAACCCGGTTGACTATATTCAGAGTAAGGGTTTTCAATGGTAATTTCTTGTGATTTAAGCGCTAATTTTAAGCGTGCCCAAACCAGGGGTTGATTAAGTAATTTGTCTGCCTCTAAAATTAAATAACCGCCATTAGCTTTATGTAACGCTCCGGCTCTAATTAATCGATAACTGGTATAAGTGCTTCCTTGGAAACTCGCGAAGTCGACATGGCCAAATAAATTTTGAAACGTTGGGTTTTGTTCATAAATGACCGGAGCACCAGCATCGGGTTTTTGAGAAACCAATAAATTAGGTAAGAATTGCTCAACCATAAGTTTACGAGCATCTTTATCGTTTCTGTTCTCGACACTTTCATCAACAAGAATTTCTAAAACAGTATCCACTACATGGGTTTTTACTTTCGACAAGTACTTTAGCACACCAATATTACTGGCAAACTCATGCTCTAGTTCTTCTAAAAATGGCCGAATAGCTTGCTCTGCAGTCTCATTTTTTAATTTACGTAACTTATCAGAAGAGATGCGTTTCCATTGTGGTAATTCAATCAGTTTTTCAGAAAGGAAATTTTCTAACTTATCTAACAACAGATAAAAATCAGCACGTTTACCTTCATCTAAACCGGCAAATTCCTTATCATTTAAGGGTTTTCCCTCAACCAAAGGTGAAAAACCAATTTCGCCGTTTTCTTCAAATAATAAAACATTATCTTTTAAAGCACTTTCTTCGACTTCAGCGATGGCTTGATCGTATTTTTTATTAAACGCGCGATCAACCGCCGATTTTTGTCGTTGATAACTTGGGTTATCAAAAATCTCAGGAAACAAGTCTAATAATTCATCAATAAAAGTATTAATGCGTGCCAATAATAATTTACCATCACCAGGACTTAAATAGAGGTTATGCGGGGCATGAACATCATCAAAATTATTGATATAACACCACTCATACGGCGTTTGTTTATTGCCAGCTGTTGTCGCTAACATTTGTTTGATTAAGGTTTGTCGACCGGTACCATGCTCTCCCATGGCAAAAACATTAAAACCCGGTGCCTCCATAGACAAACCAAATTCAAGCGCCTCTTTTGCACGAGCATGACCAATAATAATTTGCTCTACATCGGGAGTGACTTCAGCAAAAGAAAACTGCTCAGCGGATAATTGAGCAGTTAATTTTTCAACGGGTAGACAGGTAATTGAAGAAGTTGACTTGACGGATGAAGGCATGCAATATCTCACTGATAACGCTTAAAAAACAAGCGGATGATAATTAATAAATTTAATACTGCCAGTGTACCCTCATTTTAAATAATTAGTAAATCTTAGTGGCGCGCCAGTTCTCGTTTTATGGAGCAAAAGGTAGCCGAATAAAGGAACTAGCACCGCAAGTAAAACAATCAACAACATCAGCGGCATGACTGTAAGTCACTTTTTCTTGGCAATGCTGACATTCTAATAAACCAAAACCGATAAAGTCTCCTGTTTTATAAATACCATGATGTTTAAAGTCTTCATCAAGTTCTGACCACTCAACTTGTGATTTATCCGTGATCGCTTGCATATTTTTCCAGAAAGACTCATTGAGTAAGCCTAAATAAAGGGAATGTTTTGCTTGAGCTTCATTTTGAATAATAAATTCTTTGATATCAAAGCGTAAGTTATCAACAAATTGCTTAACTTTATCTTCAGGTAATTTTTCTGCTGCTTGCAAGTAAAGCTTACTTTGCTCTACTTTGTTAACAATATCAGTTATCTCATGCTGGTTAACATCTTCAGCCCACAGAACTAAAGCTTGATAAAGCTCTTGAAAAACACTATTTTTTGATTTCATAACACACTCCTTGACGACTTTTAGGTTAAGTATAGCTAGACATCGCTTTATAGAAAAAAATAAATCAAATAAACGTCTAAAAATTAAAACATATACCCTCTTCACTTCGATATCCTGAAAACAGTATCTTGATGTGGGACAGGTATATAAGGTATTCTATCGCCATTATTTTTATGCGTTCATGATCGCGGTCAATTTACTATTGACTGGCTAATGAACACCACATTCTAAAGTGTTTGAGAAATCTTTAATGGAATCCATTTACAATCCCCAAGCTATCGAAGCGCAAGTTCAAAAATTTTGGACTGATAACAATACCTTTAAAGCCGAAGAAAAACCCGGCCAAGAAAAATATTACTGTCTTGCTATGTTCCCTTACCCAAGTGGGCGCTTGCATATGGGCCATGTGCGTAATTATAGTTTAGGCGATGTTATCTCTCGCTATCAGCGCCTGCAAGGCAAAAACGTTATGCAACCTATGGGTTGGGACGCCTTTGGTTTACCCGCAGAAAATGCGGCAATTAAAAACAAAACAGCGCCAGCTAAATGGACCTATGAGAATATTGATTACATGCGTAACCAATTACAATCGCTGGGTTTTGCTTACGACTGGAGCCGTGAATTAGCAACTTGTAAAAAAGATTATTACAAATGGGAACAATGGTTCTTTACGCAACTTTACGAAAAAGGTTTAGTTTACAAGAAAAATGCTACAGTAAACTGGGATCCTGTTGATCAAACAGTATTGGCAAACGAGCAGGTTATTGACGGACGCGGTTGGCGTTCCGGCGCACCAGTTGAGCGGAAAGAAATTCCACAGTGGTTTATTAAAATTACTGATTACGCTGAAGAATTACTTACAGATTTAGACCAGCTTACCGAATGGCCTGAACAAGTTAAAACCATGCAACGTAATTGGATTGGCCGCAGCGAAGGTATTGAAATGACCTTCAAAGTTGCAGATTCAAATGAAAGTTTTGACATCTACACCACACGTCCAGATACACTTATGGGCGTCACTTACGTCGCACTTGCTGCGCAGCATCCACTGGCTTTAGCGGCAGCAAAAAACAATCCGACTTTGAGCGACTTTATTACTGAATGTAAAACCAATAAATCTACCGAAGCTGATATGGCAACGATGGAGAAAAAAGGTGCTGATACCGGTCTTAAAGCGATTCATCCGCTAACCGGTAACATCGTTCCAGTTTGGGCAGCAAACTTTGTCTTAATGGATTACGGTTCAGGCGCGGTAATGTCTGTTCCTGGCCACGACCAACGTGATTTCGAATTTGCCACTAAATACGGTTTGGACATTACTCAAGTTATTGCTGGCAGTGAAGACGACGATTTCAGTAAAGCAGCGATCACTGAAAAGGGCCTATTAATTAATTCGGGCGAGTACGACGGTTTAGACTTTGCAGCGGCTTTTAAAGCAATCTCAGAAAGACTGATCAGTGAAAACAAAGGCTCTGTAAAAGTTAACTACCGTTTACGTGACTGGGGCGTTTCTCGTCAGCGTTATTGGGGTACCCCCATTCCTATGATGCACCTCGCAAATGGTGAGTCTGTCGCTGTGCCTCTTGACCAGTTACCCGTTGAATTGCCTGAAGATGTCATCATGAATGGCGTTACATCACCGATTAAAGACAATCCAGAGTGGGCGAAAACCACTTATAATGGTGAAGAAGCATTTCGTGAAACCGATACCTTTGATACGTTTATGGAGTCATCTTGGTATTACGCGCGTTACTGTTCACCGAACGACGACACGCAAATGATTGATCCCGCCAAGGCAAATTATTGGCTACCGGTTGATCAATACATCGGGGGTATTGAACATGCTATCTTGCATTTACTCTATGCACGTTTTTTCCATAAATTATTACGTGACGCAGGTTTAGTTAACTGTGATGAACCGTTCAAAAAGTTATTATGTCAGGGCATGGTATTAGCCGACACCTATTACCGTGAAGCAGAAAATGGTGGACAAGATTGGATTTCACCAACAGATGTAGACGTTGAACGTGATGATAAAGGACAAGTTACTGCGGCTGTTAGCAAGCTTGACGGCAAACCGGTTATTTCTGCCGGTATGAGTAAAATGTCAAAGTCAAAAAATAACGGCATCGACCCACAAGAAGTCATCAGTAAATATGGCGCAGATACTGTGCGTTTATTTATTATGTTTACCTCGCCACCAGAGCAAACCCTTGAATGGTCTGATTCAGGCGTTGAAGGTGCACACCGTTTCTTAAAACGTGTTTGGAAACTCGCCTTTGATTTTAGCGAGCAAGTGAAAGAGCACGGCGAAGTGCCATTACTGAGCACGTTAACCTTAAATGCAGCGCAAAAAACATTACGCCGTGAGTTGCACAAAACCATAGCGAAAGTCAGTGATGATATTGGTCGCAGAAACACCTTCAATACCGCTATTGCTTCAATTATGGAATTAATGAACCATTTGTCAAAAGCAAGTTTAATCAGCGTTGAAGACAGAGCGGTTATGCAAGAAGCGGTTCGCGCGGTGATTATTATGTTGACGCCAATTACGCCACATATGTGTCATGAAATTTGGAAAACATTAGGCGATGCGAACAACAATAATGCCTCAATTGAAGAGGCATCTTGGCCAATCGTTGATGACAGTGCCTTGGTTGAAGACGAGAAGTTAATTATCGTCCAGGTTAACGGAAAGGTACGCGCTAAAATTACCGTTTCAGCCAATGCCAACAAAGAAGAAGTTGAAGCCTTAGGTTTAAGTGATGAAACAGTGGTCCGCTTTATTGATGATAAGACAATTCGTAAGGTCATCTATATACCGGGTAAACTTTTAAACATTGTTGCTAACTAGTCGCTAAAAGGTCCTACAAAGGTAATGAAAATGAGCCATATGCACAAAAAAACGACAAAGTACCAAACTCAGGTAGCTGCGGCTACTTTGGTATTATTCACCTTGTTTTTATCGAGCTGTGGCTTTGCTTTACGCGGTGATTACTTATTGTCACCGCAACTGCAAACCTTGCATTTAAGTTCCGCAGATAAATTTGGTGAGCTTACTCGCCAAGTTAAGCAGCACTTAACTATAAATAAAATAAAGTTGCTGGCCCAAGCTACAGAGAATATCCCGCAACTTAAGCTTTCAAAAGACAGCCTAAACCGTCGCACCCTGTCCGTATTTCCAAATGGGCAAGTGGCAGAATACGAGTTGATATATACCGTTCGATATCAGTTGGTGCTTTCAAAAAGTGATGTTCGCTCTTTTGTCTTTGAACTTAACCGCGATTATCAAGATGATCCCAATATTGCCCTCGCTAAAAGTCGGGAACTAGAATTAATGTTAAGCGAAATGCGCAAAGAAGCCGCGAATAAAATCTTACGCGACCTCTCTACGATTAAAATCTAATGCGTATCTATCATAACCAGCTATCTAATACCCTCAATCAAGGCTTTAAGCCTGTTTGGTTAGTTTTTGGTGATGAGCCTTGGCAAAAGAACAACAGCTTAAACACCATAAAACAGCACTGTCAGCAACAGGGATTTAGTGAAGTTATCCGTTTTAGTGCCGACGATAAATTTGACTGGAACCTGTTGGTTGAAGAGTATCAAGCGATGAGCTTATTTTCAGCGCAGCGCATCATTGAAATAGAACTAGTCAACGGAAAAATAGCTGACGCCGGCAGTAAAATATTACTGAAACTGAGTGAAAATTTTCATCCTGATGTGCAGCTTATTTTTCATGGTCCTAAAATTGACGCTGCTGGTCAAAAACGAAAATGGTTTAAGTCATTAGAACAGTTAGGTTGTTTTGTCCCTCTTTACGATATTGAAGGTCGACAATTACAACAGTGGTTAAATCAACAAATTAAACAGCATAAATTAAATATTCATCACGATGTTACCCCATTGATGATAGAGCTTTTTGAAGGTAACTTACCGGCTTTAGAGCAAGAATTACAAAAATTTTCATTGCTGTTTGGTACACAACTGATTATTGCTGAAGACGCAGAAAAATTACTGATTAAACAAGCAAAATTTAACCCTTTCCAGGTGGTTGATACCTTACTTAGTGGTGACCTACCAAAATGCATCGCCATGTTAGATCAACTGCAACACGAAGGGGCCGCAATCGGCCAGCTTGTTTGGTTTATTCACAAAGAAATAACGCAATTATCAACTATGCTAGAGCACATAGAACAAGGTGAGAGCATAGACAGTATTTATAAAAAACACCGAATATGGGATAAAAAGAAACCTTTGTATCAGTATGCCCTTAACCATATTACTCGCGACAATATTTACCAAGCTCAAGCACGTTTAGCGCAAACCGACTTGATCAGTAAAACCAGCAGTGACTTTAACCCTTTTATATTACTGGCCGATGTTTGTATAAGTCTCTATCACGGACAAACCACCAAAAAATTCAATTTAGATTATGAATTCGGCTAAGCGAGTAAGCGAAATTAAGAAAAATATTGCCATTATGGGGGGAACATTTGATCCTATCCATAATGGTCATATTGAAACAGCCAAAGAAACAGCAGCATGGCTTAATGTTGAACAACTCTTTTTTTTACCTGCGCATTTGCCACCTCATAAAAACACCACAACAGCCAGCGCTAAGCACCGAACAGCCATGGTGAATCTTGTTTGCCAACAACAGTCATTATTTCAACTTGATAACCGCGAACTAAAACGACATAGCGCTTCTTATACCGTAACAAGCCTACGTGAAATAAAACAAGAGCAACCCAACAGTCGGGTATTTTTTATCATAGGTATGGACTCGTTCCTTAACTTTACCCTATGGCATCAATGGCAAACTATTCTGTCACTATGCCATATTGTAGTAAATATTCGACCTGGCTATCAATTAAATCAAATTAATACCGCCACCCAAAAACTATTAAAAAGCCATCAAATAGATGACCTAGCAGAAATAAAGCAACAAGATGCTGGCGGCATTATTTTCCATCAAAACCAGTCGCTTAATATTTCTTCAAGTGAAATACGCCAACAACTTTTAAGCAATAAAAAACAGAATAATCACTTAACAGAATGCGTACATCATTACATTATTGAAAAAAAACTCTATCAAAAATAATTTGCTAGTTAACCTGCAGAAAAAATGATGATATTATAGCGCATTATTATTTACACTAAGAGTAATTCCCTTGCAAGTTGAAGCGTTAAACGCATTTGTTATTGAAAAAATCGAAGAAATGAAAGGTCGTGACATCACGACTTTAGACATCGGAAAAAAATCAGGCTTTGCTGATTATATGGTTGTCTGTTCAGGTAACTCAAATCGCCATGTTAAATCTATTGCACAATCTGTTGCCATCGAATGCCGCGCTAAAGGTATTGAGCCGTTAGGTATTGAAGGTAATGATGTTGGCGAATGGGCGTTAGTTGACTTAGGCAATTTAATTGTTCACGTAATGACAGACGAAATTCGTGACCGTTATCAGTTAGAAGAATTGTGGAACTAAGCTAATAGTGAAGGTAAACTAAACTATTATGCGACTTACCTTATATGCTGTTGGCAATAAAATGCCAGCATGGGTTACTCAAGGCTTTAACGAATATTGTCGTCGATTCCCGCGCGACATGTCGTTTCATTTAGTAGAAATCCCGCCAGGTAAGCGCGGTAAAAATGCCGATATAGCTCGCATTCTAGAAAAAGAAGGCGAATTATTATTAAACGCAATCCCCAAAGGTAACCGTATTGTTACGCTTGAAGTGGAAGGTAAACCGTGGACAACCCCACAACTTGCCCAACAACTTAAGCGTTGGCAATTAGACAGCCGCGATGTTGCTTTACTTATTGGCGGTCCTGAAGGTTTAGCGCCCGCTTGTATCAAAGCTTCTGAACAAAAATGGTCTTTATCGCCACTAACCTTGCCACACCCTATGGTGCGCATTGTTGTTGCTGAGAGTCTGTATCGCGCTTGGAGCATCAATAATAACCACCCGTATCACCGAGAGTAATAATGGCATCGAACAAACGTGTTGCTATTCGAAACCATTCGGCAGAAGCTAATTTATTTGCGCGCAGAACGTTTATTGCGTTCATCGGTATACTCGCTTTATTGTTGACCTTAATCAGCAACATCTACGATTTAGAAATTAACTCTTACGAAAAATATCAAACCCGTTCTAACTCCAATCGTATCAAACTCCTTCCCGTTGCGCCTAACCGTGGACTAATTTACGATAGAAATGGTATTTTACTTGCTGATAATAAACCCGTTTATTCGCTAGAGGTTATTGCAGAGCAAACGATTGACTTAAAAAAGCACATTAAAGAAGTCAGTGAGTTACTTGATATCAGTGAAGAAAAACAAGAAAAACTTTTTAAAGCCCTGAAAAGCAAACGACGCTTTAAACCGCTAGAACTGCACTCGCGGTTAAGCGCACAGCAAGTCGCATTATTTTCAGTCAATCAACATAAATTCCCCGGATTTTTTATTGATGCTCGCCTAAAAAGATATTACCCATTTGGTGATTTAACGACCCATTCTTTAGGTTATGTTGCCCGTATTAACCGTAAAGATTCGATTCGCTTAGCCGAAGACAATTTAGACGAAGATTACGCAGCAACGCGTAATATTGGCAAGCTTGGTTTAGAAAAATATTATGAAAATATACTTCATGGCACCATAGGTCACCAAGAAGTTGAAATAAATAATCAAGGTCGCATTATAAGAACCCTTGATTATGCACCGCCAATATCAGGCAAAAACTTAACCCTGAGTATTGATATTGAGCTACAAATGATTGCCAAGCGTGCCTTAGCGGGTAAACGTGGCGCGGTGGTAGCAATTGATCCGCGCAATGGTGAAATATTAGCCATGTATTCAAACCCAAGTTACGACGGTAATTTATTTGTTCATGGTATTAGTAGTAAAAACTATCGCAAATTACTTAACCCTAAAAACGACAGACCATTACTTAATCGCAGTGTACAAGGGTATCCACCCGCCTCAACCGTCAAACCCTTGCTCGGATTGACAGGATTAGAAGCAGGTGTAATAACCAATGAATCACGTTTCTACGATCCCGGTTGGTTTCAGCTAAAAGGTCTTGAACGTAAATATCGAGACTGGTGGGCACCGGGCCATGGCTGGGTAGATCTTAACCAAGCCATAGAGCACTCTTGTAATGTTTTCTTCTATAATTTAGCGTATCAATTAAATATCGATAATATTACCGATATGATGGAGAAGTTTGGCTTTGGCGATCTTACCGGTGTTGATATCTGGGAAGATAAACGTGCTATTTTGCCTGGCAGAGAAACCAAGCGTAGTCGATACAACAAGCCTTGGTATACTGGTGATACGATAGCTGTTGGTATTGGTCAAGGTTACTGGACAGTAACACCTTTACAGCTTGCCCAAGCTTTTTCTATTTTAGCAAACAAAGGTGATATTAAAATCCCACATTTTTTACGTGCGACTGCTGAATTAGTTGTTGAAGAAGTTGCTATTAATGATGAAATCATCTCCGGCGAGAGTGATGTCAATATCATCAGTAAAATGGTCACTAAAATGACAGATTATGATGATAAGCCCCCTATTATTCTCAAGAACAATAAGCACTGGAATTTAGTGCTAGATGCGATGCATAACACCGCACAAAAGAAATACCCTGCCTTTCAAGGGGCTCGCTATGACGCCGCAGGAAAGTCGGGCACGGCTCAACTTATTGCAAAAAAACAAGATGAAAAATATGATGCAGAAGCCACCAAAGAAAAACAGCGTAACAATGCTATGTTTGTTGCTTTTGCCCCTTATGAGAATCCAGAAATAGTGGTTGCGGTTGTTGTTGAAAATGTTTTGGAAGGTGGTGGTGGCTTTAACGCTGCGCCCGTGGCGCGCCAAGTTATGGATCAATATTTTGGTGATAGAGTCATTATTAGTACCGATAAAAGTAAGCATCCACAACACAATAATGTTTATGGTGCTGACAAAAAAACAGGGCGTAACTAGTGCGTAACATTGGCCATGACCAACAAAAACAACGAAGTTTCTGGCAAAGAATTCATATTGACGTACCTCTTTTGTTGGGTATTTTGGCATTAATGATCTTAGGACTATTTGTTGTTTATAGTGCTGGCGGCCAGGAATCAGCCATTGTTTACCGTCAAATAACACGCCTAGGCATAGCATTATTAGTGATGTTCGCCGTTGCTCAAATTCCGCCCCTTTCCTATCAGAAATGGGCAGTACCGGTATTTGTATTAGGGTTACTGCTCTTGATCGCGGTGCTATTGTTTGGTCATATAGGTAAAGGCGCGCAGCGCTGGTTAGACTTAGGTTTTATGAAATTTCAACCCTCTGAAATAATGAAGCTAATTGTACCGATAATGATCGCTTGGTATGTCAGCCAATATGACTTACCCGCGAAAATATCTACCATTACCATTGCATTTATTTTAGTTTTACTGCCGACCTTATTAATTGCTAAACAGCCTGATTTAGGTACGTCACTATTAATCGCCAGTTCAGGTGTTTTTGTTATTTTTCTAGCCGGTGCAAGCTGGAAACTCATTGTCACTTGTATTGGCTTAGCATCGGCATTTGCGCCGGTACTGTGGATGTTCTTGATGAAGCCCTATCAAAAACAGCGTGTGTTAACTTTTCTTGACCCAGAGCAAGATCCACTCGGCTCTGGATATCATATCATTCAATCAAAAATAGCCATTGGTTCAGGTGGTTTACATGGCAAAGGATGGTTGCAAGGTACACAATCACAGTTGGAGTTTTTACCTGAACGGCACACCGACTTTATTTTTGCAGTATTTAGTGAGGAGTTTGGTTTTGTCGGTGTCGCGGTATTGCTCAGTGTCTATCTGATAATAGTGATGCGAGGCTTATGGATTGCTGTTCATGCTGAGCATGCATTCACGAAATTATTAGCCGGTAGTATAACCTTAACATTTTTCGTTTATGTCTTTGTAAATATAGGCATGGTCTCAGGCTTATTACCTGTTGTCGGCGTTCCTTTGCCTTTAGTAAGTTATGGTGGAACATCGATGGTGACATTACTGGCAGGTTTTGGCATGCTAATGGCGATTAGTACCCATAAGCGTTTTATTGCTTAAATTCATTGATAAAACAAAAAGAAATCTAACAATGAAAATAAAACTATTAATGACCATGCTTTTAATATTGGTTTCTGCTTGCAGTACCAATACCGGGCGTTATCAACAACACAAAGATAGCAAGCCAAGCCGTGCTCCTACGACAAGTGAGCTAATTGACATTACGCCAAGAGCGGAGCCTCACAGTAGAGGTGGCAATAAGAGCCAATATCAAGTGCGTGGTAAAACTTATTCAGTATTAAAAAGTGCTGAAAATTTTAGCCAAACAGGTATTGCTTCTTGGTATGGCGAAAAATTCCATGGCCATTTAACCTCAAACGGTGAAATTTATAACATGTACGCGATGAGTGCAGCACATAAAAATTTACCTTTGCCTACTTATTTAAAAGTGACTAATAATGCCAATAGTCAATCAGTGATTGTGAGAGTGAATGACCGTGGACCATTTCATCAAAACCGTATCATTGATTTGTCCTACAGTGCTGCTTATAAACTGGGTATGATGAAAACAGGTGTCGCCAATGTAACGATCACCACCATTACTGACTTCTCATTGCCTGTACCTAATACAGAGCAGCTGACGCTTACTGAAGACACCATAGTAGTCGCCAATGACCAACGTAAATACATTCAAGTTTTTGCGACTAAAAATGAATTGCTGGCCAATAAAACTGCGCAAGCCCTTCAAAGCTTATATAAAATAAATACCATCATTCCAATGAACAATGGTATATACCGCGTACAAATGGGACCTATAAACAATCAGGAAGCATTAAATACTTTACTGGTTAGTTTGAAAGAATCGGGTTATCCAAAGGCATTTAGTCGGAAATAATCATTCGTAACAATTTGCCACAACAGCACGATAGCAATCAGTATCAAAGATGGTATACTGCTGAAAAATTCTCCTTTTATCATTCAGTTTCGTAGGAATATTATGACTTACCCATTAGCTAAGAAAACAGCTAAAACCTCAACCAAACTTCTCTGCCTTTTAGGCGCTATTTCTTTAACTTTTTCATCTTTTTCTCAAGCATTGACGATTATTCCGTCACCACCAGAAGTTAAAGCGAAAGGTCATATCCTTATTGACTTCAATACAGGTAAAGTCCTTGCTGAAAGTAATGCCGATGCCTTGTTAGCGCCAGCCAGTCTAACGAAAATGATGACTAGTTATATCATCGGCAAAGAACTAGCCAGTGGCAATATAAGCAACGATGACTTAGTCAAAGTCAGTGAAAAAGCTTGGGCAAAAAATTTCCCCGGTTCATCACTTATGTTTATTGAAGTTGGTACAGAGATTTCAGTAGAATTATTGAATCAGGGTATTATTGTCGCTTCAGGCAATGATGCTTGTGTTGCTATGGCTGAACATATAGCGGGTAGTGAAGGCGCCTTCGCTCAGTTAATGAATGGACATGCTGCGCAACTTGGAATGAGTAGTAGCTACTTTGAAAATAGTCACGGTTTAGATAGCCAAGAACACAAAACAACACCTCGAGATATGGCAACACTCGCCATGGCACTAATTAGAGATGTTCCCGAGGAATATAAAATTTATAGCCAAAAAGTCTTTAGTTATAACAATATTAAACAATACAACCGTAATAATTTATTATGGGATAAAAGCATGAATGTTGACGGTTTAAAAACCGGCCATACCGCTCAGGCAGGTTACAGTTTAGTTTCATCAGCGACCAAAGGTGGAATGCGTTTAGTCAGTGTCGTTATGGGTACTGAAAGCGAACGAGCAAGAAAAGTTGAAAGTAAAAAATTACTTAATTATGGTTTCCGATTCTTTGAAACCTATACGCCTTATAAGGCGGGTGAGAAATTTGCTACCAATCGTGTATGGATGGGTGATGTCAAGGAAGTCGATTTAGGTATATTACTTGATACACCTATAACTATTCCTCGTGGTCAGCGCAAAAATCTAAAAGCAAGTTTCGAGCTAGATCAGCAGTTAGAGGCGCCTTTAGCTAAAGGTAGCGTCGTTGGTAAACTATTTTTACGCTTAGACGGTGAAGACATTGCACAATACCCGCTAGTGACTTTACAAGAAGTCAACGAAGGTGGCATGTTTAGCAAATTAGTTGATTATATAAAATTACAATTTGTTAACTAATTAACAAACAATAACGTCGTTATTCTAAAACTCGGCTGCTGCCGAGTTTTTTTTATTATCAATATAAATACAATGATCACATTTTATTTGATTAATGATAAAATACCCCCAGATTGACTATTGACCAAGTGCTATTTAGAGAGAGAAAATGAAAACCAAGTTTGATGAATTATTAGAATTTCCAACCGTGCTTAACTTTAAAGTTATGGGTGTTGCTTGCGACGAATTACCTGACTTAGTGATCAACGAACTACAAAAGCATGCACCCGGTGATTACTCTCCTAAAATAAAAGCCAGTTCGAAAGGGACCTACCATTCTCTTTCTATTGCGGTTACTGTTACCAGTAAAGAGCATATCGAAACAATTTACACAGAATTAACGGCTATCGATATCGTCCGCTACGTTTTATAAAACAATGACGCTTTAGCGTCACAATAATAACCTTAGTATTTATCCGGTGTATTCCTATTATTATTTGGATATAATCAACATCTATAGAATTAAGTGAAGTAGAAACTTGAAAAATTCGTTAATCATTCGACAACTTGCCACTATGGACTACACCACTGTTTGGCAAGCGATGCAAAAATTTACTGATGATCGTAACGAAGACACCCAAGATGAACTTTGGTTAGTCGAGCATCCAGCTGTTTTCACCCAAGGGCAAGCAGGTAAAGAAGAACACCTACTAATGCCAGGTGATATCGAAGTAGTAAAGGTAGATCGTGGTGGACAAGTGACTTATCACGGACCCGGTCAACAAGTTATCTATTTTATGATCAATTTACGTCGCAGAAAAATGGGCGTGCGTGATCTGGTGACGCTACTTGAAAATGGTTTGATTGCCGCATTAGCTGATTTTAACATTATCGCCAAAGCTAGACCTGACGCACCCGGTGTTTATGTTGGCGAAAAGAAAATTGCATCGTTAGGTTTACGAGTACGTAAAGGTTGCTCTTTTCACGGTTTGGCACTGAATGTAAATATGGACTTATCGCCCTTTCTGCGGATAAATCCTTGTGGTTATCAAGGCCTAGAAATGGTGCAAACAGCCGATATCAGTCAATTAACAGATACAGCTCAAGCAGGTGAATCCTTAGTAGAACACCTTGCTGAATTATTAAATACCAATAACATCAGTTATAGAACTGGTTGGGACGAAATGAATGACCACTAAAACAACTCGAGTTATCCCTGGCACAAAAATGCGTGATGCAGAAAAAATGGCGCATATCCCTATTCAAATTGTGCCATCAGAGCGTGAAACCATGCTTAGAAAGCCTAAATGGTTGCGTATTAAACTACCTCGTACGACAGAACGGATTGACAGTATAAAAGCAGCGCTACGTAAGCATGATTTGCATTCAGTCTGTGAAGAAGCTTCTTGTCCAAACTTATCAGAGTGCTTTAATCACGGTACTGCCACCTTTATGATCTTAGGAGATATTTGTACACGTCGTTGCCCTTTTTGTGATGTTGGCCATGGTCGACCTTTAGCCCCTAAAGTAGATGAAGCTAAAAAATTAGCACTAACGCTTAAAGACATGAAACTAAAATACGTGGTGATCACTTCGGTTGATCGTGATGATTTACGTGATGGTGGCGCTCAACAGTTTGCTGACTGTATTAGTGAAATAGCTATACATGCACCCAATACTAAAGTTGAAATTTTAGTCCCTGATTTTCGAGGCCGTATGGACCGTGCCTTAGAAATTTTAAATGCTAATCCACCACATGTTTTTAATCATAATTTAGAAACCGCACCGCGTCTTTATACTAAAGCACGCCCAGGCGCTAACTACCAGTGGTCGTTAGATTTACTGAAAAAGTTTGGCGAAGCCAATCCAGAAGTACCAACGAAATCAGGCTTAATGGTTGGCTTGGGTGAAACAGACGAAGAAATTTTACAAGTTATGCGCGACCTCCGCAGCCATGGCGTAACTATGTTAACCATAGGCCAATATTTACAACCGAGTAAGCATCATTTACCGGTAGAGCGCTACGTACACCCTGACGTTTTTGATATGTATCAGGCTGAAGCTATTAAAATGGGCTTTAATCACGCAGCCTGTGGTCCTTTAGTGCGTTCAAGCTATCATGCTGACAAACAAGCAGCAGGTGAAGAAGTTAAATAGTTGCCAGCCGAATAATCTAAAACCTGAATATCTCGATATAGATGATATTATCGATATATTCAGGTTTATTAAACATTCCCCTCTCCAACAATACATCGCCTCAATCTATTGATTTTATTTAAATATAAACGAACCATTGCTGTTTAAAATTTCATAGTTCAAAAAACAAACTATTTTTACTTGCCTTTATTTATGATTTAGTTGTACCATTACCACACACGGAACAACTAAAGCACAAAAATATGGAAATAACCATTGATATAGAAGATCCGATGCCGTTATTTACTCAACTCGTTGAGCAAATTAAGTCAGCGGTCATTAACAGTAAGATCAAACCCGGAGATTCGCTACCTTCAATTAGGCAGTTGGCTAATGATTTAGAGCTCAATAGTAAAACCGTTGCTAAAGCTTACAAATTATTAGAACGAGACTTGGTCATTCAAAGCAAGGGTTATCGAGGTACCTTTGTTCATCCTCATGCCATAGTAAATAGCAAGGTGGATTTGAATGCCGAGGTTTTAGCACAGTTAAATAATGCTATTTCTGCCTGTAAAACGGCAGGGGTAACCGACTCAGAGATACGTATTGCTTTTAGCAGTGCGATGAACAGTAACAACAATTAAGGAGCAGAAGATGTCTATTAACATTTTATTTTACGTTTTATTTTTAAGCCAAATCATACTCATTTCCTATTATTACCCTAAGCAGATAATTAAAAGAATTGAAGGTGTTTTGAAAAAATTTCCACCAGAAAGTTACCCGAAACTTTACCCTGAATCTGCTGATAAAGTTATCGCAGCTAAAATTCGTTATCAATTACTTAATCAAATAATACTCGTTATTGGTCTGCTATTGATGGGACTTTATGCCTTGATGTCAAAAGATTATGATAACGGACAAAAGTTTGCCGAAGGGTTACCCTTGATGTTTGGTATGGTGCAATTCATCCCTTTTATGTTGCTAGAGGTATCAGGATGTAGACAATTCAAATTGATGAGAAAAGCGAATAAAAGTACTAGCCGTAGTGCTGATCTTACGCCGCGTCACTTGTTTAATTATGTCTCTCCATTATTAGTCATTTCGGCAGTGTTATTGCTTTTCACTTTTATTTTCTTTGATTTATATATTCATGATTTTACCATTACCAACGACCTCATTATTAAAATCATTACGCTTAGTTTAGTGCATGCACTCTTTATTGGTTTAGCGGTTTGGCACCTTACCGGCAAACGTTTAGATCCCCACCAAGCTATAAAAGATAGAAGCAGCCAAACTCAGTTTTCTTTACAATCGATGGGCTCAGTGAGTATTTTTTTAAGCTTGTTTTTAATGGCAAACTCGGCTGTTGATGTTTTTGAATTAGGTTATATGGAGATTATTATTAACAGTATCTACTTTCAAGTTATTGCCTTTGTTGGTATTGGCGGTATGCTTAGAACAGATCAAATCGATACGATTAATTTTGATGTTTATAAAGCTGACAATTCTATTATTTAGTAATTCATTAACCAAAAGTTTTCTCACGGCCAGTTCATCGACAAATAGCACATTTGCAAATGAGCTGGCTAATTTATACTACTGTGGGTTGCCTTCAAAGTTTTGCTCAGATTTCATCCCTTCAATATTAATGAT
Organism: Colwellia hornerae; assembly: GCF_007954355.1. Lineage (GTDB taxonomy): Bacteria > Pseudomonadota > Gammaproteobacteria > Enterobacterales > Alteromonadaceae > Colwellia_A > Colwellia_A hornerae. The sequence continues at coordinate 153,907 of NZ_VOLR01000004.1, forward strand.
TTTAGAACGATTCATTGTTATTTTAAAACGCTGAATGTATTGCTTCGTTTTACTGCCCACTATTTTTTGTTCTTGCACGACCGCTAAATTTATCTGATAACGTCGTTCAACACCTTGATTAGATATTTTACTCCCATCAAGTGCATATAAACGCCCCTCGCCTTTTTTCAAAAAACGCACAAAGGGAGTTAAGTTGAAAAACATTTGGTGCTGAATCTCTTTAAAACCAGGGATAAACTCTTTAGCAATAACTTTTGAGTTACAGCGAAAATGTAATAATTGTGCCGCTTGTTTATTTTGTTGACGACGCTGTTGAAAATGTTTGTTAACAATGTCAGGTAAGTCTTTGTTCTTAATATAATCAAGCCATAAGGTTTGCATAGACATTTTATTTTTCGATAAGCTATCGGTAAAGACATGCTGCCACTTGGGTCGTCCACGCTGAATCTTTCGCCAAATATAACGGGTAAGATCATCCTTAAATATTTCACGGACACCATAAATCACCCCTAAAAAAGTGATCAACACTAAGGTGACTTCGTTAAAGGCTGAACGAGCATTTAACACAATCGACATCACAAAGGCCATAACGACAGCCGTAATACCACCACGAACTAAACGCCTGAGATTATCGTCTAAATCATGGGTCGTTCTTTTAAAGACCACACCAAACTCACTTAATCGCTGTAATAAGCGCATTTTATTAGTGATGCGGTTTGGGTCTGCTAAAGTGATTTTTGAATTATACTGGCGCTCTGTTCGGTAGTTATTTTCTTGGCGACACAGTGCAAATAACACCTCACGGGTTTCCGCATGTTCTGAGCTTTTTGGTCCATTGGCGAGCAGATTCAGAAACGACTGCTCGGTATACCAGCTTAGGTAATTATCTACATTTTCAAAGTAAGAACTTAGTTTTTGATCTAAAGGAGTATAGCGGCGCAGTTTCTTCAACAAGTTTTGAGTTTGATCAACCAGTTCAAGTGCATATTGATAAAATATTTCGATATCTTTTTCTTGTAATGCTTGCTTAATATCGGTCTCAAGTGCGACCCTAAACTGGTATGAAAATAAATTTAAGTTACTGCGATAATCGCCCTTCTCACCTTTTTTTTGACTTATAAATCGGCTACGAACTAGCGGTAAATGCACTTGTCGAGAAAAGTAAGCACTATGACTTCTAATACTACTGTGAAAGTAATTATCTTCACTGAGGGTAGTAGCATTAATGCCCATTTCTTCAGGAATAGAAAAATAAAGATCAAAACGTTGTGATTCTTGCGGTGATAATTGCTGGCTAACTTTAAATGATAAATTTTCATCTTGCGTTAAGCTGATTCTTTTCACTTAATTATCCTCTCCGACTAACAACAACTGATGGTTAAGTATCTGTCAATTTTACTCTTTTTACCATAATTGCTGCAATAAAAAAGGCCAAGAAATTACTTCTCAGCCTTTTTATTTTTAGCTATGACTGCGTTACCCACAGCATTTTTTATATTTCTTAGTACTGCCGCAAACGCAAGGATCGTTTCTGTTTGGTGTTTTATCAAAACGTTGTGTTTTAGGGACATTTAGTGCCGCGTCCAGTTCAACAATATTTTCTTTTGCATCGACATTTACTTCAATGTTGGCAATAAAGTTGTGCTCTGTAACGATAGCAGCAATTTCTTGCTCCCTTTCTTTTGATGCAACAACGAGCGTTAATGGTTTTGCTGCACTACCGAGCTTAACGCCACGATTAGGCTTATAGCCTGCACTGCCGTGAGTACCCATAACATCAGGAGTACCGCGATAAAAAAATTTAGACATAAAAGCACCTTAATTGAATGTGAGTGCCGAATAATCAGCCATTAAAAAATTCGCGCGAATTTTAACAGCTAAACGGAGTTTTAGCTAAATTTATATACTCCTATATTGATAACACTCTACTGATATCAGAAGTGTAACCAATAACTTCACATGATAATGATTATCATTTACAATAGGGTTATATTTAAGCTGTAGGACAGGTTAGTCCTATGGCAACCTGATCATTTATGAAAACCAAAACTCATCTTTCACCCTCAATTTTAATAGAACTTATGGAGAGTCAGCGCTATGGTGTTGAATACCAGCCAATTGTCTGTGTCAAAAGCCAAGAAATATATGCCTATGAATGTTTATCAAGGTTCTTTACTAAAGATAACTTAGCAATACGACCTGATCATGTTTATTCTTCTTTACATGACAGCCCACTGAGTTTGTTTCAAGTAGAGTATCAACAAAAAAAATTGCAACTAGCCCATGCTCCCAATATGGTGGACATTTTTGTTAATTTAGACCAAGACTCTTATTTTTCAACAGGTACGTTAAAATCTGACAATCCATTTTTAAAGTTATTCAAAGGCTTTAAAAAATCTAAAATCATTGTTGAGCTTATCGAGAATTCAGAAATAAATGACGCTATTATGAGCTTAGCAATGATTGACAACCTATCAAAAAATAATATAAAAACCGCTATCGACGATCTCTGCAATCCACAATCTATGGTCTCAATGGCTGTTATTCAACTTGTTGAATATATCAAACTTGACAGATATGTTCTCACTAATAGGTCTAACCGTAATTTTATGTTGCTTGTTGAGTCAATGATTAACTACGCGCGAAGTACCGGTAAAAAGATTATTTTAGAAGGTGTAGAAACAGCAGAAGACTTAAGTTTCGCAAAGCTATTAAATGTTGATTTTGTTCAAGGCTTCTTTTACCGAGAGCAATTTAAAAATGTAAATTAATCCATTAATCATAAGACTTGCAATAAAAGTATTCTTTCATTTTTCAGTAAAAATATGAATTAACACAGTATAAAACCATTGTAGTTTGTAAATATTACCAATAAAGTGGCTGTAGTTTTATAAAATAAAGCCAGCTTTCAAGCTGATTTTATTTTATAAAGTGATTAATTTTATTTCACCATGAAAACTAAAAGTAAATATATTGATAAGGAATTTACTAACTTATTATTTTCTTACACCTTCAATATGCAGCTCTAATTCAACGTGCGCTGAAGCGGGGCCTAACGTTGCTGGTATGCCAAAATCGACCAAAGCAATTTTTGTAGTACCACTAAAGCCAACACGGTAACCGCCCCACGGGTCTTTACCTTCGCCAATTTTTACTGCATCAATGATAATATCCTTATCAACACCGTGTAAGGTTAATAAACCTTTAATTTCTAATTTATCGTTGCCTTTATCTGTAATTTTAGCACTAACAAATTTTGCACTGCCAAACTTACCCACATCAAGAAAGTCATCGCTGCGGACATGCTTATCGCGTTCGGCATGGTTAGTATTTAAGCTGGTTGTATCCACCAACATTTCAATTTTAGCGGTAGATAAATCAGCAGCGTCATAACTAAAGCTCCCGCTAAATTTATCAAAACGTCCCGTTAACCAACTGTAACCTAAATGCTTAATCTTGAAGTTTACTGAAGCATGCGCCCCTTTATAATCAACGATATAGTCTGCTGCATTGGCTGTTGACGTAAAAGCAGATGCAAAAAGTAGCGTTGGAAATATTGAGGCAAGTATTAATTTTTTCATGAGAGTCCTTTTTATTTAATGGTATGAATAAAGTCTATTTAATGTTTAAACGCTGATAACCAAGCATTCTTGTTAAGGTGTTATCTTTATCGATAAAATGATGTTTTAACGCTGCTAATGCATGTAAAACAACAAAAGACATCAACAGGTAAGCAAGATATTTATGGACCGCACCGGCAAGATCTTCTTGATTAGTAAACAATTCGCCAAAACTTACTATTGATATTAATTGAAAAACTTCAATGGCACGTCCATCAGCCGTTGAAATTAAATAACCACAGATCATTAAAACAAACAGCGCAGTATAGAAAAATAGATGCACTAAATGTCCGAGTTTTTTTTCTGTTTCACTATGTGTTTTAAGCGCTTTTGGCTTTAGCTGAACACTGCGCCAAATCAAACGAAAAACCATGACAAAAAACAAAAGTATTCCAATACTTTTATGAAGATCAGGCCCCTGCTTATTCCATGGATTGTAATAATCTAGATCTACCATCCAGTAGCCTAAAGCAAAGAGCCCAATAACTGTAAACGCAACTAACCAGTGTAAAAGAATACTGAGCCAGCCATATTGGTTTGTGGTATTTTGCATGTTAATTTTGATATTCATAAGTATATTGCGATTTAGTTTTACTGGTACTAATACTACAAGGTATTGAATAACGAATTAAGTCGCTAAATAGTGATTCATTGTTTCCATATAGCATCGAATTGAGTCGATCATATGATTATATCATTACTACCGCTAAGACTATCTCCTTTACCAATCAAGTCCTTTTTGTGCTTTAACACCCGCTTTAAAAGCATGCTTAATTGGTTGAACTTCAGATACGGTATCAGCTAACTCTATTAAACGGCGATGACAGGCACGCCCGGTAATAAGTACATGCTGCATTTTAGGCCTATTGTTTAACGCCTCAATGACTTCGTCTAGTTCAATATAGCCATAGGTCACCATGTAGGTCATTTCATCAAGTAAAACAATATCAAGTGTTTCATCACTCAACATTTCCTTACTTTTTTGCCAAGCGACTTTTGCTGCGGCTAAATCAGTTTCAGTACTTTGTGTCTCCCAAGTGAAGCCAGTACCCATAACATGATGCTTAACAGCGAATTGCTTGAGAATATTCATCTCGCCGCACTCCCATTGAGTGCCTTTAATAAACTGCACCACACCAGCCTTTTGACCGTGACCAATAGCACGTAATACCGTACCAAAACCAGAGGTGCTTTTACCTTTACCGTTGCCAGTGATTACCACAAAAACTCCGCGCTCTTCTGTCGCTTGGGCAATTCGTTGGTCAACATTGGCTTTAATTTTCTTTTGACGGTCAATATGCTTTTGTTCTTTAGCTGCAGCTTTATCAGCTGCCGTGGGTAAATAACTCATACTATTTCCTGTTTATCAGTATCTATTAAAAAGACTTAGCGCTTTGGTGTTATTCATCGATTATATAAATTAACTGACCTGCGTGAAAGTCACAGTAACCTAACTAAAGAATAATTTTATTTTATAACTACTTAACACGGTTAACCGAGTAGCATGTTAATTAGATCAATTGACATTCGCTTACGCTATTTAAGAAAAAACGTTTAAAGTCGGAATCAAGCAGCGGTTTAGCAATATGATAACCTTGCCCTAAATCACATCCAATTTCTTTAAGCTTTTGGTATTGCTCAGCAGTTTCAATTCCTTCTGCTGTGGTTTTTATTTTCAATGATTTAGCTAAATTAACCACTGCGTCTAAGATCAAGACCTTATTGCTCACTTCATTTAGATCATCAACAAAGCTTTTATCTATTTTTAGATAATCTAAGGAAAATTGGTGTAGGTAACTTAGCGATGAGAACCCCGTACCAAAATCATCTAAAGCGACCGGAATATTAATATTTTTCAAAATATCCAAATGTTTTTTCACAGCATCAACATTTAAAATTAAACTTTCTTCAGTAATTTCCACACATAATCGACTAGTGATTTCGGCAGATAGCAAGTGTTGCTCTTGCAAATAGCTAATAAAATCTTCTGAGGCGAAACCTGATGTTGAAACATTAACACTCAACTTAAATTGTTTTGGTAACCAATCAGCCCAAAGGTTTAGCTTACTCACCGCCAGCTTCAACATATAAAGATCAAGTTGCACTATCTGACCTGACTTTTCTAAAATGGGAATGAAAAAATCAGGATACAAAAGCCCTAATTTAGGATGCTGCCAACGCACTAATATTTCAGCTCCAATAACATCACCGCTATCAAAGTCAATCAAGGGTTGATAATTACCGATAAACTCTAAATTTTTAACTGCATTATCGAAATCATACTCAACTTTAACATTGGTTGATTTATTTTGTTCTTCAAGCGCTTCAAAGAAAACATACTGGTTACGCCCTTTTAGCTTAGCTTGGTACATCGCATGATCGGCATCAATCAATAATTGTTCTGCACTTTTACTCGAATGGCTATAAGTGGCAATACCAATACTAACACTGCTAAAAATATTCAACCCATCAATATTGAAGGCCGCGGCCGTAGCGACAAGAATACTCTCCGTTATACGACAAATAGTCTCATAATCAATCTTACCGTCGAGTAAAATGGCAAACTCGTCGCCACCTAAGCGAGCTAATGTGTCGGTATTTCTTAACCTTGTCATTATTGCTTCTACAATAGCAACCAGTAACTTGTCACCGACATGATGTCCATAGGTATCATTTACTTGTTTAAACCTGTCTACATCAATAAACAATATCGCTATATTGTCTTGGCGATTATTCAGACAATGTAAAAAAGCATGCTGAGTCCTGTCTTTGAATAGCGAACGATTCGGTAGATTGGTTAAAGGATCATGTAAGGCTAGAAATTGTAATTTTTGTTTAGCTTCCATTCTTTCGATGGCATTATTAATATGTTTAGCAACAAACATCAGCAGCTGTTTGTCTTTTTCTTGAAATAAGAACTCGGTGCTATAGCTTTGTACAACGACAATTCCTTTATTTATACCACTACCAAACGGCACGCCTAACCAGGCTTTAGGGATACTACCGCGAATATAGATGGCTTTGTCATCAAGCATCTTTTGAATATCCTTTTCGTAGAGCAGAAAAGGTTGATCTTTAGCTAACGCATAACCGGTAATACTTAAAGAATTAGGGTCGATGTTGATACTGGTGAACGTTGACCTATCATCAAATTCATCAATTGCATAAGGAAAGTCGATTGTTCTCCCATCTTCTTTTAGTAAGGCAACAAAAAAGTTTTTCGCTAAGGTAAGACGACCAATACACTGGTGCAAATATTGATAAAACTCATCAATATTTTTAGTTTTAAAGATAATCTCTGCTATTTCAAACAGTGCATCTTGAATTTTATTAGCATATTCTAAATTTTCTATTACCTCTTCTAGACCATCTACTTTAATGATTTGGGAAATTTTCATTGCAGTAATCGTTGCTAACGCAGTCAGTGTTTTCAGATGATATTCAGTGTAAAAATTAACACTGGCATGTTCGGAGTCAATAACACCTAATAATTGCTGTTGAAATAAAATAGGAACGGCTAACTCAGACAACGTCGTTTCATCTTCTACAATATAGCTTTCAAACTCTCGAGTATCTTTTACCAATATCGGTTGTTGAGTCGCCGCAACCTTACCTATCACACCTTGATTAAAAGGGATGATCATAGAGTTAGAAGAGGTATCTCTTATTGGAGTTGTAATGCTTTTACCGTTGTCGAAGGATATTTTTTTGTCAAAGCCCGACATTCGACTTAACGTTTTACCACCGGCATCTAATGTGTAAATAACAGCATCTTCAAACCCAAGTTTTTCAACAATATTTTGTGCTAAATATTGCCAAATTTCACTTGGGGTATTTAGTAGCAATATATCAGTCGCAAACTGATTAGTAATGGTTAAGCTTTTTATCGTTTCTGATTTTGATAGTTCTGACAAATTTATGATGCCTAAAAGTTATTTTTATAATATCTCTGTGCTGCCAATAAGCTATTTTAGCGCGCAAAATTTTCCTTAAGTAGAACAAATTTTTAATCTGCTGTCTATTCACCTGAGTAATACCATGTTATTTACTCGTATGGAAAGGTTGACTAAAGTCCTTTTTTTTAAATATTATAGCGAAGCGACAATAAAAAAGGGCAGTAACATATTAATGTTACTGCCCTATCTATCAAATCAATAATAATGATTAGTGGTTTTCAGAAACCATATTCACGGTATATTTTGGGATTTCAACAACTAAGTCTTCATCGCCAACCAGCGCTTGACAGCCTAAGCGAGATTCAGGCTCTAATCCCCAAGCTCTATCTAGCATGTCATCTTCAAGCTCATCACTTTCTGCAATTGAATCAAAGCCTTCACGTATGATCATATGACAAGTGGTACAAGCACATACTTTTTCACAAGCATGCTCAACGCCAATATCATTTCGCAATGCAACGTTAAGTACACTTTCGCCCTTTTCTGCCTCAACAACTGCACCATCTGGGCATAAGTCTTCGTTAGGAAGGAATATAATTTTCGCCATTTTCTTAGCTCCTAAAAGTTTTTAAACTTCGTCTACTGAATGTCCTGCTAATGCTGTTTTTATCGAAGAATCCATACGACGTTCAGCAAAAATAGCGGTACTTTCATTTAATATTTCAATGGCTGCTTCAATATCATCGGCAACCGTGCTTTGGGCAATTTTCGCTAAAGCGGTTATTGCATTAGTTATTGTGGTAATTTCGTCTTGATTGAGTAACGCGCTGTCATTAACCAGTGCTGACTGCACTGATTCAATAACTCGCGAAGCTTCAACTTGTTGTTCTTTCAACATGCGCGCTTGAATATCTTGCTGAGCATTGCTCATTGAATCACGCAGCATTTGAGTTATTTCTTGTTCTTCAAGGCCAAATGAAGGCTTAACTGTTATCCCTGTTTCTATCCCTGTTGACTTTTCCATCGCTGAAACTTCTAATAGACCATCAGCGTCAACTTTAAACGTGACACGAATATGAGCAGCACCTGCGGTCATCGCAGGAATGCCACGTAATTCAAAACGAGCTAACGATCGACAGTCTTCAACAAGCTCTCGCTCACCTTGTAATACGTGAACGGCCATTGCAGTTTGTCCGTCTTTAAACGTGGTAAACTCTTGTGCTTTAGCAACGGGGATTGTGGTATTTCTAGGAATGACTTTTTCAACCAATCCGCCCATCGTTTCTAGACCGAGTGATAATGGAATAACATCAAGCAACAAGATATCGCTGTCGGGCTTATTCCCCGCCAAAATATCGGCTTGAATCGCAGCGCCAATGGCAACCACTTTATCGGGATCAATAGAGGTTAACGGTAAACGGTTAAAATATTTTTCAACCTGTTGGCGTACCATAGGAACACGTGTTGAACCACCAACCATAACGACTTCAATGACATCATCAACAGTTATATCGGCATCTTTTAATGCGCGGCGACAGGCACGTAAGGTTTTAGTCACTAAGGTATTAATTAAAGATTCAAACATCTCACGATTAACATCGCCATGCTTTTCATCAGCATTTTCTAGGGTTAATGAGAAACCAACAACTTCATGCTCAGTAAGTTGTTCTTTAACATAACAAGCTTGTTGTAACAATTGTCGTTCTATTGTTGCTGACAAGGGGCGCTGTAAACCCGCCTGCTCGATAATGTGATCAACAAGAATATTGTCAAAATCATCGCCACCTAGTGCGGAATCACCACCGGTCGCTAATACTTCAAAGACACCTTTATTGAGGCGTAAGACTGAAATATCAAAGGTACCACCGCCTAAATCGTAAACGGCAATAATACCCTCTTTGCCACTGTCTAAGCCGTAAGCAACTGCAGCTGCCGTCGGCTCATTCAGTAAACGTAAAACTTTAAGGTCGGCAAGTTTTGCTGCATCTTTGGTACTATGACGCTGTGCATCATCAAAGTAAGCAGGCACAGTGATAACAACACCGGTCAACTCACCACCTAATGCATGTTCAGCACGTTGCTTTAAACTTTTTAATATCTCTGCCGATACTTGCACTGGGTTAACTTCACCAGTACGAGTAGTGATACTTGGGTGACTTTCATCACCTGAAAAAGAATAGGGCAGTGAAGGATATTTTTTACGGATATCAACTAATGAACGACCAATAAGGCGTTTAGCTGAGACAATAGTATTTTCTGGATCACTCACCGAATGTGCTTTAGCGGCATGACCTACTAATACTTCATTCGCTTGGTAACTCACCACTGAAGGTAATATATCTCGACCTTCGCCATCAACTAAGGTTTCTGATAAACCACTTTTAACGCTGGCGATAAGAGAGTTAGTTGTACCTAGATCAATACCTGCGGCGAGGCGATGTTCGTGAGGAACCGTGCTTTGGCCAGGTTCAGCTATTTGTAATAACGCCATTTTTAGACTCTTTTATATTCGATTACGATTAACGGGCGGTATGATATTTCATTGTAAATAAAAAAACATCGATTTGCTGTTATTTTATTAAACTAAAAACTCATATGAACTAACGATCAGTCGTCATTGAAAAGTTGATCTTCTAATTTATCGAGATCGACGCGTAACTTTTGATAAAATTTTAACTTTCGTAATTTATCACCCGCCAATAAGTTTGACTGGATGGAATTTTCATCAAGTAAGGTATGCATCTCTAAAGCGAGTTCTTCAAAGCCGGTATTTAATACTGCAGCATAACTTAGAATGGCAGCTTCATGGTCGTTAGCATGCTTAACATCGTCAAGCATTTCATGTAATTCCATTTGGCGCATTAAAAAACTGTTATCACTAAATGAAGCTTGTTCATTAGGCTGATCACTTTCTCGTAATGTTAATAAATATTGTGCACGTTTTAAGGGATGTTTTAGCGTTTGATAGGCATCGTTAATTAAGGTTGATCTTTTAACGGCGACTAATTGCTCTTGACTGGAAGCATGAGCGAACTTGTCTGGGTGTACTTTTTTTTGTAGTGTTTGGTAAATATCAGCTAATTTATGAACATCGAGTTCATATTGCTCTGTAAAACCGAAAATCTGAAAATAATTCACAAAAACTCCAGCGAACGACTTAACATTAAGTCGTTCACAAAATATATACCACTGCGACTAAGTTGCTTGCTACTCAGCAATATTTAGAAAGTCTTAGAGACTTGGTATTAAACGTTAAAGCTTTCACCACAACCACATTCGCCTTTGGCATTCGGGTTTGTGAATTTAAAACCTTCGTTTAGACCTTCCTTAACAAAATCAACTTCGATACCATCAAGATAAACTAAACTTTTTCCATCGATAATGATATTCACATCAGAGATTGAAAACAATGTATCGTCTTCATTTAACTCATCAACAAATTCCATCACATAAGCTAAACCAGAACATCCCGTTGTTTTAATACCAAGACGTAAACCGAGACCTTTGCCTCGATTGGTAATAAATGACTGAACACGGTCTGCTGCGTCTTTCGTCATTGTAACACTCATAAATAACTCCGATGTTTAAGCAGTTTTACTGCGGTAATCTTCAATCGCTGCTTTAATAGCATCTTCAGCTAAAATAGAGCAATGAATTTTTACAGGCGGTAAAGCAAGCTCTTCGGCAATAGCAGTATTTTTAATTTTTCCTGCTTCGTCAATTGACTTACCTTTTACCCATTCAGTCACTAATGAGCTTGACGCAATTGCAGAACCACAACCATAAGTTTTGAACTTAGCGTCTTCAATAATACCGTCAGCGTTGATTTTTAGTTGTAACTTCATTACGTCACCACATGCCGGTGCGCCAACCATTCCTGTTGCTACTTGTGGATCATTTTTATCCATTGAGCCAACATTGCGTGGGTTTTCATAGTGATCAATTACTTTTTCTGAATAAGCCATTATTTCTCTCCTAATAGCGATGAACGAAACAAAATGCCCGCTCATCAGTAAAATTTTTAGTGGGGATGCTTAGTGAGCAGCCCATTCAATTGAGTCTAGATCAATACCGTCTTGAAACATTTCCCAAAGTGGTGACATATCACGTAAATGCCCAATTGATTTTTGAATAAGTGTAATCGCGTAGTCTACTTCTTCAGTCGTGGTAAAACGGCCGAAGCTAAAACGAATTGAACTATGTGCCATTTCGTCATTTAAACCTAAAGCACGTAGAACATACGAAGGCTCTAAACTAGCTGAAGTACATGCAGAGCCAGAAGATACCGCTAAATCTTTAAGCGCCATAATCAAAGACTCACCTTCAACAAAGTTAAAACTTACGTTTAAGTTACCCGGATAGCGATTATCAAAATCTCCGTTAACAAAAACCTGTTCCATCGTGTTCAAGCCAGCCCATAAACGATCGCGCATTTCAGTTACGTGAGCGATGTCTTGAGTAATTTCTTCTTTGGCAATACGGCAAGCTTCACCTAAACCAACGATTTGATGCGTTGGTAATGTACCACTACGCATACCACGTTCATGTCCGCCGCCATGCATTTGAGCTTCAAGACGAATACGAGGCTTACGACGCACATACATAGCGCCCATACCTTTTGGACCATAGAATTTATGTGCTGAAATTGACATTAAATCAATTTTCAACTTTTCCATGTCCACTTCGATTTTGCCGACACTTTGTGCACCATCAACATGGAAAACAATTTTACGTGCTCGACACATTTCGCCTATTGCAGCAACGTCTTGAATAACACCAATTTCATTATTAACATGCATAATACTAACTAATACAGTGTCATCACGCATAGCTGCTGCTAATTTATCAAGGTCAATCAGGCCATTGCTTTCAGGATCTAAATAAGTCACTTCAAAGCCTTGACGCTCTAGTTCCCGACAAGTATCTAAAACAGCTTTATGTTCTGTTTTACAGGTAATAACGTGCTTACCTTTTTTACGATAAAAATTGGCCGCGCCTTTAATGGCTAAGTTATTAGACTCAGTTGCTCCTGAGGTAAAAACAATCTCACGTGGGTCAGCATTAAGAAGTTCGGCGACTTGATTGCGAGCAATATCAACCGCTTCTTCAGCTTGCCAGCCAAATTTGTGTGAACGAGATGCAGGGTTACCGTAAAAACCGTCAGTAGTCATATACTGCATCATTTTTTCTGCAACACGTTTATCTACAGGTGTTGTAGCTGAGTAATCAAAATAAATAGGAAGCTTCATTCGCTAACGTTCTCCAGTTTGACAACACGCATTTAGTGCATGTCGTGCATAATATTCTTGGTTTTAATTAATGTTTCTAATGACGGCATGACTTTATTTGCTTGCGCATGCGCTTTATCTTGTCGTCTAGACACTAATTTCACATTACGTTGCTCAACAAGTTCGGCCAACGTTATGTTTTTTAAAAAATCTTCGATTCGGTCACTTAAACCTTCCCATAACATATGAGTTAAGCATTCGTCACCGTTTTGGCAATTACCTTTACCGTCACATCTCGTCGCTTTAATAGATTCATCAACAGCATTGATAACATCAGCAACCGATATTTTTGCAGAACACATTCCTAAGCGATAACCTCCACCCGGGCCTCTAATACTATTTACTAGGCCGTATTTTCTTAAGCGAGAGAATAGTTGTTCTAAATATGACAACGAGATACCCTGACGCTCTGAAATATCGGCTAAAGGTACGGGTCCAGTTACTGCATGAATTGCTACATCTAACATAGCAGTTACGGCGTAACGCCCTTTTGAAGTCAGTTTCATTGTGTGCCCCTATCGAATCGTTAGCAATTTTACATAACCTTATAAAATAGTCAACTAAATACCTGACTGTTTTACTCAAGTATTCTACACCTGTTGTAAAAATAAGCAATTAATAGCGCGATAACTTAATTTTATCGCGATAAAACATCGGGTAACTGATCAATTATTGGCGATTAAATCTCAGGGTCAAATGACTCTACGCGTGTTTCACGGCGTTTAGCCGCGGCGATTTCATCTTCAATAAATTCGCCCACTCGTAATTCGGGTAAATCCTCTTGGCACACTTCACCACCAAGCTGATTAACCTCTTTGCACAAGTCAGCAACTTTTCTATCCATTAAATGCATATGGTCAAGTACTCGACCAATGGCTTTAGCGACAGGGTCAGGATTGTCCGCAGATACCGCATAGGCATCGAAACCAAACTTTTTCGCCACTTGGTCACGTTGATCTTTTTCTGACTGACTTTTTTCATTGATAATACGTGCTGGAATACCGAGAGCAGTAGCATTGGCAGGTACATCCTTTACTACCACAGAATTAGAGCCGACTTTGCCGCCTTTACCGATAGTAATAGGACCAAGGACTTGTGCCCCTGCACCGATAACAACGTTGTCTTCTAATGTTGGATGACGCTTGCCTGCATTCCAGCTTGTGCCGCCTAAAGTAACACCATGATACAAGGTAACATCATTGCCAATTTCAGCGGTTTCACCGATAACGACGCCCATACCATGATCGATAAAAAATCGACGTCCTAACGTTGCCCCAGGATGAATTTCAACACCGGTTAACCAGCGTGAAAATGTTGATAAGCTACGCGCAAGTAAATACCAGTTATTTTTCCACAACTTATGACTCAAGCGATGGATCCAGATGGCATGCATACCTGGATAATTGGTAATAACTTCTAGCGTATTTCGAGCGGCGGGATCTCTATCAAAGACACTCTTAATATCTTCTCTGATACGGCTGAACATAATTCTATCCTTCTACATATTGGTTAAGGCAAGTACCAATATATACCCGTTATCGGCAAATATGCAGGGATTGAGAATGCACTTTGTATGGTAACGGGTATGATTGCTTACTTTTATTATTCTTTATTTGCTTCTTTATCGTTTGCTTTAGCAGCTCTTTGTACTGAAGCTAAAATTCCACGCATCATTTTGACTTCTTTAACATCGGGACGGGCACGATTAAATAAACGGCGTAACTTAGTCATCACTAAACCTGGGTGACTCGGCGTTATAAAACCTGTCTCTTTTAAAGCATCTTCAAAGTGCTGATAAAAGCGCTCAGTTTCATCCATAATTGGATACTCGTCTTCATCAAGTGTCTTTTTCGGTAAATTTTTACTTAAATTTTCGCCTTTCGCTTGAAAGGCTTTTTGTTGATCAATTAAAAAACTGGTCCGCACTTCATAACTTAAGGTTTGAACCGCCATCGCTAAGTTCAATGAGCTGTAATCAGGATTCGCCGGGATTTGCACATGAAAATGACAAAGTTGTAATTCATCATTAGTTAAACCACTGCTTTCACGACCAAACACTAAAGCAACTGGAAAATTATAAGCTTCTTCAACAAGTTTTTCTCCACAACCTCTTGGCTCTAGCATTGGCCAAGGTAAAGTACGAGAACGTGCGCTGGTACCAACAACCAAACCACAATCACTAATAGCTTCCGCTAACGTGGCAACTACCTTGGCATTTTTTAATACATCAGTAGCCCCTGCAGCTAAAGCTTGTGCTTGACCATTTGGCATTTCAATAGGATCAACTAATATGAGTTCACTTAACCCCATAGTTTTCATTGCTCGTGCGGCTGAACCAATATTACGACAATCGGAAGTATTAACTAATACAATCCGAACATTGCTTAAAAGTGATGATTGCTCTGACATTATCTTAAATTACTCAATTTATAGTTAATTTATAGTTAATTTATAAAATAAATTTTACCTACTGGTATTAACTATCTAGATGGCTAAAATTGATAATAATATTATCATAGAACATTAACCTTGTGCTTAGAAAAAATCATCAAATTTGTTGAAAATGGTTAGTGCGAAAAATTATGTGTTAGTTATTAAACATCTATCAAACTTTTTCTTTGTGAGTTTATATAAAAAACAATGTCGCTAATTACCGATAACTTTGCTATAATCTCGGCGCTTGAAAATCCGCTCGGCGGCAAGCCTCGTTCTTTATAAAAGTTGTTATACTGTTTAATTCAATTTACAAATATGTAAAAGGTAGTCTCTATATGCATCCTATGCTTAATATTGGTATTCGCGCTGCGCGTAACGCAGGTAAAGTTATTGTTCGTGCCATTGAACAATTAGATAAAGTTGAAGTTCAAGCAAAAGGGACAAATGACTTTGTCACTAGTGCTGATCTAAGCGCTGAAGAAGCCATTATTGAAACATTAAAAAAATCATACCCTGACCACACAATTGTTGGTGAAGAATGTGGCGTGATTAAAGGAAAAGATGACGACTTCCAGTGGATTATTGATCCAATAAACGGTACAACAAACTTTATTAAAGGCATCCCACATTTTTCAGTCTCTATTGCTTTGAAAGTCAAAGGCAAATTAGATCAAGCCATCATCTTTGATCCTTCACGCGGTGAACTTTTTACTGCTAGTCGTGGTAAAGGTGCACAACTTAATGGCTTTCGAATTCGTGTAAAACAACATAAAGAACTTTCTGGTGCAATTGTCGCAACAGGCTTCCCATACAAACATAAGCAGCACAGCAACGCTTACTTAGACATGTTTAAAACATTATTTACTAAATCATCAGATTTACGTAGTTCAGGCTCTCCGGCATTAGATTTAGCCTATGTCGCTGCCGGACGCGTTGACGGATACTTCCAAATTGGTTTAAAACCTTGGGAGTCTGCTGCAGGTGAATTATTAATTATTGAAGCGGGTGGTTTAGTCACTGACTTTGTTGGCGATCACAACCATACTGTTTCAGGTAATATTGTTGCTGCTTGCCCACGTTTATTAAAAACTATTCTAAAAGATATTCGCCCTCACTTAGGTGAAGCGTTAAATAAATAACCACAGTTTATATAAACAGATTTGAAAAAAGCGCTTATGGCGCTTTTTTTATATCTTGGTCATATTTATCAACATTACTTTTATTGGTGTTTAGATGAAATAAAGGCACAATATCAGCAATAATATTTCATCATTAAAATAAGGTTACTCTCATGAAATGGGCAGCACTAAGCTTTTCATTATTAACCGTTCTTTCGAACACGGGTTGTAATACAGCAGAAAAATCAGTTGACTCAGTAAAAATCAGCCAACAATCGGATAAAACCACTGTTGTCGATAACGCCATCAATATTGAATATAGCAAGTTCGTTTTAGCTAACGGCTTAGAAGTTGTACTTCATATAGACCGCTCAGACCCAGTTGTTGCTGTTGCATTAACTGCACATGTTGGCTCCGCTCGTGAAACCCAAGGACGCACAGGCTTTGCTCATTTATTTGAACATTTGCTCTTTTTAGAATCTGAAAATCTGGGTAAAGGTGGCTTAGACAAAATGAGTGCCCGTATTGGCGGTTCAGGCGCAAACGGCTCGACCAGTCGCGATAGAACAAATTACTATCAAACCGTACCCAATGACGCTTTAGAAAAAATGATCTGGGCTGAAGCTGACAAACTAGGTTTTTTCATCAATACGGTGACCGAGCAAGTACTCGCCAAAGAAAAACAAGTGGTAAAAAATGAAAAAAGACAAAGTTATGACAACCGACCTTATGGTCATACCCAGTATGTTATTGATAAAAATCTTTATCCTGAAAATCACCCATACAACTGGCAAGTAATTGGTTCATTATCCGACTTACAAAACTCAACACTTCAAGATGTTAAAGATTTCTTTAAAAGCTGGTATGTGCCCAATAATGTGACCTTGGTTATTGCCGGTGATTTTGATGCCGCACAAGCAAAAGCTTGGGTACATAAATATTTTGATGAGATAAAAGCGGGTAATGAAATAACACCGCTCGCCAAGCAAGCGGCAAAGCTAACAAAAACCAAGAAAATTTATCATGAAGATAATTTTGCTAAGTTACCCGAACTCAGCCTAACTTGGCCAACAGTCCCACAGTATCATTCAGACAGTTACGCATTAAATGTCTTAGTTCAATTACTCAGTGATGGTAAAAAAGCCCTGCTCAATCAAAAGTTAATTGATCAATTAACCTTGACCTCTCGAGTAACCATGTCTCACTACCAATCAGAGTTAGCTGGTCAATTAATGGTAAAAGTACGAGGTTTTGAAAAGACTAACCTAAACCAGATTGACCAAGCAATCAGTCAAGCACTTAGCGAGTTTGAAGAAAAAGGTTTTAGTGATGAAGATCTCGCTACGATAAAGGCAGGTCAAGAAACTGCCTTCTATCGTGGGCTTTCAAGCGTATTAGGTAAGGGCTTTAAATTAGCACAATATAATATCTTTACTAAAGACCCTGGCTTTATTAACCAAGAAGCCAAAAATATATTGGCCGTCAACAAAGCAGATGTTTTACGTGTTTATTATCAATATATCAAAGACAAAAGTTTTGTTGCCACCAGTTTTGTACCGAAAGGCCAAAAAAACTTGGCGCTAGACAGCTCGATAAAAGCACAAATAATTGAAGAAAAGATTATCGCTAATGCAGAGCAAAGTTTTGATGCTGCCCAGCAATCTAGTTATGTAAAAACGCCCTCAAGTTTCGATCGTGCTAGTGAACCTAAATATGGTAAAGCCCCAACGCTATCTGTGCCTAAAGTTTGGCAAAGTCAGTTGAGCAATGGCTTACATTTTTATGGGATAAAAAATAGCGAAGTCCCTTTAGTACAACTTGAGATAACCTTTGCTGGTGGCTTATTATTTGACGATGCACAAAAAGTCGGTGTCGCCAACTTAGTCGCTGAGATGATGAATAAAGGCACTCAGCATAAAAGTCCTCAACAGCTCGAAGAAGCGATTAATAAACTTGGCGCCACCATTAGTATTTATGCCACTCAAGAATCAATAAAGCTATCAGCAAGTACTTTAGCAAGAAACTATCAAGCAACCGTCGACTTGATCACAGAAATGCTAGTAGCGCCTCGTTGGGATGAAAAAGAGTTTGCACTCACCAAACAAGATATTATTAGTCAAATAATACAGCAACAAACCAATCCCAACCAATTAGCTAATAACCAAATGAATACATTGCTTTATGATCAAACTAATATTTTATCAAATAACTTATTAGGGACTTTACCGTCTGTTGAAAAAATCACTTTAACGGATTTAAAAGTATTTTATAAAGCAAAACTGTCGCCAAATTTAACCGATATTCATATTGTTGGTGATATAGATGAAAAAAGCGTATTAACGGCTTTTAAACAATTAGAGCATAATTGGCTAAATAACAAGGCTGTTTTACCTAAGGCGTTACCGGCAGCGCTGCCCACGACATCAAAAATATATTTCTATGATGTACCTGATGCTAAGCAGTCGCAGTTGAGAATTGGCTTCCCTGCTTTAAAAGCGATGCATAAAGATTTCTATAGTGCGCAAGTGATGAATTATATTTTAGGCGGTGGTAGTTTCGCTTCAAAACTCACCCAAGAGTTACGGGAAGGAAAAGGTTATACCTACGGTGTGCGTTCAAGTTTTAGCGGCAGTAAATCAAGTGGCGAGTTTATCATTAGCAGTGGTGTCCGCACCAATGTCACATTAGAGGCTATGGCATTAATAAAATCGCTGGTAGAAAATTATCAAACTGATTTTACTGAGCAAGACTTAGCAACCACTAAAAGTTATTATTTAAAGAGTAATGCTAGAAAATTTGAAACATATAACGCAAAACTCACCATGTTAGAAAATATTAGCCAATACAACTTGCCGATAAACTATGTATTAGCGCGAGCCAAATCAGTTGAAAGCTTAACTTTAGCTGCCATCAAATCGTTAGCCAATCAACATTTACACCACCAGCAAATGATTTACTTAGTGGTCGGTGATGCAAAGTCGCAACTGCCACGTTTAACAGCATTAGGTTTAGGAGACCCTGTGCTTTTAAATACTAATTAATCAAAAAATAATTTTCAGTCTGGTGATTAGTCGCCAGACTGAAGTTGAAGATTGAACATAGCAGAGAAATAAAGCATGAGGACACGGTTAAAGCGTTAGCGACTAATATTAACTTGTTGTCTATCTTGCATAAATAAAACCAACAAAAAACCAATAAACGCCGCAGATGCCGCTAGATTATAGGCAAGTTCACTGCCTTGCCCTCCCTGCCAAACGATACCAGCAATATAAGCGCCAATCGCACCTCCTAAACCATAAACACCACCAATATAAATAGCTTGACCGCGATTTTGTTGATCGTCATTAAAATGTTGATGAATAAATTGAATGGAAACACTATGGTACAAACCAAAACTCAGCGCATGTATACATTGTACTAAAACTAGTACCCAAATAACGTCGGCAAAACTACCCGTCATAAACCAACGCAACGAGGTGAGTAAGATGCTGATGGCTAGCAAGGTTTTTAGTCGGAAATATCGAAAGAAGATACTCGCATAGATAAAAATAAGAATTTCAGCCAATACCGAGATGGTAATAAAGATTCCAACCGCGAATCCCGGATAAGCGAGCTCTCGAAGGTAGAGCGCAAAAAAGCCATAATAAGGACCAAAACTCATTTGTAACATCAGTCCAGCAAGAAAAAAGAATATAAATGAGCGATTGAATATTTTATCGCTGATTTTTTCGAGCTGCTGCACACGATTTTTAATCTTTTTTGCAGGGCTTAACTTCATGCTTGAAAGAAATAGTCCCGCCAGCACAGTCACCCCTAAGTAAGTAAAGGCATCTGCAGAATATCGTTCAATTAAGTCCCCAGCTATCACCGCTAAGAAAATAAAACCAATACTGCCCCATAAGCGTATACGCGCATAGATTTTAGCACTACGTCTAATAGAATTAAGAGTAAGCACTTCCAGTTGAGGTAAAACTGCGGTCCAGAACAAGCTAAAAATCGCTAAACAAAAAACAACTGGCCAATAACCGTTTAGCCAAAAAAGCAATGAAAAACTCAATAAGGCCAACAAAGCACCACTGCGAATAATAGCTAATTGTTTACCTGATTTATCGGCAGCAAAAGCCCAAAAGGTTGGACCGATGATTTTAGTGGCTGTAATAATAGCCAGGATTTCACCTATTTCAATTGAGCTGAAGCTTTTGGCATCAAGAAAAATAGGTAGAAAGGGAATGATCAAACCTAAAATAGCGAAATACCAAAAGTAACTCGAAGACAGTCTGACAAACTTAACTGATGTCATCACTTTTGGTTTTTAATAATAAACACTACTTAGGCTTCAATATCAGGTGTCACACAAACCACATCAGCATTTTGTCCGCGGTGACGTAAAAAATGATCCATCAAGGTTAGCGCTAGCATAGCTTCAGCAATAGGAACCGCACGAATACCTACACAAGGGTCATGACGCCCTTTAGTTACTAGGTCAGTCGCTTTACCTTCTAAATCAATAGTTTTACCGCTAACACCAATACTTGAAGTCGGTTTCATCGCAATATTTGCAACAATACTTTGTCCTGATGAAATTCCGCCTAAAATACCACCACTGTGATTACTTGCAAATCCCTCGGGCGTTAACTCATCACGATGCTCAGAGCCTCTTTGATTTACAACAGCAAAACCATCACCAATTTCAACACCTTTAACGGCATTTATGCCCATAAGCGCATGAGCAATATCGGCGTCCATTCGATCAAAGATAGGTTCACCTAAACCAACAGGAACGTTAGTGGCTCGCACCATTATTTTAGCGCCAATAGAGTCTTTTTCACGAATAATACCGCGTAGTAACTCGTCTAAAGCTTCAAGCTTAGTTTCGTCAGGAAAGAAAAATGGGTTATTTTCGACAATATCCCAATCAATGTTAGTTGCACAAATATCACCTATTTGAGTGACACAACCTTGAATTTCAACATTAAACTTTTCTTTTAAGTACTTTTTAGCTACGGCGCCTGCCGCAACTCGCATAGCCGTTTCACGCGCTGACGATCTTCCGCCGCCACGATAGTCACGAATGCCATATTTTTGCCAATAGGTATAATCGGCATGCCCCGGGCGAAAACTTTGCGCAATATTACCGTAATCTTTTGAACGTTGATCGGTATTTTCAATTAACAGTCCAATCGGCGTGCCTGTCGTTTTACCTTCAAACACACCCGACATAATTTTAACCTGATCGGCTTCACGGCGGGCCGTGGTATAACGAGAAGTGCCTGGACGACGACGGTCAAGATCGTCTTGTAAGTCAGCTGCTGATAAGGCAAGACCTGGCGGACAACCATCAATAATGGCACCTAAGCCTAAACCATGGCTTTCACCAAATGATGTTACGGTAAATAATTTTCCAAAGGTATTGCCTGACATGAATAAATCTTCTCTCTATTATTTGAATACACGATTACGTTGAATAAGCTAAATTACTTTTGTTCAAATGCTTGCGTAAAACTGTTCTGATGTTTTGTTAACTGTTGCTTAGTCAACATAAACACTCCATGGCCACCATTTTTAAAGGTTAACCACGTAAAAGGTACGTGTGGATAAACATGCTCAACATGAATTTGAGAGTTACCTACTTCACAAATTAAAACACCGTTCTCATTTAAGTAACTCGCCGCTTGAGCAAGAATTTCACGAACAATATCTAAGCCATCAACTCCCGACCCTAAGCCCATTTCAGGCTCATGCAAGTATTCTTGCGGTAATGCGTCAACGTCTTCTTGATCAACATAAGGCGGATTAGTTACGATTAAATCATAACTTAGCCCTTCAACCCCAGAAAAAACGTCAGATTGAATTGGAATAACTTGTTCTGTTAAGCCATGATTTTCAATATTAATTTGTGCAACGTTTAATGCATCAATAGACAAATCAAGGGCATCAACCTCTGCTTCAGGAAATGCTACCGCACAGGCAATGGCAATACAGCCACTTCCCGTACATAAATCAAGAATACGCTTAGGTGGATTATCTGATGAAAAATGGGGTGAAAAATGTTGTTCTATTAATTCACCAATAGGAGAGCGTGGTACTAAAACGCGTTCATCAACATAAAAGGGTAAACCAACAAACTGCGCATGATTGGTTAAGTATGCCGCTGGCAATTGTTCAACTATGCGTCGTTCAATTAAAGCCAGTACGGCTGATTTTTCAGCTGATGTTAAACGGCAATTAAACACTTGTTCATTTAACTCTACCGGCAAGTTTAAAGCGAACATCACTAAAGTTATCGCTTCATGCCAAGCATTATTAGTACCGTGACCAAAAAACAGCTCTGCTTGATTAAATTCACTGGTGGCAAATCGTAAATAATCACCTATGGTATGCAGTTCATCCTTAATCGGTGAAAAATCAACTTCGTTCACATTTACTCTCTTTATTTAACAATTTTATAAGGGGCACTATACCCATTAAATTTATTAATGGTTCAAATTTAAATGAAGATAAATTTTCAAGAACAAGACGCTTAATTAACTAATAGTTGGCTATTGGGATTAAAAACAGCGTTGTTTTTGGATATTTAGACCATTAAAATTGATCATTTGCTTAATTTGATTAGTATTATAACCTTTTGCTTGTTATTGCCCACAGATGTTTTTAGAATTTGAATTGTTTTCCCTCTTAAAGTAAGAATGTAGTTTCTAAGATGAAATTTAAAGATGCATTAACCCCCGATGAGAAAGATTTATTTATGCAAGCCATTGGCAAAGTAAAGCCAATTGTTCAAGATAAAATTGCGCCCATTAAAAAGCAAAGCAAAAATCAATCTTTACATCTAGGGAAAGACAAAGGGAATGCGAAGAAAAAACAGCATGCTGAGTTTTATTTTTCTGATGAGTTTGAACCAAATTTAAACCAGCAAGGTCCGATGAAATATGTACGTAAAGATGTTGACAGCTTTGAAGCTAAAAATTTAAGACGCGGTCAATACGCACCCGATTTAATTTTAGATTTACATGGTTTAGATCAGAAAACAGCCAAGTTAGAAATTGCCGCACTGATGTTTGCTTGTAAAAAAGAACATGCTAAGTGTGTCTGTATTGTACACGGCCTAGGTTCGCAGGTGCTAAAGAATAAAGTCCCACATTGGCTAGTGCAACATCCTGATGTTATGGCTTTTCATCAAGCACCACTTGAGTGGGGTGGTAATGGTGCATTATTGGTGTTAGTTGAACTTAACGATCGCTTTGCTGATATTATCTAACCAAAGCACTAAAAACTGGTCGGTGCTGTATGTGAAATTAACTGCCCTTTCGCCGCACTGATATCGTAATCAATGACTGCAATAGAGGCGGTTTCAAATAACGGCGCATGCTGACCACAAGTAAACTCCTCAACTAAATAACAGACCAAGGGCATATGTGAAACAATCAGTACATTGGCCTGTGGATTATCAATAAAAGCGACATCGATATAATTATGCATTTGTTTAGCTGAGTCTTCTGGCGTTATAAATTCAAGCGTAGTTAAAGTGGTTGCAGTCGATAAGATGTTTTTTACAATTTTTGCGGTTTGTTGAGCGCGAACATAAGGGCTAACAAAAATAGCATCAAAGTGCTGTTTTTGATCAACCAATTTCTTTGCCATAATTTCAGCTTCATCTTGACCGTCGGAAGTTAATTCACGACTTAGATCAGAAGGAGCTATTGATTGAGCTTGACCATGTCGCATTACAAATATTCGCATAAATTTTCCAAATAACATCATTTTTTCAAACCGATGGTATTTTAGCCCTTATTTCAGTCTATAGTATAGATAATTAATAGATAAATTAAGAATACAATAGACTCTAGTTAATGCTTCAGGTAATTTAACTAGATAATTAAAATAATCTTAGAAACAAACGCTTACCTTTCCAGTGTTCGTCACAAATGAGGTTGCTGCAGTGTTTGCCGGAGCAGATATTGAAACAAAGCCCAAATGACAACAAACAATATAAAACCTTAACTTTAGCTAATGGCTTGCGTGTTCTCTTAGTTCACAACGAACAAACCAATAAATCTGCTGCAGCATTAGCGGTAAATGTTGGCCATTTTAGCGATCCCAATGATCGTGAAGGTTTAGCCCACTTTTTAGAGCACATGCTGTTTTTAGGCACTAAGTCTTATCCTGACGGTAGTGAATATCAAAAGTATATTAGTCAACATGGGGGCAGTAACAATGCATGGACGGCAACAGAACACACCTGCTTTTTCTTCGATATTCAACATAAACATTTTCCTTTTGCCTTAGATCGTTTTAGCCAATTTTTTATTAGTCCATTGCTTTCCCAAGAATTTGTTGAAAAAGAGCGCCAAAATGTCGACGCTGAGTTTAAACTTAAGCTTAAAGACGATATTCGTCGCCTGTACGATGTTCACAAAGAGACTATCAATCAAGCTCATCCGTTTTCGAAATTTTCTGTTGGTTCAATTGATACACTAGCTGATAGAAAAGAAAGTGATTTAACAACCGAAATACGTGACTTTTTTCAGCAACATTATCGTGCAAATATAATGACACTTGTTTTAGAAGGCCCCCAATCACTTGATGAGTTATCGCAATTAGCAACGAGTAAATTTACCGATATAAAAGCTGCAACCTCTTCCCCTACAACCATAAATACACCGTTATATTTACCCGAACATCAACAAATAAAAATTAATGTAAAACCAGTAAAGAACGACAGACAACTTATTGTTAGCTTTGCAATGCCTAGTATTGATCCCTACTACCGTAACAAACCAGAATCTATTTTGACTTATTTACTGGGCCATGAGGGTAAAGGTAGTATATTGTCTTATCTTAAAAAACAGCGTTGGGCACTTAGCTTAACGGCTGGCTCTGGTGTAAATGGCTCAAATTTCAAAGATTTCAATTTAAGTATTTCGCTTACAGAATTAGGTGAGTTGCATATTAACGAGATCATCAGCGGTATTTTTTCCTATTTAAACTTAATAAAGAGTGCCCCGATAGATGAGTTTTATTATCAAGAAAAGCAGGCAATCGCTAATTTATCATTCAATTATCAAGAAAAACTAAAACCGCTAGACTCTGTTTGTCAGTTAGTTATTAACATGCAGCATTATGCCCCCAAAGATTACATTTACGGTGATTACATAATGGACGGTATGCAACAACAAGAAATCAACTTGTTGTTGGACTATTTATCAGCAAGTAATATGCGTGTTGTTCATATTAGTGCGAAAAATGAGTTTGATAAAAATAGTTTTTGGTACCAAGTTCCTTTCAGTATTGAAAAATTAACGCCACTGCAAATTAAAAATTGGGAAAATGAAGCAATATCCACCGATTTTTCTTTACCGCTGAGCAACCCCTATATCGTTAAAGATCCGAAAATTCATTCGTTTCAGGCTGTTGTTAAGCAAGATAAAAACACACCCGATTTAATTGAAAAAATTGATGGTTTATCGGTATGGTTTAAACAAGACAGCACTTTTATCGTACCCAAGGGCTACATTTACATTGGCATTGATGCGCCACTAACGATAAAAGACAGTAAGCACA
This sequence comes from Colwellia hornerae, assembly GCF_007954355.1. Taxonomy (GTDB): domain Bacteria; phylum Pseudomonadota; class Gammaproteobacteria; order Enterobacterales; family Alteromonadaceae; genus Colwellia_A; species Colwellia_A hornerae. Next base: position 179,826 of record NZ_VOLR01000004.1, read on the forward strand.
TCGCAATGACACGGTTATTCGTTGATTTATACAGTGATGCGGTTATTGAACAGCATTATGATGCTGAACTAGCCGGAATTCATTACCATTTGTTTTCGCATCAAGGTGGTATCACCCTACAACTTTCAGGTGTTAGTACTAAACAAGACAAATTACTCGAGCAATTATTGATAAGTTTAGTCACCGAGAACTTCATCGAAGAAAAATTTGAGTTATTTAAAAAGCAATTAATTAATCATTGGCATAACGCGCAAACCAGTAAATCTATTTCACAATTGTTTTCAATTCTTAGTTCAACGATGCAACCTAAAAACCCAACAAGTAGCTCACTTGCTAATGCTCTAGAAGACACTTCCTTTGAGGAATTTATCGCCTTTAGAAAACATCTCTTTGACGAAATAACCATTGAGGCGTTAATGCATGGTAACTGGTTAACTGAGCATGCACTGAAATTTAGTGAACAGTTAAAATCAGCGTTTAGTCATCAGTACTCAGATAAGTATGCCGTTAATGTACCTGTCCTTGATATTGAAGGCCAAGGTGACATTCACCTTCCTTTACACTTACCTGAGCATGATCATGCTGCCGTAGTTTATTATCCATTTGCCGGTAAAGATTTAAACACAATAGCGATAACGATGATCACCAGCCAAGTATTATCTCCGCTATTTTTTCAAGAGATGCGCACTGAAAAACAATTTGGTTATTTAGTAGGAGTTGGCTTCATTCCGATTAATCGTTACCCGGGTATCGCTTTTTATATACAATCACCACACGTTGATGCCGATGTTTTAGTAAAAGAAATAAACGAATTTATTAGTAGAGCACAGGAAAATCTAACCCTTTTATCTGAGCAAGATTGGCAGCATATTCAACAAGGTTTGGCGAGCCAATTACAAGAAAAAGACTCAAGCTTGCGCATAAAGAGCCAACGATTTTGGGCCGCTATTTGTAATAAAGAAACGAATTTCGATGAAAAACAACAATTAATTAAAGTTATTTTATCATTAACCATTGATGATATTAGTCGTTTTTTTGCTCAACAGCTTTTAGTTAATAATAATTATGATCGTATTACCTTAGCGAGTTACCAAGAGAACATCGCGGAAAATGATAAAAAAACATTGCAGCACAATGAAAAGATTGAAAAAAAATTAAATAATTGTCAAAGAAAATACTAAGCCTGCCGATAAAACATCAGGGCTAATCATATTAACTTATCTAGGTATATTATTCATATAAAGGTAAATAAGTTGACTTAGCCCTAGCCATGATTTTTAATATGGCTTGATGCAATATGAATAACAAAAATAATAAAATTGCTTGCTTAGTTTATACCGTTCAAACGGTCCAATAATTCATTATAAATATTTTTTCTATTTTATATTATGAATGGTGTAAATAAGCCTAATTAAAGCTGCTATCCAAGGTCGTATTTGTGCTTAATTTTTTTTATAAAACTTATCCAGTAAAATTTCAACAGTTCTGCCAAGCTTTCTTTTTATTCATTTTCACCATGGTATTTACCATTAATCTGGCCGCTGCCGGTGAAACATCTACCGAAAGTCTTATTACGGCAAACACTTCTTTGTCAAACCAAGCCGCCTTAAAATTTAAGCACTTATTAACCGCTGATGGTTTAAGCCAAAACAACGTCTTTGATATTACCCAAGACAATGATGGGTTTATTTGGATAGCAACCGAAGATGGCCTCAATCGATATGATGGAAAAAACTTTGTCCATTACCGAAGAAAGTTAGGTGATCCAACCTCTATTGCCAATAACTTCATCCGTAAGGTTTTTGTTGATCAGTCAGGAGTGCTTTGGGTGGGAACCCAAAAAGGCTTAAGTAAATATAATAAGCAATTTGATAATTTTGAAAATCATTATCACCAAAAAGGTAATAGCGAAACATTGATTGATAATTTTATTTGGGATATCTATCAAGATAAAAAAAATAATATTTGGGTTTCTACTGAGAATGGCATTCAAAAATATAATAAAGAAAATAACTCTTTTACAAAAATTAGAATTCATGGTTTTGAAGACAAAATAAAAGCGATAAAAACTATTTATCAAGATTTAAAAGGAAATTTTTGGTTAGGTAGTTACGACAACGGTATTTTTTTAGTTAACGAAGACCTAAATTACTCGGAATCCTTACAAAAAGAAAATAATAAGTGGCATATTACTATCCCTGCCAATTCATTGTTCGAGATGAAAGAAATTAATGGTGAATATTGGTTAGCGACAGATGATGGCGTTTATGTATTAGATGAAAACTATAATTTAAATGATAAATACCACACAAGTCATCCAACTAATAAAATAATTTCAGATAAAGTCAGGAGCATAGTCAAAGCTGATGACTCAACAGTTTGGCTTGGTACCGAAGATGGTCTAAATATTATAGACCTAAACTCCAAAGCTATAACGACCTATCAAAACAATCAAGAATCAAGCAGTCTGTCAAAAAACAAAATTCTTAAGATCATCAAGGATGTTACTGGAAAGATATGGTTAACTACACACGGTAGAGGTGTAAATGTTTTTTTAAATGCATCTCTAAATTTTAAGCACTATTCAAATGGAGTGTTAAATGGGTCAATTGACTTACTAACTGAATCAACAGATGGAAAAGTTTGGTTTTACTCTGAAAATTTAGGTTTGAATTATCTAAATAGCGAAGTATCAGGTAATTATATAGATGCACTTAAGGGAAAACAGATCTACCAGTTAAAATCCGATAATAAAAATAATTTATGGATAAATACCTACTCACATGTTAATTCAATTAATAACTCAGGAGAGTTGTTTACATATAACGTTTACTCTAAAGAAACCAAGAAAATCAAAGGCTGGGAAACAAAATCATTTTATGACCAAAAATATCCTTTCCAAGTTTTTAAAAATAACATTTGGTTTATTGATGTAAAAGGTATGCTAGTTTCATACAAAATATCGACAAATGAGTTTAATCGATATCAAGCTAGAGACAACCAACGCTTAACAACTCTGCAAATCGATAATGAAAATAGTATACTTTGGGCTATTTCATCAAAAAACCAGTTAATATCTTTCAACTTATCAACTAGCCTATACAGTAAAGAAAATTTTAATTACCATGATATTAAAGGTATTAGAAATCTAACGACAATTGAAATCAACAATATAAAGTCTTCTAACTCCTGGGTTTGGCTTACTTCTAAGCAAGGTGTTTTACTTTATAATAGAGAGAAAAAGACAACAACTTATTATAATGAAAATAACAAATTATTAAATAACTCAATTGAATCAATTTTATTAGACAATAAGGAAAATGCCTGGATTTCGGCTAATGGAGCGATATCTTTAATTAATCCCACAACACAACATGTTAGAAACTTTAGTAAGGATTTTCATCTTTCTAATATTGAGTTTATAGAACGTTCCTCTTTAAAAACAAGTAATAACGAGTTTTTTTTTGGCGGCAGTAATGGTGTACACAAGTTTTCCCCACAAAAAGCAATACAAATAATCCAAGGACTAAATCCTCCTCAGTTAACTAACTTACTTATCGCCAATAAGAAAATTAGCGTTCAAGAGGCACCTATTAGTGAAAATAAATTTCTATTAAGTAGACAACTGAGTCAGTTATCCCTCTTAACCTTAAAGCATGAACAATCACCCTTTACTATTGAGTTTATTTCGCCAAATGCAAAATATCCAGACCAAATTAGTTACCGTTATCGTTTATTAAATTTAGAAACTGATTGGATAGATGCAGGTAAAAATAATTACCGTGCCACTTACACCAATTTAAGTGCTGGTGACTATATTTTTGAAGTTGAAGTTTATGATTTATTAGATACCGTTCCTAGTAAGAAGAGTACGCTCAATATTCATATACTAGCGCCTTGGTGGCTTTCAAAAACTGCAATCATAGCTTATACGCTACTTTGCTTTTTATTAATTGGTTATGTAATTCAACAAATGCGACATAAACGCTTATTTCACTTACAGATTCAAAAAAGTGAAGAGCGTTTGAAACTTTCACTGTGGGGCAGTGGCGATGAAATGTGGGATTGGAATATAATCACCGGCAAAATATATCGCTCAAATATTTGGGGGATTTTAGAGTTCCCACAAGATGGTAAACGTAACGTCGGCTCAGACAAAACCAATATTAACGAACATGATATCGCGCGAGTTCGTGATGCAATCAACGACCATTTTGATAACGACACCGATCATTTTGAAGCGACCTATCGTGTTAAAAACAAAGATGATAAATGGATATGGGTGCTAGATCGCGGCAAGATAGTAGAGCGTGATGAAAAAGGCACTCCAACCCGTATGACAGGTACTCTAAAAGATATAAGTCGCATAAAGAAAGCCGATGAACGTTTAAAGTTATTTGCCAAGTGTATCGAGAATATCTCAGATGCAGTTGTTATTTATGATCGCGCTTTTAATATTGTTGATGTCAATAAATCTTACCAACGCATCACCCAAAAAACACGTAAAGAAATGCTTGGTATAACCTTAGACTTTGCCCAATATCCAAAAAGTTTCACCAAAAATGTTAAAAAGCACTTAATCACCAAAGGCAGCTGGCACGATGAGATTGAAAGTAAACGTGATAACGGCGAAAAATATTTAACTGACCTCAATATAGATGTAATACTTGATGAGAATAAAAGTATTTCGCATTTTGTTGGTGTATTTTCTGATATAACTAAACGTAAAGAAACAGAAGAAGAACTACGTAAACTAGCCAATAGTGATACCTTAACGGGTCTACCGAATCGTTCATATTTTCAAGCCAATCAAACCCTATTGGTCGATAAAAAAGCGCCTCATGCCTTACTCGTATTTGATTTAGATAATTTTAAAAAAATTAATGACTCAATGGGCCACGAAGTTGGTGATGTCCTTTTATGTCAAGTAGCGAAAAGAATGCAAGCCGTTGGCAGAAAACAAGATACGGTTTATCGCTTAGGTGGCGACGAATTTAGTATAATTATTGAAAACACTAATGATATCCATACGATCACCAGTATCGCTAAAGATGTGCTAACCACCATTGCTCAGCCGCTGAAACTCAGAAACCAAGAAGTAGTATTATTTAGTAGTTTAGGTATTGTGCTTTACCCAGAAGATGGTATATCACCACAAGAGTTACTAAAAAATGCCGATACGGCGATGTACCATGCTAAAAATAATGGTGGTAATAAATATCAGTTTTTTAATGACTCAATGAATAAAGCGGCGGTAAAACGCTTACAAATTGAAAGCTTAATACGCCATGGTTTAAAAGAAGACTCATTTTCTGTTTTCTATCAGCCTAAAATTGAAATTTCTACCGGTAAAGTGGCCGGTATGGAAGCGTTAGTCCGTTTTGAAACCCCTAAAAAAGGTATCATTAGCCCAATAACCTTTATTCCTATCTCGGAAGAAACTGGCCAAATAATAGACATCGGCGAAATTGTTTTAAGAAAATCTTGTTTCGCTACTAAAAAATGGGTTGATGCCGGACTATTTAATGGCCGAGTAGCAGTTAATCTATCAGCTGTGCAATTTACCCAGCCTAATTTGGTCGGCATGATCGCCGACATTCTCAAAGAAAGTCAATTACCAGCGAAGTACCTTGAGTTAGAAATAACGGAGGGCACGGTCATGGACTCACCTCAGAAAGCCATTGATATTATGTTACAAATTCGTGCCATGGGTATTCATCTATCGTTAGATGATTTTGGTACTGGCTACTCGTCACTCGCTTATTTAAAAAAGTTTCCACTTAACACCTTAAAAATAGACAAAGCTTTTGTTGATGATATTGAAGAGTCAGAACAAGGTCGTAACATGGTTGCAACTATAGTAACCATTGCCCACAACTTAGGCATGCAAGTAGTAGCAGAAGGGGTCGAAACCAATAATCAGCTGAGCTTCCTTTCTGGCTTGCGCTGCGAGCAACTACAGGGGTACTTGTATAGTAAAGCTTTACCTGAAGGAGACTTTCAAAAGTATCTACTCTCTTATCAAATTACCAAAGCATCGACCAATTTTGGTAAAACGTCATTTTAATGCCATATTCAAGCTTTATAAGCTGTTAGAACTCATTTGCAGCAGACAAAATTTTGACAAGCGTAGTTCCCCTATAAAAACCATCATAAAAGCCTTATTTAATAAGGCTTTTATGATGGTTTTTACTTTCTGGCACGCTACGTGCTTTAGCATAGATGAAATTAATAATAAATTAAGGAAATTTGAATGCTTAGCTCACTTATTTTGTCTTTGGCAATGTCTACTTCGCCAGCACCTGTTATTGAATCTGATTCGCTAATGATTAATGAGATAGGCAAATCTCATGGTAAAGTTCGTATCGGAAAGTCTCACGGTAAAGTTCGTATCGGAAAGTCTCATGGTAAAGTTCGTATCGGAAAGTCTCACGGTAAAGTTCGCATCTAGGAGTTAAAAATGATCAACTTATTTAAAGCTCTATTTGTAACAACTAAAGCAAACCCTATTGCTGCTAGCATTGAGATTAAAGAAATGCCGGCCAGCAAGTGGTGGAAGTAAAAACCATTGAACAACAGTTTTCAATGGTTAGTTTGAAGAAAGGCACTGTTTGCTACAAGGAATGTAGCTGTCTTATTTTACCTAGCTTGGTAAAGCACCATTAACTAAAATTCTAAGCCTTTAAAATTAAAACATTAAAGCCAAACAATTCATTCACCTTCATGCGTTTCTTCATACAGAACATTGGCCAAATAAAAGGCCCAAAAACCAATCCTGCACATGCCCAGCGCTTTAAACCTAAGCCACTACGTAATGCCTGACAGTAAAAAAACATCGAACAAACAACACTGATAAACCCTAAAAGTAACACCATAATATTTACCGCTAAACAGACTAAAAGATTGGCTAAAAATTTATCGACGAAATATAACTAATTTAGAGTATTTATTCAACTTATTTTCAAGGGAAAATAAGCATAAAAAAAGAGGCATCAAATTGCCCCTTTTGTCGTTAAATTGCCACCGAGGTGGCATAAAATGGCCAGTTACGAATAATATTTATTACCTGTTTCAGCCATGGTAATTAATGCTTGGCAAGGTTTGAAGCGTTCACCTAGCTCATTGCTCCACAGGTTTAGCTTATTGACAATCATATCCGCGCCTAGGGTATCAATATAGTGAAATGGTCCGCCTAAGAAAGGTGGGAATCCGATACCGAAAATAGCGCCTATATCGCCGTCTCTAGCATTACGAATAATACCTTCATCTAAACACCTAGCGGCTTCGTTCAACATCATAAAAACACAACGCTGAACCAGCTCATCATTCGTTTTTTGATCCTTAATGATAATATTTAATAAAGGATAGACAGATTCATCAACAAGTTTTTTGGTGACTTTTTTACCGTTTTTATCTTTATAAAGGTAAAAACCTTTCTGCACTTTTTTACCTAAACGTTTATCGGCAATAAGTTTATTAAATGCTTCTGGTGCAGCAAAGCGTTCGCCTAATTCAGCTTGTAAAATAGGGCCAATTTTAGCGCCTATATCTATACCTACTTCATCAAGTAATTGTATGGGACCAACCGGGAAGCCAAACTTAACCAATGCTTTGTCTAACTTACCAATCGATTCGCCTTCGAGTAATAACAAGGCGGCTTCATTCATGTAAGGCGCTAATATACGATTAACATAGAAACCTGCTTTATCTTTTACCACTATCGGCGTCTTGCCTTGTTTTTTAGCAAAAGCGACTGTCGTTGAAATCGTTTGATCAGAGGTTTTTGAATGTGCAATGATTTCGGCCAATGGCATTTTATCTACCGGAGAAAAATAGTGCAGTCCAATAACATTTTCAGGGCGCAAAGCTTTTGCTGCAATTTGTCCTATAGGTAAACTGGAGGTATTGCTCGCAAAAATAGTGTCTTCAGCACAAATACTTTCCATGTCATCAACCATCTTTTGCTTTAATGACAAATCTTCAAAAACAGCTTCGATGACCATATCTACATTTTTAAAACCGCTATAATCGACACAACCTGTGATTTTAGCCAATTGCTTTTGCATTTCACTTTTTAACATAAAGCGACGTTTAACTTTTTTGTTGAGTATGTCATAACCATATTTCATCGCATGGCTGATCCCCTGCGGCGCAATATCTTTAATACGTACATCAACATTAGCTTTAGTTGCACTGACAAAAGCAATACCTCCGCCCATTAAGCCGCCACCTAAAACGCCAATTTGGCTAATAGGTCTAGCATCAACACCTTCGATGCCCTGCTCTTTCTTCATGTCGGTCGTGGCAAAAAATATTTGTCTTAATTGAGCTGATTCAGGTGACATAACGAGTTCACCAAAATGATCCGCTTCAGTTTGGTAACCACTGACCGATGACTTTTCGATACCACTGCGTACACAATCAATAATTTTAAGCGGTGAAGGATAATTCCCTTTGGTTTTAGCTAATACAGATTTAGTCGCCTGATTGAAAATTATTTTTCGGCCAACAGCGTTACCTTCCAGTGCCTTATCTAAAACACTTACCTTGCGTTGACTTTTTTTAATCTGACTCGCCTTACCTTGTGCTGCTAGCACTAAGTTTTCGGCAGCAGAAATTAAAATGCTGTTTGGCACAACATCAACAACCAAGCCCATCTTCAACGCTTGTTTCGCGCGCAATTGCTTGCCTGTTAGCATCATATCTAATGCTTTTTGAATACCAACCAATTTTGGTAAACGCTGCGTACCTCCACTACCCGGTAACAAGCCTAACTGTACTTCAGGTAAACCCAAGGCTGTTTTGCCATTATCACTACAAATACGAGCATGACACGCCATAGCAAGTTCAAGTCCACCGCCTAGGCAGGCACCATTAATAGCAGCGACAACAGGAATTGAAAGATTTTCAATCTGATCAAAAATCATTTGTCCATTGCGAGAAAGAGCCGTTGCTTCACTTGCACTTTGACAGCTCGCCAGCATATTAATATCTGCGCCAGCAACAAAAGAATCTTTTTTGCCACTGATTAAGACAATACCTTTAATCGTATTGTCATTACGTATTTCTGTTAATACCTCATCAATTTCCTCAGAAAATTCAGCTTTTAAGGTATTCATGGATTCGCCAATTACGTCCATCACTAAATGAGCAATGCCATTGTCTTGGCGAATTAATGTAAAGGTACTCATATTGTTACTCTCTTGTTTAAGCGCTTTATCGTTTGCTTGGTTGTTATTAAGTGAAGTCATTAATCAGTCTCCACTATCATTGCAGCGCCTAAACCACCAGCAGCACATGCGGTAGTTAAACCAGTACCACCACCTCGACGATTTAACTCATTAAGGGTTTGTACAATTAAACGGGTACCTGTTGCGGCAAAAGGATGACCATAAGCTAACGAACCGCCCATCACGTTAAATTTAGCCATATCAATATCACCAATCGCTTTATCTTGACCTAATTGCTCGCGGGCAAATTTCGTACTGGCAAACATTTTCATATTAGCAAGTGCTTGTGCTGCAAAAGCTTCATGCATTTCAATTAAATCTAAATCTTTTAATTCCATACCGGCACGCTTAAGTGCTAATGGCGTCGCATAACTTGGCCCCATAAGCATATCTTGCCAAACATCAATGGCAGCAAAAGCATAACTTTTGATATAACCAAGTGGTTTATAACCTAATTCTTTTGCACGCCCTTCACGCATTAAAATAATGGCAGAGGCGCCATCTGTTAATGGTGTACTGGTTGCTGCAGTCACTGTGCCGTGTTTTCTATCGAAACAAGGACGTAATTTTTTATAACTGGCAAGTTCTGAGTTCTCACGAATACAGTTATCTTTTTCAATAAAGCTTTTATAAGGTTCACTGTAGGCGGTCATTACCTCGCCCGCTAACTTACCTTCTTGCCAACTCTTTGTGGCTAAAGTATGCGAACGGTGCGCTAATTCATCTTGAGCTTCACGAGATATATTATGGGTTTTGGCCATCTGCTCAGCCGTTTGCCCCATCGATATACCGGTTGAATATTCTGCAACGGCAGGTGGAACTGGCATAATATCTTTTAGGCCCAACTGACGGATTAATGATATTTTTTGACCCAAACTTCTCGCTTTACTTAAATCAAGTAAGATACGTGCAAACTTTTTCGACACACCAATAGGCGCAACTGATGAAGAATCAGCACCACCAGCAATACCCACATCAACATAACCTGCCATAATAGCTTCAGTTACATTAACCGTTGATTGAAAGCTTGTTGCACAAGCTCTTGAGACACTATAGGCATCGGTATTCACATTCATACCGGTACCCAATACAATTTCACGGGCAATGTTTGGCGCTTCAGGCATTTGTACCACTTGGCCAAAAACCAATTGATCAATAATAGTAGGGTCAATATCATGCTTTTTTAGCAATTCATTAACGACAATTTTTCCTAAATCTACTGCTGGTACACCATGAAAAGCGGTGGCTTGTTTTGCAAAAGGTGTTCGCAACCCAGCCACTACAGCGATGCGTTCTCCGTTTCGAGTCGTTAAATTCATTTTTGTCATGTCTTACCCTTCTATCGTAATATCTAATTTTATCGTCTTCAAACCAAGAGGTCTGACCACTTATTGATTACTTTATTCTAACCTCAAATGAAATAAATACAACTCCCAGCTAAAACGTGAGCGATTCATTCGAAAATAAATTGTTAAAAATCATGTCAAATTGTAAAAACTCCTTGTTTTATGCTACCTGAACCTTATATATATACTCACAGGTTTAACAATAAAAACAAGTAAGTGGTAGTTAGCATGGCAATTGAACATTTTTCATCTTTAAAAGAATACTTATCTCAACAAATTATAGGTCAACACGCCCTTGTTGAAAATTTACTTATTGCATTACTTGCCAATGGTCATCTAATTGTAGAAGGTCCTCCCGGCTTAGCAAAAACTCGTGCCGTAAATGCATTAGCTGAAGGTATTGAAGCTGATTTTCATCGTGTACAATTTACCCCTGATTTATTACCTGCTGATTTAACCGGCACCGATATTTACCGCCCTGAAGATGGTACGTTTGTTTTTCAGCCAGGACCTCTTTTTAGAAATTTAGTACTCGCTGATGAAATCAACCGAGCGCCTGCAAAAGTACAATCGGCTTTATTAGAAGCAATGGCAGAGGGACAAATTACTGTTGGTCGTAATACCTATCCACTCCCTGATTTATTTCTGGTAATGGCAACACAGAATCCTATTGAACAAGAAGGTACCTATCCACTACCAGAAGCGCAATTAGATCGTTTTTTAATGCATATTGAAATTGACTATCCCGATGCGGTTAGTGAATTAGCTATTTTAAAACTCAATCGCGGCGAAGCACTTCAACACGGTAAAGAAAGTAAAAAACCGGTAAAAGAAATATCACAAAGTGATATTTTTGCCGCTCGAGACCAAGTGATGGAAATTCATATGGCACCGGCGATTGAAAATTATATTGTTGATTTAATCATGGCAACGCGTACCCCAGAAAAATATGATGACCAATTAAAAAAATGGCTCGCATATGGTGCTAGCCCAAGAGCAACTATAGCACTTGACCGATGTTCTCGCGCTCGAGCTTGGTTACATAATCGTGATTTTGTTAGCCCTGAAGATGTACAAGCCGTATTCCACAATGTATTACGTCACCGTATTTTACTGACTTACCAAGCAGAAGCTGAAGGTATAAACAGTAATCAACTTCTTGATCACTTACTAAGCTTAGTCGCTGTTGCTTAAATAGCGTTAATCGCCTTAGCAACATCAAATAATGAACGATCAATCTTGTAAGTAAATTTATGTGGCTTAATCAAAAAAAAGTACAAAACCAGCAAGGCATCACAAGTCTGCTCAATAGTGTTTTAAGTAATGGTATCGAATTGTCTATCGATGAATTAATTCAATACCAAAACAAAACCAGGTTAATTGATCTTGCTGCGCGTAAAAGTCAGCATGGCCAAATGTCGGGTAATTACCTATCTCGGAGTAAAGGACGAGGTATGGAGTTTGACGAAGTACGCCATTATCAAAATGGTGACGATATACGTGCCATCGACTGGCGTGTAACAGCTAGAACAGGTAAAACTCATACCAAAATCTTTCGAGAAGAAGTTGAGCGGCCTGTACTCGTGGTTACCGACCTCAGTAGTTCAATGCTTTTCGGTAGTCAGCTTTTATTTAAATCAGTACAAGCTGCACACTTAGCGGCATTGGTGACTTGGCATGCAAAAGGACGAGGCGATAGAGTTGGCGGTATTGTTTTTAACCAACATAAACATAGTGAATTAAAACCGCGCAGTCGCAAGCAAGGCGTGCTTCATTATTTATACAGTTTAGTTGAAACTCATCAGCATACCTTATCTATTGAACAGCAAAAGCACGCAGAACCTTTATCCATTGAACAACAGCATGACTCTGCCAATGCTGCTTTTGAAGAGAATTGTGCACGACTAAGGCAACTTGCTCGACCCGGAAGTTTGGTTTATTTAATCACCGATGGTAATTATATTAGCCAAGAAACTATTCGCCACTTATCGCATATCAGTCGTCATTGTGAATTGGTTGTTTGTTTGCTGAGTGATCCGCTCGAGCACGACTTACCTAATAGTAAACATAAGATGAACGTAACGGTAACCGACGGAAACTCGCGACAACAATTATTGATCGGTGATAAAAATGCCACTCAAAATTATCATCAACAAGCCAATGAACGAGTTCAACTAAAAAAAGATTTATTACTTAAAGCAGGCGCCCGAGTTTTACACTTCTCAGCGGGCCAAACTTTAGAACAACAATTAACTGACGGAGTCGCCTCATGGAAGCGTTAAAACAACCGTCTGAGCAATTAGCTCAATTAAAAGATATTCATCTGCCTGAGCAAATTCATAACTATCCTCTCGCTTACGGCTGGTGGATATTACTGACTTGTTTATTGTTAACACTAATATTTGTCGTCATAAAGTGGCAAAAACACCGTTCCTTATGTCAGGCTCAGAAACTAGCATTAGCCAAGCTTGAAAATACTGATAATAATGACGAAATAATTACCTTGCTAAAATGGGCAGCTTTTCAATATTTCCCACGTAATCAAGTTGCCTCGTTACATGGCAAGCAATTAGAATACTTTTTTATCAACACGTTGGCGACTAAACAACAAGACAAGTTTCAACGCTTATCTGCTCAACAGTTTATTAATAAATATCAACCGACCGAAAACTCATCAAATGAAACCTTAAAGGAAGCCGCTCACCTTTGGCTGAGTCAGGCAATACCTCCAAAGGTTTTAAAGCAAAAAACAGTCATAAAACATGAGATAACAACATGATCGATTTATTATTACCTTGGGTGCTTTTGGCGCTGCCAATACCTTTAATCATGTATTTATTACCCGCTAAAAATAAAAATCAAGCGGCGGCATTGAAAATGCCGATCTTAATTCAAAATACTTCCAGCCAAACTTTTTCAGCTAAAACTAAAAAATCTCCACGAATTTTTTTTCTACTAATTTGGAGTTTAATGGTTTTGTCTGCCAGTCAGCCGCAATGGCTCGGTGAAGCAGTAAATGTGCCCACCGAAGGACGCGAAATGATGATCGCTGTAGATCTGTCAGGCAGTATGCAAGTAGAAGATATGCAAATAAATGGCAGTACAGTTAACCGCTTAGACATGTTAAAAGTATTATTAGGCGAGTTTATTGAACGTCGCACGGGTGACCGTTTAGGTCTTATTCTTTTTGGTGATGACGCTTATATGCAAACGCCAATGACCTTTGATAGAAAAACAGTACAGCAAATGCTGGATGAAGCCGTATTAGGTTTAGTTGGTAAACAAACGGCGATTGGAGATGCTATTGCCTTGGCTGTAAAGCGCTTCGATGCAAAAAAACAATCAAACCGTGTGTTATTACTCTTAACCGATGGCCAAAATACAGCAGGTAAAATAACCCCCGAACAAGCATTAGAGCTTGCGGTAGCAAAAAACATTACTATTTATTCAGTGGGTATTGGCGCCGATGTCATGATCCAAAACTCTATCTTTGGTAAGCGTCGCATTAATCCTTCCAGTGAATTAGATGAAGAGTCGTTGCAGCAATTGGCTAGTGAAACTGGTGGCTATTATTTTCGGGCACGTGACAGTAAAGATATGAGTGAAATATATCAATTACTCGATGCACTAGAACCGATAGAGCAAGACCAACAACAAATGCGCCCACTTACCGCATTATTCTACTGGCCTTTAGCAGCGGCATTATTGTTATCATTTCTTTATCTACTTTGGGTGAACCTACCCACTATCACATTAAAAGGAGCGAATACTTAAAATGGCTGACTTTCACTTTATTCGTCCTTGGTGGTTATTAACCATCATTGCCTTAGTTTTTGCGTTAAAACTACTTAAAAAATACCGTTTAAGCCAGTCTGGCTGGCAACAACTGCTGCCACAACATTTAGCAAGCGTTTTAGTTGATAAACAAGATAGCCAGCAAAAGTTGTCACTTACCTTACCTTTTATCATAGGTTTATTGGTAATTGTTGCTTTAGCCGGACCGACGTGGAAAAAACTGCCACAACCGGTTTATCAACTAGCTCGCGGGTCTGTGTTGATCATGGACATGTCGTATTCAATGTACGCTACTGATATTGCCCCCAATCGATTAACAAGATCACGTTACAAAGCAATTGATTTACTGGAACAATTAAATGAAGGTGAGATAGGCTTAATCGCTTATGCCGGGGATGCTTTTACCATTAGTCCTCTAACAGACGACATTAACAACATTAAGTTGTTATTGCCGTCTTTATCGCCAGAGCTAATGCCAGAGCTCGGCAGTAACCCTCTAGCTGCACTCACGCTCGCTCACGATATGCTCGTTAACGCAGGTCATAGCAAAGGTGATATATATTGGTTTACTGATGGCATCGATAATTATGATATTCAAGACATCACCGACTGGAGTAGAAGCAATAATCATCGTTTGAATATTCTAGGTATAGGCACAACCGCTGGAGCGCCAATAAAGCTTAATAATGGTGAACTGATGAAAGACGCAAGTGGTTCTATTATCGTCCCTAAATTATCCATATCAGCCTTAAAAGGGGCAGCAAAAAGAGGCCGTGGTTATTACGCTACACTCGCTAACAATAATAGTGATATTCAACAGTTAGTTCACCAACCCAATGATATTGAAGAGCAACAACAAAAAGAGTCTTCAAATACTGGTGATCAATGGCAAGAAGCTGGACCTTATCTATTATTATTAGTCTTACCTTTGCTATTACCCTACTTTCGTCGCGGCCGATTACTGGCGATATTACCAATAATATTATTAATAACACCGGCAGATAAAAGCTACGCACAAAGCACAATATTACCCAGCGCAATAAAACCAAAGACAGTGGTAACAAAAGAGCCTCTTACAACCGAAAAGGTAACGGATGGGTTTTGGAACAATTTGTGGCAAACCAAAGACCAGCAAGGACAAAAACAGTTCAACAGTGAAGATTTTCAGCAGGCCGCAACTAGTTTTGATGATTCATCCTGGCAGGGTAGCTCTTATTATCGCTCTGGGAATTACGAGCAAGCATTAAAAGCATTTCAACAACAAGACACTGCAGAAGCTCTATATAACAAAGGTAACGCCCTGGCGCAATTGAAGCGCGTTGATGAAGCCATTGAAGCGTTTGAACAAGCGTTACAAAAAGATCCTCAACATCAAGATGCAAAAGCCAATAAAGCTTATCTTGAAGAGTTAAAAAAACAGCAAGAGCAGCAACAAAAAGACCAAGAACAGAACAAAGAAGAAAACAACGACAAAAACCAAGAGCAGCAAGAACAAAAAGATCAAGAAAATCAGGGGAAAGATCAAGAACAGCAGAACAGTGACGATCCAGCTCAACCGAGTGAGTCAGAACAACAAGGTGATGAAAAAGAAGCAGATAACGAAGATCAATCTAAACAAGAAAAGTCTCAGCAAGAAAAAGAGCAAGAGCAAGAAAAAGAGCAAGAGCAAGAAAAAGAGCAAGAGCAAGAGCAAGAAAAACAAGCTAAAGAAAACGAAGGTAAAAAAGATGAAAAAAACCAACCAGAGCAAACACCGGCTCAGCTTCGTGCCGCGGAACAATTAGCAGAAGAAACCGAACAAAAACACCAACAATTACTCAATAAAGTAACTGATGACCCTTATATGTTACTGAGAAACAAAATGCAGCTCGAATATCAAAAACGCCGTAATACTCGTAGTAGTCGTGCAAAAGGAAAAAAACAATGGTAAAAATAATGACGTCAACAATAATAGCCATATTAACCATTTTGCTCAGTAGTACGCTTTTTACCAGTAATGCACTTGCGGCAAGTCAAGTTAGTGCCACTATTGATAAAAATCCTGTCGTGGTTAACGAATCTTTTATTTTAAAAATCACCATAGATGATGATGTCGACACTAACGCGTTAAATACCACAGCCTTATTAAAAGACTTTATTGTTGGCAGAACATCGGTGAGTTCTCAAACCAGTATGGTCAATTTTAAAACGACACAAACAACAACCTGGAGTACTTTACTGCTAGGTAAGTCAGCAGGCAATTTTATTATTCCGCCCTTAACCATCGCAGGCATAAAGTCTCAAGCAATAGAAGTAAAAATATTAGCTGAAAATGATCCCCTCGCTGACAAACAACAAGATATCTTTATCAGCACAGAAATATCAACTAAAGAAGTCTATGTTCAACAACAATTAACCCTAACAGTAAAGCTGCACTTTGCTGCGGAATTAAAGCGTGGCAGTTTAACCGAGCCGACCTTAGAAAGCGCCAGTATTACCCAAATTGGAAAAGATAAAGAAGAAGATACTATTATTAATGGACGTCGCTATCGGGTTATTGAAAGAACTTATGCAATAAGCCCTAAAAATAGTGGTGAATTTACTTTAAAATCACCAGTATTTTCTGGTGAAATTTTAGTACCCTCAACGCGAAGAAATAACATGTTTGGTTTTTCAGAAACTAAACCAGTTAGTGTCATTGGCGATGAAATTCAACTAGTGGTACGTCCTATCCCTGAAACATTCCAAGGAACATGGCTACCAAGCAACTTACTCGCTATTCATCAAGATTGGCAACCTGACCTAGCTACTTTTAAAGTAGGCGAGCCTATTACACGCACAATCACCTTAACTGCGGCAGGGTTATCTGAGGAACAATTACCGTTACTTGAAATGGCTGTACCAAAAGGCTTAAAAGTATATCCAGACCAAGCCCAATTACATACAGGCATGAGCAGTGGCCACTTGGTTAGCCAAAAAGTTAGAAATTTTGCCATCGTTGCTAGTAAGCCCGGAGAATATCAGCTACCAGAAATTAGTATACCATGGTGGAACACAGTCACTAACCGTTATCAAGTAGCCACTATTGCTGCTCAAAAAATCACAGTTTTACCTAATAGCGAACTTGAAGTTGCCCCTGCTATAATCAAAAATGAACAAAATAAAGTGCTAGTTCCAGCTAAGACAGTAATTATTACTCAGGCATCCTGGCTACAGTGGCTATTTTTAGCTTTATGGTTACTTACTGGTTTAGCGTGGTTTATTAGTACAAAGATCACTAGGTCAACAGCGGTAAAAATAGCTAAAGGTGATAATAAAAATAATAATGCCTACTTATCTTTGTTAGCCGCCTGTAAAAAAAATCAAGGTTTGGCAGTGCTCTCGTTAATTTCGCCTTGGATAAATACCTTACAAATAAAAGCAGGAAAAAAAATAACAGCGACACTTGATGATGCGTTAATCGAGATAAATAATAATAAATTTCAAAACGAAATAGAGTTATTACAACAATGTTATTATGGAAAAGAGCAAAAAGATTGGCAAGGCAATACCTTAGTCGCCTTAATTCAAGCTATTAATAAGCATGGTTTAAAAGTGAGTAAAACTAACGTTTTATCTCTGAACCCAAGATAAAAGTGAAATGATTTTTTTAAAAGCGAAATAAAATAATGTCAGCTCAGGTCTCTTACAACATGGCAACAAAACAAGTTAGATACGAAGCACTCGTTAAAGCTTTGCATGGCGATTTATTCCGTTATGCTTATTGGCTTTGTCACGACAAACATGTGGCTGAAGACCTAGTGCAAGAGACATTTTTACGGGCATGGCGAGCTTTAGATTCATTGAAAGATGAAAAAGCAGCTAAGTCATGGCTGATCACAATTTTACGCCGGGAAAATGCCCGTCGTTTCGAACGTAAACGCTTTGAAATGAGTGAATATGAAGAAGCCGCTATTACCGATACTAAATCAACGAGTAGCGAACAAGAAATTGAAAACTATTGGCTACGTGAAAAAATAGCACAAATGCCAGAAGAATACCGAGAGCCACTAGTGTTACAAATTATTGGTGGTTTTTCGGGTGAAGAAATAGCTAAACAGCTCGATTTAAATAAGAATACCGTGATGACAAGATTGTTTAGAGCGCGTAATCAATTAAAAGAAGCTTTAGATAATACTCCCAAAGTTAGAGGTCAGTACAATGGATGATTTGCAATTTAGACGTCGTATTTATGCAGATCCAAATACACGTGATGAAGATATGCTTGCTGCAATACACAGTGATCCCGCCAAGCAAAATTTTACACAAGAACTTGAAAGTTTGGACAATAAACTCTTTCAGGCGTTAAATATTGAAGTACCGAGTGGCTTAAGTGATAAACTTATTTTACGTCAAACAATGGCAAGTCATCAGCAACAAAAACGAAAAAGTCGTGTTCGTCTTGCATTAGCCGCATCTATTGCCTTTGCGATGGGGTTAACCATTAACTTTATGCAGTTTTCTAGTGCCTACAGTAACTTAGGGGATTATGCCATCGCTCATATTGTCCATGAAGAAGGCCATTTCTCTAACACTTCACCGGTAAATGTAAGTTTAGACTCATTGAACGAAAAAATGGCGACGTTTCAAGGTAGCTTTACTGCTGATATTGGAAAATTAATGTTTGCTGACTATTGTCGGTTTGATGGCATGAAAAGCCTGCATTTAGTGTTCCAAGGAGCGACAAGTATGGTTACTGTGTTTGTTGTTCCACATAATGAAGACCTTGAGTTTACCGCTAATTTTACCAATGATAAATTAATAGGAAAATCTCAGCATTTTAAACACAGCAATATTATTGTTGTCGCTGATAAAAATGAATCACTGGTACAATGGCAAACAGCGATTAATAAAAATATTAGCTGGTCTACTTAAGCAATAACAAACATTGTTATGCAACTTCTTATATCCTCTTACTTCGTCGCGCATGAAAACATCGCGACGAAGCTTTTAATCCCCTCTGATTAAAACGCTATTATCCAGAAACTAAAATTAACATGCTGATTATTGAATCGTCACACTAAACTTGTTTCAGTATCTAATACAGACATCACAAACAACAAATACCGAAATCGTCATGCTGAACTCGTTTCAGTATCTAATACGGACATCACAAACAACAGATCTTGGAATAACATATACGCTCCTCGCATAGATGCCACTACGTTATACCGTTCATCCTGAACATAAAAAGCCCGTTATTGAATATCAATAACGGGCTTTTATTTGAGCGAGTTTACAATAATATTAATCGATATTGTGTTGCTCAATCATCTCATCAAACATTTTTTCAACAGATTCATCAGGTGCTGCGGTAATGTTACTCACCACAATAATCGCGATTGTTGAAAGAATGAAGCCTGGAACAATTTCATACATCACTGAACTCAATAATTCACCACCAACAGTTATTGGTACGTAAATCCAAATAAGAACCGTTATGGCACCCGTTAACATACCTGCTAACGCACCTTGTTTATTCATTTTCTTCCAGTAGAGACTTAGGATAACTAAAGGTCCAAATGCAGCGCCAAAGCCGGCCCAAGCATTACTTACCAAACTTAAAATAGAACTATTTCGGTCATAGGCTAAAGATATCGCAACAATAGCAACTAACAACACAGATAATCGGCCAACAAAAACAAGCTGCTTATCAGTAGCGTCTTTATTAAGAAAAGCTTGATAAAAATCACCCGTTAATGAGCTCGATGTCACCAATAATTGAGAAGAAATGGTACTCATTATTGCGGCTAAAATAGCGGCCAACAAAAAGCCAGAAATAAGAGGGTGAAATAAGACTTGAGAAAACAACACAAAAATAGTTTCTGGATCTGTTAATTCAGTACCTGTTTTTGCAACATACGCAATACCAGCAAAACCGGTTGCCATCGCACCACAAATTGAAACGATCATCCAAGTCATGCCAATACGACGAGCAGCAGGTAAATCTTTAACCGAACGGATTGCCATAAAGCGTACAATGATATGCGGCTGGCCAAAATAACCTAAGCCCCACGCCATCGCTGAAATAATCGCTAGCGCACTAACGCCATTGAACATGTTAAACTTTTCAGCATCAATGGAGTGAATGACATCATTCATTGCTTGTACGCCACCAATGTCGCTTATTACCACAAAAGGCACCAGTACAAGCGCAACAAACATAATACACCCTTGCACGAAATCAGTAAGGCTTACCGCTAAAAATCCACCAAACATGGTATAAAGTACGACAACACCTGCAGTAACGTAGAGTCCTGCTTCATAATTTAAACCAAAAGAACTTTCAAATAATTTACCACCAGCAACAATGCCTGATGAGGTATAGAGCGTAAAAAAGACAATAATAACAATTGATGAAACTACGCGCAGCAAATGGCGCTTATCGTTAAAACGATTTTCAAAAAAATCAGGTAAAGTTATTGAGTCATTTGCTACTTCTG
Source organism: Colwellia hornerae (assembly GCF_007954355.1). Classification (GTDB taxonomy): domain Bacteria; phylum Pseudomonadota; class Gammaproteobacteria; order Enterobacterales; family Alteromonadaceae; genus Colwellia_A; species Colwellia_A hornerae. The sequence continues at coordinate 200,658 of NZ_VOLR01000004.1, forward strand.
TATACGTTCTTAAACGAGGCGCAACAATTAAGTAGTTAAAATATGCACCGATCACTAAACCTACTGCGATCCAAATGCTACTTAAACCTGTAACATACATGGCTCCAGGTATACCCATTAGCATCCAGCCACTCATGTCAGAAGCGCCGGCAGAAAGTGCTGTCACTGAAGGACTTAAATTGCGCCCACCTAGCATATAACCTGCAGCGTCACTGGTTGATTTTTTATAGGCGTATAAACCTATACCGATCATTACAATAAAATATAAACCTAAAGAAAATAACGTACCAAATGCCAAATTAACCTCCGAAAATATTATTATATTTTTACTAAGTAAGAAAATTGTTAAAAAGTTATGTCACTGAGCAAAAAATAGAATAAGCTAGTATGACTAGATATTTTGCTATTACTATACTTTTATTTTTTTCAACTATATTTAAGGGTATTATCATCGTAATATTTTTATGCTCGTAACTAATATATAAAAATATTTGATGCTAATTTCTCCTTTTTCCAATATATTCAGTATAGTTACGAAGAGATCAGGAACTTTTATGTATTTTTATGCCGCAAGGCAACCCATCCTAGATAAAGACAAAAATCTTTTTGCCTATGAATTGCTATTTAGAGATAGTATTGACAACGTTTTTCCTGACATTGATGGTGATGAAGCCACCACAAAAATGATCGAAGCAAGTAAATTTAACTTAGGTATTGGTGAATTTACCGGTAACAAACCCGCCTTTATTAATTTTACCCTTGAAACGTTAAGTCTTGGTTACGCAAATATGCTAACCACGGATGAAGTCGTTGTTGAAATTCTAGAAACTGTTAAGCCGGGTAAAAAACTATTAGCTATTTGCAAAGATCTTTATGAGCAAGGGTACACATTAGCGCTTGATGACTACGAACATCAAAAAGTTTGGGTTCATTTTTTTCCTTATATCAAAATAATAAAAATAGATTGGAAAATATCTACTATTGAAGAAATTAAAGAAGTTAAACAAGCGATTGTTAACTTCCCTGATATCAAGTTACTCGCTGAAAAAGTTGAAACCTACGACGAATATAATCAAGCGTTAGAATTAGGTTTTGAATTATTCCAAGGTTTTTTCTTTGCCAAGCCTGAAATGATAAAAACGAAAAGTCTCTCTCCGTCGCAAATTGCTATGGCTGAGTTACTTTATGAAACATCAAAACCTGAATTAGATTTAATCAGTATTACCGCAGTATTTGAACGCGATGTAACGCTTTCGTATAAACTATTAAGATATGTGAACTCGGCAATTTTCCGTAGAAGTAATGAAATATCTTCAATAAAGCAAGCACTTGTGACCTTAGGCTCGCAAGAATTAAAGCGTTTTTTAGGTTTAATGTTTGCCATAAATGTAAACCCAGATAAACCTTCTGAGTTAATAAATTCCGCAATGGCTCGAGCAAAATTTTGTGAGCTTGTAGCCAAAGATATTAGTGCTCCGATAGACAGCTCTATTGCATTTTTGACTGGGCTATTATCATTAATTGATGCTATTTTAGATGAAAAACTTGAAACAGTTTTAGAAAAGTTACCACTTTCTCAAGAAATAAAGGATCCTTTACTCACTAAGAAAGGTGTATTGGCTGAATTGATACAATTACTAGAGTTTATTGAACATGCGCAATGGGATAAAACCACCATTGTCATGAAAAAATTAGGCATTGCAAAAGAAAAAGTGATTAAAGATTACAACCAAGCACTTTCTTGGGCTGACGAGCAATCGCAGATGACCAATGGCAAATAATTAAACAAGTTCAGAATTAAAAAAAAACGAGTAAACTCATAGTTTACTCGTTTTTTATCGTCAATGGTTAAAGGATAGCGTGAATAAATTCTATAATGAACTCTAGAGAAGTTCACTGATATTTAGTTAACCATTACATCAGATCTTTACGGTCTTTAGCTAAAACGGTAGTCGTTAGCATATTAAAGTCTTTCAACTCAGTTATTTCATCAGTTAACCTATCTTCAAGTGCATCGATATCGACAACAGATTGACAAAGTGCTTCACTACTTTTTTGAATTTGTTCGCCACGAGACTCCATTACGTTTTCCATTTTTTCACCGAAGTCTTCCATACGTGTTTCAAAAGCGTCCATATCACCACCAGAGAAAAGCATCTCTTGCCCCACAGCAATCATTAAACTACCAATCGAATTTTGCACGGTCTTTTCTACAGCACTTTCAATGCGTTGTTCAAAATCTTCATTGAAAAAGTTTTCTCCTGAAAAGCCATCCTCATCAAAATAAATGTCACTATCACTGGTAAAGCCCTGATCAACTTCTTTACGTATTTCTGAAAGCTGACTAGTGATTTCAGCACTCAGTGTATTGTCTTGGCCTAGTAACTCATTAAACGCTAAATTAACACCGTCACTAGCAATATCGATAGCATCTAATGCAATACGTTTTACTTGTGGAACAGCGGCCCGAATGCCAATCGAATAATCATTAACTAAAGACTGCTGACTCTGTGTTAAATCGACTTGAACACCATTAACATAAAGCCGCTCATTATTGACAATTTTATAGAGTGGCTGCTTACTTTTGGAAAATTCAATAGTGGTTGGCGTTATTTTAATACCACCAGATATATTCGCATTACATGAGTCATTTGTGAAAGATGCGGTGGAAGCAAACGCAGTGCTGCTTGCCAATATAAGTGCTGTTGCGATGAGTGTTTTCATATTATGCCCTTCTGTTATTAAATATTGTTATCGACTAAATAATGCCTAACTTAATAGAGTCATTACAAAACTAGTGCCAACAAATAAAGCATATATAATTCAATAGGATGTAAATAAACAGCAGGATTAAGTAAAGATTAAATACTATTTATTAGTGAAAAAGACAAGTTTTTAGTTAATATGATAGGCTTTGCATTTCAATAAGTCTGGATTGACAACGAGCAAACTCAAAACTTAATTGCTGCCCTTGATAAAGCTCAATGATATCAACCTCGGCATTAATAATAAGCCGTATATTTCTATCATAAAACTCATCAACCAAGGCAATAAAGCGCCGAGCTTCGTCATCTAAATGGCGCAGTTGACTTAACATTTTTCCCTCACGTTGATAGTCATCCTCTACGCCTGAGGTCACAGATGTTATGCGCTCTCCCTCAAATTGTGGTACTTGATCAAGCAATACCACTGTAAAATAATCAGCTAGACTTATGTAATCTCGCTGACTTCTTGGACCTGAGCACAGAGCATAAAAATCAAAAAGTATAATAGTGTCTGTTTTCGCTTGGTAAGGTATTTTACGGTGGTTGACAGTTATATTACCTGCAGTGCCTTTAATACCCGTTATTTGAAAAAATCTATTTTCGAGTATATTTACATTTTTATGGAACGGAAAAGTATAATCCCGATATGCCATTGCAGCTTTATAATGATCTAAACGATGATCAAAATCACCATCAACAGATAATACTTGGCAATAACCATTTATTAAATCGATCGTCGGCAAAAATCGTTCACGCTGTAATCCGTTGCGATAGAGTTGTTCTGGCTGACAGTTAGAAGTAGCAATTAGAATAATACCTTGCTGGAAAAGCGCCTGGAAGACCCCAGAAAGTAACATAGCGTCAGCAATATCGGCAACAAAAAACTCATCGAAGCATAGTACTTTGAACTTTTTCGCCCAACGCTTAGCGATAAACGTTAATGGATCACTTTGGCCAGAACATAAATTTAATTGTTGATGCACTTCTTCCATAAAACGATGAAAATGAATACGTTTTTTAGCGGTAATAGCTAAATTTTGAAAGAAAAGATCCATAAGCATAGTTTTGCCACGCCCGACTCTGCCATAGAAATAAAGTCCGTGAATAGCAGACGATTTGTTAAGTCGTTTCGCAAGCCAAGATTTACGCTCGTGCTGATAAATATTTTTAGAAAGCTCATCAAGTTTAGCAACCGCATTAACTTGTGCATAATCATATTTAAAATTATTTGAAGTAGATAAAGCTTGGTAAGCTGAAAGCATAACTTAAGTTTTGAACGTATTTACTAAATTTTTCCCACAAAAAAAGGGTGAGACATAAGTCTTACCCTTTTTAGCAATTTATTTGTATGAGGTAACCTAAGTTAGCTCAAGATACAAAATTAAAGAGCTTGAATGTTCTCAGCTTGAGGACCTTTCTGACCTTGAGTAACAGTAAACTGTACTTTTTGGCCTTCAGCTAGAGTTTTGAAACCGTCGCCAGAGATTGCAGAGAAATGTGCGAAAACGTCAGGACCAGATTCTTGCTCGATGAAACCAAAACCTTTAGACTCGTTGAACCATTTTACTGTACCAGTAGTTGTAGACATAATAGTATCCTATTTGTTTAATATAATTAATCTTAATTTTGTTTTAGCCATTAAATAAATTTAATTCACTAAAACGATGATGCTGAGAGTGTTGCTATGACTTATTAAACAGGACGAGCTACTAACATAACTTCGAAACTTGGTACATAAATATAGGTAGTACTTTCTAGCTGCGTGCATTGTATATCGTTCATAGAAAGAGTCAAGTTTTTTATCGACTTTATTAATGATTTTGTTTATTTTATGAACAAACAGTAAAGTTAACCCCGTTGACAAGGCATTTTACTGTTTAACTTTTACCGTATTATTTGTATCCCTACTTTTTCGGATAAGCTCATCGTCTCCAACTGCTGTTGCCGACTTTGCTAAGCGGTCATAAAGCAAAACATTTACCGTTGCCGCCAAATTCATACAGCCATTCGTTGGGATATATACCACTGCATCCGCTTTATCGATAACAGCTTGGCTAATAGTCCCATCTTCAGGGCCAAACACATACATGGCATTTTTAGGATGAACAAAGGCAGGTAGTGGCACCGCTCCTTCAATTAAATCAACACATATTAGTTTGCTACCTTCAGGTAAACTTTCCACCAAAGATTCCACACCAATTAAAGGTATTTTTTTACTGGCACTTTGCGTGTCGGTGTGAAATTTAGCGGCTCTTGCATACCTAACACCACTATAAAGTACGCTGTCAACTTGATAACATCCTGCCGCGCGCATTACCGCACCAACATTACTCGGACTTTTAGGATCGGTTAAACCTAAGGTTATCTCAGCTGAGTCAGCGTTTTTTTGTTTTAACGGTACTTTTATCTTTTTGGTCATTAATATAATCGTTTTTGGTTAGTTACTTTACAAACACACGTAAATTTTGCAAGAATTCTCCTTAGCTTTAATGCAAACTTCAAGTAAATATTAATATTTTATTTGTAGTGGAATTATATTTTAATTTTATCTATTTATCCCTTACCTACTAATACCATAGAAATCCAAACCTATATTGATATAAAGCACTGATAAATTTAAGACTAGCAAGGATAGAGAACATCACTTAAATTTAAAATAATCATAAAAGCCTATTAATAACAGGTCATTAATTAGTTTTTTATTTTTAAACAATAAAATTGTCATAACCCGTTACATTTCATAAGCAACAAATAAAAAGAATCATGGTCATAATAGCGAAAGTATTATTGGCAAAAGTCTGATTTGTCATCAATGTATATAGAGGAAATATAATGAAAGATAATTTAGCAAAACTATGGAAAGAAAATAAGTCATTATTTATCTTTATCGGTTTAATGTTAGTATTTCGCAGTGCTGTTGCTGACTGGAGTGACGTACCTACAGGCTCAATGAAACCGACAATTGTCGAAGGCGATAGAATTTTCATTAATAAAATGGCTTATGATATTCGTTTACCCTTTACTCATATTTCCCTGGTTACACTTGCCGAGCCACAAACCAATGACATCATTATTTTTGATTCTGCTGTCTCAGACAAGCGTTTAGTCAAACGTGTTATTGGTGTACCAGGTGATACCATTATCATGAAAAATAATAAATTAATTATAAATGGCCAAGTGATCAGCTATCAAGAAACATTAGAAAACAACGTCTCATCAAACGATTACCATGACATTACTGAGACGATCAATGGCCAGCCACATTTCATTAGAACCGGTAAATTGGCTTCACAGTTAGCCAACTTCCATAAAGTATTAGTACCGGCTGGACAGTATCTAGTTTTGGGTGACAACCGTGATAATAGTGCGGACTCGCGGGTAATTGGCTTAGTACCAAGAAATGAAATTGTTGGCAGGTCAAGTCAAGTGGCTTTTTCTCTGGATTATAATAATAACTTCTTGCCACGCAGTAATCGTTTTTTTCATTCACTTTAAATGTAAAATCACGGCTAATACGTTTTGATCAGCTTTGAAATCACATCCGCTAAATTCAGGCTGTGATTTTTATTTTAATAATCGATAATAAACGGTTTAATATATAAAGCTAAATTTGTATTCCGTGAATAAATAAAGGTATTTTATTCGTCATTTTTAAAGCTCTCCTCAACGCTATTTTTGCTTCAGTTTTTGTTGAGAAAACCACACTTAATTAAGAATTTTTTTTACAAAACAGGCAATGATAGACGAAGTAATAACACTGTCAGTAAACCTGTCGCTCCGCCACAATTTATTTTACAAAGAGCGACGGGTAAAGTCACCTTTAGCTAGTCTTATTGAAGACGCGAGTTTTATCAGTAAGTGACTTTTTTATATGCTTATAAAAAAGTCAATAAAAAGCAGTATAAAACCGCTTGCCAACCACTTAACAGTCAGCACGCTCTAGCCAATATGTTACCAACGTTTATTGAATAAAGTTTAGTTGGGTGGCCGTTAAATTTAATAACGATCTTGGCAAAAGACATTCATCTCTGGCCGTTACGCATCCAAAGATTAAAGCAAAATAGCACTACAGCGGTAAATTCAAATTTACAGACAATAAAAGCCCTTGTTGTTTTAAGCTAATGCTTTTAATATCGCTAACATTGTTTTCGAATATTATTATCCCTGATAAATTTAAGGTTACTATGTATAAAGCTTCCCCTAAGACGCTCGCACTGCTGAGTGCATGTTCTATTGCGACACTGCTATCAGTATCAAGCAATGCGACAATTGTTGAATTTGAAACTTCTCAAGGGAATTTCAAAGTTAACTTACACGATAAAACCACACCGAAAACAGTAGAAAATTTTTTAAAATATATTAACGACGGCGACTACAACAATACCGTGATTCATCGTTTAGTGCCTAATTTTATCGTGCAAGCGGGAGGTTTAAGATTTGATGGTGACTTTCCATTAACTCCAATTAGTGTCGATAGTACCGTCAATAATGAGCCCTTGTATTCAAATGTTAGAGCGACTATCGCGATGGCAAAAGTAGGAAACAGTCCTAATAGTGCAACCAGTCAGTGGTTTATTAATTATAAAGATAATAGTGCTATCTTAGACATACAAAATGGTGGTTTTACGGTGTTTGGTGAAGTCATTGAAGGTATGGATAATCTTGATCAAATAGCCTTACTACCGCTTTGCCAAGATATCCCCATGCCGGAATACACTAGCGAGCAATGCGCCAATAGCAATTTTGTACCCGCAGTTGAGAACTTTGTAACCATTAATAATGTCACTATTTTTAATAGTTCTACAACAACGGCTGAAAGCCTATCTCCAGTAAAAAACACTCTGATTAATAAAGAAAGCAGTTCGGGTGATAGTAGCGGTGGCGGTAGCTTATCCTACCTTGCACTATTGGTATTATCGTTAGTAGGCTTACGACGTAAAACAAAAATTTCTTAAAAGATCGACTAATCAGTGACCTTGCCGCGGAGTGCTTTTACATTGCCGCGGTGAGATTTACCGGCTAAGCGTCTTTTTTTCGAGTTTTTTGAGGGTTTAGTTTCTCTGCGAACTTTTTGAATAACCATTGCTGATTTTATCACTTCGACAACACGCTCAAGCGCAGATTCACGATTTTTCTCTTGTGTCCTATATTGTTGTGCCTTAAGCACTAAGATCCCCTCTTTAGTGATACGTTTATCTTTTAATGCTAATAAACGTTCTTTATAAAAATCAGGTAAAGACGATGCCTTAATGTCAAAGCGTAAATGAATCGCTGACGAAACTTTATTAACATTTTGCCCGCCCGCTCCTTGCGCACGAATAGCCGTTAATTCAAGTTCATTTTGATCTAACCAGACATTATTTGAAAGGGCTAACATATTTCACTTCTACAACATTATTTGTCCACAAGTTAAGTATACCATTGATAATGGTAATAATACGCTAGAGACTAAAACGGGAGCAATAGCTCCCGTAAACATTTAAATATAACTGCTTTTAAATTAGTTCAAATTCATTTCTTGAACTTTTTCATGGGCAATTTCAGGTGTAACTGAAACAGGCTTACTGTGTAAATTTGCTTTTAATTGGCCTTTTCTATGTTTAAGTGCAGCATCAAGTTTTTTGGCTACACTAGCAATTGCGGGAAACATAACATCGTCTTGTGCTGATACGGCTATTCGACCACCTTCATAATTTGTCGTTATTTCTGCACCATATTTTCCATGCTCTTTTGAAAGAATAATGTCTAATGAAATCAGCGTTGGAAAATGGTTAGAAATTTTTAAGAATTTTTCGTCGATATGTTCTTTTACACCATCTGTAACATCTACATGGTGACCTGAAAGATTTATTTTCATAGGTATTCCTTTTATTTAGACTCTATTTAAGACTTGAGGGTAAAGTCGAAAAACGCAAGGTCTTAGCATGAAAAAAATATAAATTAATTCATAAAAGAGCTTACATAATTAACTGTAGCAAAATTTATACATTTTATTTGGATTTTGCTTAATTTTTTATATTATTTTTATTCCTTATCCCTAAGCTAATGAAATTATATTATTTAAAAGAGTAAAGCATAAACAATAGAAGCATTTTCATTTAAAAAACGGTTATAATATCTGCCAGTTTTTAAGTTAATAAATCGCTGTTAAGCAGTAAAGAGACCTTAAATGTTTGATGATATTCGCCCTTATCGTGATGATGAGGTTGCAACTGTGATCCGAAAACTGATTAATGACCGAGGGCTACTTTCTTCTATTGCTAGTTTTAAAATGCCTAGACTGTACAAACTTCTGCCGGTTATTTGTCGCTCAGTAGTAAAGTGGACGTTAAAGTTACGTGTAAGTAAGTTTCATAACATCGAAGACATCCAACGTGAAGTCGCAAAATATTTGCACCACTTAGTAAAAAATAGTACTGATGGTTTTACTTTTCATGGCTTAGAAAAAATTGACACCAGTAAGCCTATGCTTTTTATCAGTAATCATAGAGATATAGTGCTTGATGTTGCGTTAATTAATTGGGCGTTGTACAACAGTGGTATTAATACCGTTGAGGCGGCAGTAGGCGACAACTTACTGCACCAACCTTGGGTTGCTGACTTAATGCGTATTAATAAAAGCTTTATCGTTAAACGCAGTGAAGAAAGTAAACGTGCCATGTTAAATGCGTCAAAGCAATTATCTGCCTATATTCATCATACGGTTTATGAGCGCCAACAAAACATCTGGATAGCACAGCGTGAAGGTCGTGCTAAAGATGGGATAGACAAGACCAATTCGGCTTTAATTTCAATGTTATTACTGAACAAAGACAAGCAAACGCTCCTTGCTGACTATTTAAATGAAATTAATATTGTGCCTGTTTCTATTTCGTATGAATTTGATCCCTGTGACCGAGACAAAGCGATTGAACTCGCTGAACGAGAAGCAACAGGTAGTTATAAAAAGAAAGAAAATGAAGATTTAAATAGTATTACTCAAGGGTTAATGGGTAAAAAAGGTCGTGTTCATGTTGAATTTTGCCATGCTATTAAAGGTGAATTTACCGACAGTAAAGCGGTAGCAAAAGCTATTGACCAAGAGATTATCAGTAACTATAAATTATATGACAGCAACTTAACGGCTTATGCGCAACTGCACCAGCAAGATGATATTAAGCAAAGCGTAATGAATCAGTTGAATAGTCGGATGTCTGATTTAACTGAACAGCAACAGCATTGGTTATTAACCATGTATGCTAATCCTGTTAGAGCGAAACAAGCATTAGATTAATGCCTGATGAATCTTTTCAATAAAAAACGGCGCTATATAGCGCCGTTTTTGATAGTAAAATGACCTTATTTCTTAATCGAAATATGATAGTTTTTTACATTATCAGTAAAAGAACCATTACTTTCATTTTGGTAATATACTAAGTAATTTGCGTATTTATCAGTATATTCACTTTGCACCAAATCTGTATTGGTACCTAATACTATCGTGTCATCATTAATAATACCTTCATAACCAGATAAAGCCGAAGCCACCGGTAATTGTCCGGTGATCTTCCCATAACTTGTCCATTTAGCTGGCATAGGGGTGTTTTTTTCAGGGTGATAAGCTTGGTAATTAACGGTAATTATAGCCAGAGGGTAATTAGCAACATTACTGTAATCATAACTCCAGTCGGACTTTATTTCTGAGAAATAAATATCATCAACATCTGGTTTTTTAGTCGTGGCGGCTACTGCAAAACTAGTGTTAAAAGCTGAAGAAATAACTTGATGCTGACTCGATATTTTTATTTTACCAAAAGCAGAATCTGTTTCAGAAAAAATCACCTCTGCATTTGATTGATAAACCGTTTCTGAAACATAGAGATGACTATTAAATAAATCAACTGCGTTATCTTCTTCAAGTACTGTCATCGCAAAATGCGTCTGCCCCAAGAATAATTGCTGTGTAGTGAAAGGCTGATGATTTTTATTTAAGCCAATTTGTTCAATAGCAGTGAAAGCGGAGAGTTGCCATACCACTTGATTATCACTATTAATGACTGTTTGGTTAAAATCATCAATAAAGCCTGCAGCACCCTGTACATTGCTATTATTTCCAGTACCGACAAGGGAGAAAGAATGTAATGGCCAAGTTCCATCAATTATTCGGCAAACTTCCACATTAATAAAGTCAGTTCGTTCTGAATTGATAACTGCTGTGCTGGCAAATGTCGCTGAGCTGGTTACTTGGGTAATATCAGCAACAGGTGTATGCGACACTTCAACATTTTGAGTGATACATTCACAATTAGTATCTACAACTTTACTGATGTGTTCAGCCTGATAAGTAGCGGGGGTTGTCGCTTTTACCTGATGAAAGCTAACAAAATCTAAACCTTCCACCTTTCCTACTTGCTGAGTTTTAGCAACAAGTGTGTAATTTATTAATTCATTTTCTGATGAAAAACTAAAAAGTCCATTAGCGTTAGGCTGTAACTTTGTGACGACACTCCAATCATTATTTTGAATAAACAGCTCAACATCGACAAATGGTAATTTTTCGCCACATTTATTTGTCAGTGTAGACGTTAATGAAAAAGCGTAACTTTTTGGAACTGTTGGGGTGGTGTTATCGCTGCTGCCTCCACCGCCTCCACATGCTTGTATGCCAACAACGATTGGCAGTACTAAAAGTGTATTTTTATAATTGTTTAAAAATGAGCTTATTGAGCAGTTTTGTAGCTGAAGTAATTTTAATAACATATGAAGAATTCTTTCTAAGTTTAGCGATCCATTAAAGTAATTATAAAGTAATCACCGCTAAAACTTAAAGCACTAATATCATCAAGTGTTGTATTTGGAACAAAAAGTTATGCTTTAGCTTCATATAAAGAAAAAAGATCAGCCAATGCTGATCTTTTTATCTAAAATTAAAAGTTAACTTTATTTTTGCTGATAAAAAGCTGACATTGCTTTATACAACGAATATAAGTCAACCTTTGAACCTACCGCATAAGGAGAATGAATTGATAAAATGGGTACACCAAAATCAATAACTTCCATATTGTCATTCGACAAATCACTACCAATAGTCCCGCCAGACGCTTTACCTTTATAAGTAGAGGTTTGCCATTTGATTTTATTGTTATCTAAGTAATTACGCGTCCATGCCATGTATTCTGAGTTAGCATTAAAACCACCACCATAAAGTTTCAAGTTAATACCATTACCTAAGCGTGGCGCATTGCCTAATTCCCAAACACCAGCCCAGTTAGGGTTGACACCTGGGTTGACATCCGCTGAAATAACTTTGGTATTACGTAAAACTTTACGTAACTGGTAATCGTTATAATCGTCACCCATTTGGTTGTATAACAGGCCACTTAACATATCAACAAGATAAGTTGAGCTTGCCCCGGTATTATTAATATTGCCCACTTCTTCGTTATCGACTAAAAAGGCAACCGAGGTATACTCAGGAATTTTCTGTTCAAATATTGCAGTAACAGCGGCAATCGAGCTCGCTTTATCATCTTGGCCATAAGCGGCGATCATACTGCGATCAAAGCCAACGTCACGAGGTTTAGTTGCCGGTACTAAAGCTAATTCAGCAGACACCAAATCATCAACTGAAATGTCATACTCTGTTTTTAAGAAATCCGTGATCAATTCTTTTATTGATTTATCTAAATCAGGTTTAGCGGCGATAATAACATCAAGTTCTTCCTTCTTGATCACGTCACGACTTTTCCGATCTCTGTTTGGATGGTCAACATGTGGCGCTAAATCAGGCACCATAAAAATAGGATCGTTATCATCAAATCCAACAGAGATATTAACCACCGTACCATCTTTTTTATCAACACGACCAACCAAGGCTAAAGGAATATTAACCCATTGATAGGTTTTAATTCCGCCATGAACATAAGTTTGCAGCATGGCAAACTTCTCTTTTTCATAAAGTGGTCGTCCTTTAAGTTCTAAGCGAGGTGAATCAATGTGAGCGCCAACAATACGAGTACCTTGCTCAAGGCCTTTTTTACCCATAACAATTAATGAAATAGTACGGTCACGATTGACATCATAAAAACGAGCACCTGGCTTTAGGTTGCTTTTTTCAGACAAACGCTTAAAACCTTGTTTCTCGGCGCGCTTAATAGTTTCAGTAACAAAGGTCAGTTCTGTTGGTGTTTTATAGATGAAGGTTTTGTAATCTGTTGCGTACTTTTCAACGGCAACTAACTCACTTTCAGACAAGTTTAACCAGGTTGAAGGCGATGCTTTTTTTACCGGATCATTTTCAGTTTTATCAGCATAACTTTGACCAGAAAGGGCCATAGTACTTATTATTGCGATGCTTGTTAGGGTTCTTTTTATATTCATTATTATTTCTTTTTATTAATGGCTGCGGCTCATGATAAAGAGAAGTAACGTCCCCTGACAAGGTTTATTCGATTGAACAGATAGAAAACAAGATGAACGTCGGCATTTTAATCACCTGGTTAGCGTAAATACTCATCAAGTTGGTTCACCTTGTTATGCGCCACACATTTCTCACTTAAAACCGCAAATAAAATTAACAATTAACTAACAAAAAAAGGCACTTAACAGACATGAACAAACGCCAAGTAAATAAAGGCATTACAATGTTTTTAATTAATAAAACAGATAAAAGCATGCTGATAAAAAGCAAGCGTTGTTAAAAACAAGTTAATATTCGATCAACTCCATTATTTACGCGATGACTGAAGTAAATTTACCCCGCTTATGTGATATAAATGCTTGGATATTTTCAATAAAAAGTGTTTCCACTAGGAAATCTTAAAAACAATAAAGTAGGTTCTAGGTAAATGACATTAAATAAATCTCAAATAGCTAAGGCACTGTCCATTGCTATTATTGGCTCAAGTATTGCTCTGATGGGCTGTGAAAAAGCAGACACAGCAAGTAACTCAGCAGTCGCTAAAGCCGTACAACAAACAAGTTTATTGCGCACTCAAAGTGAATCACTTGAAGCAGTTTATGCTGAGATGCGTGCAAAACAAGTTAGCAACGTTAGCTACAAGTTAAGTGTGACGATTGATAATAAAAGCGAAAGTTTTTCTGGCTCTACCGAGTTACTCTTTGACTTAGTAGAAAACAATAAAAATGATTTAACCATAGATTTTGATGAAGGTACCATAAAGTCATTAAAAGTTAATGGCAAAGCCGTTAAGTTTAGCTATGAGAAATGGTTTATTACTATTCCTGCTAGCGAATTAACCGCTGGTAAGCAAAGTATTACTATTGATTACCAACGTCCTTACTCTACTGACGGCTCTGGTTTCCATCGTTTTGTTGACCCTAAAAACGGTGAAGTTTACTTATACACCGACTTTGAACCTTATGACGCGAACCGCTTATTCCCTCATTTTGATCAACCTGATTTAAAAGCCAGCTACGAAATAAAAGTGACCGCTCCCGCACATTGGCAAATAATTAGCGCAACCCGCGAAACAACTATTAGTGAAAGCGGTGATAACAAAGTATGGTCATTCCCTGCTTCAGCAAAATTTTCTTCTTATGTTTTCTCTCTTCATGCCGGTAATTACGCGGTATGGGAAGATGATTTTGAAGGCATGAAGTTACGTTTGTTTGCTCGTCAAAGTTTAGCCGAATACGTTAAGACTGATGAATGGTTTATTCCAACTAAACAAAGTTTTGCTTTTTTCAATAACTACTTTGATGTGAAATACCCTTTTGGCAAATATGACCAAATTGTCGCACCTGACTTTAATGCCGGTGCCATGGAAAACGTTGCTGCGGTTACCTTCAATGAAGGCTATATAGCACGTGGAGAAAAATCAACCAGTGCTCGTATGAGTCTTGCTAATGTTATTGCTCATGAAATGGCACACATGTGGTTTGGTGATTTAGTTACTATGCGCTGGTGGAACGGCTTATGGTTAAATGAAAGTTTTGCTACTTATATGGCTAACTTAGCTATTGCAGAAGCCAGTGACTTTGAAAACAACTGGGATGTATTCTACTCTGGTACTAAACAATGGGCTTACCGCACTGATGATTCAGTGAACACTCATGCAATAGAACTACCGGTTGCTTCTACGGGGGTTGCTTTATCAAATTTTGACGGTATTACTTACGGTAAAGGTGCATCAGTATTAAAACAGTTGCCTTATTATTTAGGTGAAGAAAATTTCCGCATCGGCGTAAGCAATTACTTGAAAAAGTTTTCTTACCAAAATACTGATCTTGAAGATTTTATTGGTGAATTGGGCAAAGCTGCTGGTAAAGATATGAGCCAGTGGACACAAGACTGGTTATATAATGCAGGCTTAAACACCATCAAAGTTAATTACCAATGTAGTGACGGTAAAATTAGCGCGTTTGCAATAAACCAAACAGCACCAGAAGGTTACCCAACATTACGTGAACAACGTGTGCAAATTGGTTTATACAATGTTAGTGCTGATGGCAATGCGATGAACTTAACCTCTGCAACACCTATCATGTATAAAGGTGCAACCACTGAGATTAAAGCAGTAATTGGTCAAACATGCCCTGATTTGGTGTATCCAAACGAAGCCGATTGGGGTTACGTAAAAGTAGACCTTGATGAAAAGTCATTGGCTTCAGCACAAAAGCATATCAATGCGATTGATAATGCCACTATGCGCTTAATGTTATGGCAAAGCTTGTCTGACAGTGTCAATGATGCAAATTTAGCTGCTGATCAGTTGGTAAATTTTGCTATGGCTAATCTTGAAGGTGAAAGCGATTATAACGTATCACGTAAAATTGCCAGCACTTTAACCTCGGCTTTAGGCTTCCTAACTGTTGCAACACGCTTAGAGCAAAAAGATTATACGGCACTTTATATGGACGTTGAAAACTTATACTTACGTTTATTAGAAAATGCTGAAGCGGGTTCAGACTTCCAAAAACTTTGGTATGGCCGTTATGTCGGTGTAACGAAAACAACTAAGCATTTAAACCGCTTACAAAACATTTTGAACGGTGAAAAAAGTTTTGATGGCATTACCATAGATCAAGACAAGCGCTGGACATTAATTGCTAAAATGAACCGTTACCAACATGGTAATTACCAAGCATTATTGAGCGCTGAAGCAAAAAAAGACATTACCGATTCAGGTGTTAAAAGTGCTATTTATGCCGAAGTTCTTCGACCTGAGGCAGACGTTAAAGAAAAGTGGTTTAACATCGTTATTAATAACCCTGACAAGCTAAAACTTTCTACACTGCGTTATATTATGTGGGGTTTATTTCCTGGTGAGCAACAAGCTTTAGAAGCGCCTTATAAAGCTAAAATTCTTGCACACATCCCTAAATTAAATGAAGGAAGTGATTTAGGTTTATTAGAGTCTTTTGCCGGTAGCATGTTGCCTACACAATGTAATGCAACCAGTGAAGCAGAATTAGCACAACTGATTAAAGACTACAGTGCTATGAAGCCGCAAGTGTTAAAGACAGTTAAAGCTAGCCATCAACAAATTGGTCGCTGTGTTAAAGCGCTAAAACTATTGAAATAATATTTTGTTAGCGTAATAAAAAGGCCTCATGTAAAAACATAAGGCCTTTTTTATTTTATAAAAAATACTTAAAGCGTAAGAGCATAAGCCCGAGCTTTTTCTAAGTCTTCTGGTGTATCAACACCTTCAACCGCTAAACGAGTTTCAGCGACCGCAACATGAATTTTTTCACCTTGCCATAACACCCGTAGTTGCTCTAAAGATTCAATTTGCTCTAATTGACTGGCCGGCCATTGCACATAGTCTTTAATGAACCCAGCGCGATAGGCGTAGATACCAATATGGCGTAAATAAAAATCACCAATAGCGGCGACACTTTCCTCATTAAGAAAGCGATCTCGGTCATAAGGGATGGTCGAACGGCTAAAGTACATCGCATAACCGTGCTTATCTGTTAACACTTTAACGGCGTTAGGATTAAAAGCTTCTTCTACGTCATGAATATGCACAGCAAGTGTCGCCATTCTAGCTTGTTGCTGATTTGTTCTTTGCTGGTCGGCTAAATTCCGGGCAACTTGAGCGATATTTTCAGCTGGAATAAAAGGCTCATCGCCCTGAACATTAACAATAACCTGATCATCATCAAAGTTATAAATGTTCATCACTTCAGCTAAACGTTCAGTACCCGATTGATGGTCGGCACGAGTTTTACAAACCTCACCGCCAAATGCTAATACCGCTTCTTCAACCTGCTTATTATCAGTGGCCACAATCACCTGGCTAGCACCACTTTGCTGGGCTTTTTCAACAACCCATTGGATCATCGGCTTACCATTAATATCGGCTAACACTTTTCCCGGTAAACGAGACGACTCAAACCGAGCGGGTATAACAACAATAAAAGACATTTAATTCTCCAAATATATTTAATTAGTCATTTTCGGTAATATGGCGCGCTTCACTTTCTAACAAGACCGGAATGCCTTTTTCAATAGCATAAGCAAGGCGGTCGAATTTACAGATTAATTCTTGTTGCTCTTTATTGTAATCAAGTTTGCCCTTGCAAGCAGGACAAGCCAATATTTCCATTAATTTTACGTCAAATGCCATGTTCATTCTCTTATTTATCAGTTTATTTATTATTTAGCTTAGCGTGAATCTAGCCTTAATACGGCTCAGTTTATCTGCTTTTACTTTGTCAAATAGCGCGTCTAAAAATGGCGTTATTTGTTTATTTTCCATATGGGCATCAACCGGTAAATACCACCAATTATTTTTAGCAAAAGATGTACATTTAACCGCGTCTTTTTCTGTCATCAAAAGCGGAATTTCGTCAGAAAAACTGACAAATTGTGCTGCATTATAATGCTGATGATCCTTAAAGCCGACCGATGCTTCGAGGCTAAAGCCAATATCGACTAAGGTTTTAAAAAAACGACTCGGATCACCAATACCGGCAATAGCATTGATACGCTTAGTCTCATTGTCTTTATCATTAAACTGCTGATAAAAATCAGTTAATAATAGCTGCTGTTTGGTTTTAACATTGACCACCGTTTTTGCCATCAAGGTCATTGTTATTTGAGGTATACCTAGCGGATAGACTTTATTATCGGTTGGCACTGCGCCATTAAAGATAAGCGCATCGACTGTTTTTAAACGCCATAAACCTTCACGTAAGGGCCCTGCAGGTAATAACAACCCATTACCAAACACACGTTTACCGTCAATAACAATAAGCTCAAAATCTCGTTCTAAGCGATAGTGTTGTAAACCATCGTCAGCAATAATAACATCGCAGCCTTGCTGCATTAACAACCTGGCACTCGCCACACGATCGCCACCAACCACCACAGGAATGCCATGGCGTTGATAAATTAATAAAGGCTCATCGCCTGTTTCAGCTGCGCTACTGGTTGCATTGAGTAAGTAAGGATAGTGCGGTGCTTGTCCGCCATAACCTCGACTAATAACCCCAACTTTCATGCCTTGTGCTAAGCATTGCTCAATTAAGTATAAAACCACTGGTGTTTTACCGTTACCGCCAATACCAATATTACCCACTACCACCACAGGGATATCGATACCAAAGGATTTAAAAAAATACAGATGATAGCATTTTCGTCGCAACGCAGATAATAACCAAAAAAGAAGCGTTAACGGCAACAATAAAGGCACGAGCAGCCATTTTGCTGGATGTTGAAAAAACCAAACCTTTTCAATTAAGCGCATAGCAAGATCTCAACCGTCATTTTATTCGCTAAATTGAAAGTTGTGTAATTTTGCATAAGCACCTTCTTTTGCTAATAACGTGTGATGGTCGCCCTGCTCAAGAATTTTCCCTTGTTCCATAACAATAATTTTATCGGCATTTTCAATGGTAGACAAACGATGAGCAATAACAATACAGGTACGATCTTTTTGTAAAACTTGCAAAGCATCTTGAATATGACGTTCTGACTCCGTATCTAATGCACTGGTCGCTTCATCAAGAATTAAAAAAGGTGCATCACACAACAATGCTCGAGCGATAGCAACACGTTGACGTTGCCCACCAGAGAGTAAAGCGCCATTATCTCCAATATTTGTATCAATTCCGTCAGCCATATTCTCTGCAAATTCAATAACATGGGCACTTTTAGCCGCAGCTATAATTTCGTCACGACTGGCGTTGGGTTTACCATAGGCAATATTATTAGCGATAGAGTCATTAAATAACACCACTTGCTGAGACACATAAGCAAACTGAGCACGTAAGTCTTTCAATTTGTATGAGGTAATGTCTTTACCGTCAATAAGTACTTTACCCGAAGTGGCATCATAGAAGCGAAGCAAAATTGCACTGGCGGTTGATTTGCCACTCCCCGAGCGACCAACTAAAGCCACTGTTTCGCCAGCATTCGCAGTAAAGCTTAACTGAGTAAGCGCTAATTTTTCGTCATTAGTATAAGAAAAATCTACCTGTTCAAAGGCAAGTGTTCCTTTGGCTTTCTCAAGTGATTGTTGACCGGTGTCTTTTTCATTTTCTTGGTCAAGCACAGCAAAAATACTGACACAAGCCGCCATACCGTTTTGAAAGTCACTGTTAACCGTTGTTAATAACTTTAAAGGTCTAAGTAGCATGGTCATACAAGTAATCACCGTTATGAAAATCCCTGGCGTTAAGCTTGCTTTCATACTTTCTAAATTGGCAACGTAAAGTACAAACGCTAATGCAAAAGAAGCGATAATTTGTATTAAGGGTACGCTAAAAGATTTAGTGGCTACCATTTTCATACGTTGTTGGCGGTTATGTTTATTTATCTGACCAAAACGTTCGAATTCACGTTTTTGTCCGCCAAAGGTTAACACAACCTTATGAGCGTTAAAGGTTTGCTCAGCAGCAGAAGTTACTTCGCCCATCGCATTTTGAATTTTTTTACTGACTTGGCGAAAACGTTTCGAAACCACAGTAACAATAATAGCGATAATAGGAGTTATAAGAAGGAATATTGCCGATAACTGCCAACTGTTGTAAAACATAACCGCGAGAAAGCCAATCACCATAGCGCCTTGTTGCACTAAGGTAAGTAACGCTTTACTCGTCGCGTTAAGGACTTGTTCGGTATCGAAGGTGAGTTTAGAGATTAACGTTCCGGTCGACGTTTTATCATGAAAAGTCACCGGCAGCGCCATAATATGCTCGAATAAATTTTGCCTTAAATCGGTAACAACATTATTACCCACCCAAGCTAAACAATAATTACCAAAAAAATGGCAGATACCGCGGATAATAAAACAAACAATAACAAAAAGTGGTGCCCACTTCATAAAGTTAGGATTAGCATCTGTTAGTCCATCATCAATTAATGGCTGTAACTGCGAGAAAAATAAAGTGTCGATACCGGCATAACCGAGCATACCTAATATAGCGATGACAAACCCTGCTTTATAGGGTTTAGCATAGCTCATTAAACGTTTAAAATTTTGCCAAGTTGTGGCTTGCACTGCTACTTTGTTTTTACTTGCTAACATTCAGTCTCTCTGTGACTTCGCGATTAATTATTCATACCCAAGCCATTTTAGCGTTATTTCTTAGTTGCAACCAACTAATAATATTTACAACGTTAATTAGCAAACCAATAAGGCTTAATATGCAGACGATAAGATTCAATTTCAAGTGCTTGCTCGCTGATGTTTATGCGGATCATTCCATGCTCAGCAGTTGCATATGGCGTTACATTAAGCTGATGATAACGTTTAAGTACTGCTTTATTAGGCATCTTCCATCGATTCATAAAACCGGCGCTAAAGATAACCGCCTCGGGTGAAACCGCTTTAATAAAACCCGTACTTGATGAGGTTTTTGAGCCATGGTGTGGCGCAACAATAACATCAGCTTTTAACTTGTCAGCGATTTCAACATTTGCGACCAGTAACTTTTCAACTTTACGAGGAATATCGCCCGTTAATAGCACCTTATATTTACCATCAGAAATATGGATCACACACGAATTATCATTTTCTTTATCTTCAATAACCACTGGCCACAACACAGAAAAAGTCAGACCTTGCCAAATAAAATTATCGCCTTGTTTACAACTCTGCATGTTAACAAAACTATACCTGCCAAAATCTTCTACCGGTTGATTATATTTAATTTGCTTAACGATAATTTTATTTAGCGCTATTTTTTCATCAATAAAAGCCAAGCCACCAGCATGATCGTTATCGGCATGACTTAACAATAAATAGTCAAGAGTGGTCACCCCTCGATACTGTAAATAAGGAAAAATCACGCTTTCTGCCAAGTTAAAGCCACTAGGGTAACTCGCCCCTGTATCGTATAAAATCGCTTGTCCATTTCGTTCAATAACAACCGCTAACCCTTGTCCCACATCAAGAACATTTACTTGCCAATCATCATTTTTTTGCTGGTTATTAACAGACATCAAGCTGAATAAAAAAGTAAGTAATAGCGCAGCAGCCAGTACTTTTTTGGGTAATGCTAAAAAATAACTGATGAAGCATAAACCGCTGATCATCAAAATAATCATTAATGTCTGATGGCTAACGTCGATAAAAAGCCATTGTTGGCTCGACAAATAACTTAGCCACTGCCAAATCAACTTTAATGACATTAGCGATAACTCAAGAAAAAATATTGCTAGCGTTTCACTAAAAGGCATAACAACTACAGCCAATAAACATAGCGGAATAGCGGTAAAACTCATCCAAGGCACGGCAATAATATTAGCAAGTAATGCCGAAAGAGGTAGTTGATAATTCAACAAAGCCGCAACGGGTAACATAAATAATGTTAAGCCTAGCTGTATAATTATTAAGGAGTGGAGCCAGGCTTTTATTTTATCCGCTTGACCATCACCCGATGATGAGAGTAGTTTTCGACATCGCCAAATAATCAATAAGATCAGTGATACCGCATAAACGCTTAGCCAAAAACTAACGCTAAACAGACTAAAGGGTGATATCAATATAATGCAAACGATACTGAGTAATAACCAGCGTGTTATCGTTAACTTAACACCCAATAACTTAGCGCCAATAAATATTTGCATCATAATCAATGCGCGCAGTGTTGGTAAAGAAAAGCCAGCGAGATAAGCATAAAATAGCGCAACCAAGCTACTAAAAGCGAAAGTAACGATACGGCTGTTCTTTTTTACCAGCCATAACTTGCCTTTTTCAGTTAACAGTAAATAAAAGGGACTATAGCGAAAACACATCAACATCAATCCAAAAGCACCACTGGCAATTAGGCCTAAGTGTAAGCCAGAAATTGCCATTAAATGCTGTGTTCCTGTTGCTTGTAAAACTTGCCATTGCTCAGGGGTAATTTTGCCTCGCTCGCCAAAGGTAAGGGCAAAAATAAAATGGTGCAGCTCATTCGTTAAAGTTATTGAGTCTATTAATTCATTGAGTTGTAAATACAATCGTTGGCGATAACTAGGCTGTGCTGATATTAATTTATTTTTTACTGAATGTTTTACATAGCCGGTAGCATGGAGTTCCTTTTGCCTTAACCATGTTTGATAGCTAAAACCGCCAATATTTGCAAAACCATGGGCAGGCTTCACTCGGACATTAAGTTGCCATTTCTGGCCTTGGTTAATCTTGGTAGCCTTTTTTAAGCTATCTAGTTTAATAGACTTATGATCCCAACGGAGACGAATATTTATCTTTGATTGGAGTTTTTGTTGATTGACTTCTTCAACAACAAAATTAAAACGTGATACTTTTTTGGTCGTTTCATCCTTTTTTATTATACGCGTTAATGACTTTGGGATATTGGTAACTATACCTTTTACCGTTACGGTTTTACCGAAAAAATTATCTGCGACAAGGTTATTAACTTGCCAGATATTTTGATAAGCAAAGCCAGCACTGAGTAACCAAGCACAGCCAAAAAAGAGTCCACTATAACCCCGTAACCTTTTGATGAGACAAAAAATGACAGCAAAACAAAAACAAATAGAAACTTGCGAAAAGTCTGGTACTATCGGTAAGAATAGTGACAGAATAGCACCAATAAAAAATGTAAATAGCCACCGTTCCATAGTGATTAATTTCCGTATCTGTCTAATCGATAAATAAAGCCTAGATAATATAAGTAAAGTATATGCCTAAAAAACTCTTCAAGCGTTATATGCCGGATCACAACACCATAAAAAATAATAAACATTTAAAAATTTTTGGTGCGTCATTGCATAACCCCAACTTATGGCATTTAAACCGTAATTCTGTCGCAAAAGCTTTTGCCGTCGGTTTATTTTTTGCCTTTATCCCGGTCCCCTTTCAAATGGTTTTAGCTGCTGGTGTTGCTATTATAGTACATTCAAATTTGCCACTATCGGTTGCGCTGGTTTGGATCACAAATCCGTTAACGATACCGGCAATTTTTTATGGCTGTTATATGGTTGGTATCTGGTTATTAGGTCGTCCAGAAAAAGAATTTGTATTTGAAGCGAACTGGCAATGGCTAGTTGATAGCTTGTCAACTATTGGACCAGCATTTTTACTTGGTTGTGGAGTACTGGCGACATTATTCTCAATAATAGGTTATTTCACCATACATGGACTATGGCGATATTCAGTGATAAAAGAATGGAAAAAACGCAAGAATAGAAAATAAAAACCGACAATATCTTAATGCCGTTCACTTAAGGTGAACGGCATTTTTACTTTTAACAGGATATCTATTCTTTGAGCACTTCAGCATTCTCGGATATTGCCGCTCTCGCCTACTGGGTAAAACGAATTGCTTGGCTGACTTT